>NZ_JBIAPV010000006.1:0-421432 GCF_042888445.1 Streptomyces sp. NPDC002886
CCCGCGGAGCGGGTACCTGAGCGCTGCGCGCTCAGGACTGAACGGCCTCGCTGCGCTCGGCCGGAGGGCCCTTCGGGCCCTGGGCTCTGCGCTTCGCTCCGAGCCATGGCCGGCCCTTTGGGCCGGAGGTCCTGCGCTTCGCTCCGGACCTGCCCGCTACGCGGGCCCTGAGAGTCCCGCGCTCCGCGCGGGAAGTGACCCCGTTTCACGGGGTCCGGGCCTCCGGCCCGTTGGGCGGGTCCGCTCCGCTCCCCCACCCAAGGTCCTTCCGGCTCCGCCTCCAGGCCAAAAGGCCCCGCTGACGCGAGGCCTGCCAGCAGCAGCGGAGGGGTCAGAGGGGGCAGACCTGGTCCGTCTGCGGGGCCTGGTCTGCCCTCCGGGCGAGTGCCTCGTCCAGATGCACATCAACCATGCGCCCAAGGTGATCAGCCAACTGAGCGTTTCCGCGCAGAGCTTCCTCAACCTGGACCTTACGAGCAGCAGCCGCATCCTTCAGAGCAGTGGCGGCGAGGTCGGCGACCGTAGCGGTCGGGCTGGGTGTGCCACATGCTTCACAGCTCGCTCGGTCGATGTTGGAGATCCCGCAGCAGACACAGGTCCAAGCATTCACAGAACAGTTCCTTTCGGTGGGTGCTTCACTGGTGGTCCGGGCACTCGTGGGGTCTGGCTGGTTCAATCTCTAGCGCGGCTAGGCTCGGGAAATCAGCCGGAATGGCGCCTTCTGAGGCTTCTCAGGTGTCACGCAGCAAGTGCTTCGAGTTCCTGCGTGACGCGCTCAAGCTCGTCTGCTTCGGACTCATATGCCGGGTCGGACGGCCGCTCTCGCAGGTCCCTCAAGTAGGTGATGTGGTCCTCCTGGTCGAGCCTCAGCAGGCGCCGCCTGCGGTCTTCGGGGGAGGTGTAGCGGGCACGGGTAATCGGGGCACCGTGGAGCCATAGAAGCACGGTGTGGATGTACCAACGGCCACCTGAGCAAGCGTAGTACTGGATCTGGTCGTATGGGTCGGATCCGTAGCGGTAGGCCCGCTCCTGGCCCGCGAAGATGTCGAGCGGCCCTTTGGTGCTGAGCTGCACGAGGTCGCCGTCGACTGCCGGGATGTGCAAGGGCTGTCCGTCCGGGGCAATCTCCGTGGTGGAGCCGCGCCTCACGCAGTACAGCACGTCGATACCCGATTCCGGGTCGCTGAGGATCAGCCGCTCGTCGGGGATCCCCAGGTAGGCATCGTGGTCTCGGCCGTGCGGGCATTCCTCCTCCGGCCGGGCACGGTACCGGCCGTGGTGCTCTTTGATGCTTCCGTGGTAGTCGACTACGAACGTGTTCATGGGGCCCTTCCGTTTCCGTTGTCGGTGAGGCCGGTCCCCTGCTCAAGGAGAGCGGGGCTTCCCGTTTCTCAGAGCAGGAGACCGGCGGGGGGACATCAGACAGTCATGAGGCGGAAGGCACGTTCCATGACGTCATCGGCGGTTCCCGTGATCACGCGCTCAGCGCGGGCGGCGTTCTTCAGCTCCGGACTCGCCCCGCGTGCCGGAGCGACGTGGTTGGCGTACTCGGTGATCGCGTTGTAGCCCGCCCAGGCAGTTCCCCGGATGCCGGCCTGCGTGTCCGCCTGCTCGAAGAGCTTGCGGATCGTGCCCCACCTGACGTCCTGGTTCGTCTTCTTCCGGCTGCTGTCGGCGCCGGAGACCGGCCACAACTCGTTGACCACGGAGCGCAGGGCGGGCGTCGACATCTCGACGTCCAGCATCCGCTGTGCCGCCTTCTCGAACTCCTCGGCGTACTTGAACGTCAGCCCCAGTGCCTGGCGGGCCTGAGCGATCCGACCGCGCGCCCCGGAGGTGTGGCGGACGGTGTAGCTGCTCTTCGCGTCCCTCAGCGAGGCCCGCAGGGTGTTCGCGCACACCACTCGGACGGGCGTAACGACGATCCGGAACGCGCTGCTGCCGTCATGGCTGTTGAACGCGGCGATGTACAGGTCGACCTTGTCGTTGGTGCCGATGGTCATGGTCTGCGGAAGCTTCATGGTCATGAAGACCTGGCGGCCGTCCCGGAGGGACCCTGCCGTCTCGAAGTGCGCGCCGGACTCGTCCACGAGGAAGTTCAGGAACTCGGCGTGCTCCTCGTTCTGTACGGGGGTGTAGTCGGTGCCGACCACTCCAAGGGTCTCGGGGCGTCCGGTCTTGGGGTGGGTGCGGACGCTCGCCCGGTGGTTGGGCACGTCCAGCAGCGTCGCGCCTTCCGGCGTCAGCTCGGTTGCGCTCAGACCGATGAGCCGCACGTCCCACTGATCCAGGGCAGCCAAGCGCATCGCGTCCTCGGCGGTCAGGGCTTCCGTGGTGACGGTTCCCAGCTTGTGCCACGCGCTCTTGCGGGCACTCACGAACGCAGCCGTGCCGTCGGTGAACTGCTCGATCTCGTGTGCCATGAACTCTCCTTGAGTGTGTCCGGTGTGCGTTTCGGTCGGGCCGGGGGTGCCACTCCCCCGGCCCTGGGGAGGGCCATCCCGCAAGGGGACGGCCCCGGGTTGGTCAGTGGACTCGGATCCCGCCACGCTGCTGGGCGTAGGTCAGGAAGGTGATCCAGGAGGGCCACCACGGCCCCTCCTGGATCGCTGCCGCCTTGTGTTCCGGGTCCGCGTTCTCGTACTGCATAAGTGCGGCCTCGATCTCCCGGGGCGTCACCAACCACCCGTCGTTGGTGGTGAACTTGTAGTGGGGGATCCCCGAACCGCCGTGGTCGGCTTCGATGACGGCCTTCTGGTCGGTCAGGAACCGGCTTCCAGCGACGGTGAGCGCGTTCTCCGCCTTCTCTCGGTCCGGACCTTCCTCAAACCACTGCGGGTCGTCGGGGCTCTCTTCCAGCCCGTAGGCCTCCGGGTGCGGCCACTGCGGCATGTTCTCGCTGGTGAGCATCCCGAAAGCGCCCATGTACTCACGTGCCGCGCCCATGCCCCAGATGTTCAGGCGGAAGTACGACCGTCGCGCGGTCTGGATGTCGTCGTAAGCCTGGTCCATGTCGTCCCTGAGGCTCGCCACCTCGTCCGGGCTCGTAGCTGCGCGGAGACGGGCTGCAAGGTCGGCCCGCCGGGCTTCGGCGGCCTTCACCGCTGCCCGCTCGGTCTCGTCCGGACCGTCCGCGACGTACATGTCGTAACCCATGCTGGCTCCTCTTCTTGTTCTTCGGTCGGGGCCGGGGGTGCCACTCCCCCGGCCCCGGGGTCGCCCTTGCTCGGGCGCGGCCCGCCGGGATGTCGTGCGGCGGGAACGGGCTGTCAGCGGGTGCGCTGTTCGGGGATATGCAGGCTGTTGGTGAGGACGCGCTTGCCGATGAGCAGTCGCTCGATGAGGTGGAGCGCCTGGCCGTGCGTGAGGCCGTCCGCGTTGATGGCGGCGCTGTCCGGGATCGCGCCGGTGAGGACGACCGGGCCGCAGAGCGTGTGAGGGATCGCGAGCACTCGCTCGGCGGTGTGGTTGACGGGCACGTCCCGCCACAGGGCGTCATCGTCGGCCCAGACGGTCAGCGCGTGATGGACCTGCCTGGGGCGCATGTAGCCCGTTGCGTGGATGCCTTCGCTGCGCAGAAGTTCGTGGGGCTCGGTGGTCGGCGTCCAGTCTGTGAGGACGAACTGGCCGGCGGTCTGCACGATCAGCGCAAAGGGCATCGAGTCCGAGGTGGGCACAGCTCTCCCTGGGGTTGAAATGCGGGGTTCTTCGGTCCCGGTGGGGTCTTGCCACATCCCCTCACCGATAAAAGAATTCTACCGCAGTAGGAGCGCATTCTGTAGAGGGACAGCCACTCCGCCGCAACACGAAAGAGTGATGTATTCGCAGGTCGCAAGGGGTGTACAGCCCCGCGTCGGGCGGGCACGGCGGGGCCGGTGCCGGCGGGCCCCGGAGCGCGAAGCGCGGAGGGCAAGGCCTGGGGTGGCAGGCGCAAAACGCAGGGGTATTCTGCGCGCGCAGCGCGCGACCCCTGCGTTTTGCGCCTGCCACCCCAGGCCGCAGCGCGGGCTGCTGGGGGTTGCCCCGGCGCAGCGAAGCGGAGTCGGGGCAACCCCCAGCAGCCCGCGGCCCGCCGGCGGCGGGCCCGCCAGGCCCGCCCGACGCGGGGCTGAAATGCCTTGAGGGGGCCAACAGCCGGACGGCTGCGGCCCCCTCAAGGGATATTTCGGCAGGGCTTGGCGCTACGGGGCCTCAACAAGCTCTTGAGCAGCCTTCACGGCCCCCCTCCGGACTGCTGCCGGGTAGCCCAGCCGCTGCGCCGCCGCTTCGGCGTCGAGGTCCGACTCCGTACGCATCAACGCAACGATGCGCGCGGCACGTTCCTGCACCAGATGACGCTGTGCCGTAGGCACTGAGATGCCGAGGACCTCGACTAGGCGGGCCGTCGTCACCGCGGGCTCGGCGTCGAGGAGTTCGGCGATGCGGCCGGGGAGCAGGTCACGGGGAACCGTGTCGCCCGAACCCTTCGGCCGGCCACTCGGGGAGCTCATGACACCGCGGCCGGCCGAGTAGCCGAGCAGGACGGCTCGCGGCCAGTGCTCGGCGCCGCCGACGACCACAACGTGCTCGGCGAGGCCTGCATCGGTCTTGTAGCTGTCCACGCTCCGCGGCTTCACCCCGAGGAGTACTGCCGATTCGCGCCGGTCGAGCAGGTCCTGCTCATGGTCGCCCGTCGGGATGGACGGCTGCGGACGCCCGTCCCGGTAGGCCTCCACCTGCTCCAGGTCCCACAAAAGGATCCGCGCTCCCTCGGAGCTGACGGGCGCGGGAAACCCGCCCTCGGCGTATGGCTTAGCCCGGCGGAACGCAGCCCACTTCATCCCCAGCACACCGGCGAGCTCCTCCCGCCCCACAGCCGTACGTCCAGCGCGGATCACAATCCCAGCCTCCTGATGAAAGGGGGGCGCCGACGAACTCCGGCACCGAGATTGAAAAATGTACCGCACTTCGAGCCCACCCAGGGTGTCCCCAGACCCGCGGAACGCTATGCTCGGTCCCGAGACGCATGTGGGTTCTCCCGCGGTGTGTTCTTCGGTCGGCCGGCGCCCTTGCCACCCGCTCACGCGGAAGTGGGCGCCGGCCACATGCATATCAACGTGCCGACGCGATGGCCTTCCGCTGCAGGGCCCGGCTACCGCTGGATCTCAACGACCGCCCGAACCATGCCGGCTCCCGCCCCGAGTCCCAACTGAGCGATCCGCAGGACCACACAGGGCCCCGCATCGCGCAGCGCCAATCCCCACAGGGTCCGTCCACCGAAGCCCGACCCCGCACCTCGTTCAAAGACACGCAGCCCCACCAGTCAAGCCGTGGCCCCGCCCAAGAGCCCGCCCGCGGCAGCAGCCCCGACTGCCCCGACGAATGCCCCCACGCGCCGAGAGCCACGTACAGCCAGCTCGCCGCCCAGGCCTGCGCCCCCGCAGACCCAGCCACCCGCGCCCGAACCAACCACCTACACCCACACAAGAAAGTCCGCGCACTCACCAGCCGGAAAACGGCCCCTCAGCAGGCAAAATGCAAACCCGTCGCCTGTGCACCTTCCCCCCATACCTCCCCGGATACTTCCCCCCATACCTCCCCCGATACTTCCCCCCATCCTTCCCCCCATGTTTCCGGTCAAAGGACGGTGCCGTGCAAGGCGCGGCGGTCTCCGGTGAGGGCGTAGCGGCGGGTGGCGAGGCCCGTGTCGAGGTCCTCGCCGATCGCGTCGCACAGCGGCCCCAGGACGTCGGCGGCGGCGCCGTCCGAGAGGTAAGCCGGGGCGACTTCGAGGAACAGCTCGCCCATCGTGAGTGCGCTGTCCGCCAGGTCGTCGACAACCCGGCGGTTCGGGTGGAGTGGCGCGCACGTCGCGGACGGCCTGGTGGACCACGGAGCGCACCGTGGCCGCGTCGAGGTCCTGGGCGCCGTCGCGGGTGAGCGCGGCGAGGCGGCCCGTGATCAGTTCCGTGATGTCGCCGCGGCGGGCGGCGACGGCGATCAGGGCCCGCTGGGAGAGCCCGTAGTCCAGCGCGGCTGCAGCAACCGGGGTGCTGTCTCGCGTGCGGGACACGGGAGTGCCGACGGCGACCCCGGCCTGAATGGCCCCCAGGCCGCGGGCGACATCGAGGAGCCGGTAGGCCTGCGCGCGGCTGATCCCGAACTCACCCGCGCAGTACGCCTCCCACGAGGGGTGCGAGAGCGCGAGCCAGACGCGGACGGCGTGCGCGTCACGGACCCGGGCCGCGAGCACCGCGACCGTACGCCGGACGTCGTCCATCGCCTCCCGCAGCCCCGCCGTCACCGCGCGGGCCTGCGCGCCGGTCAGCGGTGGCCGCTCCAGTTCGGCGACGTCGTCCTCGGCTTGGTCTTGATCGCCCATGCCCACCATCGTCCCCCGCGCCGGCGGGGCCCGACCAGGGCGTACGGAAGCACTGACCGAACGGCCCGATGGTTCCCGCGTCCAGGGCGGCGAGCAAGCGGCCGGCGGACCACCTGGGGGCTCGGCAGGAACCGCTGCTCCGGAGCGCCAGGTGTGGCGGGAGAATGTGCGGATGAGTGAGCAGCGCCGCCCGTTGGGCTCTGGACCCCGTTTGGCCCTCGCCCTGGACGGGCCGCCACGTCGCGGCCGTCTGGCGACCGAACTCGCCGCCCCCGACTCTGTGGTGCCCCGCGACGGGGAACGGGCGCCCGAGGCTGTCCTGCAGCCCCAGAGGCGGGCGCTCGGCGCGGGCGGCGCCGCCCGCGCCTAAGGAGGGCCGGGATGGTTCCTCTCATCTACCACGTCCGGCGGCCGAAGCGGCCGGGTCCGAGCCGTCGGCACGTCAGCCCACACCGAGTTCATCACGCACGGTCATACCCCGGCAGTAAACTTCACCAGAAGCCTCCCCATCGCAGGTCACGGAGCCGCACCGGCTCCTGACGACTGCCTCGGCTGCTTCCGACTACGCCCCGCGGCCGAACCTCCCCAGGAAGCTCTCACGGGACGTTGAGGATCTGGACCTCATGGACGTTGACCGTGAACGGGCTCTGCCGCACCTCGTTGAACGTCCCCGCGTCTCCGAGGACGTCGGCCCGCCACTGAACGGTCCACGTCGAGGTCGCTGTCCCGCCATGCTTCGACGCGGTCTTGTAGAGGTGGCCGCAGTCGGGCGAGGGGGTCTTGCCCTGTTCGGCGGTGTAGTGAGTGCCGGGGCCGGCGCAGGTGACGGTGGTGCCGTCGCCCATCGCCCAGGCGATGGAGGTCACGGTGGCCGTCGCGGTGACTGTGACGCCGCCCGCGGTGGCCGACGCCGTGTTCGGCCCGAACGTCGTCGGGGACCGGTCCACCCACAGCCATATCGGCATGCCGACGACGTACGTGCCGGCCGCCCTGGGGCTGGCCACTGCCGGGCCCACGAGCTTCATGGCGTCGACCGCCTGTCGCGCCAGGAGTTCGGGGTCGATGCTGGGGGCGATCGGCGCCTGTCCGTCCGCGATCCACACCATGTAGGCGCCATCCCGGCCGGGGCAGTGCACGCCGTACACGGCGCCCTTCTCGCCCGTGTACTGGTGCCCCTGCCAGGCCGCGTTGTCCGGCGGCGGCTGCGGGTGCAGCCGCGTGTACGTGCACTTCGGCCCCGAGTCACCCCCGCCACCGGAACCAGTACCACCGGGGCTGGTGCTGCTCCCGCCGGGCAGGGTGCTGCCTTCCTGCGCGCAGACCTGGACGAACATGTCCGCACCCTCGCAGACGCCGCCGCCCGGGCCGTCCGCGTACGCAACTGG
Source organism: Streptomyces sp. NPDC002886 (assembly GCF_042888445.1). Lineage (NCBI taxonomy): Bacteria > Bacillati > Actinomycetota > Actinomycetes > Kitasatosporales > Streptomycetaceae > Streptomyces > Streptomyces sp. NPDC002886. Next base: position 7,747 of record NZ_JBIAPV010000006.1, read on the forward strand.
TACGAGGGTGCCGGCCAGGAGTAACGCGGCCGTCGCCGCGCGTCTCAGCACGTCGGACCGCCCTGGGTGTTGATGACCGTCACCATCCACCGCCCCTCCCACCGCTCCGCCGTCACGGTCATGACGTACCGCAGGGGCTGCTGCGTGGGCAGGGGGATGACCTCCTTGCGCTTCGTGCTGTAGCGCTCGTACTTCGACAGGTCGACGCAGTCCGACAGCGTCGCCTTCGGCGTGGTGGGGGTCATGTCGAGGGCGGTGACCTTCGCGTCGTGACCGATCTCGCCGCGCACAACCGTCCCGGCCTCCTGCATCCGGGCGAGGTCGTTGCGGATCTGCCCGAGGGCCTCCGCCGTCGCGTACTTCTCCAGGTCGGTGCCCTTCGCGTCCGCCACGCGGTACGCCTTCGCCTGCTCCGCCGACATCGCGTTGTACGCCGCTAGCACCGCAGTCTTCTCCGCCGCCTGCGGATCGACCGATGCCGTCGGCGGCGACGACGTGGCCACCGCTGGCGGGTCCGTCGCCGCCTTGCCGTCGCTGCCGCCCCCGCATCCGACGAGCAGCAGGGCCAAGCCCACCACCCCGACAGCCGTGCCTACCGTAATCCGAGCGCGCACCGTGCCTCCCCGATCTACCAATGATCACGACACCGTAGCGGCCTACACGACGATCACTAGAGAATCCGGCCAACCACGCTGCTCCGGCAACACCCCGCCAGAGAACCTCCCCACAAACATCCCCATCGCCGGTCACAGGCCCGCAATGGTCCTGACAACCGCCTCGGGCTCCTCTGAATACACCCGGTGCCCGGAACCTCCCCAAGGAACTCCCCAGCGCAGGTCAGGGCAGGACAGGCTCCCTCGCGGTGGAGAGCGTGCCCGAAGCCAGCGGAGAAACGCCGGGCGCGGCCTGGGCGGCGAGTCCACCGAGACGGTGACGAGGAGGGGGAACGAGCGGGCCAGCTCTCACACCGTGGTGACAGCCCGCCCTTGGGCTACGAGCTCCACAGTCCTCGCCGCGACGAGTACCGTGTCGGACCCCTGGGAGCCTGCGGGCGAATCCACAACTGGCAGAAAGAGGGCCGGCCGGTGGCGGCAGTTGGAACAGGGCGATCGCCGAACTGAGCGCCCAGGGAAACGCCGCCCGGGCGGCCGCCCAGCGGGTCGACAACGCTCCGGGCACGGAGCGCGTGACCGCGAAGGCAATCGCGTACGTCCCCGGGACCGACTACCTACGAAGCGCGCGCAAGCTACTGCGTGCGCACCTCGCCGACCGATGTCCGCCCCGACGGCTGACAGTCGCCCACGTCTGGCCGTGGTTCCGCAACGTATAGGGCGCACAGGCCGGAGACCGGCGCGGGGGGGCGTTCCCTGGGACGCCGACCTGGAGCGAATGCGCAACACTCCCTCCACCCCTCCCCTTGCTGCTGTCATCCAGCAGGCCGCGGCATGGCAGGCCAGCCTCCACGGCGAGCGCACCGTGCACCGTCTGTACGAGTCATACATCCCCGAGCAGACCGGGAACACGATCATCGACCTGGTCGGTGTCGGTTCTTGCCCTCCTCGTCGAGCAGCGAGCAGCTCCTGGACTCCGCTGACAGCCCGGAGGCCGTCCGTCGCATCGCCAGAGGCTTCGCCCGACGGCTCGGCCAAGCCGTCAATGCTGGCTCCTGGATCGTCGGGGTACGCAACCGTGCAGACCTCCAGGTCGCCTACAACCTGGTCCACTTCAGCCGTCACCGAGATGGCCTGTGGCTCTTCGGCGAAGCAGCCAGCCTCGCTCAGGTGGAATAGCGCCGTGCATGCCTCCCCCAGGACGGCCCCCGACATGCTCTTCAATCCGGCGGACACCTTCGACGAGGAGGATGAGGTCCGCCGACTCGGATGGATCAAGAAGATCCGCGCGAACCTAGAAGACCTCCTCCACGAGCACGGCAGCTTCGTCGTTGGTGACTACCAGCGCGAGATCCTGGCCGAGGTACTCGGCGAAGCCCGGGAGAAGCGCGTCCGCACAGCCATCAAGGAGCTCTACAAGGAGGGTAAAACCAGCTGCAATGGGGTCGGCGACGTGAGGAAGCTCCGTGTGACTGGAGCACGCTGAGCTGCGTAGGGCGGCTACTTGTCTGCTACGCGTGCAGCGAAAGTTCCAAATGATCAAGTGAGGTGCAGCGTTTGTATCACTCAAGGTGTAACAAACGCTGCACGGGACTGATGCGGGGCTGGCTGGGGAGGGCCCTCTCGTTGTAGTCGGTGCGTGAGAACGTGGTCGCACACCGAACCCAGCTCGCGAAGGGAACCGACGTTGAACGAGAACACCAGCCGGCCGCTGGGCGGCAGCGTCGTCACGACCCCTGAGCTGATCATCAGCCCAGACGTGCCGGACGACATGCGAAGGCTCCTATTGGCCAGTGAGGCGAGGGTGCTTCGGAACCCGAAGGCTCACCGCGGCCGGAGCGCCTGGTGGGGGCTCCTTGCTCCAGCTCGAACCGATTCCGCCATGGCCGCATCCCTCTGGACCGGCCTGTGGCTGACGCCAAAGCCTGCGGCTTTCGAGCCCTACCTGTGGGGGTCACTGATCATCGGCGCGACCGCAGTGGTCGGCTGGGCGGTGGGCTCAGTGGTACACCGCAAGAGCAGGCATGCCCGACATGATCGACTGCACGCCATCCGCGATCAGTACATGCTCTGGGAAGCATTGACTGTGGAGTGCCGCGCTCTCCTGTCCCGGGCCAGCACGGCAGCCAGCGATGTCCTCAAGTCCGCCGTCAGCCAGCAGGGGCTGATCGACCGGCAGCGAAACGAGGTCTCGCTGCCGCTGCAGGAGTGGGAAGTCGCCGAGTCGCTGCGCGAGTACAGCCGCCTCATGAGGAGGTCATCGAAGGACGCACAAGGAGAGAAGGCCGTCGACCTCCTCGAAGCCCGGCGGCGGGCCCTGGACCTGAGCCTGGCCAGCCTCGAAGGCCGGGTCGCCGCCCTGGAGGCATACGCCAGCCAAGTCGCGGAGGCGGATCGCCGGCTCAAGGAACTGAAGCAGATTCAGCAGCTCACAGATGGCAGCGGCGACGTCCTCGACCTCCTTGCCCGGACGGCCCGCGATGGCCTCGCCGTCGCCGAGATCGAAGGCCTGATCGGTGAAGCAGCAGCCGTCGCCGCGAGCTTCGGCGCCGCCCTCGAATCCGCCAAGCAAGCCGCCGTCATCGCTTTGCCGACCGTTGCGCTGAAGACCGCCTGATCGGCAGGGGAATCCTAGGCCCCTCCACGAGAGAGGGCTGATGATCACGACCGATAGCTTGCAGCGGCCGCGCCTATCGATCGGCCGGTGCTCGGTCCGGCGTCGCGCCCGGGGCATGACGCACAGCGAGTCCGTCCAGGCGCTTGCCGACGCCAAGCTCGACGCACACCTGGACCGCTGTTAGTACCTGATCCATATCCTTTGAGATGCTCCTCTGCTGGCGCGCACGTCGGTGGGCTCCGTCGCCGATCCTGCGATCTGAGCTACGCGGTGTACGGCGGCTTAGGGTCGTGCTCATGGAGCCCACGTCACCGAGCCCGATACCCACCCGGATCCTCAACAGGCCAGGGCAGCAGGTAGTCCTGTTCATGGTCGGGGGTCTGTTTGCGCTGTTGGCCGCTGGGATGCTGATCAGCGGGTCGGTCGCCGGAGATCCTTTTGGCTTGGTGCTCTATGCCGTCATTGGCGCGGGCGGTCTCTGGATTGTGTTCCGCAGCTGCGTCATGGGAGTGAGGATCGACCCCACTGGCCTGACCGAACGCGGCCTGGGGCGATCGAAAGTCGTTCCGTGGTGTGTGATCGGCGCGGTCAGCACCGGTGACGGCCCCGGCCTGGCCCCGGCGCAGGATCCAGGACTAGTCTTCAAGAACGGTGAGCGGGTAGGACTCGGCGCCCTCGCCTCGTATTCCAGCCGAGTGGTCGAGGCCGACTTCGCCCTGATCAAATCCGCGCATGCCAGCCACGTCACCGACTGCACGAATTGCGCGTGACTGCGGGGGCGGGGTCGTCGACTCGCCTGCATTCGGCGTCGTCACGTGTGTGCCGGAGCGGCTGACGAGCTGTGCGGCTCGGTGGTAAGCGTGGTTGGCGGTCGCGGTGGTGACCGTGGTCAGTCCCGTGTGTGTTCGCGAGAGGCCGGCTGGCTGGCCCGGTGGGACTGCCGGCGGGTGCTGCGCCTGGTCATGAGGGTGATCGCGGCCCAGGTGATCAACGATTCGGAGTGCTGGACGAGCCGCTCGTAGTCGCGGGCGTGCCTGCGGGCGTGCATGACCCAGGCCAGCGACCTCTCGACCACCCAGCGGCGGGGCAGGACGACGAACCCGACCGCGTTCTTCGGCCGGCTGACGGTCTTCACGGCCAGGTTCAGGGGTTTGGCGCTGTCTCCTCTCCCCAGCGACGCTCGCAAAGCGCCTTTGACTGGCCGTGGTTCTTCCTTACGCTCCGGACGGACCCGCTTAACGGACATCAGTCTGTCCACGCATACGCGAAGGTCGGCAGCTCCTCAGCCCTAGAGCCTGTCTGATAATTGATCTTGTGGCAGGTCGGGGTGAGTTGACGGACGCGGCGTGGGGGCGGATAGAGCCCTTGTTGCCGCAGGTAGATGGGCGTGGCCGTCCGTGGCGTGATCACCGGCAGGTGGTCAACGGTGTGTTGTGGCTGCTGCGTACCGGGGCGCCTTGGCGTGACCTGCCCGAGCGGTACGGGCCGTGGCAGACCGTCTACGAGAGGTTCGCCCGCTGGGAGGCGGACGGCACGTGGGCCCGGTTGCTGGAACATGCGCAGGTCCGCGACGACGCGGTAGGCCGGGTGGAGTGGACCGTCGCCGTCGACTTCACGGTCAACCGGGCCCACCAGCATGCCGCTGGCGCCCGCAAAAAGGGGACGCAGACGGGGACGAACTGGAAGATCCGGGCGGCTCGCAGACTCGCCAGGCCCTCGGCCGGTCCCGAGGCGGGCTGACCACCAAGGTCCACCTCGCGGTCGACGGCCGAGGCCTGCCCCTGTCCATCGTCCTCACGCCCGGCAACGTCAACGACGCGACCGCGTTCGGCCAGGTCCTCGACGGGATCCGCGTTCCGCGAGCCGCCGCGGGCCGTCCGCGCACGACACCGGCCCGAGTCCTGGGCGACAAGGCCTACTCCAGCCGGGCGATCCGGCACCTCCTGCGGCGCCGCGGGATCGCCGTCACGATCCCCGAACGCCGCGACCAGAAGACCAACCGCCAGCGCCGGGGGCGCCTCGGTGGCCGTCCCCCGGCCTTCGACAAGGACGTCTACCGCGACCGCAACGTGGTCGAACGATGCTTCGCACGCCTCAAGCAATTCCGTGCGATCTCGACCAGGTTCGACAAGCTCGCTGACCGCTACCGAGCCGGAATCGTCCTTGCATCACTGATCCTCTGGCTCCGCGAACCAACCAGATGATCTTTGTCAGACAGGCTCTAGCGGGCTTGCGGTGCCCCGACGGGATGGCTGGGCAACATCGGCGGCCGGTGGGTTCGTCGAGGTTGCAAGATATTGCAACGTGGTGAGGACCGGGTTGGGTTGCGGTGCAATGCGAACGCTACGAGCGGGAGTACGCCGACGGGTGCCTCGCCTCCAGCCCCTACCGGCGCGACTCGGTCCAGTCCATGGCCGACGCCGGCGTGCTGACCGTGACACCTGTGCACGGCGGGAGGACGCTGCGCCTGGGCCTGGCCGAGAACGGCAGTACGCATCCGCTGCGCCCGCTCGACCCGGCGACCCGGACGGTGCTCGACGAGCACGGGTGTTGAACCGCGCGTCCCGGCACCGTGTCAGTCCGCGCCACAGTCGCTCGGCGAGCTCGTACCGGGCGCGCCGCCTTGGGCCCGGCGGCCGCGCCGTCTCTCCGCCGGCCCCCAGCACCGGAAGGACCGTCTTCAAATGCTCCGCGCGGCCCAAGCCCGTGGTGTCCGTGCGGCTGGCAGCATGGCCAGCTAGGGGGTGAGCCAAGGGGCGACAAGTGAGGATCCTCCATCACACCCTGAACCGCTGCCACTTCTGCCCTTCCTCCCATCACAGACCCCAGAGGCCGCCCTGATCGGCTTTCAGTTGGCTTGCCACTCCCGAGGTGCGGGTTACATCTGCAAGGCGCCCAGAACCGTGCACAGGGCCTTGGGGTGGGGCGCTGGCAGCTAGCTCGTCGGGGTGCTCCGCATAGACGGCCAGCTCGGGGTGGTCGCGGACTAACTGCTCACGGATCCGGCGGGTCTCCTCCACCTCGGCCGCTCGTCGAGCCCTCAGCACCGCGTCAGTGGCCGTTTCACGCTCATCGTACTCGGTGTAGGCGTCATCCAGCAGCAGCGCCCACTTCGCCGCCGCTTTCGCCCGCTCGGCCTGGGCGCAGTACTCGGCGTCCCGCTCGGCGCGCAGGCCGGCCATGGCCCGCTCGATCTCCTCGGCTTCGGCCCGGTCGTGGCAGGCCCAACACAGGCCGTCCCCGGGCCGGGTTCCTTTCCCCGTCGCGGTGCAGCGTGCGCCCGCGCAGTCCCACCACACCGGGGTCGGCTCCGCCTCGCGGTGTGGGCCGGGCACGAGACCCTGCCGCCGGCCCGCCCTACGCTGCGCCCTGCGTTCCTCGCACTTCGGGCAGACGTCGCGGGGGCCCACGTGGATCCGGGCGCCGTCCTCGCACATCGGGTCCGGGCAGTCCGTCGGCGGGCGCACCAGCCCGACCGCAACACCGACCGCCGAGCCGATGCCCTTGCCGCCCTCGGCGGCGTCCACGGCGTAGCCGTGTTCCCACCACCGGCGCCGAACCCGCTCCGCCAGCTGCTCGGCCGTCCGGCCGCCGTCCAGCGCGGCCAAGATCGCCTTCGTGATCTCCACAGGGCGGAACTTCGGCAGCAACACAGCCAGGGCCTCGGGCCAGGCAGCCTCCACTGCGGCAACCGCCATGGCCTGCTCCTTCGGTAACTGGGCACCCCGGATCCCGGCACTCCTTCCGGACCGTGCTGCCTGGTTCAGCGCCTTGGCGCCATCGGCCGCGGCGAAGCCGCTCTCGCGTCCGCGCGCGCTACTACCCGCACCAGCCCTACGGGCGTCAGTGGCGCTACGCGCCGACGGCGCTGTGGTTCCTGTAGTTGGCTCTTGAACAGCGGCTCTTGAAAGAAGCGCGTCACCCATGACGCCACCCGACGCGTCACCCGTGACGCCCCCCGTAGCATCACCCATGACGCCACCCCCTTCCGAGGACAGCTCCTCCTGGCCTGAGAGCTGGGGCTGATCCTGCTTCTTCGGCTTCCGGCGGGCCCGCTCCCTACGGCGCTGCTCCGTCTCCTTCGCTTCCTGCTCGGCCAGTCGGCCGTCGTATGCGGCCTGCCAGGCTGCCCGGTCGAAGTCAGGGGCGTGCTCGGCCAGCCACGCATCCACGTCGAAGCCAGGAACGGTGTGCCCGTAGCGGGCCACCAGCTGCGGCGGGGTCTTCGGCGGGGCCGGCACGGCATGGATCAACCAGCCGTCGTGAAGGGTGTAGAGGTTCGCGTCGTTCTCATCCGTCTGTCCATCGAGCTTCTGCCGTTTGACGGACACCAGACCGATCTCGCACTCCAACACGTTGGTCGCCCGGTCCACAGTCTGCTTCGAGCAAGACATAGCCTTGGCCAACCTGGACCGGTACGGGTACCCCTGACCTGTCATCCGGGACCCGACCTCCGCGAAACCGATCAGGCGGACATAGAGCGGGACCGCCTGCCCAGCATTCAGGAGCGGGTCCGGATCCGCGGACACGCACACCGCGAACATCCCGAAACGCAGGCCGGAACCGGCAGCGCGGGAGACACCGGGGCGATGCGTGTTCGACGGGCGCCTGCTCACCTGGCAACCTCCGCCTGAATAGCGGCACACATGCGGGCCTGGATGCGGCGCGCACGGCCGGTCTTGGCCCTCGCCTTGGTCTCAACGGCATCTGCGTGTCGGTGCAACACCGCAGCAGCCGATCGCATGGCGGGGATGGCCTGGGCCACCATTGACTCCGGCAAAGCCAAGATGACGGCCAACGCCAGCGAACCGGCCGCGAACGCAGTCCAGATCCCGAACCGAGCAAACCGGCACCCGTACGAGACCAGCCCGCCGACCGGGACAATCTCGCGACAGGCCCACCCCGGCCACACAGACGTCGAGGCGAGTGCCCGCCGGACCGAACAGGCACGGCAGCAGAAGCTGGCATTCATAGTGACGCCTTCCGTGGGAACGGGCATGCTCTGCCCCACGCAACGACGGCGTCCTCACCAGAACGCTCCCCACAGCAATCCCTCCGACATCACAGGTCAGATACAGCCAGAGCAGCGACTCACCACCCTCCCCAGCACAGGGCACAGCCCTACACCCCTCCTATTCACTGGGGGGGGCTCGCGTATGCCGGGTCTGTGGGTAACAAGCTCGGATACGCGGCTTGGATGTGGACGGTCACGCAATTCACCAGGTCCTCGCGGTGGGGACGTCTGGAGGGTCGCGTGTCAGTCCCACCAGAACACGACGAGCAGGCGGCGCTTGGCCGCGTCGAGGTAGAAGGTACGCATGGCGTTGAAGTGCTCCAACAGGTACGCCCTCAGACCGCCGATGATGGGGCCGCCCATCAGGCCGATCAAGGCGTCACGCTCGTCCGCCGGCAGGGCAGCGAGAAGGACGGGCATGTCGATCTCGCCGAGCAGTTCGGAGACGCCCAGGGCGGTCGGAGCGGCCCCGTAGGGGACTTTGGCGTGTGGGTGAGTTCTGAGGAAGTCCAGGTCAAGAGCAGTGTCGGCGTCGATGGCCCGCCTCAGAGCCTCGAGATGGACCTCTTCGAGTCCGGCCACCTCGCCGACGCGTTTCAGCAGCGCCGGTGCCCAGTCCAGGACGTCGTACGCCGGTGGATCCCACGGGTGATCGCGGTCCGATGACGCGGCGCTGGTCGGCTAGAAGCCGTAGGACGCCACAGTGGAGGCCTACGGGGCCAGCGCCCTGGCCGACTAGCAAGTCTGGCGGCTCGCCCTTCCGTGCCCGGCTCGCTAACCACCGCCGCTACGGCTGTCCCCAACAGGACAACGCCAGCAACTTGCAGCGCAAGTCTCCATCGCAGCACGCATCGTGACAGAGCGCACAGTGCCCGTGGGCGGGACGGCGAAAGCCGCGGGCCCGACGATTCCTCAGACGGTCGGGGATCCGGTGTAGTCGTAGCCCCGGTAGCCGTGACCGTCCTTGTGCCAGTCCACGAACAGAACCGCGTCGCCGAGGGCGTCGGGGCCGGCCTGGTGGCTGATCGTCGGGGTCCGGTAGCTCCCGTTGCGGTCCCCGCCCGACGTCGCCGCCTCCATCCGCCCCTTCAGCGAGAAGTCCTTCTCCACCACCACAGGATCGGTACCTTCCCGTGCCTGCTTGATCTGCACCCGGACCTTGGCACCGTCGAAGATCGTCGCGTCGGTGGTGGAGTAAAACCCCGGGCCGTCCCACCGGACGGCCGCGTACGCGAACACCGTCGCGCCCGAACGCACCGCGCACACCTGCACCCTCACCTCCCAGTTGTCCGGCCACGGACCGGAGTAGCCGGCGTCATCGATCGACTTATTGCTGCTGGCGCACTTGTAGCGCGGCGCGGGGGCAGTCTCGGACGCGGTGGCGGGGGCGGCCCCGACAGCGATAACCAGCGCGGCCGCCGCCAGACCTGGGCGCGTGAATAGCTTCATGCCCGCTCAAGCCCCCCGAGCGCCGAGGTGACACGGCCCGGACCTGAAACCACCCCCAAGGAGGTACAGCTCTCCAACGGATATCCGGGCCGGCGGCCGCCGTACCCAGCGAGCACAGAGGCGGCCCCGGCCCGGGTGAGGAGGACCTCGCGACGATGCGCGTCCACCCCGAAGGGCCAGCATGTCCGCCAGGGACGAGGACGGCCTGCGGGTCCTCGTCCAGGAGCAGTAGTGTCCCGGCCCTAATGAGGGCCGGGACACTACTGCTGTGTTCAGGCTTCGACGTACGCCACGATCGTGATAGTCCGTAGCGCGGTGACGAAGTAGATGACCCGGACCCCATCGATCTCGTCCACGTAGTCCCGTAGCAAGGTCTCTGGCACTTCGGTGCCGAGTTCAGGGTTGACGCTGATGGCGACGATCGCACGGTCCAAACGGTGCGTCTCGTTGGCAGTGAGCTTGGCGAGCTGAGTGAGCGCAGGCTCTACCATGATGACGCGCGAACGGCGCGCGCCATGCTCAGGCGACACGGGGCTGCTCGTCGGCCAGACGTGCGAGGTGGGCGTCGCGAGCCGTCTCCCACGGAAGTCCAGTCTCCGGCGAGGGGTAGCCGTGCGTGGCAATGTCCTCCAGGACGGAGGCTAGGGCGTCGGCCTTCGCGCGTTGGTCGGCCGCGTACGCGAGGACAGACGCGGCGGCGTGCTCGTCGAGGGGCTGACGGTCGGGTGTGGGTACGGTGGCCGGCTGCTGGCTCATCCAGACTCCTGGGCTGTCTTCTGGCGTGTGCCCCCACGATATCGCTGCTGTGTGACCGGGATACCGGCTACGGACAAACGTCCCATGGGCGACCACGAGGCCGCCGAGTAGCCGGCCGAGTCCTCGCCGGGAAAGGTGAGCGGTCAACAACACGCTTGCTTCCTGTTGACACGGATGTCGACCGTGCCCGGCTCCTCACGTTCTCAGGGGCCCGGCCGCTCCATGCCCTCGTGTCGACGCTATGACTCAGCCTGTCAGTTGCCCTGCGCTCCATCATCAAGTTGCGGTCGGGTGCCGGGAGATAACGCGGAGCGTCAGTTCGCGAAGGCGGCGGCCGGTAGTGCTGATGTCGTATCGGTGCGCGTTGTTGATGGCCGCCTTGATCAGGCCCTTGCGCCGGGGGAAGTCCCTTCCCAGCCCGTCTAGGACCAGGGCCAGCGAGCACGGGTCGCCGGGAGTGTAGGGAGCACCAGCGTTCCCGAGGAGTTCCCTCACACCGGGCAGATCGGAGTAGGCAACCGGGAGTCCGTGTGCCTGCGCCTCGATCAGGACGAGCCCGAAGGCCTCCAGGCCCTTGGTCGTGAAGACGAAGGCGTCGAAGTTCGGCAGGCGGTGCCACAGTTCGGTGCGGGGTAGGAACGGGTCGAAGTGGACCCGGTCCCGGAGCCCGAGTTCGATGGCTTGCTGTTCCAGATGCTCGCGCAGGCTTCCTTCGCCGATCACGGTCAAGTGGTGCGGCTGATCGGTGAGGGTGAGGGCTTCGACGGCGGTGATCGTGGATTTGTTGTCGTCGAGACGGCCGGCATGTACCAGAGACAGGGGTCCGGTTCCGGTAGGCGGTTGATCGCGTACCTGCGCATTACTCAAAGGGATGCCCCACGGGATGACGGTGAGTCGATCGGTGAATCTGCGTCCAGTGAGATGGTCGATGCGGTCGGCGAGGTAGGAGGTCGGAGCGACGATCGCGGCGCTTGCAGCAGCGACTTCATTCATGACCTCGCGTTCCGGTGCGCTGCGCTCGGCAGCCATCAGTTCGGGGCCGTGCGCGATGGTGATGATCGGAATGCTGTCGGCGGTCCGAGTGAAAGCCAGGCTGAGAGCGAACCCGAGGTACTGGGCGTGGATGGCGTCCGGCCGCGTTCTCTCGATGAGCGCGCCGACTTCACGGGTCAGCTCGTCTACGTAAGGGCCGAAGTCCGGGCCTTGAGGTCGTTTGGTCGTGGAGAGGGTGATCATCTGATCGAACGCTGCCTTCCAAGCCTGATCGACCGGGGCCCTACCCAGGAAGGTCGTGTGGCTGTCAGGCATCGCGCCGTAGAGATCGTGGACGAGGATCGTGCTCCCTGACGAAGGTTCGGAGATGCGGTTGATGCCGGTCAGGATGTTCAGGAGCCTGGTGGTCATGCGGGTACCTCGTTCATGGGCGACCGTCGGGTGGGGATCGGTGATCGAGCTACCGGGGTCAGCTCGACGCGTGATACGTCGGCGGCGTCGTGCGTCTCGCGCTGTCGTGGCGGTGCCCACCACGACGCTAGGTGCGGGGTGAGGACGGCCGTGATCTCCTCGTCCGGGTGCAGGTAGCCCTTGCGGTCTGGTCGTGCCGTCCATACTCGAACTGCCGATCGGGGATAGGCTGGATTGATCCCAATTTCTCCCTTGGGGATGACGCCGTTGAAGGGTGTGGGGATTCCTTCGCAGTTCCAGTAGTCCCACGCCTCCAGCGCCTTGGCTTTCTCGAAGCAGTGATACAGGTGCTGGTAACGGGACATGTACCGGATCTCACGGAAGATCATCTGGCCGATCAGTCCGGGCGCGGCCTTCTGGAGGGTGCTGAAATCGGCGCTCTGGAAGGTGACGGCGGCGGCGTCTTGAGATGGGTGCAGCGCGATTTGGGCGAAGAGGTGGGAGAGCCGTCGCCGGACGTACTCGGCGACTCCCGGGCCGAGAGCCGGCTCAATGCCTCCGATGAGCTGAATGAGCCGGTGGTGGCGCGGATTGAAACGGGCCAGGTCGAACAACCGATCCATCCCATCCACAGCGGCGAAAGCCAGCCTCTTGTAGAGCGAGTTGTTCAGTTCTCCAATCTGGGCGAACGTCTTGGTCTCCGAAGTGGCGGAGTGGAGCATCAGGTACTCGGACAGGACCTCGAAGTACAGGTAGCCGAGGAACGGCACGTGGGCCACGGCGTCAGCCAGCTGGTCGATGAACTCGGGTGCTGCACTGCGCTGACCGACGGCGTTGCGCAGCGCAAGGTCGAGGAACGGGGCGCCTGCACGCAGCCCGGTCAGTACGGCGCGGTTGAGCTGGTCATTCTCCGCGGGGGTGAGGAAGCTCTGGTACCGCTGGTAAGTACGCAGGTGGATGGCACCGAGATGCAGGTAGTCGATGCCCTTGGGCGGGACCGGAGCGTCCGGGGTAACCTCGAAGACCAGGGCCTTGGTGGAGGGCTTCGTCCGCATCAGGTAGGCGCCGAGGTTGTGTGGGCGCAGCCCCTCGCGCTGGCTGGTGAGAGGCGAGCAGTACAGGGCCCCGACCAGGCATCCGGTGGAGACGTGCACCTGCCGGCTGATGCGGATGGCGTCGATGTCCCTGGTGACGTGCAACAGGTGCAGAGGCTTTCCGCTGACGAGCGCTTCGGTCATCGCATTTCGCAGTAACAGCGACCCGTTGGGGGTCGAGCAGTGCAGGTACTGGCGCCAGTCACTCTCGCTCTCCGCCAACGAAGCAGGAGACCGACGCTGCGGGGGCCTGGTGTAGTCCGTGTGAGCCTGTTCCCATTCGTCGCGCACGAGATCTCCAGGAGAGTTGACAGCCGATCGGGCGATGGCGAGCAGCTAGAGAACTTCGACGTTGGGTCCTGACAGGCGGTTACGGCAGTCGAGGACGTAGGGAGCGTTCTGCTGGATCATCGCAAGGTCGAATCGTGCGTGGTCCATGAGAAGCACCACGGCGTCGGAAGCAGCGATCTCCTGCGCGGTCGCGTCCACCAGGGGCACGTTCAGGTAGGTGTCGTCGCCGTACCGGAGGTTGGGCTCGGCGCCGCGGACGTCGGCGCCGAGGTTGATCAGTAGTTCGGCGACACGTGCCGAGGCCGACTCGCGGAGGTCGGTGGCGTTGATCTTGTAGGTCATGCCGAGCAGAAGGACCCGGGAGCCGTGGATGGGCATACCGCGCTCTTCGAGTCCCTCGACGAGCCGCTGGACGACGTAGCTGGGCATGTGACGGTTCACGTCGGCGGCGAGCTCCACGAACCGGGAAGGGATACCGAGCTCCTGCTGGACCTTCCAGGAGAGGAAGAGCGGGTCGACGGGCAGACAGTGTCCGCCGACCCCCGGCCCCGGGGTGAACCGTGTGAAACCGAAGGGCTTGGTCGCGGCGGCGTCGATCGCCTCCCAGATGTCCACACCGAGCGGCTTGGCCAGCATCGCCAGCTCGTTGACCAGGGAGATGTTGACGAACCGGAAGGTGTTCTCGATCAGCTTGGCCATCTCGGCGACCCTGGTCCCTGACACAGGCACGGTCCTCTGGAAGATGCCGTCGTAGAAGGCCGTGATCACTTCGAGTGATTTATCGGTGATACCGGACACCAATTTCGGGGTCCCCTCGAACGACCAGCGCGGGTTCCCCGGCGCGATGCGCTCGGGGCTGAAGCCAGCCAGGAAGTCCACCCCTCCCTTGAGGCCCGAGACCCTCTCCAGGACCGGCACCAGCAGCTCTTCGGTGGTGCCGGGATACGTCGTGGATTCCAAGACCACAGCCGCGCCGGGGCGCAGGTACTCGCCCAGGGTCCGGGCGCAGGACTCGATGTAGGTCAGGTCAGGCACGTCATCCCGCAGCGGGGTCGGCACGGTGATCACCGCGATGTCGAAGCCAGCCAGCGTGGTGGTGTCGGTGGTCGCGGAGTAGGCGCCGCTGTCCAGGACTGCGCGAAGTCGCGTGGAGGTCACGTCCTCCACGTAGGAGTGGCCAGCGGCTAGCTGCTGCACGCAGTGAGGGTCCACGTCGTAACCGACGACTCGGTGACCTACCTCAGCGGCGCGTACGGCCAGGGGAAGTCCAACGTAGCCCTGACCAGCGATAACGATCTGCATGGCAGCTCCTACTCGGTTGCGGTGTTTGAATGGGACTTTCATTCCTGGTCTGGCAAGGAGATCGCTGTGCCTTTGGTGTCCGTCGTGATGCCCGTGTACAACTCGGCGTCCACCCTCGGCGCAGCTGTCCGCTCGGTCCTCTCGCAGACCCACAGCGACCTGGAGCTGCTGGTCACCGACGACCGGTCCTCCGATGGCTCCCTCGATCTACTCCGTGAGCTCGCCGAGCAGGACGAACGCGTCCTGCCACGGGTGGCACCCGAGCGGGGCGGTGCGGGCCGTGCCCGCAACCTCGCCATCGAGCGGGCCCGCGGGGAGTACATCGCCTTCCTCGACAGCGACGACATGTGGCTTCCAGAGAAGACCGAGAAGCAGCTCGCCTTCGCCGCCGAAGGCGATGCGCCGCTGACGTTCACCTCGTACTTCAAGATGGACGCCGACTACGACGGCGAGAGCACCGACTGGATCCCCAACGGGCGGGTGGTCCGGGCACGGTCGCACGTGGACTACCGCGCGATGCTGGTCCAAGACCACATCGGCGCCCTCACCGCCATGTACTCCCGCACAGTGCTGGGCACACGGCTCATGCCGACGATGCGCAAGCGCCAGGACTACGCCCTGTGGCTGTCGATCATGCGGGATGGCGCTGACGCCCGAGGTCTGGCTGAGCCGCTCGCGGTGTACAGGGCCCACCAGGCGGGCTCCCTGTCCTCCAACAAGCTCTCGCTGGTCCCGTACAACTGGGAGCTGTACCGCCAGCACGAACACCTGTCTGTCCCGCAGTCGACGCGGGCACTGGCCGGCGCCGTGTGGCAGTCGCTGCGCAATTCGCGCATCTAGCTCCGCGCACAGGCCCGGAAACCCTGGCGCGCGACTTGTTCCGGGTGGTGCCAACCCGGCCCCCTGAGCGTGCCGCACTCTGTGGGGGCTGGACACGGTAGCGGTCTGCGGTAGGTCACCGGTGTGCTCGCCCCCTACGCGGCCGGGCCGGAGGCGGCCCCCGCGCGCAAGAACACTTGGAGGAGCAGCCGCCGGTCGGCAACCGGAACGGTCTCCTGACCGATGTGGAGCGCCTCCCGGCCGTGCAGGAAGCGGCGCTGGTTCACGATGAGGTAGTCACCGGGCTGGAGCATGAAGGAGACCTGCCCGCGGACGAGCTCATCGGCAAGCTCCCGGGCGGCGTCGGCGTGCGCGCGGCCGAGCGGGGACCGCTCCAACATCTTCGCGGTAAACCGGACGAACCCGCCCGGGTCAATGCCGTCCAGGACCGGGAACGGCTTGTACTCCGCGCCGACGCCGTGCAGGTCGAAAAAGGTCCCGTAGTGGTAGGCCGGCTCGGCCAAGAGCGCGCGGCTGTTCTCCGAAAGCCGGGCCACCGCCGCGTGGGGGTCGGAGAGGATGCTCGGGCCGCCACCAAGCGGGTCCGGGCGGACGCACAGGAGCGTGGTGTAGTCCGGGGGCAGGCTCCCGTTCACCAAGTCCATGTGGAGGGCGTTGTACCCAATGCCGCTGGACTTCCCGGGGTCCTTGCCTACCTTGACCCCGATGTCCTTCCACAGGGGCCACCGAGGGAAGGGCGAGAAGGGAACGGCAACCTCCGCGGCGAAGGCCGTTACCAGCCGTAGAAACCGGTCGTCGGCCCCCAAGGCCTTCGCGAGACTGCCCAGGCGCAGCACGGCGTATCCGCCGTTCTCTCCGTTCAGGCTGTGGTGCAGGGTCGCGGCGACTTCCTCGAACCACGGAGTGGCCGTCAGCTCGATCCGGTACTCATCCATGGTGGACTTCGCCAGGAACGGACCGTCCAGTCGCCAGGGCGGGAGGGAGTGGCCAACCAAATCGGCTTCGAGTTCGCTAGGAAGGTCGATGAACACGTTGGGCTTCCTTCTCTTGGGGATCTCTGGTGGCGTTCGGGTGCTGCTGTCGTTCGGGCCCCGAAGGCGGTTCGGAAGCGGGCGGGTCTCGTCGGGCCGTGGGCTATCGGGAGTGCGTATGTCGTCGGGATGGCGCCCAGTCCGGCGGTTCAGTCCTCGGAGTACGGGGCCGGTCCTTCTGACCGGTGACGGCGTGGGTCGCGGCGGCGCCGCGCTACCACCGGACTTCAGAAGCCGGGGCGGGTGCGGGAGCCACAGCGGCAGGACCGCTGGCGTGTGGCGGGTTCTGAAGCTTCGGAGGTGTAAGTGGTTCTGTCCGCCGTGTCGTTGGCCGGCCCGCAGGACGGCTGTGCTTCGGCGGCTACTCGCTCCGGGACGGTGATCGAGGAAGTCAGCAGGAGTCTTGCGATCACGTTGCTGTCCGGGCTGGCGTGTCGGCGTTTCCGGCTCGGGCTGAAACAGCTGGGGCCGTGTAATTCGGCCCCTGTCACCGTCGTTTACGACGGCCCCTTGTTGGTGGTGAGCTCGGCCCAGACCCGCTTGCCGGTCCCGAGCAGGTCGCTGCCCCAGCCGGTGGCGAGCTGGTCGATGAGATGGAGACCGCGGCCAACCTCGGCGTCGGGGTCCACGAGGACGGGCGAGGGTATGGTGCGGCTGGTGTCGGTAACGACGATCCGTACGCAGTCCGGGTGGCGCGTGACCGAGACACCGACTCGGTCGGTGCGAGTGTGCCGGATCGCGTTGGTGACGAGCTCGGACACGATCAGCTGTGCGTCGTCGACCAAGTGGTCAAGGCCCCAGGTGTGAAGGTAGAGGGTTACGTCGCGTCGGGCACGGGTGGGTGCACTGTCGCGGGCCAAGTAGCCGTCGCTGTAGCGCTGGAGGCCGATGGGTGCTGCGTCCACGTCTTCCGCCGGTGCGCCGTTCACCAGCCAGCCCTGGCGGTATCGGACTGCTGCATGACGTCTGCAATGAGTTTGGTAAGGCAGTGCGGGTTAGACGCCGGGCGTCGCCTACAAGGAGTGCGATTGGTGGCGCTCTGGCTCATGGGTGACCTCGACAAGTCGGGAGCGGGTGTTGGGACGCTGCCTCGTGTCCTCAATGGGCGTGGTCACGAGGTTGTTCTGCCGGGCCATGCTCTGGGCCGGCTGATCACAGAAAGTGACAACCTAACCTTAACGTGATCATCTGATGACACATGGTTACGGCGTCACATTGGAAGAATGCACCCGATGACACGATCCCTGCAACCATTGCAGCCAAACTCTCAACGATTGTGGGGATGTTCGATCGACTTCCTATCCCCTAGCCGGGCAGACTGACCCGGAACGAGGACGCTCCACCCCGGAAGGGGAAGATCCCACCCCCGCACCGACCGGCAAACCCGCAGAGAGGTCCAACTCCCCGTGCCCACACCGCCGCTTGTGCAGACCGTGCGCAGACGCCGTCTCGGCAGCGCGCTGCGAACCTTCAGAAAGAACGCCGGCTTCGACACCTACGACAGCGCCGCGCAGGCGGTCGGCTGGGATGGCAGCAAGATCAACCGGATCGAGAATGCCAAAGCCCACCTGCCGATCAAGGACGTCAAGCCGCTGCTGAAGACGTACGGGGTCACCGACGAGACCGTGGTCACCGCCATGGAAGAGCTGGCCCGGGACGCCAACAAAGTCGGCTGGTGGAGCAACTACGGCGACCTACCCGAGACCAACTACAAGGACTACATCGGCCTGGAAGAGGATGCGGAGTCGACCCGGATCTACCTGCCCGGCCTGATCCCCGGCCTCCTCCAGATCCCCCAGTACTCCCGCGAGATCATCACCGCGACCGCAATCACCCGGGACAGCGACGAAGTCTCCGCCCTTGTAGAGATGCGCAAGAAACGCCAGGCCATCCTCACCGACACCAACCGGCTCGGCGGCCCCCTCCACCTGTGGGCCGTGATCCACGAGGCGACACTGCACTACCGCTCAGCGACCCAGCCCACGCTGATGCGCGAGCAACTGCGCCACCTGCTCGACATGTCCGAGCTGCGCAACATCACCATCCAGGTGATGCCCATACTCGCCAACCCGCACCCCGGGATGGTGGGCCCGTTCCACATCGTCCGGTTCCCCCACCCCTGGCCCACCGTGGTCAGTGTGGAGACCATCCGCGGCGGGACCTTCGCAGAAGGCACCGACGACGTGAAGGTCTACGAAGCCGCATTCGAGCGGATCGTGGCCGAAGCACTCCCCGTCAACGACTCGCGGGAGAAGATCAAGACCATCATGGAGAAGTCATGAACACGAACAGGCTGTACGCCACCGACCTGCCCCAGGCTCCGTGGCGCAAGTCGTCGTTCAGCGACGGCGGCGAACAGTGCGTCGAGATCGCCGACACCCGGCCCACCCACGGCTTCATTGCCATCCGCGACTCGAAGAGGCCCACGGGCCCGGCACTCGCCTTTACCGAGTCCGCGTTCACTGCTTTCCTGCCGCACGCCGTACACGGCCATACCCAAACGGCCTGACCAACCCACAGAGCGGTCAAGGCCCGGATTCCCCCAGCCTGCAGCGGGGGGATCCGGGCCTTACCTGAATGGCCATACCCGTTCAGGCCCACACCCCACACGGCCTCCGCCGCGCGGTGACCATGCACAGCACACCGCAGTGAAGCTGCGAGATAAACCCACGATGACAGCTGTGGTCCAGGTGCTCCAGGCCGGTACGGACAGCCTCCGCCATCGTGCTGCAGGGCACACTCCAGGGACAGAGCGCGGCCCTTAGGCGGGGGGATACGGCCACGCCCAGTGGTCAGATCCTCAGTCTGGCCTTCGAACCGTAGATTCCGCGCGAACGGGACGGCCGTCGAGCTCGTAGATCAGGTGATGTGTGTACGCCCCCCGTCAATTTCTGTACTTACGGGACCGTCGTCTCGATGGTCTCAGCAAGCAAGTAAGCGAGCCGTCGATTCCCGCATCAGAGTGGGCATGGATACGGCCAGCTCCAGCGACGTGATGGTCCGTCGATTCCCTCGCGTACGGGAGGACAGCCCCCATCCCAAGGTCCTGGTCACGGTTGTCCGTCGATTCCCGCCGTGGCGGGACGCACCTGAACCAGCAGAGCAAGCCGACCTCGCCGTCTCACCGATTCCGTGGGCACGGGACGCACAGTGTGCCGGAGATGGGGACGCGGTCGGGGCCCGTGCTCATGCCGCCAGCGTCTCGATCCCCGCGCCCCGGCTCACCCGGAACCGCGAGGGACCGGTGGAGTCGCGGTCCACGGCCCAAGCGGTGTCCGCGCACCGACGTGGCCGGGCCGCCCACCCCGACCACCCCCTTTGACGCCCCGGTCACCGGTCCGTCCGTCCAATGGAGCCGGTGAGTCGACGGAGAACCCAAGGGGCTCGCCGGTGATGTCACCAGTCACCTGGAGAGTAGCGGGCCTGTAGGGCTGTGACCTGCGGTGGGGGGGCGTGGTGAGTCACCATTCCGACTGTAGCTCACCTGTGATGTCGGAGGGATTGTCGTGGGGAGCGTCCCGGTGAGGACGCCGCCGTTTCGTGGGGCAGAGCACCTCCCCTCCCACGGAAGGCATGACCATGAGTTCCACTCCACTACGCCGTGAACGTACGGCCCGGCGGACACTCGCCTCGTCGGCTGTGGCTCTGCGACAGGCTCGTCCCGAGACCGTCCCGGGCTGCCGCCCGGTCTCCCGCGGGCCCCGGTTCGCCTGGATCGGGATCTGGACCGCGCTCGCAGCCGGTCCCCTGGCCTTGGCCGTCGCCTTGGCCTCGCCGGAGACGACGGTGGCCCAAGCCGCGCCCACCGCGCGCGTCTCGGACGGCGTCCGGCCCCCGGCCGAACCGGGCGGGGTGGCGGAGATGTTCGTGGAGCTGTGGCTGCGTTCCGACGCCGCTGCTCCTGACAGCAGCGTGGCGGCGGCCCTGCGGGCGCTGGCCCCGCAGACGGAACTCCCGAAGCGGCCCGGCTCCGAGGCCGGCACCCCGGCGTCGACGGGCCGTGCGGTCGCGGTGCGGACGTTGAGGGGGCCCGGAGGTGGGTGGACGGTAGTGGTCGCGGCGCTCGGTGGCCGCGACCAGGCCGTGCCCGCCGCGCCGGGAAGCCCCGTAGCGGAGGCTCCGCTGGTGCGGTACTTCGCGGTGTCCGGGACCAGCGGGAGGGACGGGGGCTCGGTCACGATCAGCGGTTCCCCTGCGGAGGTCGCCGCGCCGGACGTGGTGGCGGTGGCTGAATCCGGGTTCAGCCACCGCGTCCCGTCTTCGGGAGCGTTGGCGAGCTCGCTGGGCGAATTCGTCCGCGCCTACCTGGGCGGTCAGGGGACGGGGCTGGAGCGGTACTTGTCGCCGGGGCTGGAGGTGTCCGCGCCCAAGGCCGCTCCGTACGTACGGGTGGACATCGAGGACGTAACCGCGAACGCCGAGTCCGCCGTCGGGGCTGCGGTACCGGCGGACGGGGCTCGGGCGCGGGTACGGGTCCGGGTGATCGGTGAGGACCGGGCGGGGGTGCGGTGGCCGCTGGCCTACCGGCTGGAGGTGATCGCCCGGGCCGGACGCTGGGAAGTCAGCGCGCTGGAGGCCGGCGTCACCGCGCCGCTGACGGGCTCGGCGTCCTCCTCCCCTGCGGCCACCGCGGGCGGTGCCCGATGAATCCGCCGAACTCGGTGATGCTGGCGGGCCAGCTCGACGCACTGGGCGACTCCCTGCTGGGGACGCTGGGCGACTGGAGCGACACGGGCCTGAAGGTCGCTCTGACGGTGGTGGTCCTCGTCGCGATCGTCCGCAACTTCTCCCTCAAGGCCGGCATCGGCGCCCTGATCGCGATGATCATCGCGCTGGGCCTCTACAACTCCCGCAATGACCTTTCCAACATGTTCACCGACGAGGTCAAGCACCCTGCCATCGGAGCTGGATCGGTCACCCTCGTCGTTGCCCCCGACGGCACGGCGGGCGGAGAGGTCCTGTGAGCTCGGCGGGGCAGCCGCGGGTGGCGCGGGTCTACACCAGCGCGCGCCGGCACCCGTGGGTTCTGGGCAAGCTCGGCGACTGGACAGTCCCCTTCGGCCCCTACACGCCGGCGCAGCTGGTCGTACTGGGCGGTGGCGCGTTCACGCTCATCAAGACGTACGCCTGGTGGTCGTGGGCGGGCCCCGTCCCGGTCCTGCTGTGGGTAGGACTGGTGTGGGCGGTGCGCGGTGCGCAGATCGCTGGGCAGAACCCGTTCACTGCGCTGCTTGGGGTGGTCACGCTGTTGATGCAGCATCCCGCTGGGCGTATTGGCGGCCGTGTTGCCCGTGACAGGCAGCCGTCTTACCTGCGGGGCTTGCTTGTCATCGAGCCCGCACCCGAGTTGTCGCCTGCTCTGCGGGTGGCCACGGCGGTGGCCGCGGCGGCCCGAACCCGTGCGGCTGCGGGCTCGGGTCTGTCCCGGCTGGTTGCTGATGCAGCCGGGACTGCAGAGAGGACGGCGTGATGCGGACTCCGTTGCGGCATGTCGCCGGACACCTCCTGTGGTCGACGTCTTCGCGGGTTTGGGCGGTGTGGCGGGTGACTGCCCTGCCGGGCGGCTACCTGCCAGCCGAGCAGCACCAAGAGCTGCTGGACCGGATTGCTTCGTTGGTGCGGTCGATGCCCGGGATGGACCCGCGTCTGCTCGTGCTCGCCGCGCGCATCGACCCGGGCGAGATCGCCGAGCGGATGACTTCTGGGCTGGACTGGCAGCGTCTTCCGGCCTGGGCGGAGACGTGTGCGGCGACGGTGGATCTACTCACTGGGCAGGAGATGCACGAGCGGTCCCTGTGGCTCGCCGTGCCGTTGCCGGGCAAGGGCGGTGCCGCTACGGCTTCTCTGAGCAGCCTGTACGCCGAGCTGTCTGCGGCACTGGACCTTGCGCCGGTGCCGGTGGCGGAGGCTGAGGTTGAGGCCGCGTTCGAGGAGGCCAGCCGGATTCAGACCTCGCTCGGTGGCGGCTTGGGCCTTCGACCGGCGTCGCCGGCGGAGATCGTTTGGATGCTTCAGCACGCCGTTCACCGCGGTCTCGACCAGGAGCCGCTGCTCTCGGATGCCGAGTACAGCCCTCTGTACGGCAGCCAGGTCCGTGAGGGACAGCTCCGCTCGCCGTCTTACGCGGACTTGGGCCGGATCAGGCTGGCCGAAGGCGGGCGGGAGACCGGCACGGAGGCCAAGAGCTCTGGGAGGCCGTGGTGGCGTTCGGCCGGAGCGGCTTCGCCGCTGGGGCGGCGTTGGCTGCAGGTGGAGTCCGAGGCCGGTACCGGCTACCAGGCCCACCTGGTCTTGGCCGAGCTCCCGCCGGCGGTGTCGGTCCAGCACGCCGATGTCCTTGCCCAGCTTGAGGCGATGCCGTTCCCCGTGGACGTGACCGTGGACCTGCAGGTGGTCCCGGCGAGGAAGGCCCGCGCCCAGGTCCAGCGCAAAAAGCGTGAACTGCTGGACCAGGCTGGGCAGTACGGGGCGCAGCCCACGGGGATGCCTCACTCGCTTCCGGATGCTGCCGGGGATCTGGCCGAGCAGGACGCTCGGATGGCCCGGACCTCGGTCGAGGTCGAGGTGCAGTCGGTGACGGTGCTCAGCGTGTGGGGCCCGGACTCGGCGACCTGCGACGCGCGGGCGCGGGAACTGTCGGCGGCCCTTTCTGGCGGCGACTACCGCGTGGAGCGCCCGTACGGCATGCAGGAGGAACTTTTCGCTCTCGGGATTCCGGGCGCGGTGCGGGCGCCGAAGCTGGGTCAGTTCACCCAGCATCAGCTCTCCGAGGACTGGGCCGCCAGCGGCGCCTTCACGCTGTCGCGGGTGGGGGATCCGGCGGGGATGATGATCGGCCACGACCTGGACTGCGGCACGATCCGCCCCGTCCTGCTGAACCCTGCCGATGCGCCGCAAGTCAACGCGTCCGCGTCCTGCGCGGTCGTCGGTGACCTGGGAAGCGGAAAGAGCGTCCTGGAGAAGCTCGTCGCCGGCACGGTGGTGGACCGGGGCGGGCGGGCGATCGTCATCGACCGGACACCGATCCGTGAATGGGCGGCGTTCGGGCAGGGCGCGATGGGTGATCGCTGCCAGGTCATCGATGCCGCCCGGGCACAGATCTCCATCGACCCGCTCCGTGTGTTCGGCGGGCCCGTCGGTGCCCACTACGCCCTGTCCTACCTGACTCTGCAGCTGGGGGTAGGGGCGATGACGGCTGGCGGCGCCGTCCTCCACCACGCAGTCGAAGAGGTATCCGGCTGCCCGGATCCGTCCATGGGCAAGGTCCTGGACGCCCTGGCCTCCCTCGCCGAACTCGGCGGCGGAACCGCGCGCGGGGAAGCCGCGGCGACCATGGCAGACCTGCTGCGGATCGTCCGCGGCAACCCCCTCGCCGCGATGGTGTTCGACCCAGAGCTCCCTCCCGTCACGCTGCACGGGGACCTGGGCGCCGACTTGGTGGTCGTCACCACCACCGGACTGACCCTCCCCCCACGCGAAGCGTTCTCCGACATCGAGGTGCTGCGCCAGCAACCGCTCGAAGCGCTGATCGGACGAGCCGTGTTGTATCTGATCGCGGCGATCGCCCGTCAGGCAGCTTTTACCGACCCTGAGCGGTTCTGCCTCGTCGCAATGGACGAGTCCTACTGGCTGACCTCCTCGGCGGAAGGCTCCGCCCTGGTCCACGAGATCCTCCACGACGGCCGCAAGCACGGCGCCGGCGCCTTCCTCGGCGCCCACGACGAAGAAGAGCTCGGCAAGGACTCCGCCCTGATCGCCTACCGGTTCCTGGCCCGCACCACCGACACCGCCCGCGCAGCCAAAGGCCTGCGCTTCCTGGGCCTGGATGGCGAAGACAAAGACTTGCTCCGCCTGGTCACCACCGCGCTCTCTCCCGTCGGGCAGGTCGGCCGGGAGGGCGAAATGCTGCTGCGCGATCCACGCATGCAGGTCGGCCGGATCAAGGTCGTCGTGCCCCCGGTACCCCGCATCAAGGAATCCATCTACACCACGCCCGGCCGCACCACGCGGCCCGAGGCCTCGCGGGGGAACCGATGACCCGAACAAGCGGAGCGCGGCTGCTGCTCGTCACGGCCGTCACCCTGCTCCTGCTCACCTGCACCGTCGCCGCCTGGGCCCTGCCCCGTACCCACACGAACGCCACTTCTGGCCCGGCGGCCATTTCCGCGGAGGCCGTACATGGCCCCTGCGGACGGATCCTCGGTCCGGCCCGCGACTACTGCACGCGGACCACCCGCTGGCCGGTGGCCGTGGCGGAGCAGGCGGCCTTGCGTGGGGGCACATTCGATGCGCGTTCCGGCCTGCTGTTGTTCTCCGCCGTCACCGTCGCGGCCGCCATCGGGCTCGTGTCCACCGCCGGGCGGCGTCTGTGACCGCCCGCCTCGACCGGGGGACGCTGCGTACGGCCGGGTTCGTCGTGCTGCTCACCGTGGTGTTCCTCGTCACGAACACCGCGGTCGCCGCGGCCGCCGACGGCACCGCATCCGCAACCGGCGCCGGTCTGCTGGGTCCCTTGGACATCCTCACCCGTGAAGGGGCACCCCTTAGCGGCTACCAGTTGGACGCCGTGGTGGCCCCGCCCAAGGGCATCCCGGCGGTCGGCATGATCGAGAACGGTGGTGTGCCGGACATCGACGTGATCGGGCACACCCAGCGCCTCGTGATGAGCGGTCTGTTCACCCTGGTGCGCCTGCTGGTCGGCCTGTCCTGCTGGCTCATCGGCTTCGTGTTCAAGTTCCCGCTCCTGACGTTGTTGACCGGACCAGCACAGCGCCTCGCCGACGCCTACCAGCAGCACGTCGTGGGGGCTCTGGGCCTCCAAGGCCTCCTGCTGAGCTGGGCCTTCGTCTTCGGGCTGATCCTTTTCGTGCGAGGCAAGGTCGGCACCGGCCTCGGGGAGATCACGATGACGCTGGTCATCACCGCACTCGCCGCCAGCGCCTTCATCCGGCCCGACTACCTCTTGGGCAAGGACGGCCCCCTTGCCCAGACCCACCAGGCCGCCATCGAGGTCGCGTCTATCACCACCAGTTCGTACTTCGACGACCCGGGCCGAGGAGGACGCCCCTGCAGCAGCCTGGTCGGACCAGCGCACGAGGCCTGTGTGAACGAGGAGGCTGATGCCAAAACGGTGTCCACCCCCATCCAGAACGCGCTGACCGACGCCTTGATCGTCAAGCCCTACATGCTCCTCCAGTACGGCCGCGTCCTCGACCCCAAGAACCCGGACGAAGCCGCCGCGTACAGGGCCCACGCGAAATGGATCAAGAGCGGTGGAAGGAGCGGGGGGAAGGGCAAGGACGGTAGCGACAACTCGAAGTGCGAGGGGGTCTTCGGGCCGATCAAGGAATCCTGTGAGGCAGCCACACAGCCTGACGTTTGTGACGGGATTGGACCAGCGGAGGACTACTGCAGGGGGGTTGGAGGCCCCGGTCGGCCCGGGAAGAATCCGTGCGACGCATTCGACGGGATCGCCAAGGACTACTGCGAACTAGGAGACGGCTCGCGGGAACAGGCGTTTTCCGTGCTCCTGAAGGATCTGGAGAAGGCCGGACCCGTCGGCAAGGCCTGCGCCGCGTACGCGATCACGCCGAGCTGGGACCGCGTGTGGTCGGTGATCTTCCTCCTTATCGCGGTCATCGTCGTCGCCCTCATGGTCGTATCGATGGCAGTGGTGATGCTCGGCTCGCAGGGCGCGGACGCGGCGGCCGCTGCGGCGGGCCCCATCGTGTGGGTGTGGGCGATGCTTCCGGGCCCGTCCCGGATGGTGCTGTGGCGGTGGTTGGGCGTCTTCATCGTGTCCGCGCTCGTCTCCTTCATGGCCGCGATGGCCCTTCCCTTTTTCGGGATCGCTGTCGACGCGCTACTGAACGACGCCGGGCCGGACCAGATCGTGGAACGGCTCCTGCTGGTCGACGCCTTCGCCGTCGCTTTCCTGGCCATGCACCGGCGGATCCTGGCCGCGACCGCCGGCTTCGGGCAACGCATGACCACCCGGATGCAGTTCTCGAAGATCGGCGGCAGCCACCTCTCCGGCGACAAGAGCGAGTTCGGTGCAGCCCTCGCTGTCCACGGTCCCCGCCCGGGCGCGGGAGCCTTTGGCTTGGGGGGCGGTCCCTCATCCGCGCACAACGCGTTCGGGGCACGGCTGCGTTCGCTGGGCAGCCTCTCCGCCCTCACCGACCCCGTCGGCCTGCCGTTCGCTCCCGGCCGGCTAGTCGGGGACGCGCTCGCTGAGGGCCGCCGTGGCATCGCCCCCCTCGCGCTGGCCCTGCGCGGCGCGCACGCCCTGCTCGTCGGTCCCCCGCCCGCCCGCCACCCTGCGGCCACAGCCCTCCACCAGGCCGCCAGCGGCCAGCACCCGGCGGGAGAAATGCAGGTCGACCAGCAGACCGGGGAAGTCCTGCACGACCCCGCAACCGACCGGCCCCTGCTCGGATCCCGGATCCACGCCCGTGCATCACGGCTGCGCAGCTACCGGGCTGGAGCCGGTACCGCCCGCGTCGCCTACGGAGCGACCATAGGCCTGCCCCGCACCCTGTGGCACGCGAGGAGGTCGGTGTCGGAGTTCACCCAGGATGCCGCGACGCAGCTTCGAGTCGCAGGCAGCTACGTTGGCAATGACCTCGGCGGCTGGGCCCCCGTGGGCCGGCCGGTTCTGCGGGCCGGGCGGGCGGTTGGGTCTGGGATCCGTAACGGTGGCCGCATCGTAGGGGACGCGCTGTGGGAACGACCTGCCGCGCCCTCCTCGGCTACGGACGACAACACGAGCGGCATCAGCTACCCCAGGGACCCTTCGGTAACCCGCGTAACCTCTGGGCCGGCGGTACGCCCGGTCCCCCGTACAGACCCCCTTGCTGGCGATCGATCCGGCGGGGGCCCGACGTCGCCGACGCCCGCCCCGATGCGCCGGGCGGGATCCGGCTCCGCGGGGGAGGGGATCGAGGGAGGCAGCCCCAGGGCCTCTACGGGATCCGACAGGGAAGCGACTTCTCGGCCGGCTGTCCGCCCCGCCCCAGGGCCAATCCTCCCCCAAGAGGAACGACCCCTCAGCCGCCGAACACCTCCCCCACCGCCAGGGCGTCGCCCCCGCTCGCCGGAAACCGGCCCAGCGGACGGACCACCGCCGGCACAGAGCCTTCTGGAAGAGATCCGCCGGCGGCGGGAGCAGGAGCGGGAGAACGAGCGGCGCCGCCAAGACGGGGGTTCGGAGTGAAGCGGTGGAGGAAGCTAGGGTGCCTTGGCCTGCTGATCATGGTGGCGGCCCTGTGCTGTACCGGACCGGTCCTGTTGTCCGCAGCCGCCGGAATCCGCGCCGGGGGGACGGGGGGCGAGGCCGGGGGCGCAGCCGCGGCCGGAATCCCTGAGCGCTTGTTCGCCGCCTACCTCACCGGAGCTGCCCAGGTCAACGCACACGTGAGTCACTGCATGGGCATGCGCTGGCAGATCCTGGCTGGTGTTGCGCGGGTGGAGTCCAACCACGCCGCCGGCCGCACAGTTGGCGCGGTCGGGGACATCACGCCGCCCATCCTGGGACCGCGCCTGGACGGCTCCGGGGCCGGAGGCAACACCACTGCCATCCCAGATACCGACGACGGCCTATGGGACGGTGACACCACATACGAACGAGCCGTAGGCCCCTTCCAGTTCCTGCCCGCCACCTTTCGCAGCTACGGCAAGGACGGCAACGGCGACGGAACAACCAGCCCGCACAACGCCGACGACGCCGCCGCATCCGCGGCCGTCTACCTATGCGGCAACGGGCGCGACCTATCCGACCGCGAGCAGCTGCGCGCCGCCCTGCACACCTACAACCAGTCCTGGGCATACGTCGACGACGTGCTGTCGGGCATCGACCGCTACGACGCCCTCGGCAACGTGCCCACCTTGCCGCCGTCGGGCAGCGCCTCCGCGGTCATCCAGGCCGCGCTCGCCCAGCAAGGCATCCCGTACTCCTGGGGCGGCGGCGGCCCCAGCGGCCCGAGCACCGGGATCTGCTGCTCCCCCGGCGGGCAGGACGGGCGTACGGTCACCGGCTTCGACTGCTCGGGCCTGACCCAGTACGCCTACGCGAAGGCCGGGATAGAGCTGCCGCGTACCGCGGCCGCGCAAACCGGCGCGGGCCAGCGCATCCCGGCGTCGGCGGGCGTTGGGGCCCTGCAGCCCGGCGACCTCGTCTTCTACGGCTACAGCCCCACCGCGGACTCCACCATCCACCACGTCGGCATCTACCTCGGCGAAGGAAAAATGATCAACGCGCCCCGGCCCGGTAAGCCGGTACGCATCGACCCGGTCACGGCCATGCCCGACTACGCAGGCGGGGCCCGGCCCCTTTGAAGTTCCCGAATGGGAACGCGACGTCCGGCCGTCCAGCTCACCGAGTCTTCGCGCCGTTGACCTGCGATGGGGAGTTCCTGGTGAGGCGCCTGGTGAGTCCCCGCCGCGAGTGTTTCTCACCTGTGATGCCACAAGGGTCACCGCGGTGAGCAGACCGGTGAGGACGCCGTCGTTTTGTGGGACAGACCCAAACCCCTTCGCGAAAGGCCTCTTCATGGCCGCTCGGGCACCAGCCTCTGCACACAGCACCCGCACCCGTTGGCCAGGAGGCCGGCTCCTCGCAGCCGCCGCCCTCCTCACCGCGGCCGGAACCTTCCTCCTCCACTCCGGACTCAGCGACAAAGGCAAGGCGGTGGCCAGCGGAGGGCAGCGACCCCAACCAGCACCCTCCTCGCAGGCCGAACTCCCCGCGCCGAAGCCGGCTTCCTCGTCCGTAGGCCAGCCGACTGAGCTGGCGCGCTCCACCACCCAACCGCACGTCCTCCGCGACCACACACCCGGCCGGACTTCGTCGCCGTCCGCCACCGGCCACACCGCTCGCCTCTCCTTGCCGTCAGGGCCAGCCGAACTCCCGCCGCCCGGCTCGGGACCGGCCGCCGACCCCCTCATCCAGCAGGCGCTGGACCAGGCCAGCGCGGCGGACCTGTCTCCTGCGGTCGAGCAGCAGGTTCTCGCTCTCGCCCGCACTGCCTGGCTGGCCGAGACCAACGGCTACACGCAGGTGCGGATCCAGGCCGCGACCGCACGCCGCGACACCCCGGCCCCAACCGGCGCTGGACTGAGTGCCATGCGGGTGGTGGTGCGGCTGGTGTGGGCCGGAGCCGACCCGGCCGGAACTTTCCTCGACGGCCGCACCGCAACCGTCCGCTTCACCCAGAACGGAAATGGATCATGGAGCCACACCCTGTGAAGGCGGCCGGGCTCCTGCGAACGGCCGCAGAGGCCTTCACCGCCTTCGAGGCCGTCGTCGACTGCGCGGCGGAGAACGCCTGGTGGCTGGTGCTGGCCGCGGCCGCCATCTGGGCCGCCTGGGAGTTCCTGCAAAGGCGCCTCGCTGCCGAGGCCCTGACCAGGCATCTGCATGTGGAGCTGGTGCCCACCGGCGAGTTCGATCCGAGCGCAGAACAGATCTGGCGCCAAGGGATGCAGCTGATCCGTGCCGCCGGCTCCGGACCATGGTGGACGCCCCGGCGGGCCCGGGCGCTGCGGCTGCGGTTCCGCGCAGACGGCCTCCGACCCCTCAACTACCGGATGAAGGCGCCCGCCTCGGCACACGGACTGTTGGCCCAGACCCCCTACGGCGACCACGTTCAGGTGAAACCGGCCAATCCGGTAGCCGACAAGCGCCGCGAGCACACGGTGCGCGCAGTGCTGACCCTGCACGGGAAGCCCGGGTCGCGCCTGCGTGACGTCCCGTTGGACCCGGATCCGCTGCAGCCTTTGATCGATGCCGTCGCCGGCCTGAACGCCGAGCTCGGTGATCTGGCCGAGGTGTGCGTCGACCTCTCCCCCGCCTCCCGCTGGCAGCTGGCTGCCCATCGCCTCCGCACGATGCAGCAGGCCCGCAACGACGCCCGCCGTGAAGCCCGTCGCGAGGCACGTATGCTCACCCAGGACTCCACCGACAGCGCATCCGTGGCTCTGGGGCGGCTCCTGGACCCGACACAATGGCGCGGGACCCGCCACGGCCAGATGGTGATGTCCCCCCAGCCCCGCCGCCTCGACCGGGACACCGTACTCGGCAAACTCGCTCACACCCCCGGGCTGGTGCGGGTGCAGATCCTGGTGCGCTGCGCCTCCGACACGGCCGGACGCGCGGAGGCACGCCTGGTGCGGATCGGCGCGGCCATGGACGTATACGCGGGCGCCTCCCGGCTTGCCTCCCAGGGCTGGTCACTGGGTCCGGTACGGATCGGGCCCGACCGGTGGCCTTGGCGGGAGCGCTTCGACGCACAGTGGGCCAGCGGGCTGATGCGGCCGGCCCGGTCCGGGTGGGCGCACATCGAGGAGCTCGCCGGGCTCCTCAAGCCGCCCACCCGCCAGGCGCAGGTGCCGCTGCTGGAGAGCGACATGCCCACTTTCGAGCGGGGCAAGGACCTCCTGCCGCAGGGCTGGCACCGGGGCCCGGACGGCAGGGAGCGACTGCTGGCCACCCACGAGGACGACACCCTCTTCGAAGTCCAGTCCGGCAAGGCCGGCTGGGGCAAGACGATGCGCGCCCTGGTCCATGCAGTCGCCAGCGCCCACAACGGCCGCGGCCTCGGGTTCGTCGACCCCCACGGCGACTCCCTCGCCGACGCGGCCCGCTACCTCGCCCACGACGAGATCATGGCGCGGATCGCTCTGTTCGACCTCACCGTGAGCCACCCCGACGACCTGCTGGGCAGCTGGAACCTCCTCGACATGACCCGCGGGCAGCCGCCGCACGAGGTGACCGCCGCGGTGGTCGAGGCGTTCGCGACGGCTCTGGGATGGGACGACGCGAGCACACCGCGCGCTCTCACCGTCATGACGAAGGCCGTCGAAGCGCTCGTAGCCGTCAACGCAGCCGCCATTTCTGACCGTGTCCCCGAGCGGCAGGCGACCGTGTTCCAGATCCGGCCGCTGCTGACCGACCCCTCCTTCAGGAGTCTGGCAGTGGCCGTTCTGGACGAGGAGAGCCGCAAGTGGTGGACGAGCATCTTCCCCGACCTCCCCAAGGAAGCGCTGCCCACTGTCCTCAACCCCCTGGAGCGCCTGGGCGCGAACCCCGTCATCCGGGCCTTCTTCGGCTGCCCCGTCAGCGGATACGACATCCGTCGCGCCATGGACGAGGGCCACGTCCTGTGGATTTGCCCGCCGGGAACCGGGCCCACCGACCGGCTGCTGATCTCCCTGATCGTGAGGGACTTCCTGCGCGCCGGCCTGTCCCGACGCGACCTCCCCGAGAAGAAGCGGCGCCCCTTCCGCCTCTACCTCGACGAGCTGATTTCCCTCGACCAGGGATCCGACACCGTCCTCGCCGAGATCACCGAGCAGCTGCGCAAGTTCGGCGCCCGACTGCACGGCATGACCCAGCTCATGACCCGGCTCTCCCCCACCACGCGCGCCGCCCTGCTGCAGAACGCCTCCTGCCTCTCCACCACGGCAGGCTCCATCGAGGCCATCACCCAGATCACCAACCAGTGGCCCGGCGCCACCGTCACCCCCAGCGACGTCGCCGGCCTCCACCGGTGGTGGCACTACGCGTCGTTCACCGTCGCCGGCGAGCGCATCGGGCCCCTGCGTATCCGCGGCCCCGAGCTCGAAGAAGTCTTCGGCGATCTGGCCCGCCGCAAGGAGACGGCTGCGCTGTACGAGGCAGCGCACCGCAACGTCGGCGCCCGTCCCCTGTCGGAGCTCACCGAGGAGGCGCTCACCCAGGAGACGAAGGTCCGCGCCTTCCTCAGCCAGAAGCGCACCACACCCGCCACCCTGGCCGACGACGCAAAGGACCAGTACCGATGAGCCCAGCTCCCACGCTCCAGCCCCCCACCGGCGACACCCACGCACGGCGGGCCCTAGCCCTGATCTCCCAGTACCGGCTCCTCACGAGCACCCAGCTCCACCAGATGCTCACCCCCCACACCCCACCCCGGAAGATCCACAACGTCCTCGCGCCGCTGCGCGAGGACGGCCTGATCACGCACACCACCCTGGGCGGGAAACACGGGATGCACGCCTACTTCCTCACCCCGGCCGGCGCCCAGACAGTCACCGACTGGCCCGAACTCCGCGGCCGAACCCCCACCACCATCCACAGCCCCGTCGCGGCCTCCCTGCGCGCCGCACATACCCTCACCGGTGTCCGCGCCCACCTCACCTTCCTCGCCGACGCGCGCGCCCATGGGGACGAGTACGAGCCCCTGGACTGGGTACCCGAGGTCACCCACCGCCTACCGGACACCATCGGGGAAGACCGGCTCATCGCGGACGCCGTCCTCCACTACACCGTCGCCAGCCCTCGCCGCCTGCAGTACCGGGCCTTCGTAGAGATCGACCGCACGACGATGAGTAGCGAGCGACTGGCCCGCAAGCTCATCTCCTACGCCCGCTTCCACAGCTACATCCCCCAGCCCGCAGGCCGGCGTGGAAACATCGCCGACCAGGGAGCCATGCTCGCCTGGCAGCGGTTCTACCCCCGCTTTCCCCGGGTCCTGTTCATCCTCACCGGCGCCGCCCGCCCCACCCTCACCCGGCGCATCGAGGACCTGCGACAGATGACTGCAGACCACGAACTCGTCACTCGCTTCGCCGCCCATGTCCCGCTCGGCGCCGCCGTCCTCGAAGACCTCGAAGCCCACGGTCCCCGGGCCAGGGTGTGGACGCCCCTCGCCGGTACCGCCGACCCTCGCGGCTGGACCCAGTTCTAACCCCACTCCCCCCGCGCGAAGGCGATCACGGACGCCCGCCGCATGTCGCCCTACAGGCAGCAGCCGACCTTGTCGGACGTGTCACTCACCTCGGAGCCACCAGATGACTCCGCTACCCCTGCCGCCCCGCGGCCCTCCCTGCATGGAAGGGCCGAACTACCGGGAGGCTCAGGACGACCACGCCGAACTGATCGACCAAGTCGCCTACCGAGTGGCTCAGATCGAGAGCGGGCTGATCGATTCCTACGGCGAGTACTCATTCACATGGCCGGACGCGCAGACACCCGGTGGTGAATAGCCCGCCCTGATCGTGACGGCCGACAAGCCAGCGGAGAGGCTCGGCGATCAGCTCCAAAGAGGGTTACCAGCAGCAAAGAACCAGCCATGACTGCCAGTTCCGGCCAGGATCCACCGAGACTCTTCACCGACTGAGCTGCTCCGCCGGGCAAGGGGGGAACTCGGCGACCCTTCGAGCAATTCATGCCCGGGTGAAGGCGTTTCAGGGCACGCAGGCTTTCTGCTTGCCTCTGCCCCAGAACGTCATCGGACCCATGTCGTTGACGTCATAGGGCGCGCTGCACA
Organism: Streptomyces sp. NPDC002886; assembly: GCF_042888445.1. Lineage (NCBI taxonomy): Bacteria > Bacillati > Actinomycetota > Actinomycetes > Kitasatosporales > Streptomycetaceae > Streptomyces > Streptomyces sp. NPDC002886. The sequence goes on from NZ_JBIAPV010000006.1 coordinate 41,465, forward strand.
ACGCACTGTGACGGCACTAGCACGTTGCATCAGCGATGAATCGGCGGACGGGAGCTTATAGCCACCCGCCCCACGATGGGACCACCGGGGAGTTCAACGTGACGACAGCACGACAGCACGACACCCGCGCTGACCGCCACCGACTGCTCCCGGCAGCCACCGCGGGGTACTCCCGAGTCGGTGAGTACACGGTGACCGCAACGACGACGTGGTCGGTGCACCCGGTCGGCGGCAGCCAGCAGGGCGACTTGACGACCACCAGCACCTCCCACACCTCGGTTCGCATCGGCGAGCTGCAAGTCGTCGGCCAGTAGCAGCTCCCCACAGCACTCGGTTCGTCCCTTCTTCCTCTTCTGGAGGCACAGCACGTGAGCACCACCACCACGCCCGCGCCGGGCCGCTTCGTTCCCGGCCCGAGCGGCCCGGGAGCACAGCCAGCGGCCGCGCCGCGTCTGGTGCGCCAGCGTCGGCGCAGGCCGGGACTGATCGCGCTGTCCGTCGCGTTGATCGCTGCCGGCGGCCTGTCGGGGGCGTTGCTGTTCACCGCGTCCGGGCAGCGCACTCCCGTCCTGGTGGTGGCCCGGGATGTTGCGGTGGGTGCGGCAATCACCGACGCCGACCTCGCGCCCGCATCCCTCGCGTTGGATCCGGCCGTTAAGGCGGTTCCCGTCAAGAGGAAAGCGGGTCTGGTCGGACAGCGGGCTGCGGTCGGCTTGAAGGCGGGGGCGTTGCTGTCGCCTGAGCAGGTCACCAGGGTGTCCTTGATCAAGGCGGGTGAGCAGTTGGTGGGGGTGGCGCTGAAGCCGTCGCAGCTTCCGGCGAGCCGGCTGGCGCCGGGGCAGAGGGTGCTCATCGTGTCGACTCCGGACCCCAACGCGGGCGCAGCGGCCGGCGGCAAGGCGGTTGAGCCTGCCGTGCCGAAGACGGTGGAGGCGACGGTGGTGGCGGTGGGGCTGCCCGCGCCGGCCACCGGGATCGTGGTGGTTGATGTTGCGGTGCCTGCCGCCCAGGGCCCGGGGTTGGCCGCGCGGGTGGCTACCGGTTCGGTCGCGCTGATCCTGGCTCCGCAGGAGCGCAGCTGATGGCGGTCATCGCGCTGGTTGGCGGACTGGGTGCTCCGGGAGTGACGACCACGGCGATGGCGTTGCTCATGGCGTGGCCCCTCCCGGAAAGGCACCGGATTGTCTTGGTGGAGGCTGATCCCGATGGCGGGGCAGTCCTGTCTGGCGCCCTCCAGGGAACCTTGGGCAACACGCACGGGTTGCGGAATCTGGCGCTGGCCGCCCGCCAGGGTCAGCTGGGGGAGGCGTTCTGGCGGCAGCTCGTGGACGTAACCGATGCAGGCAGCCAGGACCGGCTGGTCCTGCCCGGGCTTTACGATCCGGCGCACGCCTCCGCGATGGAGCCGGTGTGGAAGCCGCTCGCCTCGTTGTTCGCGGGGATCGAAGCGCACCGGCATGACGTGATTGTGGATCTGGGGCGCCGGGGCGCAGTGGGTGCCTCGGCGGTGCTCGCGCGCCAGGCCGACGTCGTGGTCGTCGTCGCCCGCAACACCCTGCGGAGCCTGACCCAGGCCGAGGTCCGGCTCGCCGCCGTGCGTGAACAGCTCGGCGCCGCCGCTGACATCGGACTGCTGCTGCTAGACGAGGGACCGTTCGTCAAGGAGGAGGTCCGCAAGAAACTTCAGGTGACGGTCACTGCAGTCCTACCGTGGCGGCCGAAGGAGGCTGCAGTGCTCTCCGACGGGGCTGAGCAGCCGCGTCGGTTCGATGCCGCTCCCCTGATGCGCTCCGCGCGGTCGGCTGCAGTGCGCCTGCAGGAGATGGTGGCGATCCGTCGCTCCCGCCTGGCACCCCCTCCCCCGCCTTCCGGCGGTGGCCGGGCGGTGAACGGTGCGCGCTAACCCGCTCCACAACGATCCCCAGCTTGCCCCTGGTTCGCTGCACGCCCGCCTGGCCGGCCCCCGCGCTGTGCCATCGCGCCAGGCGTCGAGTGGAGCGGGGCCTGCTGATCCTCGCAGTACGCCTCCGAGCCCACAGTCGCTCACTTCCTCGGCACCTGTGAGGGGAGCGGTGGTGGATTACGCGGCTGTGCGCCTGATCAAGAAGGAGGTCGGGGAGCGGCTCAGCGACCTGCTCCGCACACGCCCAGGCATGAGCTTGGCGGCGCAGGAGCAGCAGGGCCGGCATCTGATCAACGAGCAGGTGGCGGTGTGGTCGGACGCCGAGGCGATCAAGCGAGGGACCGCTACTGGACCCGGTGAGGACGCGGCGATCACGCAGGCCGTGTTCGACCTTCAGTTCCGTGCTGGCCGGCTCCAGCAGCACTTGGACAACGCGCTGGTGGAGAACATCTTCATCAACGGCTTCGCGGATACCTGGCTGGACTTCACCGACGGCCGCCGTGTGCAGGTGGCGCCGGTGGCCGACTCCGATGAGGAGCTGCGTGAGCTCCTGCACGACCTGGCGCGGCGGACCACGGGCCAGAGTGAGCGGAGCCTGTCGACCGCGGACCCGTTCTTGGCTCTGCGGCTGGTGGACGGGTCCCGTCTCCAGGCGGTCACGGGCGTTACTCCGGGCACGTACGTGACGATCCGCCGGCACAGCATGCGTCACGCCAACCTCCCCGACCTCGTAGGCCGGGGCATGCTCGACAGCACCCTGGAGCAGTTCCTGCGGGCCTGTGTCCGTGCGGAGAAGAACGTCATGATCGTGGGCGGTCAGGCCGCCGGAAAGACGACACTGCTGCGCGCCCTGCTGAAGGAGATCGACCCGGACGAGCGGTTCGCAACGCTGGAGACCGAGTACGAGCTCTTCGCGCATGAGAACGGGCATCACCGCCAGGTCGTGCCGATGGAGGCACGGGAGTCCAACGGTGAGATCGTCGCCGGCCAGGCGGCCGGTGAGATCACGCTCATGGACCTGATGTACCGGGCCCTGCGCATGACGCTGACGCGGATCGTCGTTGGGGAGGTCCGCGGCCCTGAGATCGTGGCCATGCTCCAGGCAATGACGAACGGCGCGGGCGGCAATCTGTGCACCCTGCACGCCATCCACCCGTCCGTGGTCTTCGACCGGATCGCGGAGCTCTACCTCCTCGCGCAGGCCAACATGAGCGAGACGCTCGCGTACCGGCAGGCCGCGAACGGGCTGCACTTCATCGTATTCGTGACCTCGATCGACGAGACGAAGATCAGTGGGCACCGCCACCGGTTCGTCTCCCACGTCCTGGAGGTCACCGGCATCGGGGAAGGCGGACGGCCCGAGACCAATGCGATCTTCGGGCCGCGCCCGGAGTGGGGTGAGCACCGGGCGGTCCCGCTCATGCAGCCCCGCTGCATCACCGACCTGCGGCGCGTCGGTTTCGACGGCTCCCTCCTCATGGACCCCAGCGGAGCCTGGACAGCCGCGCTGCCCCTGCTGGTCAAGGAGGGCGGGCCGTGACCGTACTGCTGCTGTGGGTCTTGGCCGGACTCGCCGTCGCGGGCGGTCTGGTCGGCCTGGCCTACGGGATCGTGGGCACCACCGCCCCGAAGGGACCGGACCTGGCCGCGCGGCTGCGCGCCGGGCGCGGTGCCGCCAGCCGTGATGCCCGGATGGCTAGGCGGACTCGGCTGACCTTCGGGGCCGTTACCGGCGTGCTGGTGTGGCTGCTGAGCGGGGTGTTCGTTGCGGGGGTGCTGATCTTTCTGAGCGTGGTCGGGGTGCCCTGGCTGCTCACGCCAACGAAAGCGGCGACCGTACGGATCGGGAAGCTGGAGGCCCTCGGGGACTGGACGCAGCGCCTGGCCGGCACCCTGCGACTGGGCCGCGGCCTCGACGAAGCCCTGCAGATCTCCCGCAAGGGCTGCCCGGAGGATGTCGCAGCCGAGGTCGGCGACCTCGTGGACCGGCTCCAGGTCGGCTGGCGGCTTGCCGACGCGCTGCGCCAGTTCGGCAACGCGCTCAACGATGTGACCGCCGACAAGGTCGTCGCGGCGTTGGTGCTGTCGGCCTCCGACCGAGGCCCCGGCCTCGCGCAGGCCCTGGATGACCTCGCGGAGTCGGTTCACGAGGAGGTTGCCCGACGGCGGGCGATCGAGGCGGACCGGGCCAAGCCGCGGACCACGATGCGGTGGATGACGATCATCACCCTTGGCGTCGTCGGAGCCGGCTTCCTCGTGCCCTCCTACAGCGCCCCCTACGGAACTCTCCTGGGACAGCTCGTACTCGGCGTCCTCTCCGCCGGCTTCATTGGCGTCCTGGCCCTGATGCGGCAGATCGCCGACACGAAACCGGTACCGCGGTTCCTGATCGCAGACCCCCGCAGCGCGGTCACCCCCATCCCCCTTGAGGGCGCGGCCGGTCACGAGAACGTGGAGGTGACGGCATGATGCCCCTCGCCGCGATCATGTCGGGCGCCGCCATCGGCGCCGGCACCGCGCTCCTGGTCAGTGAAGTCCTGCGGCCGGCGCCCGCGCTCGGCCCGGCCCTGGACCGCCTCAACCGACCATCCCCCGCACGCTCCGAGATCGAGAGCGCGGACCGGGACGAGAGGTGGGGCCAGTGGCTCCTTGAACGCCTCGCCGACGTACCCGGCGTGCGGATCCCGTACAAGGACCTCGCGCTGACCGGAGCCACCCCGGCCCGGTTCCTCCTGATGAAGGTGGCGCTCGCCGGGGCCGGTCTGCTGCTGCCGCCGCTGTCCACGGTGCCGCTTCTGTTGCTGGGACTGCCCCTGTATCTGCCGGCGATCGTAGGGATCCTGGCCGCGGTCGTCCTGTGGTTCGCCCCCGATCTCGCCCTGCGGGACAAGGCCAAGCGGGCCCGCGCGGAGTTCGCCCACGCGATGGCCGCATACCTCGATCTCGTCGCGCTGCGCCGGGCCGGCAACGTGTCCGCCGAACAGGCCATGGAACAGGCCGCGCAAGTCGGTGAAGGGTGGGCGTTCCTCCGGATCCAGGGGGCGCTGGCCCGCAGCCACGTCGACAAGGTGGCGCACTGGGAGTCGCTGGCCCGCCTCACCGCCGAACTCGACCTGCCCGTCCTGGACGACCTCGCCGCCATCATGCGGCAGTCCTCCGACGACGGCGCCTCCGTCTACTCCACCCTCCGCTCGCGCGCCAAGAACCTGCGCACCGAGCTCCTGGCCGATCAGGCGGCCGAAGCCAACGCCAACAGCGAGAAGATGACCGCCCCTGGTGCACTCCTCGCGGTCCTGGTGATGGCCCTGATCGCCTTCCCCGCCATCATCCGCATGCTCAACACCTAACCCACCAGCAAGGAGTCCATCATGATCAAGACCGCCATCCGGGTGACCCAGTGGCTCAAGAACCGCCGCGAACAGGCCAGCGACCGAGGCGAAACCTCGATCACCACCGTCATCATCATCGTCGCCCTGGTGGCCGGCGCACTCCTCATCGCAGGCACCCTCGCGGTCGTCTTCAGCCGGTACAACACCGCCCTCACCGGCGTCTGACCCGCCAGAAACGACAGGAAGCGGGAAAGCGTGCCGCAGCAGGACAAGCCCGGACCGGCCCCAGCCGTGCCCAACAGCACGGGTACGGACCGGTTCCGGGGCGACCGGGGAGAGGCGTCCCTCTCCACCGCGATCGTCTTCCCGTTCGTCGTCCTGGTCACCGTCGCCGTGGTGCAGGCCTCGATGTGGATCTACGCCCGCAACATCGCCCTCACCGCGGCCCGGGAAGGCGTCGCTGCCGCCCGCACCTACCAGGCCCCCGAAGGCGCGGGCGCGGCCCGCGCCCGGGAAACCCTGGGACGCATCGCCGGCAGCAGCCTGACCCAGAGCGCGGTGAGCACCTCCGGGAGCAGTGCAGCCCAGGTACGGGTGACGGTTACCGGTCTCGCCCCGTCGCTGATCCCCGGCATTGCCGGGCTGAGCGTGTCGCAGTCCGCCGGAGCGCCCCGCGAGCGGTGGGTACAGGCACCATGACCACCCAACACCCCGTGAAGCGCAATGGGATCCGCCAGGGCTGGCGTGGGCGGATGCGCGATGACCGGGGCAGCGCGTCGATCGAGGCCGCCATCATCACCCCGGTGATGCTGATGCTGCTCTGCACGGCCATCGCCGGCGGCCGCATCGTCACCTCCGGAGCGAAAATCGACGCCGCCGCCGAAGACGGCGCCCGTGCCGCGTCTATCTCCCGCACTGCCGCCAGCGCCCAGACCGAAGCGTCCGAAGCCGCGGCCCGGACCCTGAACGACCAGGGCATCCGTTGCGCCTCCACCAGCATCTCCGTCAACACGGCCGGGCTCGCCGTCCCGCTCGGCCAGGTCGGCACCGTCACCGTGACGATCTTGTGCACGGTACCGCTGTCCGACCTGCTCCTCCCCGGCGTTCCCGGGTCCAGGACGCTGACCAGCCAGTTCACGTCCGTTGTCGACGCCTTCCGATCCCGGGAGGGATGACCCATGCCCAAACCCGCATCCACACCCGCACCGACGCCGTCATCGCCTCAGAGGAGACTGGAGGGCGACAGGGGAGGGATCTCGGTCTACACCGCGATCGTCACCATCGCGCTGCTGGCCATCGTCGGGCTGGCCATCGACGGCGGTGGCAAACTCCGTGCCACCGAACGCGCGGACGCCGTCGCGATGGAAGCCGCACGCGCCGCCGGACAAGCCATCGACCCCGCCTCCGCCATCAAAGGCACAGGCATCCGCGTCGACCCTGAGGCCGCGGCGGTCGCCGCCCAGGCCTACCTCGCGCGGGCCGGCAGCCAGGGCTCCACCACCCTGTCCACGGACCGCACCCAGCTCACCGTGACCGTCCGCGGTACGTACACGACGAAGTTCCTGCCGATCGTGGGGATCGGCTCGATGGAAGTCACCGGGCACGGCAGCGCCCGCCTGCTCCACGGCGTCACCCAGCCCGAATAGCTGACCAGTACAAGAAGGGGCCCCATTCCATGCCCAAGCCCACCACCAAGCCTCCCGGCCCCCGCCGGACAAGCGGAGCACATACCGCGGCCGCCCTGCTGCGCGGCCTGCTCAGCCTGACGGTCCTGCTCGCGCTGCTCGGCGGACTTCCCCTGCTGCTGTGGTGGGCCACCACACAGGTGGGACCGCCCGGACTCGCCGCCCTGTCCAGCCTGCTGTCGACCGACGACTCCGGGCAGGTGTTCCTCCTCGCCCTCGCCGTCGCCGGCTGGGCAGGATGGGCGCTGTTCGCCTGCGCGGTCCTGCTGGAAATCCCCGCACAGCTCCGCGGCCGCGCCGCCCCGCAGATCCGTGGACTCGTCGGGCAGCGGGCGGCCGCCGCCCTCGTCGGCGCCGTCCTGCTTGCACTGCCCGCCGGACCCGCCCTCGCCACACCGGCCACCGCCGCCCCCTCCGTCGCGCAGGCGGTGAGCGTGAGCGCGGCGGCCATGCCCGGAGCAGCGGCCGAAAGCAGCACCGGCGTCGGGGCGGCCGGTGACGCCGGGACCGGCACGGTGACGCATACCGTGCGCGACGTCCGCCCGGCCGAGAGCCTGTGGTCGATCGCCGAGCAGACCCTGGGCGACGGTGAACGCTGGACGGAGATTGCTGCCCTCAACGAAGACCGCACCATGGCGGACGGGAGTATCTTCCGCGCCGATCGGCCCATCCAGCCCGGGTGGACCCTCGCCCTCCCCGCCGACGCCACCCCCGTCACCTCTGCGGGATCCCAGGCCCAGGACGGTCAAAGGCCCGCAGTCGTGGCCGGGCAGCGCGTGTACCAGGTACGGGAAGGCGACAGCCTCACCCTGATCGCGGGCGAACAGCTCGGTGACCCCACGCGAAATCAAGAAATCTTCGACCTCAACCAGGGCAAGCCACTTCCCGGCCGCGGTTCCTTCACTGACCCCGACCTCATCTACCCCGGACAACACCTGACCCTCCCCCCGGTGGGCGCCACCCCATCCGAACCAGCCCCGGCCGCACCCGCCCCAACAGAACCCCCGCCGAAGGAGCCGGCCGCACCCCCGTCCCCGCCCGCCGCCACACCGCCGACCGGTGACGGTACACAGGCCTCCCCCACTCCGACCCCAGCAACGTCCAAGCCTTCCGAGCAGACTCCCGCTCCGACCACCCCGACATCAACCACCCCACTCCCCCGCCAGGCCGCACCCATTCCCGCGCCGAGCCCGTCCGATGCCCCCGCAACAGCCGCCCCGCAGAGTGCCGCCACCGGCAACAGCGTCAACTGGACGATGACCGCCGGGATCGGCACACTCCTCGCCGCCTCCCTCGCCGGAGCCCTCGGCCTGCGCAGGATCCTGCAGCAGCGCCGACGCCGAGCCGGACAAACCATCGCCCAAGACGAAGAGCCCACCACCCTCGAACAACTCCTCGGAGCCACCGGCACTCTGGCGGACGCCGAACTCCTCGACCGGCTCCTGCGCACCCTGGCCCACCAGGCCGCCGCGGACGGCCGCATCCTGCCCGCGCTGCGCGGCGCGCACCTCACAGCCAATGTCATCACGCTGCTGCTCGACGAGCCCGCCGAGCCCATCGCCCCGTTCGCCGCCGGCCCCGACGCTCTCACCTGGATCCTGGACAACCAGGCGGTCTTGCCGCCCGCCACAGATCTCCAGGATGTCGAGGCCCCCTACCCGGGGCTCGTCACCCTGGGCGCCACCGACGACGGCCTGCTCCTGGCCGACCTCATGACCTGCCGCGTCCTGCTCTTGGACGGAACCCCCGACGAAATCCTGGAAGTCGCCCGCGCCCTGGCTCTCGAGCTGGCGACCTGCAAATGGACCGACTACAGCGAAATCCTGACCACCGGACTCGGCACCCGCCTGGCCGGCCTGCTGCCCCAGGGCCGACTCCGCACCATGCCCCACCTCCCGGCTGTCGCAGCCGACCTCGGTGAACTCCTCCTCGAAGCCCACCAGAGCGGCGAACAGATCCTGCCCTGGCTACTGATCGGAGCCGGCGACCACGACGAGGAACACGTCACCCAACTCGCTGAAGCCCTCGCCGCCGCCCGCACCCTACAAACCGCCGTCGTCCTACCCGACACCCCCACCGCCCGCCGCGTCTTCCCCCACGCCGAAATCCTCGACACGACCCGCAACCAGGAAAGCCGCCTCGACCCGCTCGACCTGCCAGTGACGCTGCAACGCGTCACCGACGAGCAGTACCGGGAGTACGTCCACGCCCTCACCGTGTCCGCCCAGGACCCCGTCCCCGCCACCGGCGCGTGGGAATTCGCCGAGAGCCACGAACAGCCGGCCGCCAGCGGGCAGCCTCTGACCGTACGTATCACCAGCGCCGATGCCCAAGACCCCGGCAACCCCTTCCCCGCACTCCTCGCCGGCCTCAGCCCCGCCCCGGCTCCGCAGCCCACAACGGATCAACAGGCTGCCCGCACCTCGCAGAACCCGGCCCAACCTCTCGACGAACCGGCCGCCCTCCCCCACCAGCCCGCCGCCCGACAACCTGCACCTCCCAAGGGGCTTGCGACGCCGGAGCCCAGCGAGCCCCCGCGTGTACGGATCGACATGCTCGGCCCGCTCCACATCACGGGCGGCACCGGCTCCACCCACGCCCACACCACGCGAACCACCGCTCTCGCAGCCCTCGTCCACCTGCGCCCCGGACGCAGCACCGAATACCTGTGCAAGGCGATGGACCCCGCCAACCCGTGGAAGACCCGCACCCTGCACTCACGACTCGCCGAACTCCGCAGCGAAGTCGGCACCACCCATGACGGACTCCCCCTCCTGCCCCGGCCGAAGGACGGCCGCGGGTACACCTTTCACCGCTCCGTCACCTCGGACTGGGAACTATTCCGAAAGCTGGCATCCCGCGGACTCGCCGCCGGACCCAAAAACGGCATCGCCGACCTGGAAAGCGCGATGGCACTGGTAAGAGGCAAACCATTCGACGGACGGAACCTGACCTGGGCCGAACCCGTGATCCAGGAGATGCAGTCGCGGATCACCGACACCGCACACACCCTCGCCCTCTGGCACACCGACGGCCCCGACCCCGACCTCGACGCCGCCCGCCGAGCCATCCAACAAGCCCTCGAAATTGAGGAGACTTCCGAACTCCTCTACAAGGACCTTCTGCAAATCTATCGGGCCGCCGACAACACCGCCGCCCTCCACCGCACAATCGCCCGACTCCAACAGATGGCCCGGACCTACGACATCACCCTCGACACCCTCACCGAAGACACCATCAACCTCGCCCTATCCAGCCAACCCGCACCCGTCACCACCAGATGACCGTCCCTAGAACACGCCAACCCCACAGGCACGGGGGCGACCTGAGCGCTCGGCGAGGCCAGTTCGCCGAGCGCGGACGGTCCCCGCAGGCGCGGGGTCGACACGGCACCGTTTATAGAGGCCCCGGGAACTACTTCATCGCCATGCTCCTCGGCAACGGGTCCGCGTGGACCACCAACTCCCTGACCTTCAAGGCCGCCGGAACGGCATCTCTGCCAACACGGGGCCTCGTCGCGCCGAGCCTCCGCCTCAGCACGATCCTCACCGGGCAGACCTCACTACCGTCGAGCCTGACGCTATCCGGTCAGGGAACGAGCACAATCACCACCAGCTGGGGTTCCCAGTGGTGCGCCCTCCCGACCGGCACCGCACAACGCCCCCGTCCGCCTACGGGCGGGAGGGGGCGCTTTCGTGCGTCCAGGGGCACACGAGAAAGGCCTTGCCCCCTACGCTGGCAGGTGTCGAAGCTGCAAGGAGAGGGGCAAGGCCACCATGTCTACCGATGCTACCCCGGACCCGTACCGCGACCCGCTGGTGTTCGGCCAGAGAATGCAGATCCTCCGCACCCGCCGCGGCCTCACCCGCGACCAATTCGGCGGCCTCATCGGCCGGTCCGGATCGTGGGTCAAGGCCGTGGAGACCGGCAGGCTGAAGACCCCAGCGCTGCCGATGATCCTGCGGATCGCCGAGGTACTCCGCGTCCGGGACCTGTCCGACCTCACGGGGGACCAGTCCATGCACACCGCTCTGTTCGCCGGCCCCGGCCACCCGCGGTTCGCCGCGGTCCGCGAGGCACTGAACGCACTCCGGCTCGGCACCGGCCAGGAAGCACCTCCGGTGGCACACCTGTCCGCCCGCCTGTCGCGAGCGTGGCAGGCCCGCCACTCCGCGCCCAACCACCGCGACGTCATCGGCTCGCTGCTGCCGGACCTGATCCGGGACGCGCAGGCCTCGGTCCGTGCGGCCGAGACGGTCGCCGACCGGAAGGCGGCGCAGGCCCGGCTCGCCGAGGTCTACTTCCTGAGCCAGTTCTTCTGCGCCTACCAGCCTGATGCGCCGCTGGTCTGGCGTGTTGCCGAGCGCGGCATGATGGCCGCGCAGGACTCCGAGGACCCGCACGCCATCGGCCTCGCAGCGTGGCTGACGACGCAGGCCCACCGCGAAAGCGCGCACCTCGACGCCGCGGACGCCGTCACGCTGGAGACGCTCCGCTACCTGAAGCCGCTGCTGCCCGAGGCGGGCACGGACGTCCGCGCGGTCGTGGGCGCCCTGACCGTCGAGGCCGGGCTGACCGCCGCACGCCGCGGCGAGACGGGCACCGCGTGGCGTTACTGGGACGAGGCCAGGGCCCTCGCCGAGTCGCTGCCCGGCGGCTACTTTCACCCGGTAACCTCCTTCTCCCGCGCCGTCATTGGCGCGCACGCAGTCACCGTCGCCGTCGAGCTGCACGCCGGCGGGGAAGGTGCGCGGCAAGCCGCCCGCGCGGAGGCCGAGGCGATCCCCTCACGCCCGCGTCGGGCCCGGCACCGGATCGAGCAAGCCCGCGCTTACCACCTTGACGCCCAGCCGGACGTCGCCCTGGCGACGCTCGCGCAGGCCCACGAAGCTGCCCCCGAGACCGTCCAGTACAGCGGGTACGCGCGCCGGATCATCCTGGAAGAGGCCGAGGCGAAGAGCCCCGCACGGCGCCGCCGCGCGTCCGAACTGGCATCCCGACTGGGTCTCCTGACGGCCTGAACGAGGTGGCACAATCTGTGCCCCTGCCACTACAGAAACGCCCCTACCGTCGTCCTACCACCCGCTGACGACGGTAGGGAGCACCGGCATGACCAACCTGAGCGGGGCCGAGACTACGACCGAGAGCTTGATCGCTGAGGCCCTCGGCCCGTACTCGTCGAGGCCGGACACGATCGGTCTCGCCCGACTGATCAACGACCTGATCACCTGCGGGTCGGACCTGCACCGGCAGGTCTCCGCGATCCCCAAGACGGACCGTACATATCGCGCAATCGGTGCTCTCGCCGACTGGGACTACGCCTCCGCGGCTGGCCCTCGCGGGACAGGGGACCCTGCCCACTGGAACCACGCCCGGGGCTTGGCCCGCGTAATCCAGAACCTCATAAGGGCCCTCGCCGCCTACAGCCCGGCGAGCACCCTATGAGGCATCTCCTCGGCCAGGCCCTCTACGTCCTCATCGCGCTCGGACTCCTCACCGTCATCGTCATCGGCACCCGCTGACCCCCCGTCGGCGTACATCCGAACATGGCTCTGGCAAGATTTTCGTAGGCGGAGATCATCTCGAGGACACGGTCGGTCGGTCGGTCCGCATAGCGGCGGCGGAGGTGGGCGATCAGGACGACCCGTTGGCGGAGAAGGAGGACGCCAGCGCGTCCGACCATGATGCGTTTCTGCAGCTTGACGTCGGTGATGCGGCCTTCGTTGACCCCGGAGTTATAAGGGGTGGTGATGCCTTGTGCGACGGCATGTCGATCTTCGTGGAGGGCTCTGGCCAGGCCGGTTAGCGGTGCGAGTCCGGTGTTCGCGAGGTCGTTCAGCCACTCTGGCAGGTCGGTCGCGTCGCGGTTGTCGACCATTGCTGCGAACCGCCGGACCAGGTCGTGGGCGGTCTTGAGTTCAGGGCAGTGGTCGAGGAGACGGTGCAGGCGGTCGTTGATGTGCGGGCTGCGCCGGTGCGGGTGGGTGGTGATCCATCGGGCGGTTTCGCGTGGTGAGGGCGGTCGCTCGCGTGGCTCGTCGATGGGCAGGCCCTGCCTGAGGGGTGCGACGGCCATTTTCACTCGCTGGTAGTGGCCGAGGTAGCCCTTGATCTGCAGTTCTTCGTGCAGGATCTTCGCGCTGTGCTGTCCCTCGTCCCAGCGTTGCTGCAGGTAGTCGAGGTAGGGATGCAGGGTGGAGGCCTTGCGTGAGGGCGCCACACGACCTCCTGCCAAGTGTGTGCTCGGGCGTACTTGTTGACGGTTCGGCGGTTCAGGCCGAGCTCGCGGGCCACGGAGCTGTGGCTCCGGCCAGAACGGGTCGAGGCCTGAACGGCTTCGAAAAGCCTTCGGGCGTGGAGCTCGGCCCGGGTGTCCGCCGTGGTGTTCTCGACGGCTTCCTCGACCTGTGCGGAAGCTCCATTGCCGATCGCAGGCAGTGCTGCGGGCAGGCAGCCGCGGTGGGTCCAGGCGATGTCCTGGACTCGGCGGGAGAGGCCCTGCCAGAGGTGAAAGCGGTCGCTGACCTGCACGGAATCCGGGGCGCCTGCGGTGAGTCCCTGCCCGTAGGCGAGGGACCCGTCGCGGCAGGCGACCTCAACTCCTGGGTGATCTCGAAGCCAGCGGCCGAGCCGTTCCGCGTCGCGTCCTTCCCGGAGGGTGAGCGGAAGCCGGGTGGTGGCGTCGACCAGGAGCGTTCCTTAGGTGTCGCCGTAGAGAGCGAAGTCATCCACCCCCAGCACCTTGGGCGTGACCAGTGGCGGCAACGACACCCTCATCAGCTGGGACAGTACCGCGACCCGCGAAAGCCTGATATTCAAGATCCGAAGCATCCGGGAACCGCCCCGGCCGGCCAGCACCACACCGACGTCCTCCACCAGGCCTTGCAGCCGTGGCGTCCGCCGCTGGTAGCGCACGGTCAGCCCCGGCACTTGCTCCGCGAAGGTCACCTTCGGACACGTCGTGTTCTCGCAGTACAGACGGCGTACGGACAAGTCGATGAATAGAGGCCGGCCCGCGAGCGTGACGTCGAAAAGACGCCGTGCATAGCGACTATGGCACCACGTGCTGAGCTGTCCGCATCCCGTACATCCCGCAGGAACACCGGATCTCGTGCGGGCCCGGACCGCCACCACAGCATCAGAGACCTCGACCGAGACCACAAGCACATCAGACAACTGCGGTAACAGACTAACCAGTTCAACAGGGCACAGTCAGAGGCTGCCCGCCATGTGCCCTATCCGATCGCGTCCTCAAGAGATCTCCGCCTACGAAAATCTTGCCAGAGCCCCGAACATGCACCGGTCGGTACGCATCAAGGTGCACGTCCTCTGTCTCGTCTTCAGCGCGCGGTCCGGTCTGCAGCTTCTCGGGTGATGTCGGCGTAGAGGCGGAAGAGGGCTGGGCGGGATTCGGCGCCTTCTCGTTCGTGCAGGGCCGCCCAGCACCGGGCGATGAGTTCCCGGGCCTGGGTGCCGGGCCAGGGCTGGGGCAGGAGCTGAGCCGGCAACAGCGGGTCGGGCTCCATGGCCACGCTGAGTTCGGCGGCGAGCTCGACCGCGGTGGTGAGGAGTGCGGACCGGGAGAGTCCGGCAGGGCCGGTGAGCCGGTCGAGGCGAGGCCGGGCAATGCGGCTGAGGCGGTGGTAGCGGTCGGCGATCTCCGGCAGGGACCACAGCCGGCGGGCGAGCTCGACAGGCTCTTGCGTGTCGCCCTTTCGCAGGTCGGTAGGACGGCGGAAGCCGACGTGAAGATCAGTACCGGCGGGACCACCTTCGGGCGAGTCCTGGAAAACGCCCGTTCAGGAGTACCCACATTTTAAGCTCATCGCATATATCTCACTCGGAGTCACCGCGAGCCTCTCCCATGCAGAGGAACAGCGTCCCTAAACATCTCCTCACCACGAACCCGATCACCGGTTCCAAGATCCGAGCCGGCGGCAAGACGTTCAATCGCCTAGTGGATCTAGGCATCTTCGACGAGCACGGGAAAATCAAGGAGAAAGCGGATGTAGTAATCCAAGCTGAGAAGGACAGCTCAAAGAGCCGCGACTGACGCCGAAGCCCGCAGGGGGGGCCGGCAAGTGGCCGCTGAGACCACAGGTCGTGACTTGCGGCGGGGACTGGAAGGCGCGGCGATGCGCCTCAGTCCCCCCGCCAGGTCCAAGTAACCTGCGCACACCACCGCAACACGACCGGGATACCTCGCCGAGACCATTTCGAGTATCCACAAAGGGCGTTCAGGAAGTCTGGGGTGTGCAGGAACGGGCACCCCGGGCTGCCCGTAGGCGACTCCAACACGCGGGCAAGTTGATCCGCTCGTAACAGATCACAGAGACCGCGCCTCAATCGACCTCTATACTCAAGACCGATTAGGGTGCGAAATTGAGTACACAGGTTTTCAGGCCGCTTTCCAGGCCACTGGGAGAAAGCCCACCGTACTTCCCAAAGCAGGCCGACAGTGCACCAGCTTGGTTACCGGCCTCTTGGAACAACTTCCGCATGCAGCGGAACCCGAAACGACAGCACCTACATTGCCGGCGGGAGCTGTAACAATAGCGGCTATACATACGGCCGCAAACCCAAAGTAGAGAACCCGACGCTGGGATTCTTCTGGGTTCGTTGAATTCTCTTGCTGATACTTTGACGTTTCTTGGGATTGATCTTGATCGCCACCGAGCTTGTGGAACGGGACCTTGTTGCCGGTGTCCGTGCGCGGGTGGCTGGCGTCCTCGTTCGTGGTGCCGGTGTCCGTGCGCGGGTGGCTGGCGTCCTCGTTCGTGGTGCCGGTGTCCGTGCGCGGGTGGCTGGCGTCCTCGTTCGTGGTGCCGGTGTCAACTCCTCCAGTGTCGGTGGAAATTCCCGATCCCTCCGAATCCGTCGTCTCTTGATCATCACCCGATGGATCCGAACTTCTCATCTGGGGCACCACCCGGACCGAGGTATCCGAGGGTGACTGTGAGGCTGCTATGACTGTGGTAGCTCCTGCGGAAACCAGGAGTATGGCGCTAATGCCAGAAGCGCAGATCAACCGGGGAATTCTCCGCCGGACGCTGATAGTCATGGGATGTCCATGTGCGTAGTCGTGCGCCTGATGCGATACGTATGCCCGTGGGGCTCTTGTTGAAACGGTGACAAATTACAGCGACCGACCCAGGATTGAGTGGACGGAACGTTTTCCTCCATGCTCCTCCTCATGTGCATGTATCCGCAAATAGGTCTCGACCCATTCGGCTCTGGAGAGAAGGATGGAATGGAAACTTGTCGCCTCCCTCCGGTGAGCGGGTTGTCGCGTCGATGCGGTCCGTGGCGCTGGCTGTGATGCCCGGCCCTCGTCTTCGCCGCGCTCGCCGAGTTCATCCGCGAACTCATCGTCGCCGGCACCCACGAGGGCCTCGCAGCCGCCCGAGCCCGCGGCAAGGTCGGCGGACGCCCCACGGTCGTCAACGAGGACCTCATCCGCGCAGCCCGCGACATGCTGCCCAACCCCGAGAACAGCGTCACCACCATCGCCAAGATCCTCGGCGTCTCCGTCGGCACGCTCTACAACCACATCCCGGACCTCAAGGAACTGCGGACCTCCCGCAATCCCCGGCAATGGGAGACCAGCAAGTAGCCCCCGCGGCTACTTTGCACTGTGGGTCAGAGATAGGAGACCGGGGCCCACAAGCATCGGCGCCACGGCGCGAACGTGCAGGTCGTCACCGACCCCTGCGGCTGGCTGCTGTGGCTCTCGCCCGCCCTGCCGGACCGCGCACACGACCTGACCGCCGCCCGCACCCACCGGATCATCCGGATCTGCGAGCGTCAGGGCGTTCCCATCCTGGCCGATCTCGCCTACCAAGGCGGCGGACAGCGGCTGACGACCGGCATCAAACGCAAGCCGCTCCAGGAACTCACTCCCACCGAAAGGACCCTCACCCGGGCGCTGGCCGCAGCACGAGCGCCCGTTGAACGCGGTGTCGCGAGCCTGAAGTCCTGGCGGATCTTCCGCAGGTCTCGGTGCAGCCCCAACCGCATGACGTCAATCGCCAAGGCCATCCTCACGCTGGAGCGGCAGCGCTGAAGAAGCTCACTCATCGAGCGGCCGCCGCGGGGCGCTCTTGGTGCGTCGGTTTCAGGTCGGATCACATCAGGGTCCACCCGTGAGCCGCCGGCATCGCTAGCCCGCCGTGATCCAACCCAGACAGCTCACTGGTCGCCGTCCCAGGTGCCTGGCTGCGCCAAGCGCACGGTCGTGTGCTCCAGCCAGACATGGCGGGCTCCCCTGACCAGGACCATGTGCCCGAACCCCTCTGCCGAGATCGCCGCTCGCCCGGGGACCGTGTGACCGGGCGCACCAGTACCAGTCCGGACACCGCAGTCAACGACGGCCCGCGCAGCGGCCTCCACAAGCGCTCCGGACGAGCCGTTCCTGGGGCAGCCCCGCTCCGCCGATCTCCCGACCTCGCGCTGCAGTGACAGCGGACCGGACCGAGTCCTCGCCGCGGCCGGCTTCCGGATTGCGCTGCCCCGACCGTGCGGAGGCCCTGTCGTGGCCGGGCGTCAGGTTTCCCGGATGCCTTGCCCATGCGCGGTGGCACGTCGTCCGGCTGATCCTGCCCGACGGCACGCGGGCCCAGGCGGCACCTTCAGCGACCGCAGATTGGTGTTTCTCCCTGTTTCGCCGGCCAGAAGATCCGGCCCAAGATTCCCGAGCAGGCGAGAAGATCATTAGCTCGGCATCCCTCGGTGTATCTATGGTGTCGGATGTGACAAGAGGGCGGCACGGCCAATTTATGGGGCAGTTGGGAACCGTGGGGCCGGGCGAGAGGAAAGGGCTTGCAGCCTGAGCAAAGACGTGAACATTGTTGACCGGAGCGAGTTCAGGGGTGCAGTATGCCTCCGAGGAAGCGCAGCCCGTTGTTCCCGACTGCCGGTTGATATCCCATGGAATTCTTCCCGAGGCGGTGACAGGTTATCGCTTCGCGGTGCAGCAGGAATGGGGGGCGCATGGACGTAGAATTAGTGGAGCGCAAAGGGACAGGCCACCCGGATACCATTGCCGATGCGGTGGCCAACGAGTGGGGCAAGGCGGCCGAGGACCTCCCAGGACATGTTGGGGGTGTGCCGGGCGCTGAATCCGGCCCAGTCCCTCTCGATCTCCTCGATAAGCCGTATCTGCGCAGCGGGCTCCTCGCTGGCCTGCTCCTCGCCGAGGTGTTGCAGGAGCGCCGCCATGCCGGCCCGCTCGGTCACGAAATCGTCAGGTAGTACCCGCAACGCCCGCACGGCCAAGTCGCGCAGCCGGTCGGTGTCCATCACTCCGCCGATGTAGCCCTGCCATTCGACGGCCTGCACCAGAGCCTTGAGAGCGACCATGTACTCATGATCGGAGAGCGCCGATAGGGCCAGTTCAAGGTGGTCCGCAGCCATCCGGAGACCGTCGAGGGGTTGAGGCCATGCGGCCCCGGCCGGCGAGTCGGGCAGATACGCCAGTTCCGGATCGTCGCGGTGGAGGGCCCGCTCCAACCACATCGCGTGCTCGTTGTGGTAATTGCTAGGGGTGCGGTTGGAGGTGTAAGAGTCCACAAGGAGGGTGCCCCATGCCAACGACAGGGCGGCCCGGAGGGGGCGAAGACTGTTGGTGCGTTGCTGTGTCGTCTCCTGCTCGACCTTCGAGGCCCGCAGATAAAGGCGTAGGTCACCGTGTTCCAGCAGACCGATGTGCATGATGTCGATCATGAAGACTCCGCACCACTGCCAAGCCTCCATGGCTTCATCTTGGGACTTGCTCAGCACCCGCGTCGCTTCGTAACAAAGCTCGGCTGCTAGCAGGCATTTCCGCCATGCTGCGTCTTGATAAGCCTCCGAGCGGGCCATAGCACAGAGCGCCAGGGCATCAGCGAATTCGATCACTCCTGTGCGAGCCATGTCCGGGATGGCCCGGCGCCCTTCGTTCAACCCGATACTGCCATCAAGTACTCCTTGAAGCAGCGCCGTGAACGGATCGAGTTCCTCCACGTGCCTCAGTGGACCAGCGGCCCGTGCTGCAAACCCGGTCGCCGCGCCGAACAGGAAGCAGAAAGACCGGTCAGAGACCGAAAAGCTGCTCAGGCCCCGATGCGAACCCGCCGCCCGGCAGGGTGAGCCGAGCTCGTTAGTGGCAGTACCGACCTACCAGCTTCTCTGTCTGAGTGGCATAGCCCGGCCGTTCACTGCGGTGCAGGCCAACATAGGGACGTACCAATGTGAAGGTCGTAGGGATCCAGGGGAACAGGGCTGCAACGTATTCAACCTCGAGCAGGCCGCGGTTGGTAAGCACCACGAGAAGCTCGAGCTTCTGGAGGAGGTTGTCCAACCCTTCTCTGCCGTCTTGGTCGGGACCGAACTGCCGGGAGATCGAGTCGCCCATGTGCGTGTACTTCTCGGCCGGACTGACGAACACACGCCGGGCAGGCCGGTAGGCGCCGATCGCCATCGCGGCGGCGTTCAGGCCGTGGCCCATCGCGTCGATAAAGGCCATGTGCCTGCTCGGCAAGTTCCTTCTCGAATGGCTTGGACGTCATCGGGACTGAGGAACTGACTGGACGTGCCCCAGCAGGTGCGGGGCACCGTGGACCTCACTGTGGCAAACGCCAACGGCACCAGCCCGGTCACCCCAGCCGGCCGGTTCACCTATGATCGGACGCCCCCACCGACAATTTTCGCGACCACCCCGCCGACGCCGAACGGCGCTGGCTGGAACACCACCTGCTCCGCACTTGTCAGCATCGGCGCACTTGACGGGTCCTGCGGCTCCGGCATTGTGAAGACCACCTACGATGCGAGCGGTGCCCAGCCGGCCGCTTCCACCGACGTTCCCGGCGCGGCCGCCGCTGTGGCCATCACGACGAACGGCGTCCCGGTGACGTACACCGCCACCGACGCCGCCGACAACACCTCTGCACGGCAGACGCCACCCCCGCAGGTGTTTCCCTCGCACATGCATACGCGGCTTGTGATCCGGAGTGGCCACGGCGCTTCCTTGGCGGCGTTCGATGTACGTAGGCCTAGCACGAACAGCCGGAGCGGATGCATCACCTGTTCGCACGCGCGCGCCTCTCCGTGGGTGACGACGTTTCTGATGCAACCTAGTCCTAATCTTGGGCTTAGGGAGAGATATGCCCGACGATCCCGGCGGTGCCGCTGCGGCGCGGTGGGCGGCCGATAAGATCCAGATCTCCAAGTCCTACGCGGCCATCGCCACCAACGACCCCACTCGCGCCAACAACAAGAGCGATGTCGATCGCAGGCGGAGGCGTCGCAATGCGAACGACCCCAGCGACGAGGCTCAGATCGGTCCAGATGACTCTCTTTGGGTCACATTCCTCAGCCGCGGCCTCGCCGCCTCCCGGGCGGTGGGGCGTGTGGTGCACAAGGAGCCGGGTGAGGTGGCTTTCGCATACGGGTCCGGAGTGCTGGTCTCGCCCCGCCTGTTCTTGACGTGTAACCATGTCACACCCAACCACTTCCCCCCATCGCAAGGCGTGGCGGAGTTCGACTATGAGCACAGCGACGACGGTGAGCCCAAACCGTTCACAAGCGTCCCGTTCGACCGCCGGAAGTTCTGGTTGACCGACGAGGAGCTGGACTTCTCCCTAGTCGCCCTCAAGGACCTCGATGGTGCGCCGCCCGGCGAAAAGCAGGGCTGGGTACGACTGATCGGCCAAAAGGGCAAAGTCCTCAACGGCGAAGCGGTCAACGTCATCCACCACCCCGACGGCGATCGCAAGCGCGTAAGTATCCGCGAGAACTGGGTGGTATCCCGGAAGGACGTCCAGTGGCTGCGCTACACGAGCGACACCCGCAACGGCTCCTCGGGATCACCGGTCTTCAATGACCAATGGGAAATGGTCGCCCTGCACCGCCGAGGCTTCGCGGCGATGCAGGGCGATAAGTATCTCACCCGGACCGGCGAGATCTGGACCGCCGACATGGGTGAGGAAGCCATCCACTACACGGCCAACGAGGGTTTGAGAGTCAGCTGCATCGTCAAGCGCCTCAAGGAGGCGATGGCCGGTCTCGGCCCTGACATGCGCGCCCTCCTCGACGAGGCGCTCAAGAAGAACCACGGAGGCAACTCATGACGCCGACCTTGCTGTTCGTGCACGGCCGCAGCCAGCACGGCAAGGATCCCGACAAGCTGCAACGCAAGTGGTTGGCCGGGCTGGCCGCGGGCCTTGTCCTGGCCGAGCGTCAGCCCGCCAACAACGTGCCGGTCGCGTTCCCCTTCTACGGCGATGTCTTGAAGCAGCTTGAGCACGAACTGGCATTGAGCGACACGGACATCAACCTCGAAAGCCTGCACCGCGACCGTAGGGACGGCGCCGACCCGTTTCACCCGGAACTCGGTACCAAGGTGGGGCGAGTAGAGCGCCAGCTCTTGCAGGACCTGGCGTCCGGGAGTAGCAACGAAGGTGCCACCCTCGTACAGAAGGAGACTCAAAACGAAAGCCTAGAGGACCTGCTCTCGTGGCGCGGCGCCCGCCGGGTCCTGCGCTGGTTCGCCGACAGCACCAGACTTGACTCGGGGATCATCGAACTTTTCCTGCGCGACGTCGCCGTCTACCTGACACATGCCCGCGAAGAGGTGTTGGAAGAGGTACGCAAGTCCGTCCCGAAGACGGGACCGGTGGTCCTCGTATCGCACAGTCTCGGCACGGTCGTCGCACGAGACCTCCTCGCCGACGCCAGCCTTCGTGCCCGTACGAAGCTCTGGATCACTGCGGGCTCGCCGCTTGGCCTGGATACCGTCGTCAGGAACCTCCCGGACGACGAGCAGAAGCATCCGGAGGTCTCCTGGGTGGACACCTTCGACGTCAACGACGTCGTCGCCACCGGCCGTCCCCTGACACTCCGCTGGGGACAGCCGATCACAGAGATCAAGGTCGACAATAAGGAAGAGCCCCATGCCATCGAGCGCTACCTGGCCCACTCCGAGGTAGCCGCCGAAATCGCCGACGCGCTGGGGCTGGGCCCCTCCCGGTGACTCCGCCGCGACGAGCCCCAGTACCGAACACAAACGCCCCACTTGCACTGCTGTAGATGGTCACGGGTCGCCCTCCCGTCCCAGCGCGGGCGGGTGAAGCAGTGATGCCGAACGGTCTCGCAGACCAGCTTCTGCGTTCCGTATCTCGAGCGCGGCACGGCCGCCGTCGCCTCGTCGACAACGGGCCTGAACGGGAGGGCAGGATCGTGGCCGTAGACGGCGAGCGTGACGCATGGTCGGGGTCGGTGGGCCTAGTGATCACGATGGGAGCCCTGCACGCCGGTCACGCGACGTTGACCCGGGCGGACCGCACCTTCACGATCATGTCGTGGTGACGGTGTACGTGAACCCGCTGCAGTACGAGGACCCCGCCGTCTGTCCGCGGACACCGGACGAGGACGGCCGACTGTGCCGCGAGGAGGACGCCGACGTTCTCTACATGCCCGACACGGCCGAGGTGTACTTCTGGATGCCTCCGGACGCCAGTGAGCAGGAGGAGGCGTACACGGCCGGGTACAGCGCCCTGAAGGGGTACCTCGCCGACGTTCACGTCCACCTCACCGCCCGGCGGGTCGACCAGCTCGGGTACCGAAGACTCGTCGCCCTGGCTGGCTGAGGCGCCAGCGCCCGCAGCCGAGTGCACCAGCGGCCGCCGCGCATGCTCTGCGGCGGCCGCCTTGATCGGAACCGGAACCTGCCGTCCAGGCGGGTGCCGCGGACCGGTCAGACGCTGCCCCGCCAAGAGCCCGTCGCGGTTCCGCGGTCCTCGATGAAGTGCTTGAACCGCTTCAGGTCGCCCTTGACCTGCCGGTCCACGAAGCCGAGCTTGTCGCCGATGTTCTCCGCCATCCCCTCGGGATCGAAGTCCATCATCAGCGTCACCTCCGTGTGCACCTGGTCGATCGGCCGGAACGTGACCAGCCCCGATTGCTCGGCCTCCCCGCCCACCGTCACCCAGGCGACCTTCTGGTCTGGGACCTGCTCCGTGATCTCCGCGTCGAATTCCCGCTCCACCCCGGCGACTTTCGTCACCCAGTGCGTCAGCGTGTCCGTGCGCTGCTCGATCCGCTCCACGCCACTCATGAACTGTGGGAACGACTCAAACTGCGTCCACTGGTTGTAGGCCGTCGCGACCGGCACATCAACCACGATCGATTCTCTCACCTGCGACATCGGAGAAGCCTTCCATCACTTGGGTTAGGGCCTGCGGTCGCCAGCCGGAAGAATCCCTACCCTCCCCTCCGCGCCTGCCCAACGGCACCACGGCCACACCACCCGCCCGAGAGCAGCTGCACCGGCGTGTCCCCCGCAATCGGCCCCCCTCACCACTCCACGGAGGAGCACCGGGCCCCCTCGCCCCGGCGCCAGAACCCGCTGGGGCACTGCCGGCCTTCTTCCCGGGGGTCGTCCTCGGGCAGCAAGCCGAGGATGTCCAGCAGAACGTTGAGGTCGGCGGTTCCGACGGCCCTGGAGGCGACGGCGCGGCGGGCGGCAGCCCGGCCCACAATCCCCGCCCGGGCCTGGAGCGCCGGCTCATCACAGCTGAATGGATCCTTCATTCCACCGATGCCACCACGACCCCTGGTTGCTCGGGGCAGGCGGTCCACAGTCCAGCGCCGCTCCGTTGGGCTGCGTCCCCGGCTTCAGAGATCCTGGTCCAGTACTTGGCGTTGGGTGGGTATAGGACGGCCTTGGCGTGACCACTGCGGACGAGGGACTCGTTAACGAGGGCGCCTCGCTCGTTCCACACACACAGCAGGTACCGGTCGTAGCGGTCGTAGAGCTGAGTGTCGCGTTCGATGCGGACACGGCTGCCCGTTGGCAGCAGCGCGGTAGTGCGGGCAGTGGCGTCGTCGGCGAAACAGGCGCCGCGCTCCGGCGTGTCGATCTCCAGAAGCCGCACCCGGGCCACCTTGTCCTTCGATAGGACCCGGCCGTCGCCGCGCAACTCCAGGGTGTCACCGTCGATGACGCGGATCACGGTCACGGCAGACAGAACTGGCGAGGGCGGCTTCGGCTTCGGGGCGCAGGGCTGGCGGAGGGTCCGGCAGGCGGCTTCGTCGTGGGTGCGGATGAATGGTGGCGAGGCTTTTCGGGCGGTTGGGCCGATGAGTGGGTGGGCGGCTGAGGCGCGGAGGTCGCCGTCGGCGCAGCCGCGCCGGAGGTACGGTTCTGACCCTTATCGAGCAGCGCCCCTAGGCTGCCCAGGCCCACGAGAAGACCGAGAAGCACCAGGACCACGACAATCCAGGGGTGCTTGGGACGTTTGGGTCTCCAGGAACCGCGCGGGTTCAGTCGGCGGGGTCGCCAGGGTTGACCGCGCCAGGCGTTCGCGTTGGGTGGCAGAGAGGGGCACATGGCTCCCTCCAGGGATAGAACGTGCGCTGAGTGTGCCACGATTTGTGCTGATCTCTGGAAGATCGAACCGCGGGTTTCAGGGGATGCGCTCTGGTGAGTTTCGCCTGGTAATCGGTGGAGTCTTTTAAGCGGGACGCGGTTGAGCTGGTCCTGTCCACCGGCCGGGCCGTCGGCTCGGTGGCGAACAAGCTCGGCGCCATCCGCCTCCCGCAGGGTCACCGCATCCCGTCAAGTTGGGCAGCGCCGCTGGCGCTGCTCAACTCGGCGGAACCGACCGGGGCAACCACGACAGCGCGCGGCCTTCCCGGTCACCCACCGTGGTCAGCAGTACTGAACCCACTCGTGGGCGTGGACGTAGCGGGAATCGACCCAACCGGCACCGTCGGCCAGGTGGTACCAGCCGTTCTGCTGGCAGGCCAGCTTCACATGGCTGCCCGGGGAAAGGCTCCACACGACGTGTGAATGCGTCCACGGGTGCTGGCGGACATTGAGCTCGATCCTTGACGTCACCGTTCCCGAGACGCCGTGATCACGATGGTGTGACTGCGGAGTCGCTCCCGCGGCTCCTATCCCGGCCACACCGAAGCCGGCAGCCAGTGCTATCGCGGCAACGCCGCGCCCGATCGTTCGTGCGCCCATCAGTGCACTCCCTCTCGCTCACCCCTGCGTCCTCCGCGCCCAGGACCTCGTGGGTTCCAGCGCCGTAAGCCACCGGCTTACGCCTCCAACCCGTGATTCGAAGACAGGAGCCGACCGGATTGGTACGAATTAGCATTACCCAAGGGGGGCCTCGCGGTTCGCCCAGACCCTGGTGCGGACCTCGACCCGCACGCAGGTCTGCCCGGCCGCTGCTGTCTTGCCTACACGCCGGTGGCGGCGCGCGCCGCCAGGCCAATACCCACGAGGAGTACGAGTGCCGCGGTGGCGGCGGGGCCCATGCGCCCCAGCGTCTTCTGCTTTGCCGAGGCCCGCCCGGCGGCCCGGGCCGAGATGCGGTCACGTAGCCGCACGAGGAGGAGGCCGGCGAGGGTGAGCGTGGCCGCCATGCCCAGCCCGTAGCCGATCACGAGGAGCACGCAGAGGGCGGTGCGGCCGAGGGCGACGGCGCCAAGGAGGACGATCACTGCGGACGGGCTGGGGACGAGGCCGCCTGCGATACCGACGCCGACCAGGGCCCAGCGTCCGTGCCGGGCAGGGGCGTGAGTGTGAGCGGATGCGTCGTGGTGATGGTGGTGCGGGGCTGCTGGGGCTGGTTGGGTCAAGACCACCGTGGTGCCGTCGGCCGTCGTGCTGTCCGGTGCGCGGCGGGAGTTCGGCAGTCCGGGCGGCGGCTCATGGCTGTGCGAGTGCTCGTGCCCGTGGTGGTGCCCGTGCCCGTGGTGGTGGTCGTGATGTGGGGTTCGGCTGCGGAGAGCGCAGTACAGGAGCCGGATGCCGATCACGATGACGAGCAGACCGCTCGCCAGGCCGAGCCATGCCAGACGATCACGGACATCGCCTCGTCAGCAGCAGCCCGGATAGTGTGTGCCAGCCCCGGAAGCCCGGGGCCGGAGAACGGACGGGGTGGGGTATGCCGAAGCATCGGCTGTCCAAAAAGGGCCGCTACATCGCCATGTCGATGACCGGCGTCGCTGTCGTGGCCGGTGCCGGCATAGCGGCACAGACCGCCACGGCGACCACGGCGTGGCCTGCGCAGAGGACCTACACGGGTCGGGCATTCGATGCCTGCACGGCCCCCTCGCTCCCGGCGATGCAGGCATGGAAGAAGGACGCCTACTACGGTGGCGCAGCCGTCTACATCGGCGGCAAGAACCGCGGCTGCGCCCAGCCCAGCCTCACCAAGCCCTGGGTGAAGTCGGTCGACACCCTCGGCTGGCGGATCATCCCCCTCTACGTCGGCGCCCAGCCACCCTGCCAGACGAGCGGGAACAAGGAGAGGTTCACCGCGGCCACCGCGGCCTCGGTCGGAGCCGGCAACGCCAACGACGCGATCGCCCAAGCCTCGGCCCTCGGCATCAAGGCCGGCAGCCCGATCTACCTCAACATGGAGCCGTACGACATCGCCGACAAGGCATGCAACGACGCCACCCTTGCCTACGTACGGTCCTTCACCAAAACACTGCGCGCCAAGACCTACCGCGCCGGGCTCTACGGCTTCAGCAGCTCGAGCGCCAAAGCGATCGCCACCACCAAGGACCGCACCGACCTGCCGGGCAACCTCTGGTACGCCCTGTGGAACGGCCAGGAAACCACCACGAACGACTGGCCCTGGGATCCGAAGCTCTACACCAACCACAGCCGAGGCCACCAGTACAAAGCCAACAGCAAGGAAACCCGCAACGGCTACACCATCAACGTCGACCGCAACGCCTGGGACGCCCCCGTCGCCATCATCGGCTGACCGCGTGCCACCATCAGCGGCTCACGCGGGCGTGCCGCCTGCTTCACGAGCGGCCTGCGGCAGACCTTCTGGATCTCGGGGACGAGGGACCTGGCGCGGGCGCTGATCGATAGCCCTCCTCACCGTGAAGGCGGCCGGTCGACGGCAGCGCGGTCCGCAACGGGACCGGATGGCTGGGCTGCCCTGTGCTAAGGACTTCGGTCCAAGGCTGCGGGCAGACCAGTGCTCCCGGTGATCAGGTGGGCCACCTATTCGAGCGGGATCCGGCTGGCCGGATGGTCTTGCGCCCTGCACCACCAGAGCGCTTCGTTTTCGTACGTGACGGCGTGCAGGCCTCTATCGTGTTCCTGACAGAGCGGCCAGAGCCGTCCATAGCGGTCGGCGAGGTACGTCTGGACGGCGTCGGCGACTTCCGCGCGTACCCCGGCGGGCTCGAACGACTGGATGGCCAACTCGGCCACCATGACGGTCCCCGCGGGAAAGTCGGGCGAAGGATGAGTCGCGTCCGGCCGAAGTTCGACACGGAGGCCCGTGTCCCGCTCGGCGGACGCGGCCACCGCTGGAAACGCGTCCAGGACCAAACGGAGCTTCCGCTCGAAGGCGATCTGCGCGAACCGATCTGCGGGCAGCTCCCCGTGGTCGCGGTAGACGTCGCGGATCCAGTCGGCCGGCGGGCCTTGGGTGACCTGGAAACCCAGCTCGCCCTCGACACGCTCCAGCCACTGCGCAAGGAGCTGCTCGTAGCGAAGCTCGAGCTCGCTTGCGTCCATATGTGCCTCCTCTGGATGGCAAATGAGTCGGCTGACCCGGCCTGGCAGGCCGGGTCAGCCGATTTGATGCGATGTCGCGCGTTGATCCGGGCGATCAGTGTGTGAGGTGCTCCCGCTGAGCCGTCAGGGACGGCTCAGCGGGGTCAGTGCATTTCAGTGCGCTTGGGTCAGCGGTAGCTGCCTCCGCCACCGAAATTCTGGAACCGGTCCCACCAGTACCTGGTGTATCCGAACCGGGCGATGCCCTGTGCGTGGAACTGCACGGAGTCGCCCGGGTCGTTCCAGCAGGTGAAGCCATAGCAGCTGTGCTTGCCTCGGGCTCCGTTGCCGTACCAGTACCCGTGGAAGTTGTACCATCCCAGTTCGCCGTGGCTGTAGCTGCCGGAGGTGACCCTGTGTCCGCTGACCGACAGTTCGTAGCGCCAGCCGGCTTCGATGTAGGCGCCGCTCCAGGCCCTGCGGAACCACATGTCCCACTGCAGCGAGCACTTGTGCGACGAGCTCTCACAGATGCGGCGCATGCGGACGCAGTTATAGGAGTTGCAGTCCGTCTGGACGCGCTCCATGAGGTAGGTGCCGTCCAGGTCGTACTTGTTGCGCGGGTCGGCGCAGGCGTACTCGTACCGGTTGCAGCTGCCGCCCGCGATCGGGTCGATCGACAGGAAGCGGCCGAGGGCGGGGCTGTAGAGCCGGACGCCCATGAGGGTGAGTCCGCCGGGCGTCTCGGTGGAGCGCTGGTTGGCGCCCAGCCAGCCGTAGCGGGTGGCCGCCTGGTCGGGCCGGGCGTTGCCGTACTCGTCGTGGTCGAGGGCGACGGGGGCCTGGGCCGCGTCCAGGGGCAGCTGCAGGGCTACGTCTCCGTGGACGTTGGTCAGCTGCAGGACGGTGCTTCCGGTCTTGCTCGTGGTGGCCGCGAGCCCTCCGGCGATGCCGTTGACGTTGCGGGTCAGGGTGCCGGTGGAGGCGTTCTCCACGATCCACCGGGGGTTGTCGCCGTCTGCGGAGTAGTGGTTGAGCTTGGAGGCGGTCTGCGTCCACGTCGAGCCGTTGCTCGTCTCCGCCGTCCAGGAGCGGAACCGCAGCGCGGGATCGAGCGCCCAGGTCTGACGCGTGTTGTTCACCGTCTGCTGGTAGGCGAGGTCGTTGGTGTAGTAGCCGAGCGTGCTGCCGGGCAGAGCCGTGGTGCGGCCGAACGCGTCGTAGGTGTAGCCGGTGTCGGCCAGCCGGTCGGCGCTGTCGTGGGTGTTGTTGGTGGTGGTGCCTGCGGTGGCAGGACAGTCCGCGCCGGGGGCCCCGGTGGCGGTGGTCAGGGACTTGCGGTTGGCACGTGCGTCGAAGGTGTATCCGCGGCGCGTGCACAGGGTGTTGGAGGTGTCGTCGACTCCGGTCAGGCGGCCGATGTTGTCGTAGCGGAAGTCCTGGGTGGACCAGCCCGCGTGAGACGCGGCCTGGCCGTGGACCGTCTCGGTCGCCGTGTCGGAGTAGACGGCGGTTCCGTCGCTGTCACGGGTATAGGTGCGGGCCACGGCTGTCCCGGTCGGGTCCTGCCTGACCGTGGCGGTGTACCCGCCGGGCAGTTTCTCGCTGGCTATGGAGCCGTTCGGTCCGTAGACGGCCTGGAAGGTGCCGGCGACGGAGTCGGAGACCGACGTCGGCAGGCCGCGGGGCTCGGTGGTGTGGTCGTAGGTGTAAGTGACGGTCGAGGGTGCGCTGTCGGCGACCTTGATCGGCCGGTTGAGCAGGTCGTACTCGGTGGTGGTGACGCCGCCGTCGGCGTCGGTGTAGGAGATGAGTCGGCCGAGCTTGTCGAACGCCTTGGTGAGCGTCCCGCCGGTCGCGGAGGTGGTCTTCACGGCCCGGCCGGTGACCGGGTCGTACTCGGTGGTGATGTCCGGGACCGCTTGGCCGACCCCGCCGGTGAGGGCGACCTTGGTCGCGCGGCCGGCGCCGTCGAAGGTGGTGGTCGAGGTCCGGGTGGAGCCGTTCGCCGTGTCGATGGTCTTGGCCGGGTTGCCGTACCAGTCGTACTCGGTGGTCGTAGTCGGTAGCTGGGAGGGCTGGGAGCCGCCGCCCGTCACGGTGCCGGCCGGTCCGGTGAAGCACACTTGGTCGGCCCACTCGGGGCGGCCCTGGCAGGTGCCGGTGCCGGTGGCGGACCAGTAGGCGGTCACGCGGGTCGCGGCGTCCGTGCCGGTGGCACCGGGCAGGAGTTGCTTGACGACCCGGCCCTGGGCGTCGTACTCCGTGGTCTCGGTGATCGCGAGCCCGCCCGGGTCCTTGACTGTCTGGGTGGGCAGGCCCTTGGCCCAGTCGTACACGGTCTGCACCGCGCGCTTCTCGCCCTGGACGGTGGGGTGCTCGCGCACCTGCGCACCGGTGGTGACCTTGGTGACCTGGTCGCTGACCTTGGCGGTGCCGTTCGTGGGCCGGCCCGCGTCGTACTCGGTGACGGTCCAGGAGCGCGCGGTCACCGAGGTGCCGATGGGGACGAGGACGGTGGTGCCCGACTTGAGGTCGGCGGTCAGGTCGATCCGGCGCAGCGGACCGAACTCCTCCAGCTGGCGGGTCCCGGCGTCGTTGTAGACCGTGCGGTTTGCCAGCAGGTCGGCCCGCTCAGCGGTGGTGAGCCGTTCGATGCCGAGGTCGGCGCGAGTGGCCTGTGCCGTGGAGTCGCTGCCGAGCGCGATGGCCCGGTTGCCGGCGGTGAGTTCGCGGGTCGGGTTGCCGAAGCGGTCGTAGTCGGTGGTGGAGATGTGGCCGCCGGGGGCGGCGAGGTTGGACTCGCGGCCGGAGACTCCCATGTAGTGCACGGTGGCCCGCTTGTAGGCGGCAGCCGTCAGGGAGGCGCCGTCGTTGGACGCCGGGACGGCGTCGGCGGGGAAGACCGCGGTGGCGTCGGTCGGGGCGTCGTGCTGCCCCCAGGCCTGTACGTCGGCGGTACCCATGCCGTAGGGCGCGGCGGTGCCGGTCAGCGGTACGTCGTAGACCACGGTGGTGGCCGCGGTGCCTTCCTCAACGTCGGCGGTGGCCTGCTTCAGGCCGGACCGGGCAGCCTTGAGGAGCATTCCGTCTCCGGCGGTGGAGGCGTTGCCGGCCTTTCCGTAGGTGAAGGTCCACGGCAGTTCACCGGGCGGGGTCAGCCGGGTCACACGGCCCGCTGAATCGTACTCGTAGGCGGTCTTCAGCGCCGGAGAGATCTGCGGGTTCCATGCTGCGCGGAGGCGGCCGGCGCTGTCGTAGGCGTAGGCGGCGACCTCTTGGGCGGTGGACGCGCTGGCTCCGGGCGCGGTGGCCCACAGGCGGACGCTCTTCACCTGCCCGAGGATGTCGCCGAGGGTGAAGGTGGTGGCGGTGGTGGAGGCGGGGTAGACGAACTCCAGCATCCGGCAGCCCTTGGTGGCCGGGGTTGCAGCGCAGGTTGCGGCCTGAGCTGCGGAGGTGGGCGCGATGACCCACTGCGGGAAGGCGACGGCCTTGCCCTGGTAGGTGGTCTTGCCTGAGACGATCTTGGTCTCGGTATTCGTCAGTCCGTCCCGCAGGGTCGAGGACACCTGCCAGGTCGGCACGGCGGGGTCGGGCTTGGTGAAGGCGGTTACCGTGCCCTGGCTGTCGGACAGGGTGAAGGTCCCGGTGACACTGCCCGTGAGCACCAGGCCCTCCGCGCCCGGCTCGGGGATCCAGCCGTTCTTCGCCGCGTTGGCGGTGAAGTGCAGTTTGTCGCCCTTGACGTCGATCACGGCGACCGAGGTGTCGGAGATCCGCCGCAGGTGCGAGTAATCGGCGGTGCCGATCTCGGCGACCGTGCCGGCCACCCACTCCTTACCGAAGATGGGCGCCTGGCCCTCCTGCGTGGCGCCCTTGTCCGGGGTGCGGGAGGAAGCCGTGCGGGAGACGGAGAGACCGAAGGCTGAGGCGTCATCAGCGGAAAGGCCGAAGTTGCCGGTGAGCAGATTCACCGAGCCGGGTCCGGCCTCGGAGGACGTCGCGCCGGAGGCGTTGCGGTCCACGACCACCGTCAGCGGCTCCGTCGCCCCGGTGACCGCGTTGGGGCCGGTGAAGTCGGCCTTGATCTGGACGCTACCGTCGGGATCCACAGTGTCGGTGGCGTTCCACACCAGCCCCGCGGTCTTGCCACCCGCGAGCGGTACGGGCCAGGCCGTGAGGGAGGTGCCGCCGGCCGTGACGTGGCCCGGAGGGATCTGCGTCCACGCGTCGGCCTCGGAACGCCGCCAGGAGAAGGACGCCTTGTCATACTTGGCGCCGTCCGCCTCGGCGAGCAGCGGCAGCCGGCGGGCGGTACGGTCACCGGCGCCGGGCTGGACGAACCCGCCCGGACCCGCGTGGAAGGTGTACGCCACCGACTCGGACTTGTTGTCCGCCTTGTCGACGGACCGGACCTCGAAGGTGTGGGTGCCGTCCTTGGGCGGGGTCACGGAGATGGCCTTGGCGCCGGAGGTGCCGCTGGTGGGGACCTTGGTCCAGGTCTCACCGTCCAGGGACCATTCCAGCCAATTGTGGTCGGCCGCGGGCGGGGTGACGCTGAAGGTTCCGGGCTGGCCGGCGCCCTTGACCCAGCCGTTCGACGGGTAGTCGGTCGAGGTGACAGCGGATGGGGCGGACGGGGCGGAGGTGTCGACCGTGAAGGTCTTCCACGCTGACCAGCCTGCGTTGTAGTGCGTGCCGTCGTACGGAGAAGTCCGGAACTTGTATGTCTTGCCGTTGGTCAGCACACCTGCGGGGACAGTCACCGAGGCGACCTGCCCCGAAGGAACGTACGGGGAGACCAGCACGTTGCCGACCTGGGTGTCGGTGGCAGAGTCGAAGATCTGGAAGGTGCCGTTGACCTTGTCACCGTTCGCGTCCACGAAGGTGTCCCTGAGCACGGGCGTGGCCGAGTTGACCACGTAGGCGCCGCCGTAGGAGAAGAACGGCGCGCCGGCCTCCTGCTTCGTACCAGTACGGGGCCGGTAGTTGTAGGTGACGGTGAGCTTGGGGACGTTGGCCGAGGCGTTGGCAGAGTTGACCCGCTTCCACTGCTTGGCATTGTTCTCGTCGGTGGCCCGCAGCCCCATGCTGGAGGACGTCGACTTATTGCTGGCCCACTGCTGGACCAGGCTCGTGATGTCCGCGTTGATCCAGCCGTCCGGCTGCGAGGCGCAGCCCGGGTTGCCCTTGGTCTCGGTGGAGGTGGCCATCTTGGTCACCATCGCCGGCTGGTTTGTCCAGCGCGAGGCGGTGGTGGGGGTGTTGGAGGTCCACACCTCCCAGGGCTGGGCGGAGCAGTCGGTGTTCCCGGAGTGGAAGTCGAACAGCGACAGCTTCGCGTCGGAAACCAGCGCGTCCACGATCGGCGAGGTGTTCCAGGTGATGAAGGAACGGGCCGTGCGCCACGTGCCGTCGGCATTCTTCGTGCCGGGGTTGCCGAGGTCCAGCTCGGTGTCGTTGGACCAGTCGACGGTCTCGCCCTGCTGAACGTAGGTGTCGAAGACGCTACCCAGAGACGAGGTCGACGGGTCGACCGTGACCGGGTACTTCGTCGCCGGGTCCGCGAGGAATCCCGCGTCCGGCGTGATGACGAGGTCGACGCCGTCCTTGGTCTTGACGACCTTCAGTGCGACCTTCGCCCGGCGGGTGTGTTCACCGGAGGCCGGATCGACGGTCGCATCCCACATGACGGGGGCGGGCATCGTCGCCGTCTTCTTCGACTTCTTGTCGGTGAACAGCACGCTGCCGTCTGCCTGCTGCTCGACCTTCA
Organism: Streptomyces sp. NPDC002886; assembly: GCF_042888445.1. Classification (NCBI taxonomy): domain Bacteria; kingdom Bacillati; phylum Actinomycetota; class Actinomycetes; order Kitasatosporales; family Streptomycetaceae; genus Streptomyces; species Streptomyces sp. NPDC002886. The sequence continues at coordinate 74,673 of NZ_JBIAPV010000006.1, forward strand.
AGCCCTTGGTCTTCAGCGGCAGCGTGTAGGCGAAACCGGCCGCCGGCTTCGCCTTGACCTCGACGAACTGCTCAAACCCGGTACGGGTCGCCTCGACGACCACGTCCGCACCCGGCACCGCGTCCGCGTACGTCGCCCGCGTGCCGTCCAGCTGCGGGGCGGGCAGGCCCCCGCGCCACTGCAGCGTGATCGCCTCGTCTCCCTGGCCCAGGGTCACCAGGTCGGTGCCGCCTGTCGACTGGGCCGCGGCCAGTGACTGGGCCTTTGTCCCCTTCTTCCCGGACAGCCGCAGCCCCTGCGGATGCGCCTTCGACGCCACCGAACCATCGGGGGCCGCGGTGAGGTTGACGTCCACGTCACGCCACTGGCCGGTGGTGGCGTCCTTGAAGCGGATCGGGCCTGCCGTCACCTCAGACGTCAGCGAACCGTCTTTGTTCACCCACGTCGTCGACGTCTCAGTCCGCTCCGACAAGGCCTCCACCCGCTTGCCCGACAGGCGGGCGGCCACACGGGCCGAGGGTATGTCCGCGGCGGAAGTGGCGGCTGCCGACTCCGGCGTCCCGGCAGGCGCCGGCTGGGGGGCGGCCAGCGCGGTCTCAGAACCCTGGAGCGCCGAAACGGCCATCACCAACGCCAGGCCGACCGCCGTTACACCGGCCCGTCCCGGAGTACCTGCCAACGCGCGGGCACGCCACAACGGCATGCCCGGTCTTCTACGAATAGCCACTCGAATCCTTAATGCTCACGGTCGCAAGGAACGCGACACCGAGAGGAACCGTAGCGACCCGCTTCGCCCGCAAATGGGTACACAACCACCCACGCTACACAGGAAGATGATCAAGTGTTATGAAACAGAGAGCAACCTGACCAAAGAAGGAGCAGACCTCCTTTGTGATCAAAAGGACGCTACTCGGAGATCCACGTGTCCAGCACGAAGCTCCGCAAGCTGATCCACCAGCTAACCCCAGCCGACGAGCGCTGACCTTGCTCATTTGCCATTCACCTGAGGTATCGGCCCGTGGACATCGCTATGCCCACGGCCACCCTGACTGCGCTCAGCGATCTGCTGCGCGAAAGAAGATCCGCTCCCGGTGGCGAACGGCGCCAGGAGCGGAGCGCCTCGGTCATCCTGCAGCATGACGAGCGCCTTCCGGCATGCCGGGCCGTAGCCACATCTCCGCGACGCAATCTGTCAGAGCATGCGGCGGCGGTAGTACATTCCCGAGGGTCCCTGAGCGCTTGGGCTAAGAGGGCGCTTCATCCTGTGGTGACCGCGGCGCCCGGGGGCTGCTTGTGGTTGCCGGGGGACCACCAGCATGTGAGGCCACGCCGAGACGGAGCTCACCGGTGATCACCTGGCACCGGGCGCGGGGAACGTTTTGGCTGTGAGGGTGTTCGGCGGCGCGTCCAGGCGCTCCTGGGGCTCGCGGAGGACTGCCCGACGACGACCGTCGTCTACGAGACCGCGCCGTAGGCCTCCAAGTTCAAGAAGTTGGGACACGGCAGGCGCGCCCGTGAACCGCGTGCCCGCCGTGTCCGCGGGCGCAGCCCCGGCAGGGTGGCGGGTGGGGCGTACCCGGCTACCCCGCACGCCGTTCGAGGCGGGCCGACAACCCGGCCGGGCCGTCTTGGTCAGCGGTACGGGCTCCAGCGTCCGAAGCGGGCCATCAGCTTGCGTGCCGCATCCTCGTTGAGGCCCAAGTGCACGGCGGCCTGCGCGGTGTCCAGATCCGCCGCGGTGTGCCGGGCCGCCCAGTACCCGACCCGCTCGGCAACGACTTCCAGGCGGCGGGCCGCCCGCACGCCCGCGACCGGGGAGGTCTTCGTCAGCTTGTCGATCTCCTCCTCCAACCGCTCCAGCAGCAGGGTGATCGTCTCCGGCAATGGCACGGTCGTCGTCTCGACCTGGGCGGTGTGGCCGTCCCAGTCGCGTTCGCTCGCGTCTGCCTGCTCGCTCCCGCCCTCGGCCAGGTCCTGGTCACCGATCGCCTCCCAGTCCAGGTGGTGTTCGGGGCCGGTCCAGTCGCAGGAGCACACCGCGCGCAGTGCGGCTGCTTTCGGTGTGTGGGGCCAGTGGCCGTCGTAGACGCTCCACTGCGAGACCGGGTCCCCTCCCCCACCCGAGCCGCTGTCGAAGTACACCGGGGCCGGGACGGTGCCATCAGCGAGGACGGCCTCGACCGCGCCCGTGTGGGAGGTGCCGAACTCCTCCGTCGTCCAGGTCTCGCGCCTACTCACCATGGCCCGCCCCCTTTTGCCCCGTGTTCAGGCGGCCCGCGGTGCGGGGCTGCCTGAACACGACGATGCCGCAGCCGTGCCGCCGGGCAGGCGGGTTTTCACGAAGTGGTGGCGGGGACCTCGGCTGCGCCTCCGGCCTTCACGGCCTCGACGACCTGCTTGTGGAACGCGGCAAGGCCGCCGGGTGACAGCCGGGCAGGGCTGCCGGTGAGGGTGTACCACTCCTCCGCACCGGTGTACTGGACCCGTACTGAGGCCCTACCGTCCGGGCCCGCCTCGGTCGTCAGGGTGACGTCACCGGTGATGACGCCCACCTCATCCGTCATCGCCCCGCCCGGCCCCGCCTTCACGTGGTCGGTCAACGGGACCGACCCCTCCGGGACGGCGCCGCCGTCAGGCTGGGGGGTGGTGTCGGGCTGGTGGTCGGTCATGAGCACGTCTCCAGCATCTCGGTCAGCTTCTTCTTCTCCGCCTCGGTCACCGTGAGCTGGTAGGTGCTCTTCACGTTCGTCCACGCCGTCGCGTACGTGCACCAGTAGCCCTTGGCCGGGGGCTGCCAGTCCTCGGGCCCTTGGTCGCCCTTGCCGCGGTTCGTCGCCGCGGACACCGCGAGAAGCTGGGGGCGGGTCAGGTCGTTGGCGAAATCCTTACGCCGCTCCGCCGTCCACGCCCCGGCGCCCGAACGCCAGGCATTGGCTAGGGGGACCATGTGGTCGATGTCGAGCTTCCCCGCGTCGGTGACGGTGATCCCGTCGTAGACCGATACCCAGGTGCCGGAGACGGCCTTGCACGCGGCATCGCGCTTCACGCCCTTACCCGAGCGCTCCAGGACGACTTCACGGGTGTCACAACTGTCGCCCTGGCTGCTCCAGTGCGTGAACTTCTCCCGGCTGTAGCCGGTCATCGCCTGCTGGCCGGCCATCTTCAACCCGCCGAGCTGGCTGCGGGCGACCGCCGCCGTCGATAGCCCCGGAAGCGCCGGAGCCCCTTGGGCGCCTTGTGCTCCGCCCTTGCCTTGCCCAGGCAGGGACGGCTTGGCGTCACCGCCGGCCGACACCCCCGGGTTGCAGCCCGCGAGACCAACCGCCAGCAGAACAGCCGTCACCGTACGGACACCCACCCGCATCTGACGAGGCATAACCACCCCAAACCCTCTCGAAAACTCCACCGCGACCTTACCCACCGCGCCTACCCCGCGAAGACCACCCGAGCCCGCCTCGAAGGAAGTCCTGGCACAGCCAGCGCCTTGACGCCGAACTCGATGGAGTGGACCTGGCGGCACAGCGGAACCGGCTCCGCCGTTGGCGGGTTCCTGGAGCATGAGTGACGAGAGCGTGATCACGATCGAGATCCGGGGCCCTGAGGAGGCGGCGCTTGAAGCCTCTCGCCGTATCTCGGAACTCTTCCTGTCGACCGGCCCCTGCCGGCTCCGGCGAACCCCCGGCGAGCCGGACGTAGAGGTTCTCGTCTACGCGAACGTTCACCGGAGTCCCGGGGAAGGCGGCTACGACGATGGAGGCGCCGAACAGGTGAGTACCCCCAGCTGGGATCCGTGGTACTCCCCTGCGTCCGAACCCGCCTTCAACTACGGCGACCGGCCGACCACGTCGGGCTGAACCCCTTCACGGGCTCTGCCTGTCAGCGAGCCGCGCCCGATGTCGTGACCGAAGGGATCATCTCGACCGAGCCGACGCGACCGTTCAGGTTGACGGTTGCGTCCGTGAACTCGTAGTGGACCCTTCCGCCGGAGCCGCCGACCTGCTTGTACGTGACCTTGCGGCCGCCGTGCGCGCCGTCGATGTTGTTGAGGCTGGGCAGCTTCGCGCCCCGGGGCATCATGACGACCTCGGTGGACTCGGCGAGCGTGTGGCCCTGGTGCAGCGTGGCCATCCACTCCTGCTGGTGGTTGTAGGCGGAGCGGCCCTTCTTGGCCTCGTGGCTCTTGAGGTTCCACTGCGGCTGCTCGGAGGTGAGGGGGTCGCGGTTGAGGAGCCAGATGCGTGCGGGCTTGGAGGCGTTGTACTCCTCGTTCTCGTACACGCACAGGGTCTCGGCTGGGCAGGCTTTGAGTCCCTGCCCGGTCTTGGTCTTGATGGTGGGCGCGGCGGCACCGGCGGGTCCGGCCAGGGCTATGGGCAGCAAGGCCGCGGCGAGGGCTGCCACCGTCAGGAACTGGATCTTCATGCCCGGACTAACTCCGGGCGTGACTGTCCGGGCACGCCGCAGTGGAAGGCCGGCCCCCGTACCGTCGCCTCCCCGGGAAACGCGTTTGGCTTCGTTCACGGGAACGCTGAACATCTGGCGCCCGGTCCCGGGTTCCGGCACAGGTTCTGTGCCTGACGTCTAACGTTCAGGCTGAACAGCGCCTCAATCGCCCAACGGTCTGGGGGACGGGCTCGGAGTTCCTGGATCAGTTGGTTTTGCCGATGGTGTTGCGGGCCGCGAGGCGGAAGTCCTTGACGGCTTTGTAGAGGGTCCGCTCTCGTTCGGCGGCAAGGGCGATGTCTTCGGCCTTGCGGGTGGTGTTGCCCGCGTGGGCGCTCTCGGCCATCCGCCGCATGACGTGTGACAGGTCGCTGGAGGCGACGGTGACGCGCTCCGCTACTTCCGCGACGGGTGCCGGCCCTTCGAGGATGACGATTTCGCAGGCGCGGTGGACCTCGCGGGCCAGACTGATGAAGCGGCCTATCTTCTCGTCGATGTCGGGGAGGTCGGGTTGTTCTGAACGCAGCGCGTCGAGGACGGCGTCCATGGCGATGTCGCGGTCATGGAGAGCGCTCAGGTAGCCGGCGTAGGCGTCGCGGCGATGCTGGCGGCTCCATTGGGCGTGCTGGGACCGTGCCTGCGCACGGCCGTTGACGATTGCGGCCCCGAGAGTGGTGGCGGAGCCGACGGCGGCGCCCAGCAGCGCGGCAAGTCCTGAGTCCATAGGCCCTAGTCTGCCGTTCCCGCTGTTCATCCAGTTCGCCGGGGCTTCGTCCCCGATCGCCGACAAACATTGGCCGCCTCTGGGTATCGACAGGCCAGCAGCGGCATAACCGCATGCGGCAGGTCAGTTGCACCTCTGAGAATGGTGCCCATGGTCCACCTAATCGAAGCGCCCAGTCCCGACGATGCTGCATCCGTGGGCCGTATGCAGCTCACGGCCTGGCTCCAGACCTACCCCAACGAAGACGCCGGCATTGATGAGACGTGGATCCGCGAGCAGCGAGGGTCCGCTGTCACCACCGAGGGCATTGTGCAGTGGCGAGAGTTCATTGACGAGGCCACACGCCACCCTGACCGGCTTTTCTGCCGTGTCGTCCGATCCGGGGCTGAGATCACTGGTGTCCTCTGTGGCCGCCGGGACGAATTGGTGTCCCTCGGACCGATGTATCTGCTGGACGAAGCCCAAGGCCAGGGCATCGGCGGTCAGCTGATGGGTGAGTTCTTCCTATGGGCGGACGGTGCTCCCCTGCACCTGTGGGTGACTGAGTACAACAGGAGAGCGATCCGGTTTTACGAGCGCCACGGATTCCAGCTCACGGGTGAGCGTGAGCTGTGGCGAGACAGGTTGCCCAACGTGCGTATGGCGCGCGGTCTCGTGCAGCATCCTCGGATTGCATGAGACGCGGGCGATGCGCAACCTGATCGACCACAGAACTTGAGCCAGAACCCGGTCCCGTGAACAAACCCACGCGTTCGCCAGTCAGGACGCCCGGAGTTTGTCCAGGGTGTCGAGCGCCAGCGCCCAGGGGTAGGCCGTCACGTTGCCGTGCTTGGGCTGGTGCGGGCGGAAGCCGTGCCCGTCACCGTCATCGAGGAGGTACTGGACGCCCGCACGTGCGGGTGCTTGCCGCCCTGCAGCCGCGAGGCTACGCGGCCCCCGGCGCCGCCAGCGCGCCGACCAGCCACGGCATGGCGCGCCGCTCGACCGCGATGAGCACCTCGGTGTCGCCGTCCCGGCACTGGGCCACGTGGAAGAACTGCCACTTGTTGCCCCGCGGCGCGGGACCGGGGTCTGTGGCGTACGGGTGTCGGACCCGCTCCAGCACCAGGCCGGGTGGCAGCGGCGTGCGCCCTGAACGGCCGCTCGGGTCGTTGGTCCACGCGAGGACGCCCGGGCCCACGACGATGTGGCTGTGGCGCGGGGTGCCCCCGGGGCCGCCGGTGTCGCCGATCAGGAGGGCCGGGAAGGTCCGGTCTCGATTCCTCGTGCGCGGGCGGACCCGGATCGTGTCGGTGTTCGCCCTCATCTGGTGGAGGCAGCTGGCGGCTATGGCGACCACCCCGCCCGCCAGGAGGAACCCGGACCAGCGCAGCGTCTCGCGCACGCTGTCGTACATGATCGGGGAGGTCCCCAGGATGACGGCCAGGAGGAGGAGCCCCAAGACCGGCACGTTGAACTGCCAGGGGGTGGTCCGCCGGGAGTGCGAGGAGAACCAGGTGAACCACGCCCCGCCCCACAGCAGGGCGGCGCCCGCGGGCCCCAGGCCCAGGGCCCAGCCGAGCGGGGTCTCGTGGGCGGTGCGCGGGTTGTGCTCGGTGAAGACGGTCCTGGCGGCCTCTCCGGTGCCGTAGTTGACGTGCCGGATCTCGCCCCGCCAGCTGACCAGCCGCAGCGCGGTGCCGGCGGGTGCGAAGGAGGAACTGGTGGAGCGGGACAGCCGGATCTCTTGCCGGCTACCGTCCTCCCGCCGGACCTCCAGGTAGATCCTCGGGTTGCGGGTGCCCTCGCTGCGGATTTCTTCCAGGACGGCTGGCACCGCGCTCAGGCAGTCGCCCGCCCGCTCTCTCGGGCTTCCGGCCACGCAGTTGGTGGCGGCGTCGTAGGCGCGGGCGTCGGCCCGGTCCTGGCGCACGGGGACGAGGAGCAGCCAGACCCCGATCAGGATCGCCGCCACCCCCAAGACCATCGCAGGCAGGGAGTACAGCAGCCTCCGCGGGCTCGGTGGGGCGGTGGGGACATTCCGGGTGATCATGCAGCTCAAGGATGCCCGAACCCGCCCTCCCGCGACGGCACACGGAAGAGTGGCCTAGACCACTCACATTCGATGGCACGCGCTCAGCCTTGCGTGTCACAGGACATGTGTGACTGAGCGTTCCACTTGGTTCTGACCGCTCTTCCGTGATGTCTACGTCACCCGCGGGATGGTGCCAGTCGGCGAGCGTTCCCAGGTACCGAAGCTCCGTGGTGTCAGAGCGTGCCGAGATTCGGAGCTCTGCACCATGCGCTTGGGTGCGATGGTGGCGGGTGTGGCACCGTGGTGCTCATGGGTGACTCCAGGGCTTATCCCCTCTTCAGGAGTGCCAGCGCAGTGGACACGCTCGCGCTGGCACGGCGTCTGTGCTCGCTGATGGAGAGGCGGGGTTCGGTTGTCGAGCTGACCGCTGACCTGCAGACGGCCGAAGACATGTGGAGGATGGTGGAGGCCTTGCCGAAGGCTGTCTCCAACGCACAGGGCGTGCCATTCGACTCGCACCAGTGGACTCATGAGTACCGGGCGGACACGTTGCCCAGGGATTCATACGGGCTCGTGCCGTTGCTGCCGTTCCGCGTGGACGTCGACACGCCGGTGGACGACGAGCTAGAGGATCTCTTCGTTCAAGCCCTGGGCGGTGGCCCCGCCTCGATCTACTGGGGCGGCAGCTGGCCGGACGTACCGGAGCTCGATCTCCTGGCGAACGTGAAGCACGAGGCAGTCGAAGTCGCTTTCAACAGCCTCGATATCGACTGGGAGCTACCCGCAGACGAGCACACGGTGTTCGTGCACCTATCCAACCTTGGGAACCTCCCCCGGGCGGAGTGGCTGGCGCGGCAGGTCGGCACGGAGGTCCTTGGGGACTCTGTGGCCGGCAGGTGAGCGAGGCGGTAGACAGGCGCACCGTGGCCAGCTGTCGCCATGCGGTTGGATGGCCGGATGGAACGTATAGAGGTTGAGCTGTTCACGGACGCGAGTAACGATGCGGTAGTCCGTCTGCCCCCGCGAAGGTTTCCGGGCGTGTTGATCCAGGGCGATTCCCTTTCGAGCATCCGTGACGACGTTGCTGGGATCGTAAAGGCCTGTGACCAGGGTGATGTCGATGAAGCCCGGGAGGAGGCTGCCTTCCGCCTCTCCAACCCCGACGAGCTGCTGGCTCGCTACACGGCGGCCCTGAAGGCACACGACATTCCCATCCCCTTCTACCAGGCCCCTTGATCGCACACTTGCAACACCTCGCGATTGGCGGGATGCGCTGCAAGGTGGAGAGATTGCAGGATCGTTCCGCCAGGGGATCACGCGGTCATGGAGCTGGAGACTGTCGAGGACGTTCTCTTTCCCGGCCTGGCCCTGGTCGTGAGGCAGGTCGTTGTCGCGGGTGACCGCATGATGATCGACGCGGCTGGCTGCGGGCCGCCAGGAGCATGTCCCGCGTGTCAGCATCCCGCCGCACGCGTTCACAGCAGGTACTGGCGGCACATAGCCGGGCTGCCTGTCAGCGGCCGCCGGTTGATCGTCCGTCTCCGTGTCCGCCGATTCTTCTGCGATCAGCCTCGATGCCCACGCAGGACTTTCGTGGAACAGGTGGCTGGCCTGACCGAGCCGCGACGCCGCTCTTCGACGGCGGCACGGTCGGCGATACGGTCAGTCGCGGTGGAGCTCGGCGGCCGCCCAGGCGCGCGCCTCTGCGCAAAGCTGCGGCTCTACGGCCGACGGACATCCATCCTGGGCGAGCTAACCGCTCCGCCTGCACCAGCGCGAGCTCCCCGGATCCTCGGCATCGACGAGTTCGCTTTCCGCAAGGGCCGGACCTACGGCACCGTCCTCGTCGACGTCGAGTCCTCCAGGCCGGTGGACGTATTGCCCGATCGTGAAACCGGCACGGTCGCCGCATGGCTCCAGGAGCACCCCGGCGCCGAGATCATCTGCCGAGACCGCCTGATGGCATTCACCAAGGCCATCGAACAGGCCGCCCCGGACGCGCTGGAGGTGGCAGATCGCTGGCATCTCCTCCAGAACCTCTCCACGGCAGTCGAGAAGACCTGCCGACGACACCGTGACTGCCTCCGACGGCCAGCCGAACCAGAGGCGGGCCCGCCGTTGGCCACACCGCAGACTCCGCTCCTGGACCGGATCCGACAGCGCCACGCGGAGGTGAACGAGCTCGCCGCCACTGGCCTGCCACTCAACGCCATCGGCCGCCGACTGCGGCTGGATCGCAAGACGGTCCGGCGCTACCGGAACAAGGATCTTGTAGATCTTCTCGCCTCGGCTCAAGACCGAGGTCACGGTGTCCTCGACCCGTTCATGGAGTATGTGCAGCGCCGCTTCCACGCGGGCTGCACCAGCTCGATGCAGCTCTATCGCGAGGTGCTCGCCCTCGGCTACACCGGCGGATACCACGTCGTGCACCGCTACGTAGTGACCATCCGGAAGGGCATCGCGGTCCCCGCCCGCTCGATCACTCCCCGTCCTCGCGACATCACCTCATGGATCATGCGCCCTCAGGAGTCACTCAACACCGCCGATGTTGCCCAACTCGACGCTGTGCGGATTGCCTGCCCGGAGATCGCCCTGGCCTGCGACCTCGCGCGGGAGTTCACCGACATGGTCCGCCAACGCCGCGGGCACCTGCTTCGGGACTGGATTCAGAAGGCCGAGCTGAGCGGCCCCGACGCCATCGGCATCTTCGCCGACTCCATCCGCCAAGACCTCCACGCCGTTACCGCCGGCCTCACACTGCCCTACAGCTCCGGCATCGTCGAAGGCCACGTCAACAGAATCAAAACGATCAAGCGTCAAATGTACGGCAGAGCCTCATTCACCCTGCTCAGAGCCCGCATCCTCTCTCAGCCGTAGCCTGCATACCCGGTGAGATAGATGCGCTGAGCTCTGCCGCGTTTCAGTCGGTGACCTCTACCGCTTCCGGCTTTGGGAAGGCCATGACATCCCACCCCATGGGCCAGCCGTGCCTACTGCGCTGAGCGGTCTCGGCTTCAAGGTGCCGTGGCACACGCCGCAGCCACCACTGTCCCTCTTGGCCATCCCGACCCGGCCAGCCCACGGTGGTGGCATGGAACCTGCGGTCGATCTCATCAAGCTCAGGCTGACGGATGGCACGGACTCGTGGCGGCAGCAGAGGCCAGATCTGGGCCAACGCCGTGCGACACCACAGATCGTTTGAGAGTTCTGGAGCCGACCATCCGTAACCTTCCTCCACCTCGTGCACCAACTCGTTCCACTGCTCAAGAAGCGCGTTGAGTGTCCGGGGCTAGCCAGATCCCCTGGCCCCAGCCACGGTGCGGACAGCCGCATGCACCGCCTCGTACTCCCCAGCCGTCAGAAACGCTTCATCAGCCGACTCCGGTGCCATGGGATCCATACCCCGACTATCTCAGGCCCCTTCTCCAGGGAGCGATGCCCCTACGCAGCAGATACGACGTCGCCACGGCCGCAAGTACATACCTGAGCGGTGTCCTCACGGAACAACGGTCAGAACCAGGTAGCGCGCTCAGTCACACTCACCTCCGGCTCGCTGCGGATGGAGTAACCGGCTGGTCTGTTCGAATAAATGTTCGGTACGTTGTTAGAGAGACGAGAGTGATTCGGCCAGATCGGCTGAAACAGGCGATGGCTGGAGGTGGACTGTGAGCTGTGGCGTCCACCTGCACGTCGCTAGCGGCTACTCAGCCCGCTACGGCACCTCGCACCCCACTGAGCTGGTGCAACGCGCAGCCGAGCGCGAGATTGGCACGCTCGCGCTCACCGACCGGGACACCGTCGCCGGCGCCGTCCGCTTCGCGAAGGCCGCCGCAGCCGCTGGCATCCGGCCGGTCTTCGGCGTCGATGTCGCAGTCGCCCCCTGGACACCGCCCCACCCGGCCGCCGCCCGCCGCCGGACCCCGGATCGCGGTGGCGTGCACGTCGTGGAGCCGAGGCTGCGGGTGACCTTGCTGGCGCAGCACGCGGCGGGGTGGGCACGGCTGTGCCGCCTGGTCTCCGCTACGCACGCGGGCGCGGCCGGTGGGCCGCCGGTGGTGTCCTGGGAGACCCTGGGCCAGTACGCGGACGAGGGCCTGGTAGTGATGCTGGGGCCGTCATCGGAGCCGGTGCGGGCGCTGTCGGCCGGGCGGCCGGACCTGGCCGAGCAGCTGATCGCGCCGTGGCGCGAGGTCGCCTGCGGGGGCCTGCGGCTGGAGGCGGTGTGGTGGGGGCTGTCCGGTACGGGTCCGGGCTCGCTGCGGCTCGCCGCGCGCACCCTCGGCCTCGCCGACCAGCTCGGCGTCCCAGCGGTCCTGACCAACGCGGTCCGCTACGCCGACCCCGGCCAGCACAGGCTCGCCGACGTCCTGGACTCGGCCCGGCTGCTCCGTCCCATCGACCGTCGCCGGCTCGACTGCGGCCAGCGCTGGCTGAAGGGATCCGCGGAGATGGGTGAGGCCGCCGACCGGATCGCCGAGGCTTCCGGTGCGGGAGCGGGCCGCGCTGCCGCGCTCCTCGCCGAAACCACCCGGACCGCAGAGGCCTGCGTCGTGGACCCGCGGGCCGATCTCGGGATCGGCGGCCGCCCGTACTTCCCCGAGCAGGACGTCGTCGGCGCGCGGCCTGGCCCAGGCGGCGCAATGGAGCTGCTGCGCCGCCGCACCGCCGACGGGATGTTCGCCCGCGGCCTCGACCGCGACGAGCGGGCGCTCGGGCAGCTGGAGTACGAGCTCGGCGTGATCGGGAAGCTCGGCTACGAGTCCTACTTTTTGGCGGTCGCGCAGGTCGTCACGGACATCCGGGCCATGGGCGTCCGGGTCGCCGCCCGAGGATCCGGCGCCGGCAGCATGGTCAACTTTTCGCTGTTCATCGCGACGGCCAACCCCCTTCAACACGACTTGCTCTTCGAGCGGTTCCTCAGCGTGCGCAGGTCTTCGATGCCGGACATCGACCTCGACGTGGAGTCCGCGCGCCGGCTGGAGGTCTACGACCGGATCATCGAGCGGTTCGGCACGGAGCGGACCGCCGTGACCGGGATGCCGGAGACCTACCGGGCCCGCCACGCCCTCCGGGATACCGGCCTCGCCCTCGGCTTGCCCCCTCAGACGGTGGACCGGATCGCCAAGAGCTTTCCGCACATCCGGGCCTGCGACATCCGCGGCGCCCTCGCCGAGCTCCCCGAGCTCAGGGACCTCGCCGCCGAGGCCGCGTCGTACGGCCCGCTGTGGGAGCTCGCCGAGGGGCTGGACGCGCTGCCGCGCGGCTACGCCATGCACCCGTGCGGAGTGATCATCTCCAACGTCTCGCTGCTGGGCCGGCTGCCGGTCCAGCCGACGCCGGGCGGGCAGTACGCCATGGTCCAGGCCGACAAGCATGACGTCGAAGATCTCGGCTTGCTCAAGCTCGACGTGCTTGGAGTGCGGATGCAGTCGGCGATGGCGCACGCCGTCGCCGAGATCCGCCGCACCACCGGCCGCCAGCTCGACCTCGACAACCCCGACCACGTGCCGCTGGATGACCGGGGCGCCTTCGCGCTGATCTGCGCCAGCGACACCGTTGGGATGTTCCAGCTGGAGAGCCCCGGGCAGCAGGACCTCGTCGGCCGGCTCCAGCCGCGCGGCGTCCAGGACGTCATCGCCGACATCTCGCTCTTCAGGCCGGGCCCGGTCAAAGGCGGCATGCCCGCCCTCTACATCGCCGCCCGCCACGGCGCCGCCCCCCATTTCCCCCACCCCGATTTGGAACCCGTCCTCGCTTCCACGTACGGCGTGACCATCTGGCACGAGCAGATCATCGACATCTTCGCGGTGATGACCGGCTGCGACCGCGCGCTCGGCGAAGTCGCGCGCCGTGCTCTCGCCGACCCCGACCGGCTCCTCCGGGTGGAGGGCTGGTTCCGTCGCGAGGCCGGCGCCCGCGGATACTTCCCCGCCGTCCTGGATGAGGTGTGGGAGACCGTGAAGTCCTTCGGGGCGTACGGATTTTGCAGGGCCCATGCCGTGGCTTTCGCTGTGCCCGCCCTCCAGTCCGCGTGGCTCAAGGCCCACCACCCCGCGGCCCTGTACGCCGGGCTGCTGGAGCACGACCCGGGCATGTGGCCCGCCCGCGTGATCGTCTCTGACGCCCGTCGCCACGGCGTGCCCGTGCTCCCGGTGGACATCAACGCCTCCGCGGCCGACCACCGCGTCGAGCGGACGGCGGACGGTACCTGGGCGGTACGGCTCTCGCTGTCCACGGTGAAGGGGATCAGCGAGGAGCAGGTGGCTCGGATCGCCGCCGGCCAGCCCTACAACGGGCTGCAAGATCTCTGGCAGCGCGGGCGGCCCGCGCTGCCCACCGCCGAGCGCCTCGTGCAGATCGGCGCGCTCGACAGCCTTCGCGGCCCGCTCACGCGCCGCGACCTCCTCCTGCAGACCGCCGAGCTCCACCGGCACACCGCCGCCCGGCCCGCCGACGGCCAGCTCCCTCTCGACGGACACCTGGTAACCGCCGAGCCGTCCGGGCTGCCCGAGATGACCAGCCGCGAGACCCTGGACGCCGAGCTCAGCGTGCTGCGGATCGATGTCTCCCAGCACCTGATGGAGCACCACCACCGGCTGCTCCGCGAGATCGGCGCCACCGACTCCGCCCACCTCAAGGCGATGCACCCCGGGCAGCAGGTCCTCGTGGCCGGCGTCCGCGCCTCCACCCAGACTCCGCCGATCCCCTCGGGGAAGAGGGTCATCTTCGTAACCCTGGAGGACGGCCTCGGCTTGTGCGACATCGCCTTTTTCGACGACAGCCACGACGCCGTCGCCCATACCGTCTTCCACTGCGGGCTCCTCCTGGTCCGCGGCACGGTGGAGGCCCGGGGGCCGCGCCGCACCGTCGTCGGACAGGCCGTCTGGAACCTCGACGAGCTCGCCGCCGCGCGTCGCGATCACGGCCCGGAAGCGCTCCTCGCCCTCCTCGGCCGGAGCGAGCCCGCCCGCACTCCGGCGCAAGCACCATCGCGGACCCTGCCGAACGGGCTGAGCGGTTCTCGGCTGCATCCGTACGCGGACCTCCAGCCCGCGGGCACGCGCGCCGCCGATCTCAAATCCCTCGGCTACACCAGCCCCGGCTCGGCGGGGTGAGCGCCATGAGTTCGGGCCTCATCGTCCACGCCTTCTTCCACATGCCTACGGGCGCCCGGCCGGACCTGTACCAGCAGCTCCTCGCGCTCGCCGATGGCCTCACCCCGCGCGTCCAGGCCATCCCGCCCGATGCCGCGCACCTCGACATCACAGGCGCGCTCCGCTACTTCGACCGCGACCCCGAAGGCATCGCCGCGCTCCTGCGCATGCGGACCCTCGCCCTTCACGGCGTGCAGACCACCTGCGCGATCGCCCCCACCCGCATGCTCGCCACGATGGCGGCCGCCACGACGCCGCCCGGCGGCACCACCGTCATCGAGGCCGGCAACGTGCAAGCGTGGCTGCGGCCGCGCCCCGTCGCGGCCCTCCACGGGGTAGGCCCCGCCACCGCCACCAAACTCCGCTCCTACGGACTGCACACGATCGGCGACCTCGCCGACGCACCCCTGCCCGCCCTCACCAGGATCTTCGGCGCCGCCACCGGCCGCTCCCTCCACGCCCACGCCCACGGCCACGACCTGCGCACCGTCCAGCCCCAGCCCATCGCGAAGTCCATGAGCACGGAGCGGGACTTCGATCACGACGTCCTCGACCCCGTCGAGCACCGCCGGGCCCTCCTCGCCGTCGCCGAGGAACTCGGCGGCCGGCTCCGCGACGAGCAGCAGATCGCCGGGCAACTCGCGCTCACCATCCAGTACGCCGACCGCTCCACCAGCAGCCGTAGCCGTACGCTGCCTGAACCCACCGCCCATACCCGCCCACTCGCCGGCGCCGCCTACGAGCTCTACGACCTCCTGGGCCTCCAGCGGGCCCGCGTCCGCACCATCAACCTGCGCGCACAAGACCTCCGCCCGGCAGCGGAAGCTGCCGAGCAGCTCAGCCTGGACCCCACCAACGACCGCGCCCTGGCCGTCGAGGCCGTCACCGACCGCGCGCGAGCCCGGTACGGGCCCGGCACCATCCGCCCCGCCACCCTCGCCAGGGCGGGTACCGGCCCCCCTCCGGGCAGGACGATGCTCCTGCCCGGTAGACCTGACCCGAAGGAAACAACATCATGACCACGCCCCAGCCGCCCGTGAGACAGCCCGTGCTGACCTGCGCACCCGCCCAGATCGGCCCGTGCGCGAGGTGGCTTGTTGACTGCACCCGCTCGTAGATGCGTGCAGTCGCGGAGGCAATCTGGCGGTCTCGGTCGCAGATCTCTTGGGTAAAGAAGCTGTACGACTTGTGCCGGGTGACTATGGTCGCAAGTCCGGAATCCATAGGTAGGCAGTCACTGAGTAGCACCGGGGGTCGAATGTTGAATGAGGCGATGACGGTGCTGGCAGCTGCGGGGGGCACCGCGGTGGTACAGGCTGCGGGAACCGACGGGTGGAACAGCCTGCGCGCCGGGGTGGCTCGATGGTTCGGCCGTGGAAACCCTGAAAGGGAGCGCCGCGAGGCCGAGCGGCTGGATGGCAGCGCGGTTGAACTCTCCGCCGCCGCCGCCGACCCGGCAGCGGAGCTGGTTCGGGTGCGCCACGAGACCGTATGGCGGACTCGGATCGAGAGCCTGTTGGAAGACCTGGACGAGGAGCAGCGACTCCGGGCCGCCGACGAGTTGCGGGAGTTGTTGGAGCAGGTGGGGACGGGGTCGGCTGTCAACGGTGGGCTGGTGTCGGGTAACAGGTTCAGTGGACCGACTGCGTTTCAGGCCGGGAACTTCAACCGGCAGGACGTCCGGTTCGGTACCGAAGCGTGACGGATGCCGACCTTGGCGGCGCCGAGGTCGGCGTGCCCGGCGGGATCTTCCACGGACCGACCGCCATACAGGTGGGTGATCACAACACCCAGCACGTCCAGTTCGTCCACCCCGGGAAACCTGCTTACCGGATCGAGAGCTTCCCCGCCCTACCCCGTCCCGTGCGAGCCCGGGAACTGATCGCACGGCCTTCCCGGCTGCTGCGGGCGGGGCATCAGGTGGTGCCCTTCACTGGCCGACGCACCGACCTCGACGCCCTGGTGCGCTGGCGCGATGACGAAGCCGATCAGTACGCCATCCGGCTGGTCCACGGTCCCGGTGGGCAGGGCAAGACCCGCTTGGCCGCCCACTTCGCCGAACTCAGCCGCCAGGCGGGCTGGACGGTGTGGCAGGCGGCCGTCAACGAGGCCGGCACCACCCCTCTCACCGCCGCCCCGACTCCCGAAGCCGGGACCGGAATCCTGCTGGTGACCGATTACGCCGAACGTTGGCCCTCCAGCGACCTGCGCATGTTGTTAGGCGAAGCCGTCCGGAATGGCAGTGGCGTCCCGGTCCGTGTGCTGCTGCTGGCCCGCCCGGCCGGAGTCTGGTGGCAAAGTCTGGACACCTGGATCGGTGACCATCTCGACGCAGACTCCAGCACCCACCAACTGCTGGCCTTGGCCACCGACCCACAGGCACGCACCGAACTGTTCCAGCAGGCCCGGGACCACTTCGCCGACCACCTCGGCCTGCCCGTCGATCAAACGCTGCACATCGGTCCGCCCCCGGATCTGAAAACCGACGAGGACTATGCCCAGATCCTGACCATCCACATTGCTGCCCTGGCCGCCGTCGACGCATGCCTTCGCTACACCCCTTCCCCCACCGACCCGGCGCGCGCCTCCGCCTACCTCCTTGCACGCGAAGTCGCGTACTGGAGCGAGCTGCACACGGCTCCGGCCCGGAAACTGTCCACGGGGCCGGTCGACATGCGCCGCCTCATGCTGACCGCAACTCTCACCCGTCCCATAGCCCGCGACCCGCACGGCTGGAACGCACTGCAACGCGCCGGACTCGCCGACACAGACACAGCGGCCAACACCCTCTTGGACGACCACCAGTACTGCTACCCGCCGGCCCGCAGCCATACGGTCCTGGAACCGCTGTACCCGGACCGCCTCGGCGAAGACCTCATCGGACTAACGACCCCACCTAGCCCTACCGATCCCGGCTCCACTCGGACGGCCCACCCCATCGCTGGAGCACATACTGATGACTGGGCACTCCAACTCCCTCAACGTCTCACCATCGGCCGCGCCGGCACCGACGCACCCGCACCCTGGACCCGCGACACCCTGACCGTGCTCATCGAAACCGCCCGGCGCTGGCCCCACATCGGCAGCGGCCAGCTCTACCCCCTGCTCACCGCCCACCCGGAGCTCGCGCTACACGCCGGCAGCGCAGCCCTCGCGGCCCTCGCCAGCCTCGACCACGTCGACATCGGCGCGCTGGAAGCCATCGAGTCCCGCTTCCCCACCGGTCGACATACCGACCTCGACGCCGGTATCGCCGCCATCACCTCGCACCTGGCACACCGCCGCCTCGCCGCCACACAAGATCCCCTCACGCACGCCCGCACCAACCACGACCTCGCTGTCCGCCTTGCCAACGCCGGGCTTCACGACGACGCACTCGCAGCCGCACAGAACGCCCGCAAAGCCTGGCAACACCTCGCCGTCACCGCCCCTGCCCACGAACCCGACCTGGCCCGCTCCCTGAACAACCTCGGGATGCTTCTGTCGGCGGTAGGTCGGCGGCCGGAAGCCCTTGCGATGACCGAGGAGACGGTGGAGATCCAGCGGCGGCTGGCGGCCACTAACGCAGCCGCCCACGAACCCGACCTCGCGGTCACCCTTACCAACCTCGGAAGGGATCTTTGGGAGGTGGGCCGGCGGGCCGAGGGCCTTGCGATGACCGAGGAGGCGGTGGAGATCCGGCGGCGGCTGGCGGCCACTAACGCAGCCGCCCACGAACCCGACCTCGCGGTCACCCTTAACAACCTCGGGGCACAGCTGTCGGCGGTGGGCCGGCGGGCCGAGGGCCTTGTGATCACTGAGGAGGTGGTGGAGGTGTGGCGGCGGCTGGCGGCCACTAACCCAGCCGCCCACGACCCTGACCTCGCCAGCTCCCTGAACAACCTCGGGAAGCAACTTTGGGAGGTGGGCCGGCGGACCGAGGGCCTTGCGATGACCGAGGAGGCGGTGGAGATCCGGCGGCGGCTGGCGGCCACTAACGCAGCCGCCCACGAACCCGACCTCGCGGTCGCCCTTAACAACCTCGGGGTCCAGCTGTCGGCGGTGGGCCGGCGGGCCGAGGGCCTTGTGATCACTGAGGAGGCGGTGGAGGTGTGGCGGCGGCTGGCGGCTGCCAACCCAGCCGCCCATGAAGGCGACCTCGCGTTCACCCTGAGCAACCTCGGGAATTCTCTGTCGGACGTAGGCCGGCCGGTCGAGGCTCTCGCGATCACTGAGGAGGCGGTGGAGGTGTGGCGGCGGCTGGCGGCCGCCTACCCAGCCGCCCATGAACCCGGCCTCGCCCGCTCCCTGAACAACCTCGGGGCACAGCTGTCGGACGGAGGCCGGCCGGCCGAGGGCCTTGTGATCACTGAGGAGGCGGTGGAGGTGTGGCGGCGGCTGGCGGCTGCCAACCCAGCCGCCCATGAAGGCGACCTCGCGTCCACCCTGAGCAACCTCGGGAATTCTCTGTCGGACGTAGGCCGGCCGGTCGAGGCTCTCGCGATCACTGAGGAGACGGTGGAGATCCGGCGGCGGCTGGCGGCCGCCTACCCAGCCGCCCATGAACCCGGCCTCGCCCGCTCCCTGAACAACCTCGGGGCACAGCTGTCGCGGCTAGGTCGTCGGGCGGAAGCCCTTGCCGTCACTGTGGAGACGGTGGAGATCTACCGGCGCCTTATATCCGTGAGATCGAACCAGAGCATTTTCCGCTTGCCTCTGCTTACGGTTTTGCGCCTACAGGCCGAAGTACTCATTGGCCTCGGCCGACTCCAGGACGCGCAGACGGTCCGGGACTGGCTCGCGGCCAACCCTGACCCAGCTGATTCTCACGAATGATCCTTCTGGGGCTGGATCAGAAGGAGTCGGGCACCTGTACTCGCTGTTGCGCTTTAGTGCAGAGAAGCCGCCAGCCCTGTTGCCGTTATGGGGTCGGGGCCAGCAGCTTGTGCGTTCCGTGCCTGGCTGTCGCGAAGGCAAGCCGCGAGAAGGTGGCCGGATAGCGGTTCACTGCGGCCTTACACGTACCGGTCGAGGGGTTCAGCTGCGTAAATGCCGTCGTGGAGCAGCGTGTCGGCCAGCTCGAACCGCTCCGCCTGGCCGTCGGCACGGTGGGTGATCGCGCTGCGGGTGGGGCGAGTGCTTCAGGCAGCCAGTAACCCACCACGCACCTGCGTATTTGCGCAGGAGGGCCTGGCCGCGAAGGTGTGACCGGGCTTCCGTTGGGTCACAGCCGACGAGACCCGAAGTCTCACTCGCGACCACCCGGGGCCTTCACCCGGAGGTACGCCTCCGCCTCCCGGACCAGGATCCGCCGGGCCTGCAAGCGCTGCACCCACCGTGGCGTCAACGCATCGCCAAAGGACACGGCGGGATCCATGTACCGAAACATCGCGAGGATGAAGTACACGAGGAACGCCATCGAACCGGCCGACTGAACCCACCACATGACGACGGTCTCCCCACCTACCCCGAAGTTCTCCGCCTGGACCCTCCCACGCGAGCACGTGTGTATGCCACCGCGAGCGGGCTTCTGCGCGCGAACCGTCCTGGGGCCCTGGAGGTCAATGACTAGGGCGGGCGGTGCGTACGGCGTCGGTGTAGAGCTCCCGGGTCAGGTCGGCCTCCCCGTTGCCAAGGCCGGCTAGGAGCTGTCCGGCCGATCATGTTAGTGAGTAGGGTGCTGCTGCTCATGAAGGGTGGGGCAGTTGCCGATGACTCGCGAGACGGCGATCACGCTGGTGCAGAAGGTCATGGACGTTGAGTACGACGAGGACGAGATGACGTGGGTGCTGGACCAGCTCGACAGGGCTCTCGCCTGCCCCACTGGCTACGTATCCGGTCTGATCTTCTGGCCCGAGGACGGGCAGGAGGCAACTGCTGCGATGGTGGTCGACCGGGCTCTGGCTTATGAGCCGTTCGCGTTGTGAAACGGCCTCAGGTGCGGAGCCAGACGACGAGTGCGGCAGCAGTGACCGTGCCGAGGAAGACGTAGCCGCGCTTGTCGTAGCGGCTCGCGACGGCCCGGTGGTTCTTGAGCTTGTTGATGGCCCGCTCGACGGTGTTGCGCTTCTTGTAACGGTCCTCGTCGAAGCCGGGTGGTCGTCCGCCGCGTGAGCCTTTGCGCTGGCGGGCGGCCTGGCTGTCGGTCTTCTCCGGGATCGTGTGCGGGATGCCGTGACGTCGCAGGTATTCACGGCAGGGGCCGTTGCTGTATGCCTTGTCGGCGGCGACGCTGTCGGGTTTCTTGCGGGGCCTGCCCGGCCCGAGGCGGGGGACGCGGATCTTCTCCAGGACCGGCTCGAACTGAGGGCTGTCGGCTTGCTGGCCTGCGGTGATGAGAAGGGACAGCGGGCGGCAGTGCCCGTCGGCGCTCAGGTGGATCTTGCTTGTGAAGCCGCCCCGCGAGCGGCCCAGTCCCTCACCTCGTGCACCACCTCCGCCAAGCGGGCGAGGAGGCTCTGCCATGGCGGCTCGGCCTGGTGTTCCGTCGCTTCGCCCCCCTTGAGGCAGGTAGCGCGGGTGGCGGTTCGTTCCGGGCGCCGGCCGCGTGCTGATGCGCGCGCACGCTGGTCGAGTCGACCGAGACCTCCCAGTCGATCTCACCGGCGGCGTCCGATGCGGCCTGGACTCGCTGTAGCAAGTGCTCCCACGTTCCGTCCGCCGACCAGAGCCGGTGGCGCTCGTAGACCGTCTTCCACGGCCCGAACCGCTCCGGCAAGTCACGCCACTGCACCCCGGTCCGCACCCGGTGGAGGATTCCGTCAATCACCTGACGATGGTCCCGCCACCGGCCACAACGGCCGTTGCTCACCGGCAGGAACGGCCGCATCCGTTCCCACTCGGCATCTGACAGATCACCCCGCCGATCCCGCCCCATACACAGACCAACGAGCCACAACCAAGCCGGTCACATGATCGGCCGGACAGCTCCTAGGTGAACGAGCCGCGGCACAGGCGCGGCTTCGGTCGATGGCGGTGGCGGCGCTGGCTTCCGTGACGACCTGATGCTTTCTGCCTGAGATGCCGTCAAAGCCCTGTTCAACGGACGGCCCGTAGCCCTGCTCCAGCAGCGCACCCACGAACGTGTCAGGCCGTACTCGCTGCACCCGCACGCCGGTAACACCACCGCTCGTGCATCTGCGCGCCGGGTCGCCTCCCCTTCCCCACGGGCCCGTCGACGGAAGAATCAGTCGCCCGCGGAGCTGATCAGCCGTCCGCGTTGCCCCTCGCAAGGAGGATGAACCATGTCCATAGCTCAGATAGGCAGGCGTGCAGGTGCGATCGCGGTCGCCGCGACCTGCGTCGCGATGACTGTCGTCGTGGCCTCCCCCGCGGAGGCTGCCGGGCCGAAGACCAACAGCCTGACCAACGCCTACGCCGGGCCGACGCCGTCCTCACAGCTCATTGGAGGAATCTGGAGCGGTGCGCCTGTCACGATGTATTGCTGGGTGGACAGCGTGTGGTCCAACGGCACGAACCGCTGGTTCCGAGTCCAGGGTGCGGGCTACAGCCCCTACACCGGCCGTCCGATCATGGCCGTCGGCTACGTGTCGGCCACCAAGGTCGTGAACCAAATCCGGGTCGGACGCTGCTGAACCCGGTCGGCGCGGAGGTCGGTGCGGGCAGTTCAGCTACTTCTTCAGCCAGGCCTCCATCATCTTCTTGGCGACGGGGGCCGCCAGCCTGCCGCCTCCGATCTCCGTGCGATCGGTCTTCGATCCCTCGACGACCACAGCGATCGCGATCTGCTTCCCGCCGGCCTTTCCGTAGGTGGTGTACCAGGCCAACGGCGGCAGGCTGTTGCTCACGCCCCGCTGCGCCGTACCGGTCTTGGCTCCCGCCACGACGCCGGGGATCTGGACGTCCTTGCCTCCGCCCTCCGTGGCAACGGTCCGCATCGCGTCATGGACCATCGAGGCGGTCTTCGGGCTCATCACCTGCTGCGACTTCGGGTCCTTGAAGCTCTCCAGGACGTTGCCGCCGGAGTCGGTGACCTCGGAGACCTCGTGCGGGGCCACGAGCTTGTCGCCGTTCTCGATCGCGGCCGTGACCATCGCCATCTCGGAAGCCACGCGCGCAGAGGGCGCGGCAGTGGCTTCGGCGCGGGGGTCTCCGGAAGGCGACGACCGCCATGTCCTCCCGCTCAAACGGACGGCACAGCACCTGTGATCAGACCGGTCAGCGCCGGCATACCGCCGTCGGCCAAAGCGCGGCGCTGTTGGTCTGCAGGCGTTCCTTCTCGCAGGAGCCGGTGCGACAGAGCGCTGACTTCGCGGAGGTCACCGGCGTCTTCCAGGGCAGGGGTGATGTGGCGCATGAGAGCGCACAGGGCGTCGCCGCTACTTACAGGCCGCCCGTCCGGCCCTACGAGCGTGCCGTTGAGCCCGTACCGGGCCGCGTGCCACGTCGCGGCCTGGAGTACCTCCGTACCATGCTCCGCCACGGGCGGCATGCCCGCCTTCTCCTCGGCGATCGCCGTGGTGACCAAGGCCCGGATCATGCCGGCGAGCATCACGGCGTCTTCGGCTCTCAGTTGGACGTCCGGGCAGCGAACCTCGATGGTCGGGTAGCGGTCGGACAGCCGCGCCTGCCAGTAGACCTGCCCCCGGTCCGCGATCACTCCCGATGCCACCAGCGCCTCCAGGCGGCGTTCGTAATCTGCGAGCCCATCGAAGTGCGGCGGCGGCCCACTGACGGGCCAGCGGCTGAAGACGATGGTGCGCCAGCTGGCGAACCCGGTGTCCTGTCCGTCCCACAAAGGCGAGTTCGACGACATGGCCAGCAGCAGGGGCAACCAGACCCTGATGCGGTTCAGCACGGCTACGCCCGTATCCCCGTCGGGGATCCCCACGTGGACGTGCATCCCGCAGATCAGCTGCTCATCCACCAGTTGGCGTGCCTCGCCCTCCATCCTCAAGTACCTGGCCTTGCGGGTGACCGGTACGGGCCGCGCCCCGCGCACTGGCGCCGCACCCGTCGCCCCGATCCTGCAGCCGTTGGACGCGGCTGCCGACGCCAGGGCATGACGCAGTCGGAGCAGGTGGCCGCCGACTTCGTCGAGGGTCCAGCAAACGGGAGTCGCCACCTCAATCTGCGCCTGGAGCAACTCGTCCTGTACCTCGCCCTGTTCCGCCAGAAACCCAAGGCCGGCAGAACGGCGGACTTCCTCCACCAGTGGAGTCGGTTCGGCAGTGGCCGGATCCAGCAGCAGATACTCTTCTTCGACTCCAAGGGTGATCACGTCATGCGGCTACCCGCACACGCCATGATCACCCCCTCCCTCTGTCCTGCATTGTTACCCCGCAGCCGGGACAGGGGGCACGGGTACGTGCGGCGGCGGCACGCACACACCGCGACCGTGAACCGTTCGGACATGGCGATAGTGCCGTCGTCGAGGACGATCTCAGCCGGCACCTCGACGAGGACCGGGCCCCAGGGCACGTGGTCTCGCTGCGTCACCTCGTCAGCCCCGCCCGGGCCAGCCGGTCCACGGTCCACCCGCACCCGCACGACCCCGAATGCACCATGAGCAGCACGCCGCCTGGGCGCAACAGGGCCGGGCGCTCGCGCAGATCCGGTCGATGATCACGCGCCCGTCCGGTCCCGCGTCCCAGGGGCGCTCCGGCCCGTGGGACGGCAGGTGCGGGGAGCCGGGAAATGGGGCGGGTCAGCGATCTTGCGCTTCTCGGCGTGCGCTTCATCCCCCGCCTTCTCGAACTGCCCGAACAGCTTCTCCACCGTCTTGTGGTCTTCCCCGAGCAGCACGGTCCCGTCCATGAGCGCCTCCTCTGCTTCGTCCTATCGGGCGGCGCCGTCGGCCTCCCCGTGGGTGGGTACTCCCTGCGCTCCTTGTGGCGCTCGGGAAGAATGATGTTCAACCCGAATCGGGGACGTGCGTAGGACGTCCGCCGTGAGGAGCCAGTGGTCTCCCCTGGAACGCTCCAAGCGAGCTACCGCGCTCCGGTCGATAAACTGGGGCGAGAGCTCTGCCGGGAGGGCAGACACGTGCGTGAGGGGTTGGACGGTGAACCGGTTCGCGCGCCTGGCCACCCGCCTGCTGTCTGCACCCCGCGCCTTGGTGTGGGTCGCGGGCGTCGGTTCCGCCGCGGCCGAAACCTGGCCCGTCGGGTCCGCAGACGACCGAGCCGAGGCGCTCTGCCGTCGCGCGGCTGAACTGGGCGGGCCCCTGACCGTGACAGCCGATACTGCCGACGGCCTGGCCTTCGCGGGCGTCCCGCTCGTCGGTCCCGAAGGCGAGCTGCTCGGGGTCCTGGCCGTCACCGATGCCGGCCCGCGCACCTGGAGCGAGGAAGGCCTGCACGATCTCAGTGATCTGGGCGCGGCGTGCAGCGCCCAGATGAGGCTGCGCCTGCGCTCCGACGAGGCACAGCGCGCCGGGGAGGCCGCGGGCGAGGCGGCCTCTCTCGCCGAGGCGGAGGCCGACCGGATGGAAACCCGCCTCAACCGTGCACAGCTGCTGCTGCGGGCTGCGGAGGATCTGGGCGACACGAGTGGGCTGGAGGAGGTCTGGGCACGGGTGAGCGAGCTCGCCGGTGGTGACCTCAAGCCCTCCTACGTGGGGCTGATCCTGGTGGGCGAGGACGGTCTGCTGCGGCAAGTGGCGGGGCCCGACCCGGACGAGGGGATCAGAACCGCTCCGGCGGAGACCTACAGGATCGACGCGAACTGGCCGACGGCCCGGGCCGTACGGGAGCGGCGGACCGTGGTGATCGCCAACCGCCACACCATGACGGACGGGTACGCGCCCGAGGCCGTGGCGGGCTTCGACGCCCTGGGACTGCACGCCTTGGTGTGCGTACCGCTGCAAGGGACGGACGAGGCCCTCGGTGTGCTGGCGCTCGGCTGGGACACTCCGCACGTGGTCGACCCGCCCGAGCGGGCGGTGCTGGCCATACTGGCCGACTACACCGCCCGAGCCGTGGACCGTGCCGCGTACCTGGACGAGCGCGTCTCCATCGCCCTGCGGTTGCAGCAGGCCATGCTCACCGATCTCGTACCGGTCCCAGGGCTGGAAACCGCGGCCCTGTACCGGCCGGCGGCGCGCCAGGACATGGTCGGGGGCGACTGGTACGACCTCTACCCGCTGCCCGGACCGCACGGCGCGTGGGCCGTGACGGTCGGCGACATCACCGGCCACGACATGCACGCCGCCACGCTGATGGGGCAGGTCCGCAGCATGCTTCGGCAAGCCGACATCGACCACCCCGGCCGGCCCCCGCACCAGGCCGTCGAGGCGCTCGTTCAGGCGTGCCAGACACTGGGCCTGCCAGCCGGCGGGACTCTGGTCCACGCTCACCTCACTCCGCGCTCCGACGGGCACTGGCATCTCTCCTGGACCAATGCCGGCCATCCTCCCCCGCTTCTCGCCCGCGCGGACGCACGCGGACCAGCCGAAATCCTCGACGCCCACGACGTTCTCCTGCACCCCGCCCTGCCGCCGAGTCCGCGCACCACCCACACCCGGCTCCTGGCTCCGGGCAGCACGTTGCTGCTCTACACCGATGGTCTCGTCGAGCACCGGGGGCAGGATCTCGACGCGACCACGAGCGCGGCCGCACGCCGCCTGGCCGCGGCGAGCGTCGAAACCCCCCTGGAGGATGTCCTGCGGCACCTCGCCGGCACCGTGGCCCCCGCCCACCCCGAGGACGACACCGTGCTCCTCGGCGTCCGTATCTCGGCTCTCCCCCGTTGACTTGCTCGTCGCGAGGGACCACCACGTAGCGGGGGCTTAGAGGTAAGGGCATGGGAACGGGTCCACCGCCGCCACGGTGACGGTGGACCCGTTTCCCGGCGGCTGCCGAGGTCAGAGGTCGGACGGGAACCTGTCCCAGGCCCGGTGTTCGGCGAGGGCTGCGGCAAGGCTCTCGACCACAGCTCCGCTGTCCTCGGCCAACGCGATGCCCGGTTCATCCGAGGTGATACCGACGTCGGCGAGGAGCGCGTCCGCACCGTTCCAGCCGCCGATGGCTTTGCCGTGGCGGTACGCCTCCGTGAGGAGCAGCAGGACGCGCGGGTCGGGGGCTTGCGGGGGCTGGGCGGTGCCTGCCTTGGCGTCGCGTGCGCCGTAGGCGTCTGCACCCACTTCGGGAGCTCCGGCCAGGAGGAGGGCGTCGAATTCGACGGAGCGGGCGGTGGCGAAGGTGCGCTGGATGGCGATCGGGTCACCGTCCGGGTCGAGGGTGCCGCCGGTCGGGGCGATGACGAGGGGCACCATGCCCGCGTCCAGGATGGCCTGCCGTGCGGTGCGTACGCCGTCCAGGTCGGCTGCCGGATCGGCGATGATGCCGATCACGCGGCCGTCGATCGGCCAGGTGCCTCCCATCTGGGAGAGGGCGGGGCTGGGGTCGGCGGCGACGAGAGGCACGGTGGCTTCGGGTGCCGGCAGGCCGAGGCCCGTGGCCACCTCCGCGCACAGGTGCGGGTCGATGTTGGCCAGGACCTTCAGGGTGCGTTCCTTGATGGCCTGCTCGTGGCACTTGTTCAGCTCGAAGGTGTAGGCCGCGATGATGTGCTCGCGCTCGGCCGGGGCCATGCTGAGCCAGAACAGCCGGGGTTGGGTGTAGTGGTCGGAGAACGAAGCGGGTGCTTCGCGGACCTTGCTCGCCGCCGGAACCTTCACCGGCGTGTCGATGAAGGCGCTCATGTCGGCGCCGGCGAGGAAGGGGCAGCCGCCGTCCAGGCTGTTGGGGTGGTACGGCGCGACGCCGGTGTGGACAGCCGTCTGGTGCATGCCGTCGCGGAGCATGTCGTTGACGGGGGCGTGCGGCCGGTTGATCGGGATCTGGGCGAAGTTGGGGCCTCCGAGGCGGCTGATCTGGGTGTCGAGGTAGGAGAAGAGGCGGCCGGCGAGCAGCGGGTCGTCGGTGACGTCGATGCCGGGGACGAGGTGGCCGGGGTGGAAGGCGACCTGTTCGGTCTCGGCGAAGTAGTTGGTGGGGTTGGCGTTCAGGGTCATGAGCCCGATGGGCTGGACCGGTGCGAGCTCCTCTGGGACGAGCTTGGTGGGGTCGAGGAGGTCGATGCCCTCGAACATCTGGTCTTCGGTGTCGGGGAAGACCTGGATGCCGAGCTCCCACTGCGGGAAGGCGCCTGACTCGATCGCGTCGGCGAGGTCGCGGCGGTGGAAGTCGGGGTCCATGCCGTTGATCAGCTGGGCTTCCTCCCAGACCAGGGAGTGCACGCCGAGCTTCGGCTTCCAGTGGAACTTCACGAGCACGCTCTCGTCGGCTGCGTTGATCAGCCGGAAGGTGTGGACCCCGAAGCCCTCCATCATCCGGTAGGACCGCGGGATGCCCCGGTCGGACATGTTCCAGAGGGTGTGGTGGGTGGCTTCGGTGTGCAGGGACACGAAGTCCCAGAACGTGTCGTGCGCGGACTGCGCCTGCGGGATCTCCCGGTCGGGGTGCGGCTTGCCGGCGTGGATGATGTCGGGGAACTTGATCGCATCCTGGATGAAGAAGACGGGGATGTTGTTCCCGACCAGGTCGAACGTGCCCTCCTCGGTGTAGAACTTCGTGGCAAACCCGCGGGTGTCTCGCACGGTGTCGGCGGAGCCGCGCGAGCCCAGGACGGTGGAGAACCGCACGAACACCGGGGTTTCCACGTTCTTCGCCAGGAACGCGGCTTTGGACACCTCACCGGCCGTGCCGTAGCCCTTGAAGGCGCCGTGGGCAGCGGCGCCGCGTGCGTGGACGACCCGCTCTGGGATCCGCTCGTGGTCGAAGTGGGTGATCTTCTCCCGCAGATGGTGGTCCTGGAGGAGGACCGGACCGCGCGCTCCTGCCTTGAGTGAATGGTCGGTGTCGGGCAGCCGGGCGCCTTGGGCGGTGGTCAGATAGGCACCGCTCTGCGCTACGCGCCTCTGGTCGGCGCCGGTGGCCTGCCCGGTGGGGCTCACTGTCTCCGGACCGTCCTGATCCGCCTTCGGCGGCAGCGGCTCCGCGGGCTGCGTAGGCTCGGCGAGGGGCGGCGAGACCGGGCCCGGCTTGCCCGGCAGACCGTCCGCGCCCGGCTCCGGTGTTGCGGGAGTGTGCTTCGTGGTCATTGCGTCTCCTGGTCAAATGGTGGGCTGGGCTGCTGGACGGTTTAGCCATGACCCAATGGCGTCGGCCAAACGACGCCCCGGCTTTCGCACCCGTCCGGCACGCGCTTTCTCGCCTGTCCTGCGACTCGCGGCATTTGCCGGACGGGCTCGCTGCGCCGAGCGGTAGCCGCTCGGTTCAGGGGGTGAAGAGGACCTTGACGGCGCCGTCCTGCTTCTTCTGGAACATCTCGTACGCGTCCGGCGCCTGTTCGAGCGGCAGGCGGTGCGTGGCGAAGTCGTCGACGCCGAGCGGGTCCCCGTCCCTGAGGAGGGGGAGGATGTCGTCGACCCAGCGCCAGACGTTGGCCTGGCCCATGCGCAGTTGCAGCTGCTTGTCGAACATGGTCAGCAGGGGCATGGGGTCGGCCGCGCCTCCGTATACGCCGGACACCGAGACGGTGCCGCCGCGGCGGACGAGGTCGATGGCCGTGTGGAGCGCCGCGAGCCGGTCGATGCCGGCGCGCTTCATCAGGGGCGCGGCCAACGCATCCGGGAGGAGGGTGGACATGCCCTGCGCAACGGCCGCGGTGCGGCTTCCGTGGGCTTCCATACCGACGGCATCGATGACGGCATCAGGCCCCCGCCCGCCCGTGAGATCCCGGACGGCTTCGGCCAGTCCGTCACCGCATTCCCGCAGGTCGAGGGTTTGGATGCCGCGCCGTTGGGCGCGTTCCAGGCGTTCGGGCACTAGGTCGATGCCGATGACCGTGCCGGCACCGCGATGGACGGCGATCCGGCAGCTCATGTCACCGATCGGCCCAAGGCCCAGGACGGCGACGCTCCCGCCCGGCGGCACGGCCGCGTACTCGACGGCCTGCCAGGCCGTGGGAAGCACGTCGGACAGGTAGATGAAGCGGTCATCGGCCGGACCCTCGGGGATCCGGATCGGGAGGGAGTTGCCGAAGGGGACGCGCAGGTACTCCGCCTGCCCGCCGGGAACCTGGCCGTAGAGCTTGGTGTAACCGAACAGGGAGGCTCCGCTGCCCTGTTCATGGACCTGCGTCGTCTCGCACTGGGACTGGAGGCCTTGGTCGCACATGAAGCACGAGCCGCACGAGATGTTGAAGGGAATCACGACCCGGTCCCCCGGCTTGACGGCGGTGACCTGCGGTCCGACCTCCGCGATGATGCCCATGGGCTCGTGCCCCAGGATGTCGCCGGGGTCCAGGAACGCCCCGAGCACCTCGTAAAGGTGCAGGTCCGATCCGCACAGGCCGGTGGTGGTGATCTTGACGATCACGTCGTCCGGGTCGCGGATCGTGGGATCGGGCACGGTGTCGACGCGTACGTCGCGCTTACCGTGCCAGGTGAGTGCTCTCATGACGCCTCCATACGAACCGCGATCACGTTGCCAGGCCTTGTTCGAGTTGCCCGTGCGCTCTCAGGGTGCGCGTGCCCCCGGTCGTACCGATCAACCGGATTTGTCCGGAGTTCCACACCGGGGTACGCACCGTCGGACACAGAGTCACCAAGGGAGGCGTACATGCTTCGGCCCCGCTCGACCGGGCAGTCGCCGGGTATGAACCGACTTTCGAACGACGGCCGCTCGTATTGGATGCAGACGGCTGACCTGCCGTCCTTCGCTCCTCTCTCGGGGGTGACGCAGGCGGATGCCGCGGTGATCGGCAGCGGCATCGTCGGACTCAGCACTGCGTGGGAGCTCGCCCGCACGGGGCTGAGAGTCGTCGTGTTGGAAGCGGACCGGCTCGCGGGAGGCGTCACCGGGCACACGACAGGAAAGCTCACCGCCCTCCACACCGCCGTGTACGACAAGCTCCGGACCGAGCACGGCGAGGACGCCGCCCGCCGGTACGCCGCGTCCCAGAGCGGCGCGCTGCGCCACGTCTTCGACGTGGCCGCGGAACTCGGCATCGACTGCGAACTGGAGGAACGTCCCGCCTTTACGTACGGCCGCGATCCCGAGGGCGTGGCGGCCTTGCGCGCGGAGGCCGGGGCGGCCCGGGCAGCCGGTCTCAACGCTTCGTTCGTCACCGTGACCGGCCTGCCGTTCCCGGTCGCCGGAGCCGTGAGGGTGGAGGACCAGGCGCAGTTCCATCCGCTCAAGTACCTGCGTGGCCTCGCCGCCGACATCGTCGCGCTCGGCGGCAGCATCCACGAGGGCACCCGCGTGACCACCCTCGACGCCGGCGATCCGTGCCGTCTCACCACCGACTCGGGTGCCACAGTCTCCGCCCGGCACGTCGTGGTGGCCACCCACCACCCCGTCTTCGACCATGCCCTACTGGCCGCTCGACTGACCCAGCACCGCGACCTCGTGATCGCGGGCCCCCTGCCCGCCGGCCTCGATCCCCAGGGCGTGTACATCACCGAGGAGGGCGGCAAGCGGTCGGTCCGCACGGCGCCGCTCGACGACGGCGGCCGTCTACTGATCGTCACGGGAGAGGCGTTCACCCCCGGCGAGGGGGAAGACACCGAGGCCGGGTACGCACGCCTCCAGGCCTGGACCGAGCAGCGATTCCCCGGCTTCACCGTCACCCACCGGTGGGCGGCACAGGACAACAGCGTCACGGACACCCTGCCCCTCATCGGCAGGCTGCCCGGCGGTGGCGAAAACGCTTACGTCACCACGGGCTTCGCGGGTTGGGGCATGACGGGCGGCGTCCTGGCGGGAACGGTCATCGCTTCCCTCATCGGAGGCGATGAGGAGCCGTGGGGCGGTCTCTACGACCCCGCCCGCCTCGGCTCCGCGCTGCGCTCCGCCCCGGAGCTCCTCAAGGTCCAGTGGGACACCGGTAAGCACTTCGTCAAGGACCGCCTGAACACGCTCGGCGACGGCACCAACGGCCCCGTGGAGCACCTGCAGCCGGGTGAGGGAACCGTGGTCAGGGGCGGTGGCAAGCCCTGCGCCGTGCACCGCGACGATAGGGGTGGACTGCACGCCGTGTCCGCCGTCTGCACCCACCTGGGATGCCTCGTCGCCTTCAACAATGCCGAACGGACCTGGGAATGTCCCTGCCACGGCTCCCGCTTCGGCATCGACGGCGCGATCCTCCAAGGACCGGCTCTCGAACCCCTGGAACAGCTGGACCCGGAAAAGCTCTGAATCCGTCCGGGCCCGACCGCCACCCCCGGCCGTCGGGCCCGACTTCAGCCCAGGTGCTCCTCCAGCCAGTCCGCCGCGGCACGCCGGTACAGACGCCGGTTGTCGGCCCGCAGGAACTCGTGGCCCTCGTCCTTCAACGTCAGCAGCCGAGCCGGTACGCCCCGGTCCCGCGCGGCGCGGACGAACTGTTCGGATTCCGTCGGCGGCACGTTGGTGTCGTGTTCCCCGTGAACGGCCAGTACGGGGACGCGCAGCTGGTCGATCCGGCTCATCGGGGAGAGCGCGTGCAGGAGTTCCCGGTCGTGCTGGGGGTGGCCGTACTTGGCGGCCGCGGACTGCGCGATCCACGGCTCCGTACCGGCGAAGAACGTGTCGAAGTCCGACATCCCGCAGACGGCGACCCCGGCCCGGAAGAGCTCGGGATGCCACACCAGGGAGGCCATGGTGAGGTAGCCGCCGTACGAGCGGCCCATCACCCCGAGCCGCAGGGGGTCCGCGTATCCGAGCGAGACCACGTGGGCCGCACAGTCGGCCACGTCGTCGATCGCCGCGAACCGGCGGGCGCCGAGGTCCGCGTCCACGAAGGAACGGCCCCATCCGGACGAGCCGCGGACGTCCGGGGCGAAGACGTCCAGGCCCCGGCCCAGGAGCTCGTGGTAGAGCGGGCTGAACACCGGCCGTTCCTGTTCCTCCGGGCCGCCGTGCAGGTGGATCACGCACGGGGCCGGCCGGCCCGCGTCCTCACCGGGTGCCCGGTAGTACCAGCCGCCGAGCACCAGCCCGTCGCGGGCCTCGCAGCGCAGCGGAACCGGGCGTACGGGAGGCCGACCGGGCGGCACCGCGTCCTCGTCCCGTGCCGACCACCCCGTGCGCGCGGGCCCGGACGCCTCGTCCACTTCCCAGATGCCGGGCCGGCGTCGGGAGCCTGACAGGGCGGCGAAGAGTCCGCCGCTCTCCAGGGGCGCCAATCGGGTCACCACCTCGTGGGGCAGGACCGGCCGGTAGGGAGGCCCGGGGGCTCCGGCCGGATGGGGGCGACCGAGGTGAACGCGCTCCAGCTCCGTGGCGCCCTGCGCGTTCCAGGCGAGGCCGGCCCACCGGCCGTGGTGGGGCACGCTCAGCAGGTCAAGGGCGGATCCCTCCCGCTCGGCGGCGACCAACGAGCCGCAGAAGGCGCCGTCGTCGTCCAGCCGTACCCGCAGCAGGGCCGCGAACTCCCTCTCCGCATCGCTGCGAAGCCACAGCGTGCGCGCGTCGGCGGAGAACCGGCCGATCCACGGGTCCCCGTCAGCGACGGGCACAGAGGACACCACTCGGCCCGAGGCGGTGTCGAGTACGAGTGCCTGCCGCCGGCCGCGCGGACCTCGGCGCAGGAGTGTGAATCGGCCGTCCGCGCTCAGGTCGCAGACCCTCAGGGAGGCCGCGCCCTTTTCCCTGAAGATCAGCACCGGCGAGGCGACCCCGTCGGGGTCGACGAGATAGGCGGCCAGCCCGCCGTCGGCGCGGGGCGCAGCCGACGCGGTCTGGAGCGGGGCCGCCCCGGCCGGCTGGGCCACGGTGACGGCGAGGGCTGCGCCGTCACGCGTCCAGCTCCCGAGGTGGGCCGAGCTGCCCGTTTCCGCGCCCGCGAGTACCTGGCGTCCGGTGCCGTCCGGCCGCACCGCCATGACCCGCGTCTGCTCGCCGCCGCCGGGCGCCGAGGTGTAGGCGATCCAGCGGCCGTCGGGCGACCAGGACACCTCGGTCACCGGATCGGGCCCGCCGTCCAGTAGCCGGGCTTCGACTCCACGCGCGGGACCGGCCCACAACTGCGGGACCCCGGCCCGGTCGCAGATGAAGGCCACGTGCTCGCCCGTCGGATCGGGCGCGGGGTACCAGCAGCCGTGGGCGGCGAGCGCGGTTGCCGGGGCAGCGGCACCATGGTCCGGCCTCCGGACCGCCACGGGCGCCGACATCACGGAACCGCCCGCTCCACTGGGCGGTTCCGACACGTGCTCCAGGGGATTGGTCCGCTGCGGGGGCATGGGCCGCCTCTCCCAAGTCTCTTTCGAATCCCGACCGGTCAGTGGATACCGTGCGCCTGTAGCCATATTTCCAGGGAGGCCACCTGCCACAGCGTGTTCGCCCCGCGTTTCGTGCGATGGCGATTGGGTTCCGCGAGCAATCGCGCCACGAAGCGCTCGTCGAAGATTCCACGGTGGCGGGCTTCCGGAGCCGTCAGGGCTTCGCGCACGCGGGCCAGCACGGGCGGAGCCATATTCCGCACGGCCGGTACGGGGAAATATCCCTTCGGCCGGTCGACGATCTCCCTCGGCAAGACAGTACGGCCGATGTCCTTGAGTATCCCCTTGCCGCCCTGCGCGAGCTTCAGCTCCGGCGGGCAGGCCGCGGCCAGTTCGACGAGCTCGTGATCCAGGAACGGCACCCTGGCCTCCAGACCCCAGGCCATCGTCATGTTGTCGACCCGCTTGACCGGATCGTCGGGCATGAGCGCGTGGACGTCCATGCGCAGCGTCGCGTCTAGGGCGCTGTCGGCGCCAGAGGTCGCCATGTGCGTGCGGACAAAGTCCGTCGAGGCGTCGTGGGCGACGGCGAAGCCGGGGTTCAGCATGGCGGTGAGCTCCGTATGCGTCCGGTCGAAGTACGCGGTCGCGTACGCCTCGTCCGCATCCGCTCGGGGAGCGGCCGCGATCTGCGGATACCAGTGGTAGCCCGCGAGGACCTCATCTGCTCCCTGGCCGCAGAGAACGACCTTGACCTCCTTGGAGACCTGCTCGGACAGCATGTGGAAGGCCACTGCGTCGTGGCTGATCATCGGCTCGCTCATCGCACCGATCGCGGCTTCCAGCGCGGACGGGAGCCGATCAGAGGTGATCATGAACTGGTGGTGGTCCGTGGCGTACCGCCGGGCGATCAGGTCCGAGTAGCGGAACTCGTCGCCGTCCTCACCGTTCTCGGCCTCGAAGCCCATCGCGAAGGTGGCGAGACCCTCCTGCCCCTGCTCGGCCAGTAGCGCCACGATCAGACTGGAGTCCAGGCCGCCCGACAGGAGCACGCCCACCGGGACGTCCGCGACCGTGCGCCGCCGCACTGCCGTGCGCAGCGCGTCGTGCAGCGCCTCCTTCCACAGCCCCGGGGCGTCGCCGAGATCGGAGTGCCGGGTGTACGAGGGCTGCCAGTAGCAGTGGTCACGGTGGGTGCCGTCCCGTTCGATGACACGAACGGTCGCCGGGGAAATCTTACGAACGCCGCGCAGCACGGTCCTGGGCGCGGGCACCGTGCCGTGCCAGCTCAGGTACTGGTGGAGGGCCACCGGGTCGAGGGACGTGTCGACCCCTCCGCCCGCCAGCAGGGCCGGCAGGGAAGAGGCGAAGCGGAGACGGTCGTCGTCCTGGGTGACGTACAGGGGCTTGATGCCGAGCCGGTCACGGGCCAGGACGACCCGTCCGGTGTGGTGCTCGACCACGGCGTAGGCGAACATGCCGATGAGGAATTCGACGCACTCCGGCCCCCACTGGGCATAGGCCTTGACGACCACCTCGGTGTCCGAGTCGGAGAAGAAGCGGTGCCCGAGTCCTTCGAGACGGCCCCGCAGTTCCCGGTAGTTGTAGACGCAGCCGTTGAAAACGGCGGTCAGGCCCAGATGCGGGTCCGTCATGGGCTGAGCGCCTCGCTCGGACAGATCAATGATCTTCAGGCGCCGATGCCCCAGCGCCACCGCTCCCTGCGACCAGGCACCCCTGCCATCGGGCCCCCTCGGCTCCAGCACATCGGTCATCCTCTCGACCGCGGCGAGATCGGGCCGCCCGCCGTCGAAACGCACCTCTCCACTCAAGCCACACATGGGACACCTACCGGCGCGCCGGTCGCACACGTCATTCCCGGACTCCTGTGCCGGTTCGGACCCGACACGGTTCGGGCCGGTCCGAACGGGCGATCGACATACGAGGCGCCTGCCCGCCCGGGTGGCCCTTAAGCGGGCGGCCGTACCCGGCCTGACCGGCCTGACCGGCCTGACCGGCCTGACCGGCCTGACCGGCCTGACCGGCCTGACCGGACTGACCGGCCTGACCGGCCTGACCGGCCTGACCGGCCTCAGAAGGCATACCGGATCCGTAGCCACGGGGCGTGCGTGGCCACGAGCGTGCGCATCGTCTCGACGGCCTCACCCTTGACGCCGCCCCGGTAGCGGACGTTCCAGCTGCCGTTCTGGGAGCGCTTGGGTTGCTGGAGGTCGGGCCGCCACAGGACGTCCTCGGCGCGCGGGTGCCAGCCGAGGTTGAGGTCGTGCAGGTCATGGTTGTGGGTCAGCATGATCACCTCCGCGGCGGCCTGGCCTTTTACCGATGCGGGCAGGACGTCGTCCATGTGCCGCAGGAGCAAGGCCCAGTCCGTGTCCCACCCGGGACGCAGCACGACGGGTGAAAGGTTGAAGTGGACCTCGTAGCCCGCTTCCAGGAAGTCTCCGGCGGCGGCGATACGGCTCTCCACCGGGCTGGTGCGGATGTCCAGCAGCTTGGAGTCCTCCGGCGGCATCACGGAGAACCGCACGCGGGTCCGGCCGCGCGGGTCGAGCAGGAGGAGGTCCGGGTTGACGAATTTGGTGGCGAAGGAGGCCTTGGCCGACGGCCAGCGGGCGAATGCCCGCACCAGGTCGGCCACGTTGTCGCTGATCAGGGCGTCGACGGAGCAGTCGCTGTTCTCTCCGATGTCGTAGACCCAGGCCGTGGGGTCGCACTGGTTGGCCTCCGTCTTGGGGCCGAGGCGTGCGACGTGCCGGGAGAGGTGGGCGATGATGCGCTCGATGTTCGTGAAGACCGTGATCGGGTTGGCGTAGCCCTTGCGGCGCGGTACGTAGCAGTAGGCGCAGGCCATCGCGCAGCCGTTGGCGGGGCCGGGCGCGATCCAGTCCGCGGAGCGTCCGTTGGGGCGTGTGGTGAGCGTCTTCTTCTCCCCCAGCACCAGGACCTCGCTCTTGATGCGTACCCAGCGGTCGACGTTGCCCGCGTTGCCGTGCAGGTCCGGGATCCCCCAGTGCGAATCCACAGGAACGATCTCGGCGTCCGGGAAGCGGGCGATGATCCGGCGGCCGCGCGGGGAGGCCGCGGCGGCGGGCTCGGCACGGATCTCCCGTACTGCCAACAGCCGACGGGCGGCCGGGGAGTCGCGGAACAGCGGGCCGGCATCCGCCGGTACGTGTGCTTCCCGACCCGTGTCGATCTCCTCGATGCCGAAGAGGGCGTCGGCGCGTCCCTCGTCCGGTCGGCCCCGATGGGGCTGGGCGCCCATGCGCGGCTCCTTCGCTGTCCCGGCCCCTGAAACCAGTACCACGAGGGAGAAGGCCGGGGCGCTGTGCTCCCGAGTGACACCTCACTGTAGTGCCGTGGCCGGAAAGGTCTGTCGGGTCGCGGCATCCAGGCCGACGGCTCACCAGTCGCCATCCGTTGCAAGGGCCCCGGACCGACGCCCCCGGGCCGATGCCCCGGCACGTGCGCCGGACGTACCTACGGGGTCCGACCGGCTCGGCGCCGGCCCGTGCCCCTCCCCAAGATCGCCCTGAGAGGTGGAGTACCGTCGCCGGGCCTACGGTGGAGGGATCCGGTCGCGACGATCGGCAGACTGAGGCGGCCACTGTGTCAATGACGAGTCATGGGGTCCCCGGAGCACCACCGGTCATCGTCGCGCCACAGGGCCGATCCCGCGGAGCGGGGTGACCATGCGGCTCCGGACGAGCACCCCCGAGCGGCCGGGATTCGGGCGGGTCCGGCACGGCCGGGGATTCCGCTACCTCGACGCGTCGGGGGCACCCTTGACGGACGAGTCCGAGCGGGCTCGGATCCGGGCCCTGGTGATTCCCCGGCGTGGGAGGCCGTCTGGATCTGCCCTTGGCCTAACGGACACGTCCAAGCCATCGGTACGGATGCCGCGGGCCGCCGCCAGTACCTGTACCACCCTCGCTTCCGGGAGCAGCAGGAGGCGTCCAAGCACGAGCACGTGCTCGCGGTATCCGCGGAGCTGCCGCGCCTGCGCGCGCAGATCGAGCGGGACCTCGCGGGGCGCGGCCTGAGCCGCGACCGCGTGCTCGCCTGCGGTGCCCGCCTGATGGACCTCGGCTTCTTCCGGGCCGGCGGCCAGGCGTACCGGCGTGCGCACGATTCGTACGGCCTCACCACCCTGCTGCGCGACCATGTCACCTGCAGCCGCCACGAGATTCACTTCAGCTACCCGGGCAAGTCCGGTCAGGACCAGACCCGCACGCTGGTCGACCCGGCGGCCTACGCGATCATCCGGGCGCTTCTGCGGCCTCGCGACGACGGTCCGCAGCTCCTCGCCTACCGGGAGGGCAGGGTCTGGCACGACGTCCAGGCGGCCGAGTTGAACGAGTACCTGCAGCGGGGCTCCGGCACGGACCTCACGGCCAAGGACTTCCGCACCTGGCACGCCACCGTCCTGGCCGCCGTGGCCCTCGCCGTCTCCACGGAGATGGTCGGCGAGTCGAAGGCCAAGCGACACCGCGCCGAAGTGCGCGCCGTTCGCGAAGTCTCCGGCTATCTGGGCAACACACCCGCGGTGTGCCGTGCCTCCTACATCAACCCCCGCGTCGTGGAACTCTTCGAGGACGGCACGACCATCGCCGCTGTCCTGGACGAGATGGGCGAGGGCGCGGACTACGGCCAGCCCGCCACCCAGGGTGTCGTGGAGAACGCTGTCCGTGATCTCCTGGCGTGAGCAGGGGTGGATGTCCCGTTCTGTCCCTGAGGTTCACGTGGAGAACGCCTGGATCGGGGTAAGCGCATCAAGACCCATCCGTGCATCATCCGAGAAGGGCGATGTCATGCCACGAGGATCCAGCGCCAAGCGCGAGCGCCAGTACGAGCACATCAAGGAATCCGGCGAGAAGCGCGGAATGTCCGAGGAACGGGCCACGGAGATGGCGGCCCGGACCGTGAACAAGGAGCGTGCCCGGTCGGGTGAGAGCAAGACCGCGAGCCGTGGCTCAACCCGGGGCAAGTCCGCTTCGCAGCAAGGCGGCGAGAAGTCCAAGGGCGGGGCCAGCTCGTCCGAGCGCACCAAGGACGACCTCTATCAGGAGGCGAAGAAGCGCGGCATCGAGGGCCGCTCGACGATGACCAAGCAGCAGCTCAGGAACGCTCTCGGGCACTGAACCGGGCGAGAACCCATCCCCGTCATCACGACAGCAGGAGGAGTTCCCGTGGCCGTACGTCATCAGCTCATCCATCGTTCCCCTCGCACGACCTGGGCCGTGCTCGCCGACCCCGCCCTGTACGGGGAGTGGGTCGTGGGCCCGTCCGAGTCCGTGCCGCTCGACGACGCCTGGCCCGCGGTCGGGTCCCGGCTGCGGTACACGATCCGGTTGGGGCCCTGGTCCGTCGAGGGCATCACCACCGTCCGCCACCAGCAGACGGGTAAGGAACTGGAGCTGGAGGCGTCCTTCAAGTCCATTGGTACGGCGCGGATCTTCCTCCAGCTCAGGCCCTGGGGCGAGGAAACCCTCATCGTCTGTGACGAGCACCCCCTGCGCGGCCTGGGAGGGGTCCTGCACAACCCCGTGAGCGAAGCGGCGCTCCAGCTCAGACACCGCGGCATGCTGGCCCGCCTGGCCCGGCTCGTGGAAAAGCAGCCCGCGGAAGTACTCCGTGCCTGACGCGGTGGTGATCGGCGCCGGCCCCAACGGACTCGTCGCCGCGAACCTGCTCGCCGACGCCGGATGGACCGTCGAAGTCCTCGAAGCACAGGGGCAGCCCGGAGGCGCCGTACGCAGCGACCGCGGGGTACACCCGGACTACGTGTCGGACCTCTTCAGCGCCTTCTACCCGCTCGCGGCCGCGTCCCCGGTCCTGGCCCGCCTCGACCTCGCCAACGAGGGCCTGCGCTGGAGCCACGCCCCCTCCGTACTGGCCCACCCCCTGCTCGATGGCCGCTGCGCGGTCCTGGAGCGCCGGGTCGAGGACACCAGTACGGGGCTGGCGCAGTTCGCGGCCGCCGACGGCGAATCCTGGCAGGACATGTGCCGCGTCTGGGACCGGATCGGCCCCGATCTCGTAGGGGCCCTGTTCACCCCCTTCCCTCCGGTCCGGGCAGGGCTCCGGGCGGCCGCGAAGCTCCGCACCTCTGGAGGGCTGCGACTGGCACGGAAACTGGCCCTGCCGGTGCGGCGTCTGGGCGAGGAGGAGTTCACCGGGGAAGGAGGCCGGCTGCTACTGGCCGGCAACGCCCTCCATGCCGACCTGGCCCCCGAGGCCGCGGGCAGCGGCGGCTTCGGCTGGCTCATGTCGATGCTCGCCCAGAGCCACGGCTTCCCCGTCCCCATCGGCGGCGCCGGCGCCCTGACCGGTGCCCTTGTCAGCCGCCTGCAGCGTCTCGGAGGTGTTCTCCGCTGCGGGGAGCGCGTCGCGTCCGTCGTCGTGCGCGGCGGCACCGCGGTCGGAGTCCGTACGGCAACCGGGGAGACCGTCGGCGCGCACCGGGCCGTACTGGCCGACACCTCGGCACCGGCGCTGTACCGCGACCTCGTCGGCGAGGAGCACCTCCCCTCGCGCCTCCTGTGTGACCTGGAACGCTTCCAGTGGGACTTCGCGACCTTCAAGGTCGACTGGGCCCTGACCGGGCCCGTGCCCTGGAGCGCTCCGGGCGCGGCCGGGGCGGGGACCGTCCACGTGGCCGACGGCCTGAACGGTCTCACCCGCTTCGCCTCGCAGATCGCCACGGGACACGTCCCCGACGAGCCCTTCGCCCTCTTCGGCCAGATGACCACAGCGGACCCCAGCCGCTCACCCGCCGGCACGGAGTCGGCCTGGGCCTACACCCATCTCCCGCAGCACATCACCGCGGACGCGGGCCCGGACGGCATCACCGGCACCTGGGACACCCGCGAGCAGGAAGCCATGGCCGACCGCGTCGAAGCGCAGGTGGAACGCTTCGCACCCGGCTTCCGTGCCCTGATCGCCGCACGCCGGATCCTGTCCCCCACCACCCTCCAGTCCATGAACGAGAACCTCCACAACGGCGCCATCAACAACGGCACCACAGCCCTCCACCAACAGCTGATCTTCCGCCCCACACCGGGAACCGGCCGTCCGGAGACTCCCGTGAAGAACCTCTACCTGGCCTCCGCGGCCGCCCACCCCGGCGGAGGGGTCCACGGCGCACCCGGCGCGAACGCCGCACAGGCCGCACTCCGACACCGCGGGGTGCACGCCCTGCTTCACCGCGCCCAGCGCATCTGACCGCCGTCGGGCAGCTTGCCGGCCTGGCACTGCAGGAGACGACGCCTCAGCCACGTCGAGGCATTCTGCACACCTACCGGGGGCGGGCCCGTGCCTACATGCCACCGGGCCCCAGGACGTGACAGTCCTGGGGCCCGGTGGCATGAGCGGCATCGGCGAGGTCAGACTTCGCCGCGCCAGGACCCGGTTTCGCGGCCTCGGTCCTCGATGTAGGTCTTGAACCGCTTGAGATCGCCGGTCACCCGTCGCTTGACGAAGCCGAGCTTGTCGCCGACGTTCTCGGCGAAGCCCTCGGGGTCGTAGTCGAGCTGGAGCATCACCTTGCACCGGGTGTCGTCCAGGCGGTGGAAGGTGACGACACCGGCCTGCTTGACCTCGCCACCCAGCGTCGTCCAAGCGACCCGCTCATCGGGGATCTGCTCGGTGATCTCCGCCTCGAACTCCCGCTCCACACCGGCGACCTTCGTCACCCAGTGCGTCATGGTGTCCGTCCGCTGCTCGATCCGCTCCACACCATCCATGAAGTGAGGGAACGAGTCGAACTGCGTCCACTGGTTGTAGGCGGTCCGTACGGGGACATCCACCTCAACAGACTCTTCTACCTTCGACACGAGTCGACCCCTTCTGTCTTTCGGCATCCGGCCCACAAAGCCGGCTTGGCTGCGGGAAACGCTCCCCGCAACGTCGCGCCTGCCCACTCTTGCCCGCTCCATGACCCGGGGCGCCGACCTCCTCGCCGACTCCGATGCGGACCACGACGTACCGGACGCCATCCTGATCGGCGCCGTCCATCAGACCTCGATCACGTCACATGGAGGTCCCGCGTCGGCAGGCGCGGTACGGGCAGACGCCCCCAAGGGAGGTGAGGCGTCGTGCCGAAGTGGCTCAGCGCGCCGGGAACAATTCCGGGACGGGCGAAGTCGGCCGCCGCGCAGGCCGTCGCACGCGCGTGGCGCGGTGTGCGGACGCCTGGCAGTGAGCGGGACGCCCTGCTCCTGGGGGCGAAGACGGTCGTGGCGGCCATGGTGGCCTGGACGGCAGCCCGGCATGTCCTGCCGCCCGCTGTGGCGACGTTCGCGCCGT
Source organism: Streptomyces sp. NPDC002886 (assembly GCF_042888445.1). NCBI lineage: Bacteria > Bacillati > Actinomycetota > Actinomycetes > Kitasatosporales > Streptomycetaceae > Streptomyces > Streptomyces sp. NPDC002886. Next base: position 116,486 of record NZ_JBIAPV010000006.1, read on the forward strand.
ACACGGCGATGGTGGCCTTGCAGGCGACCGTGTACCGCTCCCTGCGCGATTGTGCCCAGTACGCCCTGGCCATGGCAGTGGGCGCCGCCCTCGCCGCCGCGCTGGCCGCGACCGCGGGCATCCACGGCTGGACCTTCGGTCTCCTCACCCTGGCCGCGCTGTGGCTCGGCCGCGTTCGGCGGCTGGGGCAGCAGGGCACGCAGGTCGCCATCGTGGGGTTCTTCGCCTTCTCCTCCGGTCAGGGGCGGATCGACTACATCGGCCACCTGGCCGCGTCGGTGGCGCTGGGCGCGGTCTGCGGGCTCACCGCCCACCTCGTGCTCGCTCCCGCACGCCACGCCCGCCGCCGGCAGACGGCCGCCACCGATCTCTACGCCGAGCTGAGCGAACGGATGACCGGCCTCGCCGACACCTTCGAGGCGACGACTCCCGACGCCGACCGGGTACGGCAGTGGCGCAAGGACTGGCGCCGCCTCTCCCGCGACTGCGAGGACCTCCACCGCGACATCGAGACGGAGGAGGAGAACGGCCTCCTCAACCCCCGGCACAGCTTCGAAGGAGCCGCCGGCGCCCTTCCCCGAACCCGCGCATCGGTCACCATCGCCCAGCGCTCACTGGACCACCTGCGCTCCATCACCCGCACCCTGGACCACGCCGTGGACAGCCAGGAGATCGAGAACCTCCCACCGACCTTCCGCACCGGATTCGCCGCCGTCCTCAGAACCGCGGCCGGCGCGATGGACGAGATCGGGAAGAGATCCAGGTCGGATGACAGCCGTATCGACCGCGCCATCGAGGAGGCTTCGTCCCGGCTGGATGAGGTGCAGAGGAACTCCCGTACCCATCCGGACGGCCGATCAGCGGCCCCGACCCTCCAGGGAACGCTCCTCACGGACGCCGCCCGCCTCCTGGCCGATCTCCGCGCGGGCCGCCATGACCTCAGCAACGCCTGAACGCGGTCCGCCGGTCGAGGCGACCTCCCCACGGACATGCGCCCTGCGGCTCCCGCACCCAAGATGGTGACGCCTCTCCTTCCAGCGTCAGGATCCGATCGCATGCCGACACCGCAGGCGCGAGAGCGACGACACCCCTCCCCCACCCGACTCCGCACGGAGCGCGCGTACTCCCGCGACGGCCGAAGCACGTGATGGCGCGAAACTCCCGGCCAGAACACACCGCGGACGGACGTTACGTCGTCATCGACGGCAGGCGATGGCGGGCCACCGACCCGGACCTCCCCGCCGATGACGCCGCGCGTCTGCGCAGGCACTTGATGGCGGCCCGGCGTGCGGTCGGCGCCGCCCTGCGGTCGCGCGACGAGGAGGCAGAACGCGAAGCCCGCGGCCGTGTTCACACCGCCAAAGTCGCCCTCGGCGAACGCGGCACCCCGTGGTGGGAGCAGACCGGCACGGAACGCCGGACACGCTGGCGGGACGGACTCGCGGCGCTGGACGGCGAAGCAGGTCCGCAGTAGGCCGCCTCCCGCTCAGCCGTCCCGAGCGCCCTCGTCGCGGTCGGATGACGGCCAGACGTACGGCAGGTCGTCCGGTACACCGGGGAAGTGCTCTCCGTAGAAGTCGGGGTCCTTGCGCACGAGCGCCGACCGGTGGCTGAGGTGGAACGCGGGTGCGCCGAGCCACGGCGGCAGATCACCGTCCGCGGCGAGCTCGTCCTGCGTCCTCGGCGCGCCGCCCGGCAGCCATCCGCGGAAGTCCTGGACCAGGGTGACGGCGCATGTGTCCCGGTGCCCCTCGGCCGTCCAGACCGCGCACACGTCCAACCCGTAGCGCACGAGCGCCTCCTCGTAGCCCGCCCACATCCGTACGGCGGGATGCCTGCGCCACCCGTAGCCCGGGACGATCAGCCCCCGCAGCACCTGCACGGCCTCGACCCGCTGCTTCCCCAGCCGGCGTCCGTCGAGCACGGCTGCCGAGGCGTGGAAGGACGCGAACGGAAGGAACGTCTGCACGGGGTTCTCCTCATCGCCTGAGCCAGGTTTCGGTGGAAGACGAAGCTCTGCTCCAGCCCTCAGCTTGTGGACGGAGGTGACGCACACGTCGACACCCGCGTCCATGGCCCAGGTGGGAGAGAGGTGGGCGCCCCACGCTTCATCGACGATCAACGGCCGGCCGCGCCGATGGCAGACCTCTGCGATCGCAGCCAGGTCCGAGCACGTGCCATAGGGAGTCGGGGTGGTCACCAACGCGCCGCGTGCGTCGGGATCCTCGGTGAAGGCTGCTTCGAAGTCGGCGGGTGGGCGAGGTGGCGCTCGGCGTCCCACTGCGGTCCACCCACATGGAAGTGATCTCCGAGAGGATCAGGCCTGAGACGACGGATTTGTGGGCATCGCGCCTCACCAGCAGCTTCTCGTGCGGCCCGGCAACGGACAGCATGGCCGACTTCACCGAGAGCGAGCTTCCGCAGGTGGAGAAGAACGCATGATCCGCCCCGACGGCGTCAGCCATCAGGGCCTGCGCGTCTTCAATGATCCCGTGTGAGGACGTACGGTCGTCCAGGCCGCTGGTGGCCAGCACGTCGGATCCGAAGACCGCGTCCCCTGAGGACGGCCCGTACGCACGGGTCGGCGCCCCTCCCCTGCTTGTGCCCCGCGGCGTAAACGGGGTCTAACCGCTCTCGTGGTAGGCGGACAGTGCGTCGAGTACGGGTGCCCTCGATTGGTCCATGCCACGCGCCTTCCCCGGGAGGGTCAACCAAAACGGATATCCGGGATCAGCGGCCCACGCCCTGGAGGGACACCTCCTTCGCCGGCTGACGTCGGCGCTGCCACAGGACGAGGGCTCCGAGGGCCGCGCCCACTGCCATCAGGATGGCGCCGCGGACCCACACCTCGCCCTCCACCTGGGTGGCCAGGACCACACACGAGAGTGCACCGAGCACGGGTACGACCGTGGGTGCGCGGAAGCGAGCGGTGTCCGGGGTCGATGGGTCGCGTCGGCGCAGGACGAGTACGGCGGTGTTCACGGTCAGGAACACGACCAGTAGGAGCAGGACGAGCGTCCCCGCCAGGACGTCGATCTCGCCGGTCGCGGCGAGCAGCGCGGACACCACGGTGGTGGCGGCGATCGCCGCCCACGGGGTGCGGCGTGCCGGGAGAACGCGGGTGAGGAACGCGGGCAGGAGCCCCTCGCGGGCCATCCCGAAAGCCAGGCGTGAGCTCATGATCCCGGTAAGCAGCGCCCCGTTGGCGACGGCGACCAGGGCGATGAACGCGAACAGACGTGGTGGGACGGCGCCGGCCGCGCGGACGACTTCGAGCAGCGGGCCGTCGGAGGCCGCCAGGGTGGCGGTGGGTACGGCCGCGGAGGCCGCCGCGCCGACGGCGGCGTACACGGTTCCAGCGGTGGCGAGCGCGCCGAAGAGGGCGCGGGGGTAGGAGCGTGCCGGATCCAGCGTCTCCTCGGCCACGTTGACCGAGGTCTCGAACCCGACGAAGGAGTAGTAAGCGAGGACCGCTCCCGCCAGAACCGCAGCCGCCGGTGAGGCGGAGTCCGTGCCGAGCTGCGTGAGCCTGCCGACGTCGCCGTCGCCCCGCGCGACGATCCACACACCGAGCCCCACCACGAGCAGCAGACCGCCCGTCTCGACCAGGGTGGCGAGGGTATTGACGCGGGTCGACTCGCGAATGCCGCGTGCGTTCAGCAGGCCCAGGAGGACCAGGAAGACGAGGGCGACGAGCACGACCGGCAGCGAGACGAACGCGGTCAGGTAGTCGCCCGCGAAGCCACGGGCGAGTGCGGCGACCGACACGAGGCCCGCTGCCAGCATGCAGAACCCCGTGAAGAAGCCGACGGCGGGGCCGTAGGCGCGGGTGGCGTAGTACGAGGCGCCGCCGGCCCGTGGGTACTTCGTGGCGAGCTCCGCGTACGAAGCGGCGGTCAGAAGCGCCAGCAGGAGCGCCACGGTGAGGGGCACCCAGACCGCACCGCCCGACTTGGCGGCCACTTCCCCGATCAGGACGTACACACCGGCGCCGAGGACGTCTCCCAGGATGAAGAAGTACAACAGGCGCGTGGTGAGGACCTTGCGGAGCGGTTCGCCGACGCCGGTCTCGGCATCAGCGGTGGGGTGGGAGCGCATGGGCCTCGTCTGTTCTGGCGGATGGCGAACCGGACACTGATGCGGACTGGAGCAGCCCGCCGTCTGGGGAGGGGGACATGGCCCTACTGACCTCAGAGAACGTGTTCAAACGGGGCCCTGGGACAGAGGGGCCCGCTCCGGGGCCGAAGGTCCCCTGTTCTTCGCCGAACGGCCCGTTCCTGCACCGGGACGGTGTTCCGTTCCTGGCCAAGGGCAGCCGGTCTGCATGCACAAGCAACGGCGAGGGGGTGCCCCACGCCGGCCGATCCTTTCCGGCAGGCACCGGCGGTGCGCCCGGAACTTCGAGAAATGGGGTGGCCCGCGTGGAGCGGATGACACGCGCCGGACTCTTCACGATCCGACAGCTGACAGCTCGGGCCATTTCTCCTCGCGCAGGTCGCCCCCCATACCGTCGCCGAGCCAGTACGGAAACCGACAACAGCGGGGCCGGGACGGTGACATCCGACGAGAGGGACGTCCGTACAACGTCCGGGCCCCAGCACCGACGGTCGGTGTGGTTGCGACTGCTCCCCGGCATCTCCCCCAGTCGTCGCGGCTTCGTCCTCGCCTGGTGGGCATTCACCCTCACCTTCGGCGGCATGAGGCTGCTGACCTGGCTCATCCACGTCGACATGGCGGGCGTGGGTGACGTCCAGTCCGGCGGAATACACATCCACCACTACGTGTGGGGGATCCTGCTCCTCGCCGCGGTCGGCGCAACCGGCTTGGTCCAACGCACGGCTCGGATCCGCGCCTGGATGGGCCTCGCCTACGGCGTCGGCCTGGCACTCGTCCTCGACGAGGCGGCAGTGATCATCAGCTTGGAAGACGTCTACTGGGACACCGCGGGCGGCATCAGCATCGCGCTTGCCGTAACGGTGATCGCCGTCGCGGGAAGCGCGCTCGCCGCGACGGCAGCCCGACGTCGCACACCCGGAACCGGGACGGGGAGCGAGTGACGACCGCGTCCGCTGTGGATGCGCGGCTCCGGGTTTGGGACGCGCAGCCGGGGAAGGCGCGAAGGGAGACGGAACGCGCCGGTCCGCCACGCGGGCGATCGGGAGCGACCGCCGTCGTGACGAAGTTCTGAAGTGACGAAGTTCCGACGAAGGAATTTCCGACGAAGAAAGTGAAAACCTATGCGCATCGCGTTTCTGACCGCTCCCGAAGGCGTCGAGGAAATCGAGCTCACCGCGCCCTGGAAGGCCGTCGAGGCGGCTGGCTGGAACCCGCAGCTCGTATCGACGGAGCCGGGGCGGATCCAGGCCTTCAACCACCTCGACAGGGCCGGCACCTACCCCGTCGACCACTTGCTGGCGGGCGATACCTCGGACGCCTTCGAGGCACTCGTCCTGCCCGGCGGCGTCGCCAATCCGGACGCGCTGCGCACCAACGAGCGAGCCGTCGGTTTCGTCCGGAGCTTCTTCGAAGCTGGCAAGCCGGTCGCGGCCATCTGCCACGCGCCGTGGACCCTGGTGGAAGCCGATGTCCTGCGCGGCCGCACCCTCACCTCTTGGCCGAGCCTCGCGACCGACATCCGCAACGCGGGCGGCACCTGGGTCGACGAGGAGGTACACGTGTGCCGCGCGACCCCGGCGACGCTCGTCACCAGCCGCAAGCCCGATGACCTCGACGCCTTCTGCGCCACCCTCGTGAAGGAGTTCGAACGCGTACGACACTGACAGCCACCCGACGTGCGCCCGTCCGAGGTGTTGTCACCCCGGACGGGCTCGTCACCTCAGGAGCTGTGCGTGGCACTCAGGATCCGACGGCGAACCCGGTGCCAGGTGGCAAATGACAGAGGCTCGGCCGATGACGGGCATGGCGACGTTGCACACCCGAACTCCCCCGGCCCTCATGTCGTGTTCCTTGCCGAGGTCGGCGTATCCCTGGACCGTGGGGTAATCGGCCAGTGGATCCAGCACGTCGGGCTGACCCCACCGTGAACGAGTTGGTCACGGTCACCCAGCCCGACCCCATCCAGCGCCTGATCCACGAGAAGCACGGTAAAGCCCCCAAGGCCGCCACCCCATGTGGGGTGCCTCGGGGGCCAATTCCGGATGACCATGGACCGGCTCAGATGGCGATGTTCTGGCCCCGGTAGTACTCGCCGAGCTCGGTGCGGTAGCCAGCGTCGCCGCGGTGCTTGTGCTTGTCGTATTCGGGAGAGTCCTTGATCTGATCCTTCGTCAGAGCAACGTAGACCTTCCGCTCCTCCTGGTCGATCCGCTCGATAGTGCCCGCCGGCAGGACGACGTGCGTGCCGAAGATCCAGAAGCCGGTGTCGACGACGATGTGGGCCGAGCCGACCTCCGTCGTCTCCTCGTCCACGCTCCCGATCTTCCCATCGGCCGCCTCGACGTCGAAACCGACCAGCTTCAGACCGGCACCGGGGTGTGCGGCCAGGTTGTAGTCCCAGAGGTTGCTCACCGTAAAGCTCCTTCAACTAGGGGGCCTCGCGCATCTGCCCGCTCCAACGCCCTCAACACCCCGAGGCCATACCGGTCGCCCCGGGTGTCACCCAGACAGCCGCAGACTGCTCACCGAGCGGCGACGGGCAACAGCCTCACGATCCGCCCTAGGCACCGCTCACGGTGTCGGAGCGCGGGGCGGGGTAGAGGCGCTGCATGAACATGACGAAGGAACTGGTGTCCGAGCTCGGGGTGCGGGAACTGATCGGGTGGCTGGTCCACGTCATCGAGGCGGCCGGCGCTTTGATCATTTTCACGGGCGCGGTCTGGGCGTTCGCGCGCTTTGCCGTGACCGGTCTACGCAAGCGCTCCCTCATCGGCGAGTTCAACAAGATCCGCCTCAGCCTCGGACGGTTCCTCGTCCTCGGACTCGAGTTCCAACTCGCCGGTGACGTCCTGCGCACGGCAGTCGCCCCGAGCTTCACGGAGATCGGTCAGCTGGCCGCCATCGCCGCCATCCGCACCGTCCTCAACTTCTTCCTCACCCGCGAAATCGCACAGGAGCGAGCCGAGATCGAGCACGACCAAAAGAAGGACGCTCCGTCTCCGTACCCCGTGAATGCCTGAGCGGACACGTCGCCCCGGGTTCTGCCCCAGGTGGGCAAGGTGCACCCGCTCGTCCCCGCCACGAAACCCTCTCCTCGCCACGGCCGCCACCGCAACAGCTCTGAGCCACATAAAGCCCGGGCATACGGATGGCGCGGGTTCCCACCGAACGGTGGAACCCGCGCCATCATGACGACCGATGCGTCCGGTGCCCGCCGTAGGCAAGCTTGGATGCCCTACTGGCGGCGCGCCCGACGGCGACGAACCAGCACAAGCGCGAGCACCACGGTGCCTGCGACGAGAAGCGGGGTGCGGTTGACGCGCGCGACCGTGGCGGCCGTCTCGGCCTTCTCCAGCAGCGAGTGGGGGGCCTTGTCCGCCGCGTACTGTCCGGCACGGGTCGCGCTGTCCCACACCTGCGCCGCGGCCTGGGAGGTCTTTTCCAGGACGGGATCGGGTGTGTTGTCCCGCACCAACTGGGCGGCCTGTCCCGCCTTCTCGCGGATCTGGTCGGCGATCAGGGAGGCCTTCTCGGCGGTCTGCTGTTTCACGGCTGCGTCTCCTGAGGGTGTAGGTCTTGATGTCGCTCTCGGCGGCCGGAGCCTCGGCTGTCTGCACAGGGGGCATTCCGGGTCTTCGAGCGTCTACCCCGCCATCACCTCAGCACCCGCCGGGCGAAAAGAAGATCCACCAGGCCGACAGGAAACGACCAACCCCCCGGCCCACCCGCGCCACATCCCGCCGCGCCCCAGCGCCCTTAGCCCAAACTGTCCCTCGTGATCCCTTCCGAAGTACGCCCGCCTCCGCACCCGCGTGGCGACCGAAACGAAATGCTTCGGGCCGAAAGTCCCGTTTGGCCACACATGGCGTTTCAAAATGGGAAACGCGTCAAGAAGCCCCCTCGATACAGACGAGACACCGGCTTCGTGCCGTAAGTACAGGAGAAACACCCGTGGGCATCATCGCTTGGATCCTCATCGGACTGCTTGCCGGCTTTATCGCGAAGGCGATCACGCCGGGCAAGGACCCCGGCGGCATCGTCATCACGATGCTCATCGGTATCGCCGGCGGGCTGCTCGGTGGCTGGCTCGGCAAGGTCATCTTCGGCGTCGACTCGATCGATGGCTTCTTCCACCTGTCCACCTGGATCGCCGCCATTGCCGGATCCGTCATCCTCCTGGTTCTGTACCGCCTCGTCACCGGCAACCGACGCGGCCACTGACACGCCTGACCCGGACGAGCCCCACCCGCCGCCGGATCGCAGCACGCTCTGCCCGGCCCTCACGAGGGCCGGGCAGATGTCGTGCGGGGCGGTTGGCGCTAGGGGACCATCAGGGCGCGTGGCGGTACCGTTCATCGGCGCGGCCTCCGGCCCCCAGCAGGCCGGTGGCTTCGAGGGGCTGCGTGGCGTCCAGTCGCGCCAGTTCGGTGCGGGCGATATGCGTGACGACCGGGGGAAGAAGGGCCCGGACCGGTTGAACGGCACGGAGCCAGCCGGGCACGTACACGGATGCCTTGCGCCGCTCGGCAGCGGTGGCCAGCCGGTCCGCGACATGGTCCGCCGGGTACACCTTGCGGGCCGGCGCCGGCATGTGGGCCCGTAGCTCACTGACGACGGTACGGGCATCGGTGCCTCCGATCATGTCCGTGTCCGTCCAGTTGATGTACGCGATCCCCACCGCGACACCGCGATGGGCCAGTTCGGCGCGCAGGGCGTGGGCGAAGGATTCGACTCCGGCCTTCGAGGCGCAGTAGGCGCTCATGAGGGGCGACGTCCCCATCGCCGCCAGGGAGGCGACCTGCAGGTAGTAGCCGTGGGTGTCGAGGAGATCCGGGAGGAAACAGCGGGCGGTGGCCGCGCTGCCGACGAGGTTGACCTCGATGACGCGGCGCCATACCTGAGAGTCGGAATCGGTGAACGGGCCGCCTTCGGCCACTCCGGCATTAGCCACCACCAGGGACACCGGACCAAACCGGGCCCTGACCTGTCGGGCCGTTTCGGCCATGGTCGCGTCGTCCGTCACGTCGACCTCCCAGCACGCAGACTCGTGGTTCAAGCACGCGGCCACCTCCCGCAGACCCTCTGCCTCCAGGCCGAGCAGGGCCACTCGCGCGCCACGGGCGTCGAAGGCCCGGGCCAGGGCCGCTCCCAGTCCCCGCGCGGCCCCCGTGACCACCACGGTGCGACCTTCGAGCGGCCGGTCCCGCGTCCGCAACCTCATCCGTGCCTCCACTCGCCGCTCCGCGGCACGTGACCGCGCCTTGCCCGGCGCCCGCGCGGGGCCGAGCCGTCCCACCGACCGTTCTTGTCCTTCCAGGATGCTCTCCCGGGCCGGAACCCGCCGACCCCGAAGCCGTGGCGCGCGAACGGAGCGCGCGTGATCTGGCGCCCACGGGACAGAAGCCTCCACGAGGATCCGGGGAAGGAGACGCCGTGGGTGATCTGTCCGAGCCCGAGGACCTGTACGCGCGACTGCGGCTGGAGTGCGGCCGCCGGGCCGACGAGCTGTGGGCGGTGGCCCTCGCCCTGCACGAGAACCCCGAGCTCTCCTACAAGGAACATCGCGCGGCCGGGCTGCTGACCGCCGGTCTCCGGCGGGCGGGGTTCGCCGCCGAGACGAGCACAGCCGGGCTCGACACGGTGTTCGTGTCCCGCACCGGGAGGGGAAGCGGCCGCTGTGTGGCGCTGCTCCTGGAATACGATGCGCTGCCCGGCCTGGGTCATGCATGCGGACACAACCTGATCGCCGCGGCCGGGCTTGGGGCCGCATTGGCGTTGAGCAGCGTGCAGGACGACTTCGAGGGCACGGTGCTCGCGGTCGGGACGCCTGCGGAGGAGACGGGCGGGGCAAGGTCGCTCTGGTCAAGGCCGGCGTATTTGACGGCGTGGACGCGGCGCTGATGTCCACCCCGGCGTGCACGACTGGTCATGGGCGCCGCTGACCGCGCAGACCCAGGTACGCGTCGGCTTCCACGGACGAGCGGCACACCCGACTGGCGACCCCACGCGCGGAATCGACGCCTTGGCCGCGCTCATCCAGCTCTTCAACACAGCGGCGGTGGTGAGCCGGCGACTTCCGCCGGGCTCCCACGTCCAGGGGATCGTGACCGACGGGGGCACCGCGACCAACGTCGTGCCGGACTACGCCGAGGGCCTGTTCGGACTACGGGCGCCCACGAGCATCGCCCTCGACACCTTGGTCGCGGACATCGGCGGCTGGGCCGAAGGCGTAGCGACCGCGACCGGCACAACGGTGGACCTCACCCGCGCAGGCAAGGGGTACGCACATTTCCGTGACAACGACGTCCTCTCGGACCGCTTCGCCCACCATCTCGCGCGGTCCGGCATCCGGCTCGCCCAGCCGGACGGCGGAGTATTCCTGGGGTCGTCCGACATCGGCAACGTCAGCGAGCGGGCCCCCGCCATCCACCCGTTCGTCGCGATCCTGAGTAGCGAGTTTTCCGACCACACTCCCGCGTTCGCACGGGCCGCAGCATCGGAACGGGGCCGCGCGGTGATGCTGGCCGCGGCCGAAGCCCTGTCCTGCACTGCGGCTGACGTCCTGACCGACGCCGGACTCGCGGCCAGGGCCTGGGCCCGCCAGCACGGGAAAGCGGCGACGGAACTTTGACCTGCTCCAAGCCATCCGGCCATACCGGAAGGTGCAGAACGTGCCTCGCCCACCAGTGCCAGTCCGCTGGCACCCCGGTGCCGACTGCCTGAGGCCCTTGGCCGGGTGTGCGCGATGCGCGTCCTGGACCCGCTTCAGCTGCGCCCTCTCGCAGGGGGCTCCTGCCTCTGGGTGCCGCGCCCTTCGCTGCCGTGGGCTTCCATCAGCTCGCGCATCCGGTTTTGCACGTGTTCGAAGTCGCCCCAGCGGTCCAGTACGTCCTCGTTCGCCTCGGCGGCCTCGCCAAGAGGGCGGATTGCCGGTGTCGAATTCATGGGTGCCTCCTGGTACAGCCGGGCCCAGAGACGACCGGCCGCCTGTCAGGCTGCTTCCCACCACTTGACGGCGTATGCTCCGCGCCGACCCCTACGACTACTACGGCTGCAGGAAGTCGAGAGCCGTCTCGCCCACGGTGCGAGTGTCCGGACATGTTGCGGCGCATCATCCGCCCAGCGGCCTCATCAACGGCGACCACCGCTCCAGCCACTCGTCGAGGGCGACCTAGTCAACGGCCAGTAGGCCCCGGCCTGATGTCCACCGGCCACGGGAGCCGGTCCTTGGTCCGCCGCTGGGTGCCCCTACGCAGCGGAGGTGGCCGGGCGTGGCGTCGTCCCGGGGGCGGGGTTCCTGCGCATACGGTGCACCCATGACCAAGGAGTCCGAATCCGACCGGGTTGAACCGACCGACGTACACGCGGCACGCGAAGCGATCGACGCGTACCTCAGTCGCGCGGATTCGTCTCGGGAGCACGGAGTCGGCGAGGACGCTCAGCGAGCCGACGGGCCCGTCAGCGACAGGATCGCTGAGCTCGTGGCCCGCGAAGCCTGGGACGCGGTACTGGTCGCCTCTCCTCCCCCACCCGACCCTGCGGTTGATCCCGGCCCCGCCGTCGAACCGCTCAAGGTCGCCGAACGCCGCGCACAGGCGGTCGCCATCGTCCGCGGTTTGCAAGCGCTCGGATATCGCCTCGACGAAACCCTGCTGCCCGGCCCCGACATGGCCGCCGGGTAGCCGTCGAGCGGACGGCTGCGCCCCTCGTAACAGCCTCGACCGCAGCCGCAAGGTGCGCGGCGTTCATGTGCGTTGGGAGGTGCGAGGTCCGTGGGAGGCCAGCCAGTCCGCCGTCAAGGAGCAAGGCCCGCTCCACAACAAGTCGGAAGGGAGGCGTATGCAGCAACAGCCGTTGTGGGCGTTCAGGGCCGTCGGGATTCGCGGTACGCCGGCGGGCGACCTCGCGCTCCTGGTGTTCACGCACGACGGCCAGCTGACGCACCGGCGCGGCAACCATGGAACCCACGAGCTGCTCGCCACGATGGGTATGGCTCCTTACAACCCCGTGGTCGAGGACCTACTGCGGCCTCTTCCAGCCTGGTCGGCATGCGCCAACGATGAATCGGTGACGATCCGCTATCACGGAGAAGTGTTCTACCAGCCCCGTCCAGGACACGTACCGGCGACGTGGACGGAGATGGCGATCACTACTGGCCGAGTCGTTCTGGTGTTCCTTCCCGGGCGGCATCGGCCCGACGCACCGGACGTCTTCACGATGCTCCGTCAAGGAGCTGGTCTGTGGGGAACCGTCGCGTTGACGCAGAAGGGGTCCCGCCACTGCGCACACCTGGACCGGTGAGCACGATTCGATGCGGCCAAAGTATTGAGCTCCTGGGGACCGTGCTCCTCAGTCGGCGGGTCAGCGGGCTGCTCCGCTGCATCCGACGGGGGCTCACGCCAAGAAGAGGGATTGGGTGGGACGCACGGCGGGAGGCCGAGGAGTGAGCTGGGACGCCGATGTGACGGTGATCGGGGCCGGGGCGGCAGGGCTGTCCTTGGCTTCCGCTCTCGTGGATCCACAGGCCGACCGGGGACCCGTGCCACGCGTGCTCATGGCCACGGCTCCGCCCGGTCCGACGCGGTCTCCCGACCGGACGTGGTGCTATTGGGAAGCCGGGGAGGGGCCCTACGACGGTCTGCTGGCGGGGAGCTGGAACCGGCTGCGGGTGTACTCCCGGGACGGCGCCGAGATCGACCGGTCACTGGGGTCGCTCAGGTACAAGATGCTCAGATCACGCACGTTCGAGGACACCCTGTCGACACGCCTGCGCACCCTCGGAGTAGACGTGCGCGGGATGACGGTGGAATCGGCGACCGACGCTGGCAACCACGCGGTCGTCCGGAGCCGCGATTCCTCCGGCGCGTCGTCGCTGCTCCGGTCGGGGTTGGTTTTCGACTCCCGGCCGCTCAGTACTCTTCCGGCCGCCCGGACCACGCTACTCCAGCACTTCCGGGGGTGGTTCGTACGCACCGCGAGCCCGGCCTTCGATCCTGGCGCGGCGATCTTGATGGACTTCCGCCTACCCCAGCCGCCCCGCGGGCTGGCCTTCGGATATGTGCTGCCGATGAGCCCGTACGAAGCGCTCGTCGAGTACACGGAATTCTCGCCCCGGCCCTTGCACGAAGAGGCTTACGAGAACGCCCTGCGGCACTACTGCGGATCGGTCCTCTCACTCCCTGACTACACCGTACGGGAGCGCGAGCAGGGGGTGATCCCCATGACCGACGGACACTTCCCCCGTCGCCACGGGCACCGGGTCTTCCCCATCGGAGCTGCCGGCGGGGCCACCCGTCCTTCCACCGGCTACACCTTCGCCGCCATTCAGCGCCAGAGCCACCTCATCGCCGAAGCCGTACGGGCGGGCCGCTCCCCCGGCCGGGTGCCTCCACCCCACCGGTTTCGGGCTCGTGCCATGGACGCGGTGCTGCTGCGTGCGCTGGACACCGGCCGGGTCAAGGGTGCCGACTTCTTCGCGCACCTCTTCGCGTCCCTGCCGCCCGAACGGGTCTTGCGCTTCCTGGACGGCGCGACCTCCCCGTGGGAGGACTTCGGCATGGGCCTGCGCACACCCGTCGTCCCGATGCTGCGCTCACTCCTGGAACTGCCGCTGCTTCCTCGCTCCGTTCCGGCATCCGCGCCGGAACGCCCCTGAAAGGCTGTCATGCCCGTGCTACGCGACGATGCCTTGTCGAACGCCTTCGACCACGCTGCCGCACACTACGACCTGCTGGTCGCGGCGAGTCCCGGCTACCACGGCCACCTGCGCCGATCGGCTCGCCGACTGGGCCTTCGCGACGCGGGGCACGGGGCGCGTGTTCTGGACCTGGGGTGCGGTACGGGGGCCTCGACGGCCGCTTTGTTGTCGGCTGCCGAGCGTGCCGAGATCACCGCGGTGGACGCCTCGGCGGGCATGCTCGCGCGGGCCGCACACAAGAAGTGGCCCTCCGGAGTCCGTTTCGTCCACGGTTCGGCGGACCGCCTCGGTGCGGCCGGTGTGGACGGGCCCTTCGACGCCGTGTTCGCCGCCTATCTCTTTCGCAATGTGACGGATCCCGATCTGACCTTGGCCGCCGTGCACGCGGCCATGGCGCCGGGCGGGCGGATCGCCGTCCACGAGTACGCGCTGAGCGGGAGGCCGGTACACCGGGCTCTATGGACGGCGGTCTGCCGAACCGTGATCATGCCGTTGGGCAGGGTCGGCCGGGATGCGGGTCTGTACGAGCACCTGTGGCGCAGCGTGCTCGGCTTCGACACCGCGTCCGAGTTCGCCGAGCGGATGCGCGCCGCCGGATTTCTGGACGTGCGGATCCTGCCCTTGCCGGGCTGGCAGACGGGCATCACCCACACGTTCGTCGGGCGGGTAGCCGCATGAGCGGGGCCCTGCCCGGCCGGGACCGGCGGGCACGGCGCGTCGACGCGCACGGCGGTCGGCAGCGCATCGAAGGAGACGGGCCCCGAGTGGCCGTGGTGGGCGGGGGCATCGCCGGGCTCGCCGCGGGCACGATCCTCGCCGAGCGCGGGGTGCGCGTGACCGTGTACGAACGTGAGGCGCAGCTCGGCGGTCGGCTGGCGGGATGGCAGACGCGGCTGGTGGACGGCTCCGAGGTGACCATGAGCCGGGGATTTCACGCGTTCTTCCGTCAGTATTACAACCTTCGGGCGTTGCTGGGTCGTACCGATCCCGGCCTCAACGGCCTGACGGCGCTGGCCGATTACCCCTTGCGTCACCGCGACGGCGGACAAGACGGCTTTGCGCGCGTGCCGCGTACCCCACCGCTCAGCGCCCTCGGATTCGTCGCGCAGAGCCCGTCGTTCGGTTGGCGTGATCTGGGACGGATGAATGCGAGGGCTGCTCTGCCTCTCTTGGACGTTTCCGTCCCCGAGGTGTACGAGACGCTCGACGGGGTGAGCGCCAAGGAGTTCCTGGCCGCCATTCGCTTCCCCGAGGCGGCGCATCATCTGGCCTTCGAGGTGTTCTCGCGCAGCTTCTTCGCCGACCCGGCGACGCTGTCGGCGGCCGAACTGGTGCTGATGTTCCACATTTACTTCCTCGGTTCCAGCGAGGGACTCCTCTTCGACGTGCCACGCGAGCCCTTCCCGCAAGCTCTGTGGGACCCACTGGCTCGATACCTGAGCGGGCTCGGCGTGGACGTCCGTACCGGCAGCGGGGTCGATGAGGTGCGCCCCGCGGACACGGACGCGATGACGGTCGTCGCGGGGGCGGGCGCCGAGCGTTACGACGGGGTGGTCTTGGCCTTGGACACGGGCGGGCTTCGCGCACTGGCCGCGGCTTCCGCCGAGCTCGTGAGTCCTACGTGGCGGAAGGGGGTCGCCGAGCTGGCGACGGCTCCGCCGTTCTTGGTGTCGCGGCTGTGGCTGGACAGGCCGGTGGCCGGCGACCGGCAGGGCTTCCTCGGGACCAGTGGCTTCGACGGGCTCGACAACGTGAGCGTCCTGGACCGATGGGAGGGCGAGGCCCACCGGTGGGCGTTGCGGACCGGTGGGTCGGTGGTGGAGACGCATGCCTACGCGGTCGATCCGGCTGAGCAGCGAACCTCCGTTGAGGAGCGTCTCGTGGAGCGGCTCCACGAGGTGTATCCGGAGACGACGAGGGCACGGATCGTCGACGCCCGCCATGTCTGGCGCGCGGACTGCCCCTTGTTCACCGTCGGCGGCTACCAGAACCGTCCGGGAGTGAGGACGGGTGACCCCCGTGTCGTGGTGGCCGGCGACCTGGTGCGTACGGGGCTGCCTGTCGCGCTGATGGAGCGTGCGGCCACCAGTGGGTTCCTCGCCGCGAACGCGTTGCTGGAGCGGTGGGACGTACGGGGCGAGACGCTGTGGACGGTGCCGCAGCGCGGCCGGAGCGCCGCCATGCGGGGGCTGGCGGGACTGGGGCGGCGCTGATCCCTAGCCTGGGAAGCGGCCGGAGCTGCGCAGTTCCCAGCGTCGCTCGGCGTAGACGAGGTCGTCCTGCCACAGGCGGGCCGCCGTCCGCCGCACCATCGGGCGCAGCAAGGGGGCTGCGGTGCGGGCGAGGGCGAAGCCGGTGCGGTCGGAGGTGGCGATGACGGCTTCGGTGACCCGGGTGCGGGGACGGCCGTCCCGGCCGGTACCCAGTGGGGTGGCGTGCGTTTCGACGAGGGATCCGGTGCCTTCGCCCTCGGTGATGCGCATGACGATGGTCCGGGGGCCCGGGGCGGTGAACTGGGCGGTTACGGGCACCACGACGCGTCCGGCGACTTTGAAGGAGACGCGGACGGTGAGCACGTCGCTTTCGGCGCCGTCGTCGAGGACGCGGAGGTCGACGAAGGAGTAAGGGTGGAACCAGGCACCGTGCCAGGGGTCGAGCCTGTTGGCGATGATGTCCTGGGGTTCGCAAACCCCCGTCGCGGTGTAGACGGTGGCCACGGAGGCGTCGGGGGCGGGCCGGGTCGGCACGGCCGGTTCGTCGAGGGGTTCCTCGCGGCCGTGTTCGTCCAGCCGGGCCCAGACCAGGATGCCGTCGTCGTGGGCGGGGTAGGGGTTCCAGCCGGCGAAGGGTGAGCCGTTGAGGGCGAGTCCGTGCCAAGGGCAGACCAGGGTGCCGCAGCGGACCGGTGCCTGGGCCAGTGCGGCACCGAGGTGGGGGCAGGCGCCCGGTCCAGCGTGGAGCGTGCCGTTCGTGCCGCGCCAGGTCACGATCTCCGTCCCCTGGACCGTAGAACCGAAGCCGGCGTCCTGGCGGACGGCGCTGCTGGGTCCCAGGACGTACCAGTTTCCGCTGGGCCGGGCCTGGGCCCGTTCGAGGGCGGTTCGGATGAGTTGCGGTGAGGCGGCGCGCCAGGTGGGTTCCTGCTGGTGCCAGAGCGTCGGGGTGCGGCGGAGGCGGATCGGGATGCGGGGGCGGGGGGCTCGCTGGCTCACCGGGAGGGCTCCTCGACAGCTGGGGTGGTACGGGCGGCAAGGCGGGCGGCCGTGATCCTGGCCAGCCCGGCTGCCGCGACGGCCGCCCGCCGGGTGAGTCGCACCGTCGAGCGGCGGTGGAGGCTGGCAAACCCGTCACGGGCCACGGCGTCGAGAATTTCTCCGTAGAGCACGAACGCGGTGCGGACGCAGGGACGCGACACCGGTTCGAGCATGTCCACGCCCGGTTCTGCCTCCGCGTAGAAGCGGCGGGTGAGGGCGGTGGCGGAGCGCAGGGCCCGGGTGATGCGGGGGTCGTGGCGCCCGGTGCGCCTGCTCCACAGCAGGAGGTCCCGGTCCACGCCATCGGCGGCGAGGAGGTCGGCCGGCAGATAGACACGGTCACGGTCGAGGTCCTCGCCGACGTCACGGATGAAGTTGGTGAGCTGGAAGGCCTCGCCGAGGGCTGCGGCATGTGGAGCGGCCTCCTCACGCGAGGTGAGGTGGCCGAGCACGGGGAGCATCTGGAGTCCGATGACGGCGGCGGAGCCGTGCATGTAGGCACGGAGCGCGGCCACGCTGCCGTAGTCGGTGACGGTGAGGTCGCTGCGCATGGACTGGAGGAAGTCGTCGAAGTGACGGTAGGGGATGTGGTAGCGGTGTGCGGTGTGGGCGGCGGCGATGACCACGGGATCATGCCCCGGGCCACCGTCCATCGCCGTGCGCAGGTCCCGGGAAAGGGTCCCCAGACGCTGTGCGCGGGCACCTGGGGTGGTGGGAGCGAGGTGGTCGACGATGTCGTCGGCGAGGCGGGCGAACCCGTAGAGGGCATGTACGGCGGGTCGCCGGGATGCGGGCAGGAGCCGTGTCGCGAGGAAGTACGTCTTGCCGTGCCGCGCGTTGAGCCGGCGACAGCGCGCGTAGGCCGCGCGCAGGGCGGGATCGGTGATGGCGGCGGCGTCGAGTTCGCGTCGAGTCATGTGCGGCCGCCGTTCGTCGCTGGGGGTCGGGGCGCTGTGGTGCGTTGCTGGGGGCCGGGCAGGCCCGTGATCCGGGCGGCCGCCAGGCGGCCGGAGATCAGGACAGTGGGAACGCCGACGCCTGGGGTGGTACCGCAGCCGGCGAGCACGGCGTTGGCTGTTCCGCTGACGAGGTTGCGCGGGCGGAAGGGGCCCGTCTGGGGGAAGGTGTGCGCGACGGAGAAGGGGGTGCCGGCGGCGTGGCCTTGTGCGGCCCAGTCGGCGGGGGTGAGGAGGACTTCGGTGTCGATGGAGTCTTCGAATCCGGTCAGGCCGCGCCGCTCCAGCTCTCGCACAAGAGCGTCCCGATAGCGGGGGCCCAGGTCCCTCCAGCTGTCGGAGGAGGGTCCGACGGTGGTGTTGGGGCAGGGGGCGAGTACGTAGTGGGTGTGCTTTCCGGGCGGGGCCAGATTCGGGTCGGTGGTGGTGGGCCGGGTGATGAGGAGCGAGGGGTCGCTCATCAGCCTTCCGCTGCGGGTGAGTTCGTGGAACGTCCGCTTCCAGGCGGCACCGAAGGAGATCGTGTGGTGGGCCAGTTCGGGCCAGGTGCGGTCGGTGCCGACGTGCAGGACGACGGCCGACGGGGAGTGGCGCAGCGCGAGCGGACGGCGTGGGCGAGCACCCAGCAGTTCGTAGGCGACGGGCAGGTCGGGGGTCAGGACCAGCGCGTCGCAGGGGATGCGCTGGTGGTCGGTGATCACGGCGGTGATGCGGTCGCCGGTGCGTTCCAGCCGGGTGACGGTCTGGCCGTTGAGGAGGGTGGCTCCCGCCTCCGTCGCGGCCGCGGCCATGGCCTCGGGCACGGCGTGCATGCCGCCTTCGGGGAAGTACACGCCGCCGACGGTGTCCATGTAGGCGATGACGGCGTAGGCGGCGAGTGCGCGGGCGGGCGGGATGCCGGCGTAGAGGGCCTGGAAGGAGAAGACGCGCTGCAGTCGTTCGTCGGTGAGGAAGCTGCCGATCTTCGGCTGGAGGCGGCCGAATCCGCCCAGGGCGGCGAGTCGGACCAGATCCCTGTTCAGGAGGGAGAGGGGCGAGTCGAAGTTGGCTTCGATGAAGCGGCCCATCTGGGCCCGGTAGAGGTCCTGCAGCCATTGGCGCAACCGCCGGTAGCCGGCTGCTTCCCGGCCTCCGGCGAAGCGTTCGATCTCGGCTTCCATGGCCTGGGCACCGGTGTGGACGTCAAGGCTGGTGCCGTCTGCGAAGCGTGCGTGGTAGGCGGGGTGGAGCGGGTGCAGGGTCACCCGGTCCGACATTTTCTGGCCGACCGCCGCGAACGCTTCCTCCAGCAGGTGCGGCATGGTGAGGACGGTGGGCCCGGTGTCGAAACGGTGGCCACCGCGCTCGATGAGGCCGGCGCGGCCGCCGGGGAGCGGGTCGCGTTCGACCAGGGTGACCCGACGGCCGGCGCCGAGGAGGTGCAGCGTGGCCGAGAGGCCGGCGAGTCCTGCTCCGACGACCACGACGTGGTCGGTTTGGCCGGTGACGGTTCTCATCGGGTACCTCCGAGGCAGCCGGTGGACACCGCGGCAGAACCCCGCGCGGGGGCGGCAACCTGGGCCAGCAGCTCTGAGAGACGTTGAGCGGCCGGCCCGTGCAGGCCGGCCGCTGCGAGGTGGCGCTCGGAGGCGCTCACCAGACGTGCGATGCGCCGCTCGACCTGTGCCGCGGCTCCGGTAGAGAGCAGGGCTTCCCGGATCGAGGACAGGACCGGCATGGAGACATCAGAGCCTCCCCCGGCCTCGCTCAGGAGGTCGATGACGTAGGTGTCGCCTGCCGCGCGGGCCCGCGAGTGGGCCAAGGCCAGCAGGTAGGTCGCCTTGCCCGCGCGGATGTCGTCTCCCACCGGCTTGCCGGTCACCTCCGAGTCGCCGAACGCTCCGGCGAGGTCATCCCGCAGTTGAAAGGCGATTCCTGCGCACCTACCGGCAGCCGTGAGAGCGCGGGTGGTGGCCTCGTCTGCGCGGGCCAACGCCGCGCCCAGGGCCACGGGCTGTTCCACGGTGTACCGGGCCGTCTTCAGGCAGACGGTACGGATGGCCCGGGCAGCGGAGCGCGACGAGGTTGCCTGGCCGTGCAAGTCCAGGTACTGGCCGGCGATCATCTCCGTACGCATGTTCCGCCAGATGCGCAGGACGTCCGTCCGCGTGACCGGGTCGAGGTCGGCTCCGGCCACCAGGTCGTCCGCCCAGGACAGTGCGAGGTCTCCGGCGAGTACCGCCGCGGACTGGGCGAATGACGACGGGCCGGAGCCTGGCCGAGGCGCGATCGCGAAGTATTGAAGTTCGATCTGCGCGTGGAAGGAGGGCCTGCTGCGACGAACGGTCGACCGGTCCATCACGTCGTCGTGCACCAAGGCGCAGCTCTGAATCAGTTCGAGTGCTGCGGCCAGGCGCAGAGCTGCGGACACTTCGGGATCGGTACCGCCGCAGGCCCGCATGGCCCACCAGAGGAATCGCGGTCGGATCCGCGAACCTCCGTCGAGGGTGAATGCGGTGAGGCGCTCCGCGAGGTCCGCGGCGAAGACACCGTCGAGAGACCGACTGTGGGCCACGGATTCGGCGCAACGCGTGGACAGCTCGCTCGTGACGAAGTGGTTCACGTCCGCATCGACGTCTGTCGCCGTTGGCGGACGGACGATCTGGCACTGGCTGGGCGGGACGGGATATCGAGCAACCGACTTCGCGGGCATGCGGTCCTCCGTGTCGTGAAGTGGTGCGACGACCTTTTCCGCGCGAGACGGTCGAACGGATGCAGCAGGACACGTTCCCCTGGCCTTGCACAGCACATGACTCCCCCGTCGAGCCGATGGCTCAGACAGCCCTGGCCGGTGATCCACCCGATGGGTGCAGGAGACCGGCACGTCGCCGACAGGCAAACGGGCTGCGGGGGCGTCGAACTCTGGACCTCCAGGCCTACTGGCTCCCTACCACTTCAAGATCCCGGGCTGGGTCGGCCGGGCATACCCGCGCCGCAGGCCGAGAGCGCTGCGTCTCACTGCGCACCCACGACATCGACGCCCGCTTCCCGAGCCTTCTGGCCGCACTCATCGAGAACGTCCGCCACCACGTCGGGGAGGAGGAGAGGTGGTTCCCCGGCGTCTGCAAGGCGATGGGCCGCAACCGCCTCACCGAACTCGGCGAAGAGATGGTGAAGGCGAAGAAGAAGGCCCCCATTGGAGCCTCGCGCTGTGCCGAGCGCCAAGAGCTGAATACTCAGCTGGCTGGCCCGCCCGCGGGGGCCACCGGCAAGACCGGTGACGGGCCGGGGTGAGGGTAGATGGACGGGAGAGACGTAAGACTCCGCGGAGGCGGATGTCACCACGTGATAGATCCACCTCCGCGCCGCCGCCCAGCAAGGCGCCGCCCAGCCGTGGAGCACGGCCGCCGGCCGCCGGTAGGGAAGATCATGAAAGCGGCAGTGTACGAAGGACCCCGGACGGTGACCGTCAAGGACGTCCCGGACGCCAAGATCGAGCACCCCTGCGACGTACTGGTGAAGATCACGACCACCAACATCTGCGGTTCGGACCTGCACATGTACGAGGGACGGAGCTCCTTCGAGACGGGCCGGACCCTCGGCCACGAGAACCTCGGCCAGGTCGTCGAGGTGGGCGGGGCCGTCAGCAAGGTCAGGGTCGGCGACTGGGTCGTGCTGTCGTTCAACATCGCCTGCGGTTTCTGCAAGCAGTGCGAGCAGGGCCTCACCAACTACTGCCTCACCATGCAGCCCAAGCCGGAAATGGCCGGGCCCGCATACGGCTTCGCCGAGATGGGTCCGTATCAGGGCGGCCAGGCAGAGCTGCTGCGGGTCCCTTACGGCGACTTCAACGCGCTGCGCCTGCGCGAGGACGCCGCGGAGCGGCAGCTCGACTACGTGATGCTGGCCGACATATTCCCTACTGGCTATCACGCCACCGAAATGGCGGGGGTCAAGCCCGGCGACCAGACCATCGTCTACGGAGCCGGCCCGGTCGGCCTGATGGCCGCCTACTCGGCGATCCTGAAGGGCGCCGGCCGCGTATGGGTCGCCGACCACCAGCCCGATCGTCTCCGTCTCGCCGAGCAGATCGGCGCCATCGCAATCAACACCGCGGACCAGGACCCGGCTGCGGTCGTCAAGGAAGCCACCCTCGGCCTGGGCGCGGACAACGGCTACGAATGCGTCGGCTACCAGGCACACGACCCCCAGGGCCAGGAGGACGCCGCCCTGACCATGAACGGACTCATCGACACAGTTCGGTTCACCGGTGGCATCGGCGTCGTCGGGGTGTTCCTGCCCGAGGACCCGGGCGGCGCCGAGGCCCAGGGCGAGCTCGAAGCCCAGCGGAAGGTGCCACTGGATTTCGGGATGCTGTGGTTCAAGGGCCAGCGCATCGGCACCGGCCAGGCACCCGTCAAGCGCTACAACCGGGCCCTGCGCGACCTGATCTCCAGCGGGAAGGCCGCACCCGGCTTCCTCGTCTCCCACGAACTCGGCCTCGACGAAGCCGCTTCCGCCTACGAGCACTTCGACAATCGTGACGACGGCTGGACCAAGGTCGTCCTCCACCCCGACACCGACGCCGGCAACGGGGAGACGGATGGCTTCGCGCACCACACCACGGCGGACTTGCGCCGCGAAGCCCGGGCGAAGGGGGTTGAGGGCCGCTCCCACATGAACAAGCAGCAACTGGAAGAAGCCCTCGGGCACTGAGCAGGGGCAAGTACCCCGTCCCACCCGCTGATCTTCCTCAATCCCACCGGGGAACATCCCGTGCATGAACAGGACAGGCAATGAGCAAGACAGCCCAAGAACAAGGAACACCCACCTCCAGCGGTCCGTTGGCGGCTCCACTGCTGCCGCACGGGGGCGCACTCGCAGATGATCACGGTCGGCCGCCTGGAGCTCCCTCCCGGGTGGGCACGGGTTCGACGGCGCCACCGAGCGACCCCGAGCGCGTTGGCGAAGCCAATCCGCCGGGAAGCCGTTCCCGCTCGAGCGATCCCGCGAAGTTGCCGCGGCCGGCACTGGGTCCGGCCGAGCCGGAAGAGCCTCGCGACCGGTACGAACTGGCCTTCCCGGGCGGAGAAGCCGGCGCAGACCTCGTAGAGGTCTCCCGTATCAGCAGAGCCGGGCCGGGAGGCCACCCCGTCTACGAGGACGCCACGGGCATCGTCCAAGCGGAGATCAGTGACCAGGCAGAAGTCCGCATCCTGGCGACCGGTGGCGGCCAGGAGGCGGTCTCTGGCGTGCTCGCGCGCCCACTGTCCTGATGCCCCGGGACAGCACGCCGCTCACGCGCACGCACCCCCGCTGTGAAAGCCGCCGAAGAGGAGTCATCAGATGACAGCCCCGAGCACGGTCCGCTCCGCACAGTCCAGCCAGAGCGGTGCGGGCGGCTTGCGCGTCGTGGTCACCGGCGCCACAGGCAACGTCGGTACCAGCGTGATCCAGCGCCTGTCCCAGGACCCGGCCGTGAATTCGGTGCTCGGCCTCGCACGGCGGGTGCCGTCATGGCGTCCTCCGAAGACCACCTGGCAGGCAGCCGACGTCGAGCAGGTCGAAGCGGACCTGGTGCGGGCGTTCGACGGCGCGGACGCCGTGATCCACCTCGCCTGGAAGTTCCAGCCCACCCACCATCCCGCCGAGACCTGGCGCACCAACATCCTCGGCAGCATGCGCGTCTTCGACGCCGTCGCCGCCGCGGGCGTCCCCTGCCTCGTTCACGCTTCTTCCGTCGGCGCGTACTCGCCCGGCCCCAAGGACCGGACGGTCGACGAATCGTGGCCCACGCACGGCTGGCCGCAGGCCGCCTACACCCGCGAGAAGGCCTACCTCGAACGGGTCCTGGACACCTACGAGCACGCCCACCCCGATGTCCGGGTGGTGCGTATGCGCCCCGGCTTCCTGTTCAAGCGGGAATCCGCCTCCGAGCAGCGACGGATCTTCGCCGGCCGGCTACTGCCCGGTCGCCTGGTGCGCAAGAACCTCATCCCCGCAGTACCTGACCTGCCCGGTCTGCGCTTCCAGGCCCTGCACACCGACGATGCCGCTGCGGCCTACCTCGCCGCCGTAACCCGCCCCGTCCGAGGCGCCTTCAACCTGGCGGCCGGCCCCGTGGTCGATGGTCCCGTCCTGGCCGAGATCTTCGAAGCGCGGAGCTTCTCCACGCCGGCCGCCCCCGTCCGCGCCGCTCTCGCCGCCGCGTGGAGGCTACGGCTGGTGCCTGCCTCGCCGGACCTCTTCGACGCCGTCTTGCGCCTTCCGCTGATGGACTCCTCCCGCGCACGCAAGGAACTCGGCTGGGAGCCCGCTCGCACATCCGTAGAGGCTCTCCAGGAGTTTCTCGCAGGACTGAGGTCCGGCAGCGGAATGGCCACCGCTCCACTCGCCCCGGGTGCATGAGCCGAACCACGCCCGCTCAGGGCACTCCCGCCCCCTCTCCCAGGGCACCTGGCGGGACAGGCCGAGGCCATCCTCTACGACCTCGGGCGCTCCGATGCGCGTATCCCCAGTACTCGCTGTAGGCCCACGGAGGGGTCCGTTGCGGCCCAGCCGCTGATCAGGGCTTCCGTCTGTTCCTCCGAAGATCGGCCGCTGCCCGTCTGGGGTGGGCAGGCCCGGGCAGGCGCATATGTGATCGAAATCCAGCGGCCCCCTTCGAGGGCTGCGGTGGACATCCGGAGGTACAGGTGCCGCGTACTGCTCTGTCATTGGACGTGCTGCCCGCGGGCATGGTGGCCCTGCCGGGGGTGTATCAGCCGCAGGCGGACACCAGCTTCCTCGCCGAGGCCCTCGCGCTTGAGGAGATCGGGCCCGGCACCGATCTCCTGGAGATCGGCACGGGCACCGGTGCGGTGGCCCTGCATGCCTCGAACAGGGGCGCCCGCGTGACGGCGATTGATGTCTCCTGGGGAGCAGTGGTCACGGCCCGGCTGAACGCGTGGACACACCGGCTGCCCTTGCGGGTGGTGCACGGGGACTTCGCCGAGCACGCCACGGGCCGGGACTTCGACGTGGTCGTCTCAAACCCCCCCTACGTGCCGGCTCCCGCAACCCGGCTCCCGTCACACGGTCCGGAGCGTGCCTGGGACGCCGGACCCGACGGCCGGACGGTCATCGATCGGATCTGCGACCGGGCCCCAGGCCTGCTGCGGCCCGGAGGCATTCTGCTGATGGTCCACTCGGCCATGTGCGGCACCGCGCAGACCCTGGAACGTCTCACCGCTGCCGGGATGACCGCGGAGGCTACCGCGACGGCCCTCGTGCCCTGGGGCCCTGTCCTGCGCTCCCGGCGTGCCTGGCTGGAGCAGCATGGCCTGGCAGCTGTTGCCGAGGAATGGGAGGAACTGGTGATCATCCGTGCCCAGCGCCCCTGACGCAGCTCCCGAAGACCGCGACCGTCCCGACGGCGAGGCTTCCGCCCGGCGGGTGATAGTCGAACATCATGGGCCCGTCCTGGTCGAAGGCCCGGTCGAGATCATGGTGGACGACGGGAAGGTCATGCGGTCCGACCGCTTTATGGTCGCCGTGTGCACTTGCCGGCGCAGCCGTACCTACCCCTGGTGCGACACCAGCCACCGCCGCCGTGAACGCACCAACCCACCAACCGAAGACCGGAACCCGTGACGCCTGGGAGCCCGAAATGACCGAACGACCCCCGCGGGCAGCCAACGAAGCGAGAGGACAGCGCGGCCCACAGGACCGGCTGGATGGGAGTCCGTAATGGGCATCGAAAGGCCTGCACGCGGCGAAGGGTCACACCGGCAGCCCCCGCACCCGATGGCTCCGCTCCGTGGGTCACACCCGATTGGCTCTGCTCCCCGGACCTCTGACGGACCCGACCACGATCATCGACGGCCACCCGATACGAATCATGCGACGGTGGAGGCTCTGGGTTCGCTGTCGAAGGCATTGGAGACGGTAGAGCGGGCCCGCGGCCAGCTCTACGGCTTCCACCAGCTGACCGGCACCGCTGATCTAGAGCTCGACCGCGCCGTCCGGCTACTCCGCGAGGCAGGGCATGAGGAATGGGCTCGGCGCGTGGAGAGGGAGATCCTGGGGCGCAACGTCATCCCCGGCCACTGGACCTTCCAGATCATCGAGGCGTACAACCGCACGTACTACGAGCCGTTCAGGAGCCTGGAGCACCAGGTGACAGCAGATCTGGCCGACGGCAGGGACCATCTCTACGAGGCGGAGATGAAGGAAATCCGCCGCACTGCCGGGCACCCCGACCACAGCGCACAGCCGGATAGCTCGCTCCCACACAGCCGCGAAGTCGGTGCCGATGGGTATGAGGGCGACGAGGCCCGGCCAGACCCGGAATCGCGCGAGCCGCGGACGTGAAGGGGACACTTTCGGCGCCCTCGGACCGCCTAAACCACTTTACGCAACCTCCGAGGCACGGAGCTCAGGCGCTCTCACGTGCCTCGTCGGGGCGGGCGTGAATGAGGGTGAAGAGATCTCGGGCGCCGGTTATCTCCAGGAGTCGCAACACCTGCTCAGGGGCCCCTTGCAGCTCCAGTGCACCGTGTTCGGCTTGGATGCGGTTGCGGAGGTTGAGGAGGGTGTTGAGGCCGCTGGAATCCATGAAGGTGACGTTTGACAGGTCCAGGGCCAGGGTCCGCTCGTTCAGGGCGAGAGGGTCGGTGGCCGCGCTGACGTCCGGGACGGTGTCCATGTCCAGAGCCCCGGTGATTCTCAGGACGGTTCGGGGTCCGGTAGACGCGACGGTGTCGATGTTCAGGGTGGGGTGCATGGTTGTCTGATCCGCCAATCGGATCGGAGCCCATTACGGTCGGCTCCCGGATTCGGGCGGAGAAGGCCGTCAAGCGCACGGCCGCCTTAAGCCGTGCAAAGCCGGGCGAGACCACCCGCACCTTCCACCGGCCACCGTTCGGGTTGCCTCTCGGCGGTGCGGGGTCTCCCACCAGACCAGGCTGGATGTCGCTTGAGCGTGTCACGCCCAGGCCGTGATGGCCAGACAGCCCCCGGCCAAGTGCTCCCACCGGGTGCACGGCCACGACCGGGCTGTGGTGCTCGGGCCTACCAGGGGGCGTGTGCGCAGATGGTCTTGCCGCCGTCGGGGGTGGGTTCAGTGTGGGTGTGGGTGGTGAGGCGGTCGATGAGGTGCCAGCCGTAGCCGCCGGTCCCGTCGGTCCGGGGCGTACGGGGCATAGCCGGGTTCGGGCTGGTGTCGGTGACGCGGATCTTGACGTGGTCCTCGTGAAGCTCGAGATGGAGGGCGGCGGGCCCGTCCGTGTGGCGGATCGCGTTGGTGACCAGCTCGGTGACCACCAGCTGGACCGCGTCCGAGTACTCGGGGCGGTCCGGGGGCCGGACCTTGGTGGCGTGGTCGAGGAAGGCGTCGGTGGCGCCCCGGGCTGTTGTCGTGGGCCGGCCAGTACGGGGCACGGGCCGGTCCAGGACGAGCATGGGCGGAACCACGGAGTCTCCATCCCTGAAAGAGGGGCGTAGTGAGCGCCTGCCCCCACTGTGACGCCTCACCCTTCTGGCCCGCCCGAGATGCTCTTGTTCACCCATCCGGGTCAGGCCTTCGTTCTGGGGCCCCCGCCGTGGGGGCCATGCCAGTCCAGGCACAGGACGGTCGCATCGTCCTTCGGGGGCTGCCCGTCGTAGGCGTCGCTGACCGCGCCGACCAGGGGGCACGACCTCCCGTGGATGCTCAGCCATGGTTTTGCGCAGGAGGGCAGGAAGGTCGACGGTTTCGGCGTCGCGCTCCTGCATACCGTCGGTGTGGAGCAGGAGCCGGTCACCAGGCCGCAGGTCCAGGTCCTGAACCGCGTAGGGGGTCGTCATTGAGGCGCAGCCGAAGGGCAGGTTCACGGCCAGGCGCAGTTCGGTGACGGCACCGTCACGCAGGAGAAGGGGCCAGGGGCGTCCGGCGTTGACGAGTTGAGCGCGGCTGCCGTCGAGGGCGATACGCAGGAGCTGGCCGGTGGCCATGGTCTGCCGTCCGTGATCGAGGAGTGCCTGGTGGAGCTGCCGGGCCTGCTCTCAGGGTCTCGCCGGCGCGGCGGGCGCCGCGGGAGGCGTTGACCAGGAGGGTGGCCATGAGGGCGGCGTCGACGTCGTGGCCCATGGCATCGGTGATCGACACGTGCAGGGTGTCGTTGTCGAGGCTGTAGTCGTAGGTGTCCCCAGCGATCGAGGAAGCCGGGACGACAGCCCCGGCGAGCGTGAACTGGGGGGCCTCGCAGGCGGCGGCGGTGGGCAGCAGCTGCCGCTGGATCTCGGCCGCCAGGCTCACCTGAATGGTGCGGTTGCCCCAGTGGTAGAGGTCGGTGAAGCGCCGGTCTGTCACCAGGATGTAGGCCAGCGCGTGCGCAGCCTCCTCCACCTGGACCAGCACCTCCGGGGTGGCCTCGGCCAAGAACAGCTCGAGAACGCCGATGGTGTCGCCGCGGTTGGTCACCGGCGCCAGGACCCGCTGCCCCTGCCCGCCATCAGCTGCCAGCACAAGCTTCTGGCCGCGCAGCACCTCGTCGTAGACGCTGCTGCCCGCGAGCGGGATTTGCGCGGCCCGGTCCTCGTGATCCGTGGTCACGCTGTCGTGGACGCGCAGCAGACGCCGGCCCACGATGTCGACGAAAAGGAACGAGACGTAGCGAGCCTCGAACCGATCGCGCAGGTTGCGGGCGACGACATCGAGCGAGTTCACGGGTGCTGCAGACTCCGCGGCCGTCAGGACCTCAGCCAGTCCGATCCGCTCACGAGCCACATCAGCCTCCACAGGGTTCGAACCCTCCCCGCGTGAGGAGGGCGACTCATCACATACCCCGCACGAAATCTCGTCTCCACCTCTTCGCGTCCGCGCGGCCCATCGGATGCACAACGAGCCGACCTCGCGATGGATGCCTCCGTACTGCTCTCCCCGTACACGGGTCCGCCGGTGGACGAAGGAGAGGCCCTAACGGCTCCAGCCCCCAGACCTGCTTGTGCAGCCTGGTATCCGTGGCAGGGCGGGGGTCGGCACCGCCCGCGAAACCCCGGCGAGGCCCAGCCAGGATCAGAGAAGCACCCGACAGGATAGGAGCCCGAGTACCGCCGGCAGGAGAACCTTGTAATCACCGTGGATGTCGAGCACACCCGCAGCAGCGTCCCGGTCAATGTCAGAGGTGACCTTGCTGACGACGCCGGCGCCCTGATGCGCACTGCTCTGGACGACGTCACCTCCACCGCGCGGGACTTCCTGGTCGATCTGCACGGCGTGACGTCGATGGACCGCGACGGCCTGCTCCACATCCTCGAGCTCCACCGCTACGCAGAAAACCTGCACCTGCGGGTCCTGGTAACCGGCTGGCAGCAGCCCCAGCCCCAGCCCCAGCGAACACTGGCCCAAGTCGCCGGAATCCCCGGCCCCAGCCCCGCCCTCGGCGAACGCTACGCCCTGGCGGGCTTTCGCCGACTGATCGGCCAGCGCGCCCAGTCCTCCCGGGACCTTGCCGATTTCGGCGCCGGGTGGTTGCCCCGCCCATGAGAGCGGTCAAAGGCTGCGATAGACAGATGGTGGGCGGCATGTGCGAAGCGGGATGGGGCATAAGCCGGGCGTGCCGCAGTCCCCCCGTCCGGGGTAGGGCAACCAAGGCTCCGGCCTGCTGCGGCACACCAAACTTCCACTCGAGACGTACGGGCCTCCCAGGATTTGCCCACACGGCTCCGAGGCGGCCGCATCGTTCCGAGGTCCTCGGCCATCAAGCCGGTCGTTTCGGGTACTGCGCTTGCTACGGGACGATCCGGGCAGGCGGGGATAGAGCCACCGTGCGAGTGCCGCCACCGGCAGACCGTCCTCCGGACGAAACCGACCCCAGCGTGCGCGGCACAGTACCGCTTTGGAGGTCCGTATGTCCGTCTCCGCTGAATCAAGTCCGCTCGCCGCCCTGTCCGAAGCAGGGGTGTCGGTCTGGCTCGACGATCTGTCCAGGGAACTTCTCGCGGGCGGAGAGCTCAAGAAGCTGATCGCGGACAAACACGTCGTGGGGGTCACCACGAATCCCACGATCTTCGCCTCGGCTCTGTCCAAGGGGGACCGCTACAACGAGCAGCTGCGGAGCCTGGGCGAGGCCGGAGGCAGCGTCGACGACGCGGTCTTCGCCCTGACCACCGATGATGTACGCCATGCCTGTGACGTCCTGGGCCCCGTGTACGAGCGGACCGCAGGAATCGACGGACGGGTATCCATCGAAGTCGACCCGCGGCTGGCGCAGGATGTCGACGCTACGGTCGCGATGGCGCGCAAGCTTTGGGAGACGGTCAACCAGCCGAACCTGTTCATCAAGATCCCCGCCACCCGGGCGGGGCTGGAAGCGATCACCGCGGTCACCGCGGAGGGCATCAGCGTGAACGTCACCCTGATCTTCTCTCTGGACCGCTACCGCGAGGTGATGCACGCCTACCTTCGGGGCCTGGAGCAGGCTCAGGCAGCTGGGCGCGAGCTGGCGGACATCCACTCGGTGGCCTCATTCTTCGTCTCCCGCGTCGACACCGAGGTCAGCCGCCGCCTCAACGCCATCGGCACACCCGAGGCGCTGGCGCTCAAGGGCAAGACGGCGGTCTCCAACGCGCGCCTCGCCTTCCAGACCTACGAGCAGATGCTCGTAGACCCGCGCTGGCAGCGCCTCGCGGCGGCGGGGGCCCGCACGCAGCGCCCGCTATGGGCCTCCACCGGAGTGAAGGACCCCTCCTACCCCGACACGATGTACGTCAGTGAGCTCGTCATCGCGGGCACGGTCAACACGATGCCCGGCAGTACGCTGGCCGCGTTCGCCGACCACGGCACCCTTCTCGCGCACGCTCCTACCGTGGACGACTTTGCGGCCGCCAGGGCTCACTTCGCCGCGCTGGAACGGGTCGGCATCGACTTCACCGACGTCACCGACACCCTCGAACGCGAGGGGCTGACCAAGTTCGAGGACAGCTGGAGCGAGCTCGGCGAGTCGGTCGCCCGCGAAATGCACACGACGCCCGGAACACAGGACGGCGAATCCGAGAGCGCCGAGCTCCTGGCGATCTACCTGGGCGACCACTACGCCGCCGCCACAGGCGGCCTGGAACTGTTCCGTCGCGCCGCAGACGCCCGAAAGGACCAGGAGGATGGCCGCACACTCGCCGATCTCGCCGACCAGGTCGAGGAGGACCGTGACGCTCTTGCCATGGTGATGACGGACCTGGGCGTGTCGACCACCCAGTACAAGGCTGCCCTGGGCTGGTTGGCGGAGAAGGCGGGCCGCCTGAAGACCAACGGTCACCTGTTCTCCCGCTCTCCGCTCAGTGACGTCCTGGAGGCAGAGGCGATGCTGGCGGGCGTCCAGGGCAAGGCAGCCTGCTGGCGCACCCTGCGCGACCTGGCCCAGACCGACAGCCGGCTCCGCGCCCACGACCTCGACGCGCTGCTGGACCGCGCCGAGCGGCAGAGCACCACGCTGGAGCAGGTGCGCGCCACCGCGGCGGCCCGAACGCTGGGATCTGGGCCGACGGCCGCACGATGACGGTCACGACGGCATCCGCGGGTGCCGGACGGCACGGCCGCGAGGGCACATCCACCGGCGGGAAGGGGCGTCCCCAGAGGCCGGTCCGTCCGTTCGACGAAGGGACAGCATGATGAGCGAGCAGTCCGTAGGGGGCGACAGGTCCGTGGCGAGCCCGGTAGCCGAGCACGCCGGGTGGGACAAGGTCGACGTGCGGGCGGTCGACACCGTGCGGCTGCTGGCCGCCGACGCGGTACAGAAGGTAGGCAATGGCCATCCGGGGACGGCGATGAGCCTGGCCCCGCTGGCGTACCTGCTGTTCCAGAACGTCATGAAGCATGACCCGGCCGACGACCAGTGGCTGGGACGGGATCGGTTCGTCCTGTCCTGCGGGCATTCCAGCCTCACCCTCTACATCCAGCTCTACCTGGCCGGCTACGGCCTGGAGCTGTCGGACCTGGAGGCGTACCGGACGTGGGGGTCGGCGACTCCCGGCCACCCCGAGCACCGCCACACCCGCGGCGTGGAGATCACCACCGGGCCGCTGGGACAGGGGCTGGCCAGCGCGGTCGGTATGGCGATGGCCGTGCGCCGCGAACGCGGACTCTTCGACCCGGACGCTGCGCCGGGCACCAGCCCCTTCGACCATCACATCTACGTCATCGCCTCCGACGGCGACCTGATGGAAGGCGTCACCGCCGAGGCCGCCTCCCTGGCCGGGCACCAGGAACTGGGCGACCTGACGGTCTTCTACGACTCGAACCACATCTCGATCGAGGACGACACCGACGTCTCCTTCAGCGAGGACGTGCCCGCACGCTTCGCCGCCTACGGATGGCACGTACAGACCGTCGACTGGACCATCACCGGCTCCTACGTCGAGGACGTCGACGCCCTGCTCGCCGCGACCCGCGCCGCCCGGGCCGAGACCGGACGCCCGTCGCTGATCATGCTGCGGACCCTGATCGGCTGGCCGGCCCCCACCAAGCAGAACACCGGCAAGGCCCACGGCTCAGCACTCGGCGAAGACGAGATCGCCGCCACCAAGGAACTGCTCGGCTTCGACCCCGAGCAGCACTTCACCGTCGAGGACGAGGTCCTGGCCCGTACCCGACAGGCGGCGGAGCACGGCCGCACGGCGCACGCCGACTGGGACGAGGCATACACCACTTGGCGAACCGCGCATCCCGACCGCGCTGCGCTGCTGGACCGGCTTCAGGCCCAGCGGCTGCCGGACTGCTGGAGCGACGTCCTGCCCACCTTCCCCGCCGACGCCAAGGGGATGGCGACGCGCGCCGCGTCCGGTGAGGTTCTCACCGCGCTGGCCCCGGTGCTGCCGGAGTTGTGGGGTGGATCGGCCGACCTCGCGGGGAGCAACAACACCACCATGGAGGGCGAACCGTCCTTCGTGCCGGCCGACCGGCAGACCAAGGACTGGAAGGGCGGGCCCTACGGGCGCACCCTGCACTTCGGGATCCGCGAGCACGCCATGGGCGCGATCCTCAACGGCATCGCCCTGCAGAGCCTCACCCGTCCCTACGGCGGCACCTTCCTGACCTTCTCCGACTACATGCGCCCGGCCGTACGCCTCGCCGCCCTGATGCAGCTGCCCGTCACCTACATCTGGACCCACGACTCCATCGGCCTGGGCGAGGACGGCCCCACCCACCAACCCGTCGAACACCTCGCCGCGCTCCGCGCCATCCCCGGCCTGGACGTGGTGCGCCCCGCCGACGCGAACGAGACCACCGCCTGCTGGCAGACCATCCTGGAACACACCGACCGGCCCTCCGGCCTGATCCTCTCCCGTCAGAACCTGCCCGTCCTGGACCACAGCAACGGCCAGTACGCTCCGGCCCTGGAAGCGGCCCGCGGCGGCTACACCCTCGCGGACACAGCCGACGGCACAGTGCCCGAGGTGATCCTGGTAGCCACCGGCTCCGAAGTCCACATTGCCCTGGACGCCCGCGATGTGCTGACCGCCGAAGGCCTGGCGGTACGGGTGGTGTCGATGCCCTGCCGCGAATGGTTCGCCGCCCAGCCCCAGGACTACCAGGACGAGGTCCTGCCACCGGCCGTACGGGCCCGCGTCAGCGTGGAAGCAGGCATCGGCCAGGGCTGGCGCGACGTCGTCGGCGACGCCGGACGCATCATCAGCCTCGAACGCTACGGCGCATCCGCTGACTACCAACGCCTCTACACCGAATTCGGCATCACCCCCGAGACCGTCGCCGCAGCCGCCCGCGACAGCATCCACGACACCACCAAGACCCCCCGCCCAGGCGGGCATCAACACACCGCAGCACCCTCGGAAGGCGGCACCGGCGATCGCCCCTGACTTTGATGCGAGCCACAGGTGGTGAGGAGAGTGGTGATGCCTAGCCGGAGCAGCATGGCGAGGTTGTCTTCGACGACCTCCTTGTGGTCGGCCAGGCCGTATGACACTCCCGCCCGGACTGACCCACAGCCTCTGCTGGATGAACTGGGCCAACCGGAACATCAATGGCAGATCGGCGGGTAGCCGCGCAACATGGACCCCAACAAGAACACCCCCCTTCGCGCTGTCGCCCTCGTCTGCACCCTCTCCCCCTCCCCGGCGCCCTCCAGCTCCCAGCTGCTCGCCGAGCAGACGATGGCCGCCCTCGCCGAGCACGGTGTCACCGGCAAGACCATCCGGATCGCCGACCATGACGTGAAGACGGGAATCAGCACCGACCTGGGCGACGGCGACGCGTGGCCCGAGATCCGCGACACGATCTTGGGCTGCGACATCCTCGTCCTGTCCACACCTATCTGGCTCGGCCACCCCGCCAGCATCGCCCAGAAGGTCATGGAGCGGCTCAACGCAGAGATCTCCGAGACCGACGACGAGGGCCGCATGCTCACCTACGGCAAGGTCGCCGCAGTCTGCGTCGTGGGCAACGAGGACGGCGCCCACAAGGTCAGCGCCGACCTCTACCAGGGGCTGAACGACGCCGGCTTCTCCCTCGCCCCCAACGCCGTCACCTACTGGGTCGGCGAAGCCATGCAGAAGACCGACTACCAGGACCTCGACAAGACCCCCGAGAAGACGGCCGCCACCACCAAGACCCTGGCCGCCAATACCGCTCACCTCGCCCGACAGCTCAAGGCCAACCCCTACCCGCCGAGCTGAAGCCACGCCGGGCCCGCCACGTCGGCTCAGACTCCAGCACCCCGATGAACGGAGCCCACCATGACAGAGTTCGGCTACTTCCTCTCCTGTGAAGAGTTCACCCCAGAGCAACTGCTGGACCAAGCAAGGCGGGCAGCGGATGCCGGGTTCACCCGGCTGGCCATCTCCGACCACTTCCATCCGTGGAACGATGCCCAGGGCAGCAGCCCGTTCGTGTGGTCGATGATCGGCGCCCTGTCGCAGACCGTCGATCTGCCCGTCACCACCCTGGTCACCTGCCCGACCACTCGCCTCCACCCGGCCATCACAGCACAAGCCGCCGCGACCTCCAGCGTTCTCCTCAACGACCGCTTCACCCTCGGAGTGGGCACCGGTGAGGCTCTCAACGAGCACGTCCTGGGCGACTCCTGGCCCCGCCACGCGGAACGCTCGGACATGCTCGAGGAATCCGTAGAGGTCATGCGGAAGCTGTTCACAGGCGATCTCGTCAACTACCAGGGCCGCTACTACACCGTCGACAACGCCCGCCTCTACACAGTTCCACGAACTCCGCCTCCCGTATACGTCTCCGGTTTCGGACCGAACGCCGCGGAACTGGCCGGCCGCATCGCGGACGGCTTCGTTCTCATGGGGCCCGAAAGGGAGTTGATCGACGCCTTCCGGCGGGCTGGAGGCGAGGGCAAGCCCGTCATCGGCGGGCTCAAGGTGTGCTGGAACTCCGACCGGAACCAAGCCATCGACACCGTCCACCGTCTGTGGCCCAGCGAGGCCCTGCCCGGCGAACTCGGCCAGATCCTGCCGACCCCCGCGCACTTCGAACAAGCCAGTGAACTCGTCACGCGCGATCAGGTAGCCGAGAAGACTCCCTGCGGAGACGACCCCGCCGAGCACGTCAGCGCAATCCGCGAGTACATCGACGCAGGCTTCGACGAGGTCTTCATCGGCCAGATCGGCCCCGAGCAGGACGCCTTCTTCGCCAACTACCGCAAGACCGTCCTCCCGGCCCTCAACGGCTGAGGCCAGCCAGCCCCGCGTTGCCCCGTCCTCGGTACGTACCACCCGCAGGGCACCTCCGACCCACGACTCGACTCCGGAGCCGAACAGAGGAAGAGAACGTGTCCCACAACGCCCCTGAGGCAGTCCAACCCTCACACCGCAAGGCGGCATTGCTCGTCGATCAACTGATCGAAACGGTCATCGGCAGAAGATCGGAAGCCTCCAATGGCGTCCCCCCGGTGACCGCCACCCTGACGCGGCCGGCCGTTCGCAACGGCCTTCTGCTGCTCACCATCACCACGCTCACGGTCCTGGCGTGGCGCAAACGCAACCTGCACTGAGGCGAGGCATCGGCGGGTCTGGCCGACGCCCCCAAGCTCACCTGGTTGGAGACCGCACATCGCCGCTGCAGGGTCACCGCAGTTGGCTGCGGGAGGGTACGAGTGGGCGTGTTCGACTTAGTGCGGCCTTGCGCCATGCGCTCGACGGCCGTAGCCCCTCTATTAGGGAGCCGACCTCGATGGGCTCCGACCGCCCCCCTGGCCCTTAGCGGAGCGGGCTTGGGCTGGACCTCAGCGACGTGTACGTTCATGGACTGCAGCGCTCTTGTGCGCACTCCGCAGCGGGAGGCCCAGACTAGGTACATGCAGCTGCTGGAGCCGTCGCGTCCACAGCGGACGCGACGAGTCATTGTCCTATGCGGTCAGCCGGAAACAAGGACGGAGTCGTCAAGAACGCCCGCCCCCGGCAGGTTGTGACGGGCGGCGATCAGAGCGGCGTGCACGTCACCGGTCCCCGTGACCACGCACAAGGCCCGCTCGACATCCTCGATCTCCTTCCGAACAGGCGAGCCGTCCTCTGACGCGTCAAGGACGGACAGCGCCCAGTAGCGGGGAACGAGGCCGGGGAGCACTGCAGGGTGAGCCATCAGCACGGGCATTACCTTTCACCAGTGGATCGATGGCTCTCAGCTACCCTGGCGTTCTCCATTGAATCCGTGACGATGTCGCGGAGCGGGGAGCTCTGGGGCAGGAGCATGCTCGTGGGCGATCCTGCCTGCCATCAGCCTGCCCAAGATCCCCCAAGCCGGGCAAGGTGGGGGTATGAGTCAACGGGCCGACCTACGTGCGGTCGTTTACCTACCTGCCGAATGGGGCGGGCGGCGCGTGCCTTCGACGGCATCATCCCCGGCCACGCCTACGGCCCCAATGACGTCCTTGGACGCATCGTCGGCGCCGACTTCGATGCCGACGAGGCTGCGCTCCACGGCGCGGGCTTGATCAAGCGGCGTGGTGGCGGCCCGGCCAAATGGGGGCTCCACCACCGCGACTCCTGAGCGGTGCGGACACGGCTCCCGAAAGCGTCACCGCCGACTGTACGTCGCTATTCGTGCGCTTACTGAGCAGCAGTTACGGCCCTGCGGGGTGATTCGTGGCCGCCGTGCTGGTGGATAGGCGGAAGCTGGCGAATCCATACCGAGGCAGTGGTCAGCAGGCCGGTGAAGATGGTGAGGAGGAGGACGCAGACCCACATCTGTTGACTTCCGAAGTCCAGCCAGCCGGCCCATGCGGCCGCAGCAGCCCACAGGACGGCACCAGCGGTGTAGAGCGAGCGGACCCGGCGCAGTTGGCGTGCGACCCGCAAGGACGTGAGGAATTCGCGCTTGGATGCCATGGAGGAGCGTCTACCCCAATGTTTCGCGCCCACGGAGTGAATCCCGGAGCTTTCTCGCTCAACCTGAGTCAGAGCCGCTGTCGGCGGACGACGTGCTGAAGGCCGGCGCCCTCCAGCAGACTGGTACCCCTCGGCAACCGGCAACGCGCCCACCCCGTGCTCTTCCAGATTCAGAGCACGGGGTGGGCATCGCCCTCCGCAGAGGGCAGGCGCAACGCGTACGCGTACTGCACCGCGGCCCGTGAGGTACATCCAACTCGTAGGTGACTGCCGAACACACCGACGGGTCGTGCCGGTGCGAACTCTGTCCGGTAGGCGGTCTGTCAAGCGCTCCGCTACCAAGCGCCCCGGCAGCGGCGACCAGGGCGGGAGGACTGGGCACGGGCCGGGCCCGTCTGTCGCCCTCGCGCTCAGGAGGCGCTTCGGGCCGGCTCTGCTCCGGTTTGGATCAGGAAGTCGGTGAGTGCTCGCGCAAGTCGTTCGGGCTGGTCCTCGGGGATGAGGGTGGACGATTCGGCGATCTCGACCAGCCGGCCCTGCGGGTACAGCTCGGCCAGCCGCGGGCCGTGCTCTCGCGGCATCAACCGGTCCTCGGTCGCCCAGACGACCAGTACCGGGCGCTCGAAGTCGCGCAGCCCTTCGCTCCATGCGAGCAGGGTCTTGCGTCCGGGTGCTCCGGTGGCGAATTTGGCGAAGTCCCTGCGGATGGCCCGGCTGCGGGTGGCCGGAGCGAACCAGTCGTCCATGACCTCGTCGGGGATCCCCCGCAGGCTCATCCCGCCGTAGCCACCCCGGCTGTGCCGGAAGGCCGGGATCCGCATGAGTCGCGTCAAGAACCAGACGCCGCCGGGAATCCTGCACACCTGCGCCATGGCCTTGGCCGGCCCGGGGGGAAAGTTGTCGAAGGCCTCGCAGGCCACCAGCACCATGCGCGCGATGTGTCGATCCTCCCCGTCCAGCACCAGGAACTGGCCACCGCCCCAGTCACTGAGCACGAGCGTCACCTGGGTCAGACCGAGCTTCTCGATGAACTCGCCCAGGAGCCGGGCGACACCGCGCTGAGACAGATCAGCATCCGGGTTCATCGGCTGACGGTGACCGCCCAGGGGCAACGTGGGCAGGACACAACGGTATCCGTCCAGCATCGGGACCACTGGCTGCGTCAGTGACAACCGACTCCAGTGGTAGGTCAGTTCTGACTCCCTTGAGGGGTGCCCAGAGCAAGATTTGAATGCGAGATATGACTCCACAGCCAGCGACTCCGTAGTGGACATTTGAGGCATCCCGGGTCTGCTGCCTTCCTAGCCGCTCCGGGAGACCGGGATTCCATTGACCATGGACGGTTTGAGTCGGCCTCGGCCCGACGGTCACAAGCGGCCCAGGCGGGCGCCGTATCCGGAGGTAGCGGCGGCCTGAAGTGGCTCGGCTGCGGGCGTGACGCGGCCCCGCCAGGTAGGTCGCGGCCCCTTGCTGGGACAATCAGCCGATTCGAATGCAGCAAGCGAGATGACCGGAGGAGCGAGTGACTGCCCAGCAGCCCTTGCATGAGGTTTCGGCGACGGTGGCCACGGACGCGGGAATGCTCGTCTTGTGGGATCCGCAGCGGTTCGAGGCCGTCGTCGATTACGACACCTGGGAGGACGAGCTCCTGGAGGACGAGGACATCGTCGGCCATATCCAGGCGGGTTCTCTTGTTCCGCTCAACGTCGGCGGAGACGGCGCGTTCAGTGTCCTGCTCCGTGCGGGCACTGCGGCCGCGCCGGCCATGTTGACCGGGCGGGAGATTGCCCATCAACTGGTCGCTTCTCGGCCTTACCTTTTCGTCTCCCGCGGTCGCGCACTCGTAGGTGGCATCGAAAACGTCGGTGCCGACGTCTCGGATGGCGTGCTTGAGCACCCCGTGCCCGAGGGCCACTGTGCCGTAGTCGTCCACTTGATCGACTGGCAGGCTGAGGCTGGCAGCCAGGACAAGGAAGGACGGCCCGTTCCGGGAGCCTTGCCGGACTTCGTAGTGCTGATCAACCCAGCTCAGCCCGGTCAGGGAACCTTCCGCACTGCGGTGAATACGTTCGAGGCCCCGAACGGCTGACGATGGCGGACCTGGTTCAGACTGCCTTGAGCTGCTGCTGGGCCTTGGTGTGGGCGAGGCGGTATGACTCGGTGCCGGTCTCGATGATGTTCCCGCCAAACGTGAGGCGGTCCACGATGGCCGCGCAGAGCCGGGGATCGGTGAAGGTCTTGGTCCAGCCTCCAAAGGATTCGTTGGAGGCGATCGCCACAGAGCTCTTCTCCTCACGCTCGGTCAAAACCTGGAAGAGGAGTTCGGCACCACGCCGGTCCAGTTCCATGTAGCCCAGCTCGTCAATACAGAGAAGATCGACGCGGCCATAGCGGGCGATGGTCTTGGCGAGGAGTTTGTCATCGGCGGCTTCGACGAGTTCGTTGACGAGTTTCGTCGCAAGGACGTACTTGACCCGGTAGCCGTGCATCGCGGCCTCAGTGCCGAGCGCGATCAGCAGGTGTGATTTCCCGGTCCCGGAATCGCCGATCAGGCAGAGCGGCATGCTCTTCTTGACCCAGTCGCAGGAGGCCAGGGTATGGATCGCGGCCGGGTCGATGGCCGGGTTGGCATCGAAATCGAAGGCCCGAAGCGACTTGTCCCGTGGGAAGCCGGCCGCCTTGATCCGCCGCTCGGAGCGCCGGCGGGCCCTGTCGTCGCATTCCGACATCAGCAGCTCGGCCAGAAACCCGCGGTAAGTCATCTGGTCCTGAGCGGCGGCCGCGGCCAGTTCCGGGTACTGGGCTCGGATCGTCGGCAGCCGCAGCATCCGGCATGCCTGGTCCACGGCCGCGTCCACGGCTTCCTCGGTCAGTCCCCGGTTGCGCTTTGAGGTCATGATTCCCCCTGGTGGGTGGATGGTCCGGCGTGCCGGCGGCGCAGCAGTTCGTCGTAGGCGGTTACCGAAGGTAATGGCCTTGGGTCGGGCGGCAGCGCGGCCAGCCGGCGCGCGGTCAGCGACGTCACCGTCGCCCCGCCCGCCACCGGACGCGTAGTCCGCCCCTGAGGCGGAGTGGGCGCGGCCGTCTCGGTGTCGGCGGCTTTGCGGGCCTCCAGCGCGACGGCGTCCGCGGTCAGTGCGCCGGCCTTGAGTGCGGCCGCGATCCCGGCGACTACGTCCTCGTGGGCCATGTTCCGGTGCAGCAGCAGCACCGAGATCAGGGCCCGGGTACCCTCGGGGTCGCCGTGGGCTTTGCAGGCGGCCCGCCACCACGCGTCATGGACCGGCGTGAACTTCCCGGCCGAGCGGGCCTGTTCCAAGGCGGTGGCGCCGGGCAGGGCACCGGGCTTGCGGACCAGGGCCTCCAAGTAGTGGTCCAGGTCGAGGCGGGATCCGCCCTTGGCGATCAGCCGCTCATGTCGGGCCACCACCTTGGGGCCCTCGTAGACCACCAGTTCGGAGGCGTGCAGCACGATCCGTACCATCTGACCGATCAACCGCACCGGCACCGAGTAGTGGTTGGTTCGCACGGAGACCTGCCCGTAGCGGTCCACCCGTACCGACGAGACGAAGCCGGTCTCGAAGACCTCGTCGGGCAGCGGCAGCAGCAACGGGTGCTCGGCCTGGAAGTACTCCCCGATGGTTTTCGGGCGGAGCCGGATCCGGCGGTCGTTGTCCTGGCGGTCCCACTGTTCGACCAGCAGATTGAGCTCCGCGAGAGTGGCTACCTGCGGAACGGGGACCAGGTGGTTCCTGCGGAACCAGCCGATCTGTCCCTCGACCCCACCCTTCTCATGGGCGCCCTCGACACCTGGGTGGCAGTAGAAACTGGTGATCGAATAGTGCGAGCGGAACGCGGTCCACCGCTCAGATTCCACCCGGCGCCTGGTCAGACCCAGGACCTGGGCGACCGCCGCCCGCAAGTTGTCGTAGCGGATCTTGCCGTAGGGGACGCCGCCGAGCGTGTTCAGCGCGAGGACGTGGCCTTCGAGAA
This sequence comes from Streptomyces sp. NPDC002886, assembly GCF_042888445.1. NCBI lineage: Bacteria > Bacillati > Actinomycetota > Actinomycetes > Kitasatosporales > Streptomycetaceae > Streptomyces > Streptomyces sp. NPDC002886. The sequence goes on from NZ_JBIAPV010000006.1 coordinate 157,798, forward strand.
AGGCCTCCTGCCCGCAGGAAGCGAAAATCTTATGGACCGAGCGGCCCGAGTACGAGAGCCGCAGCGAGAACAGGAAGCACTTCGTCAGGGTGCCGCCGAGGTTGATCCAAACGTCCCCGAAATCAACCTCCGCCTCATCGCCCGGGCGGTGGGTTTGCGGGATGAAGGAGGCCGGGGGCCCGCGGCCCTCCTCGACCCGGATCTCACGGCGCCGGTCGTAGACATAGTCGCGGACCATCGCATACGACACTTCCTCCGCGCCGTACTCGTCCAGCAGCCGGTGGAAGATCCGGGTGAGCGTGTGCCGCTGCTTGCGCGGAGCGTCCAGGTCAGCCCGCAGCATCCCGTCAATGGCCAGCTTGTACGGATCAAGACGTGATCCCCGGGGCGGCATCCGCTTCCGAGCCGTCGGCAATGCCGACTCCAACGCGAGAGCCACCGTGCGCCGGCCCACCGAGTACTTCAACGCCAGCGCGCGACTCGACAAACCCAGCTCCCGCGCATCACGACAGATCGCGGCATACAACTCGACCTTGGAGCCGGGCACTGAAGTCCCCTCACGCTCGCTAGCACCCCGATCCTCCCACCACCAGCCCTCCACTGGAGTCAAAACCCATCAACACGAACTCCACCCAGCCCAAGTGGAGTCAGAAGTCACCTTCCGACTGGAGTCACTTGTCTTCTATAGAGCCAGGACCACCTTGCGCCACTGCGAAGCGTTCATCGGAAGGCCGTGCCCGAACACCAGCACGGGCCCCTCCCCACCCGTGTCCTCGTAGTCGATGAGCCCGGACGACAGTGCGACACTCGGCATCTCTACCCCCACTTGATAGATCGTTCTACTGTAGTTCCGGAGAGGAAAGGAGTGGAAGGCATTGGACAGGTCTGACACACGAACAAGGATCCGGAGTGCCGCCGCGGTGCTGTTCCGCCGCCACGGCTACTCGGCCACCGGTCTGAAGCGGATCGCGGCGGAGGCGGACGCACCGTTCGGCTCCATCTACCACTTCTTCCCCGGTGGCAAGCAGCAACTGGCCGAGGACATGATCCGCACCTCCGGGCCCGAGTACAGCCGCATGGTCCTGGCCCTACTGGACAGCGTGCAGGACCCTGTGGAGTCCGTCGCCCACGCCTTCGAAGCGGCAGCGGCCGACCTTGCAGCGGTCGACTACGCCGACGCGTGCCCGATCGGCACGGTGGCCTTGGAAGTCGCAAGCAGCAATGAGGTGCTGCGAGTAGCCACGGCCGACATTTTCGACGCGTGGATCAGCACGACGACACAGTGGTTCGGTCGTTGGGTCGCCGAACCCGAGACGGCCCGATCCCTCGCCTACTCGATGGTCATGATGCTAGAGGGTGCTTTCATGCTCAGCCGGGCCGCCCGCCATCCGGAACCACTGCGAGTCGCCGGCCGATCGATGGCCAAGCTGCTGCACACGGCCATCACTCAGGCCGACGAAGGCTGATCTCGAACAGCGGGGGCAGCGATCTTGGCGGAGCGGCGTGCAGGTCCACCCAGGCTCCGAGACACTACGGAGCCGAAGGCAGCACGCTCGCCAGGGATCCTGGCCCGCCGGGAATCGGGTACCGAGGTCAGTGCTCCGGGGGCTGCCAGGCCTGCTCGGCCGCCTGCGAGGTGGGGTACGTGGGGAAGACCTGATCCAGGCCGACGATGCGGAAGATCCTGGCGACACGTTCGGGGACCGCGGCCAGGGCGACGGCCGCGTCGGCGGCCAGGGCATGGTTGCGGGCGGCGATCAGGACGGTGATGCCGCTGGAGTCGCAGAAGGTGATCGCCGTGAGGTCGATGACGAGCTGCTGCCCCGGGCGCAGGTCGATCTGCGGTAGGGCATTGCTGACGTCAGGCGCTGTGTGGTGGTCCAGTTCGCCGACGAGTTCGATGACGGTTCCGGCAGTGCCGGTGCGGGTGCGGATGCTCAGGTTCCGGGTCACTGCCGCTCTTCACTGGTGGGTCGGGGCACGTGAATGGCCAGAACGGCGGTGTCGTCGTCCACCCCCGTGCCCAAGGTGCCGAGCAGGGAGCGGACCGCGTCGATGGTGTCGGCCGCGGTCGTGGGGGCCAGGGTGCGGCCGAAGCCGAGAAGGGCTTCGTCGCCGTAGCGGTCGCGGCCGCCGCCGGCCGTGTGGGCTTCGGTGAGGCCGTCGGTGTGCAGGAGCAGGGTGTCGCCCGGGGTGAGGTGCACGGTGGTGGTGACGATGTGGGCGTCGGGCAGGACGCCGATGAGTTGCCCGCCGGGGGTGGGCAGATAGGTGGCGGTTCCGTCCGCGCGCATCAGCAGGGCGGGAGGGTGTCCGCCGCTCGCCAGGGTGATGTGGAAGCCGCCCCGGTCGCTGTCGGGGGTGAGCAGGCCGAAGACGACGGTGCAGAAGCGGGGGTCGGTGCCGTTGAATTCGTGGTTCAAGACCGTGTTGAGGTTGCCCAGGACGGCCGCCGGATCCGGGTCGTACACGGCGGCGGCACGCAGCGTGTACCGGGCCAGGGAAGTGACGGCCGCCGCTTTGGCGCCCTTGCCGCACACGTCGCCAAGGAACATGCCCCAGGTACCCGCGGTCAGGGGGAAGAGGTCGTAGAAATCCCCGCCGACCTCGTCCGCGGAGGCAATGTGGTAGTACGCGGCCACGTCCAGGCCCGGCACGTCCGCGAGTGCCGGGGGCAACAGGGTCTTCTGCAAGGTGGCGTTCAGGACCTTGAGGCGGTCGCGTTCCAGGTCGGCTTGCCGCCGGGCCCTCAGCAGTTCTTCCTCATAGGCGCGGCGGTCACGGGCGTCGAAGACCGTGGTGCGGATCAGCAGCGGTTCGCCGTCACTGCCCCTTTTGACCGTTGAGGTGACCATGACCGGCAGGCGGGAGCCGTTCGCGGTCTTCAGCTCCAGGGCAACGCCGCTGATCTCGCCCTGCATGCGCAGTAGTGGCGCGAAATGTGTCTCGTGGTAGAGCCGGCCTCCGACGGTCAGCAGATCGGAGAAGGACTTGCGGCCCACCAGATCGCCACGTTCGTAGCCGAGCCAGTGGATCAGGGTGGTGTTGATCTTCGCGATCCGCCCGTCCAGCAGCGTGGACAGATAGCCACAGGGGGCGTGCTCGTACAGGTCCTCGGCGTTGTCCTCCAGCATCTCGGAGAACCGGGCATCCTGGCCTGCTGCCCCCTGCAACGGGTCTTCGCTGCCCTCGGTCTCGTCGGCCGTGGACATCACGCAGCGGCTCCCGCGAACGCGGCGATCGCCGCCGCGGTCTCCTCCGGGGCCGCGAGCTGGGGGCAGTGACCCGTCGCGTTCAGCGTGACCAGCCGGCTGCCCGGGATCTGCGCGTGGACGAAGGCGCCCACCTCCGGCGGGGCGATCGCGTCGTGGGAGCACTGGGCAACCAGGGTCGGCACCCTCACTCCCGCGAGGTCGGCGCGGTTGTCGGACAGGAACGTCACCCGGGCGAAGACCCGCGCGATCTCCGGGTCGGTGCGGCAGAAGCTGTTCGTCAGCTCCTCGCCGAGCTCCGGCCGCTCCGGATTGCCCATGATCACCGGCGCCATAGCGCCGGACCAGCCGAGGTAGTTGGCGTCCAGCGACTCCAGCAGCTCCTCAATGTCGGCGGCGCTGAACCCGCCCCGGTAACCCACGGCCGGGTCATCGACGAAACAGGGCGAGGGGGCGAGCAGGACCAGGCCGGCGAACGCCTCGGGCTCACGCACCGCGGCCAGCACACCCATCATCGCGCTCACCGAATGCCCCACAAAGGTCACCGGGCCGAAACCCAGCTCCCGGCACACCTCCAGTACGTCGTCCACGTACCCGTCGAGGGACGAGTAGCGTTCCCGGCTCCACGCCGACAGCTGCGAGCGGCCCGCGCCCACGTGATCGAAGAGGGCGACGGTGAAGTCCCGCTCCAAAATCGGCACCACCAGCCGCCACATGTTCTGATCGCACCCGAACCCGTGCGCCAGCACGACCACCGGTCCCCCGGCCCGCCCGGTCACCGTCACGTGGTTCCTGCTCCGGACATCCATGCGGGGCATCCTCCCAGACCGCCTCTCGTCCCATCACGCGATACCCACACCGACGACATTGAGCATCACCCCCCTGGCCGCGGGGTGCTGGCACGCCCGGATCAATGCCGGTGGGCAGACCACCGCGGGGGGGGGGCGACAGCTGATGGCTGTCGCCCCCGCCCCGCGGTGCCGGTTCCGTGCGCCTAGAGGCGGTGCGGCCCGTCGTAGTAGCCGCCGACCTGGCGGTGGTAGTCGGCATCGCCGAGATGCTTGTCCTTCTCGAACTCCGGAGCGTTCTTGATCTGCTCCTTCGTACGGTCGACGTAGATCTTCTCGTCGTTCGCGTCGACCCGGCTGATCGTGCCCGCCGGCAGCAGGACCTCCTTGCCGAAGATCCACGGGCCGGTGTCGACCACGATGTAGGACGAGCCGACCTCGTCGGAGTGCTTGTCGACCTTGCCGATGGAACCGTCGCTCGCCTCGACCTTGTACCCCGTCAGGTCCGAACCGGCCAGACGGCCGGACGCCTCACGGTAACCCCACACGTTCTCAGGCATGCGAAAAACAACTCCTCCGGTCAACGGAAGACGCCGAGAAAATACATTCTCCCCGCTCTTCCTTTTCCGTCCTCTATTCCTGGCGTCGCTCACGCTCCGCCCTGACCTTCGATTGCCCCGCTTTCCCTCGCTCACACCTCCCGATCCGAATGAACCGGGACGGCCTTCGATCATGGAGGCGAACAGGTCTCCCTGTTGCGTCACGGCGACCACCCCGGCACTACCACCCGTACCCGCAATAGCCGGTTCAACCCGGTAACGCAAATCCTGGGAGGCCATAGAAAACGGCGGTGGCCGGGCCCTTGAATGGGACCCGGCCACCGCCGCATCGTGCCTAAACTGCCGCCTTAGACGGCGTCTACCAGCGGTACCATCGACCGCTTCCGCTCTTGGGTCGGGCAACGAATCCGATGAGCCAGAGCACGAGGACCGCAATCGCGACCCACCAGAGAATCTTTACCGCGAAACCCGCACCGAAGAGAATAAGGATCAGCAGAAGAACAAGAAGCAGGGGAACCATATTTATCAACCTCCGAGACACCGCCTGCCCCATCCCGATCCAGCCATGCACGCAAGATCGACCGGCTTGTCATATGCAGCCGCACCCCAGGCCCGACTCACCGTCGACGGAAGAACACCCCTTTCAATGGAGCAGTGAAGCGGCACATCACGTGCGGGGAGGACCGTCTGCGACGTCATCACCGTCCGGCGTCTGCCAGGAGTCCTGACGGGCCCGCGCCTCAGGACTCTGCTGAGCCGGTTGGGCAGGGGCTCTGCGCCGTGCGCTGCGGCGGCTGCCGTACCAAAAAGCTCCGATCAGGAGTAGGGCGACCACCACTCCCACGATGATCAGGAGGAGTGAACTTGTGGCTTCAGCCGCGAGATACTCAGTGGCGATCATGCGCAAGCCCTACCCCTGATCGACGAACCTACGAGGCACCTCACCCGGATGGCGGCATGGCGCTCGGCACGCCCGCCGGACTCCTGGAAGGAACCGTTTGGGATCTCAGCGCGGGCGGGCAAGGACCTGTTGACCATCAAGTGCATGGTGAACAGCGGCCGATCAGTTTCACTGATCCGTCACGGCGAGCTCAGCCGTCGCGCAGCCGCTCATCTGCCTCTCCCCTGCTCCGAGCAAACCGGTGGCTGTCAGTGGCTGGGTGGCCCTCCAGCCTCGCAAGTTCGGTGCGTGCGACACGGGTGACGACAACGGGGAAAAGAGCTCGAACCGGCTGGACGACACGAAGCCAGGCAGGCACGTAGACCGATGCCTCGCGTCGTACTGCGGCAGTGGCCAGCCTCTCCGCGACCAGGGGCCGCCGGATGCACCTTGCGGGCCGGCGCGGGCATTGGGAACGGACCTCGGTGATGACGTTTTGGGCGTCGGTGCCCCAGATCATTTCTGTATCGGTCCAGTTGATGTACGCGATCCCCACCGTTACGTCCCGGTGGGCGAGTTCGGCATGCAGGGCGTGGGCAAAGGCTTCGACGCGGGCTTTCGAAGCGCAGTCGGCGTTCATCAGCGGCGAGGCACCCATCGACGCTAGGGATGCGATCTGCAGGTAGTAGCCGCGAGTATCCAGCAGATCGGGGAGGAAGCAGGCCCTGCGCCCCGGCTTGGCCGTGACGGCCATCGCGGGCGAGCTCGACCTGGACACCGTCCCGTACGTCACCACAGCTGACCTGCCACCAGATCTGGTGCAAACCAGCGCCCGGTGAAAGCGAGCAGGCTCAGGGTCTCCTTACAGCCCTCGTCGACCCAGCTCCGTACAGCAGCACGCTGGAGGGCAGGGTCGAGCGAGTAGCGGATCGTTCCTCGCAAGGAAGCGGACGGAAGGGTAACTCCCCCAGGACCCTGGCTCCGCAGGATCGGCTTCGACTGCGCGGTGAAACTCGGGTTCATCTCTCCGGTGGACTCGGTGGAGATCGATCACAAGCGGTAGGGCGGCGACACGGTCGCCCCGCTTGGGGAGGCCCCCCAATGGTGAAGCGGGTTTGCGACGGTTGGAGCGTGGCAGAAGCGCGGAACGCCGCATCGAGACAAGGTAGTTGTCCTGGAGGCGTTCGTGAAGGGACCATCTGATGACCGACGCGTACCACTCTTCCGATACCCCCGTCGGCGCCTACCCCGGTTCGGCCCCGGCCCCGGCCCCGGCCCCGGCCACGAAGCGCAACGGCCTGGCCGTGGCGGCACTCGTCACGGGTCTTGCGTCGCTCCTGCTCTTGTGGCTGTGGTTCGTCGGCATCCCACTGGCCTTGGTGGCCATCGGGCTGGGGATAGCAGCCCTCCGCAAAGCCCGAGGCGGTGCCGGCGGGCGCGGCATGGCGATCAGCGGCCTGGTCCTGGGCGCTGTCACCGTGGTGATCGCGGGGATCCTGGTAGTGGTCGGGGTGTCGATCCTGAATTCCGATGAGGGCAAGGACCTGCGCTCCTGCCTGAACAATGCTCAGACGCAGCAGGACAAGCAGGACTGTACGAACCGGTTCAACGACGACGTCAACAACTGACGCCAGCGCTACACCCGCGTACCGGGCCCGGATGGCGGTCCAGGGCCTGCCGCCGCATGGCTGCGGACAACGGGGGCAGGCGACACGACATGCATCGGGCGCCGACCGCACTCGGCAATGGTCGAGGAGGCCGGGACGCTATGAGTACCACGCGGAACGCCACCGTGAAACGGGCGACAGCGGACTGGCGGCAGGTCGAGACGCTGCCCGCGGACGGGCCGATCAGTGGCGGGCACACGGATGGAGACGTATTCGCGGGCACCGCGGTGCTGGTTCCACCACCTGACTCGCTGTACTACAGGGCCCGCCTGGCCGTTTCCGTCGCCCTGCCGGGCGACTACCCCGGCAAGCCGCCCAACCTCGTCTTCCGCACGGCGGTGTTCCACCCCAACATCAGCAACACCGGCATCATCTCCTTCCCTCTGCTGGCAGAGAAATGGAGGCCGGACGCCACCCTGCACCAGGTCCTGACCGCGCTCCTAGCGCTCTTGGACGAACCCGACGTCCACGACCCGCTGCGTCCGGAGGCGGCCGAGGTGTACATCCTCGACCGTGACGCCTACATCAGACGAGCCCGCCAAGTGGCGAGTGCCTGAAGACCGCGCCGAGTACGCCTCGCGTTCCCTCCCCGCCAACAGGCGCCATCACGAGAGTGTCCGGCCTCCGGCAGAGTCTGCCGGAGGCCGGATACGCATGGATGAAGGTCAGCGGCGGGGGCCTCTGCGGCCCTCGTCCCGACGGCCGTCCTTGCCTTCTTCGTAGCGGATCTGCTCCTTGCGCACGGTGTCTGAGACTTCCTTCTGCTCGGTCACCTTCTCGGTCTCCAGGCGCACCCGCTCCACCGGCACGGTCTCCTTGCGCGTCACCGCCCGCTCGGCGTGCAGGGTGACCTCAGTCTCGGCTTCGTCGATGTCGCCCCGTACGCGCTCTCCTTCGCGGATGGGCTCGCGCACGACCCGGACCTCCTCGTGGCTGACCGGAACGGTCGTCGTGACGTTCTCCGTGACGACGACCTTCTTCAGCCGGGCCCGACCCACCTCTTCGTTGGCGGTTCCGACGTGCAGCCGCTCCTCGGAGCGGACCAGTTCGTCCTCACCGGGCTTGCCGCCACGCCCCTTGTCCCGGTCATCGACGTACGTTCCGGTCGCGATTCCGGGCGCGTCCACCGCGGTGCGCTGCGCCTTGCCGTTGCCGCTTCCGTGTGAGCCGGCCAGTCCGTAGTGCTGGTAGAGCCTGCGCTCCTCTTCGACGTCCAAGTGCTGGTCGGCGTCGACGCGCGGCGCGTCCTTGACCACGTTCTTGAGGTGCGGGACGTGGAGCGCTTCACCGTCGCTGCGGGCCCCGTCGAGGGGAACGAACGACTCCTTCATGCCGAACCACCCGGTCTTGACCGTGACCCACTCCGGCCGGCCCGTCGCATCGTCCCGGTACACCTGGCCGACGCTGCCGATCTTCTCCCCATCCGCGTCAAAAGCGGTCAGGTTGATCAGCTGCTCGGTGCTCAGGAAGCCGTTTCCAGCGCTCATCGGTACATCCTCCAGAGGGGTGCGGGCACGAATGCGCGGCGACTTCGATGTCCCGCACTCCTCGTGCCCTGCACCCAAGCCCGCCCCCGCGGCTGCCTAGGCGCAACTGGCCAGATCCGCAGGCCCTGCCGCCGGGGCGGCGAGACGTAGTGGAAGCAAGGTGTAGCGGCCCGATGGCCCAGCGCTCTCCGTAGCTGCCGAACGGGTGAGCGTCGAGCAGACGTTGCCCAAGAGAGCGCCGACGTCCAACGCGCAGGACACGAGCCTCCAGGCGCGGGGAATACTTTTCGGTCTCCCAGGGCGACGAGGCCCCCGACCAAAGGCCACGGCAGGCAAGGGTGGTACCGCTCTCTGGCTAGGCCGACTTGCCTGGTAAGCGAGTCGGTGCGCCACCGCTGGTTCCGAGCCCGTAGGGCTGTCGGCTGCAACGGGTCTAGTAGCCGATCCACGTGGCCCCTTCGGCCCGGACCATCACCATCCCCGCGCGGCGGTGCCGCGGTCCGGCCTCCGCAGGGGCGCCCATCCAGCCGATTCCGGAGTGCGAATTGATGTTGTGCGTGTGAGAGTGCAGAGGGGAGAACCACGACGACGGGTTGTCCCCGCGAGCAGGACCTGGCCAGGGACCGTAGTCACTCCGGCCGGGTCCTGATCGCGCTTAGGGGTAGCTCCGCCGCTTCGGTGGAGCAGCAGCACGCAGTAGCCGTCAGACAGTGCCTACCCGGCCGGGCCGCGACTACTGAGCAGGAATGTCCGTGCTGGTCAGGGCTTGACGACGGCGGCCCATCCGACGGTGCAGGCCAGGGCGGGAGCGGTGCAGGACGTTTCGTACAGATCGCCGGTGGTGGTGAGGACCTTGACGTAGACGCGCTCACCGGCGAGCTTCACGGCGACGCTGCAGGCGTTGCGCGGGAAGCCGGGGGTGACGGGTCCGGTGAGGTCACGCCAAATGGGTGCCCCGGTGAGCGAGGGCCGGTAGCCCACGAAGGCCTTGCCGCGCGTCAGGGCTGCGGTGTACTCGCTGCCGGGAGCAAGTCCTGCCACCACGTCTACGTCGATGCAGGGGCCGGCCGGTCCTGCGGGTCCCCGGTCTCCCTTGGGCCCCTTGGGGCCTTGCGGTCCACGCGGACCGCGCGGCTCGCTGCATCCCTTGGCCGGTAGCCGTTTGAGGGCCTTCGCAGACTTCGCCTTGGCTGTTCGGGCTTCGGGCGTCTGGCCCTGTGTGTCATAGCAGTCGCTGGACTGCACCGCGCCTGCACCCGTGGCCGGTGCGGCGATCGCGGGTGCGGCGATCAGAGCGAAGGAGAGGGCCACGGGCACGGCGAGAACTCCCATCAGCTGCTTCCGTCGAACCGTCTTCAGTACCGCGTGCACTGTCATCACTCCTCAAGTCGACCTACTGGACCCGCGGAGCATCACTCACATGGTGAAGAACGAAGACGCGACAGGCTGACGATCAGACAGACACCAACGCGACGGCCCAACGAACGCTCGGCCGCCCCCCGACTCACGGCGATGAGCAGCCCAGCGCTAAGTGACAGCCCGTCGCCGGTCAACATCGGGCATCGCGAATCGTGACCGGCCGGGCCTCCGACGGGTTTTGTCGCCGAGCCGGCCGGACTCTGCCGACTCCCCGCGACAGGGAGAACCATGGACCTACACAACCGCCTCCTGCTGGACGGCAACATCCTGATCGTCACCGTCCACGAGCCCGTCGCCACCGAAGAGCGAGCAGCCCTCGCCCAGGCCATCGACCTCCTCATCGACGAACACCATCCTGCAGCGCTGGTCATTACCCTCGGCCCCGCCGCGGGTACTCCGGCCGCCGTCTCCGTCATCTTGCGCGCACACCGCCACTGCACGGAGAACACCATCCCCTTGGTCGCGGTCACTCCCCACTCTGCGACCCGCTATCTGATCAAATCCAACGAACCCTCCCTGCCCGTCGACACCCACACCGACCACGCCCTCCTCAGCGCCAGGACCCTCCTACGCCGCTAACCCACGGTCAGAGGCACACGATCTCCCGCCCGAGCCGTGACATGGCCCCGTGGCGGCCACATCACCACGGGCCGGGCGTACGGCGTAGGCGGCCCGCCCGTCCGGACCAACCTTGCGGTCGGGCGCGCTGCGCCGCCCGGCATCGGGTACACGGGGTAGGGGTGCCGCGCTCGCGCTGCCTGTCAGGCCAACGCAAGGAGGACCCGGTGGACGCGATCGTGCTGCTCAAGGAAGACCACAAGACGGTCGAGAAGCTGTTCAAGCAGTTCGAGAAGGCCGGCGACAAGGCGCACGCGGAGAAGCGGAAGATTGCTGACCAGGTGATCGACGAGCTCACCACGCACACCTGGATCGAGGAGAAGATCTTCTACCCGGCCGCACGGGAGGCCGCTCCCGACACCAAGGACCACGTTCTGGAGAGCATCGAGGAGCACCACGTCGTGCTGTGGATGCTTTCCGAGCTCAAGGGCCTGGATGCGGCCGACGAGCGGTTCGACGCCAAGATGACCGTCCTGATCGAGAACGTCCGCCACCACGTCGAAGAGGAGGAGAAGGAGTGGTTCCCTGACGTCCGCAAGGCCATGGGCCGCAACCGCCTCACCGAGCTCGGCGAGCAGATGGAGCAGGCGAAGAACAAGGCCTCCGGCGAGCCACTCGCCGTCCCCAGCGCCAAGAGCTGACCCGCTTCCCGGAGCAGCGTGGCCGCCGCGTACGGGGCCGCTGCCCTGGGAGGCTGGTTGGTGGAACTCGTCCGGGTCTTCCTTCGCACGTCGGTCCGGACGGGCCGTCCCGCTTCGCCTGGACCAGCGTGGTCAGCGGTAAGGGCTCCAGCGGCCGAGGCGTGCCAGCAGCTTGCGGGCGGCATCCTCGTTGAGGCCGAGTTGGGCGGCGGCCTGCTTCGTGTCGAGGTCGTTGGCGGTGGTGCGGGCGGCCCAGTAGCCGACCCGCTGGGCGACGACCTCCAGCCGGCGGGCCGCCCGTACCGCCGCGACTCCTCCTGCCCGGCGCGGACGTCTGGATCACCGACGGCCACGACAGCGACCCCCTGCCATCCCTCGCCGCGTACACCAACCAGCCGTCCAGAATCCGTGTCCACGCCTGCGGCCGAGACCTCGGCCAGCAGATCCTCACCATCGAGGACGACACCCCTGTCGAAAACCACCTCATCCAGATCTGGCCCGCCCCCACCGCCCCGCTCCACATCTGGCAGCACACCGACACAACTGTCCTCGTGCGTCGTCGCCTTCAAGGGCTTCGAGACCGATGCCGCACCGCTCGCCGACAGGCCGGACTGAGGGCGACCGGATCGCAGGCGTGCACGGTGATCCGACAGGTGGGGCAACCCGAATCGATTCACCGGTTACACGGTCCCGAAATCCGTAACGGGGCAGCAGGCCAGGGCGGCGGCCAGGGCCTCTGATGATCAAGGTGTCGAAGTCGTTGATCGTCCAGGGGTCGCGCCCGCGTGCCAGTCCCACGATCGAAGACCAGTCCTGCCACCGCGCGCGCATAGCGGACTTGCCGACCATCGTCCGGGGTAAGCCTCTCGGCCGCCGCGGCCGACAGCACGCGACCTCGTGAAGGTGGCGCAAGGGCACCGTGTACATCGAGGACGCCGCCTTGGGGCACCCACACGAGGCTCCTCTGGCGGTCGAAGGGCAGCGGCTCGAGCTGCGTCACGCCTCGGGACTACACGCGGCCCCCGCGGTTTCGACGTAGGCGCGCACGAGAGGGCTCTCGGCATTGGCGCGCCAGACGAGGCCCCAGCGGCCCATCGGCGCGTCGTCGATGGGGAGATACTTGACGCCGGGCCACGGGTAGTAGTCGGCAGCCTCGGCCTGGATCGCTTGGATTACTCGTCCGGCACTGACGGCGTTCAGTGTCTCCTGCCAGGTGGCGACCTTGGCGCCTCGTCTGATGGGGCGTCCGCTGGGCGTACAGAAGGGGATCAGCGCCTCTTCCCAGTACGCCGGAATGGGATGCTGGGACAAGGGGACCTCGTAGTCGCCGAAATCTTCCATGCGTACCGAGTCCCGCTTCGCCAACGGATGCTCGGATCCGACGAGGCAGACCAGCGGGCGCTCACTCAGGACCGGGCCCACGGTGAGGTCGCTTTCGCGGACGGGGAGCCAGAGCAGGGCCAGGTCGACCTCCCCGGAGCGCAGCCCGGCGAAGGGCGTCGTGGGCTGGACCTCGACGAAGTCGATTTCCGCGCCCGGATGGTTGCCGCGGAACAGAGCGTTCGTGGAGGTGAGGATCTGGGCCAGCGCCCCCATCGTGCCGATCTTGAGTGTGCCGTGAACGCCGCGTGCCGCCTCGGCCGCCGCGGATCGGGTGCCGTCCAGGATCTGCTGGTGGCGGGTTTGAGCTCCGCATACAGCCGCGCTCCGATGGGGGTCAACTCCACCCGGCGGCTTGTCCGTAGAAATAGCGAACCGCCGATTCGCCGCTCCTGCTTGGCGATCGACTGACTCACCCGGGCCTGGGTCACATGAAGGCGCTCGGCGGACCGCCCGAAATGCAACTCTTCAGCCAGGGCTAAGAAGATCTCGATGTCTCGCAGCTCCATGCGTCCCCACCCCGGTGCTTCCTGCGCCCGCCGCCTGGACAGACACCGGACCCGATCCACGCTCGGCGCCCGGATCGATAAGCGAAAGGTAATCGACGGCCTGCGCAGACGGCTGTTGACCCGCCTTTCCGGCGCTGACACCCTGAAGTGGCCGCCCAATCCGGGCGCGATCGCCATCGGGAGGGGTGTCCGAAGCCCGAGGGATTCACGTGCCTTTGAAGATCACCGACAAGAAGATGTTGTGGGGTTGACGCGTACGGGACCGCTGTTGGTGGCGGCCCTTGCTGTAGGGACCGGGGGTTCGCTGACGTTCGCGTCGGGCGCCTCGGCGGCCTCTCCGGAGTTCACGTACGAGGTGACCCGGAGGGCGGAGGGATATCAGGACATTTCCCGGGCCGCGGTATGCAAGGTCCGGTGGCTTTCGCGGTGGGCACCGCTGACCTCCGATCAGCGGCGCCCGCCGCCCGCCGCCAGCTGGCGGCGGGCGCGCCGCACGGCAGCCCATCCGCCCGTCAGGATCGGGGCACTGCGCCGGTCGAGGGCGCGCCCCACCCCAGCCTGACTACTGACCTGAACGTCTCAGGTGAGGACGCGATCAAGCAGGGAGAGGGCCATACCGAGCACCCCGAGCCCAAGACCGATCATTCCCACCCGTGCCAGGCGGTCTCGTCTCATCAGCTGCAGCCTCCGATCCTCAGGTAAGGACGTCTCCGGCAGAATCCAGGCGCTCTGGGCTGGTCGTCACACGGTCGCTCTACAGGCGGAGCCGGGACCGGACGATGCCGCGGCCGGGCACTCACGTGCTGGCGTCGGGGACTTCGGCGCCGGCCCCGGCCTTCACGGCCTCAACGACCAGCTCGTGGAGCGCCGCGAGATCGCCGGACGGGAGCGGCGCGGGGCTGCCGGTGAGGGTGTACCACTCCTCCGCGCCCGTGTACTGAATCCGCACCCTGGCGGTGTCATCCGGGCCGGGCTCGGTCGTCACGGTGACGTCACCGGTAATGACGCCGACCTCATCGGTCATCGCTCCGCCCGGCCCTGCCCTCAGGTGGTCGGTCAACGGGACCGGCCCGTCGGGGACGGCACCGTGGTCGGGCTGCGGAGTGCTGGCGGTCGGCTGGTCGGTCATGAGCAGGTCTCCAGCATCTCGGTCAGCTTCTTCTTCTCGCCCTCGGTCACCGTGAGCTGGTAGGTGGACTTCACGTTCGTCCACGCCGTCGCGTACGTGCACCAGTAGCCCTTGGCCGGGGGCTGCCACTCATCGGGGCCCTGGTCACCCTTCGACCGGTTCGTCGCCGCGGACACCGCCAGGAGCTGGGGGCGGGTCAGGTCGTTCGCGAACTCCTTGCGCCGCTCCGCCGTCCACGCTCCGGCCCCCGACCGCCAGGCATTGGCGAGGGGGACCATGTGGTCGATGTCGAGCTTCCCCGCATCGGTGACGGCGATCCCGTCGTAGACAGAAACCCAGGTACCGGAGACGGCCTTGCACGCGGCGTCGCGCTTCACGCCCTTGCCCGAGCGCTCCAGGACGATCTCGCGGGTGTCGCAGCTGTCGCCCTGCCCGGTCCAGTGCGTGAACTTCTCCCGGGAGTAGCCCGTCATCGCCTTCTGCCCCGCCACCTTCAACCCGGAGAGCTGGCTGCGGGCAACCGCCGTCGTCGAAAGGCCCGGAAGCGCCGGTGCGCCCTGAGCACCCTGTCCTCCGCCCTTGCCCTGACTGGGCGGGGACGCCTTGCCGTCACCTCCAGAGGAAACCCCCGGATTACACGCCGCGAGACCTGCCGCCAGCAAAACAGCCGTCACCGTACGGACACTCAAACGCATCTGACGATGCATAACCACCCCAAAACCTCTCGAAAAGCACCACCGCGACCTTACCCAGCGCGCCTACCCCGCCAAGACCACCCCGGCACCCAGCACAGGGAGTCCCGTGAGGAGCCGGCCCGATCGTCCTGACGACCTGTTCCTGAACCCCCAACCCGCGGGGAAATCCTTGGGAGGTCGAATCGGCTGACTGCGGGGCTGCTCGCGGAAAGAGTGAGGGCCGGACGGGGCACTTGTCCGTGGACACACCTCGACAGCCTCGCCGCGAACTTCCAGAGCGCCTACGGCGGCACTCGATGGGGTGGACCTGTCGTATGCGCGGAGCTGGCACCCTGCGCGCAGTTCCTCGTTCATGAGCGACGAGAGCATGATCACGATCGAGATCCGGGGCCACGAAGAGGCCGGGCTGGAAGCCTCCCGCCGCATCTCAGACCTGTTCCTGTCCAGCGGTCCATGCCGGCTGCGGCACACTCCGGGGCAGGACGAGGTCAGCGTGCTGGTGTACGGGGACGTGACGAGGGGACCGGGTGATGGCGGCTACCTCGACACGGTCCAGGAAACGGCGGCGGGTCCCTCCCGGTACTGACGGGCGGCCTCGGTCGGCGTGTCTGACAGGCGTTGGGCCACCGAGGGATACTCTGCGGGTACAGCCGTGGAGTGTGACCGGCTGGAGGCCTGCGGATCTGCCCGGACAGAACCGCAACTGCGCCCAAGGGTGTGATACCCAGTCTCCTCCCCGCACGTCCGCTGACCCGAAACCTCTATGTCGATCGTCTTCGTCTAGCTGCGGTCCGGTGCCGCGCCTGAACGGAGCCCCCGTGCCCTACAGCCGTGACAAAGCCGCCCTTGCCCTGTGCAGGCAGACCCTCAGCATTCCGGACAACTACTTGCGCCGGATGCGCCAGCCCAACGGCAGGATCACCCTCGACACCCCCGATCCACAGCAGCAGCGACTGCAAGCGCTCCTGTTCGACTGCTTCTTCAGCCGCGGTCTGGAGCATCCCTTCGATCTCAACGGCGGCCGGAGCTTCCCCGATCTGCTCGCCTACCTCAGCTGGGTAGCGCCGCAGAACGACCGGCTCGTCCTCCAGGCCACCACCGCCGCCCGGGTCACCAGCTACCTCGTCCCCTACGTGCGGACGTTCACCGACGGCTCCTGCGAGGTCTCAGGGATCCCCGGGCTACGGCTCGAACGCATCACCCGCAAAGCACTGGTACTGCGCCACATGCCGACCGGCGGCCGTCTCGAAATCCGGGAGCAGATCGGGGAGGTGGCTCTGCGCGACATGCAGGCGCTCCTGGAGGACGAAGTCCGCGTCTCACGCCAGGACGAGAACAGGCAGGACCGCCGTCAGCCGGCCTGGACACAGGAGCAGCTGACCCAAGGCGAGCAGGCCGTGGCACATCACTGGGCCCCGGACGCCACCACCGCCCTGCGCAGCGCCCTCCTGGCGCGTGCCAACCTCTGGTGGTCGGTCTACAAGCACCGGGCCCACCTGGTTCCCGCTCGGCGCAGCAACGCCGAGCGCTGCCTGCACTGGAAGTCGGGCAGGTCCACTGCCGAGATCGGACGCCTTCTCACCGAAGGCCCCCTCAAAATCCCTGAAGCCCGGTTCACCCCGCCGTACATCCCGGGTGACGTCGGTCTGGTTCACCTTGGTGAAGGGACCCTGGAACTCAACGGACCGCGCGCCGCCCTGGCCACCCTGAAGTCATAGACGCGCTCCCGTCGCATGCTTCTGTCGGACATCCAACGGGTTGGTGCCTCGCGCCTGGTGGGGCACCACCCTTGCCCGCTTGATCGACGTCGGATGCCTCTGGGCAGCGTGGGCGTGCGGCCTGTGTCCAGTGGGAGGCCAGCCTCTGCGGCGAGGGGCAGATCCGTTTCCTCGGTGAATCAGGCCATCCTCACGAGTGAGTTGCCCCGATCCCCGCTTCCGTACCGGCCATGTACCCGGCTACAACCCGAACCATGATCAAAAACCTGGCTCGCTACGGCTTCCCGCCCTCGCACTCGCTTCCCTCCCCCTCCTCGCCACCATTCCCCCGGCCGCCGCCAACACGGCGCCCGCGGTAGCGAACGCCTCCGTCAAGCACGGCTTCATCTCCGGTGCGGCGGCCGCGGCGCCGGGCGCGGCCGCGGTGCGAGCGCCTGTGCCCCTGTTTGAGGCGATCAACCGGCTCCCGGTGGCCGCCGAGCACCGCGAGGGCTACAAGCGGGACCTGTACAAGCACTGGAACAAGGGCCTGAACTCAGGCGATGGCTGCGACACGAGGCGGGAAGTCATCCTGGCCGAAGCCGTAACGGCGCCTCAGGTCGCGGCCGGCTGCAAGCTGGCGGGCGGATCCTGGCGCAGCCCGTACGACAACCTCGTCGTCACCGACGCCGGCCGCCTTGATGTAGACCATTTCGTTCCGTTGGCCGAGGTCTACGACAGCGAACAAACCCCCTGGTCAGCGGCCCGGCGGGAGGCGTACGCCAACGACCAGGCGAGCCCGGACACGCTGATCGCGGTCTCCGCCGCCTCCAACCGCAGCAAGAGTGACAAGGACCAGGCCGAATTGCTGCCCTCCGACGGCTCCTACCAGTGCACCTACGCCCCTACCTGGGTCGGAACCAAACTCCGCTGGGACCTGGCCGCCGACGAGAACGAGGTCCAGGCGTTCCTCGGACTCGCCGAGGACTGCCCGAATACGACCGTCGTCTACGAGAGCGCGGTGTAAACACCATGACGAAGCAGCGGGCTGGCTCGCGCACGGTGGACACTATGGACGAACATCAGCACGGCGCCAGTACCCGTACCCCGCTCGCCGGCCCAGGTGGCACTGACCGATAAGACGCACCGGGCTGTGTGCGGGGGCTTAGCTACAAACTCAATCACCATCAATGCGGTCGAGCAGCTCACGAGCCTTGCCGGTGCGGAAGTGATCCGGACCCAAGGCGGTCATGCAGGCGTCGTACGCGGCTACGGCACGCAGCTGGGCCTCGGCGCCGCGGCCCAGCCCGAGGAGGGCCGCGGCCGCAACCAGCTCGACGCTTCCGATCGCCACATGGGGGTCCTCCCGGGACAAGCTGCGGCGCAGCACGTCGGCGCGCTCCACTTCGGCGAGCGCCTCCACATAACGGCCCTGGCCGCTCAGGCTGTGGGCCAGGCTGAGACGCAGGACCAGCCTGAGCCGGTCTGGTTCTCGGTAACCGGCCAACGCTTGACGCGCCAGTGCCTCGGCCTCGGTGTGGCGGCCCAACTCGGTCAGGGCGTAGACCTGTTCGCTCCGGGCGGCCGCCGCTACGTACAGCATGTCCGGCCCAGTACTGCGGTTCGCGAGTTGGGCGACGTCCACGCACTCCGCCACGCATTCACCGTGCCGGCCCAGAATACTCAGCACCCGGGCGCGGTTCGAGCGCAGATGCAGGGAGTGCGGGTGCTCGGCTCCGAAAGTCCTGCCGAAGACCGGCAGCAGCTCGCCATATGCGGCGGCGGCACGATCATGGTGCCCCTGGGCCTCCGCCGCTAGCGCAGCAATGCGCAGCGCCAACGGCCCGTACCCCTCGTCGCGCGGCCGGAACGGGCCCGCGGCCACGGAGCGCGCCTCCGCCTCCGCCTCGGCAAAGCGCCCCGCCGTGTACAGGGCTGCGATTGGGGCCAACAGGGCCCCCGTCATATCGGGCTCGCTCCTGCCACGCCAGCGAAAGAGTTTCATGATCGGAGCATACGAGTCCCACTCACGGGCGCCGACTTGGCCCTGACCAGTAATATTCGTCGCGCTTGCTGCCGAGTCGTCGTCGGGCGCCGGACCGCCAGGCCTGGCCAGCCTCGGACGGCAGCCGACCAGAATCCGTTCGGCCGGCCCTCGACAGTCAGGTTCCTCACCGCAACCGAGGCCACTGCATTCCTCGCGAACAGCAACCTCACGAGGATCGAGTCAGTGTGTTGATTCTCTCTGCCTCACTGGATGAGCTCGATGTGGGGATGGTTCGGGGATACCGGACAGGTGTGCAGTTGCAGGTTGTAGCCGCTGGCGATGTCGATCATGGTGAAGTTCGCCGGAGGGTTGCCAGGGAGGAGCGGTGTGGGGTTCTCCTGCTCCTCCTCGGGCGCCCAGCTGTCGTCGCCGCCGTTCCATTCGGTAGTGGCGATTGTCAGCAGGGGCTCGGCTTCTGTGCCGCATTCCGGGCAGAGGCGGGGAACGGGGTCGGTGAGACCCCAGCGGCTCCAGCCTCCGATCTTCCAGCCGGGAGACACCGACAGCATGTCCATGTAGAGCTCTTCCGGTGCGACTTCATAGTCGCCGTTCTGCGCCGCTGCTTCAGCCACCTGCCAAGTGCTCCAGTCTCCCAATTTCTCTTGGATCTCCTCGTCCAGCTCCAGATTGTTGGGGTACTCCACGACCTGTTCCGGTGAAAGCAGGCATGGTTCCGGCAGGTAAGTCTCGAACTGCACCGCCGGCGGTTCAGGCGGCGTGGCGAGGACGTCGGTAACGGTGGCTGCCACGCGCCAGAAGAGAGCGGTCCTGGGGTGTTCCGGGTGGTCGAAGGGGCACCAGAGGACTTGGAGCAGATCCGCTTCGGAGTGCGCAGGTCGCGGAAACAGCGGTACGTCACGTGCGTACACCTGGGCAACTGGCAACATGGCGATCGGACCCTCGGGCCACGGCCGGCCAGCCAGGATCTGCTCCTCGGCCTCCAGTTCTTCAGGCGTGGCCCAGGGACCTTGCGGATCCCGGCGCCGGCGATCCTCCGATGCTGCCCGACTGCGGCGCCACAGGCGGACGTCCTCGGGCGAGAGGATGCGGTTTCCCGCCCACTTGTGCGGCTCCTCGCAGTGCGGCCAGGGCTCGTCGGCGGGCCAAAGTAGCGGCCCGCCGACAGAGCTGTCGTGCCATTTGGGAAATCCGGGGCGGGGGTGCAGGCGCGTTGCTGTGCGCGCCAAGGGGGCCAGTTGAGGGACGAGATCTGCGACGTCGAAGGGTCGCCGTGGCGTGGTTTGACTCATGTTGGCCCCCTTGGGCGTTAGCTGGCTGGAATTAGTTTCCGAGGTTGAGGGTCCCGGTGCCCTTCAGGGTGTTGGGGACGTAGACGTTGGGGAACAGCTCCTCTGTCGCCCCGTTCGCCCGTTCGATATTAGCGGTCATGGTAACGCCCGTCGGAATCGTGCTCGTGGCGTCCCGAAAGACGGGTGTTACCTGATAGAGGATCGCATCATTCGGCCCAAAGGAGGATTTCTTCACTTCTTCCTGAGCCTCATACTCGAATGTCCTCATGCTGGGCGTGCCGGTGTTCATTCCCACCTGCCAGCAGGGGACCAGGTTGTTCTGGCCGCCGTCTTTGACCGCACCCGGCCCGCCGAGGATGTTGGCGATCAGGTGACAGCGGGCCTGCTTCGTACCGGGAGAGAAGTCGTCGCGGAACTTGCCCGCGTCCTTCCAGCCGGTGGGGCTGCCACTGGCCTCCTTGCCCGTCCCGGGGGTCTTACCCAGGCAGGCTGTCGCCTTGGTCGGCCGGGTGCCGGCCGGGCCTATCACCGGGATGGTCTTGTTGACGCTGGGGACGGGTTCGGTGGTGTTCATGCGCCAGCCTGTGCCCGAAGGGATCGCTCCAATCGGATGGTTCGCCAGGCAGGAGGCCTGCGGGGCCCCGGCCGGTGTCGTGACCTCCAGCTTGAACTGGTCGGCGTCGATGACACGCTGGCTCTGGAATCCCGCAGCGAGCTTGCCATCCGCGAACTGCTTGTCGGCTACCGAGACATGGGCCCGCACACACGGCGCGGCGCGATTCAGTTCCAAACTGTTGCCAAGGACGTAGGTGTCCCAGCCACCGCTGCTGGCATTGGGAATCACCTCGACGCACCGGGCGCCGTCGACTCCGCCCTCCTTGACCTCCGCGAACGGGAATTCTCCGCAGGTGTCGGTCGCAATGAGGTCCGTGTTGGCTATGAAGGGCTCCGTTCCCGCGCTTCCGCAGGTACGGCTCGTCCGGTCTGCCACTCCGCTCACCTGCCGGGTCAGCGGCTTGCTCTTCCCCCAGCCATCGTTGAGGTTCTTCTGCGCCCAGCCATAAGCAGCGATGGCGCCGCCCGGTTCCGAGCTCGTCGCCTTCATCGCCACGACGGGCATCACGGAGGGGACGGCACAGCCCGCGGTAGAGGTACCGCCGACCGCGTCGTCGCAGCGGATCTTCTGGGGGTTGCTCCACGACGCGTTCGGATCGGTGGGCGTGGCACCGGGCATGGTGACGTAGAGCTGGTAGGAGGTGCTGAAGTCGAATCGCTGGCCGGCGGCCGGGGTGGAGGTGTAGGTGACGTCGCCGCTGGCGGGCTGGCCTCCTACGGTCAGGTTGGTGCCGAAGAAGGGCGCGTACTTGGTGGCGGTGCAGCCGGCTGAGCAGGCGGCCCTGAACTTGACGCTGAGCGTGGTGACGTCCTGGGAGGCTCGGGTCATCGTCGCCGTGACGTGTTCGTTCCACGTCGTGCCCTGAGCGGGGAGTGTCGCGCTGGTCGCAACCTCTACTGTGCCCGAACCGATTTCCTTCCCGTTGGCGTCGCGCAGGATGTAGAGGACTTCCACTCCGCGAACGCAGTACTGGAACCGGTCATAGGTGTATTTGCCGGGGGCTGTGAGGGTGCAGCTGCCTGTGCCTGCGGCCCGTGTCTGGTTCGAAGGTGCGGTCTTGTTCGTTGCACCGGCCCGGCCCTGATCGGCTGTCGAGGGGCGGACGCTGACGCAGGCTTGGGTGGCGCCGGACTTGCGGGCCTTCGAGCCTGCTGCCGTGGGCTCGCAGAGCTCGCCCGGGGTGGCTAGCAGGGGACTGGTCACCTGCGACCTGGGCGCGATGGTGGGGTTCAGCCCGGTGGCCTGTCGGGGCGCGTCGGCGGACCTGGGGGCGGCTGCCGGGCTCATGCCGGTCGTGGAAAACCCCACGGCTGCGGCTAGCAGCAGTGGGAGAATCGTTCTGCGAACGCGTCCGATTCGTATGGGTATTGCCATGGCCATCCTTGTACGTGTTGGGCTCGGTAACCTGCGGCAGGGTGCGTGCAGGGAGTTGAAGGCGTGATCCAGCACCGACCGCACCGACGCGCACTGGCGCCGGTGCGGGGTTCAGGCGGTGCGGCCGTGCGCGTACCTGAGGCCTCGGCGTTGACGCGTTGAGTACCTGTGGCGCGGCTGGTTTCGGCGACTATGTGCGGATCAGAAGCGGCCGAGGGCTTCCGCAAACCGACTGCCGATCCTGGAGAAGCTGTCCGCGGTCTTGCTCACGGGTGCAATGACCTTCCCCATCTTTGGCGGCACGCGGAAACCGCCGCGCCCGCCCGACACCAGGCTGAGAGCGAAGCGACCGGCGGAGGTATTGAACTCCTTGCTGGTCCAGCCGTATTCGGCGCCATTGAAGATCGTGCTGATTCCGGAGTAGACAATGGACGTTGCGCTGAGTGCGGTGGCCGCGATTCTCAGGGCCGGGGTTGCTGGCGTGGGGACGGCGGAGGCTATAGAGAGGCCGAGTGCGCCCATGGCCGCAAGTCCTGCGGCGACCTCGTAGCCGTCGGCATACCAGCCGGCGTCACTCCACCAGTCCTCCTCGGCATCGGCACCCGTACCGTTGGGGTTGACCTGGTCGTGCTGCGGCGTGTCGGCGGGGTAGTGCTGGTTGTCCTTGTCCCTCTTTGCCTGGTCCGCAGCCACGCGTGCCTGCTCGGCCAGCTCCTTCTTCTCCTTGTCCAAGACAATCTGGCGGGCATCGGAGGCTGCCTTGGCTGCGTCCTCTGAGCTCTTCCCGGCGTCAAGCGCCGATTTGTGTGCGGCGGCGGCCGATTCCCGTGCCGAGCGTGCCGAGGTCACGGCACGGCGGGCCGCGTCGACGGCCTTGTTCGCCGAGTAGTTCGCGGCCCGGGCTGCTCCCTGTGCGACGTTCGCCGCGTTCTTGGCCTTGTCTGCCTGTGCTTGCGCGTCCTTGGAGGACTTTTCGGCAGCGTTGGCGAAGTCGTTGGCCTCTGCGGCGTACCCGTCGGCCAGCTTCTGGGCATCGATGGCTTTGTCTGCCCACTTCTGGGCTTCGGTGGCCGCGTTGCGTGCGTCGGCGGCAGCCTTGGAAGCGTGGGCGGCGTCGCGCTGCGCTTCCTGGGCGATCTTGGCGGCAGCGGCGATCGTTGCCTGGATGGCGGCTGCGTGGCTGGCGGAGTCGAGGTCGAGCTGTGCGGTCTTGAAGCACAGGACCTCGACGAAGTACAGCATCATCCAGATCGGGCCGACGAGGGCCACTTCGCCGAAGGCCTTGGTATAGGGGCCGCCGCTGTAGATGAGTGCCGAGATCTTGACCTTGGTGTCTTCCTCGATGGCGGGGCCGAGGTCCTTGTCGAAGAAGTTCTGCAGGGCCGGCGCTGTGTTGTCCTTCAGCGCCTTGTCCGCGGCCTCCTTCACCCGCTTGCCGGGGTTGTCGTCCAGGATCTTGAAGATGAGGACCCGGTTTTCTTCGGAACTGCGCTGGATGACTCCACCAGTGATGAAGTCGCCTATGGCCTGGTTGCTTCCGCTCGCCAGGGCCTGGGCGGCGCCTTCTGCTACTGCCGGGCTGGAGATCTGTGCGATGTACAGGAGGGTCTCGCGGTCGTCCTGCGCCTGGGCGAGGGAACGGTCGAGGTCGATCCAGGAGAGCATGTCGTAGTCGGTGCCCGCGAGCGCGAACTGGGCCGCTTGCCGGGTCCAGCTGCCCTTGGAGGACAGGAGGGCGACGGCTGCCTTGCGTCCGAGGGAGACGGCGAGGTCGAAATTCTGTGCGGTCAGTGCCTGTTCGGCCTTGGTGATCAGGTCCTTCGTGGCCTGGCTGGTCTGCTGCGCCTGGGTGCGCTTGTTCAGTGCGGCAGCGCGCTGGGCGGTGTTGAAGGAGGCCGCTTCCCTGGCCTCCTCCATGGCCTGCTTGCGGTCTTCCTCCAGCGAGGCCCACTCCGCCGCCCGTGCATCAGCGGCTACCTTGACGGCTTCGCCCACCGTCTTGGTGGCCACGTCTGCGGCCTTGACGGCCTCGGCGGCGTACGCGGTCGACTTGTTCGCGTAGTCGATGGCCTGGCCGGCGTACTTGACAGCGTCTTCGGCCGCAGCGGCGGCCTTGTCGGCATGGCCCGCGGCGGAGTTCGCCGCATCGCGGGAAGCCTTGGCGGCGATCGCGGATGCGTTGGCCAGGGCCTGGGCGGTAGAGGCCGCGTTGGTGGCCTGATTGGCCGCCGTGGATGCGATGGCTGCCTGACGCTTCGCTTCGGCTGCCTCTGATTCGGCGATGCCGGCGGACGTGGCCGCCTGGGCCGAGGCCTTTGCTGCGGTGGCCGCTTCGCGCGCGGCAGAAGCCGCGGAGTCTCCGGCCGCCGCGGCCTCGGTGGAAGCGGTAGCAGCGTCGTCGGCAGCCTTGGCCGCGCTGCGGGCCTTCGCCGCGGCATCACGCGCGGCGACCGCGGCGTCCTTCGCCTCCTTGGCCTTCGAGGCGTCCTTGGACGCAGCGATGGCTGCCTTGTAGGCGGTGGAGGCCGCGGACCCAGCCACTGCCGCTGCCTGCGATGCTCCGGTGGCCGCGCGCGCGGCGCGGCGGGAGGCCTCCACTGCTGTACTGGAGGCGCGGATGGCGATGTTGGCCGCGTCGGCCGCTCCGCGTGCGGCGGTGGCTGCCTTTCGGGCCGCGGCGCCGGACTTCGCCACGTCGTTCTTGGCCTCCTCTGCTTCCGCTGCGGCCTTCTGGGCCGCCTTCTTCGCTTCCGCGGCGGCGACCTGCGCTCGCCGGGAGGTCTCGACCGCAAGGTTGGTGCTCGCCCGGGCGCGCCTGCCCTCTCGCTCGACCACCGCGACGAGTTCCTTGATGGTGGCCTTCTCCTGGTCGCGAGCCCGAGCAAGGTGCTGCCCGACCTCCAGGAACCAGTCCAGGTCCGCGTCCGTGCCCTTCAGCGCACGGTCGGCGTACTTGCTCACCTCCGGTCCCGCCCCGTACATGATCTTCGCGCTCTCGACGCGCAGGTCCTCGAAGTCCGCCTTCCACCGGCCCTCGATGATGAAGCGCTCCAAGGCCTTGTCGGTACCCGCGTCCAGAGCAGCCGTGCCTTCTCGCTTCACAGCCCGGCCGCCGACATTGATGACCGCGGCGGTGGCCACCTTCAGGTCCTCGGTCACCGCCGGCTTGTACCCGCTCTTCAGGAACGCGGCGATGGCCGCATCACCACCGGCGATGGCCGCCGATCCTTCGCGGCTCATGCCCTTGCCTGCGCTGGCCATGTGCGCGAAGACCGCGACCCGGTTGTCTTCCGCTGTGACCTTCACCAATTGCTCGGTCAGAAACGTGGTCACCTCGGCGTCCGTGCCGGTGAGGGCCTGGGCGGCGAGGGCACGAGTCGCTCTGCCTCCGGCGAGCCAGGCGTTCAGGGCCTTGGCCCGGTCGGTGTCGGGCAGAGTAGGCGTGGTACTTCCGGCCGCTCGGGCCGGCCGGAGGGTGATCGGTGCGGCGGCGGCGACGGTGGCGGCGGCGAGCACCCCCAGAAGGCGGCGCCTGCTCATAAAGGTCGTCTGCATTGGGGTTCCTCAAGGTGCAGGTTGATAGGGCAAGTTGATGGGGCGGACGACAAGTCGCCGGGACTAGCGCGGCGGGTGCCTAGGGCTCAAGGTCGGTCGTGCTGACACGCAAGTTCCACCGGCTGGTGGGTACAGCGGCACCCGGCACCAAACAGGGGCAATTACACAGAACGCATGGCGTATTAGGGGCTCGGATCCATCCGGCAGCCACCGCTTGCCGCCTGGAAATCCCTAACAGCGACGCACCCCCCGGTCAGCGCCATCCTCACATGATGCCGCGTCAGAGTAAAGCAAGAAGACTGACGTCCGCATTACCGCGCCCGAGTCGCAGCAAGCCACAGCGATATCACCCAGAGATACGATCGTGATCGATCCGTTACCCATGCCCTTACAACCATTCGACGCCTCAACCAAAGCCCGCCAGATTTATTTGCCCAAACGCCTCACAGGGGATCAACGGTCGCCCCATTTGGGCACAATTAAGTCATACGCCTGATTTAACCGGATGGACATTTGCCCAGGTCAGAGCTGTAATCGAGATGGGGGTGATCTTGACCATCAGTGTTGCCACACAACATTCAAGCCCCTATTCACAGGCGCACCCCGGCTTCCTGCATGTGCGATTTCCGCATGTCGTTGCACCGCATCGGATCATCCTGCTAGGGGTAATCCCCGGGATGAGCCATGCATCCAAACGGCTATAAAACCATTCCTTGGAGTTTCAGTGAAGCATTCCCTGCGCGTACTATCAGTCGGCTGCACCGCATTGGTCGCCGCCGCATTGCTGGCCACCACCGGCAAGGAAACGACGATTTCCACAAAGCCCATCGCCGATGAGGGACCGGGGTATGCGATAGAGACCTTCGAGTACCCGCTGGCCGACAAGATCTTGGCCGAGAAGAACATCCGGCTCAAGCGCGGTGACGGCAACATCACCCTGGCCGACTGCGCCAGCGAGACCGGCCTGTTGGTGGTTTTCGCCCGTAAGAGGGACGAGATCTGCTTCAAGGTCACCGGCAGCAGCGGCTGGCTGACGCTGGAGATGCCTGCCGTCTACGGCATCCGGGGAAGCGCCACACAGACGGCCCAGGTGGACATGACCGTAGGGACGGAGGCGAAGTCCTTCGACGTGGCAAAGGACGTCTTCACTCCCGTGGGCGAGGTCACGGAGAACGAGGGCCGCGACCACACGCTCGTCGAAATCAGGACCGCCAAGTAACGGCTGTGAACGAGCTGGTGACCAGGCCGCTCCCATCGACGGCCCGGCCGGGAGCATCCTGCCCACTCTGAGCCGACCCCTTCGGGAAGCATCTGCCCAAGCTTCGGCCTCACCGCTCGACTGCCCGATCCGGCCTTCTCCGCCCACCGTGTGCGGCACCGAACATCACGGTGACGGCAGGTCAAGTCACCGCACTCGCTCTCCCGCTGCCACCGGGCGCTCAGCGGATCAAGGACAGGAAACACCGTCCTTCGCTCCCGCACCGTAGCCCGCCTGATGGCTGCTCCTGACATCGGGCCAACTGCAGTAGGCCGCACCAAGCGCCTGCCGTCCGCCTTCCGAAGAATCACTTGAGGAAACCCATGCCCCACATACGTTCGCGCACCAGGTGGACAGCCGCGGCCCTGACCATCGCAGGCACCGCTACGCTCGTACCCGCCGGCGCGGCCCTGGCCACCGTCGGTACCCCGGCCGCGGCCGGGCAGTACACCTACACCGCCAAGCTCACCATCGGTGACGAGGCCAACAGCAGCCGTGCCTGCTCCGGTGTCCTCATCGACGCAAGCTATGTGCTGACCACCACGAGCTGCTTCGCGGCGGCACCCGGCGCCTCCGTGGGTAAGCCGGCGAAGACCACGGCCAAGATCGGCGCGGTCACTCTCGATGTCGTCAGCATCGTGCACCATGCTGATCGTGACGTGACGCTCGCAAAGCTGTCGAAGCCGGTCACCGCCGTCACCCCCATCAAGCTCGCCGCCGCACAGCCCGCCGTGAACGCTCCGGTGACTGCTGCCGGATTCGGCCGTACCAAGACCGTCTGGGTGCAGGGCAAGATCCACACCGCCGCGTTCGGTGTCGCTGCCACGGACGCCACCACGCTGACGCTCACGGGCAAGGGCACCGACGCCATCTGCCAGGGCGACGCCGGCGGACCTCTGGTCAACAGCAAGGGCGAGCTGGCAGGGATCAGCAGCCGCTCCTGGCAGGGCGGATGCCTGGGCACCCCCGTGACGGAGACCCGCACCGGCGCGATCGCCGCGCGCGCAGACGGGCTCCAGAGCTGGGTGGAGAAGGAGATCTTTGCCCAGACCCAGGGCTGGAAGACCGGTGCTGTCATCCAGACCGGCGTGGGCGCCTACCAGGCAATGCGGCTCGCAGACGGATCGTGGACCGCCTTCACCGACATCGAGTCCAGGGCCTCTGACATCGGGACCATCAAGAACGGCGCCGTGACCGCCGCCGGGGTCGGCAGCGACACCCACGTCCTCGCGGTCGGCGGCATCGGCGAGAACGCAGGTCACCTTTACCACGCCGTCCGCTCCCTCGAAGGCACCTGGTCGAAGTTCGTCGACATCAACAAGGCCGTCGGAACCCTCACCGACATCACGGACGTCTCCGCCGTCTCGATCGGCAACGACCTCCACGTCATGGCCGTCGCCGGCGGCAAGGTGTTCCACACCGTCCGCAAGGCCGACGGCACCTGGGCATCCTTCGGTGACGTCTCCGCGGTCGCCGGCCCGATCGGCACCGTGACCGCTATCGCCACCGCCAGCGTCGCCGGCCAGCTCCAGGTCGCAGCCGTCAGCGGCGGCAAGGCCTTCCACACCATCCGCAACACCACCGGAAACTGGAGTGTTTGGGGCAACGTGACGGAGGCTGCCGGCCCGACCGGCCCCATCAACTACATCGCGATGGCCGGCGTCGGCGACGATGCCCACATCGTCATCTCCACCGACAGCGGCGCCCACCAGCACCACGCGATGCGCAAGGCCAACGGTACCTGGGACCCCTTCGCCGACCTGACCGGCGTCCTGGGCTCGATCACCACCCGCTCCGTCAGCGCCACACACGTCAACGGTGAACTGCAGGTGGCTGTCGTCACCACCGCCAACCAGCCCCTGCACACCGTCCGCCACGCCGACAGGACCTGGGCCCCCACCACCCCGGTCCCCCTGACCGGCATCAAGGGCAACACCGGCAACATCACCATCACCGGCACCCTCTGAGGTCAGTCGTGTCGACTCCGCGTCACCAACCAAGTCGGGACACTCTGTGGCAGCACGCTCTGGTATCAGCCGACCACACTCCCCGATGACAGACCTTAGGAAGACCATGTCCCACATACGCCCGCGCACCAGGTGGATGGCTGCGGCCCTGACCATCGCAAGCGCCACCGCGCTCGCACCCGCCAGCGCGGCCCTGGCCGATGCCGGAACCCCAGCCGCCGCCGGCGAGTACACCTACACCGCAAGGCTGACCATCGGGGACGGGGACAACAGCCGTGCCTGCTCCGGCGTCCTCGTCGACGCGAGCTGGGTCCTCACCGCGACGAGCTGTTTCGCGAAGACCCCCGGCGCGACGGTCTTGGCTGGCAGGCCTGCTCTACCGACCACGATGAAGATCGGCGCCGGTACGGCGACATTCGGCGTGACCTACGTCGTGCCGCACGGTGACCGCGACGTCGTACTCGCCAAGCTGTCCAAGCCGGTCGCCAGCACCATCATCCCCATCAAGCTCGCCATCACACAGCCTTCCGCCGGAGCCGACGTGACGGCGGCCGGCCTTGGGCGGACCAAGACCGAATGGTTGCCGTCGAAGGTCCACACCGCCGCGTTCGATGTCGCCTCCGCTGATGCCACGACGCTGACGCTCACGGGCAAGGGCACCGACGCCATCTGCCAGGGTGACACCGGCGGCCCGCTGATCAACAGCAAGGGTGAACTGGTCGGCGTCAACAGCCGGTCATGGCAGGGCGGCTGCCTGGGAACCCCTGCGACGGAGACCCGTACCGGCGCCATCGCGTCGCGCGTGGACAACGTGTCCCCTTGGATTGACCAAGTTCGTGACAGCTTCCCCGACCTGCGGCTTGCGTCCCTCGTTCCGAACGTCACCAACGTGATGACCTCAGGCGACTTCAACCGCGACGGGCGCAGCGATGTCGCCGCCGTTACCGCCGACGGGAACTTGCATGCCTTCGCGGGGCGTGCGGATGGCACCTTCGAGTACGGACGCCTCCTGTGGCCGGCCACCGGCGCCTGGAGCAGCGCTACGAAGATCATCGGTGGTGACTTCAACGGTGACGGGCTCACCGACATCGCCGCTGTGTGGTCCTCCACCGGGTCCTTGCGTCTGTACGCGGGGAAGTCTGACGGAAGCCTGGCTGGAGCCAAGGCGATGTGGCCGGACGGTACCAACTGGAACGGCATGCTCCAGCTGGCCCGGTTCAAGAGCGACGGCTCCGGCCGTGACGGGCTTCTCGCGACCTGGGGCGCGGGCAACAAGGGTGACCTGTACGCCTACTCCACGGGCCCGGACGGAGTGCTGAGCGGTCAGACACGCAAGATGTGGCCGGACAGCTCCTGGCAGTCCATGCAGAAGGTTGCCACCGGCGACTTCAACAAGGACGGCCGCGACGACGTCGCTGCGCTAGCCGGCGATGGATCCCTGCTCCGCTACAGCGGCAACGCCGCCGGCCTTCTCGACAGCGCCGCTTCCATGTGGGGCGACAAGTCGTGGAACAACATGCCGATCGTGCTGGCCGGAGACTTCAACGGTGACGGCAAGGCCGACCTCGGCGCACTGTGGAACAACCAGCTGCGCTTCAACCTCTACCGCGGTAACGGTCAGGGCGCCCTCGCTGCTGGCACCTCCGCATGGCCCTCCCCCCTCCCCCTGCCCAGCAGCGGCCAGATCCGCAACGCGAGCAGCGGCAAGTGCCTGGAGATCAACAACTCCAGCAAGGACAACGGGGGCCTCGCCCAGCAGTGGACCTGCGGAACGCAGGCAGGCGCGCAGTGGGAGTTCCGCCCCACCACCACCACGGGGATCTATCAGATCGTCAACGTGAACAGCGGCAAGTGCCTGGAGATCGTCAACTCCAGCACGGACAACGGGGCCCGTGCGCAGCAGTACACCTGCGCCAACATTCCCACCATGCAGTGGAAGATCAAGCAGGCCGGTAGCACCATCAGCCTGGACATCACCAACGTGAACAGCGGCAAGACCCTGGAGATCAACAACTCCAGCCCGGACGACGGAGCACCCGCCCAGCAATGGGCGCACCACACCGACCCCTCCTACGCGGGTCAGAGCTGGTACGTGTAACTCAACCCCGTTCGGCGTCCATGACGCATCCGTAGGCCGGCCCTCCCCCACGTGCGGGAAGGCCGGCCTACGGCCGTAACAAGCTGCTGCAGGTCTGGGCAACCGCGCGAACGAGATCTCCCGCGGCCCCGCGGCCCGGCATAGGCGCCGCGACCGAGCACCTTGTCCGGGCAGGCTGACCGGTGGAGTCTGCCCAGCTCTTCCTTCGCATGTCGGCCCGGGCAGGCCACCAGCCTGTACCGGTACAACCAGGCCGTTCACGTCAGCGGTAAGGGCTCCAACGGCCTACGCGCGCCATCAGCTTGCGTGCCGCGTCCTCGCTGAGGCCCAGGTGCACGTTGGCCTGTGCGGTGTCCAAGTCCGCCACGGCGTGCCGGGCCGCCCAGTACCGACGCGCTTGGCAACGACCTCCAGGCGGGGGGCCGCCCGAACTCCCGCGACGGCGAGGTCGGCTGGTCGATCGTCTGCGTCGACTCGACGATCGTGCGAGCACACCAGCACGCGGCCGGGGCCCGAAAAGGGGGCCCTGGACCGGCGAGGCACTCGGCCGGTCCCGAGGCGGACTGAGTACGAAAATCCACCTCGCCTGCGACGGGCAGGGCCGGCCGCTCGCGTTCACGATCACCGGCGGGAACGTGAACGACTGCACGCAGTTCGAGCCGGTGATGGCCCGCATCCGCATCACAGGTGCGGGCCGGGCCGCCCCCGCACCCGGCCCGAGTGGGTGGTCGCAGACAAGGGCTACAGTTCCCGCAGGATCCGCTCCTACCTGCGGAAACGTGGTATCGCCTGCACCATTCCCGAACGCATCGACCAGATCAGCGGCCGTCTGCGACGCGGCGAGAGCCTCTGCCGGCTAGACCGCACCGTCTACCGGCGGCGCAACGTCGTCGAACGCTGCTTCAACCGCCTCAAGCAGAACAAGGCCCTCGCCACCCGCTACGACCAACGGCCCGCCACTACTAGGAGCTGTCCGGCCGATCATGTGACTACTCGGTCCTGGACTCGTTGACGGGGGCATGGGGCGGGGTGATCTGAGTGATGCCGAGTGGGAACGGCTGCGGCCGTTCCTGCCGGTCAGCAACGGGCGTTGTGGCAGGTGGCGGGATCATCGGCAGGTGATTGACGGGATCCTTCACCGGGTGCGGACCGGGGTTTAGTGGCGTGACCTGCCCGAACGGTTCGGGCCGTGGAAGACGACCTATGAACGACACCGGCAATGGTCGGCTGACGGAACCTGGGAACGCCTGCTCCGGCAGGTCCAGGCCGAGGCCGACGCGGCGGGTGAGATCGACTGGGATATTTCCGTCGACTCCACCATCGTGAGAGCGCATCAGCATGCCGCTGGCGCCCGCACGGATCCGCCGTCGACTCCCGCCTCAAAGGGGGACGTGCCGACAGAACACCAGGACGAGACGCCGTGGCAGAGTCTCCTCGCCCGCCTGGTGGAGGTGGTGCTGGAGGTGAGGGACTGGGCCGTTCGCGCGGCGGGTTCACGACCAAGCTCCACCTGAGTGCGGATGGCCGCTGCCGGCCGCTGTCCCTGGTCGTCACGCCAGGGCAGAGAGCGGACTGTACTCAGTTCAAACCGGTGCTGGAGAAGATCCGTGTACCTCGGCTCGGGACGGGCAGGCCTCGCAAGAAGCCGGACAGTCTCGCAGCGGACAAGGCCTACAGCAACGGGCCCTGCCGCGATTACCTGCGACGACGCGGCATCCGGCACACCATCCCGGAGAAGACCGACAGCCAGGCCGCCCGCCTGCGCAAAGGTTCGCGCGGCGGCCGGCCACCGGGCTTCGACGAGGAGCGGTACAAGAAGCGCAACACCGTCGAACGGGCCATCAACAAGCTCAAGCACGCGCGAGCCGTCGCCACTCGATACGACAAGCGCGGCTACGTCTACCTCGGCACGGCCACCGCGGCAGCCCTCGTGATCTGGCTCCGGACGTAACCGCGCTCTTCGGCGTCAGCTCACCGATGCGCCTGCAGCCAACGCCAAGCCGGAGGCCGCGAGGAAGGCTTCAAGACTGATGACGCCGCTGCCGGTGCCGTCGTCCCATTCGGTCAGGAGTTCCGAGAGGCCCTCATTCCAGGATTCCGGTGTGTCGAGGTCAGGGCCAGGATGCCGCTCAACGCAGCCTGCACCGTGCCGATATCGGAGGGACAGGTACTGGCCTTCCGCCGTCCAGGCATCCCACTGGGACGGGTAGGCGGGACACGTCTGAACAACCCGCACCAGCATCAGACCTCCAACTTCAGCCATCCGGTGATGGTCGCGCGCCAACGGAACTCAGGCAATCGACTTCGGAAACGTCGACTCCGACCATGATCGGCCGGACAGCTCCTAAGCCCTGGTCACCCTCGCCTGCCTACCACTCTGGCTCCCCAACTGACATTGCGGACACGCCCTAGGCAGTCTCTTTCGGATCTTGCTGGTCGAGCAGGATCCGAAGAGGTCGGCCCAGGTGGGTGCTGTCGGAGGGGTGCCGTAGCGTCGCAGGCATGATCTCCGAGCCGACGGGCCGGGCCGCGGGCCCCTACGATGCAGCCTTCTTGCCGCGGCTGCGGATGTCCTTCCGGGCTGCGCCCGAGCCGGTTATGGAACCGGTATCGAAGTTCGGCGGGCAGCCAGTCTGGCTGGATGCACCGGCCTGGCCGGTGCATCCGCGTACGGGCGAGCCCCTGGTGTTCATCGGCCAGTTCCGGGTGCCAGGAGACGGGGTGCGCCTCGCGTACCTGTTTCTGCATGAGGAGGGCGAGGTCATGGGCGGCGACACCCCCGAGGACGGCGAGGCCGTCGTCCTGATGCAGCCGGGTGGGCGGATACCGACCTTCGCGTCGATCGGCTCCCCCAACACACAGGGGCGGACCCTGTGGCGGTGGGGTCCAGACTACGAAGAGGTTCCCGTCGAATGGCTGACAGACCTGACTCCGATGCCGCCAGAACTCGACGAGGCGGCGAACCAAGCCGCCGCCTGCTTCCGTCCTTGGCAGGACGAGGGGCCAAGGGCCGAGTTCCCCGAGAGGGAATGGCCGAAGGACTTTCTGGGGGGCGAGGCCATCTACCCCAACCACCAGGCTTCCGGTATCGACGACTCCTGGCTGTTCCTCTGCCAGTTCGAGGACCGGGGCGAGATGGAGGAGGACCCGTTCTTCCTCAACTTCGGCTACGGAAGCGGCTTCCTCTTCCTCAGCTCCGACCATCTCGAAGGCCGGTTCATGTGGGATTGCAGTTAGGCCGTGTCTTCGGATCACCTGGCTGACGAGATGAAGATGGCGGCGAGGTGGAGTGCTGCGAGGTAGACGGTGGCGGTCTTGTCGTAGCGAGTGGCCAGGCCGCGCCATTGCTTGAGCTTGTTGATGCAGCGTTCGACGGCGTTCCGCTGTTTGTAGGCCTCGCGGTCGAGGGCAGGCGGGCGGCCGCCGAGGCGACCGAGCCGCTTGCGATTGGCGGCCTGGTCGGCCGGCTGCGGGATCACCGCCCGGATTCCGCGGCGCCGCAGATGACGCCGGATCGCCCGAGACGAGTAGGCCTAATGGGAGGCGAAGGCCAGCGGGTGTTGGCCCTCGTGGACGCGAGTCGAGCCTTTCAGTATGCCCGGGCCTCGAGCTCTGTTGACAAGACGAGGCCGGCTCGCGCCCAACACTCCGGGCAGGAGCGTTCGGAACCAGGTGCGGTTCGTTCGGCATGAGCCTCGAAGAGGTCCTGTTTCTGCGGGGCAGCCCGCTGACGGTTCTCGGGCGCTTGGTTGTTCGTAGTCCGAGCCGGTTGCGCGGATCACCTCTCAGCTCTGCCTTGAGCTTTCAGCTCTGACACGGACCGAGGGCCGCGTGACTCGCTGGGGTTGCGAACGGCTGGTGGGATGACGTGCCTTGAGCACTTCCATTAGGGAGCACGCGCACCCTGCACAGGCTCTGACCTGGGAAGAGACTCGTCACGAAGGAGGGCGGATGGAGATCGCCGGGTTACCGACGCCAGTGTTCTGTGGGGTGGACTGGGCCGAAGATCACCACGACATCGCGGTGGTCGATCCGGGTGGGCAGCAGCTCGCCAAGGTGCGGATCAGCGACGATGCCGCAGGGTTTGCCCAGCTCATGGCTGTACTAGCCGAGCACGGTGACAACGAGGACACCCCGATTCCGGTGGTGATCGAGACATCACGCGGATTGCTTGTCGCGTGTCTGCGGGCCACCGGTCGACCGGTCTTCGCGATCAATCCGTTGGCGGTCGCCCGCTACCGGGATCGACATTCCGTCGCTCGCAAGAAGTCGGACGCCGTCGACGCCGCGGCCCTGGCCAACATCCTGCGAACCGACATGGCCGCCCACCGGTCGCTTCCGGCGGACTCCGAGCTCGTCCAGGCCATCGCCGTGCTCGCCCGGGCCCAGCAGGACGCCGTCTGGGCCCGTGGCCAGGCCCACAACAAGCTTCGCTCCCAGCTCAGAGAGTTCTATCCGGCGATCCTCAACGCCTTCGCCCAACACAAGCAAGGCCTGTGCTCGAGGGAAGCCCGCAGCATCCTGGCCGCAGCGCCGACCCCTACATCGGCTGCGAAGCTGACTCGGCGACGCCTGCAATCGCTGCTCAAGCAGGCCGGCCGCGTCCGCGGCATCCAGGCCGAAGCCGAACGACTTTACGAGGTCTTCAAGCGCGACTACCTCCACCAACTCCCGCAGGTCGAAGCGGCTCTCGGCCATCAGACTCCGCTCTGCTCAGGCAGCTGAACACCGCGTGCGACAACGCCGCCCAGCTCGAAGAGGCCGTCACCCGGGCCTTCGAGGAGCATCCGGACGCAGCGGTCATCCGCAGCTTTCCGGGGCTCGCTGCACTGACCGGCGCCCGGGTCCTGGCGGCGATCGGCGACGACCGCACCCGGTTTGCCACTGCCGGATCCCTCAAGGCCTACTCCGGCAGTGCCCCCGTCACCAGAGCCAGCGGCAAGAGCTGCAAGGTCATGAACCGGAAGGTCAAGAACCAGAGACTGGCCGCCGTCGGCTACGCCTGGGCCTTCAACTCTCTGACCAGGTCACCAGGCGCCAGAGCCCACTACGACCGCCGACGAGCGGCCGGCGACCGCCACGTCGCAGCACAGCGGAACCTCTTCAATCGGTTCATGGGCATGTTGTTCCACTGCCTTCAGAACGGTCACATCTACGACGAAGCAGTCGCGTTCCCGCTGGCCTCAGCCGGACTCAGAGCGACGGCGGCTTGACGCTTATCCGCGTGGGGTGTCTTGTCCGCCAGGACCACGTCCGGGGTGATTCTGGGACGGCCGGTCCGCCGGGGCACGCGTAAGCAGGTCATGACCTGCACGAATGCGGGTGCGTCACCGGCCTGGCCCGGCGTGAGAACAAACACGGCGATGGCGCCGAGCGCCAGGAGCAGCGGTGGCCGGGCCGGGTCCTCCCTCTACGGGGGCGGCCGAGGCGGTCAGGCAGCGGACTTCGTCACTCCAGGGCCGGGGCGTCGTCGCGCCGCCGAAGGTCTTGCACCGCCAACGCCACGCCCCGGCCATCGCCCACCAAGGCCCAGAGCCCGAGCGGGACAACAAGCCACCCCCACGCGGTATCGAAGTGCGTGACCACGGCGACTATGAAGAAGAGCTGGGCCGCACAGAGCGCCAGGTTGCCCAGCAGGCGCAGCACGGGATGGAGCTTCTTGCGGGGCTCCACTGCGTACCAGGTCTTCTTCTCCACTTTCCCACCCCTCGTTCAGCCCACGGACAAGCCTTGCCGCCGGGGTACTTCCCTACGTTTCCCAGCGTCGGTGACCTCACCGGTTTCCTCCCCATCGCAGGTCAGGGCGGTGCGGCGAGGACGTCCAGCCATCGCGGGTGCGGCTGGATCTTCTAGTCCGTCGGCCCCGGTTTTCCGTCGGAATACCGGGGCCGGGGGCGGCCCGGTCGTACTGCCCCAGAGCGCTCTGGGCACCGGCCCTGGCCCCCTCACCCATGTGGGCGCGGACTGCGCACGAACCTAGCTCGTCCCGGCAGCTGCTCACGCAGCGGGGGGCCTCCCGAGGCGCTGGCCGGCGGCCCTCCACCCAACGACGCAGAGCGGTGGGACTCTGCGTTCCTGTGGCCGCACTGTACCTACAGCCTGACCTGCGGAAACCTTTGCGGGTGGATGATCAGCGCCGCCCTCTGGGCACCGGACCCCGCCAAGCCCCCGTTCCGGACGGGCCGGTGCGCCGTGGCCGTCTGGCGGCCGAACTCGCCGCCCCGGCCCCGGCGGTACCCGCGGCCGGGGAAACGGCGTCAGAAGCCGCCGTGCCGCCGCAGCCTCGGGTCCTAGGCACCGGCGGCGCCCGCGCCTAGGCGGGGCCGACACCGGCCGGGCCACCGTCCTGGACGACGACCACGCGGACGGGGCGCAGGCTCGCGGCAACCGTGACGGCGGCAAGCCCGGTCTGGATGGAGTCGCCCAGGGCCGGCACCGCGTACGTGACGGCCAGCGCCAAGGCGAGGTAGCCCAGGACCAGGAGCAGCGGGGCGAACCGGCGCCGTGTGGACGGCTGCTGCGGCTGGGAGTCGTTCGGGAGCGTGGTCACGACGGTGGTGTCCTTCCGGAGTGCTGCGGGATTTCCGCATGGCGGCACCGTGCTGGACCACGCACCGAGCGGCGCAACCCCCAACGGCCCACCCATCAAGACCCCGAACCCCAGGCCCATTCAAGGAACCGCAGCTCCTCCAGCAAAACCGGCCCTACCCCAGATCGCGCATCCATTCAATAGCCAGCGCCAGCACACCAGCCCCGCACGCCCCGACCCTCAACCACCCACACCCCCATAAAGAAAGTCCGAGCACTCATCAGCCGGAAAAGTGGGTCTAACCAGGCACAACGCGCACGTACCGCCGATGTACCTTCCCCCATAGTTCCCCGGACACTTCCCCCCACCTGTCCCCTGATCCCTCCTCCAATCCTTCCCCCACGCGTACCCAGGCCGCCAAGACTACGGACGGCGCCAACCGCCCTTCATGCCGGAGCAGACAGGCTTGCCCGCCTCGGCTGGGGACCGAGGGCGGGAGGCTTGGCCGCCCCCGCTCCGCGCGGCCAGGTCTCTCTACATGGTGTCCTACGAGTTCCCGGTCGAGGTCGCGCCTCTGGTCGCGCTCCATCACCGACAGTGTGGAAACCCACCTGAGGA
Source organism: Streptomyces sp. NPDC002886 (assembly GCF_042888445.1). NCBI lineage: Bacteria > Bacillati > Actinomycetota > Actinomycetes > Kitasatosporales > Streptomycetaceae > Streptomyces > Streptomyces sp. NPDC002886. Next base: position 195,792 of record NZ_JBIAPV010000006.1, read on the forward strand.
CTGCGACATCCGGCGCGATCCGCGGGTCGCCGTGACTGTCTCCGACCCCGCGACGCCGACCCGCTCCCTCCAGGTGTGGGGCGAGGTCGTGAACACCTCGACCGACGGCGCCGTCAACCAGATCGAGGAGCTCGCCCAGCGCTCCTTCGGCCGCCCCTACCCCTGGTTCGGCGGCTCGGACGAGGTCCGCGTGAAGTGGCCAGCCGCACCCCCTGACCGACCGCGCGGCCCGAGGGAATCCAGTCACCTGGCCTGTGGAGTTCGTCGCTCCGGATGGTTGCAGTGATTGGGCAGTGCGCCGTTGGTCGCGGCCCACGGGCCCAACCTCGTCCGCGGCTCGGGGCACGGTCTCGAAGCCGACGCCGCACTTCCGCATTAGCGCCCGCAGCGACTTGCCAGTACTGGCATCATGGCGGATCGCCGTGTGAAGGTCGCCGACCCTATCGCAGCTGGTCGATGATCATCAGTGCAAGGCGAGGACGCACACGCCTTCTCCGTCGGCGAGGGCCAATATCCTACCGTCGGCCGCGAGGGCTCGAATATTGGATCGACGGCGCAGGGACGTGGGCGGTGTCTCTGCGGTGGCGTCCCACACATGCACCCAGGCTGCGGATGATGCAAAAACCAGCAGGTGACCGTCCGCCGTCTTGGACAGAGTAAGCGCATCAATCGGGCCGCGCCGTCCTCTCTGAGGTGCGCTGAGCTGGTTGCCCGTCACAGGGTCCAGAACCCGTACGAAGCCCTGATCGTCGCCTGCGGCGATGAGGGTCTGGCTGCCGAAGGCTGCGAAGCAGAAAGCAACCCCGGGCAGCGGCTGATTGTTCAGGGGACTCGCAACAGGCAGCCGTGTATGACAGTCCCACAGTCGAATCGAACCCTCTTGCCCTCCTGAGGCGAGCAGATGGTGTCCGTCCGCATTTACGGCAAACGTCAGGGTTCGCACGCCTCCCTGATGGCGATACAGCTCCTGCGTCGCGCCGTTGTCGAGGTCAGAGAGCCATACTCGCCCCTCGTCGTCCCCGAGGGCGAACATGACCTGATTCTCGACCGTGGGCCCGAACGCGACAGCAGTGATGAGGCTGCCGGCTCCTGTTGACACCGAGGCGATGTATTCCTTCCGGTCGGGCTGCCACAACTCGACCTCGCCATCGGCGGCGCTTGCGGCCAGAACATTCGGCCGGGTGGGGTCAGAGTCGAATGCCACGGTCCGGACGCCGCGGTCACGGCTGCTCAGCAGTATGGGCTCACCGCTCCCATCCCACAGCCTCACGCTTCCGTCGTCGCTGCCGAACGCCATCCTCGAGCCGCCGCCCGCTCGGTTTGGTCCCAGCGCAATGCTGAGCGCGTGCGTGTGGTGCGGCGCAGCGGGCTCTGCAGGCTCGGCCTCCAATGGGTCCCATACCCGTACGGTTGAGTCCTCGCTCCCGGATGCTAGAAGCGTCCGTCCGTCGTATCCGACCGTTGCGGCTACCGAACGCACAACTTGACTATGGCCCGACAGCGCAGGGCGCGCGGGGACACCGCTGGGGAGAAGCCACACATGCACCTTGCCTGATGGGTGGGAGTCCGCGACGTAGAGACGGAGCTGACCGTCGCCGGAGGCGTCGAGAGCAAGCGACTGGACGGCCCCATGGTGGTCACTGACCGGATCGCAAAACTGTTGACCCGTCATGGCGTCCTCGACGTGGACCGCTCCCTCATCGCCTCCTGCGGCAAGGAGAAGGCGATCGTCGTAGACGAGGAACGCCAAGGCGTTCACCGCACCCGAATGACTCGCAGCCTGGCTGCGGAGTTCCTCTCCGGTATTAGGGTTCCAAAGACGCACCGTGCCGTCGGCTCCTGCCGACGCCAGCATGAGTTCCCCGTGGAATATGCAGGTTGCGACGCCGTTCACTGGTCCTGCGTGACCGATGAATGCATCGTGAAGGGGTTTCCCAGTCAGCGGGTTCCAGAGTTGGACGGTGCCGTCGTCGCCGGCTGAGACCAGCACAATTCGGCCGCTGCGGGTGGTACCGAAGGCTACCGAGTTGATCCATCCCGCGTGTGCTGGTATGCGCTGGATCTGGGTGACAGCGTTCGGCTTCCACACATGGATATAGTTCAGACCGGCGGACGCCACCAGGAGCGTGCCTTTCTTCGTTGTGCCGAAGGCGACGGTGGCGACGCTGCCCTTGTGTCTTCTGAAAGGATGCTTGGGCCTGTACCGCGCGTTGGTCAACGGGTTCCACAGGCGGACGGTTCCGTCTTCGCCTGCTGCGGCGAGGAGGAGATAGCCGGTAGCCCTCGTACCGAACGCCACGGCATTGACCTTGCCGGTGTGCCCAGTCAAGGCCCACTTGCTCTCGTCGTGGCGGATCGATGCCAGAAGCGTGCTGTACCAGGGCTGAATCGCGCGGTCTTCTGGAATGCTGCGCTCGAGCCCGAGAGCGCTGGCCGCTTCCTCCAGGTACGCGGCGTTGGCGCCCGGATTGGGCGTGAGCAGGGGGCGGGCCCGCCGATAGATTCGTTCGCGGCTTGCCAGCGAGGGCACCTTGGCGAGTGCGGCCGGGTCGGTCAGTACCGGCGTCAGCGTGACCGGGTCCGCGATGGCTAGGAAGTCGCGGTCCGCCACCAGTTCGGCGAGTGTGTCCGGCCCTGCCGCTGCCGCGTGCTGGGCGAGGTAGGTACGCACATAACCGTGGGCCGAAAGCCAGTCTCTTCTTCCATCGGGATTATGCGGGACGGTGCCCACCAGGGCCGCCGTGATGGCTTGTTCGATCGCTGAGTCGTGGCCATGCGCCCGTGAGGCAGGTGCTGAAAGCGTACTCTCCGGTTCGTCTCGAAGATGGGTAACCAGCGTGCGGTGGAAGAGCCGGAACACCGACTTGTTCTCGGATATCAGGTCTTCGACGATGTAGGCTCCCGCATTCTTGAGCAGCCAGGACACCCCGGCGTCGCTGATCGCAGGGCGCTCTACCTCAGGACCTGTGGCTTGTCGATCGGCAAGGGCTTGCGCAACAGGGGCCCATACCCCTTCCCACGGCAGTCCTGGACCACGAGCCCATGCCAGCGCTTCCAGGAGAGGACGAGCTCCCGATGCCCGTGCCCCCAGGCTCTCCAAATCCTCGTCGAACGCCTGACCCAGATCCGTCGGCAACAACTGTTTCCACGCGGCGTCGGCGGTCTCCACGCGGTGGGGCCGGCTTCGGATCGTCCTTGCCATCAATTGGGCAGTCAGAAAGGACTGCGTCACCGATCCGTCACCAGTGGCCTCCGTAGCGCGGTTAGCAATCTCTTCCGCCACGGACGTTGTCGAGTCGTCATCCGGGTATGGAGTGCTGATGCCACTCTCGCGAGAGGCCGTGAGCAGTTCGCGGACGTAGGCGGTGAGTGCTTCCGGGTCCTCGTATCGGGCAGAGTCCAAGTCGATGTGCAGGTCGGCGGAACCCACCAGGGTCCGCTTGTTGGTCCGGCAGCCAACGACGATCTGCAACCTGCGGGCAAGGGGTCGCAGCAGGCTTTCGCTCAGGGCAGATGGGCGGGCCGCCTCGTCGACAGCGTCCACGATGACCGTGGTGACAGCGGGCTGGGGGTGCGCGTCCAGGTCCTCGAGCAGGGTGCTGACCGTTTCGACCTTGCGCCCCAATGAGACAGCAACGGCACGGGCGACCTGATCACCGTTCAGCCCTCGCGCATGAACCGCTACAAGCGGTGTCCCCTCAGGGAGGACCTCGGCGGTTCGCGTGATCAGGAGATCAGGGCTGGCACCCTCGATGAGTGAACGACCTCCCGGCCGACAAAGAAGAACCGGCAGCGACAAGAGCGCTGACTTACCAGTCCCCACGCGGCCCGTGACGACGGCCAGACCTCGCCCTCCGGAGCTGCGCGTAATCCAAGTCACAAGATCAAGGGCTGCCTGCACCCGGCCGGTTCTGCCGGTCAAATAGAACCCGGTCATCGACGCGTCCGGAGTACCGCGCAGCCGAGAGAGCCAATGCTGTTCAGCGGTGGTCAAGCCGGCAACGCCCTCCTGGTAGACAGGATTCGGTAGAAATGGCGGCGTGACCGTGTCGCCTGTGGCCGGGGGCAGGTAATGCACCTCCTGGGACGCCTGGGGGTGCGCGCGATTGATCGCGTCAGCGACTAGGTTGATGGGAAGCCATTGAGCGGACGGGCCCAGCGGCGGAGGCTCTTTCAACGCCTCGGCGAACCATTGGGCGAATAGGCCCTGCTGGGCGAACTCCAGCTCCGAGGCACTGGCCAACACCCAGAGATTCTCGCTGCCGACGCCCCGCAAGGTCTGAGCCATGATCTCCTTGGCACCCGTTCCGGAGAAGCAGCAGTCGAGAATCAGTAGGACCTTGGGCTGGTCGGGAAGCAACTCCTTCCCCTCGCGCCGGGTGACCAGCCTGGGAATCTCTGTTGCAGTCACCGCAGTCTCGAAAGCCCCGGCTTCGGTGTTGCGAAGGACCAGGTAGTAGGCGTCTCGGTCCGGTGCCGTTCCGTGCCCGGTGTAATAGATGATGACGACCTGGTGCGCCTTTGCGGCGAGCCGCAGTTTGTCGCACAGTTCGCCGCGGAACAGGTCAACGTCGTACCCGAGCTGCCCGTCGCCGGTGACGTACCCGAGGGGGCGCAACGCCTCAACGACCGTGCGCAGCGCCCAAGGCACCTTCGGAAGATCCTCGAAATCGTCCTTATAAGTCGCCGTGCCAATGGCCACCAGACAAGGAGGAGGAGGTTCTGTCTCAGGTGAATGCCTCATGGAGAGCACTTCCCGTCTGGCGGGCGTTGAGGTAGCGCTCGATGGAGTGAGCGTCGCGCCCGTTGTCAACCGACCGATCGTCGACGGTTTGGGACTGCGGTCCGGGGAACAGCCCAGCCAGCTGTTGGCAGAGCGCGACAGTGTCATTGGGAGCAGCCACATTCACCCACGTCGGCACCGTTCCCGCCCACGCCCCCTTGCCGTTCACCGGCTGAGGGGTCAAGCGATCGAAGACGAGCCGGGGTATGCCGAGCGGTGACCCCAGGGTCAGAAGCAGCCTCACCGATGCCGGCTGGAACCGGCACATGTACTCGTAGGCGACGATCGAGCCCAGAGAGTGACCGATCACGACGCGCGTGTTCTCGTCGACACCTGTGTCCACGCAGGAGAATACTTGCTCCTTGAACGACTCGTCGGCCAGGAAGCGGGTCACTTGCTTCAGATTCCCAATGAAGGCCCGTTGGACGATGCCGCTGAAGATAGGCGTGCGCAGCAGCTGCAGGAGCATCGCCTTGACGGAAGCACCGCCGGCTGACATTGCTCCCGCTCCCGGCCCGAGGGTTGCGTCCTGCTCCATTGCCGCCTCGTACAACGTGCGGAGAAGATCAGTCTCCGGACCTGGCTTGATGTCTTCGGGCGAATAAGGCGGATCATCGTCCGCCATGGCGCCGTCCGGCCGGAACGCTCCCCCGAAGAACATCACCCGGACGTCGGCAGCCGAAACTTTCTCGGCCTCGTCCTCATAGCCTGCCGCTGCCAACCCATCCCGCAGCGCACTGTGCCACGCCTCCGAGAGGGAGTACTTGCCCCGGTACTGCTGCCCGATCCCATGGATTCCGACAAAAGTAGCCATACTTCAACAGTTACGCATGAAGCAGGTATCCGCACATCCGACGCCCTGCACCCCTCAGGAATCTCTCGCGACCCCTGCGGCACGCACCCCGCCGCCACCATCACCGTCGTTGGAGAGCGGACCAGGCGTCGAAGCCATGATCGACCATCTCGACGCAGGCCCGGTGGCCACCCCACCTCCCCCTCAGTCAGGTGCTCCATGAGCCGCTCCAGGGTCTCCCCGGAGAGAGCTGGAGACCATTGCAACCAGTGTTGAAGCCACTCTGCGTCCGTCATCATGCCTGATCAGCCGCCACCTTCCGCGTCTACGGCGGCCCGCACCGGGAGGAACGAGGCAGGGGCGTCCGGGATTCTGGCCCCCGAGCCGGTGAGCTCCTCTTCGCTGGCGTGGAACTTGCCGATCATGATCCCTACCGGGGCGTAGATGGTTTTGAGGACCCAGTGCGGCCAGGCCATCAGGTCGCGGTGCCGGGCGCCGGGGACTTCGCCGAGCAGCACGATGTTCTCGCACCGCAGGAGGCCGTGCGGCCGGTTCATCAAAGGCCGCAGCCACTCCGCCGCCTGGACCCCGGTGTGGAAAAGCTCCTCCTCCACCGCCTCGGCGTCGCCGGCGGCCTGGTAGACGGTCCAGTAGGTCAGGCCCCGCTGGAGGGAGGGCTCCAGGTAGGGGCAGTGGGCGGTCATCTGCTCCACGTACGCGCTGACGTCGACGCTCGTCGGCCGGATGGTGACGGCTTCGACGAGGCGCAGCGCCCCGGCGGTCGGCCGCCGGGGCGCTGGTGTGGTGCGGGCTCGGGTCATGTGAGGTCGGTGTCCGGTGCGTTGTCGTCTCCGCCGCCTATCGGGGAGCAGTCCCACTCGGCGACCACGGTGCCGGTGGACCGGTAGCGGGCCAGAAGGCCCGGGTCGAGGTTGCCGTCGGCATCGGTGAACCAGATCTCCGGCAGCGGGCCGTAGGCGCGCTCGTAGTCCGTGACCCAGGCGATCGGGCCGTAGCCGTTGTTCGCGAGGTGCCGGATCGGCTGACCGGCGGTCTCCAGGCACAGGGTGTCGAGCTGCGGGGTGCCGAGCAGGTCGTGCCAGGCCGCGTCCACGGCCGGGGAGAACGTCTGCGGGGTGTTCTGGCCTGCGGCCAGGCGGTGGCCGGTGATGGTGAGGAAGCGGCTCAGTTCGATGGTGGCGGTACTCACGGTGGTCTCCGCTCTCGATGTCGAGTGGTGCTCGCCCGGCCCGGATTGGGACGGGTGTGGTGCCGTGCACCGTGCGCCGCGCACCCGGGAGATCGGTCCCATCCGGGTGCGCGGTGGTTTCAGGGGGCCGGGACGGCCTGGGCTTCGACGCCTGCGAGGCGGTCCAGACGCTCGTACAGGGCGCGTACGAGCCGGGCGTGGCCCTGGGCGCAGCGCGCGGTGCCCACGAGTGGGGCGGACAGGTGCCGGTCGGCTTTCTCGAGGACGAGGTCGGCGAGGGCGCGGGCGGCGTGGTCGTCGGGCAACAGGAGAGCGGTGCGGCGGACGTCGGCGGCGACGGCGCGGGCGGCGCCGGTGAGGAGCAGCGCGATCTGGTGGAGGTCCGCGGGTGGCAGGTTGGGCTGGCCGGTCCATCCCAGCACAGCTTTGACCAGACCCTTGTGGAGCTCCCGGTCTAGGGGGAGTTCCGCTTCGAGGGGTCCTTCGGGGTCGTGGAGGACCAGGTGCGTGCTGCTCATCGGTGCCTCGCCGGGTCGGGGGTCTCGGGCGGCACGGTCTCGTTCGTCGGACGTTGGCCGCATCTCGACCGTAGGCGCGGGAAAGATGCGGTAGGACTGACTGTGAGTACGGGTTTCGGCGCGCAGGGCGACCGGGGAGCAGGCCGGTATGGGCAGGCCCAAGCGAACATCAGCAGGTGTGGTGAGCGGGTTCGTGCTGCGCCTGGTCCGCGAGTCGATGCCGCGCACGCAGACGGCCTTGGCGGAGGCCCTGGGCGTGGACGTGGAGACGCTGCAGGGCTGGGAGTCGGGGCGCCGCCCGTTGGCGAACATGCGGGCCGGGGCTCTGCTGGAGCTGCGCAGAAGGCTGCCGGCCCTCGGTGGGAACGTGGCGCTGGTTCCGTGGCTGGACGCGGCAATGGACGCCGACCGGATCATCGCGGCTGGGCTGGACGGCGAGGCCGGCGAACCACACCCGCTGGCCGGGTGGGTGCACACCCGGGACACCGCGCACATGCTGGCCTGGGCGCTGAACGGCACCGTCCCACCGGCCCTTGCCAGACGCCTGACCCGTCCCCGGCGCGGTCCGGTCGCCGCCGGACCGCAGCTGGCGGCCGCGGACCGGACGGTGTTCTTCGACCACCTGCGCGGCACGACCGAGGCGGCTGCCCGGCAGGGCGACGGCGGGGTGCTGCTGCACCGTCAGGCGCTCTACCTCGCCTCGTATGACCGGGGCCCGGACGCAGCCGCGTGGACCGCGCACACCCTTCACCGGCGCCGGGACGTGCTGGCCCAGCGGGGCTGGTCGCCGCACTGGGCGGAGGCCCGCTCCACCGCCACCGCGCTCGCCCGCCTCGGAGATCCGCAGCCGCTGCTGGACTTCATCGACCGCGCCCTGGCCGACGACGACACCGCGGAGGCCGCGAACCCGAACTACTGGGCGCTGTGGCTGGGGCGTTGGCGTTGCCGCAGCCGGACGACGCGTTCATGCGGGACCGGGACTTGTCCGGGTGGGACCCGGTGACCCTGCTGCGGGGCCTGGCCCGCGGCCCGCACCTGGCGCCCGGCTACGTGGACTTGTACGCGCACTCGCTGTGGGCGCTGCTGACCGCGTTCCCGTGGCTGGCTCAGGCCGCCGGACCGCTCGCCTGGCCGCTGCGCGAGCAGGCCGGCCAACTCCTGGACGGGGCGGCATTGTCGGGGAGGTCGCGGCGCGAGCTCGCCCACGTCCACTACGTTTTCGATCACAACCGCTGACACCGGAGGACCGCATGGCCGACGACATCACCAGGGGTACCGCGAGCTTCATCTCCGAGATGGGCGTGCTCAAGCGCGTCGCACGGACCGGCTGGTGGTTCACCGGCAACAAGCAACCGGAGTCCGTGGCGGAGCACTCCTTCCGCGTCGGGGTGATCGGCTCGGTACTCGCGATGATGGAAGGCGTCGACCCGGCCCGGGTCGCCCTGATGTGCCTCTTTCACGACTCGCAGGAGACCCGGATCGGGGACATCCCCCACATCGGCCGCAAGTACATCCGGGCTGCCCCGAACGGCGAGGTGACCGCCGACCAGGTCGCCAACGCCCACCCGGCCGTCCGCGCCGGGGTGCAGGGCGCCGTCGACGAGTACGAAGCCGGCGAATCCCCGGAGTCGATCGTCGCCCGCGACGCCGACAAGCTCGAATGCCTGGTCCAGGCCGTCGAGTACCGGGAGCAGGGCTACAGCCTCACCCAGAACTGGATCGACACCAGCCTCGCCTCCCTCAAGACCCCCTCCGCGAAAGCCCTCGCCGACGCCGCACTCAGCATGAACTCGCTCCAGTGGCAGAAGAACTTCCTGCCGTCCTAACCACCTACACGAGCAAGGCCCCTCCCGAAGTCGATTCCGGGAGGGGGCGGCGTGCTGGAGCTGTGACTGAGTGCCGGGGTTGGCCAGTGTGGCCAACCCCGCCACTCAGGTGTTCAGCCCATGGGGCGGTCGCTATCCGGGGATGGTGACGGTTACGCGGGTGGGGTGGAGTTCGACCTTGGACCAGTAGCCGGATTCGTTGACGACGTCTTCCGTGGTGCCGAACCAGTAGCCTCCGGTCTTCGCGGTGCGGCCGCTGAGCCGGACCTCGTAGGTGCCGGGTTCGAGCTGGGTGAAGGAGACGGTGGCCTTGCCGTGCCCGTCCTTCATGTCGAAGGTGACCCCTGCTTGCGAGCTCCATTGCTGCCATCAACCTCGATCAGCCACGCCCGCCCGCCAACTGAAGCGGTCACCCTCACCACCTCAAGCACCTGTCCTGTCTCGACGGCAAGCCCCTGACGTGGGCGGACTGACTACGTTGAGACAGGCGCGGACGAAAATTCTGGCTGGGCTGTGCTCGGAGCGGGCGGGGGCTGGTGTGCGAAGGCCGGAGGCACATTGGCTTGGCAGCCTGGCTCGAGCTAGAGCGCCTCCTACTCACGGCCGTCAGCGATAGTCGTCAGGGTGGGCCTTCATCCAGACGTTGATCTTGTCCCGGGTGCCGACCAACAGGGTCTGGTGCCTTTTCAGGTTGTCGAAGGCATGGTCGCCATCGAGTGCCGTGTCGAGCTTGGCAATCAGAGAGATCGGCTCGGGGAAGTTTCCTGGGCCCTTCGGGTCCGCCTTCATCGCGCGGTCCAAGCGATGAAGTTCGTCGTAGACCCGCCCGAGGAAATAGGCACAGTCGCCCGGCGTGCACGAGTCCTTCAGCGTGGCCTGGAGCCCCGCGAGTGCATCTGAGACCCTCTCTGCGGGCAGCGCGCTGGAGGTGGACCCGCTACGGGAAGCAGTGGGCGCCGTACTCGAGGTCCCCTGAGGCGACGCCGACGCCGCAGACGAGGCGGACACATCAGCGACCGGCGCGGACGCTGGGTTCGCGCTGCAGGAGACGGTGAATGCCGCTATGCCGACGAGCACCGCCGCACCACGCACCGTGGAAAGGAACATCGACTACCCCCATGATCAGTGAGGCAGCCGACCCTACAGAACACCGTCGTGGCCACGCGGACCCGCCCCTGAGCGAGCTCTATTCCGAAGAAACATCACTACGGCCACGATCCCCGGGCTGCCCATGGCTGACCCCCCGCTTCAGCACACCCACGACGCAGCTCCTGGCGCACCTGCGACTTGTCTTTCGCAGCTGGGCAACAGGATTGATTGAGACGACGACTGAGTTCGCTGTGAACGGGCAGATCCTCACAGGGCCGTGACCCCGAGCACGCTGCGGCACGCGTCTTCAAAACCGGGTTAGAAGACGCGTGCCGGGGTGTCGCTACATCTGCTCCATCAGAAGCTCGGCCAGTTGCTTGCGGTAGACGCCATCTGTGAGCGTCGGTAGACCTTCCACTAGGCGCTCTGGGGTTGCTACCTCGTCGCGAGCGAGACGCGACTGAGCGAAGGGAGCCGGTTCGCCTACCCCCTCAGGTCGTCGACGCGGGCTGCTCTCCTTGGCGACCCTTGGCTGCTCTCCGCGCTGTTCCGGAAGAGGCGCAGCCAGCGCCGACACGTCAGCCTTCGACTCCGCCTCAGCGCGCGTGGCTTCCGCTCTGCCTTCGGCTTCGCGGCGACGTCGGCATCGGCATCGGCGAGGACCGGGTGGAGGATCTGCTCGACCTCATGCAATTCGGGCTCACTCACCATCGGTCCGGCCTCGGCGGCCAAAGCGCGGGCCGTACCCGCGAGCTCGCCGATCACCACATGCTGATCATGTGACAGTTTCAGCAACTCGTCTCCGTCCAGCGTCCGGTGCGCGACACGCAGCGCCTCACCGAGCTGGACGAGGCCTTGCGCCTCCTTCGGGCGCTGGCGTGCCAACAGGCCAGCCGTCCACGCTGCGTCGGCCGGCTTGCGCAATACTCCGATCGCGGCAGCGGGCTGCTTGGCGCCGGCCTTGCAGGCATGAGCCACGTACTCCTCCCGAGCCGCCGTGAACTCCATCGGCTTCAGCCCGTACAGCTCTAGGATCAGCACATCCATACCCGACAGTTTCCGCCCACGTCCCCGGCCCGGCCGACACCCTGCAGCACTCCGCGCGTCGGCCGACCGGCTGGAGCTTCAGCTGAGCAGAACGTTGAGGTAGTCGACGGCCCCGGCGGCACTCTCGGCGCTGCCGACCGGCGTCCACTCGCCAGAGGCCTCGTCCAGTTCAACAGCTGTCGATGCGCCCAAGCGGACATCACCACCATGCTGTCGGTCGGGGGCGAAGTGGCTCCGGAAAGCAGAGTCACAGAGGCGACGTTGTCCCGGAGACGGCCGACCTCGGCCCGCCTCGGCTTGTCCAGCTCCGCCCGCGGAAGGTGCGACACCTTGGCCATATTGATGTGCGCCGGCAGGCGAAAGGGCACGTGGACCAGCTCGGTCGACGGGGACCGGCCTTGGGGCTGGTAGGCCCACATGTTGAGGTGCCGCGTACTCCTCGGTGAGGTCAGTCGTGGTGTCACCATGTGTGTTCGCCGAAGGTGCCATCATCTACCGGCACAAGACCCCGGTCGTCCGCTGTTTGTGCGCCGTTCCGTAGCATCCGCTGGTGATATCCCGTTCTTTCTCCACGCCGCGCCGCCGAGTCACAGCCGTGCTCGCAGTGATGGCCGCCGTTGTCGCATTCGGGTCGTGGGCGCTGTGGCCGGTCCACAACTCGTCGTGCGTCGTCTACTCCGGGGCCTACATCCCCATGAATGCACCGAAGGGCGAAACCGACGCCGCCGTGCAGCGGGCTTACGACAAGGCCCTCGCCGACGGCGCATGCGGTCCCAAGCGCGCGCGCTTCCACAATTGGACTGAGTAAGGGCAATCCTGACGTCACCGTGAGTGGTCACCAGGGGCGTAGCTCCATGGTCACCGCGAAGTTCTCGGCGAGCGCGGCATCGGGGTGCACGGGCTGGGGGACGTGGTGCTGGTCGCTGAAGCGCAGCATTTGGGCGAAGGCCCGCCAGACCCGGGCGGCGGCAGCCCGTTCCACCCGGTGAGCACGACTGATTTGTCAGAGCTCGTGCAGGAATTCCTCCAGGGCGCGGGTGAAGGCTTCCGGGGCTTCCATGGTCGTGTAGTGGGCTACGCCGTCAAGGGTGACGGTGCGGCCGTTCGGGACGGCGCGGATCAGGGCGTCGGCGGTTGCGAGCATGCCAGGTGCGTCTAGGGCGCCGTTGACGGCAAGGACCGGGACGGTGATCTCGCTCTTCGCGCGCTCCGGTACGTCGGCCACCGGGATGCTGAGGTCCCTCTCGTTCGGGCTGTGCTTCATCAGCGTGTGCAGCGCCATCTCCCGCACGTGTCGCACGATCTCAGGGTCGACATCGGCGAGTGTGCGGCTCGGGCCGGCCACACCCTGCGCGAAGGCGTCGAGCCAGGCAGGGATGTCGCCGGCGGCGAGGGCGTTCTTCTGTGCTTCTTCGACCGCGGAGGCCCACGGGTCCGTGAGGTCTGGTTCGCCGATGCCCCGGCCGCTGACGACCAGCGCGCGGACCAGTTCGGGGTGCTCCAGCGCGGTGTCGACGGCGATCAGTGCGCCCATCGATATGCCGACCAGGATCGCCGGTCCGGCGAGGTCGAGGTGGCGCAGGAGTGCGGCGAGGTCATCGGTCTGACGGAACGGCTGGGTCCCGTTGGCGGAGGCGCCGTGGCCGCGGGCGTCGGGGGCGATGACCCGGTGGCGCCGGGCTAGTTCAGGGACGAGGACGTCGAATTGGGTGCGGTCCGTGAAGCCTGTGTGGAGCAGCACCAGGGGGCGCGCGCCGCGGGGGCCGGCATCGCGGTAGGCGAGCGGGCCATCCGCGGACTCGAACGTCTCGGCGGTGTCGAAGGTGGAGGGAGCCTCCAATGCATCCAGGGGATCCAGGGGTCCGGCGGCGTCCAAGTCTTCGGAGGGCCGGGGGCGGGGGGCGGTCGCATTCTCAGTCATGACAACCAAGGTGTCACATTCTTGGGATCATGACAACTAAGGTGTCATGATGGTGGCGTGAACGAGACCCAGACCGGCCGACCGCTTTCTCCCGACGAACTGCCCGAGCGACTGATGGAGGTGTTCGGACTCGTCGGGCCGCTCTACCGGCGCGTCCAGCGCAAGATCGAGCAGGACGCCCCTGGACAGGACCTCTCGGTCGGGGTGCGCGCCGTACTCGACCTGCTGCGCGAGCACGGGCCTATGACCGTCCCGCAGATGAGCCAGGCCCAGTCCCTGAGCCGACAGTTCGTGCAGCGCATGGTCAACGATGCCGCCGCGCACGGATTCACCGAGGCTGTCCCCAACCCGGCGCACCAACGCTCCTCGCTGATCCGGCTCACCGATGCCGGCCTTGCCGCCATCACCGCCGCGGCCGCCCGCGAGCACGCCCTGCTGCGGCGGACCGGCGGCGGCCTCACCGACGGCGAGGTTGCCGCCTGTGTGCGGGTGCTGAGCCGGATGCTGGAGCTCTTCGACGACGTCGAAGTGGCGGGGGCGCCACCGCGTTAGAGCGGGCAGCTGCAGCCCGGTGCGCGGGGCAGTTCGGTCGCCGGCAGGCCCGCGGCAGTTCGCGGTGTGAACAGGCAGGCCCATGGCAGCCAGCCAACCGGCCGCCATCCGGATGGCGGAGGCAAGGTCAGGGATCTCCTGCTATCCGATGACCGCAGGCGAAGGTACTTACCCGGGCCGGTAGTGCTCGGTGAACAATCGCGCGACGAGTTCGCCTCGACTGGAGACCTCCGCCTTGCCGAAGACGGCCTTGAGATGGTCGCGCACGGTGTGCGGGGAGATGAACAGCGTCGAGGCGATCTCGGTGGTGGGCAACCCGCGCGTGATGAGCTGGGTGATTTCCAGCTCGCGCGTCGTCAGGCCGTACGCCTCGGCGATGAGGACTGCCCGGTCGGCGGCGGCCGCCGGCTCGATGACTAGTGCCACGGGACCGGGTTGCCCAGCCGGGCCGCTCAGACAGGAGGCGTGGCAGGTCAACCAGCGGCCGTCAACGGTTGGGATGCGCACTCTCGCACCGCCTGCCCTGTCGCGGCCACGGGCGATCGCGCGCGCCTGTAGCGCAGTGGCAACCACCCAGATCGGCAGCCGCAGGCCCAATTGTGAGGGGATGGAAGGACCGTCAGGGAGCTGCGCGATATGCTGCCGCGCCTCCTCATTGATCGACATCGGCTCGCCGGAAGGATCGAAGAGCACCAGTCCGGGCGCGCGTGCGTCGCCTGCGCCGCCGGAGGCGGAAGGGCGGGCCAACCGGCGTACCCGAGAGGCCAGCGGACCGGACAGACCGGCGAGCAGCGTGATCTCGGCCGGGCCGAACGGGGCGCCGCCGCGCATGCGGAACAGGCTCACCACAGCCCATGGCCGGTCGCCGACCCGCAGTACGGCCCGTAGCTCGTCATCCACGCCCTGGCTCCCGAGTAGCCGGCGGAAGCGCGCGCTGCGTTGAGGCAGATCGCCGGTGGCCGCGCGCAGGCCCGCCGCCGGGACAGCAGCGCGGGCGAGGTCCCGAAACGGGAGGACGTTCTCCTCCAGGAGTTCACTTTCCCAGTATTCGGCGCAGCTCTCGCTGGAGCCGAGGTTCTCCACCAGCATCGGCGCGGTGATGAGGCCGGTCTCCGGGTCGGTGGCCGCCCATACGGCCGAGTCGAACGGCATAAGCCGTCGCAGGTTGGTGGACGTCCGGCTGAAGAGTTCGCGTGTGTCGGTGGCCCGCTCCGTCCCCGACAGCACCTTGGCGTGACCTGACGGCACCTCGGCCTGGCGGCGCGCATCAGGCATGGAAATCCCTCCCGTGGATTGGATGCAGGCCAGCCTGCCCGCCCTCCTGTCCTGCGCCAACCCCCCGTTTGAGGGGGTCATTCCCTTCAGGTCACCGCTCGTGGGGGATGGGGCTCGACACGGGCGGCGGCGAGGCTCGGAGAGGCCGCGGCTCCTTGGGCGGTGGCCTGGAATATGAAGGGAAAAACATGGACATCGCAATCGTCGGAGCGGGTGCTGCCACGGTCGGCCTGCTGGACACACTGGCGGCCACCGCCGGCAGCCCTGGGGCCGTCACAGTGTTCGAGCCGTCCCCGCATCTTTGGCGAGGCCGCCCCTACGGCCCTGACCTGGACACGGTGTTGGTCAACGCGCCACCGGCCATCATGTCGATCCGCCATCTGAACTTGGGGCACTACGCGGCCTGGCTGGGCACGCATGGCACCAGCCACCTCGACAATCGGCTGGGCCAGCCGCTGGTTCCGCGCGCCCTCTACGGCGAATACCTCACGCACACCGCCGAGACCGCGCTGGCCACCCTGCGCGAACACGGCTGGCGGGTTCGCATCGTCACCGCCCGCGTCATCGGGGCAGCCCGATCCGGGGCCAACTGGTCCCTGCGCACCGAGGACGGGCGTGGGCACGAGGCCGACCACGTGGCGCTGTGCGTGGGAGGGGGAACGCTGCCCGACCACTACGGTCTCGGCGGCGCCTCCGGTTTCGTGAACGATCCGTACCCGCTGGCACGCACACTCGACAGGGTGCCGCACGGCAGCAGCATCGCGGTCATCGGGAGCGGCCTGACCGCGGTCGACGTCGTCGTGTCGCTCGCCGCGCGCGGGCACACCGGGCCGATCACGCTGCTGTCCCGCAGCGGTGTGCTGCCCCACGTCTGGCAGCGCCCGGTCGACCACCGGCCGCAGCACGTGACCGTCGAGCAAGTGGCGGCGCTTCACCGGCAGCACGGTGTCGTCACCCTCGACGACCTCATCGGGCTGCTGCGCGCCGAACTGGATGAGGCAGGAGAGGACTTCGAAGCCTTCGTGGCCGAACTGGCGGCGACCGAGTCCGAAGAGCCGGTCCGGCGCTTGCAGGCGCAACTGGCCGCTGTCGACGACGTCAGGATTGGCCGCCGGGTCCTCCAAGAGACAGCGCACAGCGTCGGCCCGTACGCTTGGCGGTTGCTGCCCGAGCCCGACCGCATGCGGCTGCGGCGTCACTTCCGTATGGCGACGAGCGTGGCCTCACCGATGGTCCCGGTGAACGCGGCCACCATGATGCGACTGTTGAAATCCGGGCAACTCACCACCGCCGCGGGCGTCCGCAAGATCGAGGCAGCGGACGGGATGTTCCGGGTGCGCTGCGACGACGGCGAACGCACCTTTGACTCCGTCGTCAACGCCGTGAATCCGCCGCCGCGAGCGATCCCTCGGACGGCCGGCCCGCTGATCACGGCCCTGGTGGCCGACGGCTCGGCCGAGCTGCACCCGACCGGGGGCCTCGTTCCTGCCGACCCGCGTCTACAGGTGGTAGGAGACCTCGCCGGAGACGGTCCGTTCATCACGTTAAGCATCGCGGGCATAGCGGCCCAAGCGGCACGAGCCGCGCAGACGATCCTCGCGGCCAGGGACTGAATCCCCCACGCCACACTCAGTCATATCCGACACTCCTGGGAAGAGCAGCTCGTACCGTCGCGGCATCCGTGGCCATCTCAACGTTGCCGGGTCAACCGTCGAGGTTGACGGTCGCGGCCCGGAGCTCGTGGTGGCCCATCCCTCCGGGCGCGTTGGGGTGGCAGGATGACGCGGTGTCCGACTCTCTGCGTGAACCGTGGCTGCGCGGCGTCGCTTTCAATCCGGCGGGGCCCTCCGACGTACTGATACGCCTGATGGATCGAGCCGCCGGTGAGGTGGGCCCGCTGATGTGCGAGGGCCGCGATCTGCCCGGCGACGTTGTCGAGGCGGCGCTCCGCCATCCGGACCGCAAGATCCGCGGCGCGCTCGCCCTCAACCGCTACATCGGCCCCGCGCGACTCGCTCCTTTGGCCACGGACCCGTCCGGGATCGTCCGTGGTTGGCTCGCCGGCGGCCCCCGCCCACGGGCCCGACGGGTCCGGCCGCTGCCGGAGGACATCCTCGTCACCCTCCTGACCGCCCGGGACGCGGGCGATGACGGGATTCTCACCGAGAACGAGATCATCCAGGAGCTCACCTTCTCCCGGCAGATCCCGCTGTCGTTCCAACGCTCCATGGCCGGGCACGAACACCCCGGCCTCCGCGTGCGCGCTACCTGGGAGTGGCAGTGGCTCAGCCCGGCGCAGCGGGAAGCCCTGCTCGACGACCCGGATCCCGCGGTACGCGAAGCGGCGCGGGAAAACCTTGGGCACAGGGCGCCCCAGAGGCGCCCGAGCAGGTCGCTGTCGTAGGCCGCGTCATGTTCCGGTAGGGGCCTCGCGCGTTGCTGACTTCTACCTTCCTCGACAAAGCCCTCCTTGCAGCCATTGGGCCGTCCTGCTCACTGCCGGCCCTGCTGGCCGTGCTCACGCCGTGCTGGAAGTTCATCGCGGACATGACGGTGAAGGAGGCGGCCGTCGAGGCCGCTGCCAATCAAGTGGCCTTGGCCGCGGAGGCCCGTATGAGGCCCCGACTGGCGCCTGGTAAAAAGCCTTCATAAAGGGTCTTCCGGGAGCCGTAGCGTTCCGGCAGAGCGCGCCACGGAACATCGGTCCGAACCCGGAACAGGATCCCGTTGATCACTCTGCGGTGGTCGCTCCACTGGCTTCCCCGACCGCCCGACGGCGGCAGATGCGGCTCCAGGAGCGCCCACTCGCGATTCGTTAGATCCCCCCGGCCCATGCCCGAAGCAACGAGCAGCCAACATGAAAGTCATATGATCCGCCGGACAGGTCCTAGGTCCAGGACCAGGGATGTAACTTGAACGCGTTCAGCATGTGAAGTGGCGCGTATCAACTATGAGGGGGCCCTCATTGAGGACGTCGGCAGACCATCAGTCCACAAGCAGGAGACGGGGATTGCTCATCCTCGTCATCGTCTCCGGCCTGGTGACGTTCGCAGCATGCTCAGTCGTCAACGTCGCCTCCCGTCTTCGGGGGGACATGTCCACAGACGTTTCATGCAAAGAAGCCGTCGAGTTCGCGATGGCCGAGCTCCCGGATCGGGCATCCCACGCCAAGTGCGAAAGCCACGGCGTGATGGACCGCTCGTACAGAGGAACCTGGCTGATGCCGCAGGCTGACGTGGAGACCTGGGTAACTCGTTACTTCCCTGACCGTGAGCCGCCGTCGGCTACGGGGATGCCTTCGGCATGCGCAGGTGACCTCTGCGTGACAGTGCACCGTGACCCGATGGCCGAAACCACGAAAGGCGCTTACGACATCGGACTGGACATCCGCTTCACACCCGATGGAACCGCACACGTCAGCTACTCCTCCACCGACTACTGAGATGAGCACGGGCAGGCGCCTCTGCCGCGCGCCCCGGCCACTCCCTCGGCATCAGCGTCATGCAGCAAGTGCGGCGTCTGTAGCAGGGCGCCGGAGGCTGTCATAGCTGTGATCGCTACGTGGACGTCTGCCCTCGGTCTCCGGCTGTCGCCGCTGGGGTGGCGGCGCTGTTGAGGCAGTGGTCGAGGAGCGCGTGCATGCGGGGGACGGGCAGCGATGGGTTGGCGGCAGCGCCTTCTGCGGTGCGGGGGTCTGCGAGGAGGGCCTCCAGGAACTCCGGTGCCAGGCTCGGGTTGGCGGCGGCGGCCCGGCGCACCGACTCATCGGGGTCGTCCACCGGGGGTTCGGGCAGGCCGGGATCGATTGCAGCCAGGGCGCGTACTTCGGGATCCGGGTGGCCGATGAGATGGGCCAGGCCGCTACGGGGGAACGCTGGCAGGGTCCGCAGGTGCGGGCGGTGGGCCGGGCGGGTGACGAAGACGTCCAGGAGGAGTTGTGGTGGGGCCAGGGGGTGGTAGCAGGCCAACCGGATCCGTACCTCCTCGTCTTCGTCTCGAGCGAGCGTCTCGGCGAGATCGGCAGCCAGACCGGGCCACATCGCCGCAACCCGCCGCAGCACTGGCTCCGCGGCCGCCGCGCAGGCGGCGAACCATTCGGGCGACGGCTCCTCGGCCGGCTCGGTGATCGGGCAGGTGCAGTCCGGGCCGTGCCCGATGACCGCATGGATCGCCCAGTACTCGGCCCAGCTGCGCGAGAAGGGGCGGAGGCGGGCGCGCATCCGCACGCCCTCATCCGGATCCGCCCTCAGCGCGGCGGACAGGTCCGGTTGCAGATCGGGCCGGGCGGCGACCATCTCCCGGACCTTGGTTTCGGGGTGGCGGGCGAGGCGGGCGACGGCGTGGGCCGGGGTGTGGGGGTTCCAGGCCAGGGGATGCGCCGTGTCCTCGGCGAAGCACTCCTGGATGAGCGCGGGCGACAGGGCGCACCTGCCGAGAAAGAAGCGTTTGCTGTGCGAGCCCATGGACGGCAGCCTGGCCTCGACCGCCTGCGGATCCAGTTCCCAACGGGCCCCACACCTCAACGTGCTGCACGCGCTCAATTAGGTCCCACCAGCCGGCGGACAGCCGAACGGGCTTGCCCGCCGCCCACAGCACGATGCCATCCAGTCCCTCATCATCGAGGCGCACGACCGGCTCCAACGCCTAGGCTCCCCTGTTGACCCGGAGCTGCCACTTGGGGTCCATGACCGGTGGGCCTTCCCGTCCCGGTCGGGCAGGCCAACCTGCCCTGATCCGCTTCCTGGACATGCCCAGAAAACACCCATAGCTCCCGCGTGCGCGGGTAGCGCTTGGCCGCTCCGTGCACGCCGCCGTAACGAGCTCTACCCCTCTGCGCCGGAGGGCGCGCCTCCCGGCGGGTGCTGTCGAGCAGGACGCTGCCGACGGCACAGTCAGGTCTCGTGGGCGCGGCTATGGCCGCCTGGGGCGTCCTCCTGCACCTGGCTTTCGACTACAAGCACGGGAGCCATGCATGCCTGCTATTGAGATCCCATCTGGGTACACCCGCGAGGACTGGCTGACCTACGTACAGCGCGGTCGGCGCATCTTGCGGGCCAAGAGCGCAAGCAATTTCGAGATGGGCGACATGCTCAACGAGATGCTGGACGGCCAGCCACGGGGCGGTGGCGAGATCACCCGGATCACCGAGCTTTTCGCCAAGCAGATCCGGTCGAAGGGATCGACCCTGGTGAAGTACCGTTACGTGGCACGCGCCTGGCCTGTCGAGCATCGCCGTTCGGATGTCCCGTGGAGCGTGCACGAGGGTCTGGCGGGCCTTCCCAACCGGTTCCAGCTGATCCGGGAAGAACCATCGGACGAGTTGGACCCCCGAGAGCTCGGGGTCTGGCATTACGACGCCGTCCGGCGGGCCCGGCGCGGCTTGCCTGAAGTTCCAGCCACGTCGACGGAGCGGATCGATACCGCGAAACGTCTCCTCCGCGATACGCATGAGGCTGCGGAAGCCGTAACCCAACTCGCCGACCGCACAGAAGTCCTGAAACGGGCCATCGAGGACCCTGGGTTCAGGCGAGCCATTAGAGACGCCAACCGCGATCGGTCCCAGCGCTTGGAGGAGGAAGCCAAGGCGCAGTGGGAAACGCCCGCCTCCTGTCCGCCTCCTTCTCGTTCCGCCGGAACCGAAAGCGAGACCAAGCCCTCGGTCAGCTATCGCGAGAGCCCCTCTTCGGTACTGAAGATCCTCGGTCAGTGCACCACGTTCTGCGTCTCGATGCAGAACGCTGTCGTGCTGGCCCAAGAGGAGTTGCTGACCACCGAGGAGGAGGAAGCCGTCCTCGACAGCGTCAAGAAGGTCCGGGCAGTCTGCGACTGGTGCGAGCACGTCGTCACAACCGGCCAGACCGACATGGACGACGAGCTCGCCCGGCTCCTCGGCGGCGGGGAAGGAGACCAGCTGTGAACTCCCGACGCAGGTCGCCGTCCGACCTCGGCCTCGAACTGTGGGACCTCGTCAAGGAGGCCGGCGAAGACGGTATGCCGAGGGAAACCGCCCTCGACCACATGACCTCCAACCAGTTCGAGATCGCCAAGGTCTGGGACCGGGACCACATGTGCGAGAAGGAACGCGAGTGCTTCCTCTACGTACTCGGCCAGTACCTCATCACCCGCGACCCCCAGATGTCCGTCCTCGCCCTCAACCGCGAGATCGAGCTCCTCTACCGGCGCGCGGTCCGACTCCACCGCAGTGCCATAGCCCCGCTCGGGGAGGAGGGGCGACAGAGTCCACAGCTCAGAGTGGTGCACACCGCGCTGGCGGGGATGATCGAGGCGGCCGCGCCGCTGAGGCACGCGGGCTTCTCGGCTGATGTCGTGGTTCGTCACAGCACCGGCACCTGAACTGGCCCGCGCACCGGACCCCGGTCTCGGTTGTGGCCCCGTCCGGCCCCATACAAGGCTGTCCGGATGGGGCCACACCGAACGCTCCACCGCACAGGTTCGTCCCCAGCCGGACGGACGTACGCATATTTGCTGATGAGAGCGGGGAGCCAGGACTCCACAGCTAGGGTGACCCGTAGCAGCGAGGACGCTGCGCAGTCAGTTGGAGGTGACTAGTGGGAGTTGCTGATCCCTAGGCGATACGGGTGCCAGCAGGGGAGGAGCTGTGGTGTGAATGCCAGCTCGACGAGATCGGTGAGCCAGCCGACCTCCAGAGCGCGGGCCTCCTCGACCTCCCGTTGGGACCCGCGTCCGCTCAGGCCGGCGAACACCGAATGATCCGCCGTCACCACCAGCAGAGCTTCGCTCTCAGCTTCCCGAGGTCCAGCCACCAGGAATCCTGGGTCTTCCGTTTCAGGCCCCGCCCCAGCCCCTCACCACGGGGCACGAAGCCCAGGCTGGTCCACATACCGCTGAGCTCGTAGTCGCGCCGGCACCTCACCTTAATGGCGAGGCGGTGGGACTGGGCCTCCCGCATGGCCTGCACCAGTTGGCGCGCTGCGCGCTTACCGCGATGCTCCTCAGCCACACATAGGTGAGCCAGCCTCACGCACCGGCTCCGCTTCGGCAGTCCGAAGAACGCATAGCCGATGACCCGCTCGCCCTCCAAGGCGACCAGCAGGCCGCCCTCGTCCGCGGCCTGCTGGTATGCGGTTGGGGTCAGCAGCCCCAGTCGTTTGGTGTAGCGGTCCCCGACTGCCACGGCAGCATCAATCAGCTCTGCTTGTTCACCCGACACCAGAACCACGTTGACCGTCATGAGCTCCCCCTCCGGATCGCCAAGCCCCGGTGCTGCCGATCACTGCTGTCCTGCTCCCACTGCACACCTCGGCTATGTCTGCCGGACAGTCTTTTTTGATCAGTTCCCGCTCCGGCGGCCGAAGCACTCCTCTCGACACACGGGCGCCGGTCAGGACCCCCATGTCAACTCGGCCCGTGGGGACTCCACTCCCTGAGGAAAGCAACAAGTCCCACAAGCAGGTCCGCGCCCGCGTCGAGCACGTCTTCGCCCGCGTGGAGACCTCGAAGATCCTCCGAGATTGCCGGACTCAGAGCGTGTCGCCGTGCCAAAGGAACGGACTGTCAGGTTCAGACTCGGCGGGGCCAAAGAGGGCCCGGCCACAGGGACCGTAAGGGGCGCGCCCTGCGATCAGTTGGGCTCCGCCAGCCTTCTCCTCCGCCGCCCAGCCAGCGACATCCAGAAGCTGCGTGTCCAGAGGCCCACCGCTGGTCGGGGCCAAAGTCCGCGGAGCCGGTGGCGAGGCGCTGTTTTGCCAGCCCTCAGTAACTGGCGAATCAGCCGGAGGGGCAAGTTCCGGCAGGGTGAAATGTACTGCCCTGATCGGTGAGCCGTTCAGGGCGCCGCTGAGTGGACCCGTGAGACCACGCTTTCGAGCGAAAACCCGGCTCGTCGTCGTGCTGGGAGTCCCCCCAGTACTCCACGATCTCAGGCGGCCGGTCATGTTCTGGTCATGATCGGTCGCCCAGGAGCGGAGGTAGTCAGGTGCAGGTCCTGCTCGTGTCGAGCGCCTTCAACAGCCTCACTCAGCGCGTCCACGCCGAGCTGCGCGAGCGTGGCCATTGCGTCGCGGTCGAACTCGCCCTTCCGGGGGCGGACTTGGCTGATGCCGTAGACCGACACGAGCCGGACCTCGTCATTGCGCCGATGCTGCGCACGGCCATCCCCCGGGAGGTGTGGTCCACTCGCACCTGCCTGATCGTCCACCCGGGGCCGGTCGGCGACCGGGGCCCCTCCTCTCTCGACCGGGCCGTCCAGGAGGGGCGGACACGCTGGGCCGTCACGGTCCTGCAGGCCGTCGAGGAGATGGACGCGGGGGATGTCTGGGCCACCGTCGAGTGCGATCTCCCGCCGGCCTCGAAGAGCGACCTCTACCGCGGTGAGATCGCCGACGCCGCTCTCGAGGCGGTCCTTCTCGCCGTCGACCGCTTCGCCACCGGCGCCTACCGGGCACAGCCCCAGGTCACTGGCCACGCCCTGCCGTACCTGCGCCAGGAAGACCGCCGGATCGACTGGCGGACGGACCCCACGGAGCGGGTGCTGCGCGTCCTGCGCGCCGCCGACTCCCAGCCCGGCGTACTGGACGAGCTACTCGACACCGAGTGGTACCTGCACGGTGGCCACCGCGAGTTCCTGCTGCGCGGCCGCCCGGGCGAACTGCTGGCCACCAGAGCCGGGGCCGTCTGCCGGGCCACCACCGACGGCGCCGTCTGGATCCCCGAGCTCCGGGCGCGGCGCGCTCCCGGGGAGCCGCTTCCCCTCAAACTCCCCGCCACCGTTGCCCTTGGCAACCGGCTGCACCCGACGCACCTGCCGCGGCCCCTCCCGGAGTACCCCGCCCCGGTGCTCGGCGCCGGTTCCGGGAACCGGCGCGGATGGTCCGAGATCCGCTATCGGGAGGACGGCGGGGCCGGGTTCCTGTCCTTCTCGTTCCCTGGCGGGGCGATGGACACCGGACGATGCCGACGACTGCTCGATGCCTACCGGACCGCCTGCTCCCGCCCCACCTCGGTACTGGTCCTCGGCGGCGGCCGCGACTTCTTCTCCAACGGCATCCACCTGGGCGTCATCGAGGACGCCGCCGACCCGGCCGAGGAGTCCTGGGCGAACATCAACGCCATCGACGACCTCGTGGAGGCCGTCCTGACCACCACCGACCGCCTCGTCGTCGCGGCCCTCGGTGGCAACGCTGCCGCGGGCGGGGCCGTGCTCGCCCTCGCCGCCGACGAGGTCTGGTGCCGCTCGGGCGTGGTCCTCAATCCCCACTACCGCCTGATGGGGCTGTACGGCTCGGAGTACTGGACGTACAGCCTGCCGCGACGGGTCGGTGAGCGGGCCGCCGAGCGGCTCGCCTCCGACGCGCTGCCCGTCGGCGCCGCCACCGCCGTGCGGTTGGGGCTGGCCGACCGGACGGTCTCCTGCGCTCCGGAGGCCTTCGCCGACGTCACGGCCCGGCTCGCCGTCCGGCTGGCCGGTTCCCCGGCCGTGCAGGCCCGGATCGCCGGGAAGAAGGCGCGACGCGAGCTCGACGAGTCGGTCCGGCCCCTGGCCTCGTACCGGGAGGAAGAGCTGGCACGGATGCGGGACATCTTCTTCGACCCCGAGGCCCCGTACCACGCCCTGCGCAGGGCGTTCGTACGCAAGGAGACCCCGGCGGCCACTCCTGCGCACCTGGGCCGCGCGCACGGTGTCACGCCGGGGGAGGAGCACAGATACGGGCACGGGCACGGGCACACGGACAGTGGCGGCCCTGCGCACGGTCACTGGACTGGCGCACATGAACGGGCGTCGGGACCGGTCACCTGTTAGCAAGAAGGGTGAGGCCGATGCACGGACCTCACCTTCCCCCCTCCTCTCCTCCCCTAGGAGACATCCGGATGGACACATCAGCGCCGGCCGAGGCCGAAGACCCTCCGATCCACATCCTCTGGATCAATGCGGGGCTGAGCTGCGACGGCGACTCCGTGTCGCTGACCGCGGCCATGCAGCCCAGCATCGAGGAGATCGTCATGGGCGTACTGCCCGGTCTCCCCAAGATCGCCGTGCACTGGCCGCTGATCGATTTTGAATGCGGTCCCGTGGGCGGGGCGGACACGTTCATCGAATGGTTCTTCAAGGGGGAGCGCGGCGAGATCGACCCCTTCGTGCTTGTCGTGGAGGGTTCCATCCCCAACGAGAGCATCAAGCCCGAGGGCTACTGGTGCGGTTTCGGCGACAATCCGGAGACAGGCCAGCCCATCACCACCAGCGAGTGGATCGACCGGCTCGCGCCCAAGGCCTTGGCGGTCGTGGCCATCGGCACCTGCGCCACGTACGGCGGCATCCACGCGATGGCAGGCAACCCGACCGGCGCCATGGGCCTGCCCGACTACCTCGGCTGGGACTGGAAGTCCAAGGCCGGGATCCCGATCGTGTGCGTGCCCGGCTGCCCGATCCAGCCGGACAACTTCTCCGAGACGCTCACCTACCTGCTCTACCAGGCGGCGGGCTCGGCCCCGATGATCCCCCTCGACGACAAACTGCGCCCCACCTGGCTGTTCGGCGCGACCGTGCACGAGGGCTGCGACCGGGCCGGCTACTACGAGCAGGGGCAGTTCGCCCACACCTACGACTCCCCCAAGTGCCTTGTCAAGCTCGGCTGTTGGGGCCCTGTCGTCAAGTGCAACGTGCCCAAGCGCGGCTGGATGAACGGCATCGGCGGCTGTCCGAACGTGGGCGGCATCTGCATCGCCTGCACCATGCCCGGTTTCCCCGACAAGTTCATGCCCTTCATGGACGAACCGCCCGGCGGCAAGGTGTCCAGCGCCGCGAGCGGCGCGTACGGGGCGGTGGTCCGCAAGCTCCGGGCTATCACGGCGCACACCGTGGACCAAGAGCCGAAGTGGCGCCACCGCGGGGACAAGCTGACCACCGGCTACCGCCCGCCCTGGTGACCGGCGGGGTCCCCCGACCCCAACTCGCACCACACAGGGCGACATTCGCCCCCTGCACCCGCCCCCCCCCCCTGTGAGAACCCCCGATCCAGCACCGAAGGGTCACGGCAGACACGATGGCACCCAAGACGAAGGCTGCCGGCGACGGCAGCGGCCTGGTGGAGATGGCCTGGGATCCGATCACCCGGATCGTGGGCAGTCTCGGCATCCACACGAAGATCGACTTCAAGCAGAAGCGGGTCGCGGAGTGCTACAGCACCTCGTCGGTCTTCCGCGGCTACAGCGTGTTCATGCGCGGCAAGGATCCCCGCGACGCGCACTTCATCACCAGCCGCATCTGCGGGATCTGCGGGGACAACCACGCCACGTGTTCCGTGTACGCGCAGAACATGGCCTACGGGGTGAAGCCGCCGCACCTCGCCGAGTGGATCATCAACCTCGGCGAGTCCGCGGAGTACATGTTCGACCACAACATCTTCCAGGAGAACCTGGTCGGGGTCGACTACTGCGAGAAGATGGTCCGCGAGACGAACCCGGGCGTCCTGGAGCTGGCCGAGCGCACCCCCGCCCCGCACGCGGGCGAGCACGGCTTCAAGACGATCGCCGACATCATGCGCTCGCTCAACCCGATCGAGGGCGATTTCTACCGCGAGGCCCTCCAGGTCAGCCGCTACACCCGGGAGATGTTCTGTCTGATGGAGGGGCGCCACGTGCACCCCTCCACCCTGTACCCCGGCGGCGTCGGCACCATCGCCTCCGTCCAGCTCTTCACGGACTACATGAGCCGTCTCATGCGGTACTGCGAGTTCATGAAGCGTGTCGTGCCGCTCCACGACGACCTGTTCGACTTCTTCTACGAGGCCCTGCCCGGGTACGAGGAAGTCGGCCGCCGGCGCGTGCTGCTGGGGTGCTGGGGTGCGCTCAACGACCCCGAGCACTGCGACTTCACGTACGCCAACATGACCGACTGGGGACGGAAGATGTTCGTCACCCCGGGCGTGGTGGTGGACGGCAAGCTCGTCACCAACGACCTGACCGAGATCAACCTCGGCATCCGGATCCTGCTCGGCAGTTCGTACTACGACGACTGGCAGGGCCAGGAGAAGTTCGTCACCCACGACCCGCTCGGCAACCCGGTCGACGCCCGCCACCCGTGGAACCAGCACACCATCCCCGCCCCGCAGAAGCGGGACTTCGACGACAAGTACAGCTGGGTGATGTCCCCGCGCTGGTTCGACGGCAAGGACCACCTCGCCCTCGACACCGGCGGCGGCCCCCTCGCACGCCTGTGGTCCACCGCCCTGTCGGGGCTCGTACACACCGACTACGTCCAGGCCACCGGGCACAGCGTCGTCATCACGCTGCCCCGCACCATGACCAAGCCGGAGACCCGCTTCGAGTGGAAGATCCCGAAGTGGAGCAACGCCCTGGAGCGCAACCGGGCCCGTACCTACTTCCAGGCGTACGCCGCCGCCATCGCCCTGCACTGCGCCGAGAAGGGACTGGCGGAGGTCCGCGCCGGACGCACCCAGACCTGGGAGAAGTTCGAGGTGCCCGACCAGGCCATCGGCGTCGGCTTCACCGAGGCCGTACGGGGCGTCCTGTCGCACCACATGGTCATCCGCGACGGGAAGATCGCCAACTACCACCCGTACCCGCCGACCCCGTGGAACGCCAGCACCCGCGACACCTTCGGCACGCCCGGACCGTACGAGGACGCCGTGCAGAACACGCCCATCTTCGAGGAGAACACCCCGGAGAACTTCAAGGGCATCGACATCATGCGGGCCGTGCGCAGCTTCGACCCCTGTCTGCCGTGCGGGGTCCACATGTACGTGGGCAAGGGCCAGACGGTGAAGCAGATGCACGTGCCCACCGGACTGAGCGGACTGGGCGGATGACCGCGGACGCGGCCGTGAGGGCCGATGCCCGCCAGACAGGTGTGCGCGTCGAGGAGGTCCTCGACCGACTGGCCGCGACGGGAGACCGGGAGGTGTGCGCGGCCGCCGAGGAACTGGTGCGTGTCCTCATGGATTTCTACGGCGCCGGGCTCGCCCGGATCGTCGCCGGACTCGGCGAGGCTCCGCTCACCAGGCTCCTCGACGACGAGCTGGTGGCCAGCCTGCTGGCCCTGCACGATCTGCATCCCGAGGACGTGGACGCCCGTATCGCCCGCGCCCTGGCGAGCGTACGGGAACCCGTGGAGCTCCTCGGCTTCGACGAGGCCACCGGCACGCTGCGGCTGCGGCCGGCCCCTGCGGGAGGCTGCGGTTGCGGGAGCTCGGCGGCCGAGGCCGACGCGGGGCCCTCGCAGGCCGTCGAGGACGCCCTCGCCTGCTTCGCTCCCGAGGTGATCGCGGTGGAGATGGCGCCGGCCGAGGCCCCGGCCCCGGCCCTGCTCCAGATCGGCACCCGCCCACAGAACCCGGCGCGGGCCCTGTGAGCGGCACGCCCAGGTGGTCGCCGCCCGCCCTCCACCCGGAGGGCGGGCGGGGCCGGCGCGCGGCGGACCCCTCGACCGCGCCGGATCCGTCGCGCGCCCCGCGCGGCCTGCGCCGGTTCGCCGGTGCCCGCCCGGTCAGCCCGGAGGTCTGCGGGCTGTGCGGGGTGGTGGTCGCCGAGAACGCGCACCGCCACGTCGTGGAGACCGAGAAGCGGGCGCTGGTCTGCGCGTGCACCGCGTGCGCCCTGCTGTTCGACCGTCCCGGCGTCGCCACCGGCCGTTTCCGCGCGGTCCCGAGCCGCGTCCTCGCCGACCCCGCTCATCAACTCGACGACGCTGCCTGGGAGATGCTCCAGATCCCCGTCGGCGTCGCCTTCTTCTTCCGCAACGCCGCCCTCGACCGGCTCGTCGCCCTCTACCCCAGCCCGGCCGGCGCCACCGAGAGCGAACTCGACGCCGAGACCTGGCAGAGCGTGCTCGGCGCCGGACGCCTCGCCCCGCTCCTCGAACCCGACGTGGAGGCACTGCTGGTGCGCCGCGAGCAGGGTCGGACCGACTGCTATCTGGTGCCGATCGACATGTGCTACGAGCTCGTCGGCCGGATGCGGCTGCTGTGGACCGGGTTCGACGGCGGCGCCGAAGCCCGGGCCGCGCTGGACGCGTTCTTCGCCGAGGTCGGGCGGCGGGCCAAGACCCCGGTGGAGGCACCCGCGCCATGACCGACTTCGGCTTCACCTGCACCGGAGTGCGCGCCGATCCGTACGCCGCCGGACCCACCCTGGTGTTCCGGCTGCGCGTCACGGCCGGCGAGGACTCCGAGCCCGCCGGGGTGCACGCCCTGGCGCTGCGCTGCCAGTTGCGCATCGAGCCCGCCCGGCGCGGCTACGGACCGGCCGAAGCGGCGGGCCTGGCCGACCTGTTCGGCGAGCGCGCCCGCTGGGGCAGCACCCTGCAGCCCGTGCAGTTCGCGCAGGTCGCCCTCATGGTGCCCAGTTTCACCGGGGAGACCGAGATCGACCTGGCCGTGCCGTGCACGTACGACATGGACATCGCCGCGAGCCGCTACTTCAGCGCCCTGGAGGACGGGGAGGCCCCGCTGCTGATGCTGTTCTCGGGCACCGCCTTCACCGGGGCCGGCGGATTCCGCGTCGAGCCGGTGCCGTGGGACCGGGAGGCCTCGTACCGGATGTCCGTGGCGGTCTGGCACGAGATGGTCGAGCAGCACTTCCCCGGCTGCGGCTGGCTGAGACTCCCCCGGGACGTCATGGACGAGCTGCTCGCCTTCCGTTCGCAGCACGCCCTGGCCTCCTGGGAGGCGACCGTACGGACCCTTCTGGACGCGGCGGCCGCCCGCCGGCCCGATCCCGTACTCCCCTTCCGGCTGGGTACCGCCCTGCCGCGTGTCACCGAGAGGACGGCGCCGTGACGACGGCCACCGCACTGGAGTCCCGGTTCGCGAGCGCCCGGCAAGTGGCCGACGCGGTGCTCTTCGAGGGGTACGTGCTGTACCCCTACCGGGCCTCGGCCGCCAAGAACCGGCTGCGCTGGCAGTTCGGCGTGCTCGTGCCGCCCGCCTGGGGCCCGGCGCACGAGGAGCACTCCTTCCAGCAGACGGAAATCCTGATGGAGCCCAGGGGCGACGCGGCGCTGACCGTCGAGCTGAGGTTCCTGCACGCGCGCCGGCGCACCGTCCAACAGGTCCTGCCCGGCGGTGGTTTCGCCGAGGTCACCGAGCTGCACCTGGACGACCGGGTCTTGGTCCCCTGGGACGAGGGGGCCGAGGAGCGGGTCGAGGCGAGCGTCACCCTGGCCCAACTCGCGGGCGAGGGAACGCGGATCCCGTTCTCGCGGGAAGCCCGGGAGGACACCGAGCCCGTCAGCGGCGCCGACGGGCAGTGCGCCGGCCGCCTGGTGCGGCGTACGGAGCGGATCGAGGGGAGCGTACGGCTGCGCGCCGTCGAACTCGAAGGCCCCTACCGGGTGCTGAAGCTGACGGCGGTGGTGGAGAACACCAGCCCCTGGTCCCCCGCCACCGACGGCGAGGACCGTGAGGCGGCGCTGCCGCACTCGCTCGTGGCCGCCCATCTCCTGCTGGGGCTGAGCGGCGGCTCCTTCCTTTCGATGACCGATCCACCGGAATGGGCCAGGAGCGCCGTCGCCTCGTGCGTCAACCGGCACACCTGGCCCGTGCTCGCCGGGGAGCCGGGCCGCGCGGACGTGGTGCTGTCCTCGCCGATCATCCTGGAGGACCATCCCGCCATCGCGCCCGAGAGCATCGGAACGATGTACGACGCCACCGAGATCGACGAGATCCTCGCGCTGCGCACCGCCGCCCTCACCGACCAGGAGAAACGGGAGGCGCGCGGCACGGACTCCAGGGCCGCCGCCGTGATCGAGCTGGCCGAGTCGATGCCCCCCGAGGTACTGGAGCGGCTGCACGGCGCCGTGCGCGCCCTGCGCGAGATCACCGGCCCGGACAAACCGTCCATGGTCCCGGAACTCCGCGACGAAGAGGACGTGTTCAGACCGGAGACCCCGTGGTGGGATCCGGCGCACACGGACACGGCGGATCCCTCGCGGGACCGGGTCCTCGTCGACGGCGTACCGATCGGTGTCGGCAGCCGGGTGCTGCTGCGCCCGGGCCTGCGCCGCACCGACGCCCAGGACCTGTTCCTGCGGGGCCGCTCCGCCCTGGTCGAGGCCGTCCTGCACGATGTGGACGGGGGCGTGCACCTCGCCGTCACCGTGGAGGGCGATCCGGGGGCGGACATCCGCCGCGAGCAGGGCCGCTTCCTCTACTTCCAGCCCGACGAACTCTCGCCCCTGGCGGACACGTGAGTGCCAGGGCAAGCGGCCTTCCGGGCGGCCTTCCGGGCGGCCTTCCGGGCGCCCTTCCGGGCGGCCGCGTCCTGGTCGCGGGCATCGGCAACGTCTTCCTCGGCGACGACGGATTCGGGGTGGAGGTGATGCGGCATCTGACCGCACACGAACTGCCGCCCCACGTCGAGGCCGTGGACTTCGGCGTGCGCGGAGTCCACCTCGCCTACCAGCTCCTCGACGGCTACGACATGCTGGTCCTGGCGGACGCCACCGCCCGCGGTGGCGCCCCCGGCACGCTGTACCTCATCGAGGCTGGCGAACCGGGCTCCGTCCAGCCCGGTGCCGCCCTGCTGGACGGCCACCACATGTCCCCCGACGCCGTACTGGCCCTGCTGGGCACCCTGTGCGAGGGCACCGGCTCCACCCCGCCCCGGCGGATCCTGGTCGTGGGGTGCGAGCCCGAGTCGATCGAGGAGGGCATCGGGCTGAGCGAGTCGGTGGCCGCCGCGCTGCCGGGAGCGGTACGGATGATCCTGGAGCTGCTGGGGGACGGCCCCGGGGAGCCGGTCCGTACCCACGAAGGACACGACCGCGAAGCGCACGAACGCGCAAGGCACGCAGGCGAAGGGCACGACGTCGCGCGGGCCCCGGTCGCCGAGTTGAGGAGGACCCCGTGAAGAAGGCAGTCATCGGCGGCGCGGCCGCGGCGGCGCTCGTCGCCGTGCTGAAGCAGATCCTCCCCGACCTCAGGCGCTACCTGCGCATGCGCCGTATGTGACACGACGGCGCGCACCGCTCCGAGGCCCCGCGCACGCCGGACCGGCCCGCGGAGCGCCCGAACGGCGTACCCGGCGGACGATGTGTCGGCGTGCCCGGGCGCACCGTCCCCGTCCTGCCGCTGTAATGAGCCCCGGCAGGACGGAGTCCGATGCACGAGATGTCGATCGCCATGGCCGTCGTGGGCCAGGTGGAGGAAGCGGCCGAAGCCGCCGGCGCGAGCGGTGTGACCGTAGTGCGCCTCCAGGTCGGCGAGCTGGCCGGGGTGGTTCCCGACGCCCTGGCCTTCTGCTTCGAACTGGCCTGCGTGGGCACGGTCCTCGACGGTGCCGAGCTCGTCACCGAGCCGGTGCGGGCCCGCGCGCTGTGCACCTCCTGCACGGGGGAATGGGCCGTCGGAATGCCGCCCCGGCTGTGCTGCCCGGATTGTGGGAGCGCCGCGCACGTGGAGCTGCTGTCGGGCCGTGAGCTGCAGATCCTCAGCGTGGACTGGGACGAGGCCAGCGCGGCCGCCCCCGCTACCCCGGCCGCCACCCCCGCGACGCCCGCGACCCCGTCGACGCCCATCGCGGACCCCTCCGCGAACCGAACTCCGAGGAGCGACGAACCATGTGCCGAGTGGTCGACCTGAAGCAGGCGGTGCTCGCCAAGAACGACGCCGCCGCGCACGCCCTGCGCACCGAGCTCACCGCCCGCGGCACGGCGACCGTGAACTTGCTCTCCAGCCCCGGCAGCGGGAAGACGGCCCTGCTGGAGTGCGAACTGCTCCTCGCCCGGGAGCGCGGGATCGCGGTGGCTGCCCTCACCGCCGACCTGGCCACCGAGAACGACGCAGTACGCCTGGCGCGTTCCGGCGTACCGGTCAAGCAGGTCCTCACCGACGGGCTCTGTCATCTGGAGGCCGGCATGCTCGGCCGGCACCTGGACGGCTGGCTGCCCGAGGCCACCCGGCTCCTGTTCGTGGAGAACGTGGGCAACCTCGTCTGTCCCGCCTCCTACGACCTCGGCGAGTCCCTGCGGGTCGTGCTGGCCTCGGTGACGGAGGGCGAGGACAAGCCCCTGAAGTACCCGACCGCCTTCGGGCTCGCCCAGCTCGTGGTGGTCACCAAGACCGACCTCGCGGGGCCGGTCGAGTTCGACGAGGAGGCCTTCCGGGCACACGTCCAGCAGGTCAATCCGGGGGTGGAGATCGTACTGACCTCCGCGCGCTCCGGGGAGGGCGCGGGCATCCTGCTCGACCGGGCGACCGCGGTCGCGGAGGGCGCGGCGACGCACACGCCGGTCATGGCCCGGCAAGCCTCCGGCCAGGACACGCACGCGCACGACCACGGACACGGACCGGACCACGGCCACGGCCACGGCCATGACCACACCCACCCGCACCCCGATCCCAGCCGTCACGTCCGTCCCGCCGCGGCGCGCACGTCCTGATGGAAGTGCTCCAGCGCCGCCGGGTCACGGTCCGCGGGGTCGTGCAGGGCGTCGGGTTCCGGCCGTATGTGTACACCCGCGCGACGGGCCTGGGACTGGCCGGCCACGTCACCAACACCGCGGAGGGCGTCGTGGCCGAGGTGGAGGGCGCGCCGTCGGCCGTCGCGGAGTTCTGCGAGCGGCTCGCGGCCGACGCTCCCCCGCTCGCCGTCGTCGACACCGTCGACCATGCCGAGGTCCCGGCCGTAGGCGGTGCCGGGTTCACCATCCTGGCCTCCCGCGCGGGCGGCCCCGCCCGCACCCTGGTCTCCCCCGACACGGCCACCTGCGCCGACTGCCTGGCCGAGCTCGCGGACCCGGCCGACCGGCGCCACCGCCATCCCTTCATCACCTGCACGCACTGCGGGCCTCGCTTCACCATCGTCACGGCGCTCCCCTACGACCGGCCCCACACCACGATGGCCGGCTTCCCGATGTGCCCCGCCTGCGCCCGCGAGTACACGGACCCCGCCGACCGGCGGTTCCACGCCCAGCCGGTCGCCTGCCCGGCCTGCGGACCCCGGCTGCGGCTGCTCGCCGGCACGCCGCCGCGCGAGACGGACCACGCCGACCCGGTGGCCGGCGCGCGACGGCTCCTGGCCGCCGGGGCGGTCCTCGCGGTCAAGGGGATCGGCGGCTACCACCTGGCCTGCGACGCCGGCCGCGCCGACGCCGTCCGGGAGCTGCGACGTCGCAAGGCCCGCGGCGACAAGCCGTTCGCGCTGATGGCCCGTGATCTGCCCACCGTCGAGGGGCTCGTCCACGTCGGCGTCGAGGAGCGGGAGCTGCTCACGGGGCGGGAGCGGCCCATCGTGCTGCTGCGCCGCCGCGCGGGCACCGCGGGCCTGGCCGCCGAGGTGGCCCCGGGCAGTCCCGACCTCGGGATGATGCTCCCGTACAGCCCCGTGCACCACCTGCTGCTCGGGCTGCCCGGTGATCCGCCCGGGCCCCGGCTCCTGGTCATGACCAGCGGGAACCTCTCGGGCGAGCCCATCGCCACCGATGAGGCCGACGCCCTGGAGCGGCTGGCCGGACTCGCCGACGCCTGGCTGACCCACGACCGGCCGATCCACGTTCCGTGCGACGACTCCGTGGTCCGTGTGTGCGACGGCGAGCCGCTGATCGTCCGGCGCTCGCGCGGGCACGCCCCGCTGCCCCTGCCGCTACCCGTGTCCGTCCCCGCGGGCCTCGCCGTCGGAGGGGACCTCAAGAACGCCTTCTGCCTCGGTGAGGGACGCCGGGCCTGGCTGTCCGCACACGTCGGCGACATGGACGATCTGGCCACGCAGTACGCGTTCGAGCGCGCCGAAAGGCAGTTGGAGTCCGTCACGGGTGTCGCGCCCCTGCTGCTCGCCGCCGACCGGCACCCCGGGTACCGCTCCGCGCACTGGGCAGGGCGGCACGCGGGCGACCGGCCGCTGGTGCGCGTCCAGCACCATCACGCTCACGTCGCCTCGGCCATGGCCGAGCACGGTCTGGACGGCGGCCGGCGGGTCATCGGCGTCGCCTTCGACGGCACCGGCTACGGGGACGACGGGGCCGTGTGGGGAGGCGAGTTCCTCCTCGCCGACTACGCCGGCTACGACCGGTTCGCCCACCTCGCCTACGTACCGCTGCCGGGTGGGGACGCCTCCGTGCGGCGCCCGTACCGGATGGCCCTGTCGCACCTGCGGGCGGCGGGCCTCGACTGGGCGCCGGACCTGCCCTGCACGACGGCCTGCCCGCCCGATGAACTACGCCTCCTGCGTTCCCAGTTGGATCGCGACCTGAACTGCGCCCCCACATCGAGCATGGGGCGGCTCTTCGACACCGTGTCCTCACTGGCCGGAGTGTGCCACCACGCGGGGTACGAGGCCCAGGCCGCGATCGAACTGGAATCGGCGGCGCGCCGCGCGGGAGAGGAGGCCCTGGAGGAGGACGGGTACCGATTCCCCCTCCGCCCGCCCGCTCCCGGCGCCGGGGGCCCGGTCGTCGCCGATCCGGGGCCCGTCCTGGCCGCCGTCGTGGCCGAGGTCCGCGCGGGTACGCCATCCCCGCTGATCGCGGCCCGCTTCCACTGCGGGGTCGCCGGACTCGTCGTCGAGCTGTGCCTCCTGGCGCGCGAGCGGTACGGCGTGGAGACCGCCGCGCTGACCGGCGGGGTCTTCGCGAACACCGTGCTGTCCTCGCTCTGCGCCCGCCGCCTGCGCGGCCACGGGTTCACCGTACTGCGGCACCACCGCGTGCCGCCGAACGACGGCGGCCTGGCCCTCGGCCAGCTGATGGTGGCGGCCGCCACCGCCACCGCGGCCGGCTCCGCCCTCCTGACGCCCCCACCCCAGCAAGGAGAAGCTTATGTGCCTGGCGGTACCCGGCAAAGTGATTGAGATCAAGGAGAAGGACGGCACCCGGATGGCCACCGTGGACTTCGGCGGGGTGGTCAAGGAGGTGTGCTTGGAGTATCTGCCGGACCTCCGGGTCGGTGAGTACGCGATCGTGCACGTCGGCTTCGCACTCCAGCGGCTGGACGAGGAGTCCGCGAAGCAGACCCTGGAACTCTTCGCGGAACTCGGAATGCTCCAGGAGGAGTTCGGCGATCCCTGGGAGCAGGCGGCGCAGGCCGGCGGTGATCCGTGGCCCTTCGCCGACGACACCGACGACGCCGAAGACGTGGCCCGGGAGGCGGCACAGCAGTGAAGTACATCGACGAGTTCCAGGACCCCGACCTCGCACGCCGGCTCCTGGAGGACATCCACTCCACGGTGACCCGCCCCTGGGCGCTGATGGAGGTGTGCGGCGGCCAGACCCACACGATCATCCGGCACGGCATCGACCAACTCCTGCCGGACTTGGTAGAATTGATCCACGGGCCGGGCTGTCCGGTGTGCGTCACCCCGCTGGAGGTGATCGACAAGGCCCTGGAGATCGCCTCCCGCCCCGACGTCATCTTCTGCTCCTTCGGGGACATGCTGCGCGTGCCCGGGACCGGCCGGGACCTGTTCCAGGTGCGCAGCGAGGGCGGTGACGTACGGGTCGTCTACTCCCCGCTCGACGCCCTGCGGATCGCCCAGCAGAACCCGGGCCGCGAGGTGGTGTTCTTCGGGATCGGCTTCGAAACCACGGCCCCGCCGAACGCCATGACGGTGTATCAGGCGAAGAAGCTCGGCATCCGCAACTTCAGCCTGCTGGTGTCCCACGTCCGCGTCCCCCCGGCGATCGAGGCGATCATGCAGTCGCCGAGCTGCCGGGTCCAGGCCTTCCTCGCCGCCGGGCACGTGTGCAGCGTCATGGGCACCGGCGAGTACCCAGAGCTCGCCGCGCGCCACAGCGTCCCGATCGTCGTGACCGGGTTCGAGCCGCTGGACATCCTGGAGGGCGTGCGCAGGGCCGTACGGCAATTGGAGCGCGGCGAGCACACCGTCGACAACGCGTACGCCCGCGCGGTGCGTCCGGAGGGGAACCCGGCGGCGCTCGCCATGCTCGGTGACGTCTTCGAGGTCACCGACCGAGCCTGGCGCGGCATCGGCGTGATCCCCGACAGCGGCTGGCGACTGTCACCCCGCTACCGGGAGTTCGACGCCGAGCACCGCTTCTCGGTGACCGGCATCACCACCCTCGAACCGGCCGAGTGCCGCAGCGGCGAGGTGCTCCAGGGGCTGCTCAAGCCCCACGAGTGCGAGGCCTTCGGCACCACCTGCACCCCGCGCAACCCGCTCGGCGCCACGATGGTCTCCAGCGAGGGCGCCTGCGCCGCGTACTACCTCTACCGGCGCCTGGAGATCACCCCGGCCCGTACGGCCCCTGCGAGCCCTGCCGCCGTGCCGGCCGGCACCACCGACACGCCACTGGAGGCGAGCCCCGTTGTCTGACACGACCCTCGACATCATCGGCTGGACCTGCCCGGCGCCGCTGCGCGACCGCCCCAGGGTAGTGATGGGCCACGGTGGCGGCGGCGCGCTCTCGGCCGAACTGGTCGAGCACCTCTTCACCCCCGCCTTCGGCGGCCCCGTACTGTCCCAGTTGGGCGATTCCGCGACGGTCACTCTGGGCGGGGTCCGGCTGGCATTCTCCACCGACTCCTACGTCGTGCGCCCCTTGTTCTTCCCGGGCGGAAACATCGGCGACCTCGCCGTCAACGGCACGGTCAACGACCTGGCCATGAACGGAGCCCAGGCCGCCTACCTCTCGTGCGGATTCATCCTGGAGGAAGGCATCGAGATCTCCGTGGTGGCCCGCGTAGCCGAGGCCCTCGGCGCCGCCGCACGCGCGGCCGGGGTCGAGGTGGCGACCGGCGACACCAAGGTCGTCGAGGCCGGCCACGGGGACGGGATCTACATCAACACCGCGGGCATCGGCATCGTCCCGCAGGGAGTCGACCTGCGGCCGCAGCGGGTCGTACCCGGCGACGTGGTGATCGTCAGCGGGGAGATCGGCCTCCACGGGGTGGCGATCATGAGTGTCCGCGAGGGCCTGGAGTTCGGCGTGGACATCGAGAGCGACTGCGCCCCGCTCGGTGGCCTCGTGCGGGCCATGCTGGAGGTCACCCCCGATCTGCACGTACTGCGCGACCCCACCCGGGGCGGTCTGGCGGCCTCGCTCAACGAGATCGCCGCCGCTTCGGGAGCGGGAGTCGTCATCCAGGAGGGCCGCGTCCCCGTCCCCGTACCCGTCGCCAACGCCTGCGCCATCCTCGGCCTCGACCCGCTCTATGTGGCCAACGAGGGCAAGCTCGTCGCGTTCGTACCCCGCGAGCACGCGGAGGCCGTACTCGCCGCGATGCGTGCGCACCCGCTCGGCCGCCGGGCGGCCGTCATCGGTGAGGCGGTCGAGGCCCACCCGGGCATGGTCGTGGCCCGTACCGGCCTCGGCGGCACCCGCGTGGTCGACCTGCCGATCGGAGAGCAACTGCCGCGCATCTGCTGAGGCACACCCGGACCCGGCTGCGGTCCGACCTATCCCGCGCTGCGCGTGCCGTCCAGGTCCTGAGGATCGACCCCGGTCGTCGCGAAGGCGTGCTTCGTTCCGCTGGGCGCTGTGAACGGCCACGCGGGCCGAGGCCGTGCATTCCCTTGTCTCCGGAGTCAGCTTGTCGTTTATCCACCGGGCGTTGAACTGGGCTCGAACTTGTTCGGGTTTCCCCAGTTCAGCGGACGTGCGCGAGGCAGGGCCCCGATCCTGTGCTCAGGGTTGAACAGCGTGGAGGCCGGGATGGTGGGACTGGT
Organism: Streptomyces sp. NPDC002886; assembly: GCF_042888445.1. Taxonomy (NCBI): domain Bacteria; kingdom Bacillati; phylum Actinomycetota; class Actinomycetes; order Kitasatosporales; family Streptomycetaceae; genus Streptomyces; species Streptomyces sp. NPDC002886. The sequence continues at coordinate 234,422 of NZ_JBIAPV010000006.1, forward strand.
CGAGCAAGGCGTTCAACGAGACGCTTTCGCGATGGTGTCGGATTTCCGGTCGGAGCTGTACGCGTGCTTGACGTCGCGAGCTGATGCCTTGTTCGACCTGTGACGCGCTGCTGTGCACCGACGGGCCAGTCTGCACCCTTGTGGACCTGGCCCTCGCGCCGGAACACCGACGCGGGCATGGGGCCTTGTATTCCGGGATCAACCGGGGCCGAATCGACGTCGCCCGGCTTCGTCGCGCGCTGACGGGTGTGCCATTGCCCCGGGCGAGTGACGGCCGCCTGGTGCTGGCCGTGGATGTCTCCCCGTGGCTGCGGCCGGATGCCGACACCTGCTCGGACCGTTCCCTCTGCCATACCTTCGGCCGCGGCCTGGCAAGCACCAGATGGTGCCCGGCTGGCCGTACTCGATCGTCGCCGCCCTGGAGACCGGCCGAACATCATGGACGGCCCTGCTGGACGCGATCCGACTGGAGCCAGGTGCCGACCTGGCCGCGGTCACCGCCGGCCAGGTCCGCGACGTCGTCGAACGCCTCCTGGAAGCCGACCAGTGGCAGGCAGGGGACCCGAACATCTTGGTCGTGCTGGACGCCGACTATGACGCTCCCCGCATCGCCCACCTCCTGAGTGATCTGCTGGTCGAAGTGCTGGGCCGGCTGCGGTCGGACCGGGTGATGCGCAAGCCGGTCCCGGTGCCGTGGATCTGCCCGCCGCAGGGCGGGTGCCCGCCCAAGCACGGCGGTGAGTTCGTCTTCGGCCGCCCCGAGACCTGGGGTGAGGTCACCGCAGTGACCGTCACCAGCACCGACCGGTACGGAACGGTGACCGTGCTGGCGTGGGACCGGCTACATCCCCGGCTGACCCGCCGGGCCGCGTAGATCGACCACGAGGGACCGTTGCCGATCATCGAGGGCACCGTGATCCGCCTGGCGGTCGAGAAGCTGCCAAGCGGCGGGGTGAATAGGCCCGTCTGGCTGTGGTGGTCGGGCACCGGCGCCACCACGGATGACGTCGACCGGTGCTGGCAGGCGTTCCTGCGCCGCTTCGACGTGGAACACACCTACAGACGCCGACGAGCCCTGGATACTGCCGATCTACGGCGGCCGCCCCGTGGTACACAGCGCTGACGCCGACCCCTCCAATCCCCCGCTGATGCTTCTGGAGCCGCCTGGGGTGTCACAGGCCGCGCATTTCCTTGCGCCTGTCTCTTTCGACGAGCTATGGAACGTTGTCAGCGCCAGGTTCAGTGCCCTCGGCTGGACCAGGCAGGAACTCCTCGACCATCACAGAAACCTCCAAGGGTTCTACGAGCGGGCGGCTTCGGCAGGCCATGCCGTGGTCAAAGCGGTGTGGGCTTGAGACGTGGCCACGGCTTCCGGACAGCGGTAAGCACGTCGCGATGCTCCGGGCCTAGCCACGGCACTGAACAGAAGGCTTGTTGAGTAGGCCTCCATCTGGCTGCGGGATGTGACTGGTTGTGTCTGCCAGGTGACCCCCGGCTGTGCGGGCGGCTCGACTCAGTGGAGAACTCATGCGTAAGGCAGTCCTCGTGATGGCGCTCGCCGCCGCCCTGTCCGTGACCGGACCGGCGGTCGCCGCGGACAGCGACCAGCACGACCACGGCAGGGGCGGTCTGAAGGTGACCGGCCTGACCGACGACCAGCAGCTGGTGTCCTTCCGTACCGGCGAACCCGACCGGGTGTCCACGGCGGGCGCCGTCACCGGTCTCGCGGGTGACACGGCACTGGTCGGGATCGACTACCGCGTTCAGGACGGGCTGCTCTACGGCGTGGGCAACGCCGGCGGCGTCTACACCCTCGACACCGCCAACGCCGCGGCGACCAAGGTGTCCCAGCTGAGCATCGCCCTGACCGGCACCGCCTTCGGCGTGGACTTCAACCCGGCCGCCGACCGGCTGCGGATCATCAGCGACACCGGACAGAACCTGCGCCACAACGTCAACGCCGCCACCGGCGGAACCCTCGCCGACACCCCGCTCACCACACCGCCGGCCACCACGCCCACCGCTGGCGTGACCGGGGCCGCGTACACGAACAACGACCTGGACGCCGCGACCGCGACCAGTCTGTTCGACATCGACACCACCGGCGACCGCGTGGTCCTGCAGTCCCCGGCCAACTCCGGCACCCTCGCCCCCACCGGCAACCTCGGCGTCGACGCCGGGCCCAGCGCGGGCTTCGACATCTACTTCTCGCCCAAGGACGGCTCCAACAAGGGCTTCGCCGCGCTCTCCAGCGACGGCTCCTACCGCTTCTACAAGGTCAACCCGCTCACCGGGGCGGCCCGCGACGCCGGCGCCTTCCCCAACGACCAGCAGGTCGTCGACGTCGCCCTGCCCCTCAACCAGAGGTAGGCCCCGGCCTCGGGCGAATCCGCGCCGCCTAAGACCGGCCCCGCCCGTGCACCGGCACTTCAAGGCCTTGTGAGCGAACGGCGGCTGGCGTACGAGTGGCAGACGGCACTTCGCCGGTGTGGCGAGTTTCCGGGCGAAGGACATCTGCAGTGTTCTGGTGGAGCTTCGGTCACTCCGGGAAGAGCGGCCGCAGCCCACCGCCCCCCGCCCCCAGGCTTGCCGTCACACCGCTGGCCCCGGGGCGGGGAGAGCGAAACCAGAAGTCCGCGCAATGGCCGAGAGGCCTTGGCTTTGTTCACGACTCACTCGTGAAGTCAGTTGTTCACGGATTTGGGAGGCGCCCCGCCGGGGCCGGGGTCGATGTTCATGAGATTGGGAGGCGCCCAGCAGCTCAGTCGTGACGGGCGAGCTTGACCGCGGAAACGAGCAAGATCACGGCCAGCGCGGGAATGAGCACCACGTCTGGGAAGACGCCCAAGAGCAGACCGCCGAGGATGGCCCCGGCTATGGAGCCGGTGGCCATGGTGACGGTGAAGCGGATATTGGCACCGAGGACGGCGAAGCTGCCGTCGCGGCTGTAGCGGGCGAAGGCGACGAGCATGGTCGGCAGGGAGACCAGCAGGGACAGGCTTCCGGCGGTCTTGATGCCCTCGCCGAACAACAAGACGATCGTCGGGACCAGCAGCTCGCCTCCGGCCACGCCCATGATCGCGGCGACGACGCCGATGCCGAAGCCAGCCGCGACGCCGACGGGGATCTGGGCCGCCCGTGGCAGGTCGAGGGTGCCCAGGGGGGTGGTGTGGGTGAGGACCAGGGCGGCAGCCATGAGGACCATCAGGGCCGCCAGCACCCTGTAGAGGGTGGTGCTGCGCATGCGCACGGCCCAGGATGCACCTGCCCAGGCGCCCAGGAGACTGCCGGCCAGCAGGTTCACCGCGACGGGCCAGCGAGTGGCGACCTCGGCGGCCGGGACCGCCGCGAGGCGGGCGGGCAGCGCGACCAGGACCACGACCAGGCTCATCGCCTTGTTCAGGATCACCGCATAGAGCGCGGCGAACCCGAAGAGGCCGATCAGCAGCGGCAGGCGGAACTCCGCGCCGCCCAACCCGATCATCCCGCCCAGAACACCGATGGCTGCACCCGCGCCGAACACCACCGGTGCCGAGTACGTGGGTCGGAGAGGATGCAGGGTCCGGGCAATACGCATGACGGGCATCCTCGCTGGTGGAGAGGCCGTTCGGCTACGGCACACCCTCACCTTCGGGGCAAGGCACTGGACATCCGATGCGGATTCGTGGAGACCTCCGACAGCCGCCTCCCCTGGCCTTTGACGGCGCCCTGGTGACTCCGCCGGCCTGCTGCACCTGCTGGACCTGCACCGGCGCGCGGAATGCCTGGGCCTGCGCGTCCTGATGCTCGGCTGGCAGCCCCAGCCCCAACAGCTCATGGCACACGTCGCCGGAATGCCGGGGCCCGGCGCCGCGGCGGGAGAGCGCTACGCCCTGACGGGGTTCCACCGCCTGATCGAGAAACGCGCCCAGCGGGAAAGCGACCTCTCTGATCTCGGCGACGCCCTTTCCCTCGCTAGCGCGGTGTGCGGGACCGGCGGGGTGTAGTTAGCCGCCAGCCGCCTGCGGGTACCGGTGCGGGGCACGGTCACCGAGCGGGGCTGCCCGGGGGGGGCTGACCGACCTGGGCGCACGGAGGGTGCGGCGCAGCGGGCTGGTGGGCGAGGTGTGGCTTCCCCGGCCTTGTCCTGCGGGGTCGAGGTCATCGACGAGGTCCAAGAGCCACTGGGGCTGGCGCTGCCAGTTGTAGGCGAAGAAGGCGCTGCCCCGGCTTTGGGTGTGGCGGGCGAGGTCGAGCAGGCGGTGCAGGCCGACTACGTCGATGAACGAGAGAAAGTGCATGTCGCAGGCCACCACGGCGATCCCGTCGCCCAGGGCTGCCCGCACACTGGTGAGGGCGGGGCTGGTGTCCAGGTCCAGCTCTCCCACGGGCGTGAGGTGCATGGTCGGGCCGTAGCGCCTGATCCTGATCCGGAATTCGCTTCCCATGGCTGTCTCGAATCGCCACAACAAGCTGACGCGCACCACCGCGGACTGGTGGCTCCTCGATGGTCCTCCCGCCCGCTGCACGGCCGCAACTCCGCCACCCAGGGCACCGGGTCTCCTGCCGGGTCGCCCCGGCAGGAGACCCGGTGCCCTGGCCTGGGATGAGTCCTCGGGCCTGGAGCCGGGATCACAGGCCAGGACCCGGCCGGGTGACTACGGGCCCGGCCGGCTCCTGGAGTGCGTGGGCTGACGGCGCTAACGGGTCAGCGTTCCTCGTCGCGCATCTCGTCCTCGGCGAGCCCGCGCCTCATGTCTTCCTCGCGGCGCCGCTTGAGCTCCTCGGGGCTCTTGCCCCAATCGCGTTCGCCGGCCCCGGCGTGAACGGGGTCCTGGCCGGTGCGGCGCATCCGCTCCTGCTCCTCGCGCTCGCGGCCCTTGTCCGGGTCTTGGCGCTGGTTGTGCGTACCGCCCATGACGGCGACTCCTTGATGCGCGACTGAAGCCTCCTCCTTCCACGCCGACACCGAACATGACTCACCTCATCACAGGCGTCACTGATTGTGGCGGGCGGGTGATGTCCGGGCGGGGCAGGGCAGTCGCAGTGCGGCGGGCCCTTCCAGCGCCGACGATGGGCGCCTGCCCCTATCCGCCGCTGTCAGGAGACCACCCCATGCTGGAGCGCACGCTGCACAAGGACCGCACCGAGGTCACCTTCATCCTTCCCCCCGACAACCCGCTGGGGCCAGTCAGTGTGGTGGGCGACTTCAACGACTGGCAGCCCGGCGTGCACACCCTCAAGGCCCGCAAGGACGGCAAACGCGCCGTCACCGTCGCACTGCCAAGTGCAAGCGTCCATTCGTTCCGCTACCTGGCGGCCGGGGACTACTGGTTCAACGACGACAGCGCCGGGGACCAAGACGGCCGCAACAGCCGCCTCCACACCTGAACCGGCCCGGCACCAGGCGTGACCTGAGCCTGCGCAGGGCGTTGATACGGCGACGCGCGCTTGCGGCCCCCTCACCCCGCGGGCTGCAAGCGTGCGGCCCCGGTACCGCGCCCGGCGGCGGGGCCGCAGCCCTTCCCGCGGTGGACGGACCCTAGGTGGTGACGGCTTGGCGGTCTGAGCCGGGATGGTCGGGCGGCTCGATGGTGAAGGCGCCGACGGTGTCGAAGAGCCGCAGAAGCCTGGACACGGCATGGGGGACGGCGCGCAAGTGGATCTCGGCACCGTCGGCCCTGGCAGTCCGAGCCGCGGCCAGCAGCACGCTCAAACCGCAGCAGTCGCAAAATTCCACGCCCGCCAGGTCGATCGTGACCTGCCGGCAGCCGACCATCGCCTGACCGAGGGCATCGCGTAGTCCCGGGGCGGTGGCGACGTCCAGCTCCCTGGCCACACGCACCTCACACACGCCCGGCCCCACATGGCGGACCGTGACACGGAACAAGTCGTCCACCGACGCTCCTGGGTGTCCTGCTGTATGGCCAGGGAATGCCTGCGGTGGTGAGATGTCCACCAGCGCGGACGCACCCGTGGGGGCGCCCGGGGCCGCCCAGCGCGCGTACGGAAGGTGCCCGCGCCGTGTCGGCGGCGGAGGTTGCAGGCTCATGCATCGAACAGTGACGCATACCCAGGGGCCCGCCGAGTGCCGCGCCTCTGGCGCCGCAAGGCTTTCTGCGGCGAGCAACGCTCCGGCGGCTGGTCAGCGCCCAAGAGCCCCTGCCGGGTCCTGCTTGTTCATCGACGAGCGGCCGTCGATACCGCGCTTCCCCACCTCCGCGTACAGCTCGTCCGTAGTCGGCCCCTGCGCACCGCTGTGCGACCGCTAGCCTCCGCGCTGCGGGGCGGACGTCTTGTCGCCTGTGGATGTCTTGCTGGACGTCGCGGACTCTCCGGAGCGGGCCAGCTCCCTGTTCACGGTGCGGGCCGCGAATTCCTTGGCCCGGTCCTTGGCGGTACCGAGACTCTCGGCGTTCTCCTTGATGCGCTCGCATGGACGTTCATGCTTCGCGCTGGAACCTTGCGGCATGACCCTCCTTCCAGACCAGCACAGCCGCTCGGCCACACCCGCTCTGTCAGGACTTCGCGTACCCGGTGTCCGGCTCACCCGGATCGCGACACGTCCGGTTTCCAATCTGATGCCGTGTTACGCCGTCATCGAGAGCCTTGATTCCGCCGACGTTGTGGCCTTGCCTGGTGTCGGCGGATCGTCACCGGGCCGCAGCCCGAGCATATCCAGTAGCCGTGCGAGGTCGGCTCGATCCGTGGCGCGTTCGGCGACCGCGCGAAGCGCGGCGTCCCGGTCCACGTGCCACCACAAACGGCATCACGCTGCAGAGTGCACTGCTCCAACCGGCCTTGCCATCACCGCTTGGCCTCGCCGCAGAGCCGCAGTCTGGACGCGGCGGCTTCGCTGGGCTGTTATGCCGTGATCCACCGGATCACTCGCCATCAGGCGTCCGGCAAGGGCGCTGGATCCTGCGGGTTAGCATCAAGGAGAGCCGGCGACGCCCGCGGCTGCGGACCACGGCGGCGGTCTGCGTGCTCATCTCTAGATCGCTGGCCAGGAAGCTCGTCGGCCACCCTCGTTCCGCGAGGCTCTGCAGGAGTGCGCCGGCTTGGTCTGCAGGTGCCAGTCCAGGCAGGGAGCGATCCCGTCGGAAAATACTGGTCAGGGGTACACCGAGGATGGCTTCGGAGGTGGCCCGGTGAACCAGGACCGGGCGTTGGCCGGCTGGTCGCAGCAGCCGCCGGACCAAAGTGACCGAGACCCCGGAGAATTCAGCGATGTCCGCCGCCGACAATCCGCTCACTCGTAACTGGCAGGCATGGGATGCCGGATCGTCCGCGGGGATCCGAGCGGGCCTACCGACCTTGAGCTCCTTAGTGCGCCGGGCACGATCTCGGCGCACGTCGGCCTTGCACTCCGGCCTCCAACAGCCTTAGTCCGCCCAGGAGGACTGCCACGCCTGACACGCGATCGGGGCGGTTCCGGTGAACATCACGCTGATGAGGCCAGGTCCCGCGAGTTCGATGGGTCCGTGGCGGAAGGCTCCGCCGGTGTAGTCCTCGGAGGGAACCTTCGCGGCCTCTTGCAAGATCAGGGTTTCGGTCAGCGCGTTCGCGACGTGGGGCACGGAGGCGTTGCCGGACGGGTCGGAGGTCAAGCGCGGGGTGTTCCTGAGCAACAGCATCAGCTGCCGGGCCAAGCTGACCGCCGACAAGCTCCAGGCGCTCGCCGCGCGGCCCGCCGCGGTTAGGTGCCCTGGGTGGGTGGAATTCCAGCTCGGGTAGATTCTCATGATGGATTCCACTGCACACATTCTGGATCTCATTCGTCGAGCTTTGGACGAGTTCGATGACCACCCGCTCGAAACGTCGGTGCGGCGGGCTGTACGGATCGCCAGTCTGATCGGCGACTCACATGCAGCGGTGCGCCTCGGGCTCGACCTTCAGGTCACTGGCGGCGACCCTGCCCAGCACCGGGGCGACCTTGATCGGCTGATGGCTGACCCATCCCGCTGGGAGTCACCTGATGAACCCGGCCCTGCCGTAACCGCCATGCGCGAGTACATACGAGACCGTGCAAAGGGCGACGCCGCGGGAACGGTCCTGGCTCACTCGCTCGCGAACATCGAGTACCTCACTAAGCAGCCGCCGATGACCCAGACATCCGCTGGTCTCGAAGCCGACTTCGCGCTGCGGCAGATCGCTGAGAGGGCGCGGCTGCGGACGTTCTCCTACTTGGTGGCGTGGGAGCGGCGATTTGGCTATGTGTCGGTCAACGAGTCCATCTTCGGCGACTACAAAGCACAGGTCGACAAAATGCTGGCTGAAGGCGTCCCGGACCTGGTGGAGAAGTTCACCGCTGTCTACAGGCGCATGAACGATGCCGCCACCAGCGACCCGGACGGGCCGGCAGGCGAGGAGCTCTCGCACGCTCTGACAACCTGCCGCCGCATCCTTGAGGCAGTCGTCGACCACGTATTGCGGCCTCGTTCCGAGCCGAGCGAATCAGGCCACAAGCTGGACCAGCCCGCCTACCGCAACCGGCTTTTCCAGTTCATCAAGGAAGCAAACACCAGCAAAACGGCGGCAAAGGTGACGGTGGCACTGGGGAAGGGCCTGCACGAGCGGTTCGTGGCCATCGACGAACTGACAAGCCAGGGCGTTCACGCTTCCGTCGCTCTGCAGGCAGCGAACCTCTGCGCGCTGAACACCTACATCCTGTGCGGGGAAATCCTTCTCCTCCAGCACCAGGCTGACAAAAGCGAGGGGCCGTAGCCGCGCTGCTCCGTCCCACGGTCCCAGTCGCGGTCGCTCTGCTCCCCACCGGAAGGGTCGGCCTCGCAGCCCGCTTCGCGGCCGCGCAGGCACCCGGCGGAGGGTTGTCGCTCTCTCTAGCGGGTGCCTGGCACGCAAGAGTCCCATCAGGGCCGGGGCAGTGGCAGGCCGGGTCCCGTAGCTGCTGCCCGCCGTCGTGGACGTGCAGGCGGTCGGCTGTGGATCAGCGTGCGAAAGTGCTCCGGCGACGGCGGATGCGCGTGCGGGGCGGTGACAGTGCAGTCTTTCGGCACGGTGCGGATGGCCAGGGTGACACCGCTGGTGCTCTGGCAGCGGCGCCCGATGGCGACGCCGGGTCCGATGCTGATGTTGTTGCCGGTCTGTGTGTCGTCCCCGACGACGGCCCCGAACTCGGTGGTGCCCGACCGGTACAGGCCTTACCAGTGCGCATGATCACTTCTCGGTCTGGCTTGCGCATGTCAGTGGTCATCTTGATCGCGGCGACGGTGACGCTGGCGGACAGGTGGGCTCGGGCCCCGAGGGTCGTGCGGTTGAAGCCGATCCGGTGCCCGAGGACGGCGCCTTACCCGACGAACGTGGCGGTGTTAAAGCCGACATGGGCGTCGGCGCACAGGACGCCTCCCTTCCTGACAGTGGTGAACTCGTGAACCTTGACGTCCGGTCCAATGATCACGTCGTCTCCGATGATCGCTGTAGGGTCGATGAACGCGGAGGGGTGATGCGCCGGTCCTCGCCTAGTGTGACCAGGGCTTCTCGCTGGAGGCCCTTCCACTGGGCCACGAATGCGGCCAGCTCGAACTTCTCCAGGTCGCCGACTGCGGTCGTGGCGACGATCCCCTGAGCCGGGGCGGTGATGTAGTCGCCGAGATTGATCCGTTCCATTCCGGTGGCCTCTCGTACGATCCGGAGACCGTGGGTGAGTGGGCGGTAGAGGAGACCGGCGTGCCTACCGGTGGCTCGTGGCTGTGTCCGTGGTCGTCACAGTGGTGATGCCCATGGCTCTGGTCGCTGTGGTGTGCGTGGCTGTGATCGCAGAGGTGGTGTACGTGACTTTGGCCGTGGTGGATAGGGCGGCCACGCAGGGCGAGTGCAGCAGGCGTAGGCCGATGGCGGTGACGAGGAGACCGCTGCCTAGGCTGAGCCAGCTGAGGACGGTCTCCCCGGCAAGATGGGTGGCCAGCGGGAGCGTCAGACGGTACGAGGAAGTCTGCGGTGTGGGTGACGGTGGCAGGACAGTGACGGCATCACGCGGGTGCCGCGTCGGTCGGCAAGGTGGGCGGCGCTGATCTGCGTATCGGCCTCCAGCACCATGTGTTTGCTACCTGCTCCCTGCCCCAGCCCGGCCTGCGCCGAGCGGCGCCTGCCCAGCAGAAGCTCGTAGGGCGCCGCGACGCCTTCGGTGGCCGGGCAGGAAACGCCGATCTGGATCGGGCCGATGCTCGCCGAGGGCACGAGGGTCACAATCTCAATTCCTTCGCGGTGGGCCGGGGCGGGGTGGCGAGGTACTGGTCGGTGACGGGAATGAGCCTCCCGACCATGTTCCAAGTCACCGCAGCTTGGCTTCCCGTTCGCAGGCCGTAGGAACGCATGTGATGCTGACAGATTGACCTGCGGACATACGAACGCCCCCACTATGCCGGTGAGGGCGCCGGCTGGAGAGACGGGCACGAACGGACGCTCTGCCGTCCGTGCCCTCGGCTCAAGACGTGTGCCAACTCCACGGCCGTTGGCCGGTTGCCGGGGTGGGCCGTCCGGGAAAGCCGAGGGGGCAGCTAGCTAGCTCAGGGGCGACGGGGAGGCCAGGAGTAGTTGCTCAGACACATTGAACGCAGTTGAGGCTCCTATTGAGCACTGCTTCCTCAGCGCGCTGAGTTGAGCAAGCGAGTTCGTGGCTGAAGGCGTCATAGAATCGTACGGTCATGCAGAATGTGTCATCGATGACATCGGCATGGGCCGTGACGGTACTGGTGAAGAGCGCTGCGGTACCGAGGAACACGATTGTGGTCATGCGTGCGAGGCGATACATGGGGCTCCAGAGTGTGGGAGAGGAATGGCGTGAGGGCCACGGCCTGTGAACGCCTGCTTCATTAGTACACGGGCTTTCCCCATCCTGCCCCGTTGGTGCCTCCATGTGGGTTCCGGCTGAAAATGGTGGGCTGGGCTGCCTCTTCCTCAGCGGCGAGGAGGTGACGACAGCGCACGGTCGCTCTGTCGGGGCTGCCACAATCTTGTCCTCAAGGGCACCCGCCCCACCGCCGAGCTCGCACGGAAGCGTTGCTCGCACGGTGGCCCACCGGCGCACAGAAGTGGAACTCCTCCACGGCGTCATCGTCTTCACCGGTGACTTCGACGAGCTCGACCTGGACACCGCACGACCCTGCCCAGGCCGCCGGTACTGAACCCCGACGGCGGCCTGGAGGTGTATCCGGCCGGAACAGGCGACCCCACACCCCTGCTCGCGTAGCGACGTCAAAGGGCTGCAGCCGCCTACAAAGCGGCGGCCGCTCGCAGGCAGCGCGGGCCGGGCGTTGGGGTAGAGGTGGGCGTCGCCGAATCGATCTGAAGGGCAGGAGCGGACAAGGGAGTCACCACGCCGTACGGAAGGCTGAAGGCTGCCCGGCGGTACTGCCCCCGATCAAGGCGGGCACTGGGCCTGACCCGCACACGCCCTATCGGCGCGGGCTGCCCCCGTTATGTTTTTCGCGGTCCTGCAATGGGGCTGGGGGGTGGTGTCGCCGGGCCTGGGAGGTGCCGTCACAGACGCTGATGAGAGACCCGGCTACTGCCCGGTCCGGTGCAATGCCGGGCAGCCTGCGGGCGGCAGGTCTGCATAACGTGGATGCGCGAGCACGGTGCCACTGCCGAGGCCGGCCCGGTCAACGAGCTGGAAAGGGTGCGATGTTAGACACCGAAGGGGTGGGCGTCTTCCTCGGAATAGACGTCGGCAAGACCGCCCACCATAGCCACGGGCTCCCCCCGGCGGGGAAGAAGGTCTTCGACAGGCCGATGCCCAACAGCGAAGAGAAACTGCGGGCCGTCTTCGACAAACTCAAGACCAAGTTCGGCACCGTCCTGGTCATTGTGGACCAGCCCGCCTCGATCGGCGCCCTGCCCCTGACCGTCGCCCGCGACGCGGGCTGCGAGGTCGCCTACCTGCCCGGACTCGCGATGCGACGGATTGCCGACCTCTATCCAGGCGAGGCGAAAACCGACGCAAAAGACGCCGCGGTCATCGCAGACGCGGCCCGCACTATGCCTCACACTCTGCGCTCTCTGGAGCTGACGGACGAGATCACCGCCGAGCTCACCGTCCTGACCGGCTTCGACCAGGACCTCGCCGCCGAGGCGACCCGCACCAGCAACCGGATACGCGGCCTGCTCACCCAGTCCCACCAGCGCTTGAGCGAGTGCTCGGGCCTCGACTGGACCACCCCGCCGTCGCCTGGCTCCTCGAACGCCACGGATCCCCGGCCGCTCTGAGGAAGGCCGGCCGCCGCAGACTCGTCGAACTCATCCGTCCCAAGGCCCCGCGCATGGCGGCCCGGCTGAGCAACGACGTCTTCGACGCCCTTGACGAACAGACCGTCATGGTTCCCGGCACCGGCACCCTCGACATCGTGATCCCGTCCCTGGCCCCTTCACTCGCCGCGGTCCACGACCAGCGCCGGGCCCTGAAGGCCCAGATCAGCACACTGCTGGAGGCCCACCCTCTTCACCCGATCCTGACCTCGATGCCGGGAGTCGGCGTCAGGACCGGCGCCGTCCTGCTGGTCACCATCGGCGACGGCACCGGTTTCCCCAGCGCCGCCCACCTCGCGTCCTACGCCGGCCTCGCCCCTACCACCAAGTCGTCGGGAACCTCGATTCATGGTGAGCACGCACCACGAGGCGGAAACCGGCAGCTCAAACGGGCCATGTTCCTCTCCGCCTTCGCCTGCATGAACGCCGACCCCGCCTCCCGCACCTACTACGACCGGCAAAGAGCCCGCGGCAAAACCCACACCCAGGCACTCCTGCGGCTCGCCCGCCAACGCATCAGCGTCCTGTTCGCCATGCTCCGCGACGGCACCTTCTACGAATCCCGGACCCCGGCTATCACCCTCGCCGCATGACCAGCCCAAACACCCACATACCTGGCACCACGTCCTTGACGAAGGACATAGAGACACCCCCCGGTGCCCAGCGTCGGCTACTGTCCGGCTTCGGCCGCCTCGACGGCGGACTTGATGCCCTCCAGTGCTTCCGTGAGGCCGTCGTCAACCTGCTGGCCTTCGACGCGCTCGGTGTGCAGTTCTACGGAGAGCCGGGAGTGGTTGGCGTCGTCTCCGGCGGCGACGTGCAGCCGGCCGCGGTAATCGTGCGGGCCGGCCGCGCCCCACTCCAGGGATTTACCTTCTTCGAGGACGTGGATCCAGGCCTCGCTCTTGACGTCCTGTTCCGGTTCGCCGGGTGGTTCGATGTGCGCGGTGACGGTGACCTTTGTCGCCGCCGTGCGGCTTCGCGGAGGTCAGCCGCGGCATGTAGGAGGGAAGGTTCTGCACGTCGGCGAGGTAGCTGAACAGCGTGGCCGCCGGAACCGCCACGGTGATCGAAGTGTCGTAGTCACTCATGGGGATCCCGTTCCCCTGCTCCAGCAGACGCAAAACCCCCGCAGAGTGGTGCCCTGGTGCGGCGAAAAGGACCGGCGCAGCCGTACCCGCCCGGCTGCCGGGCGGGTACGGCTGTACCGGCCCAGCTGACGCAGCGGCGAAATGGACCCGTCTGGCGCAGCACGCGCGCGGAGTCCGGCGCGCGGCCTTTGTGGGGGCACATGTCGACGCCCCCTTCTTCGCACCCGAGGCACGGCCCCGCCTTCCGTCGCAACGGGAACCTGCTCGATATATCGCCCTCTCGCTTCGCTTCACAGCCGAGGGGATGCGATTTGCCATTCTTCATGCAAGTTTGGCTAGCGAGGAATCGTCCCCCACGCATCAAGGAGTCACCGTCATGGGCGTTATGAAGGACAGGCACCAGCAGCCAGGCAAGGGCCGCGAAGAGCAGAAGCACCCGCAGCGCCACGGGCAAGACCCGGTCCACCCCGAGCCTCGCACCCCCTCCCGCGGTGGCCAGCGCCCCGAGGAGATGGAGCGGCGCCACCAGGAAGACCTGGTCCGTGACGACCGCGAACGCGACGACGACTTCTAGGCCCGCAGACCAACGCACGCAGAGCCCGGCCGGCACCAAGTAGCTCATCCGGCCGGGCTCAGCCACGACCACGCCGTGAAGCCGATACCCGTACTTGCGTAGGCTGGACACGGTGGAGATGAGGTCTTGGTTGGAGCGCCCGAGCCGCTCGAGCGACGGGACTATAGAGGTCTCGCCGGATCGCAGGTAGTCGAGGGCCTCCGGGGACTTTCGCTCGCCCGGCTGGCGTACGCGCTTCACGGCGCTCTCCCGCCTAAAATGAGGTGCCCGAGGCAAAGGTCTCCCGGGCCAGGTCGCGACAAGCTTTCGCCCTGCTCTACCCCACGCTCGTTGGAGGGCAACGCTTGAACCGGTTCGCCCGGCTCGCCACCCGGGTCCTGGATGCCCCACTCGGGCTGGTCTGGCTGGAGCCCGCAGGCACGGCCGCGGGGGCGCTCCCCGAGTGCTGGCCGCCCGAAACGGATCCCGGCACAGAGGTGCTGGGGCGCTGCCGGGTGGTCGCGGAGAGCGGACGCCCCCAGTTCCTCGCGCGCGCCGAGGACGGTGCGGCGGCTTTCGCGTTCGCCGGTGTACCCCTCATAGGGAGTTCAGGCGAGCTCCTGGGGGTCCTTGCCGTCGTTGACCCCTCGCCCCGGGTCTGGAGCGAGGACGACCAACAGGATCTGTCGGACCTCGCTGCGGCCTGCAGTGCGCAGATGCGGATGCGGAAGCGTTCCGAGAACGGACGTCTGGCCCGCGAAGCCGCCGAGGAGGCCGCGTACGCGGCTGAGGGGGAAGCGCATCGCGCGCAGAAACGGTTGAACCGGTCCGAGCTACTTCTGCGGGCGGCGGAGGATCTCGCCGACACCAGCGGCCTGCACGACGTGCGCCAGCGTGTCGGGGACCTGGTCAGCGGGGACCTCAAGCCCGCCTGTATCGACCTGGTCCTGCTGCGGCAGGGCAGGCTCGAGCATGTCCGCAGTCCCATCGACGGTGAATGGCCTGATATTCCCGAGTCGTTCGATCTTGGTTCGCCGTGGCCTGCCGCGCAGGCGGTGCGGGAGAACCGGATGGTCGTGGTCGATGCACCGTCACAGAACGGCACTGCGAGCGGCCCGTTGGCCAGTCCGGCCTTCGCCACCCAGGACCTTGCGACCGCCGCCTGCCTGCCCCTGCGCGGGACGCGCAGCATCCTGGGTGTCCTGGTCCTGGGTTGGGACGCCCCCTACCAGTTCGGTGTGGAGGAGCGTGCGGTGCTGACCACGCTCGCCGGCTACACCGCCCAGGCCGTCGAGCGCGCCCTGCACCTCGACGAACGGGTCACCGCCGCCCACCAGCTCCAGCGGGCCATGCTCACCAAGCTCCCCGACACCCCCAGCCTGGAGCTGGCCGCCCTGTACCGGCCAGCCATGCACGACGAAATGGTCGGTGGTGACTGGTACGACGCCTACCCGCTGCCAGGCGTAGCGAACGGCGACGTCACGGGAGGACTGGCCCTGACTGTCGGCGACATCACCGGGAACGACATGCAGGCCGCCGCCCTCATGGGCCAGGTCCGCAGCATGCTCCGCCAGGCCGACCACGACCACCCCGGCAAGGGCCCCGACCAAGCTCTCACCGCACTCGAACATGCCTGCCGCCGACTGGATCTCCAAGCCAGCGGGACCGCCGTCCACGCCCATATCCGTCCGGCGGCCGACGGCTACTGGCATCTGAAGTGGAGCAACGCCGGCCACCCCGCCCCGATGCTGGTCACCGCCGACGGCGTCGTGGAAAGCCTGACCCAGCACGACATCCTCCTGCACCACGCCCTGCCGCCCCGACCCCGCACCTGCGCCGGCCGCTCAATGGCCCCGGGCAGCACCCTGCTCATGTACACCGACGGACTGGTCGAGGAACGCGGCGAGGACATCGAGGTGAACATCGGCCGGCTCGCCCACCTCCTCTCAACATCACCACCGGGGATCCGGCTGCACGCATTGCTGCGGTCCCTTCTCGACGCGGTCGGTCCGCGTGAGGCCGAGGACGACACCGTGCTCTTCGCGGTCCGCATCCCCGCGAGCTAGACGCCGCCATCGGCACACGACAGGACGCGCCCGCGGCACCGCGCGGCCGGTCCATGTGAGGGGCAGGCATTGGCTCTCGGCGGGGACTACCGGCGTAGAAGCGTTCGGGCGGTGAGCAGTGCGTGCTCGGTATGTGAGTGGACGGGCAGAGTGGGCTGGTTGGACTTGATCAGGTAGCGGGTCGCGGGGTGCGGGGCGACCGCGGTCATGCGGATGCCGATTTCGGTGCAGTGGCGGTGCGTGCGCAGGACGACGGAGACGCCAGCGGGTGTGCCGGCGGCAGGTTCGAGCGTAATGACCAGGGCCGCGGGGTGGTGTTCCTCAATGAGCAGGTCGATGGCCTCGGTCAGTGCGGCACGCTCTTCGGTGTCGACGGAGTCGTGGACGGTGATGATCAAGATGTTGTCATCGAGCAGCAGGCGACTGTGCAGGTCCATCTTCTCCCCTGTCCCGGAGCCGGCAGAGGCGGGCTCCCGGAGAGCAACCTCCCATGGGGGTGGCCGGTCACGATTCGTGGTGGCTGGAGTTGACAACAACGGTGTCGGTCGGAGCTGTGGGGAGGCCACCGTCTTTGGACACGGGCAGAAGCCGATCGACGTGACTTTACCAAGGGTTGTTTGTGAGTGTGTTCGGCTTAACGGCCGTGGTGTGGCCGGAGGTGCGCTTACCGTGCAGTGCCTGCGTAGCGAGAACTGCCCCGTCGGGGCCTCAGGTCACGCCTCTTGGGCTCGGTCAGTCCGGCTGGGTTGACTTCGAAGACGAATGGAGCCTCAACGCGAGCTACCGCACTGGGCAGAGCGGTCGTCTTCGTGGTGATCGGCCGTCGGCGAGCTCGCTGATGATCAGGCGTGGGGAGGGGTCGAGCTCCAGGCGCCAGTGGTGCCGGATGCCGGCCTTGGCGTAGAGCACGGGCTTGAACTTGCGGTCCATGGTCTGGTTGCCGGGTGAGACGAGTCGACGGTCGGCTGGATGGCGTCGGCGTCGATGCTGATCCTGTCCTCGCAGCAGCGTCCGCGTCCGCGACGACGATGCCCGGCACGACCAGTCGGGACGGCAGGATCACGTTCATCGCCTCCAGTACGTTCACTGCGGCGCCGGTGGCCTAGGCGGCGGCCTCGAGGGCGATCTGGAGGTGCTAGCTGGCCCGCTGGTGACGCAGGCCGGGGCGCTGGACGGCCTCGCAGGAACCCTGGGACGCGTCTTCATGTAGTCGGGAAACGAACGCACCCGCAGCGCTGGAGGCAGCCGCGGGTGCGCTGACGATTCAGCAGGGTTCAGGGGTCAGACGTTGCCGCGCCAGGCGCCGGTCTCACGGCCGCGGTCCTCGATGTACTCCTTGAACCGCTTCAGGTCGCCGGTGATCTGCCGCTTGACGAACCCGAGCTTGTCACCGACGTTCTCGGCGAAGCCTTCCGGGTCGTAGTCGAGCTGCAGCATCACCTTGGACTTGTTGTCGGCGAGGTGGTGGAAGGTGACCACACCGGCCTGCTTCACCTCGCCCCCGACGGTGGTCCAGGCGACGCGCTCGTCGGGGATCTGCTCGGTGATCTCCGCGTCGAACTCGCGGTCCACCCCGCCGAACTTCGTCACCCAGTGCGTGAGGGTGTCCGTGCGCTGCTCGATCCGCTCGACCCCGTCCATGAAGTGGGGGAACGATTCGAACTGCGTCCACTGGTTGTAGGCGGTACGCACGGGAACGTCGACCTCGATGGACTCTTCGACCTTCGACACAAGGCTTCCTTCCTCTTCGCCAGCCGGGCTGTGCCCGGCCGTACCCGGGGAGACCTTCCCCTGCCGTCGCCTCTGCCCCCGCTACCCTCATCCATGTCCCCCGAACAGACGCACGATCCCCGTAGTGCGGATCCTCCCTGGGGACGGTGGTCCCCCCTGCGGTATGGGGTGCTGCGCTGCGGCCCGCCGGGTGGCCCCGACGTCGCTGATGCCCCATCCGGTGCGTGGGCCATGCGGTGCATGGCCCACGCACCGGCGCTCATGGAGTGGGTATTGCGCGCCCGGCTCGGCATCGCCCCCACGTCGCCGAACGACAGCGCGGTGTCGGGGGCGTCCCCTTGGATGCCCGCCTCGGTCGTGTGCACCACGCCGTTCGCGCGGGAGAACACGTGTGCCGCCGTAGATCGTGATGGCTTTCCGGGAGATGGTCGGAGACCTCCAGGGCATGGGTGGAGTCTCACCTCGAATAGAACGCGATCCCACAAAACCAGACCATGGCCACTGACTATGGCGCAGCGCTCGCCAGCACTGGCTCTGTGGGTCTGTACCGGTCTTGCTCCTCAGGGTTCGCGTGTGGGCGGTGGGTCGAGCAGGGTGGGGTCGCGGCCGTCGAGGGAGCCCCATAGGCGGCGGCCACCTACTCCGTCATGGCCAGGGTCCTGCTGGTGCCGCCGGCCAGGACGACGGGCACGATCAGCGCCGGTCCGCCGTCTGGCCAGCTGCCTGTGCACAGAGCGCCTTCCAATACGTCGGCGATGTGGATGTGGGGGACGGTGTCACCGGTCAGGGTCCTCCGCGAGGACAGCAGCAGCCAGATGGTGCCGCGCAGTCCGCAGCGTGGCCGTGTCGGGTGGGGCTGTGCGAGGCGGGACGTGGCAGTTCAGGGGCGTACCTCTCTGGCTTCGAAGCGTGTGGGACCCAGTTCGAGGGTGAAGGTGACCCGCTGGCCCGCCGAAAGGCTCCCGGACCTGCTCAGCAGGTCGGCCCGTACCACGGGGACCGGGACCTGCGAGTTCAGAGGGATGATCTCGCCCCGGCCATGCTGCCGGTCCCACCACCGGACGAACCCCATGACCCGCTCCTCGAGTGTTTCGGCTTCATACATCGTGCGCTCCCGCCTGGCGTTCTTGGCGGAATCACCCTGGTCAGCGTGGATGCCTGGGTGGTTCCCTCGCCATGCGTCTCGTCCGCTTCGTCCTCCTCATGCGGAAGACCGCTCCAGCGGGTGATTCCGTAGGCTCCCGGAGTGAATGCAGGCTCGCCTACGGCCACGCGTACTCCCGGCGCACCACCGGCTCAAAGCCCGAAGGGAAACCGTGTCAAGGCGCGCGCCTATAGGCCAGCGCGTCTCCACACCAGCCGGCTTCGCCGGCCGACGTGCGTCCAGGTCCGGGAAGGCATCTGGCCTACTCAAGGTCGCAAAGTGTCAGATAAACGGCCACTACAGGGAGCATCCACCGGCCGCTGTCGGGTGTCGAACCGGAGTTAGCGGAAACGGAGGGAGGCAAGCCAAAGGTCTTCCGCGACCAGATCGTCAAGTTCTCGCTGCCCTGACCCCAGTGCGTCTTCAAGCGTACCTACGGCCTGCCCCGCCGACAGTCTCCATGTCATGCCCGGTCTCCACGCCCACCGAGGCGAGCTCAGCGTCTAGGCCTTCTCCTTCGGATCTTGGTTCGGAGGAGTCCGCATGCGGCCTGTCCGTACATGTATTGGCGAGGTGGACGAAGCCGCAGCGAGCGGTCAGTTGTGGGCGAACGAGGTTCGCGTGCGTCCGACGGCTGAGGATCGGGACGCGTTGGCACGGCTTGTCGAGGTGGACGCAGACCCTTTCGAAGTCGAGTTGTACGAGCGCGCGGCGGATACCCATGTACTTTCGATCGTTCGGGCTCAGAGGCCGCGGGCCGGGCCGTACGCCAGGCATGTGCAGCGACTTAAAGAGCGTCTGCAGCGCCATGGCAGTTGAGCAGTTTTCTTCGGATCATCGGATCGTTGGTCGAGTGTGTCGTTGACTGACTCGCAGGGGGCGTGCTTCGGGCCGTTCCTGGCGCAGCGGATGCCGAAGAGGGGCGGTCGGTGGCGTGAACACCGGCAGGTGATCGACGCGATCGCGTTCAAGTAGCGTAGGGCACGCCGTGGATAGAGCTGCCCGAGCGGTTTGGTCCTGGAAGGGTGACCACAATCGGCTGCGGAAGTGGGCCGCCGACGGACCTGGTAGAAGGTCTTCACCGCCCTGCTCGCTCAGGCCGACGCCGAAGGCGACTTTGAATGGGTCGTCGCGGTCGATTCCACGATCGTGCGTGCTCATCAGCACGCCGCCGGGGCCTGTCAAGAGGGCCCCGGCCAGCGAGCTGAACGATCATGTTCTCGGGCGCTCCTGCATCGGACTGACTATAAAGATTCACGTTGCGGCCGATAGTCGCTGCTGGCCCCTGGCCTTCGTGATCAGAGCTGGACAGGCCGGGGACGCAACCGTGTTTCCGCTGGTCATGGCCCGCTTGCGGGCTCCGCGACCGGTCGGCAACCCCAGCGAGTCACGCGGCCCTCGGTCTGGGTCAGAGCTGAAGGCTGAAGCAGAGCTGAGAGGTGACCCGCGGCACCGGCTCGGACTACGAACAGCCAACCGGCTCAGAGCCGGAGCTGGAGCGTCCCGCAGCAACAGGACGTCGTTGTGGCTCACGAAGAACGAACCGCGCCTGATTTCGAACACTCCTGTTCAGGCTGCTGGGCGTGAGCCAGCTTCGTCTTGTCGAGAGAGCTCTCAGGCCCGGGCCCCGGAGGAGCAGCTCGGCCTATCTGCGGCTCTGCCGGGCCGGCCCCATTTCCGCTACTAGGTCAGCGATCACGGAGGTTGAGAGTCCCGTGGTCCGACATCCAGACATGATCAGACTGCGTGCTGCGATCCCACCACGAACAGCCCCACGACCCAGCCCAACCCTCATCACGCCAACCATGCACGAGCTCATTCGTCACCCGGGGTTCATGCTCGTCCTCTTGGGCGCCAGTGGTAGTCAGACCTTCCACCACCAGGCTACGGAGGGATAGCGCGGTGGTGTCACGCAGTCGTGTTCGGGGTGAGTGTCGGTAAGTGTGAAGGTGACGGGAGGCGTAGAGGCACCGGCAATGCGCTGGCGGTAACGGGCGGTAGTGGCGTACCAGTCGAGGTTGGCTCGCACGATCTGGAGGTTGGCCTGGGCCGAACGTGCCAGGTTGATGTCCCCGGATGCGGCCAGGTCGTCGGCGAGGCGGCCCATTTGGCAAGAGAGCCTGTCGCGAAGGGTTACCGCGGGGGAGATCGCTTCTGTGCGGGTGATGCCGTGTTCGGTAGCGAGTACGTCGAGAATGTGCGCACTGGCCTCCTCGGCAGGTGGGAACGCCAGATCGTTGTCGATGCCGCCAATGGCGCCCATGAGTTCGCGGATGGCCACCAGCCGCGGGTCGGCCCACTGGGCTGCGGACAGTTCGAATCCTCCGACGGCCGGGACCGCGCCGGTGTAGACGGGGCTGGAATCGTCGTCTACGCGCCAGGGCAGGTAGTCGTTCACCGTGGTGATGGCGCGGCCAGGAATGATTGCAGTCAGCCACCTGCGATTGCCCTCCGCGATCGGCGCCCACTGGTCCGGCGTGACGGCCCGGGAGAGGCGGCGTACGAAGTCTCGAAAGCACCTGACGAAGACGCACGGGTCTGGCACGGGGCACTCAGGGGTGTCGAGCACACGCTGCGCGGCGGCCAAGCAGACCCGGGTGTGCTGCGGGTCCGCGGTTCCTGAGGTGACGTGGTCGTCGTAGAAGAAGCCCCAGACCGCGTGATCGGTGATCAGCCGCAGGACGTTGTCGTTTGCAGGGGCGGGGTAGGCGTCGGTCACCAGGAGGGCAGAGGCCGTCCCTCCGTAGAGCTCGGGGGCCGTGGGTGGTTCGAACGAGGCGTACCAGGCGACCGACTCCTCCTCGATAGCGCGCCAGGGCCGCCCCTGATACTTACCTGGGGGAAAGGGGCAGTACAAGGTGAGGTTGAGAGCCGGAGGGGCGCCGGAGCTCGTGGTCTGTGCCGTTGTCTCGGGTTGTGCGCGCGTGGTGGAGTCGTCGGTCATTGCATGGCTCCTTGTAGTGTTCGACGGTTTCGTTCGCCGGAATGAGCATTAGATGCCGAGGTCCTTGCGACAGGCGGGTTGCTCAGGCGACGAGTTTGCTGCCAGACCCATTGGGCGCTCCCAGCCGTCACGCAGTCTTCGCGTCGCTGCGGTTGACTTCCGCGGTTCGCGGATTCCTCTGGTGTGTGCCGAGCGTGTCACGGTGGTCTGATTGTGTGCAGAGCGCAGTGCGGGGCGTGCGGAAGCAAACAGCTCAACCAGCCCGCTCACTGCGGAATGGTCAATCCTCTGAGCCAATGCTGCAACGCCGGATGGGCAACAGCAGGAATGCCTCACGAGCAATCCCAAATGATCTGAGGGGGAGCGCACTTCGTTGGGCGCATCAGCCGCCCCTCGACTCCGCGAGGCACGTTGTCGGGGCGAGACATCGCGACATTGCTGAGCGCTCAGATATTGCCTGGCGACGCCGTCGTGTCCGATCTCGGGCCGTCGGATGGCCGGCTGTCCCCACTCCCCCAGCCTTCCGCAGGCGGGTGAGCAAGAACGGTACGCATGCCGACAATGCCAGAGCCCACGGCCGCGGTGGTCGGTCGGCGCTCGGCGCGTGGCTTTGCCTGACTGCTGGCAGGAAGCGTCCAGTGGGCTAGCGGGCGCGGTGTCAGGAATCTGCAGAAAGCGGTCAGTAGCCGGGTGCAGGCCGGGGCTCTGCGCCGGCCTGCCAAGCAACGGTGGGGGTGCCCAGGCCTGTGCGGGGCGGATGCGGATGGGGACCGTGCCGGCGCACGACCGGCGCACACCTCTTTCAATCCCGGCCGATCCCGTGACCCGCCATGCCGGAGAGCAACCCGGGCCCGGCGCGCCGGAAGTCTCGCGGGGCGTGGGCAGTGCCTCAAAGGGGCGACCGATCTTTGTGCTCCACCCTCCGGTCCAAGGAATACGCCCCCCTTGCCGCCGCATCCAGTTCAGCAGGGCTGGGCCGGCATCGTCAGCTGACCGCAGGTGTTTGCGTTGGCGGGCGCAGGGGGCGTAGAGCACCGGAGCACGTTGGGAAAGGGGTGTGTGCTCGGCTGTGCCGGGCAGTGAACGAGCGCTGCGTGCTTCCGGTGCGCCGTCCCGTCGGCGCTGCTCAGGAGTTTCCCTGGGTAGCCGTACCGGCACCGGCCTGGTGCAGGACGTCGCAAAGCGGACAGCCGTTGGTGCCCGACAACTTGCGGTGGCCCCAATTTACCGAGAACGCACTCACAGCGATCATCGGTCCGGCCGCCGCTAGTGATCGGCGAACTTCTCGCCGCGGGCAACTGCAGTCCCCCGCCGACCGCCAGAGGAATGCAGCGGAAGGCAAATTCGCAGATGCCCGCGCCGCTCTTCTAACACCGACAGGAGTCCAGCGATGCCACACATCCCCACGCCCAGTCTGCCTGGTCCACTTCACAACCCGCCCGACGTCTCATCTACCCGGGCAACACTGGTGCCATCGGGGGTCCCATCCCCACGCGGCACTCCTGAGGACACCGCCCTTCGCATCCTGGCCGGGGCATCTGCACTGACCGTGCCGGCGCTCAGGGAGGCGGTCGACGGTCTCGCACCCGACGTCCGGCACGCGGTCGGTGTCCACTTCGGGTGGTGGGACCTCACCGGCGGACCTCTGCGGGCGTCGCAAGGGAAGATGGTCCGCCCCGCTCTGGTACTCGCCTGCTGCCGCGCCGTGGGCGGAGACAAGATGCAGGGCCTGCCCGCGGCCGTCGCCGTGGAACTGATCCACAATGCCTCCTTGCTCCACGACGACATCATCGACCACGACGCCACACGGCGCGGCCGCCCGACCCTGTGGGCGCAGCTGGGACTGCCTGCCGCGATCCTGGCCGGGGATGCACTGTTCTTCCTCGCAATCGACGTTCTCACCGACGCCGGCGGCCCTCTCGCCGTCGGCGGCATCAACTCGCTGACCGCAGCCACCCAGAAGCTCATCGGGGGCGAGTACACCGACGTCCTTCTCGAAGAGCAGACCTCTGCACCCCTGTCCGTCGTCGAGGCCATGGCCCAAGCCAAGACGGGGGAGCTGATTGCCGAGGCCTGCGCGCTCGGGGCTCTGGCTGGCGGCGCCTCACCCGCCACCATTTCGCTTCTGAAGCGGTTCGGTGTCCACTTGGGCGCAGCGTTCCAGCTCGTCGACGACATCCTCGGGATCTGGGGCGACCCGCTACAGACCGGCAAGCCTGGCTATTCGGACCTACGCGCTCGCAAGAAGTCCCTTCCCGTGGCCGCCGCTCTGAACGCCGGCGGCCCGGCTGCCGCGCGCCTGGGCGAGCTGTACGCGCGGGCGGAACCTTTCTCCGAGGAGGAGTTGACCTTGGTCGCTGGCCTCGTCGACCAGGCCAACGGCCGCGCGTGGGCCGAGAAGACCGCCGCCAGCCACATCCGCGCGGCACGCCGCCACCTGGTCGCCGCCTGTCCTAGCCCAGGCGCGGCCGAGGACCTGAACGTCCTCGCCCGTATGATCACCCACCGCGACCGCTGAAACCCTGAACCAGGCGCTGATCGCTGGCGCCATTCAGAGATGTCGTTTTCCTCCGGTTTAGCGGTTGTGCGAAGTCGCTGGATGGGAGGCCGCAACGGCGGCGTGGCTTGCCGTTGAATCCTAGTCCAGCCCACGCCGCAGCTGAACGACTACGGCACCGTCGTCGAGGCCCAGCAACTCGGAGCCCAGCCGGTAGCCACCGAGGAGTCCTGGCCGAAAGGAATGGGGAGCCCTCACCGGATAGTGCAGGGCAATGTATCCCCCTGGCGGCGATATGAGCCCCGATCGGCTCAGGCTGCGTGCAGATGGGACTTCCGACAGAGGGCAGCGGCAGCGGCAGCGGCAGCGAGGGCCACGGCGGCAGGGACCTGCTCGGCACCATCGACACGCACAGTGGCACTTTCGTCCCGTCTCATGACCGCTGGGGCCGGCCAGGCGCCCAACTGCCGAGTTCATCAACTACCCAGTGTGGGGGGACAGACCGGGGTTATGCATCTCTGCATGTGCTCGTTCCTGCCACCCCTGCACATGCGGTGGCCCAAGGTCATCAGGGCAGGCCCGTAGGTGACCGCGTTTGCAGAGCCAGCGCGGGAGAGACGAGGGAGCCACTCGGGACCCATCGTTCGTTTCGACGACGTCAATTCACCTCTGTCCCGGGTAGGCCGCCCGGTGGGGTGCCGCCGGGCTCGGACAGGGAGCGGGCTCCGCAGCGGACCGGGAAACCCGCATCGTCCTCTGCGGGCCGGCCTGCACTGGTCTCGTGGACCCGTACCACGATGCGGTCGGGCGGGGTGTCGTCGAGGTTCTTGGCGTGAACCAGCGTGCAGACCATCTGACTCAGCACGATGTTGTCGAGTTCGCCCGCGGCCACTGAAAGGGGCAGGAACAGGTCGACCGTGCCTGGTCCGGCGAAGGCGCTGGGGCGGTGTGGCATCTGGGGAATGTGGTTGGCCAGACCCCGGGCGCGCTCACTGTCGGTCGGGCCCTCCAGCAGCAGGTTCAGCGCCTGTTGCGGAGTGGTGGGGCCGGTGGCGGGCCGTGAGGCCTGGCGGATTCCGTACGCGCTGGCGAAGTACAGCTGGACGGTTTGGGTGTGGCCCGGCTGCTGCTGGACGCCCGTGGCCGGGCCGCCGGCGCGTACCGCGTCGGTGGTGCTGATGCCGCAGCCGGCGACCGCAACCAAGGCTGCGGCCGCTGCCTTGGTGTGGAGGAGGCGGCGGGCTCGAGGGGTGGGGGTCATGTGGGTTCCTCAGCTCCGGGCACCGTGCTTGCCGGCGGTGGGGACAGAGGCAGGTTCAGGGTGAACACGGCGCCGCTCTTGCCGCTGGGGTGTGCGGCGTTTGCGGCGGTGAGAGTCCCGCCGTGCAGTCGGGTGTTCTCCGCGGCGATGGCCAGGCCCAGGCCGCTGCCTTCGGAGCGAGGCCGCGCGGTGTCGGCCTTGAAGAACCGGTCGAAGAGGTGCGGGAGGTCCTTCTCGGCGATTCCGGGGCCGGTGTCGGTGACGGTGAGTACGGCCGTGGCGTGGTGCGGGCAGATCCGGCCGGTGACGGTCACCGGTGGCGCGCCGTGGTGGAGGGCGTTACCGATGAGGTTGGCCAGCACGACGTCGATGCGCCGGGTGTCGATGTGAACTTTTATCGCGTCCGGCAGTTCGGTAGTGATCCGTGGGTCTTCCTCCCAGCCGCGAAGGCGCAGTGCTGTGGCCAGGGCGGTGCGCAGGTCGTAGGTTTCGGCGTGCAGTTCGGCGTGGCCGGAGTCGAAGCGGGCGACTTCCATGAGGTCTTCTACGGTGCGTACCAGGCGGCGGGTTTCGGATGCGATCAGTGCGACGGCGTCGGCTGTGTCGGGGGGTAGGGCTCCGGATGCGGCGTCTTCGTCGAGGACGTCGGTGACGGCGGACATCGCGGCGAGTGGGGTGCGCAGTTCGTGGGCGATGTCGGAGGCGAAGCGGCGGGCGTTGTCTTCCAGTAGGCGTAGTTGGGCGTCGTCGTGCTGGAGTTTGGCGGCCATGGAGTTGAAGGTGGTGGTGAGTTGAGCCAGTTCGTCGTTTCCGGTGACTTTGAGGCGGGTTTCGAGGTGGCCGG
Organism: Streptomyces sp. NPDC002886; assembly: GCF_042888445.1. Lineage (NCBI taxonomy): Bacteria > Bacillati > Actinomycetota > Actinomycetes > Kitasatosporales > Streptomycetaceae > Streptomyces > Streptomyces sp. NPDC002886. The sequence continues at coordinate 260,799 of NZ_JBIAPV010000006.1, forward strand.
CTTCGAGTTGTTGGGCTCCGTGGTGCAGGCGGCGTACGGGGCGTAGGACGCGGCGGGCGGCGAGGAGGGCGGGGATGAGTGCGAGGGCGAGGGCGGGGATGATGCCGGCTTGGGCGGCGGTGAGGAGGGCGGAGACGTCGGTGGCCTCGTTGTCGAGGGGGAACACGGCGTAGACGTGCAGGCCGGTGGGGCGGGTGTCGCCGGTGGGTGTGGTGGCGCTCAGGGGTACGCCGACGGCCAGCCAGGGGTGTCCGTCGTGCTCGAAGCGTTGGTAGGCGGAGGCCGCACCGTCTCGGACTGTGTTGGTCAGGGATTGGGGCGGGGCAGGGGCCGCCGGCCGGTCCGGTGCCGGTATGGGGGTGGCGTCTGCGAGTGCGGCGGTGGTGGTCCAGTTGCGTGAGCCTCCCGCCAGGTCGAGCTGGGCGGTGAGGGTGTTCAGGTCGGCGACGGTGGGGGGCTGGGGAAGGTCTGGGGCCAGCGAGGTGAGCTGGGTGCGCAGGTCGCGTACGGCGGAGTTCTGGGTGCGTTCCAGGGCGGCGGTGCGGGCTTCGCGGAAGGTGAGGGCGGCGGTGAGGAGCGATCCGAAGGCGGTGGCGAGGAGGAAGGCCACGACCAGGCGTGCGCGGAGCCCGCTGGTCCATGCCGTGGGGTGGCGGTTCACAGGGGGCCGAAGCGGTAGCCGAAGCCCCGTACGGTCTGGATCAGGAGGGGGTGGCGGGGGTCGTCCTCGATGCGGGCGCGCAGGCGCAGGACGCAGGCGTCGACGAGGCGGACGTCGGCGTGGAAGGTGTACTCCCAGACGCGTTCGAGGAGCTGCTGGCGGGTGTAGACCTGGCCGGGGTTGCCGGAGAGGAACAGCAGTAGTTTCAGTTCGGTCGGCGCGAGGGTGGTCTCGGTGCCGTTCTTGAAGACGATGAGGGAGGCCCGGTCGATAGTGAGTGAGCCGTGTGTTTCGGGGCCGTCGTGGGTGCGGCGGGGTGTGATCTGCTCGGGGTCCTCGGGTGCCACGCGCCGAAGGACGGCGCGCATGCGTGCTTCGAGGAGTTCGCTGCTGGCGGGTTTGACGAGGTAGTCGTCGGCGCCTGCTTCGAGTCCGACGATCATGTCGAGTTCTTCGCCTCGTGCGGACAGGATGACGAGGGGGACGCTGGAGGTGGCGCGGATGCGGCGGCACACTTCCAGGCCGCTGATGCCCGGGAGCATCAGGTCCAGGAGGACGAGGTCGGGGCTGAGGTCCTCGAAGGCGTCGAGGCCGTGCTCGCCGGTGGCAGCGGTGGTGGTCTCGTGGCCTCGGCGGCGCAGTGCGAGAACCAGTCCTTTGCGGACCGCGGGATCGTCCTCGATGAGCAAAACGTGAACCATGAGACCTTCCGGGCATTTCGAAGCAGTCTGGTCATTGTCCCTGATCATCTGCCTTGGGTGTGTGACGGCTGGACTCGTAGCTCATGACGGGACAACGACGGAAGGCAGTAGGCCCGCGGGCTGCAGTGACGGCTCGGCTGTGGCTCCATGACGGGACGATGACGAGCCCGGAATCGCCGACCGGCGGCTGTTTGCCTGTTCCACATGAACAACACCAAGCCCTACACCGCATCCAGCCCCGCCTCTGAGGAGGCCACCGCGTTCCGCCGCAGTCTGGGCCGAGCCGCGATCCTGTCGGCCGCCGCGCTCGCCACCACGCTCACCCTGACCTCCTGTGGCAACGCCCCTCAGGACAGCGACGCCCAGACCCCCGCCGTCCAGGGCGGACAAGTCTTCTCTACCGGTTCGCAGGGGAAGAAGCCCCAGAAGGTGCTGTGGATGGGTGACTCGGTCGCCGTCGGTGAGGCCCTGCCGCTGGAAGCCTCGCTCAAGGCGTCCGGGATCGGCTTCGCCTCCATGGCCTCCGAGGGAGGCGGTGGCGTCCTGGGACCTAAGCCGATCACCGACGCCACCTGGCAGGAGCTCGCAAAGAAGCTGTCATCCGAACACCCGGACACCGTCGCCTACCAGATCACCACCTACGACTGGGGCACCGCCGCCGAGCAGCAGGCGGCGTACGAGAAGCTGATCACCACCGCGAAGGCCGCCGGCGCCCGTGCGCTGATCGTCTCCTCCCCGCCCTTCGATGTGGACTCCGATTTCTACGCCAAGTCCAAGGCCGCCATCGCCAGTGCCCCCAAGGCAGCGAAGGCCGCAGTGGCCGCCCATTTCGATGACGCCTCTTTCCTCGACTCAGTCGCCCTGTGGGGCACCGACTACAAGGCGCCGAAGGCCCAGCGCGCTTCCGACAAGATCCACTCCTGTCAGCAGGGCACCGCTTCCTTCGCTCAGTGGTTCATCAGCGAGCTCGGCGAATTGGATGGCTTCAAGCCCGCCGACGCAAAGAAGTGGGCGGCCGGCGAGTGGACCAAGTCGGATGTGTTCTCGAAGCTGAACTGCGCCTGACATGCGCCCCACACCCATCACACCGAGCGACCCGCGGTCCGATAGCCCGGTGACACCAGGCAGGCACCGGCGGGCTGCCTCCACCCACGATCCCGGCGGCGCCCGCCGTTCGCACATCGCGCCCTTGGACGGCCTGCGTGGTCTCGCCGTCCTAGGGGTTTTCCTCTTCCACACCGGTGTCCTGCCAGGCGGGTTCCTCGGCGTCGATCTGTTCTTCGTCCTGTCCGGGTTCCTTATCACCGGGCTCCTGGTCCGAGAGGCAGCCATCAACGAGGGCCGGATCGACCTGGCAGCCTTCTGGGGCCGCCGGGCCCGCCGCCTGGCTCCCGCCCTCTTCGCCTGCCTGGCCGGAACCATGGTGCTGACAGCGCTCCTCGGCACCCCGGCAATGAAACGCTTCGCCCACCAGGACGCTCCCTGGGTCCTGGCCAACCTCGCCAACTGGCACTTCATCACCGAGCAGGTCGGCTACTTCCAGGCCACCCCCACCCGGGTCCTGACTCACATGTGGAGCATCGCCGTCGAAGAGCAGTTCTATCTGCTCTGGCCACCACTGCTCCTGCTCCTCCTGCGCCGGCGACGCAGCGGCAGCGGTTCAGCCTCAGGTCGCGCACTCGCCATCACCGCCCTGCTCGGTGCACTCGCCTCGGCAGCCCTGATGGCCTGGCTGGTCGCCCCCGTGGACACGACCCGCGTTTATGAGGGAACCGACACCCGCGCCTTCTCCCTGCTGCTCGGCGCACTCGCCGCCTCGCCCCCTGTCCGGCGCTGGGCGGCCGGGCTCCCCGCCCGAACGGCAGGGCGCCTTGCCCTGATCCCCGGGACACTGCTGGCCGCCTGCTGGGCCCTGGCCTGCGACGGCCGGCTGCCGCTCCTCTTCCGCGGTGGGCTGCTCCTGCACTCCGCGGCAGCCGCAGCTCTCATCCTCCTGCTCGCCCGCGCCCCTCGCGGCCCAGTCGGAAGAATCCTGGGGTGGCGCCCCGCAACTGCACTAGGAGGACTCTCCTACGGCTTCTATCTCTGGCACTGGCCGCTCATCCTCCTCCTGGAGAACTCCGGCCCCCCGCTGAACAGCGGGATGCAAACCCTCTTGTTCGGCGGAGCCACCCTGGCCGCGGCCGTTCTCTCGAAGAAGCTCCTCGAGGATCCCGTGCGCTACAGAGCCCACTGGGCACACAGCCGATCAGGCGCCCTCGCCCTCCTCACCGCCGTCACGGCTCTCGCCGTACTGTGGCTGGCCCTCCCCCACTTCCTGCACGACACCACCCCAGCCGTTGACGTGACACGCCTACCGCCCCCCTGACCGCAGACCACACCCCCGCCAAGCCCCCACCAAAAGGCTCTCCGTCCTGCCACGAAGGCGGACCCCTCCCCCACACCCGCGTGCGGCTACCCAGCGGGGCGGCCGGGGGAGATACGGCAGGAAGCACCGCTCCAGGGCCTCCACCCCGCGAGGGCAGCCCAACCAAACCAGCGGCGCCGGCCTGTTACAGGCCTAGCCCGCGCTCAGCGCCCCGACGAGCGGCTTCGCGGCATGAGCGGCCAGCACCGCGGCCTCGGCCCGATCCAACCTCTCCTGAACGGCGGGGAACACAGCCTTGGCCACGAACATGATCACCACCACCTCCTCGCAATCTCCGTGCCGGATGCCAGACCCCACCCTGAGTTCCGGTCGGCGCCACCACCACCTCCTGAAAAACGCCCATTTCATTCGACACCAGCCGGCTCGGCCCTCCACATGACCAGAGCATTCCAAAAGCCCCAGACGAACAGAGCGAGTCACCATGCCCACCCTCCTTTCCCTCGCTGACCGCCCTGCCCGCTCGTGCGCATCGGCCGTCGTGGTGGCCGCCTCATTGCTCCTGCTGAGCGGGTGCAGCGATAGCGGGGGTGACCATCCGAAGCCGAGCTCCGCGGACGAGGCTAAAGCACAGGGAGCCCCGGCTGACGCAAGCCCGCAGCCGAGCACCCCCGCCAAGGTCACCACCGGTCCGGAACTCGACTTCGACCTGACCCCGGGCAACGGCAAGACGGTCGGTGTCGGCCAGCCGGTGTCTCTGCAGTTCCACAAGCCAGTGAAGAACAAGGCCGCCGTGGAGAACGCCCTCACTGTCACCACCGACAACGGCACCGAAGGTTCCTGGGGCTGGGTCAAGACCCCCACCGGCTATGACCGCCTGGACTGGCGTCCCAAGGACTACTGGACTCCGAACACCAAGGTACGAGTGCAAGGCGATCTAACGGTCGTCGACCCCGGCAACGGACACTTCACCCGCACTCTCGACCGTGCCTTCACCATCGGCCGCGACCAGCGGATGGTTGCCGATCTGGACAAGCACACCCTCACCGTGACACGGGACGGCCAGGCGGTGAAAACGATCCCCATGTCCGGCGGTGAACCAGTCAAGGACCGCGCATCACGCCCGGGGATATTCGTCCTCAAGACCAAGGAAGAACAAGTCCGCATGACATCAGCGTCGGTGGGTGGTCCGAAAGAGTACGACACCCTCGTGCAATGGGCGATGCGCTTCACCGACACCGGCGGCTACCTCCACGCCGCGCCCTGGGCCGACGACAAGGGCGATCTGGGGAAGAAGAACACCAGCGCGGGATGCATCGGCATGTCCGACACCAACAGCAAGTGGCTGTTCGAAAACTCCCAGCTAGGTGACCTCGTCACCATTCAAGGCCAAGAGGCCACCGGCCCCCTGGGCGGCCCGGGCAACGGCTACGCCGACTGGAACCTGACCTGGGACCAGTGGCAGGCGCTAAGCGCGGCCCATTCCTGACAGCCTGCGATGAACAAGGTGGTTGCGAACGAATCCTGATGAGACGGCTGTCGCGCCGGCGCGGAGGAACCCTTCGGCCGGCGCGAAACTGTGAGGTGAGCGTCAGCCCGAGCACACGTTCAGACGACGGACAGATCTGCGTCGACAGGATGCGGAGCCGCTTGGCTACCCGGGTCACCTCGTCGGCCAGATCGATGGCGAACCCAACAGCATTTCCAGCTCGGCGATGATCCAGCCCTCGCCGCCAATCACCCGCAGCGCGGGCAGCGGCCGCGATGATGGACGCGTCCTTCGCGTCCCTCTTGATGTCGCCGGACCGGCACCGATCGCTCAGCCGAATCCTCGTCGCCTGCGGCCCTGACGGCCCTCAGCTTGAGCGCTTTTGGAACGTGTCCTCGTTCCCCTGATCGGAGCCAGGCCGGCTGGCCGGCACACGGTCCGACCGCGTTCTGGCGGACACGACCTCCACGTCGCGGAAAGCACGCCGTCAGCTGCAGCAAGGCAGATCCGGCACACCATTCCAGAGCGCGTCCGCCGAAATCGAAGCCCGCAGAAACCGCGGCGCCCTTGACCATCCTCCGTTTCGACACCGATCGGGTGTCGCCCGAAGATCCTCACAAGACCTTGGTCAGGGCAAAAATTCGAGGCTCGTATCAACACCCACCACAGCTGGCTGTGAGCGCTGTCACAGGATTCCGTGTAGACCGGATGAGGTGCGGCAGGCGTATGCGCTGTGAGAAGGACACACAGATTCAGGAGTGTTTTTGACCGGCGAGGAGTTCGAAGAGTTCTACGCACAGGCCGCCAGCCGGCTCACAGGGCAGATGTACGTCATGCTCGGCGATCACCACGAGGCTCAAGACGTCGTCCAGGAGGCCTTCGTCAAGGGCTGGGGGCAACGGCACAAGCTGGACCGCGACGGGCAGCCCGAAGCGTGGATCCGCACCGTCGCATGGCGGCTCGCGGTGAGCCGGTGGCGAGTGCGACGGCGCACTGCCGACGCCTGGCAGCGCACCGCCGGGAACCACATCGGGGGGCACGTCCAAGGGCCCGGGCCGGAACACGTCGCACTCGTCGACGCACTGCGCCACCTGCCGCTCAAGCAGCGCCGGATCATGACCCTGCACTACGTGTGTGACCTGACCGTCGAGCAGATCACCGGCGAGACCTCCTTGTCTGCAAGCACGGTCAAAACCCACCTGTCCCGGGGCCGGACCGCCCTCGCCAGGCACCTGCAGGATCCCAGCATTGAGGAGGCCCACGGTGCCTGACCCCCGAGATCCGCTGCGGTCACTCTTCCAAGAGACGGCCTCCGCAGCCCAGCCCAGGACCGGACTGGCGCCCATCGCCGTCATCACCCGCCGCGGAGAGCGGGCCCGGCAGCGCCGTATCACCGGCATCGCCCTCGCCTGCTGTCTCCTCTTCGGCGGATCCGCAGCCACCCTGGCGGTACTCCTCCCCAGCAATTCGCGACCGGTCCTTCCCGCGACCACCCCCTCTCCCCCGCTCCCATCCCCGGTCACGACCTCATCGACCCTCCCCACCACACCGCCCGGCACCCCGACCCGGAGCGCAAGCCCCGGCGCGTCCACCACCCGGTCCCCACAGCCGTAACCAACCCGACAGCTTCCATCACGGTCCCTGGCCCAAGGCCAAGAGCCTGGCTCCTCACACCCTCAACCCGTTCGGAACCCCACGATGCCCATGTCCACACCACACGCACCGCCCAGGAAACCCACCCCATCCGCACAGCGAGGCAGGCGTTCCAGCCACGACCGGAGACCCCTCGAACATCTGCACCAGTGGCTCAGCGCCGCAGACCGTGAGGTCCTCTGGCTGTATCTCCTGACACGGGTCGGAATCTGGACCACCGCGGGAGCCGTCGGCTGGCTCTTTCCCCCAAACCGCACCGACCGCATACCTCGCTCGTTCCTGACCGTCTGGCAGCAATGGGACTGGTGGCACTTCCTCCACATAGCCCAGGGCGGCTACTTCCCCAACCACACAGGCCCCTGGACCCCAGGATGGGACAACCGCGAGGCCTTCTTCCCCGGCTTCCCCCTCACCCTGCGCGCCGTCCACACACTCATCCCCCACTGGGCCGCATCCGGAGCACTCATCTCGCTCGTCTCGGGCGCCGTCGCCGCCCTGACCCTCGCAAGGATCGCCCGCCACCACCTCACCGACCCGGACTCCGGACGCCGAACGGCACTGTTCTTCCTCCTCTCCCCGTGTGCCGTGTTCCTCGCCGCCGGCTACACCGAAGCCCTCTTCCTCGCCCTCGCCCTGCCCGCCTGGCACGCGGCCCAGCACCACAAGTGGCCGGCGGCCGCCGTACTCACCACCCTGTCCTGCTCCGTACGCGTCACGGGACTGTTCCTCGCCTCGGCGCTCCTGCTCCACTTCTTCCTCACCGGCCGGGAGCACCGTTCCTGGCGTGCGGCGCCCTGGCTGGCCCTGCCCGCGCTCCCCCCTGCCCTGTACTTCTGGTACCTCCACGTACACACCGGTGACTGGATGGCCTGGAAACACGCCCAGGAACGCGGCTGGTACCGGGACTTCCACACACCGTGGGAGGCCTGGGCGAACACCTGGACCGCCGCCTTCGGCCACACCCAACCCACCGGCAACGCACTCATGTGGCAGGCCGAACTCCTCGCCATGCTCGCCGGCATCGCCCTGCTCGTCCTTCTCGTGCGACGGCGCCACTTCCCCGAAGCCCTCTACCTCGGACTCACCCTGTACGCCCTAGGCACCTCCTACTGGTACACCTCGATCCCACGCTCCACACTCCTGTGGTGGCCACTGTGGATCGTCCTCGCCGGATGGAGCCTTCGCCGCCCACGCGTACAAGCCCTCTACTTCTACGCCGCGGGCCCCCTCACCACCATCGTCGCCATCACCTTCCTCACCGGCCGGTGGGCCGGCTGAGTGACGTGGGCGACGGCGGGGACGCAACGCATCGAAGCCGCAAATCGGATGCCGTCATATCGCCGACGCGTCCATACGCGTACACGCGCATGGATACTGAGATCATGCAGGATGATCCGCTTGAATCTCAGTAAGTAAAGTCGAGGGCCTGCCATTCCTGAACGGCGGGCCCTCGACGGGTGAAAGAAATTCTACTCTCGATCAAATAGCTTTGGGCGGTTTAGGAAGCATGAACATCAGCGCCCACATACCGGCCAAAGCCGCGATGACGTACCAGGCGGTTTCCGCGAAGGCGGTAGTGACGGTGGCACCGTGGCTGCCGGCTGGGGCGTGGTTGAAGAAGATGAACGAGGCCATTGCCAGTCCCAGTGCGGTGCCGAGTTGCATGGCGGTGTTGAACAGCCCGGCCGCGGACCCTGCATCGTCGTTGCTGACCTGACTGAGGGTGAGTGCCGACAGGCCGGCGCCGATCGCGCCCAGGCCGATGCCGATCAGGATCATCGGGGCAGCGGCGGCCGCGAAGGGCATGTGGGTGCCCTGACTGGAGATCATCAGCTGATAGGCAATCAGGGTGAGAGCGATCAGTGCCGTGCCGGCCTGCGGCACTCGTCGCTGGTGGCGGGTGGCCCATTTGGAGGCGAGCATCGCGCCGGCCATGCCGCCGACGGAGATAGCGATGTTGGCCGGGGCGAACTGCCATGGCGTCAGGCCGAGGCCGTCCTGCATGAACAGGACCCAGGTCAGCAGGAATACGCCCAGAAAGAGGCCGAACAGCAGCTGCGCGGCGAGGCCGCCGGTGAAGGCCCGATTCTTGAACAGGGACAGGGCTACAAGCGCCGAGCCGTCCTTGGTGGTTTTGGCCCGCTGCTGGAAAAGGAAGACGGCCAGCACAACAGCTCCGGCAACCAGCATGCCCACGCTCCAGGCCGGCCAGTGCTGTTCGCCGCCGACGGTGAGCGGATACGCGATGAGCAGCATCGCTGCGGCGGAGAGGGCCACGCCGGCGAGGTCGAGGCGTTGGGCTTGGGGGGCCTGGGACTCGGGGAGGAAGCGGATTCCGAACAGCAAGGTGGCCAGGCCGATCGGGAGGTTGATCAGAAAGATCATCTGCCAGCCCAGGCCGGCTATGTCGACGGCAGTGAGTACGGCGCCCAGGGCCGGGCCGAGGATTCCGCCGAGCGACATGACCATGCCGTAGAGGCCGAAGGCCCGTGCCCGGGAGGGCCCTTCGAAGGTGACCGCGAGGGTGGCCAGGACCTGAGGGACCATCACCGCCGCTCCGATGCCTTGGATGGCGCGGGCGGCCACGAGGAGTTGCGGGCTGGTGGCGATCCCGCAGAGCAGTGAGGCCAGGGTGAAGATGGCGGTGCCAGCGAGGAAGACGCGTTTGCGTCCGTAGAGGTCACCGAGACGTCCGCCGGTGATCAGACCGAGGGCGAAGGTGAGGGCGTAGGCGGCCGGGATCCACTGCATCGCGGCGCTGGAGGCGCCGGTGTCGGCCTGGATCGGGGGCAGTGCGGTGTAGACGATGGAGGCGTCGAGCGCGTTCATCAGCTCGGCGATCAGCACCACGGCCAGGATGATCGTGGGGCCGCGGCGAGCAGCTGCGGGGCGTGGGTGGGTGTGCGTGGGGGTCTTGGTGAACACGGAGAAGTTCCTGTTCGCATGGAGGGGATCGTGACAGGGGCGGGCCTGGGCAGGCCCCCGCACGCCGGTAGCGCGACAGGGTGGAGCGAAGAGGGTACAACGGGCCCAGGCCATGGGAGGGCGCCGTCGTCGAGGCATGCGGCAGCGGTCCGCTATTGCGGACGGCTGGTGGGGAGCCTCAAGACGAGCGGCTAGAGGGCCTGGCGGATCGGAGTCACCTCGGAATCGGGAATGGCCGGGTCCGGGAAAGGAGCCGACGGTACCCGATTAGCGTAGAGGAAGAGTTGCTATCCACGCAAAGCGGGCAGTCTCACTTCGCATATCGGCTCACTCACCCCCAGCGGAGTCTTCCTCGTGGGCGGGGGGCGGTGCACGGACTCAGGAAAGTGGGTGCATGAGAGCAGGCGTTGGGCAGATGGCCTGCCCTCTTGGGTCGACTGGCTGGTGGCATCGGCCGAAAGGGGGATGGTCTGGTGGTGGGGTCAATGTGTACGGTGGTGGACGGTTCTGTTGTCGCCGATTGAGGTGGATTTTGCGCATCTGAGGTTCGTGCCCCTGCTGTCAGCACGGCGTTTCGCCTGTGCTGCCCTGCCGCGGTCGGCTGTGCCGGCGGTGGTGATGTGCGTGCGACCTCTGCGCCTCGTCCCGGCCCTTTGGGTACCGGTTGACGCTGCCTGCGTCCTAGTCACTATTCGATGTCGAATGCGCTGCACTCCCACCTGCCGCCTTGCTGCCGAGCGTGCACAACTTCTCACACTCCGCATTCGTTCCTGGTCGCCAAAGGTGGCCGGACGCGTACGTAAGGCGACCACATGACCGCGATCCTCACCACCAAGAACCTCTCCGCAGGCCACGGAGACCTCGCCCTGTTCACCGGCCTCGACCTGGTCGTACCCCCGGGGGAGGTGATCGGGCTGGTCGGCGCCAACGGGGCGGGCAAGTCCACCCTGCTGCGCATCCTCGCTGGGCTCGCCCGACCCGAGGAGGGACAGGTCTACACCGCCCCGGCCGGAGCGACAGTCGGGTATCTGCCCCAGGAGCCGGACCGTCGCCCGGGCGAAAGCGTCTATGCCTTCCTTGCCCGGCGCACCGGTGTCGCCGCCGCCCAGCACGCCCTGGACACTGCTTCACACGCCTTGGCCGACAACGTGGCCGGGGCGGATGATGCCTACGCCAACAGTCTGGAGCGTTGGCTGGCCCTGGGCGGGGCTGACCTGGACGCACGCGCGGAACAGGTCGCCGCCACCCTCGGTCTCGGGGTCCACCTGGAGCAGGACATGACGTCCCTGTCCGGTGGACAGGCCGCCCGCGCTCAGCTGGCATCTCTGCTGCTGTCCCGCTACGACGTCTTCCTCCTGGACGAGCCCACCAACGACCTCGACCTGGCCGGCCTGGAACAACTCGAGCAGTTCGTCCACGGGCTGCGGGCCGGCGCGGTCGTCGTCAGTCATGACCGTGAGTTCCTCACCCGCACCGTCACCCAGGTCCTCGAACTCGACCGCGCCCAGCAGCAGGTGCGCCTGTTCGGAGGCGGCTACACGGCCTATCTGGAGGAACGTGAGCGCGCCAAGCGACACGCCCGCGAGGAGTACGAGGAGTACGCCGACCGCAAGGCCGCTCTGCAGGAGCGGGCGAGCATCACCCGCTCTTGGGCCGAGAAGGGAGTGCGCACAGCGCAGCGCCGCGGCCGGGACAACAACAAGTTCGCCCGCAGCGCCCGTATGGAGAACAGCGAGAACATGGCCGCCAAGGCCAAGCAGGCCGAACGGCTCATCGAGCGTCTTGAAGAAGTGGAGGAACCCCGCAAGGAGTGGCAGCTGCGCATGCACATCGCCACCGCACCCCGTTCCGGAAGTGTGGTTGCCACGCTGCGCGACGCCACCGTCCGGCGCGGCGAATTCACGCTCGGGCCGCTCTCGCTGGAGATCGGCTGGGCCGACCGCGTCGCCATCACCGGCGCGAACGGCACCGGCAAATCGACCCTGCTCGGCGCTCTCCTAGGACGGATCCCGCTCGACTCCGGCCACCAGACGCTCGGCACCGGCGTGGTGATCGGGGAGATCGACCAGGCCCGGGCACTGTTCCACGGGCATGAGTCGCTCATCGACGCTTTCCAGGCCGCCACGCCGCAGACGGAACCCGCCGAGGTCCGCACTCTGCTGGCGAAGTTCGGCCTGGGCGCCGACCACGTCCTGCGACCGGCACACACCCTGTCACCGGGCGAGCGGACCCGCGCCGCGCTCGCGCTGCTCCAAGGCCGCGGAGTGAACCTGCTGGTCCTGGACGAGCCCACCAACCACCTCGACCTGCAAGCCATCGAACAGCTGGAAGCCGCCCTCGACACTTACAACGGCACCCTGCTGCTCGTCTCCCACGACCGCCGGCTGCTGCAAACCCTCAGAGTCACTCGCCGACTGCACCTCAAGGACGGGCAGGTCACCGACACCCCCGTGTGAAGCCGCGCAGCCGCTCCGAGGGCTGAGCAAGCGCCTCGCGGCGGCTGACGGGAAAGAGACGGGGGCCGTCACGCCCCTCCAAGTTGCTGCCCTCGTCGCGCTCCCAGCGGTCGAGGTCCCACCTGACCTCCTCGTCGATCTCGTCCTCGCGCGGCCGGTACAGCGGCGGTGCACCGAGGGTGGTTCGGCCGCGGAGCGGTGGCTCGCGGTTGTCGTGGTCCCGGTTCCACCGGCCGCCATCTGCGGTTCCCCATCGATTCCAGAGTGTTTGCTGCCAGACGCCAGAGCTGAGTCTGGGCCTGGTCACGTGGGGAGCTGGGCACCCTCCCCTCGGCGCCCTTCTCGGGACGAGGGGGCGCGTGTCGGCAGTGCTCAATGCCAATGGTCGGAAGCGGGTCTGTGCCTCGACCCGCACGGTTTGGACGCCGCAAGCGCGGGGCGGGCTGTGTCGGCGCTGCTGGACCCGCCCCGGCACGCCCTCCACGAACTGCGCCGGCACGTGCGCTCGCGCGGCCCCGCTCAAGCAGTTCGGAAGTTAGTGCAGTTGATGGAGGAATCCCAGCACTGGCTCACTGGTAGGAGGGGTTGTCCCAGGGGCCGATGCTGCGGGAGCGGACCGGTTCCACGAAGCGCGGTGGGACGCTGTGCGGGTGGTCGGGACCCCAGTTGGTGGCCTCTCCCTCCCTGACCACACGGGCGTCGGAGGTGTACCAGTCCACGAGGTCGCTGTCGGAGCGCACGATCCAGGTGCAGCCCTTCTCCGCGTCGGCAGTGAAGTCGCCGTGTCGGATGAGGGCGGGGCGCCAGAAGTAGGTTCCGGGCCACATCTTGCCGTAGTTGTAGTCGAAGGCGCCGTCGAGGCAGTAGGCCTCTTCCGTGCATGGGTGGTGGGCGAGGGGTTCTTCGCGCCAGCCCGGCTTGGCCTTGATCAGCCTGCTGTAGAAGCCGGTCTTCTCGTCGCGAGCCAGCATCTTGATGTAGAGGCCGGGTACGGGTGTGCCGCCGAGGTCGAAGCGCATCGGGCTGCCGTCGCGGACATCGATCCAGGGCATGTCCGAGGTCTGTAGGACAACCAGCTTCTGGTCCGGACGCAGGCCTTCTCGGTCGGTGGCGGTGAGGTCGAAGTGCCAGTCGCCGTATTCGCGGAAGAGCAGGATTTCGGTGCCGGCTTCGGCCGTGACGGGGGGAGTGTGGACTCCGGCCGGGGCCATCCAGAAGCCCTCGGGGCCGAGCACGGTGTCCCCGACAGTCACCCTGCCGGCGAGGATGTACCACTCGGTGGCCGCGTGGTGGACGCCGGCCGGCCGTGACCAGTCGGTGGTGAAGCGGACCTTCAGGGAGGCCGATCCGTCCTCCTCGTCGTAGCTGAGGTTGCGCTGGCGGGCACTTCCCTCCGCGTGTTCGAACTCCCCGGTGTGCCAGATGAGATCGCGCTCGTCCACCAGTTCCACGTGCGGCCGCATGGCGGCTCCCTTCGAGTCGGGTTTCCGATACAGAAAGTACCGGTAACCTATTTGCGGCACAAGATGTATCGTTAATTCGGTGACCCAACCTGGCCGCCCTGCGGGACCTACTTCCGAGACCGAGGCCGTCGTGCTGACCGCCGCCCTGGACCTGCTGCTCGCCGAGGGCGCGGCGGCTCTTTCGGCGCAGCGGCTGCACGCTGCCACGGGGGTCTCGCGGTCGACGATCTACCGGCACTGGCCCACTCCCCATGCGGTTCTAGCAGCCCTGGTCGAGGTCGCTCCGCGACGCGAGGCCACCCCGACCGGGGATGTCCGGATCGATCTGCACACCGAAGTCGACGTCTTGTGCGACCGGCTGCGCGACAAGCCGGTCGGCGGTTTCTTGCAGGCCATCGTCGCGGCGGCGGCCTGGGATTCCACGATGGCAGGACTTCGCCGGAGATACGTTGAGGACCTCTTGGAGCCGTTTCGAGCCGCCCTGGCACCCGCCGGTCTGGCTTCGGCCGAACGGGACGAGGTGGTCTCGGCGATCGTTTCGCCCCTGCTTTTGGACTCGCTGCTGCTGGACAGGCCGGCAGCTCGTGGGCGCGCCCACCAGACGGTCGACGCGATCGCGGACGATGTCGGGTCGGCCCAGGCTCGGCGCCGACCGGCCGCTCCTCGGTGAGGCTCCGCTCGCAGCCAGCCAGCCAGCCATGCAAGGGTCCGGGCCGTGCCCCTTCCACGACATGCTGCCCGCCCCCCGTCGGCGTTGGGGGGCGGGCAGCGTGTCGGGAGGGATCAGGATCCGCTGAGCGTCTGGATGGTGCCCGCCGTGCGCAGGGCTTCGTATCGGCTGCCGCCAGGACGGTGGGTGGCCGTGACCGTGCCGTTGACGTCATCGGTGGCCCAGGTGGTGGCGAACTCCTGGAGGACGGCGACGTTGGCGGCCTGGGGAGTGCCGTTGAGCACGGTGCAGAGCGAGTCGGTGCTGGCACCCTCGGCGTCGCAGTGCGACCCGGTGGTGAGCCTGATGCCAAGGAAGTCCCGGTGGACGTCGGTGGTCAGTTCGACGGTGCCGGAGGCCTGGCTGTTGGCGCTGTAGGGCGGCGAGGAGATGGCGTGGATCGGGAGGGTGGTGTTGTTCAGGCCATTGAGGGCGTTTGCCATGTTGAGCCCGGTGAATGAGTTGACGGGGTCCAGGAGCACGAGTCCGGAGAGACGGGCGAAGGCATTCGGGTAGTTCGTGCGAAGCCGGTTGGCGACGTAGCTGACGGCCTCTCCGCCTGCGGAGTGACCGGAAAACACGAACTCGGCGGGCAGTTGCAGGCCCGGCCGGCCGGCCTTGGCCGCGGCGTCGGCGAAGCTGCGCCCGAGCTTGTCGTTAGGGTCGGCGGATTTCCCGAAAAGGTCGGCGACATTGTTGAGGAATGCCGTGTTGTTCCCGAGGTTGGAAACCGTGCAGCCGAAGGTGTCGGAGGAGGGCAGCGTCGGGGCGAAGACCACGAAGCCGGCGGCGGCGTAACGGCGGGCGGCGTCTTCGAGGTGGTCGTTGGCACGGCTGAAGCCGTGCTGCAGCCAGACGGTCCCCTTCGGTGTGCCAGCCGGGAAGTACCAGTCCCCGGCGCGCTTGTAGACCAGGAAGGCGCAGCGGACTTCGACGGTGTTGGAGACCTTGACTACGCCTGCGGAAGCCTGCTCGGCAGCGGGGGCGGGCGACACGGCCGTCAGGGTCGCGACGGTGGTCAGGGCCGCTGCGAGGAGGGCACGGGGGAGGAAGGTTCGTCTGTGCGCGGTGTCTGTCATGGGGACTCCCAAGGAGGGGGCCGCGTGGCGTCGCGGCGGCGCCAGCCGATCCGGACCGGATCAGCTTGTTTCCTCTGTTGGAACTTTGTTTCTCTAGCGGGTCCCATTGGGCCCCAGCGGAGACGGCACGTCAAGCAGTGCGACGGGGATTCTTTCGCGCCGCTCCCGCCTGTTCGGAACATGCCTGAAGCCCCGTCACGCGGGCGTGGTGACGGGGCTGAAGTCCTGGTACGTGCTGGTCAGCCGCTCGCGGGCGAGCGGCGGAATCCGGTGAGAACGGGTTGTACGAGCCGCTCGATAGCGTTGCGGCGGGCTACCTCATCCCCTCGCGTTGGTGCGACCGGGCCGGCAACGGCCGGGAAGAACGGTGCGAGGGCGATGTGCGGAAGCAGCAGGAGCAAGAGGGAGAGAAGGGCGTCGACATCGGCGTCGGGGCTCAGATCTCCGGCCGCAACCGCTTCTTGGACCAGGGGACGCAGGCCGGCGAGGTAGAGGTGCTGGACGGGTTCGAGCACCGCCTGGCGCACGACAGGGTCGATCTCCATGTTGGTGGCCGCGGTCACCCCGCGTTCCAGGGGGTGGGTCTCGAAGTAGGAGACCCAGGCGTCCATCGCTTCAATGAGGTACGCGGTGAAGTCCGGGGCGCTGCCGCGGCCATCTGGTCGGTAGCCGTCAAGCCAGGGCCGCATCGCCTCGAAGATGCGCAGGGAGGTCTGCTCGGCAACGTAGGTGAACAGGTCGAGCTTCCCGGCGAAGTACTGGAAGAGTGAGCCCTTTGCGACGCCGGCCTGGCGGGCGATGACGTTGAGGCTCCCGGTCGAATAGCCGTGGGTGCCGAATTCGTCCATAGCGGCGACCAGGATGCGTTCCCGCCGTTCCGGCGAGAGGTGCGTCCAGGTGGTGGTGGGCATGCGCGCTCCCCGACAGCGACCGGGCGGCCGGGTGACCGCCCGGTCATCGTCGGGTGCGTGCGGACATTGTGTCAACGCACGGGGCTACCCCGCGCTTTCGTTCAACGGGAGAGGTAGCGCCCTGAGGGGTGGGCTGCGACGGCTCCGTCGCGGTAGGCGATCCGGCCGCCCACGATGGTGATCGTGGGCCATCCGCGCAGCTCCTGCCCTTCGAAGGGGCAGTGGTCCTGTCCGGACAGGAGGAGGTCGGCCGTGACCGTGCGCACGGAGTCCAGGTCGGCGACGACCAGGTCGGCGTCGGAGCCCACCATCAGCGACCCCTTGCCGGTGAGGCCGTAGGCGGCGGCCGGGTTGGCGGAGAGCAGTTCCGCGACGCGGCGCAGTGGTAGTCCGCGCTTGTGGTAACCCTCGGAGAGCAGGATCGGGTAGAGGAGCGCGGTGCCGCCGAATCCGGGCAGGGCGGGCCACAGGGCGTCGCCTTTGGATTCCTCCATGCAGCAGGCGTGGTCTGAGGCGATCCAGTCCACGGTTCCGTCGAGGACGCCCTGCCACAGGGCGTCGTTGTCGGCGCGGGTGCGGATGGGCGGGTTGACCTTGGCGCCGAGGCCGCGGCCGGCGGCGTCGAGGCTCTCGTGGTCGAGGCACAGGTGGTGCAGGGTCACCTCGGTGCGCAGGTCGAGGCCGGGCGAAGCGGCGCGTGCCGCGCGGGCTCCGTCGAGGGCCGCGGCGCTGGAGAGGTGCAGCAGGTTCACCGGACAGCCGGTGGCGCGGGCCAGAGCGGCAGCCTCGCCGATCGCGACTTCCTCGGTAAGCGGCGGGCGGCCCTCGTGGTAGGCGCGCAAGGTTTGGGGGTCGCCGGACCGGCGGACACGGTCGATGAACAGCCGCATCAGCTCGGATTGTTCGCAGTGCAGGGAGAGCGAAACCCGGCCGCGGGGGCGGGCGGCGCCAGCAGCGGCCACCGCTTCCATGAGCTGGTAGAGGTGGCCGAGGTCGTACTCCTCGCCCTCGGCGGTCATCCGGAATCCCTTGGCGTCCCTGGAGTCGGCGGAGAGGTTGAAGCCCTTGTAGAACATGTAGTACTTGAAGGAGCTGACGCCGTGTTTCGCGACGAGCTCGGGTATCTCGCGCACTTGGGCGGTGTCCATCGGGGCGAGGTGGAAGCCGTAGTCGGTGTGGCTGCGGCCTTCGACCGCGGCGAGGACTTCCGGGAAGATATCGTCGTAGGTGCCGGTCCGGTTGAGGTAGTGCTCGCCCGTGCGGAAGTAGGACAGGACGCTCGTTGCGCCACCGACCAGGGAGGAACGCGTCTCCTCCTCGGCGTCCTGCTCCAGGGAGCGGTAGATACCGAGATGGAAGTGGGCGTCGACGGCGCCGGGGAAGACCACCCGGCCGGCCGCGTCGATGACTTCGGTCGCCTCCGAGTCGTCGATGCGCTGTGCCAGGGCGGCCACTTTGCCGTCGCGCACCGCGAGGTCCGCAGTGATCTCGCCGAGGCCGGGCTGGACGAGGGTGCCGTTCTTGATGAGCAGGTCGTAACGGGACATGACAGGCCGGGTAGCCGCAGGCGGCACCACCCGTACCTCCCTTCCGCATCCGTGGATTTGGGGGAAACGCCGTTTCCCTTTTGCGTAATGGACGGTCATGCTAGCTTTCCGAAACAGCGTTCCACAAGGAGAAACAGCGACCCGTGAAGGTGCGTGAGCCCCGATGGAACCTCCCCTCCCCCACGTCGCCCGTTCCGCCGCTCCGGGGCCTCTGCACGGAGTGACCGTCCTAGACTGCGCCACCCTTTTCGCGGGACCGCTGGCCGCGACGATCCTGGGTGACTACGGTGCGGACGTCATCAAGATCGAGCACCCGGTGCGGCCCGACCCGGCCCGCACCCACGGCCCGTCCAAGGCCGGTGAGGGGCTGTGGTGGAAGATGCTCGGCCGCAACAAGCACGCGGCCACCCTGGATCTGAGCCGTCCCGACGGGGCCGGGCTGATGCTCCGGCTGGTCGCCCAGGCTGACGTCCTGATCGAGAACTTCCGCCCCGGAACCCTGGAAAGGTGGGGACTGGGACCGGCGGACCTGCACCGGGCAAACCCTCGCCTCGTCATCGCCCGCGTGACCGGCTTCGGCCAGTACGGTCCCTACGCCCGCAGGCCCGGCTTCGGCACTCTCGCGGAGTCCATGAGTGGCTTCGCCGCCCTGACCGGCCAGCCTGACGGTCCGCCCACCCTGCCGCCCTTCGGGCTGGCCGACGGAGTGGCCGCGCTGGTCGCCGCGTCAGCCGTACAGACCGCGCTCTACCACCGCGACGTGCACGGCGGCCCTGGGCAAGTGGTCGACCTCGCCATCATCGAACCGCTGCTGACCCTGCTCGGACCGCAGCCCACCGCGTACG
This sequence comes from Streptomyces sp. NPDC002886, assembly GCF_042888445.1. Taxonomy (NCBI): domain Bacteria; kingdom Bacillati; phylum Actinomycetota; class Actinomycetes; order Kitasatosporales; family Streptomycetaceae; genus Streptomyces; species Streptomyces sp. NPDC002886. Next base: position 279,603 of record NZ_JBIAPV010000006.1, read on the forward strand.
ACCAGCTCGGCACTGTTCCCGCGCGGACCGGCAACCGGTCCGTGAACAACGCACCCCGCAACATCTACCCGACCCGGGACGGCGCCTGGGTGGCCGTCAGCACCTCGGCGCAGTCCGTTGCCGAGAGGGTCATGAAGCTCGTCGGGCATCCGGAGGTGACAGACGAGCCCTGGTTCGCCGGCGGCGCCGGCCGCGCGGCGCACGCGGATCTCCTCGACGCCCAGGTCGGAGAATGGATAGCGGCCCGCGACCGGGACACCGTGATTGCCGCCTTCGAAGAAGCCGAGGCCGCGATCTCCCCCGTGTACGGCATCGCGGACATCTTCGAGGATCCGCAGTACCAGGCCCTGGACTCACTGACGACGGTGGACGACCCCGTCCTGGGCCCGCTGCGCATGCAGAACGTCCTGTTCCGGCTGTCCGCCACGCCGGGCGCCATCCGCTGGACGGGCCGCGCCCACGGCAGCGATACCCGCGCCGTCTACGGCGCCCGTCTCGGACTGTCACCCGCCGAACTGGACGCGCTCGCCGCAGACCGCACGATCTGACCCGACCCCTCTCAGGGAGGCAGCATTGAACAGAGTCCACGGGTACCTCGGAAGGCCGGTGTCACTCACCGGCTCTCCCGTGATCGACCTGGCCCAGCCGATGCGCCGGGGCATGCCGCAGTCGCCCAACCATCCGCCGTTCCGCATGCTCCTGGAACGCCGTCACGGCGATCACGTGCGCGATGACGGAGGCTCCGCCGCGAACGAGCTCATCGTCACCGGCGGCCACGTCGGCACGCACGTCGATGCCCTCGCCCACGTGTCGCAGGCGGGGATGCTGCACGGAGACGTGCCGGCCGCCTCGGTCCAGAACCACGAAGGGTTCTCCCGGCACGGCATCGAGGAGTTCCCGCCGTACGTGGGCCGTGCCGTCTTCCTGGACGTCGCCTCCGTGCACGGCGTCCCGGTGCTCCCCGCCGGGTACGAGATCACCGTCGCCGACCTGCAAAGGGCACAGGACACCGCCGGAGTGGACATCGAGGCGGGCGGGGCGGTCCTGCTGGGCACGGGCTGGTCCCGGCACTGGGACGACGCGCGCGTCTTCACAGGACAGGAGGGCGGAGCACCCGGGCCGGGCCCGGCGGCCGGAGCATGGATCGCGGACCACGGCGTGCGGGTGGCCGGCGGCGAGACCATCGCCTTCGAACACATCGCACCGGGGCGCGGTCACGCCGAACTGCCCGTCCACCGGATGCTGCTGGTCGAGGCCGGAATCCACATCGTCGAGACGATGCGCCTCACCGAGCTCGCCTCGGCACGGCGGGCCGACTTTCTCCTGGTGCTCGCTCCACTGCCGCTGGTGGGCGCAACCGGCTCCCCCGTGCGCCCGCTCGCCGTCCTGCCCGACCACGACACGGCGGTCCCGGCATGAGCAGCGAGAGGTACGCGGCCCGCCTGGCAGCATTCGCGGCCGGACGTGTGGAGAGCGGCATACCTCCGGAGATCATGGCGGACGCGGCCGCGCGGACGCTGGACTGCCTGGGCAACGCTCTGGGGGCGCTCGGTGCACACACCGGCGAGCTCTCCGGTGGCTCCCCCCAGGCAGCGGCGCTGGCCATGGCCCGCACGGCAGGCGGAGCCGGCGAGGCGACGGCGGTGGGCAGCGGTCTTCGGATGCCGGGCGACCGGGCCGCTCTCGTCAACGGCACGCTCGCGCACGCCCTGGACTTCGACGACACGCACCTTCCGTCCGTCCTGCACCCCACCGCCGCGGTACTGCCCGCCGCGCTCGCGGCAGCCGAGGCCACGGGGGCCTCGGGGGCCTCGCTGCTGACCGCGCTCGCCGTGGGCGGTGAGGTATGCGTACGCCTCGGCATGGCCTCCTACGATCCGGCCCTTCGGAACTCGGTGTTCTTCGAGAAGGGTCTGCACGCCACGTCCATCTGCGGCACCGTCGGCGCTGCCGTCGCCGCGGGCCTGCTGTACGGGCTGAGCGCCGCCGAGCTGGCGCACGCCATCGGCATTTCCTGTTCCATGGGCGCCGGGGTGATCGAGGCGAACCGGACCGGGGGCAGTGTCAAGCGCCTGCACTGTGGGTGGGCCGCCCACTCCGGGGTGTGCGCCGCCCAGTTCGCGGCCGGCGGGGTGACCGGACCGCCGACCGTACTCGAAGGCCGCTTCGGATTCCTGACCGCGTTCCTGGACGATCGGTGGACGCCAGGTCCACTAGTGGCCGGACTGGAGGAGATGGACACGGTCACGAACTGGCAGTACGCGCGGACTGTCTTCAAGCCGTACCCTTCCAACCACTTCACGCACCCGGGGATCGACTGCGCGCTGGCCCTGCGCCGGGCCGGGCTCCGGGCCGAGGACGTCGTGAGCGCCGAGCTCGGGGTGGCCGCCGCTCCCCGTCGCACCATCGGCGAGCCGCACTCCGAGAAGGTGCGCCCCCGCACCCCCTACCACGCAAAGTTCTCGGGGCCGTACACCGTCGCGGCGGCGCTGCTTTCGGACGCGGACGGCGACGGTCCCGGCCTGGGGCACGCGGACTTCTCCGCGGGTGCGTTCACCGATCCGCGTCGCATCGCCCTGGCGGAACGGGTCGGGGTCGTCGTGGACGAGCAGTGCGATGCGGAGTTCCCGCAGACCTTCAGCGCCGTCCTGCGGGTCACCACTCGTGGCGGCCGGGTCGTGGAGTCGCGGGTCACCAGCTCTCTGGGTGGACCCGGCACGCCGCTGTCGCAGGCCCAACTGGCCGGGAAGTTCCGGCTCAACGCGGAGCCGGTGCTCGGAGCGGCCGGCGCGGGCCGCGTCGTCCGGGCCGTACGCGCGCTTGCCGCGGCGCCGCGCGGGGCTGCGACCGCACTGCTGGCTCTGACCCGGATCGGTTAGGGGGCTTCGGTTCAGCGGCGGACCGCGAGGACCCGGCGAGCGGCGCGGACGACAGCCGCATCCACCATGCGCCCGTCGGGCCCGGTGGTGACGCCGGAGCCGTCCCGCGCCGCCTCCTCGAAGCGTTCCAGCAGGGCCCGCGCTGCCGTCACCTCGTCGGTAGTGGGCGTGAAGACGTCGTTCACGGTGCCCAGTTGGTTCGGGTGGATGCAGGCGCGGGATCGGTAGCCGAGCCCGCGCAAGGTTCGGGTGCTGCGGGCCAGGGCGTCCAGGTCGGTGAAGTCCGTGCTGACGGGTCCGACTGGTGGGAGCAGGCCGGTGGCGGCCGAGGCGAGGAGGACGTTCGTACGGATGGCGACCAAGGCCGCCCCCGCCGCCGCGCTGTCCCGGTCCGCCGTATCAGGCATCGTGATGCCCAGCTCGGCGCACAGGTCTGCTTCGCCGAGTTGCAGGTGGCGTACCCGGGGTGCTCTCGCGATCCGGTGTACGTCGAGGACGGCCGAAGCCGTCTCCAGCAGCGGCGCGAGGACGAAGGTGTGCGCGGGGAGCCTCAGGCGCTCCTCGGCTGCGGTCAGGAGGCGGTGCTGGGCCTCGATCTCCTTGGTGCCGGAGCATTTGGCGAGGCAGAAGCCCGTCACCTCGGGCCGGGCGAGGCGCGCGCTCTCCTCTCGCCCCCGCGCGCCCGGGTTCACACGAATCCAGATCTCCGGGCCGGGCTCGGTGCCGGGAAGAACCGCTTGCGCCCGGGTGGAACCCAGTGCGTCGAGCCAGTCGCCCACCAGCTCCAGCGCCCGGTCCTTGCCCGCGGCGGGGACGGCGTCCTCCAGGTCGACGATCAGCGCGTCGGCGCCTCGGTCCGGCGCTTTGGCCAGCATCTCGGGACGGTCACCCGGAACGTAGAGAAGGGAGCGGGGCACGGCTTTGAGGTGGCTCGTTGTCATCGCAGAACCCTCCGATCAACCCATGGGCAGCCCAGCTGACGCTGGAGCCGGGCGGTTTGTTCACCCTAGGAGCAGGCCGTCGACCGGTCAATGGTCGCGTTTCCCTAGGGGATCCGGCGTTTCGAAGTCTGTGAGCGTATCGGAAACACACCTTTTACCGGGGCGCCCGTCCGGACCCTTGACACGCCGAGTGGACGGCGGGCTGTATATGGGAACACAAGCGAAACAAAGTTCCGTACAGGGAAACCCACTGGCTCCCTTCGAGAGGAACCCCTCGGCTCATGCACTCTCAACCCGTAAGATCCGCCCGGACCCGGGGCGGTGCGACACTCGCCGCGCTGGTCGTCGCGGCGTCCGGTTCGCTGGTCCTCGCCGGTTCACCCGCCCACGCGGGCAGCGCGCCCGTGACCTACGACTGCGTCTTCAGTTCCTCCCACTCCCTCTTCACCACCACCGCCACGCTCACGGCCCCGGCCACCGCGGCGGCGGGCGAGAGCGTGGACGTCAAACTCAGTCTCGCCAACAAGGGACCGGCAAACGGTCCGGTCGCGCTGCCCGCGAACAGCGTTGTCCCCTCGGCCAAGATCCTCGTCTCGGGGCAGGCGCCCCTCACGCTCACCGCTCCGGCCTCGAACCCGGCGATCCCCGCCAAGGGCGAGATCCCGATACCCGATCTGACCGGCAAGCTCACCGTCGCACAACCCGGCACGGTGACGCTGACCCCCGATCAGCTGACGCTCGACATACCCAGCTACGGGCTGTCCCTCGCCTGCACCCTGCAAGGCACTGCGACTGCCCTGCACACGCTCACCGTCACGCCGGCCACGGGCAGCACCAGTGCCGCCGTCACGGGCATCTCGGGCCGCCCGGCGTCGGACACCACCGGGGCCCGCCCCGGTGACGTCCTCACGCTCGCCGGCGCGGGCTGGGACCCGGCGGCTCCGATCGGCGCGGTCGAACTGTGCGGCCTGTCCGGCACCGGCTGTTCCGGCGCCGACCTGACCCCGGACCTGCGCGTCGGCTCCGACGGGAAGCTGGCCGGCACGGTGGCGGTCCGCGCCACAGCCGCGCCGGGACCGCACCGCCTGAAGATCACCCAGGGTTCCGTCACCGCTTCCCTCGTCATCGGCGTGCTGGGCACCCGTACCCTCCAGGTCGCTCCCGGCGGCGGTGGACCGGGTACGAGCGCCACCGTCAACGGAGCCAGTTTCGACCCCGGCGACGAGGTCAGCGTCACCACCGTCGACAAGGACGGCCGGCCCGTCGGCGGAGCCGGACTCACCGCCCCCGTCGACGCGCGCGGCAACTTCACCGCCACGCTCGTACCTGCCGTGGGAGCAGCGAAGATCGTGGCGACGGAGAAGGACGGCGGCGACACCGCGCAAACCCCGTGGGCCGGGAGTTCCAACGGCGGCGGCTCCGACCAGACCCTCAAGGTGGTCGTCAGCGGAGGCGCCCTGACCATGTCCGCCGCACCGGGCGAGGTGATCCTCTCCCCCGTGACAGTGGACGGCACCGCGCACGACTCCACCGGCAGCCTGCGGGCCCTGGAGGTCAAGGACTTCCGGGGAACCACTGAGGGCTGGTCCCTGGTCGGTACGGTCACCGACTTCCGCAACTCCGCCGGAGCCTCGATCTCCGCATCACAGCTGTCCTGGACCCCGCAGTGCGCGGTTCACCCCGGATCCGCGGCGGCCTCCACCCCCGTCGCGGGAAGCGCCGGACCCCTCAGCTCGACCACGGCGGTCCCTCTGTGCACCCAGGCTGCGAGCCCCGACCCCACCTCGGTCACCGGCGGCCACTTCGACGCGGGCGCCGCTCTGAACCTGCGTGTCCCGGAGATCGTTCAAAGCGGCGAGTACGCGGCCGTGCTCCGCCTGACGCTCTCCTGATCTTGTTCCGTACGTCCAGCCCCTCCTTCGAGCAGTGTGCCGGGCGGCGAGTTCTCCTGCTCACCGCCCGGCACCGGCAAGAGCGGACCCATGACACCACCACGCAGAATTCGACCCGCCGGCCGGACCGGGAGCGCGCTCGACCGAACGCCGATGAGCACCGTGGTCCGCGCCATGGCAGCCTGCCTGGCCGCGCTGTCGGCCGTACTGGCAGTGAGCGCTCCGCCCGCGACCGCCGCGCCGGCGCGCGTCGCCGGCGGGTCCTGGGCGGTGCAACCGGCTGGAGGAAGCGGCCGGCCGGCCTTCGTCATGGACTCCACACCCGGCTCCGTCGTGAAGGACGCCGTCCGGGTCAGCAACCTGTCCGACGCCCCGCTGTCCTTCCAGGTCTACGGCGCGGACGCCTACAACACCCCCCGCGACGGCGCTCTCGCCTACCGCCAGGCCGGTGAGGCCCAGACAGGCATCGGCGGCTGGATCACCCTCGGAACCAACGCGCTCGTCATCCCCCCGGGCCGGGCAGCGGACATCCCCTTCACCGTGAACGTCCCCGCCGACGTCACCCCCGGCAGCCACGTCGGCGGGATCGTCGCCCTCAACAACGCGGTCGAACAGGCAGGCGCTACTTCCGGGGTGGACGTCGGCATCCAGCGGGCCATCGCCGTCCGCATCCAGCTGACGGTCGACGGACCCGTGACCCCGGGACTCGCCGTCCGCTCGGTCCGCGTCCGCCACCGCCCTTCGGCCATGCCCTTCGGGGGAGCTCGCGCCACGCTCACCTACACCGTCGTCAACACCGGGAACGCGGCGCTGCGACCCACCGCCGCACCACGGATGCAGGGACTCTTCGGCCTGCGGCACAGCTCTTTCGCGGAGCGCACCCTCCCCCTCCTGCTTCCTGGGCAGAGCGCCGAGTTCAGCACCGACTGGCCGGACGCTCCCGGCCTCGACCAGCTGACCGCCACCGTGCGCGTCAGCGCGCCGGGAATGCCCCCGACCTCCGCGCAGAGCGCCCGGGTCGTCGTGTCGTGGCCCACGCTCGGTGCCGTCGTCGCCCTGCTCGCCGTCCTCGCACTCGCCCTGGGCTGGATCCGTCGCAGAAGGCCGGCGCCCGCCGGAGAGCCGTCATGATCCGCCGTCTGCCACTGGCCGTCCGCCACGCCGTCGCCGGTCTCCTCCTGCTGGCCTCAGCGGTCCTGCCGCTTGCCGGCAGTGCCGCCCCGGCCGCTGCCGCCGCCGGGCCGAGCGTGGCCGTGGACGCCCCCCGAACCTCCCCCGGCCTGCCTGTGAGGACCGTCGGAGCGGGCTGGCAGCCGGGCACCACGGTCCAGGTCGAGATCTGCGGGGGCGGGGCCCTGCGGGGCAGCGCCGACTGCGACACACTGCGTGCCGCGGTGGCACTGGTGGCCGCGGACGGAACCTTCCGGCTGACCCTCATCGCGGGCATGCCCCCTCGCGCGTGCCCTTGTCTGGTGCGAGCGACAACAGCCCAGACCGAGACGACGGCCCGGACATCGTTGAGCGTTTCCGGCGCCGCCGAGGCGGCGCCGCCGGACGCACCGGAGCCGGCCATCCGGATCGATGTCGTGCAAGCGACCCTGGCCGGCGGACCGCGGTTCGCCGAGCTCTTCGGCGCTCCCGCCCACAGGACCCTGACCGTGACCCTGCGCAACCCGGGTGACCGGCTTCTGGGACGGGCCCCGCTGATCGTCTCCTGGGGGCCCGGTGGCACCGCGGACCTGCCCGTGGGCACACCGCTGACCGCAGAACTGGCGGCGCACGCCGAGCAGACGTACCGGATCCCCGTCAGGCTCCCCGCCGCCGCGTTCGGCCGCTACTCCGTCGGCGGCCGGTACGGCTCGGCAGAGTTCTCCGTGAGTACCGACGTCTATCCCTGGGGCCTGCTGGGCCTCGCCCTGCTCGCACTCCTGCTGACCGTCTTCACCCTCGCCGTCAGTGCCCGCCGCGCGGTGCAACACCTCCGGGCACGGCGCCCGGCGCGGACGCCCGCGCCCGTACTTCCCGTATACGTCGAGGCGAACAGCCTCTCCGGCGCCCTCGCGGCAAGCGCCCGCGACGGTGAGCACCCCGGGCTGGTCAGTACCCGTGCATTGGTCCGAGAGCTGGCCGGGGAGGCCGCACTCGTCGACTTTCACGCCTTGCGGGCCTTCGCCGCCGCGCTGCGCCCGTCACCTGGAGGACACGAGCGATGACGGCTTTCCGCACCCTCACCCGCCCACGGACGGACCTGCACGTGGGGCTGGCTGCCGGGCTGGCAACAGGCGGGTACTTCGCGTCCGCACCGCTTCTAGGCGGGCCCGTCGGTATGCCGGGCGAGGCGGTCCGCTACCTGCTCCCGACGGGTGTGCTGCTCGCCGCCATCGTCGGAGCGGTACTCCCGTGGCGAGGCCGAGCACGCCTACGCGCCTCCAGGATCTCGGCCCGGTACGCGACGGCGGCGTGTGTGCTGGCCGGCATCGCCCCGCTGACCGGCTCACCCGTGGTCTTCGCTTCCTTGCTAGTCGTAGCCTCCGGCCTCGGAGGCGGCGCTCTGGGCCTCTACCGGCCCGGGCACTCGTGGCACGCAGCCTTCCTGACCGGCGCCGGAGCGGCCGCAACCGTGACGGCTCTCTTCGTGCAGAGACCTCACCTGGGCTGCTCCCTGATGTGTACGTTCGCCGCGCTGCTGCTGCTTCCGGCCTGCCGAGGCACCGGGCCGGATGGGATCGCGGCCTGTGCCCCCGTGCTGCGCGCCCCCGCGATGGCCGTGGGCGCGGCCGTGTTCGGGTCGCTGTTCGCGGCGCCCAGCCTCGTCGTCTTCCGTTGGGAGTTGCTCGGTGCCTCAGGTGTGCGACCGCTCGCCTACGCGGCGCTGCTCGCGGCGGCGCTGACGTCCGGCCTCTGGGCAGCGGCCGGTCGTGGTCCCGCCGCGGATGCCCGGGTTCTCCCGCCGCTGTTCGCGGCTGGGCTCACGGCGGCGGTCGTGGCGTGCGCGAGCGCCGCGCGCCCCTGGCAGCTCACCCTTGCGCTGGCGGCCGTACTCACCTGCGGGGCCGCCGCGACATCCTGCACCGGATCGGCCGGCATGCGAACCGGCGAGCACACGCGGGCCACTCGCTATCCCGCTGCCTTGCTGTTCGGCGGGGCTCTCGCGATGACCGCAATCGCCTTCTCCGGCAGGCTCCTGGGCGGCCCGGACACCTTGGCGGCCTTGGGGGCCGCCCCTGCCGTGGTGGCGCTCGTTCAACGGACCCGCCTCCGACGCGGACAGGACACGAAGCCGTACGAGGACCACGGCGCGGGCGCCGACAACCTCGTCCTGACCGCGCGCGCCCTCGGCGTGCAAAGGTCAGGAGCGCCACCGGTGCGACGTTTCGACCTGGCTCTGCCCCCGGCTGAGGTCGCGTACCTGACCGATGCCCTGCCCGGCAGGCGGGCAGCCGCCGTCCTGGAGGTCTTCGCCGGACTGCGCAAAGCCACCGGCGGAAGCTGGCAGCTGCGGGGGCATGACATCTCCCGTATGAGCACCGAGGCCCGGTGGAACCTGCGGCTCTCCGTCTTCGTCGACCCGGCCGATGCCACCCGATGGGGCGCCCTGCACCGCGGACACCCGGCGGCCCGCCTGACGGAGGCGGTGGCGGCCGCCATCGCCCGTACCGGCAGCTCCCAGAAGACCGAGCTCGCAGCGGCCGCAGTCGCGGCGTTCCCGTTCCTCGCGGCCAAGGGCCCGGGGACCCTCAGGGACCTCGACGTCGGCGAGCGCTGCCTACTGGGCCTGGCCCAGACCCTCATGGTGGAGCCCGCGTTGCTTCTCTTGGACCTGACCGGTCCCGGGTGCGAGCAGCTCGCGGACGATCCCGCGGTCACGGCCGTTCTGCGGCACATCACCGGCCGGGGGACGGCCGTCCTGGTGGCCGTCCCGGCCACGCACAGCAGCCCTGTACCGCGCCGCGTCGTGCTTCCTGCACCCGGCGGCTCCAGAGCACCCCTCTTGCGGCGGACCCGAAGGAACATGCCATGAATCTCCCGACCAACGGCCGAGCCTGTCGCCTCGTCCTCGCCACCACGGCCGCGCTCTCCCTTCACAGCTGGAGCAGCGTGCCGGCCGCGGCGGATACGACCGATGCGGCTGCGGCGACAGTCCGGGTCTCCGCCTCTACCGGGCTGGCCGAGGGCCAGCAGATCACCGTCGAGGGCACCGGGTTCCGCGCCGGCCTGACCTCGGTAGCGGTCGGGCTGTGCAAGAAGGGATACACCAGCAACAAGGACTGCGATCTGAGCGGTGGGGCGCGCCTGGTCACCATCGGCCCCGACGGATCACTGCCGCCGGTCACGCTCACCGCGCACAGCCGGGTGGCGGGGGCCGACTGCCGCACGACGCCGTGCGTGGTCGGCGTGGCGCCCCTGCCTTCGGGAACCCCGCCCGCGCTGATCGCCGCCAACAGCGTGCAGATCGCGGTGGGTTTCGAAGGCGGAACGGTCCAGGGCGAGCCCTCGGGCACCGGGCGGTCCGAACCCGCGGCGTCGGCCGCATCGTCCGCAGCCCGGCGCGTCGATGACTGGAACGGGCCGTCGGCCCGCGTCTGGGCCCTGTCCCTCGCAGTGGCCGTCGCGGCCCTCGCGCTCGGAGCGCTCTCCCTCGCCCGGGGCCGCCGGGGGGCGGCCCCGGAAGGACCCCGAAAATCACCGTCTCACAGTGGAGGAAGCGAATGACATCTCGGAGAAGAAGCCGATGCGCGGGCGCGCTCGCCGCGGCCGCGGCCCTGGTCGCCGTCTCGGCTGCGCCCAGCGCGGCCGCCGGAACGCTGACGGTCAGCAAATCAAGTGGTCTCACCGTGGGGGAGAAGGTCACGGTGTCGGCGACGGGGCTGAGCCCGAACCAGGGCTTCGTACCGATCGGCCTGTGCAAGCCGAAGCCAACGGGCCCCGCGGACTGTGAGACGTCACCGGACTCTGCGGTCATCGGGAAGACCGATGCGTCCGGAGTGTGGCACAGCGCGGCGAACGGCGCGGCCACAGCGCAGATCACGGTCAAGGCAACAGCCGGCGCGGCGAACTGCGCGGCCAAGCCGGGGAACTGCGTGATCGCGGTGTCCATCTCCGCGACGAAGGAACTGGTGGAGGTGAAGCTGACGGTCGGATCGAGCGGCGGCCCCAGTCCGAGCAGCGCACCGCCCACGGCGTCGGCGTCGGCATCGGCATCGGCGGCGTCGGGCGGTGGGAGCGCCACGGGATCCGGTGGTAACGCAGCGGGATCGCTGCCCCGAACCGGGTCCACCGACGGCATGCCGGTGGCCGCACTGTCGGGTAGCACCCTGTTCCTGTTCGGCGGTTGCGCGCTGGTGCTGCTGCGCCGCGGCAGACGAGTCTGATACGGCATCTTCCACGTCTTTGCCGCCAGTGCAGGTTCCACAACGTGGCGCCCCGGGACGGTAGCGGCTCACCGTGCATCCGGTGATGGTGCGAAGCGAGAAGGGTAGGTGGACGGTCCGCATGGGTGCGGTCTTTTCTGTTGCTCGACCGTCCGCCGTCAACCGACATCGTCGATCCCAGGGAACAGGCCGTGAAGATCTACACATCATCGGCTTCAGCGCCGGATGGCCGGCACGGTGCGAAGAGCCGGTGGGCCTGTGCGGCTTTCCTGACCGCCAGCTACGGCGTCGCGGCCATCGGTGCAATCACTTCCGCCGATGCGGGTGAGGTGTACGGGGCACTGGCGCGCCCCGCCTGGGCGCCTCCCGCCTGGCTGTTCGGGCCCGTGTGGACGGTCCTTTATGCGGCCATCGGCGTCGCGGCCTGGCTGGTCTGGCGCCAACCGGATCGCTACCGCGGACGGCGAGCCCTCATGTGGTGGTCCGTGCAGCTGGTGCTCAACCTCGCCTGGACGCCGCTGTTCTTCGCTGCTCGCCAGTACGGACTCGCTCTGCTCGACATCGTGCTGCTCCTGGCCGCGATCGTCACGACGATGCTGCACTTCAGGCGGTTGAGCGTCCCGGCGGCACTCCTGCTCGTCCCCTACGCGCTGTGGGTGGCCTTCGCGACCGCCCTCAACGCCTCTGTCTGGTCGCTGAACACCTGAGGACGGGCAGGCTGCCGCTCGGGCCGCTCGCGCCAGCGTTCTGACGAGCGTCAGGGGGGTGGGGGGACCGGGTCTCCCAGGCGGCGGCAGGCCGACACGACATCGACCACGTCGGCGTACTTGGAGTCGAGGTCGAAGAGGTTGGCTTCGTGGGGGCCCGGGTCCCTGTCCGCCACCGCTTCGCGCACGACGATGGGGCGCAGTCCGTGTTGCAGTGCGTCCAGGGTGGTGGCCCGTACGCAGCCGCTGGTGGAGAAGCCGCCGATGACGACGGTGTCCACGCCCAAGACGCTCAGGACGTCGTCCAACCGGGTTCCGAAGAAGGCACTCGGGTAGTGCTTGTGGATCACCATCTCGCCCGGCTCGGGTGGGCAGTGCGGGGTGAAGGCCGCGTGCGGGTTGTTCGCGCGAAAGGCGTCGATGCTCGGGGCCTTCCGGGCGAAGTGCGGCGCGTATGCGCTCGGTTCGGAGTCGTAGTGGACGGCGGTGAAGATCACGGGGAACTGTGATCTGCGGGCTGCTCGGGCGAGGTGTGCCATGGCCTGCAGGGCCCGCCTGGCGGTGTCGAGGTAGAGGCGGCTGTCGGGCTCGACGTAGGCCTGGACGGGGTCGACGAGGAGGACGGCGGGGTGTTCGCCCCAGCCGATGCGGCAGCCGAAGCCGGCGGCCTCGTAGTCAGCGGCGAGGCGTTTGCGCACCACGTCAGATCACTCCGTCCGCGGTGAGCTTGTCCCGTTCGGCGTGGGTCAGGCCGAGGAGGTCGCCGTAGACGTCGTCGTTGTGGGCTCCGAGTTCCGGGCCCGCCCAGCGCACGCTGCCCGGGGTGGAGGAGAGCTTGGGCACGACGTTCTGCATGGGGATCTCGCCGAAGTCGGGGTGGGGCAGGCGGACGATGGCGTTGCGTGCGGCGAAGTGGGGGTCGGTGAGCATGTCGGAGGCGGTGAAGGTCTTACCGGCCGGAACTCCGGCGGCGTGGAGGGCGCCCAGCAGGGCGTTCGCTTCGAGGCCTGCGGTCCAGGTGGTGATGAGGTCGTCGAGTTCGCTCTGGTGGGAGCCTCGCGCGGTGTGCGTGGCGTACTTGGGGTCGTCTGCGAGGTCGGTGCGGTCCATGACTTCGGTGAGGCGGCGGAAGACGGTGTCCTGGTTGGCGGCGATGAGCACGGCGGCTCCGTCGGCGGTCGGGTAGACGTTGCTGGGGGCGACGTTGGGCAGTACGGGGCCGGTGCGTTCGCGCTGGTAGCCGCCGATCTCCCATTCGGGCAGGAGGGACTCCATGTAGGCGAGGACGGCTTCGTACAGGGCGGAGTCGACGATCTGTCCTGTTCCGGTGCGGGCCCGGGCGTGCAGGGCCATGACCGCGCCGTAGGCGGCCATGGTGCCGGCGAGTGCGTCTCCGAGGGAGATGCCGGCGCGGGACGGGGGGCGGTCCGGTTCGCCGGTGATGTGGCGGATGCCTCCCATGGCTTCGCCGATGGAGCCGAAGCCGGCGCGGGGTGCGTAGGGGCCGTTCTGGCCGTAGCCGGTGACCCGGACCATGACGAGGCCGGGGTTGATGGCGCTGAGCTCGTCGTACCCCAGGCCCCAGCGCTCCAGAGTGCCGGGGCGGAAGTTCTCGACGAGGACGTCGGCGTGGGCGACCAGGCGGCGGACCAGGTCTTGGCCCTCCTCGCGGCGCAGGTTGCAGGTGACGGACTTCTTGTTCCGGGCGACGACGGGCCACCACAGGGACTTGCCGTAGGGCCGCTCGCGTCCCCACTGGCGCATGGGGTCGCCACGTCCGGGGTCTTCGAGCTTGATGACTTCGGCGCCGTGGTCGCCGAGGAGCTGGCCGCAGAAGGGACCGGCAAGCAGGGTGCCGGTCTCGATGACACGGATGTCGCAGAGGGGTCCACTCATGGCGCGAGTGTAAGTTTGGGAAACACTGTTTCGCTAGAGGAATCGACGCGGCAGAATGCGGTCCATGGACGACTCCTTGGCAGCAGTACCGCTCGCCGGACCCGGCGTGGTGGAGGTGGCCCCCCGTGACGGGCTGCAGAACGAAGCGCGCGCCCTATCCCCGGCCCAGCGCGTGGCCCTGATCGAGCGGGCCGTGGCCGGTGGCGCGCGACGGGTGGAGGCGGTGGCCTTCGTACATCCCGGCCGGGTGCCGCAGATGGCGGGCGCGGAGGAGGTGATGAGCCTGCTCAAGCGTCCGGACGGTGTGCGCTACAGCGGGCTGGTGCTCAACGCCCGCGGCATGGAACGGGCCTGCGCGAGCGGAGTGGACGAGATCAACTACGTGGTGGTGGCGAGCGATTCCCTCTCCCGCCGCAATCAAGGCGTAGGTACGCGCGAGGCGCTGTCCGCGTGGGAGGGGATCGCCTCCCGTGCCCATGCGGAGGGGATCGGCCGCTCGCTGACCATCGCGGCCGCGTTCGGCTGCCCGTTCGAGGGAGAGACCCCGGAGGCGGCCGTGGCGGAACTGGCCCGGATCGGCGCGGAGTCGGGTGCCGAGGAGATCGTCCTCGCCGACACCATCGGGGTCGGCGCCCCCGACGCCGTCACGCGGCTGCTCACAGCGGTACGCGAACAGGCGCCGGGAGTGGTCCTGCGCTGCCATTTCCACAACACGCGCAACACCGGATACGCCAATGCGGTCGCGGCCGCGGCGGCAGGCGCGACCTGGCTCGACTCCTCCCTCGGCGGGATCGGGGGCTGCCCGTTCGCACCCGCCGCCACCGGCAACATCGCTACCGAGGACCTCGTCTATCTGCTGCGCCGGATGGGCCTCGAACCGGGCATCGATCTGGAGGTGGCCGCGGCGACGGGAACCTGGCTGGGGTCCGTCCTCGGCATCGAGGTGCCCGCCCTGCTGGGCCGGGCGGGGCCGTTCCCCGGACAGGGTCCTCACGGTGCTCGGGGCGAGGAGTAGCCATGGGAGCGCATCCGCACGGATGGTGGATCCTGCTGCACATCGTGCTGTTCGTCTTCTGGCTGGGCGGCGACCTGGGCGTCTACGTGTCCAGCCGGTACGTCCTCAAACCCGAACTCCCCTTCGCCGCCCGGTCCACGGCGCTCTCGATCATGAGCGTGTTGGACCTCGGACCAAAGATCTGCCTGGTGCTGATCCTGCCGAGCGGCGTCACCCTCATGACCTTGGAGCCCCACGGAGCCGAGGGTCTGCTCAACGGCTGGTCCGCCACGGCGACCTGGGCGTTCGCGGGGCTCTGGCTGTGGCTGACCGTACGTGACCACCATCGTCCGGGCAGCCACCCCTGGATACGCCGGGCGGACTGGTCGATACGCGTGCTGCTCACCGCAGGGTTGTGGGGCATCGGGCTCTACACCCTGCTGGCGACCGAGCCGTTCGGGGTGGACACCGATCCCCGCTGGCTGGGCGGCAAGGTCTTGCTGTACGCGACGGCCATCGCCTGCGGGCTGGGCATACGCCTGACGCTGCGTCCCTTCGGCGCCGCCTTCTCGGCACTGCCGAGCCGGGGTGGCGACGAAGGGGTCGAGCGGGCATTGAGGCGTGTGGTCGACGGCTGCGTCCCGTACGTGGCAGGGATCTGGACGTGCGTCCTGGCCGCTGCGGCGCTGGGGGTGCTCAAGCCCGGGGCCGACCTCTGAGCGGGGTCAGCTGATTCCGGGACGGTAGCCGAACTCGGCCGAGAGGCGCTCCACGCTGGCCAGCAGGAGCGGGGCGCACTCGGTCAGGCGGGGCTTGAAGCGGGACTGCGGGCCGGCGAGGCTGACCACCGCGATGACATGTCCGTCGTGACCGAAGACGGGAGCGGCGAGCGAGGCCGAACCGCTCTGCCGCTCCCCCACCGACATGGCGTAGCCGCGTCGTTTGATCGAGGACAGCTCCTTGCGCATGCGCTCGGGGTCGGTGATGGTCCGGTCGGTGACGGCGTCCAGGGGGTGGCGTTCGAGGTAGGTGTCGATCTCGGCGTCGGGCAGGAAGGCGAGGAAGGCCTTGGAGGAGCTGCCGGCGTGCAGGGGCAGCGGGATCCCGAGGGCGACCTCCATGCGCAGTTCGTGCTCCGGGACGACTTGGTCGACGTAGAGCCTGGTGTCACCGCGGCGGATGGAGAGGGTGGCTGTCTCTCCGCACTGGGCGGCGAGCCGGCGCAGTTCCGGAGCCGCGAGGACACGCAGGTCCGTGCGTGCCAGGTAGGCCCGCCCGAGCGAGATGGCGGCGGGGCCGAGGGCGTAGCGGCGCGTGACCGGATCCGTGATGATCAGATCGCGGTTGCGCAAGGCGGTGAGGATGCGGTGCACGGCGGCTTTGGTGATGCCGAGTTCCTGGGCGATCTCGGTGATGCCGAGGTCGGGGCGGCCGCTGCGGCCGAACATCAGCAGCACGTCCATGGCCCGCTCGACGGCGGCGATGGATCTGCTGCTGCTCGTCTCCTCAGTCACCGTAGGTGCCCTTCGTCGCGATGGTTCGGGGCGTGGGCGATGGCCGTTCCCCGACGTGCCGAAAGCATAACGCCGATTTCCCCATGGGAAACAGCGGGTTCCCCAGCGCCCTTTCGTTGACACCTCAAAGAGGACGTCGTTACGCTGATGGAGACAGTGTTCCACTAGAGGAAACAATGACATGCGGGGGTGTGATGACCACCGTCATCGACGAGACGACCTTCCGTCAGGTGCTGTCCCGATGGCCCAGCGGTGTTGGGATCGTCACCACAGCCGGGGAGGACGGCTGGCACGGCATGACGGCGAGCTCGTTCAGCAGCGTCAGCCTCACACCGCCCCTCGTCCTGATCTGTCTGGACCAGCGGATTCGCTCCCACGACCTCCTCATACGCAACGGCGTGTTCGCCGTCAACGTCCTGGGGCGGGACCATCTCGCCCTGGGACGCAGGTTCGCGGGTATGGAATCCGGCGTCACCGACCGCTTCGCGGCGGGTGACTGGCTCCCCGGTGCTACCGGCAGCCCCGTCCTGACGGACGCGGCCGCCTGGGTCGACTGTCGTGTGCTGCACCGCTACCCGGGCGGGGACCACACCATCTTCCTCGGCGAAGTGGTGGCGGCGGGAGTACCGCGCATCACCTCTCCCCTGCTCTTCCACTCGCGGTCCTGGGGGCAACTCGCCGATCCGCTTCCCGACCGGGTGGACCTGGCCGACACCGGCCTCACCTCTTCGCTGCCCGCCCCGCGTGCCGCTCGCCTGGCTCAAGCGCTGAGGCGAGCCGGGATCAGGGTGCGCCTCCCGGCACTCGATGCCCAGGACAAGGAGCGAGCCGCAGTCGAGGCCGACGGTTGGACAAGCACATCGGTCCACGTTGCCGACACCCGGGGCGCCGTCGCAGCGGCGGACGCCGGCTCGCCCGCCGTCGAGTTGACCATCACTGCGGACGGCCACGGTCAGGCGGCGACCGACGCCGTCCGGGCCGTACGCGCAGCCGGCCACCCTGACACCCTTGTGATCGTCCGGGTTCGCGACGCGCTCGAACCGGGCCTGGCCCGGGCCTCCCTGCTGACGGTGCAACGGCTGGCCGCCTCCGGCTGCGGTGAGATCGTCCTGGAGGAGCCGGCCCACGCCCCCGACGACACGGGCGGCGCCTCGCCCCTGGCTCTGCGCCGACTCCTCCAGGACGCGGTTCCCGAGGCAGGACCCGCACCCCTGCGCCTCGCCTTGCGCGACCACCACGGCCTCGGCCTCGTGAACGCCTTGACCGGGATGAAGAGCGGGGTCCGGTGCTTCGACACCCACCTCGGCGGCAGCGGGAACCTGCTGTCCACCGAGCGGCTGGTCCTGCTCTGCTCCCGCTTGGGCATCGCCGCTCCCATCGACTCCGCGACCCTGCGTGCCCTGCGCGCCGAACTGGCCCTGCTCCGAAGGCAGCAGCGCCCCCCATCCGTGTCCCAGTCCCCCACGCGGGCGGTCCCCTTCCCTGCCCCGGAATCCCAGTAAGGAGTCACCGCCGATGTCCACGCACCAGCTCACGGGCGCACGCCTCATCGACCGCATGACACCCGCCGAGCAGGCCCGCGCCGAGCGCGTCGAGTCCGTACTACCCGCCCTGCGCGAGGCGGCCGCCGAAGCCGACGCCAAAGCCGCCTTCCCCAAGGGGCACACCACACTCCTGCGGGATGCGGGCCTGCTCGGCCTCGTCGTCCCCGCCGAGTTCGGCGGGCTCGGCGGGGGTCTGCGCGACCTCGCGGCGGCCACCTACGCCATGGGCACGGCCTGCCCCTCCACGGCACTCGCCTTCTTCTTCCACAACACCAGCGCCTCGCGCGGCCTGCTGCCGCTGGAGGCCATTCGCGCGGGCCTGTTCACCGACGAGGAGATCCCCGTTGTCAGCGCCTTCGCCGAACGGGTGCTGACCACGATGGCAGCCGGCTCCTGGCTGGCGAACTTCGCCAGCGAGTCCGCCAAGAGCTCGGCCGCGAACATCTCCATCGCCACCACCGCCTCGCGTACCGAGGACGGCTGGATCCTGTCCGGTGAGAAGTCCTTCGGCTGCGCGACCGGAGTCGCCGACATCTACCTGGTCACCGCCAGAGTGGAGAAGACGCAGACCGCCGACGGCCTGGCCATGTTCCTCGTGCCGCGCGACGCGGCCGGAGTCTCCTCCCGCCCGCCGTGGAACGGGCTCGGCATGCGAGGCAGCGCCAACCACGGCATCCGCCTCGACGAGGTCTTCGTGGCCGCCCCCGACGCGCTGACCGTCCCCGGGGCCTTCACCCGCATGCTCCAGGTCAGCCGCGGTAGCTTCGTCGGCAACCAACTCGCCATCGCCGCCGTATACACCGGCGCCGCGCAGGCCGCCTATGACCACACGCTCGGCCTGCTGACACGCAAGACCTTTGCCGACACCGGACGGCCGATCGCCTCTTCACCCATGCACCAAGTGCTCATCGGAGAGATGACGCAGAACCTGGAGACCGCCTACCAGTGGCTCAGGCGCCAGCTCGAGCTGGAGACGTCCGAGCCGCCCATCAGGCCCAAGTCCGAGGTGTTCAGTCAGTGGAGACTGGGCAAAGGCGCGGTCACCGAGGCCTGCTTCGCCGTCGCTCTCGGAGCCCTCAAGGCTTCCGGCACCTCCGAAGCCCGCCTGGACGGGGTCATCGGACGGACCCTGCGTGATCTCGCGATGGGGCTGGTGATGACCTTCCCCGCAGAGCGCGGCCGCCTGGAAGCCGCGAAGATCGCCACCGAGGCCCAGGAGAACGCGCTGTTCGCGACGTTGGGAGAGTCTCAGTGAGCTCCCCGGCCGATCTGCCCGATGCCCTGCCGGTCACCAGCGACTTCGTTGACGGAGTGTGGCAGCCCTGCGCGGTGCGCCTCGGCTTCGACCTGGAAGACCCCCATACCGGCGAGCGGCTCCGCCCGGCATTCGCCAGCACTCCCGATCGGATCGAAGCCGCGCTCACGGCAGCCTCGGTACTGCACGGGTCAGGTGCCTGGTGCGGCCTGCCGGACGAAGAGCGCGCTGACGCCCTGGAGAGCGCGGCCGCGTACGTAGAGGGGGCATCAGAACACATCGTGAGGGCGGAGGCCTTCGCCACCGGCGTCCCGCTCGCCCAGACCGCCGGCTTGGGCGTCATTCTCTCCGGGGCTTTCCGCCTCGCGGCGGCCCAGCTGCGCGGCGGACTCCTGGCCCGCACGGTCGCCGGAGCGGCCGGCCGCCCGGTCCGGGTGCGGCGCGCCGCCCTCGGGCCGGCCCTGTGCATCCTGCCGTTCAACGCCCCGGCACCGATGGCCGCCCACAAGGCGGCCAGTGCGCTGGCAGCGGGCTGCCCGGTCATCGTCAAGGCACCTGAACTCGTCCCCTACGGTACCCAGCTGCTGGTAGAGGCGGCGGCCCAGGGGCTGGCTGCGGCGGGCGCACCCAGAGCAGTGCTCCAGTTGCTGCACGGTGACGCCGCGACCGGGTCCCTTCTGGTGTCCGACGAGCGCATCCGCGTCGTCTCCTTCACCGGCGGCACCGACGCCGGCCGCAAGATCGGCGCCGCCTGCGGTCTGGCCCTCAAACCCGCCCAACTCGAACTGGGCGGCAACAACCCGCTGCTCGTCCTGCGCGGCGCCGATCCCGACGCCGCCGGGCGGATGGCCGCCGAACTGCTGACCACACTGAACGGGCAGTGGTGCCGGGCGCTGGGCCGCCTCATCCTGCCCGCCGAGCTGGCATCGGACGTACTCGATGCCACCGGCCGCGAGCTCGCCGCGCTGCGGGCGGGCGCCCCGCTGACCGCCGGAACCGGCTACGGTCCGCTCGCACACTCCCGCCACCACGCGGCTCTGCAGGCCGGCGTGAACGTCCTCACCTCGGCCGGCGCCAAGGCGCACGTATGGACCGAGATACCGGATCACGGAAGCTACTTCGCCCCCCTGTTGATGACCGGGGCCCCCGAGGCGTCCACCCGCCGGGAGCTCTTCGGCCCGGTGGCGGCCGTGCACACCTACGAGCAGGAGGAGGAAGCCCTCTACCTGGCCAATTCCACCGGCTACGGGCTGGAAGGGTACGTGTGCGCCGCCGACCCCGACGACGGACTGCGCGTGGCCGCCGGCATCGCCGCCGGGGAGGTGAAGGTGAACGGCTCGTCGGTGCTGAGCCTGCACATGGATACGCCCCGTCCGGCCTGGGGCCTGTCCGGACTGGTCGACGAGGGCAGTGCGGAAACGCTGCTGCACTTCACCGGTACCCGCGTGACAGGGGTGGAAGCGGGCTTCGCCCTGCACACGACTCACGGGAACGAGGGAGAGCGGTGACCACCGCACCGGACGCATCCAGCGCCGAACGGGTCGTGGTGGTGGGGGCCGGTCCCGTCGGCCTGACGGCCGCGCTGGTACTGGCCCGCCGGGGCGTGCCCGTGACCGTGCTGGAGGCGGGAACGGAGCTCGCGGCGGAGTCCCGGGCCTCCACCTTCCATCCGCCCACGCTGGAGATGCTCGCCTCCCTGGGTGTCGTCGACGCGCTCCTCGCGCGCGGGCTCGTGGCGGATTCCTTCCAGTTCCGCGACCGGGACACGGGGCCCGTCGCGACGCTGGACCTGTCGCTGCTGGCGGGTGACACTGACTTCCCGTACCGGCTGCAATGCGAGCAGAACAAGCTGACGCCGCTGCTCTTGGAGGCTCTGGGCCGCCATTGCGGCGCCGAGGTGCGCTTCGGGTCGCGCGTGGCCGGAGTGGAGCGGACCTCCCGTGGAATCCACGCGGTCCTCGGCGACAGAAGCAGGGTGCGGGGGGCCTGGCTGGTGGGCGCCGACGGGGCGCACTCCGCCGTACGGCAGTCGGTCGGCGCCGAGTTCCACGGGATGACCTACCCGGAGCGGTTCCTGGTCGCCTCGCTGGACGAGGATCCCGGGGCCGTTCTGGACGATCTGGCGCCCATCGCCTACGTGCTGGATCCCGACGAGTGGATGGTGCTGCTGCGGACCCCCGACCACTGGCGGGTCCTGCTGCCCACCCCGGACGGCACGTCCGACGAGGCGGAGCTGCTCCGCCTGCCCCGCAGGCTGCTGGACATCACCAGGGACGTACGGGGTCCGGCCATCGCCCACGCCAGTCTCTACCGCGTCCACCAGCGGGTGGCCGGAACCTTCCGCAGCGGACGCGTACTGCTGTGCGGTGACGCCGCGCACGTCAACAATCCCCTCGGCGGCATGGGCATGAACAGCGGCATCCACGATGCCGTACTGATGGGCCGCGCCCTGGCGGACCTCCTGACGGGAGAGGGGTCCGAGGAGGATCTCACCGACTGCGCCGAGGAACGCCGTGCCTGCGCGCTGGGGTACGTAGGGGCCGAGACGCACGCGAACTGGGAGCGGCTGCGCACCCGTGACCCGGTGGAGCGGGCCGCACTGCTGGCGGAGTTGCGGTCCACGGCGGCGGATCCTGTTGCGGCCCGGCGGTCCCTGCTGCGCAGTTCGATGATCGACTCGCTGCGCGCTGGCCGGTGGTCGCGATGACGGGTCACCGGGTGCGGGGAAGCGGGGCGGAGATCCCCGTGGAAAATCCGGCCCGTACGGCCTGCCCCGTGGGGAGCGTCCAGTCGCACACGCCGGCGGAGGTGGACGTCGCGGTGGCGGCGGCCGCCGCCGCGGCGCCGAGCTGGTCCGGCACGGCCGCGGCGCACCGGGCGGAAGCACTGACCCGGATGGCCGACGGCTTGGAGGCTGCGGCGGGAGACCTCGCGGTGCTGCTCGCGCTGGAGTCGGGCAAGCCGCTCGCCGACTGCCGGGGAGAGGTGGGGTACGCCTGTGCCGTGCTGCGTTGGTATGCCGCCGAGTCCCCGCAGCTGCTGTCGCGGCACGTGAGCGACGATGCGCGGGGCCGACTGGAGCAAAGGTACCGGCCGTTCGGTGTCGTCGCCGCGCTGACCCCGTGGAACGCACCGGTGATCCTGACCGCCGTCAAGCTCGCCCCCGCGCTCGCCGCGGGCAACACCATCGTGGTCAAGCCGTCACCGCTGGCTCCTTTGGCCGTGTCCGCCTTCCTGGAAGGTGCGGCCCATGAGCTACCCGCCGATGTGGTTCAGGTGTGCCACGGGCACGCCGACGTCGCGGTGCGGCTGGCGGGCCACCGGGAGGTGGGCAAGCTGTCCTTCACCGGTGGGGCGGTTGCGGGTCGGGCGGTAGGCGCGGCCGCCGCGGCGGCATTGACGCCGACCACGATGGAGCTGGGCGGCAACGACGCCGCGGTGCTGTTGGACGACGCCGCGCTGACGGAGGCCGACATGGACCGTCTCGTCATGGCGAGCTTCGCGACGGCCGGTCAGGTGTGCATGGCGGCGAAGCGGATCTATGTACCGCGAAGCCGGCTCTCCTCCTTCGCGGAGCAGTACGTGGCCGCGGCCGCCCGTGTCGTACGGCTCGGAGATCCCCTCGCCCCCGGTACGACCGTGGGGCCGGTGATCTCCGCGCAGGCCGCGGACCGCGTACGCAGCCTGCTCTCCGATGCTCAACAGCGTGGGGGGAAAGTCATCGAGGTGGGGACGGTGCTGGCCGACGCGGACCTGCACGGCGGGCACTTCGTGCGTCCCACCGTGGTGCTGGGCCTCGCGGAGGACGCCCCGCTGGTGTGCGAGGAACAGTTCGGCCCGGCGCTTCCCGTGCTGGCCTACGAGGACGAGGACGACCTCGTGGACCGCGTCAACCACGGTCCCTACGGCCTGGCCGCATCGGTGTGGAGCGCCGACGAGGCACGGGCCTTCGACCTGGCGGCGCGCCTGCATGCCGGCTTCCGCTTCGTCAACACCCACAACCGGACGGGGATGGCGCTGCGGGCCGCGTTCGGCGGGGTCAAGCGCAGTGGGTTCGGCCGCGAGTACGGGGCCGAGGGCCTGATGGAGTACGTGCAGCCGGTGCTCACGCACGCACCCGCCGCCTTCCGGGCCGGGGGCGCGGGCATGGCTCCGGGCGCCTACCCGGGCGGGGGTCCGGGTATGTGAGGGCTCACGGCTCCAGGTGGTCGACCACCGCACGGTCGGTGAGCAGCGGCCCCAGCCACGTGGCCAGTTGCTGGTGGTCGGGGTGCTGCTGGTAGGCGGTGAGTTCGGCGGAGTCCGCGTGGCGGGTGGTGAGGACCAGGTCGTAGGAGAGGTCCGATCCGGTGACGTCGAGGCCGACGCTCAGGGAGCTGATGTGCGGGACGGAGTCGGCGAGGCGCCGCAGTCGCTCGGCAGCCTCGGGCGCCTGGACGGGATCGATGAACCGCATCAGAACGACGTGTACGAGCAAGGTACTTGCCCCTTCGGGTCGCCGGTTCCTCCCCCTGTCGCAGGAGGCCGCACCGAGTGTATGTTTGGGAAACGCTGTTCCGCTAGAGGAACCAATGGAGTTCGCCATGGACGAAGCGCGCACGTTCCGCGTCGCGGCTGCCCAGTTCGAAGTGGGCCAGGACCGCAAGACCAATCTGGCAGCCTGCCTCAGGGCGGTCGACGCTGCCGCGGAGCAGGGCGCGGCTCTCGTGGTCCTGCCGGAGTTCTGCAACCACCTCTCCTGGTACGACGACCGCGAGCAGGCCTTGGCCGCCGCCTGCCGGGCGGAGGACGACTTCCTGACCCCTCTCGCGCAGCGCGCCGCACATCACCGCATCTACGTGAAACTTCACGTCACCCTGGCCTCCGGGGCCCCGGGATCCGAGCGCATCACGGCCGCGAGCCTGCTCTACGGGCCGGACGGTCTCCTGGCCGGGGCGGCGGACAAACAAGTCCTGATGGGCAGCGAGAACGACCACCTCGACCCCGCCACGGAGGCAGGCCCGATCGTGGACACCGCGCTCGGGCCGGTCGGCCTGTACTCCTGCATGGAGGGGGTCATCCACGAAGTGTGCCGTGGACTCGCCCTGCGCGGTGCCCACTTGCTGCTCAACAGCCTCAACTCTTTCGCCCTGGACGAGGCCTCGCTGCACATCCCGGTACGCGCGGCGGAGAACCGGGTGTGGGTGATCGCGGCCAACAAGGTGGGCCCGCTGCTCCCCGCGGACCGCATCGGTGCGATCAGCACGGCCATGGGGGTGCCGCCCGAGGCTCTCGACGGCGCGGGCGAAAGCCAGATCGTCGCCCCTGACGGCAGCGTCGTCGCCAAGGGGCCTCGTCGCGGGGAGGCCGTGGTGGTGGCCGACATCCGGCCGGCCGCCGCAGCCGACAAGCGCCGCAAGGACGGCACCGACGGATTCGCGGCACGCAGGCCCGCCCTCTACACACCGATCGCCTCACCGCCCGCCCCGGCACCCGTCTTTGCCGGATCCCGTGCCGAGCAGGTGGAGGCCGCCGTCGTGCGGCCCGCCGGCAGTGGCCGTGCGGCCGTCGGGGACGCCGCGCGGCTGGTCCGTATCGCCGCGGACAAGGGGGCGGGCCTGATCGTGCTGCCCGAACTCTTCTGGCACGCCGGCGGCGTCCTGCCCGATCCGCGGCGCCCGGACACCGAGGACGCCCAGGACATCCTGCTCATCCTGCGCGCCGCTCTGGCCGGCAGCCGGGCCCATCTCGCCCTCACCCTCCCCCTGCCTTCCGGCCACGCCGGCGTGCTGCTCGACCGCGACGGCCCGGTGCTGACCCAGCACCAACTCCACGCCGGCGCGCGGCATCACGGCTGGGCCCAGGCCGGCACAGCCGAGGCGCTCGTGACGCACGACACCCCGTGGGGCCGCGTCGCCGTCGTCCTGGGTGACGACGCCGTCCAGCCGGAAACACTCCGCCTGGCCGCGCTGCGCGGAGTCGACACCGCAGCCGTCTGTCTCGGCGCGACCGAGCCCTGGGAACTGGCACTCGGCCTGCCTGAGCGGTCGGCGGAAAACCGGATGAATCTCGTCGCCGCCGGCCACGACGGAGGCGCACTCCACGCGCTGCCGGTGGAGTTCGGTCTGTGGCGCTCACGCGACGCGCCCTTCGACGGCACCATCAGTACGCCCGCCACCACCGTGGCGGGCCCCGGCCTCACGCTCGCCACGATCCGTCCCCGCCAAGCCGAGAACCGTCTGGTCTCGCGTGCGACGGACCTGGTCGACGGGCGCCCTTGGAGGCTCGCTGAGGCCCTGGTCGCACCCCGGTCCACCCCCCGGAGCCCCGGGCCCCTCCCCCACCCCGGTCAGTGAAGGAGCGACGTGTCAGAGACACTCAAGGCGGTACAGGACATGGCCGACGAGGCTCCGGTCACCGATGTGACCGCGACCTTCGTCCAATGGCAGGACCTGCTGGCCGAGCTCAAGGAGAAGATATCCGCCCGCTTCGAGCTGCTCCCCGACCCTTCCACCAAGGAGTTGGAGTCCTTCGGTGAGGACGGCGGCCCCCGCGGCTCCCTCACCGGCTTCAGCGGCCCCGAGATCGACTGGATGATCCACTCCTGGGTGGGGGATCCGGAGCACGGCTTCGTCAACCTCCACCTCACCGTCTGGCTGGGACCGCACATCCGCGTGCCGCACCTGGGCCTCGCCCTGCTGTGCTGGCCCGGCGGCTGGTTCTACCTGGACTCCGTACCCCGCACCAGCCTGGTGGCCGACGGCGCGTACTACGACCGCTACTACGCGCCCGCCGAGGAGCGGTGGCTGGCGGTGCGCGAGGAGTACGAGGACCTGTCCTGGTTCACCAGCCGCACCGGGTTCATCCGCGGCAGTCTCTCCCCCACCGCCTATTGCTACTCCATGCCCCGCGACGACCGCCACATCGCTCTCGTGCGACAGCTGATGCACGAGCAAGTCGACCGCTGGCTGACCTGGGTGGACGCGGCCGAACCGGTACCGGTCGAGGAACAGGAGGCACTGGCGGCCACCGACCTGGCGATCCGCCGCAACATCGTGGAGCGCGACCCGGCGAACGTCATGGCCGTCCGGTACTTCGGCGAGCAGGTCACCGACCGGCTGGTGCGCGCCCTGTGGGGCGGCGACCGCGCCCTGCCGAGGCCTTCGTGAACCAGGTCCGCTCCCTGTGGTGGGCCTGCCGGGTACCCGGCCTCAAGGAGCCCTTCGACACCGCGCACCTGAGGGTCTTCTACCCCGCCCGGACCACCGGCTCCGATGCCGAACGGCTCACCGGCGTGGTGGCGGCCGACGCCGAGCGCGCCCCGTTTCCCATCGTGGTCCTCCTGCCCGGCATCAACGTGCCGGCCGACTCGTACCGCTGGCTGGCGGTACTGCTGGCGGCGCGGGGAATCGTCGCGGTGACGCCCGAACTGGTCGGAGAGCTGTTCGCCGGGAGCCATGGCGTCACCCCGGGCATCGATCTGGACGCGTGTGGACCGGCCTCGTACGGCACGCGCGCGACGACACCGCTCATCGGCACGGTGCTCCGTGCCTTGGCCGAGCTCCCCCCGGCCTCTCCTCTGGCGGGGCAACTCGACACCCGGCGCGTGGTCGTGGGCGGCCATTCGGCCGGCGGCACCGTGGCACTGCAGTCCACCGGCCATGTCCCGGGGCTGCGGGGTGTGTTCACCTATGGCGCCCACACGCTGGTGGCGACGGCTCTCGGGCATCCGCCGGGCACCGTCCTGCCGATCGGCGGGGACGTGCCCGTTCTGCTGATGTCCGGCGAGCACGACGGCGTGATCGCCGCGAGTGCGGATCGCTACGGGCCCGCGGCGCAGCCCGGCGACGACCCTGTCGCCCGTACGTTTCACGAGGCCCTCGCCGACGCGGATGGCGCGCACGCGTGGGTGAAGGTCGCAGACGCGGGTCATTTCACCGTCTGCGACCCCGTGGACGCGACGAGCGCCCGCGGCTTCCTGGACACGCCGGGCAGGTCCGAAGGCGATGCTCGCGCTCTCATCGGCCTCCTGGTGACGGCATTCTGCGCCGCAGCGCTCCCGG
Source organism: Streptomyces sp. NPDC002886 (assembly GCF_042888445.1). Taxonomy (NCBI): domain Bacteria; kingdom Bacillati; phylum Actinomycetota; class Actinomycetes; order Kitasatosporales; family Streptomycetaceae; genus Streptomyces; species Streptomyces sp. NPDC002886. Next base: position 306,639 of record NZ_JBIAPV010000006.1, read on the forward strand.
AGCAGCCTTCCCCGGCGCTCACCGGGGCGTTCGGCACGCTGCTGGCACCTCCGCATCCCGGGCTGGTCTCCGTTCTGCGCCGCTGATCCCCTTCTTCTCGTCTCGACACGTTAGGAACCGCGAGGTGCCCCACCGATGCTGAAGAACTTCTGGTACGCGGTCGAGTTCTCCGACCGCGTGGACCGCAAACCGCTCAAGGCCGTCTGTCTCGGCCAGTCCCTCGTCCTGTACCGCACGGCGGCCGGCACGCTCGTCGCGCTCTCGGACCTGTGCGCGCACCGCGGGGCCGCGCTGTCCGCCGGTACCGTCAAGGACGACTGCGTGGTGTGTCCGTACCACGGCTGGCGCTTCGATCCCGAGGGCGCGTGCACCACGATTCCCGCCAACCAGCCCGGCCGTGGCATCCCCAAGAAGGCGCGGGTGGACTCCTATCCCGTCCAGGAGCGGTACGGCTTCGTCTGGGTGTTCCTGGGCGATCTCCCTGAGGAGGAGCGGCCGCCGATTCCGCACTGGCCCGAGTTCGAGGACCTGGTTCAGGACGGCGGCCGGTTCAAGACGGTGACCGGCGAATACCTGTGGCACTCCAACTACGAGCGGATCCTGGAGAACGGCTGCGACATCGCGCACACCCCCTTCGTGCACGGGGGCGCCTTCGGCAACCCCGACCGCCCGGAGGTCGAGGAGTACACGGTGGAGCAGCCCGACGAGTGGTCCGCCTTCGCGACCGTGGCCCTGAACCCGCCCGCCGCAAAGGGGCTGTGGTCCAGGCTCTACACGGACCGCAAGTCCCAGGGCAAGGACCGGCCGCCGGTGGTGACCACCGCGGGCTGGATGCTGCCCAACCTGATCAAACTGCACGTGCGCCTGCCACTCGGCAACATGATCATCTATGACACCAATATCCCCATCGACGAGACCACCACCCTGGTGAAGTGGGTCGCGCTGCGCGACTTCTTCACCGGCGACTGGGCGGACAACAACGCCCGCAAACGGGTCCTGGGCATCTTCGACCAGGACGCACCCGTCGTGGACGGGACCCGTCCCGAACTGCTGCCGGCCGATCTCGGCGCCGAGCTGCACCTGCGCTCCGACATGATCTCCGTCGCCTACCGCAGACGGCGCCAGGAACTCGCGGCGAAGGGATGGGCGGTGAGCGACGCCGACCGCATCATCGGCGATATTCCGGCACGTAACGCCACCGTGATCGCCTCCCCCGGCCGGCGGGCGGTCCCCGAGCTCGCCCGCGCATGGGAGCAGAAGGCCCAGGGATTCCATCCGACGGTCGAGGGTGCCCAGTCACCGGCGCCGACCACTGAGAAGGAGTAGCTTCGTGACCTCCCCCCAACCCTCCCCCGACAGCCCGGAGGCCGGCGCGACCCCTGCGGCCAGGCTCTCCCGGACCGTGCTGGACGCCCTGCTGGCCGGGACGGCCCTCGAGGAGCGGCCCACGCCCTGGGCCGTGCTGACCGCTCCGGCATCCCCCGACCCGGTGGGATCGGTACGGTACTTCCGCGGTGACGGGCGAGGCGGTGTCGACGCGGCCGTCACGATCTCCCTGGTGGTGCCCGCGTTCGGGCTGGACAGCCACATGGTGTTCGCCTTCGGCGCCGCAAGCTCCCCGCTGCCGCACTTCACCCTTGACTCCGTTCAAGCAGGCGGCGGATACGCGTTTCACCTGGACCTGGTCCAGCGCGTCGACCTCGCTGTCCACCCGCACTACACGGACCTCGTGTACGCGCCGCTGACGGCGCCGTTCGGCCGGGCCTCGGAGGTACCGGGCCTCAGCCCCGCTGCGATCAGCCCTCGCCAGCGTTCCCTGATGTCGCCGTGGATGCTCGTGCACCGAGCCGACGAAGAAGCTCTGCAGGCGATCACTCCCATCGCCGAGGAGTACTTGCGGCACTGGCTCGAGCTGGCCTGGGCCTTCCCTCCCGACGCCGCTGCCGAAGCCAAGCAGGGTGATACGGCCGCCCGGGACCGGCGGCTGCGCCAGGCCCTGTTCAGCCGGGAGATCGACCCCGTGTGGGCGCAAGTCGACCGACTGCTGGGCCCCGCCACTACTGACGGTCTGCGCGGCCTGCTGACCACCGGCAGACTGCCCGGCGAGGAGGCAGGGGCATGAGCGCGTCTTCCGACCCGGGCCCGAGCGAGTGGCAGCAGCGCATCGCCGGGGAGTGGCACGGCCGGCCCTCCCTCTTCGATGCTCAGGGGACCTGGTGCGGGTACGAGGACATCCGCCGCTCCTCGGAGTTCACCGACGGCCACACGCTCTACCGGATGGACGGCGGCCTGCGCCACGGCGGTCCGCTCGCCGGCCGGTTCCAGCTCGCAGCTCCGTTCGCCTTCCAGGTGCGCGACGCGGATGACAACCGCCTCTACACCGGTCCGGACTTCCACGGCAGTGGCCAGCCCTACGGATCCTTCGTCGACGCCCATTACTACGGGCCGGGCTGGCAGGTTGCCCTCAACACCTGGAACCACGTCCTGCCCGACGGCCTGACCCAGGTCTACTCTTCCGTGCTGCACCAGGGCTGGACCGTCATCGGCTGCTTCAACGGAGTCTACGTACGCACCACTGACCCGGACCTGAGTAAGACCTCCCGCGAGCATGTCGCCCGCCACCTGGCGGCCGAAACGGATGCCGGGCCGGTTCCGTGGATCCTGCCCACCAAACAGCCGGGCTCCTTCACCGGCACGTGCGAGGTGTGGAGCGCGGAGCAAAAGCACCTCGGTGACGTGGAAGTGGAGATCGCGGTCCGCCCGGTGGACCTGCTGCGTGCCCGGCACCACGTCACCTGGCGGGGTGCGGGCCTGGACCGGTCCTTTACGGTGGAGCGCCGCCGCGACGGTGCCCGCGAGTTCTGGGAGGGTCCCGACGCGTGGGGCAACGCGCTGGCCTTCGGCCGGGCCAACTTCCCGCTGTGGCATTTCACGGGCGGGGATGTTCACCGCGTGCGCGGGCGGGAGTTCGTCCTGGACGCACGCCCCGGGATGACGGCGGGCGGCCGGCTCGCCGTCACCTACGAGCTGTTCGGCGGAAACGTGCTGACGGCCGTCCTGCACGGCGTACTGGACTGGAAGGCCGCGTCATGACGTCGACCGTGGTGATCACGGGCGGCACCCGCGGCATCGGGCACGGGCTGGCCCGCGCCTTCCTCGACCGTGGCTGCCGGGTTGCCCTCTGCGGGCGGGACGCGGCGGGTGTGGAGGCTGCCCTCAAGAGCCTGGGGGGCGGCGCGAACGCAATCGGCTACGCGGCGGACGTGACCGACCGCGAGCAGGTGGCCGGGCTGTGGGCGGCCGCCGAAGAGGCCTTCGGAACCGTCGACATCTGGATCAACAACGCCGGGGCGACCACCGCCCGCAAGCCGCTCTGGGAGCTTCACCCGCGCGAGACCGAGGCCGTGACGGCGGTCAATCTGCAAGGCGTCGTCAACGGCAGCGCGGTCGCCGCGGAACGGTTCCTGCGCCAGGGCCGCGGCCGGATCTGGAACATGGAGGGCTTCGGCTCCGACGGCCGGACCATGCCCGGGCTCAGCGTGTACGGAGCGAGCAAACGGGCCGTCACGTATCTCACCGGCGCGTTGGCGGCCGACCTGAAGCGGGAGCAGGAGACCCGCGCCCACGATGTCCGGGCCCTGCTGCTGTCCCCCGGGATCGTGGTCACCGACCTGCTGCTGCACGACTACACGCCGCAGGAGTACACGAAGGCCAGGCCGGTGCTGAACATCCTGGCCGACCGGGTCGAGACCGTCACCCCATGGCTCGCCGACCGAGTACTGGCCGACCGTACGGCCAACGGCGGTCGGGTGGCGTGGCTGACGCGCCGCAAGGCGGCCGGGCGGTTCGCGACGGCCGCATTGCGCAAGCGGGCGGTGCTGCCGCAGGAACTTCCCGCGGCGCCGGATCGGGAGGGAGCCTCGTGAGCGGAGCCCTGGACTACCCTCTCTCCCTCGCAGCCGAGGACTTCGTCCCCGTCATCCTGACGGGCCTAGGGGCCACCCTGCTGATCGGTCCGCTGCGCGCCCACAGCGCGAGCGCCGGGCGCACCGCCACGGCGGGAGCCTCGCTGGTCTTCCTCGGCGGACTCTCGAAGGCCACCTGGAAGCTGCTGGTGGCCTTGGACGGCCCGGACATCCAGGTGCTGAACAAGGCGCTGTTCCCCTGTCTGTCGGCGGGCTTCCTCCTGCTGGCACACGCGCTCCTGGCACTGCCCGCCGCGCACGACCAGCGCGAGCCAGACGCGGTTCGCAGGACCCCGCCGTTGTGGGGGTTCGCGGCGGCTTGGGCGGCCACGGGCGCCGCCGGCCTGCTCCTCACCTCGACGGCGCCGCACATGGTGCTGACCATCGTGGCCGTCACCGTCTGCGCGGTGCGGCTGATCCTGCTGGCCCGCTCACACGGCGATAGTGCGGCCGCGGCCGCGGGCGGGCTGTGGATCACCGGCATGTACGTGCTCGGACCGCTGGCGGCCCGGCCCGACCAGAGCGTGGCGCTCCAGTGGGTGGAGCAGTCCGCGAACACCCTCACACAGGGAGCGTTCGTCCTGCTCGCATGGCGGCTGACCAGGCACCGGCGCGCCGCTCACTCCACGGATCCCTCTCCGTCTGCCTCTTCATCCACCTCTTCCTCCTCCGGCTGATCGGCGGCGTTGCATGACGGACAGTCTCGGCTGGCGGCGCAAGTTCGGCGTCATCGCCCCCAGCACCAACACCATCGTCGAACCCGACTTCTCCCGCATGTCCGTACCGGGCGTCACCTCGCACTTCTCGCGCATCCACATCCGCGACCAGAACATGGACCAGGACTCCGGCATGGAACGGCTCCTGGAACAGATCCGCGACGAGATCGGCGCGGCCTGCGAGCGGGTGCTGACCTGCGAGCCGGACTACATGGTCATGGGCATGAGCGCGGAGACCTTCTGGGGCGGTGTCGAGGGCAACCGGGCCTTCATCAAGCAGATCCACGACATCACCGGGCTGCGGGTGGCAACCGGCGCCGAGGCCTGCGAGCGGGCCCTGCGGCTGTTCGGGGCACGGCGTATCGCCGTGGTGACCCCGTACCAGCCCATCGGCGATGCCAACGTCGACCGGTTCTTCACGGAGCTCGGATTCGACGTGGCCGGCATCAAAGGCCTGCGATGTCCCACAGCAGTTTCCATCGCGCACGTTCCGGAAGCCGAACTCCGCGGCGCGCTGATCGAGCTGGCAGCCCTTCCGGGTGTCGAGGCGATCGTGCAGTGCGGGACGAACCTGTCGATGGTGTCCCTCGCGGACGAAGCCGAGCGCTGGCTCGGGCTGCCGGTGATCGCCATCAACGCCGCCACCTACTGGATGGCCCTGCGCGACAACGGCGTACAGGAACGGCTCTACGGCCACGGCACCCTGCTGCGCGAGCACTGACTCCCGCCCGCGGGACGGGCGACGCCCTCGCAGCCCCGCCATATCGACCCGCCCACATCGACCCGACCACACCGACATGGGGTACTCCGTGCCTGCACTGATCCGCCCGGCGATGGCCGTGCTCATCGCGCTGTCCGCCCTCTCTGTGGCTTCCCCCACCAGCGCCCAGGTCACCGCTCCCGCTGCCGCGGCCTTCTCCCCGCACACGGTCGACCCCGACCTGCCGGGTGCCGCCTTCGCCGTCACGAGCAACGTCTCGGGCGACCCCCGCCAGGAGATCGTCGCCACGGGGTTCGGACGGTTCACGACCGTTCCCGGCGGCCCACCCGTACCGCCCGCGGCCGGCCAGCTCGCCGTCTACCGGCAAAGCGGATGGGATCTCGACACCTGGTCGAAGGGGCTGGTGTTCGACACCGACGCCGCCATTCCCTTCCCCAACGAACCGGCCGTCTCCGACATCGACCGCGACGGGGACCGCGACATCGTCGTACCCGGCGGCTTCTTCCGCTGTACGGCCGCGTGCGGCTCCCTCACCTGGTGGGAACAGCGTGCCGAGGGCACCTGGAAACGTCATGACGTGGTCGCGCCGGGCAGCACGCCCTTGTTCTACCACCGCGCCATCGTGGTCGACTTCGACCGCGACGGCCGACGCGACCTGGTCACGGTCGGCGAGTCCTTCCAGCCCGTCACGAGGATCGAGGGCCAACCCCCGGCCAATGCCTGGATCCAGGTCTTCAAGGGGACGGACGGCCCGGAACGCTTCAGCAGCGAGCCGATAGACATCGCCTCCGGCGGGGGCGCTCTGCCCGTCGTGGAAGACATCGACTCCGATGGAGACCTGGACCTCGCATCCCCGCAGTACTTCGAGCCCGGAGCGGCGTACGTCTGGCTGGAGCGCACCGGGGCACCGCGCCCCGACCACCCGATGGGCAGCTTCACGCAACACGTCATCGACACCACGCAGGGCAAGGCCATCGCTCTGCGGCCGGTACGCAACCTGCACGGCGACGGCCGCACCACATGGGTCGGCTCGAACCACACCAACACTGCGTTCCCGCCCGGCTCCACGGAACCGGCCTCGCAGGTGGTCACCTTCTCCGTCCCCGCGGACCCCCGTTCCGCATGGACGCCGACCGTCGTTTCGAACGGCATCGCCTCACGCGGACGCCCGGGGCAGGCCGCACCCGGCGTGTTCGGCAGTGGGGACATGGACGGGGACCGGGACATCGACCTCCTGGTGTCCGGCGACGGTGACGACCGGCTGTTCTGGCTCGAGCAGAAGCCCGACCACACCTTCGTCACCCATGTGCTGGCGAGCGGGGCCGGTCAGGCGGGAGGAGCCGTGGTGACCGATCTCGACTACGGCTGGCCCCTGCGCAACGAGGCGGTCTTCACCGTCTTCGAGTCGAACAGCGTCAAAGTCTGGACCCGCGACTGACCGCCATGCCGCCACCCGCTTGGAAGGCCGACATCGACGTGACCACATCGGATCTCGACCGCGTACTGACCGGATGCCGCACGGCCGCGGCCCATTGGGGTTCGCTCTCATTCGGCGAGCGGGAACGGCAGCTGCGCCGATGGGCCAACGAGCTGGCCCGCTCCCGGGCAGACGTCATCGCCACGGTTCGCGAGGAGACGGGGAAGCCGCAGGCCGACGCAGAGCTCGAACTGCTGGTCGGCCTGGAACACTTGACGTGGTCCGCCCGGCACGCCGGCCGGACCTTGCGTCCGCGCCGGGTATCACCGGGGATCCTCGCCGCCGAGCACCAGGCGCGGGTCGAACGCCGGCCACTCGGGGTGGTCGGTGTGATCGGCCCGTGGAACTACCCGGTGCTTACTCCGCTGGGCGTACTGGCCGGCGCGCTCGCGGCGGGGAACACCGTGGTGTTCAAGCCGAGCGAGTACACGACGGAAACGGGGCGGGCGCTGGTCGAGGCCTTCGACCGCGCAAATCCTGAGTCGGCGGACGTCCTGCGCCTGCTGCCCGGCGGAGCCGAGGCCGGGGAGGCGCTGTGCCGGGCCGGCGTGGACAAGGTGGCTTTCACAGGTTCCACGCGAACCGGCCAGGCGGTCATGGCCGCATGCGCGGACACCCTCACCCCGGTCGTACTGGAATGCGGCGGCAACGACGCGCTGATCGTGGCCGAGGACGCGGATGTGAGGGCTGCCGCACGAGCGGCCGCCTGGGGCGCCTTCTCCAACGCCGGACAGACCTGCGCCGGCGTGGAGCGGATCTACGTGGTCCAGTCGGTCGGCGAGCAGTTTCTCGCGGCGCTCACAGCGGAGCTGGCACCGGTGCGCGCCGGTCACCATTACGGCCGCCTCACCACCCCGCAGCAGGAGAAAGTGGTGCGCGTCCACGTCGAGGACGCTGCGGCCAACGGCGGCCGCTTCCTAGTCGGCGGACCGGAGTCGTTCCGGGGGCCCGGCCTCGTGGATCCCGTCGTGCTGACCGACGTGCCAGAGGACCGGCCGGCCGTGCAGGAGGAGACCTTCGGGCCGGTTGTGGTGGTCCGGCTTGTACGCGACCTGGACGAGGGCATCGCGCGCGCCAATGCCGTCCCCCAGGCGCTGGGCGCCGCGGTCTTCTCCCGATCGGCGGACCCGTCGGTCGCCAGGAGGCTGCGGGCGGGCATGGTGTCCGTGAACGGCATCCTCACCTTCGCCGGCGTTCCGGGCCTGCCTTTCGGCGGCAACGGCGCGAGCGGTTTCGGACGGGTACACGGGCGAGAAGGCCTGATGGAGTTCACCTCCGCACAAGCCGTGACTGCACGGCGCCTGCACCTTACGGGCTCCGGCCTGACCCGGCTGCGGTCGCCTTGGTGGAAGCACCGCGCGCTGCGCGCGCTGATCCGGCTGCGGCACGGCCGCGACTGACGCTCCCCGGGAGGGCGCGCCCTGCTGTCCGGGGGCCGGTCGGCCGTGCCCCCGGCCCATCGGCACCACGGGGAGCTGCGGTTCCGGATTGCGAACCGGAACTGTCCGCAAGTCCGTGCATTCTAAAGTTGCTGGTGCGGCTCCCCGGTCTTCGACTGGGTGCTGGAGCCGACCGGCGAGCTCTGCGGCCGTGTGGCCGCCCGGCTCCTGACCACCCCCGGGGAAGGGCGCAACCGTGTCCGAGATCGTGCTGCTGGAGAAGGCCCTGAACCACACCACCGGGCTGTCGAACAACGTCACGCCCGACCAGTACGGCCGGCTCACGCCGTGCGAGGACTTCGACGTCCGGGCCCTGACCCACCACCTGCTCGCCGGCAACCCGTACTACGTGACCCTGGCCCAGGGCGGCGGCCCCGACTTCTCCCTCTTCGCCGCGACCAGATCGGCGACGAGCAGCCCGGCGATGTGTACGCCCGCGGCGCCAAGGACGTGCTCGCCGCCTGGCAGAGCGAGGGTGCTCTCGGGCGGCAGATGCCGCTGCCCGGCGGCGGGTCGGGTCCGCGGATCGTGGACCTGCACCTGCTGGAGGCCGTCCTGCACAGCTGGGACCTGGCCACCGCCACCGGCCAGGACCGCACCGGCGACCCCGACGCCGTCCAGGCCGCCTTCGCCGGCTGGTACGGGAACTTCCCCGACGAGATCCGCGCCGCCACCGGCATGTTCGGCCCCTCCAAGGACGCACCCGACACTGCTCCGGCAGCCGACCGCCTCGCCGCCTACCTCGGCCGCACCATCTGAACCGAACGACCGCAAGCCGTCCGTGGGGGCCGTACTGGCCCACGGACACGGTCCGGGCTGCCAACTGAGGGACCAAGGTCCCCAACCTCCGGGACCTTGGCAGGGTGCATGAACCGGGCACCGGGCGTAGGTTTGCTCGTGCGACAGGAGATCGCCGCCAGCTGGCGGTGGATCCTGCTGTACGCCCAGGTCAGGGGCGGCAAGGGAAAGTACAAACAGCGTCGGCATGCCTGCCCGGGCAGCCTCACAGACGCGAGGGCGCACCCAGTCGAGTAATCCTGGGTTCCCGGTGCTACCCCTTGATCTTTTTTCGTTCACCGTTCCGGGAACCCCCCATCGGAACGGACACATCATGTCGGATCTTCAGCACAACAAGCAGGTCGTTGTCGATTACTACCAGACTGCTTTCGGCGGCGACCCCCAGAAGGCCGTAGACGACCACTTCGGCCCCGTCTACGTGCAGCACAATCCGGATGCCCAGGACGGCCCCGAGGCGTTCATCGGCTTTGTGACATGGCTGCGCGGCGAGTACCCGGATCTGAAGCTCGACATCAAGCGCGTCATTGCCGAAGGCGACCTGGTCGTCACCCACTCCCACCTGGACCTGGAGCCGGGCAACCCGGACAATCCCGGCCGTGCGCTGGCGGACTACTTCCGCTTGGAGGACGGAAAGGTCGTCGAGCACTGGGACGTCATCCAGGACGTCCCCACGTCGGCCGCGAACTCCAACGGCATGTTCTGACACCGTCCCTTCGCGAGCCCTGACAACGCGGCGCCGGCCCCGGCAGTGCGGCCAGGGTCGGCGCCTCGGTGTGCGGATCGCGCGGGTGGCTCAGTAGGCCTGCTGCACGGTGACCGCGGGGTCGGCACCGTCCCCCCAGTAGCGGATGTAGGAGCGGGCGATGCTGTCGCCCAGAGCGGCTTTGAGGAAGAGCGCCGACCAGCGGGCGGAGGTGCGGATGCCGTCGACTTGGTCGGTGGTCTGGGCCGAGGGATCAGGGGCGGCGCCGGGCGGATTCTGGACGCCCGTGATGCCGTAGTGGTTGACCCCGGCAACCGTGACGAGCGCCTTCGGTGTGCCCTTCAGGGCCTCGTACGTGGCCTGCGCGGCCGCGGGGGCGGCAACGCCGTCGGCGGATCCCTGGATCAGGGCGACCGGCACGGTGTTGTTCACCGGGGCGACCGGACCTCCGCCGGGCGGCGCGTTGTTGGTGCCGAAGAAGGCGGCCGCTTTGAGTTCGGCGGGCTTGACGGCCCCCGGCGGCAGGCCGAAGCAGAAGGGCGGGGCGCACTGCCCCTGGACGGTGGCGATGCCTGCGGCGCCGCCGAAGGAGTGGCCGAGGAGGGCGAACGAGGCAGGGTCCAGCCGGCCGGCGAGGGGGCTGTCGGCGCGGGTGTTCTCGGTCTTCGACCAGGCGACGGTGGTGAGGCTCTGGTCGGCAGAGGCCCACAGGCCGGGGATGCCGAAGACGGAGCGCTGGTGGTTGGGGACGACCACGACGAAGCCGAATGCCGCGACGGTGCGGGCGTAGCCCTCGTAGTGGCTCTTGTCGACGTTCGCTCCTTGTTGGAGCAGGACCACGGGGAGCCGGCTTCCGGATTCCGGGTAGTAGATGTCGGCGGCATCGGCTCCGACGGAGGAGGGGTAGGCGAGGGTGGGGACGGGGGTCGGGCTCTGCGGGCTCTCCGCGGCGGCAGGGGCCGCGACGCCCACCGCGGTCAGCAGGGCGAACCCGAGCAGGCCGGCCGCGATGCCGCGGCCGGTGCTGCGTTGTGCCGGTGAGTGCTTGGTGCGTGCCATGAGTAATCCGATCTTCTTCTCTGTTGTCGGCGTGAGATGGTGCGTGGTGCACATGAAGAAGTCGCGATTTCCTTTCTGTTGGACGGATCGTGTGTGCACACGTCGAGTGGGTATGTCGCGGTCAGGCTGATCGTCGGGCCGCCGCAGCGGCGTCGGCTTCGTAGTGGCGGCGGCCGCGCAGAACCACCACTGACCCCACCAGCAGGGGCACCAGCACGGTGGCGAAGGCCCAGCGGAGGGACCCCGTCGCATCGGACGCCAGACCGATGAGCCATGGACCGAGCGATCCACCAAGGGTGACCAGGAGCTGGAGGACGGCGAAGCCGAGGCCGCGTCGTTCGGCTGCGACGACGTCGGCGTTGGCTGCGGTGAGGTTGGCCAGGGCGGCGGCGAAGCCGAAGTTGGCGAGGCCGAAGCACAGGACCTGTGGCACGAGGACCGGCACCGCGACGGCGCCGGCCAAGGCGATGGTGCCGAGCAGCAGGCCCGAGCCGCCGATGGCGATACGGCGGCCGGGGCGCGGGGTGCCGTCGCGGTCGCCCAGCCAGCTGCCGGTGATGATGCCGGCGACGATGCCGACCAGTCCGGCGCCGCCGGCCACGGCGGCGGCCTCGGCCTCGCCGAGTCCGAAGAACCGGCCGTAGTAGGAAGGCATCCAGTAGAAGAGGCCGCCAAGTCCGAAGAAGAGAATGCTGAGGCCCGTGACCACGGTGCGCAGGGTTCGGATCCGCAGCAGCTCGCGCACCTGGGTGCGCAGCGGTTGCGGAGCGACGTCTTCGGGGCCCGATGACGAGGTCAGCTTCTCTGCGGGTGGGTCGCCGGCCTCGCGCCGGTACCACAGGGTGAGACGGTCTCCGGTGCCCCGAGCCGGTTCACGCAGGGTCAGGACGAGCAGGGCGACGAGCAGTCCGGGCACGGCGACGAGGAAGAAGCCTGTGCGCCAGCCGACGCTCTGTGCAAGAGCGCCTCCGGCGATGACCCCGATGGGCAGGCCGCCGAAGTAGGCCATGCGCTCGTAACCGAAGGCTCGCGTGCGTCCGGGGCCCGGGTAGTAGTCGGCGAGGAGGCTGGAGGCGGGCGGGTTGTAGAGCTGTCCGGCGGCTCCGAGGAACATCCGGACGGTGAAGAGGGTGAGGTAGCTGCCGGCGAGCCCGGTGCCGACGGTCAGCAGCGACCAGACGGCCACGACGACGGCGACGGTCCAGGTGCGGCGGGCGGTGTCGGCGAGCCGCCCCGCCGGGAGCAGCAGGATCACTGCGGCGAGTGATCCGGCGGTGGCGATGGCTCCGCCGGCCGCGTCGCCGAATCCGAACTCCTTCTGGATGGTGGGCAGGGCGCCGGCGAGGAGGTTGTACTCGATGCGGTCGATGGCTGCGACGAGGGCGATGCAGATGGCGGGCCACCATCCGAACGGGGCGGGTGCGCCGCGCCGGACGGTGACCGGGGGCCGCCCGGGGAAGACGGTGAAAGCGACCCGCTCCCCGTCGTGTTCGTGGCGGGGGGCGGGTGCGCTCATGGTTGTCCTCCGTGCGGGCGGGCGGCGGGGGTGAGGTCAGGGCTTGGCGGTGTACACGACGCCGGGCAGGGTCTGCGCGGCGGTGCCCCAGACCTGGCCCTGGAGGGAGGCGTCGAGGCCCAGCGTGTAGAGCAGGTATGTGGTGGTCACCGAGCGGGTGAGTCGCTGCTGTTCGGCTCGGGCGATGGAGCCGCTGTCGCAGCCGAAGCCGTTGCTGTCGACGAATCCGCAGTGGAATCCGCCGGTGATGACCCGCAGTTGTGTCGGCGCCTTCTTGGCGTCGTACATCTTCTGCTGGTTGTCGGCGACTCCGGCGATGGTGTCCTTGCTTCCGCCGACGTACTGGGCCGGGGCGGTGATGGCTCCGGACGCGGTGATCGCGGAGGGGTTGGTCTCGGCGGCCGCGAGGGTGGAGACGGTCTTGACGGCGGGGTTGCGGGCTGCGGCGAGGAGGGCCGCGCCGCCGCCCATGGAGTGGCCGGACACCGCGTAGCGGCTGGTGTCGACGGTGCCGTTGAAGCGTGAGCCCGTGGCGGTGTTCTGTGCGGTCAGCCAGGTGAGGCCGGCGTTGAGGTCGTCGGCGAATCCGGTGTGGCTGGGTGAGAGGCCGCCCTGCGACTTGGGGGTGACGGTGATGAAGCCCCACGAGGTGTAGTGGCGCAGGAGAGTTTCGTACTTGGAGATGTCCTGGAAGAAGCCGTGCCCGAACGCGAGGCCGGGGTGGAGGCCTTGGGCGACGGGGGCGTTGGCGCCCGCGGTGGTGCCGGGGTACCAGACGCGGGCGCTGTAGGAGCGGCCGGAGGCGGAGACGGTCAGGTCGGTGTAGGCGACGGGGTAGGCGCCTGGGGCGGCGGGATCAGCCGCGATGGTGGATGCGGGGGTGGGGGCGGCCGCCAGCGCGGTGGGGGCGGTCAGGGTGGCGGCGACGGCCAGGATGATGGCCGGGACGGCGCGCATGAGTGTGCGTAGCACGAGGGGTGCCCTCCTGTGGGGGTATCGCGGAGAGAAACGATGTATCCATTGCAGCACATTGGCGCGTACACGCCAAGACCACCTGCGTTTCTCCATACGGAACGGTGTTGCCATTTGGGCGACTTCTCAGTGTTCGGCTGCTGCAGGCCGTACCGACCGTCTGCGGCGCAGCTCTACAACGAGTCCGGCGAGCATCAAGGCCTCGCCCACGTTCCCCAGCGGTGGCGCGGCAAAGGCGCCGGCGGAGCAGGCAAGGACGGCGAGGGCCCCCAGGGCAATCCAAGGCGTCCTGAGCCGGATCCAGGCAGCAACGCCGATCGCCAGCAATATGACGATCGCGAGGACGGCTGCGACCGGGAATGCGCCCGGCTCGGCATCCGCGTAGCGCAGGGTGTCCGCCCAGGTGCGGGAACGGAGGTGGAGGCCCGACAGCGTAGTCGCACAGCCGAGCCCGATCAGTGAAACGACGATGACCCAACCTCCTGCGAGGGAGGCGCGTCCGCCGCGCAGAGCGAGGATCGCGCACGGCAGCACGAGGGGCGTTCCCACGGCGTGGGCGACGAAGCGGCCAACGCTCAGGGTCTCCAGTGCCGGACCCTCACCGAGTAGAACGCCGACCGATACGACGGCCGAGTCGTATGCCAGGGCGCATCCAAGGAGCGCGGTGAGCAGGCCGGCCGGGCCGGCTCGCAATGCGATTGCGGCCAGGACGAGTTGGAGGGCGGCGAGGAGTACCAGTGCGGCCGATATCACCGGCCGGTCCCGGCGCGCTGGTACAGGGCCTCGACCATGTCGGCGTACTGGATGGTGACGGCGGCCCGGCGGACTTTGAGGGTCACGGTGAGTTCGGGTCCGCCCGGGGTCCATTGTTCGGTGAGTACCTCGTGGGCCCGGATCCGTTCGGGTCGCGAGAGGCGGGTGTTGGCATCGGCGACGGCCTCGGTGAGGGCTGCCGCGAGCTCAGGAGCGTGGGTGTGCCAGGGTGCGGTTGAGGTGATGCCGATTTTCCGGGCCCAGGCGGTGACGGCCTCGCGGTCGGGGACGAGGAGGGCGACGTTGAAGGGGCGGGCGTCGCCGACGACGATGGCGTGCGCGATCAGGGGCGAGGCCTCCTTGAGGACGCCCTCGATGCGGGCCGGGGCCATGTTCTTGCCGCCCGTGCTGATGATGAGGTCTTTCTTGCGGTCGACGATGCGCACGTCGCCGGCAGCGTCGATGGTGGCGAGGTCGCCGGTGTGCAGCCAGCCTTCCGTGTCGATGGTCTGCGCGGTGAGTTCGGGCTCGCCGCGGTATCCGCGCATCAGGAAGGGTGCGCGTACGAGGAGTTCTCCGTCGTCGGCGATGCTGATCTCGGCGCCGGGGACGGGGCGGCCCACGGTTCCGGCCCGTGGGCTGTCCGGTGGGGCGATGAGTGCGATGCCGCTGAGTTCTGACATGCCCCAGGCGTCGGTGAGGGGAAGGCCGAGGGCGTGGAAGAAGTCCTGGAGTCCTTCGGGTGCCGGTGCGGCCCCGGTGATGCAGATGCGGGCGCGGTCGAGCCCGATGCGGCGGCGGAGTTCGCCGAGGATCGGTTCAGCCGCGTCGAGTTCGGCTCGCTCGGCCTCGGTGAGGGGATCGGTCGCCCAGCGGCGCGGAGCGAGGCGGCGGCCGGTGGCCAGGGCGTCCTCCACCAGGGTGCGAAGCCCTGGGTCGGCGTCGGCGATCGCGTTCTCCAGGCCGGTGCGCAGGCGTTGCCAGAGGGCGGGCACGGCTCCGAAGAGCGTGGGGCGCACTGTGGTGAGGGTTTCGGCAAGGCGGGACAGGTCGTCCAGGCAGGTCAGCTGGGTTCCGCAGGCGAGGTGGGTGTAGTGCGATCCCCACCGGTCGGCGATGTGTGCGGCGGGGAGGAAGGATATGTGACTGTCGCCCGCGGTGACGTTCAGGACCTGTTGGGTGCCGTCGAGTTGGGCCATCATCGCGCGGTGGGTGATCTCAACGGCTTTGGAGCGGCCTGTGGTACCGGAGGTGTGGATCAAGGTGATCAGGTCGTCGGGACCTACCTCGCGAACGGCGGCGGCGAGATCGAGGGGGGTGGGGGCCGTCGACGCGGCCTCGGCGAGGGAGAGGACACCGTCCTCGGCCGGATCTTCCAGAGCATCGACGGCTACCAGCTGCCGGACGCAGGTGTCGACGCGCGCAGCGCGCAGCACGGGAAGGAAACGGCGTTCGGTGACGACGAGACGGGTTGCGGTGCTGGTCAGCAGGTCGTGAATCTGGTCGGCGGGAAGACTGTTGTAGAGGGAGTAGGGAACGGCGCCCAGGTGCAGGGCGGCGCAGTCGGCGATGTGGAACTCGGGCCGGTTGGTGAGCATGAGGGCCACTGGCTCGCCTCGGCGGACGCCGAGGTGCTTGAGTGCGGCTGCGACGGATGCGACACGATCGGCGTATTGGGCCCAGGTCAGTATGGGGCCCTCGGGGGTGAGGAGCGCGGGTTCGTGGGGCCGGGCGGTCACGGTCTGCTGGAAGGCCTCGCAAAGGGTGGAGGGCAGATTGGTTGCGGGCGTCATGAGCGCTCCTCGGAAGGGAAGGCCCGCCGGGGGCCCTCGTCGGGTTCTCAGACCTTGGTGGTCGGCGTCCTCGGGGAGGCGCTGCCGAAGGCGAGGCTGAAGTCGTGCAAGGTCAGGCTGAGCAGGGGCGGGCCGTCGACCGGGAGCCTGAGCGTGCTGCCGGGCGGGATCCGCCAGGTCGCTCGCGCCAGTGCGACCTGGCTGCGGCTGCGCACGCGGCTTGTCTTCAGGTGCCCGTCGAGTTGCTGGGCGAGGCGGTAGGAGATCGGCCAGCGTCCCGGCAGCGGGGTTCGGTGCTGGAAGGACGCGGAGCACAGCGTGGTGTCCTCGGTCCGGGCGGTCGCTTCCATGCCCTTGTCCCTGGCGATGTCGAAGGCGGCCAGCTCCTTCGGGATTCCCCACAGTTCGCGCCCACCGGCCAGCGATGGCGGGCTGTCCACCCATATGTCGGTGATGCTGACGCGGGGCTTGAAGCGGTCGCGGACCAGCACGGCGGAGAGGACCTCGTTGTAGTGCAGGACGCTGTCGTTCTCGTAGATGACCCAGGCGGCGCCCATGATGGCGCGGCCTGCGAGGGTGAGGGGCCGTACGCCGTTCGGCAGGGGTGGCACTGCCTTGCGTGGGACGAGCCACAGGGAGAGGTTCATCTGCCCGGCGAGGTGCCAGGGCTCAGGCGGGTACGTCGGCATCGGGGTCCTGTTCTTCGGGAGGCCGGGGGCTGAACCGCAGCGCGGCGGGAGCGTGTTCGGGGACGGCTGGGCGTCGTGGTCTGACGGGATCCAGCCGGCGGTAGGGCGTGTCCGGCCGGGGGCGGGGGTCGGTGTCGCCGAGGTTGGGCCACAGGGCGGTGGCGCGTTCGGCGAGGGCGGTGATGGTCAAGGAGGGGTTGACTCCGAGGTTGGCGGAGATGGTGGAACCGTCGATGACGTGCAGCCCGGGGTACCCGTGAACGCGGTGGTACGGGTCGACGACTCCGTGGGCGGCATCGGTGGCAATGGTGCAGCCGCCGATCAGGTGGCCGGTGGACGGAATGTTGAACAAGTCTCCCCATGTGCCGCAGGCCATCGCGTCGTTCTGTTCGGCGGCGATGCGGGCCAGGTGATGGCCGGCCGGTATCCAGGTGGGGTTGGAGGCGCCCTCGCCAGGCAGGCTGGTCAGGCGCTGTCCGAGCAGACCGCGGCGCAGCCTGGTGGTGAGGGAGTTGTCGGCCGACTGCATGACCAGCAGGACCACCGATTGCCTCGCCCAGCGGCGCGGGCGGTGCAGGGCCGGCAGGCTCCGGGCGTTCGCGGCCATCGTGGCGAGGCCGGACAGGAGCCGGGAGCGTCCGGGGGCTGGGTCGGTGAGGATCGCTCCGAGCAGGGCGAGTAGGTTGCTGCCGGGCCCGTATCGGACCGGTTCGACGTGGGTGGTGTCGTCGAGGTGCACCGAGGAAGTGATGGCGACGCCTTGGGTGAAGTCTGCGCCCGGATCCTTGGAGCGCACCGCGAGGATGGCCTCGGAGTTCGTCCGCGTCAGGTGACCTAGGCGCGGGGAGATGTGGGGCAGGGAGCCGTCGGCTCGGAGGCGGTGGAGCAGGCGCTGGGTGCCGAGGGCTCCGGCGGCGAAGACGACGTGCCGTGCGGTGGTGGTGTGCAGTTCGGTGCGGATGGTGCGTCCGGTGCGGACGGACGTGACGGTCCAGCCGGCGCCGGTGGTGGTGTTCGGGCGGACCTCGGTGACGGTGCGTTCGGCGCAGACCGTCGCTCCGGCGGCTTCGGCCAGGCCGAGGTAGTTCTTGGGGAGGGTGTTCTTGGCGTTGTGCCGGCATCCCGTCATGCATGCCCCGCAGTGCAGGCAGGCCGCGCGGGCGGGGCCGGCACCGCCGAAATAGGGGTCGGGAACGGTCGTGCCGGGCGCGGTGCCGGGTTTCCCGAAGTGCACGCCTACGGGGGTGGCACGGAAAGTGCCTTCGCATCCCAGTTCCCGGGCGGCTTCCTTCAGTACCCGGTCAGAGGGCGTGAACCGGGGGTTGAGTGTGACGCCGAGCATGCGTCGGGCCTGCTCGTAGTAGGGGGCCAGTTCGGTGCGCCAGTCGGTGATGGCGGCCCAGTGGGTGCCCTCGTAGAAGGGTGGGGGCGGAACGTAGAGGGTGTTGGCGTAGCCGAGGGATCCGCCTCCGACGCCCGCACCGGTCAATACCAGAACGCGGCCCAGCAGGGTCATGCGGAGAATGCCGCGGCAGCCGAGGCGCGGCGCGAAGAGGTAGTCACGTACCCGCCAGGAGGTCCGGGGGAACTCGTCGTCCGCGAAGCGCCGGCCGGCCTCGAGAACGGCGACGCGGTAGCCCTTCTCGGTCAGGCGCAGGGCGGTGACGCTGCCCCCGAAGCCGGATCCGATGACGAGCACGTCAACGTCGTCGGGGGGTAGCTGCCGGGCGGCAGTGGTGGGTGGCGGAGCGTCTTGGGGTGGTGAAGAGGTGGACATCACGGCTCCCGCAGGACGACAGATCCGCCGGTGACCCCACGGTGGAGTGATCGACCCGCGGCGTGACCGGGCGGTCATGTGACCGCCCGGTCATAGTGGGCGGAGCCTGGTGCCCTGTCAATGAATCCGTCAGCAACGCAGAGGCTTCCCGAGTTGCACAACTGCCGCCTTTTGCATGCCGGTTGACAAATGTGCAGGCGCGCGAAGACTGTATGACCGCCCGGCCACATGACCGGGTGGTCACAATGGAGGTCCGGATGGAACGAATCTGTGTGATCGGAGCCGGCTCGTCCGGCATCGCCGCCTGCCAGGTCCTCGCCGAGCGCGGCATCCCATATGACTGCTACGAGAGCGGCTCCGAGGTCGGCGGCAACTGGCGCTACCAGAACGACAACGGCATGTCCTCGGCCTACCGGTCCCTGCACATCAACACCTCCCGGCAGGTGATGGAGTACGCCTGTTTCCCCATGTCGGACGCCTACCCGGTCTACCCGAGCCACTTCCACATCGCGCGCTACTTCGACGCGTTCGTCGACCACTTCGGTCTGCGCCCCTCGATCGCGTTCCGCACCGAGGTGACCGAGGTCGGCAAGACACCCGACGGCCGGTGGGCTGTGACGGCACGCAGCCTCGAGGACGGCTCCTCGACCAGCCGCGCCTACGACGCGGTGCTGGTCGCCAACGGTCACCACTGGAAACCCCGCATGCCACGCCCCGAGCTCCCCGGAGCGGGTTCGTTCACCGGCAGCCAGACCCACTCGCACCACTACCGCACCCCCGAGCCCTTCGCCGGAGCGCGGGTTCTCGTCCTGGGTATCGGAAACTCCGCGTGCGACATCGCCGTCGAAACCTCTCGCGTCTCCACCCACACCTTCCTGTCCATGCGCCGCGGGGCACACATCCTGCCCAAGTACCTCTTCGGAACCCCTACCGATCACCTCACCGGGTCCTGGCTCGCACGGGCCCCGCTCGCGATCCAGGCCCTCGGGCTATCGCTGCTCCTGCGGCTCAGCCGCGGCCGCCTGTCCGCGTACGGCCTCCCCGAGCCGCGCCACGGCGTCCTCGGCGCCCATCCGACGATCTCCGACGACCTGCTCTCGCGCCTGGGCCACGGCGACATCACCGTCACTCCGATGATCAAGGAACTCGACGGATCCGGTGTCGTTTTCGAGGACGGCAGCCGGGAGGAGATCGACGCGGTCATCTACTGCACCGGCTACGACATCGACTTCCCCTTCCTGCCGGAAAAGCTGATCGACCCGGCCGGCAACGCGGTGACCCTGTACCGACGTGTCGTCTCCCCCGACCACAGCGGGCTGTACTTCATCGGGCTCGTCCAGCCGCTCGGCGCGATCATGCCGCTGGCCGAAGCGCAGTCCCGCTGGGTGGCCGACCTGCTCCAAGGCCGCTGCCGCCTGCCCTCGCACGACACGATGCAGCGCGAGATCAACGAGTACCACGCCCGCACGGCACGGCGATACGTCGCCTCCAGCCGCCACACCATCCAGGTCGACGCACTGAGTTACCTCAGGGAGTTGCGTGAGGAACGCGCACGCTCCTCCACCAGCCGCACGAGAGGCCGGCGCCGGGGAACGGTTGACGGTCCGGCCACCCACCTCTAGTTTTGCGAAACATCGTTTCACTGAACGAAACACGCGTACTCGATTGTCTATCTGTCAGGAGTGCCGACTTGCCGATCCGATGGCCCCTCCCGCGACGGTCCGGACAGCACAGGCACACCTCTACCGATGCGCCCGGGCGGCGACGCTCCGCAGGCATATCGCCGGCCAACTGGGGCTTCACGTTCCGCCTGGCCGCCATCACCCTCTTGCCGCTGGTGGCCTTCTCCGCCCTGGGTACCCTGCGCACCCTTGAAGCCTCCGATTCCGCCACCCGGGCAACCGAGGCCGCCGCCACCGCAAGCCTCTCCCGGCGGGCAGGCGTGGTGGCAGCTGCCCTCCAGGAGGAAGCCGGAAGATCAGCCCTGCCACCCGACAGGCCTGCGGCTGCCCCAAAGCGGGCAGGCCCACCGTCAGCGCAACCCGCGGCCGCCACCGACACGGCGTGGAAGGAATTCCTCGACGCTGCCAGCAGAATCCCGGGCTCGCAGCCCGCTCTGCGCAAACGGCTCGAGGAGTTCATCCAGCGGGCCCCCTCCCTGCCTCAAGTCCGCCGAAGCGCCGAGGAAGCCGAGCAGCGAGCGCAAGGAGCCTTAGCCGGGAACCTGAGGCAGCAGCCGAAGGCGGCCGAGACTTACCAGGACACCCTGGACGTCCAGCGCCAGTACGAGAACCTCATCGCTCCCCTGCTTGGGCTGCACAACGAGATCTCCCTCACCCCCGAAGCCAGCGCCAAAGGCAAGTCCCTCTCCTGCTTGTCCGTCGCGAAATCCGCCATGTCCACGCAGCGTTCGCTCATCACGGCGGTCCTCGGCGGACGTCTGGGAACCGCCGAAGCCGCAGAGCGCGTACAGGTGGCCGCAGGTCTCGAGCGGGCGGCTCTGGCAGAGTTCCAGGCGGGCGCCGGCCCTGGGGACGCTCAGCTCTTCTCCTCGACCGTCTCCGCCCTCGGCATGGAACGTTTCACGCAGCTGCGCGCCACTGTCATGTCCGGTACTGCGACGGACGCCGGACTTGCGACGACTCCACAGGCGTTCTTCGACTTCGCCGGCGCGCAAATGGACCAGTTGCACAAGGTCGAAGACCAGCTCGGTCAAGACCTTGCCGACATCACCACCGGTGCGCTCACCGACGCCGGGGACACCGCGATCCGCTCTGGCGTGTTCACTCTCCTCGTCGTGCTGCTCTCCGTCGCGCTCGTCATCTGGATCTCGCGCACCACGCTGAAGGAGATTCGGGCTCTTCGCCACTCGGCGCTCTCTGTGGCCCGCGACCAGCTGCCGTTCGCCATCAGCCACCTGACCGAGGCCCCTGACCAGGCAGTGGCTCCGATGACAGCCACCCCTGTCCATGGCAGCGGGGAACTGGCACAGGTAGCGCAAGCCTTCGATGCGGTTGCCCGCCAGGCCGTCCACCTGGCCTCCGAGCAGGCCCTGCTCCGCTCGCACGTGAGCGATCTCTTCGCCAGCCTCGCCAAGCGCACGCACAGCCTCACCATGCGCCAGCTGGAAGTCATCGGCGCCCTGGAACAGGACGAGACCTCACCCGACCGACTGGAGCGCCTGTTCCGCCTCGACCACCTCGCCACCCGAATGCGGCGCAACGGCGAGAACCTCCTGGTGCTGACCGGAGAGCGCATCAACAGCGGGTGGGGCGAGCCGATCCCGCTGGAAAGAATCCTGCGTGCGGCAGCCGGTGAGGTGGAGCAGTACCAGCGCGTACGCATCGTCAACGTACCTCAGGTGCTCATCGCCGGATCAGCCGCCGGCGACGTCATCCATCTCCTGGCCGAGCTCCTCGACAACGCAACCGCCTTCTCCAGCCCTCAGAGTCCCGTCATGGTCACCGCGACCGAACTCCCCCACGCAAACGCCCTCATCGAGGTGAGCGACCTCGGCTTCGGCCTCACCACCAAGGAGCTCGCACACCACAACCGGCGTCTCGCCGTTCCGCCGGCACTGGACGGCTCCGCAGCACGCCGGATGGGCCTGTACGTCGTGGCCCGGCTGGCCGAGCATCACGCGATCCACGTGGAACTTCGAGCAGCGCGCCAGGGCGTCGGGACCACCGCCATGGTCACCCTGCCACCAGCGCTCTGCAGTCTGGGCGAACCGGATCTGGAACCCCGGCGCGTACGCCACTCGCGGTGACTGTCAACTTACCCGTGCGAACTGGAGCATCCGCCATGACCAACGCCGTGGGCCCACGAGCCGTCTTCGGAGTCATCGTGCCGAGCACCAACACCGTCGTCGAACACGACTATTGGAGAGCACGAATTCCCGGAGTCGCATACCGCACGGGCTCCATGCACATCCCACACCCGGCCATGGCCGACGACCGGGACTTTGAGGCGCTCCTGTCCCAGATCAGGGCTTCCATTGACACCGCCGTCCGCGACGTCCTTACGGCCGAACCGGACCGGATGGTCATGGGGATGTCCGCGGAGACGTTCTGGGGCGGCGTAGCGGGCAACGCGGCCTTCGAACGCCGACTACGCGAACGCACCGGCCTCCCGGTCACCACCGGCGCAAGTTCCTGCCGGGCCGCACTGCACGCTCTCAAGTGCCGGCGCATCGCAGTCTTCTCCCCTTACCAGCCTGTGGCCGACCGTGAGGTCAGCCGGTTCTTCAGCGAATCGGGATTCGATGTGGCAGCCGTTTCAGGACTGCGCTGCCCGACCGCGACTGATATCGCCAGGGTGGGACCCGACCGGATCCTGGAGATGGTCACCGCCCTGGACGGCCCCTCGATCGAAGCCATCGTGCAGGTGGGCACCAACCTCTCCTTCGTCTCCCAGGCCGAGGCCCTGGAGGCCGAGCTCGGCAAACCCGTCGTTGCGATCAACACGGCCACGCTGTGGCACGCCCTGCGCGAGCACGGCATCACCGACCGCATCGCTGGCGCGGGCCGCCTGCTCAGAGACTTCTGACCACAGACGGCCCCTGCGGAACCGCGCCCCGGCCGCAGAGTGGACGTGCGGGCCGCCCTCCCCTGTGGAGAGCGGCCCGCACCCGTCAGCGACGACGGTGAGTGCCGGCAGGAATCACCAGCGGGCGTGTGAGAGCTACGGCGTGCTGCTCCGCGGGGCAGTGGGCATCACCGGGTCTCGCCAACTTGCCAAGCTGCTGGGCCACCAGCTTCGCGGACCAATGTCGATGACCAGTGCCGGGACCAGGAGGGACCGTACGACAAGAGTGTCCAAGAGAACGCCGAAGGCAACGATGAAGGCGATCTGGACGAGGAAGGCGAGCGGGATCACCATCAGGGCTGCGAAGGTGGCGGCCAAGACCACGCCGGCTGAGGTGATGACTCCACCGGTCGTGGTCAAGCCGCGGAGCACTCCCTGGCGAACGCCGTGGATAAGGGACTCCTCCCGGACGCGGGACATGAGGAAGATGTTGTAGTCGACGCCGAGCGCCACGAGAAAGACGAATCCGTACAAGGGGACGGAGGCATCCGTGCCGCTGAAGCCCAGCAGGTGCTGGAAGACGAGCGCGGAAACGCCCAACGTGGCGAAGAAGTTGAGTGCGACGGTGGCTACGAGCAGGAGAGGCACCAGCAAGGCGCGCAGAAGCAGGATGAGGATGAGCAGGATGATGCCGAGGACGATCGGGACGATGACCGTGCGGTCCCGTGCCGCGGTGCGCTCGGTGTCGTACTTCTGGGCGGTGTAGCCGCCCACGATGGCGTTGGCCTCCGGTACGGCGTGCATGCGCTTACGCAGTTCGGCGACTGTCCTCTTCGCGGCGTCGCTGTCGGCGGCGGCTTTGAGAGTGGCGTCGATGCGGACGCGGCCGTCGATGACCAGGGGTCCGCCACCGGGCTTACCTGAAGCTGTTGCGGGCTCCGCAGCGGCTACGCCGTCTGTTTCCAGGGCGGCGGCTTGTACCTGTGAGGCCTTCGCCGAATCCGCGATGATCACTGCGGGTTGGCCTGATCCGCCCGGGAAGTGCCGACTGAGTGTCTGCTGAGCGGCGACGGAGGGTGCGTCCTTGACGAAGATTTCCTCCAGGGGCACGCCCTTGGAGGACAGGGCTGACGCGAACCCGGCCAAGACGAGCAGGAGCAGCGCCGTCGATACCCAGACCCGGCGCGGTGCCCGGTCGATGACAGCCGCGACGCGGCGCCACACGGTGTGGCCCTCGCCCGCGGCCTCGCCGGGCTTGGGAGTGGCCGGCCAGAAAGCTGTACGGCCAAGCAGTGCGAGTACGGCGGGCAGGAAGGTGAGCGTGCTCAGGACGGAACACACGATACCGATGGCGCCGACAGGGCCGAGGGCCTTGTTGTTGGTCAGATCGCTGGCGAGCAGGGCGAGCAGGCCCAAGGCCACGGTGGCTGCGCTGGCGGTGATCGCGCCCGCCGAACGCCGCACGGCCGCGATCACTGCGGCCACTCGATCGTCGCGTGCTGCGAGTTCTTCCCTGAACCGCGCGGCCAGCAGTAGCGCGTAGTCGGTCGCCGCACCGATGACCAGGATGGACAGAATTCCCTGCACCTGCCCATCGACCCGCACGATGCCCCGGTCGGCGAGCCAGTAGACGACCGCGCACGCAAGGCCCAGGGCGAACACCGCACTGATGATGATCATCAGTGGCAGAAGCAGGCTTCGATAGACCAGCAGCAAGATCAGGAGCACGGCGCCGAGGGCCACAGCGACCAGCAGTCCGTCGATGCCGGCGAAGGCGTCCGCGAGGTCGGCCTGCGTAGCAGCTGGCCCCGCGATCTGCACGTCCAGCCCCGGAACCGCGCCCGCGGACGAAAGCACCTCATCCAAGACGGCCGGTAGGTCATCGCCCAGATCGGGGGCGAGCGGCACAACAGCCTGCAACGCCCGGCCGTCGTCCGAGGGCAGGGCAGGGGACGGCGCTCCGGAAACTCCGGAGCGCCCGGCCACAGCTGCTACAGCCCGAGTCGCTTCCTGCTGCTGCGAGTCGGTGATCCGCACCCCTTCGGGGGCCTGCCAGACGACGATGGCGGGTACCGACTCGGCGCGCTCAAAGGCCTTGCGCGCCTCAAGGACCTTGGTGGACTCGGCGCTCTGCGGCAAGAAGGCCGCCTGATCATTGGTGGCGACTTCGCCCAGCTTCCCGGCATACGGGCCCAATGTTCCACCGATGCCCAGCCATGCCGCCAGCAGAACCAACGGCACCAGCCATCGAACCCAGCGCGATGTGCTTCTCACTGCAACCCCTCAGTAATCTCAACAATCGAGTATCTCAACCATTGAGAGATCATATGCTGGGGTCATGGCCGCCGCTGACACCCCGCCCCCCGTACCTCCGTACGACGACCCGATCGGGTTGCAGTCCTTCGCCGTCCTTCTGCGCGAGATGAACTCGCAGTTCAACCGGATCGCCCAAGAGTTCGCACGGGCACACGATCTGCATCTGACCGACGTGCAAGCTTTGATCGCCGTACTGGACGCAGATCGCGAGGAGGACGCGGGGCCCATGACCCCGGGCCGTCTCCGCGCGCATCTGAACCTGACCTCGGGAGCAGTGACTGCATGCCTGGACAGACTGGAAAAGGCCGGTCACATCCACAGGGTCCGAGCGCCCGACGACCGGCGTGTGGTGCACGTGCTCTACGCGCAGGCCGGCCGCGCCGCGGCACGCGAGTACTTCAGGCCTCTCGCACAGTCCACCGATGCCGCCCGCGGGCACTTCACACCCACGGAGCTGCACGTCGTCGTGCGTTTCCTCGGCGAGATGAACCGACAGCTCAACCGGATTACACCCTGACCGCGCACAGCCCGCTGAACCGCTTACCCCACCGGGCCTCGCGGAGGGGGACCGCAAGGAGGAAGGCCTTCCCCGAGAGCCAAAAGGCTGTGCCTGGCGCTCTGTCCGTGCTTGCGCCTGGAGAGTCTCGGACTCTTCGTCGATCGTGAGGCTCACCTTGCAGATCTCTCCGCGTAAGTGACTCCTAAGGCCTGTCTGACACACCACTGTGCCTGACGGTGGCACCGATGTGAGAGTAGGTAGAAGGCGTGACAAGACGCTTTGCCTGATTCAAGGCCTGTGAAGGGGAGACGATGTTGACCATGCAGGCACTGACTTACGCCCACTGGGTGGACTACATGATCGATTGCGGGGAGACGAACACACACGCCCTCGGATGGGGGATGCCGGTCGATACTGCCGTTCCGGTCTTCAACCATGAGAGCAAGACAGTGGCTCTGAGCGGACGGTTCGAGGGCGCTTCGTTCGGCGAGTACGTTGAACTACTGAGGTCCTCGTCGACAGAGTGTCGGTACGCCAGCGGCTGGCGGATGAAAGCTGCTGCCCCCGTCCCTGTCTTCATCCCCTACGCCAGGTCGGTTCACCGCGGAAGGCCAGCGAGCAGGTTCTCGTTCTTTCCTGCAGATCCGAACCCAGCTTGACGCGTAGGTCTCCCTGACCCGGGCCAGAGAGACCTCACGCTGAGGGACTGCTACAGCGGCGTCTGACAAACGATCATGAGGCTGGTTCGCGGAGCCAGAGGATCACCGAGGCCAGGACGACTCCGGCGCGGTAGCGGTCGGCGAGCTTGTCGAACCTGGTCGCGATCGCGCGGAACTGCTTGAAGCGTGCGAAGCATCGTTCGACCACGTTGCGGTCACGGTAGACCTCCTTGTCGAAGGCGGGCGGTCGGCCGCCGAGGCGCCCTCGACGCCGGCGTTTGGCGACCTGGTCGCGGCGCTCGGGGATCGTGACGGCGATGCCCCGGCGCCGCAGCAGGTGCCGGATCGCCCGGCTTGAGTAGGCCTTGTCACCCAGGACCCGGTCCGGTGTCGTGCGCGGGCGGCCGGTGTCGGCTCGCGGAACACGGATCCCGGCCAGGACCTGGGCGAAGGCGGTGGCGTCGTTGACGTTGCCGGGTGTGAGCACGATCAACAGAGGTAGGCCCCGGCCGTCGACAGCGAGATGGACCTTGGTGGTCAGCCCGCCCCGGGACCGGCCGAGGGCCTGGCGCATCTGCGAGCTGCCCGGATCTGCCAGTTCGTCCGCCGCTCTCCTGACCGGCAACCGCGGCATCGTCCACGCCTTCGCGGACTGGCACATCCTCAAGACCGTCCGCCGCCGAGCCGCCCGCGGACGCTACACCACCGGCTCCGCCTCCCAGGACCGCACCGAGGTTCTGCGAGTCATGGACTTCCCGCACTAACTGGAGACCCGGAACCTGAGCCTGCAACGTGCCCGACAAGGGGACCTACGGCGCTGGCTCGACCAAGCCCCCGACCACCGCGGCCTGGTGGCCTTCATCCGCTGGACCCGCCTGCGCAACCTCGCCGACCCCGCCCTTGCCGCGCCGCGAAGAGGCCTTCCTCAGCACTTCCTCGGCGAAGCCGAGATGCAAACACGCAGCCGCGCCGCTGCCTGACCGAGACCGCCCTGCCTCTCGAAGTCCGCATCGCCGGGGCCCTGGTGCGTCTGTACCCGCTGTCCGTCAGCGGCATCGCCGCTCTCGTGCAAGACCTGATTGCCCAGCCTCACCACCTGGCCGCCGACGGCCCTTCACCTGGCTGCGATTCCTGGTACCTCTTCCCCGGCATGGTCCCGGGCGGCCAGGGCCAGACCGGCCGCCACCTCCTCACCCTGGCCGCCCGCAACACAGCCATGATCACCATGACTACGGACACGCCACCCAAGGCCGTAAGCGACCTCCTCGGCTTCTCCCCTTCGACCACCACAGTGGGCGACCTACCTCCAGGACAGTTGGGCCGACTGCCTCGCCGCCCGGCACACGCGAGCAATTGTCACATCTTGTGGATGCTCGAATCGGGATTGTGCTGGGGTTCGGTGCTGATGAGCGCTATGGCGTCCTGCAGGGGGAGCTCGGCGGCGGTGGCGAGGACCAGATTCGCCGCGGTGAAGCGTGCGGGGTCGGCAAAGGGATTCGGGATGGCGATGCATGACAGCCCCGCGGCTTGGGCTGCGGCGGCGCCGTGGGGGGTGTCCTCGACGGCGATTGTCTGTCCTGGGTCGAGCCCGAGCCGGTCGAGAGCGAGCAGGTAGACATCGGGCGCCGGCTTGGGTGAGGGCACTTCGTTCCCGAAGGCGAGGACGTCGAACGCGTCGAGGCGATCGACTCGTGCCAGCATGCTGGTGACCCATTCCTCGTGTGAACTGCTGGCTACCGCGCACCGCAGGCCGGCGTCGCGGGCTTGGGTGAGCCAGGCGTCGATGCCATCACGAAGACCCAGGCCACTATGCAACTCGTCGCGATATGAGAGGCGTCGGGCGTGGCTGGTCTCGTAGTCGAATCCGGGGCCGACGGCCGCAGCGAGTCGTCGATAGCGCTCAGCGGTGACGTCGCCACCGTGATCGGCGAAGAAGTTGGCCGGGTCCAGCTCAAGCCCGTGCTGTCGCCACTCGTACTGCCAGCACTCCAAGAGTGTGGTCTCGGTGTCCATGAGCAGGCCATCAAAGTCGAATACGATCGCTTCTATCTGCACCGGCAAATTCAAGCAGGCCCGCCGACCGGTGCCGTCGGATCCATGTCCCCGATCGTATGGGTGAGCTCAGGCCCAGCCGGCTTCAGGGCGTTCGACGAGGTGTCCGCCCTCGAAGCCGGTTCCGGTTGGAACGAGAGCGGAAGGGTTCGGGCGGCCTCAGCGCCGGCCACCACATCAACAGCCCCGTCGTCTACGACGCCTGCAAGGGAAGCGTCACCAGCGCCGAAGCCCTCGCGAACCCGTACGACAGCTACATCAACTTCACCACAGGCATGTTCGACTGGGCGAACTACGCACTCTGCGCCATTCCGGCGAAGCCTACGACGCCGACCTCTACCCCTTGGACTCCAGTGGCAGCACCATCGCCCGGTCGGTGCCGGACCGGCGGCGCCCCTCCGGTCCGGCATGCTCGCGTGCGGCAGAAGGACGCCTAAAAACACACGAAACCATGCATAAACGGGGCAAGTCACCTCCCCTGTGGTCCGCGAGTAGGTTCGGCACGTCAGATCCTCTTCGGAGGCTCGAGCGCTTCTCCCGGAATGACCAGAAGGAGACTTCGTCATGATCGTCAAGAAGCTGCATGACACAGGCGTCAAGAGCGAACACGCCTACCTGGCGGCCACCCTGTCCATCGGCCTGTCACTCGCATCGTGGCTCGCTTCCAACAGCCGCGAGGACATTGAGCGGGCGGACCGGTGGGGCATCTTCGTCGGGGAATGGGCGCCCACCTTCTTCGGCCTCGGCCTGGCCCTCGCGAACTACGAGCAGTGACGAAGCCGCGGACCGACACAACCCCCCAGAGGAACCGACATGAAACTGAGTGACGAGCTACCCGTCGATCACCACCTCGCCACCGTCTACCGGTACGGCGCCCTGCTCTGCGGCCTGATCCTGCTCGCCTTCGGAATCCTCGGCTTCGCCGATGCCCTGCGCCCCTTCGACACCCAGGGCGAGACCATCGCGGGGATGACGACGAACACGACCCTCAGCGTCATCTCCGTCGTGGTCGGACTCGCACTTGCCGCGGGCGCCTTCATTGGCGGCAACTTCGCATCCACCCTCAACATCACGGTGGGAGCCCTGTTCCTTCTCAGCGGCTTCGCGCACATCTTCGTCCTCGACAAGGACGCCAATGTGCTCGGCTTCGGCATCACCAATGTGATCTTCCGCTTCGTCATGGGGCTGATCATCATGACCTTCGGGATGTACGGCCGTGTCTCGAGCGAGCTCTCCCACGACAACCCGTACTGGAAACGCCGCCACCTCGCCCGCGAGTCGGACCAGCCCGTGCCCGCACGCACTGCTCTCACCAGCGGTGTGATCAACTCCGTCGCGCACGTCGTACCTGCAGATCCCACAAGTTCCCTCAGCGCAGGTGAAGCCTCGCGATAGCTATTCCCCCATGATCCGAGGCGCTCCCCACTCCGGCCCCCTACGCGTACGGGCTGTCCACGCCCGCGGCCGCCGGCCGGGGCCCGCGCGCCGGGCAGCAGCCCACCGCGCACAGGTCGTGGCTCGCGCCGAGCAGCCCGAGCGCGCAACGCTCCACGGACTCGCCGCGTTCCGCCGCGGCCCGCTCCAGCACGAGGTCCCGTACCGCCGCCGCGAACCGGGGGTCGGCGCCGACCGTGGCCGAGCGGGCGATCGGCAGCCCCAGCTCGGCGGCCTTGGCCGTCGCCTCCGTGTCGAGGTCGTACAGCACCTCCATGTGGTCCGAGACGAAGCCTGCCCCTGTCCATCGTGCTCACGCCCGGCAACATCAACGACGCCACCGCATTCGGTCAGGTCCTCGACGGGATCCGCGTTCCGACACCGGCCGCCCGCGCACGACACCGACCCGGGTCCTGGGCGACGAGGCCTACTCCAGCCGGGCAATCCGGGACCTGCTGCGGCGCCGGGGAATCGTCGCCACGATCCCCGAACGCCGCGACCAAGTCGCCAACCGCCGGCGCCGAGGGCGTCTCGGCGGTCGCCCGCCAGTCTTCGACAAGGAGGTCTACCGTGACGGCAACGTGGTCGAACGCTGCTTCGCACGCCTCAAGCAGTTCCGCGCGATCGCGACCAGGTTCGACAAGCTCGCCGACCGCGACCACGCCGGAATCGTCCTGGCGACGCTGATCCTCTGGCTCCGCAAACCAACCAGATGATCATTTGGCGGACACTGTCTAGGGCTTGTCTGGCAAGTGATCAAGAGCTTTGTCGATGCGCAGAAGAGTGCCCTTGTGCCGGATCCACCTGCGGAGGGTCTCCAACTCGCACCGCGCTGCCGGGTCTGCGGTGAGGGCCAGTGCCACGACGCCCGCTTCCGCCACATGAGGGGCTCGGGGATCCTCACCGGAGCGCTGGTCCAGAGAGGTCTCGACGAGTCCGGCGAGGGCGTCGACGATGTCCGGCCCGGCGGGCACGAGAGCGAGGGTCCAGGCGAGCCCGCGCAGCACATGGGAGTTGTGGGCGTCGAAGCGGGTGTTCACGTCGAACGGAAGATGCTGATGGCCCACCAGAGGGGCCGTGCGGTCGAGGCCGGCCAACTCGAACCATCGCGGTACTGCCTCCCGTACTGCCTCCGGGCCGATCTCCTCGATCAGGGCCAGGGAATCCCGTCGCCATCTCGCCGACGGCGCGCTCGCGGTCGCCGGAGCGGCGTGGGACAGTAGCCGAACCCACGGCTCACCACCCACGCCGGCGTCCTTGAGCGCCTGGTCGGCCCAGACCTCCCCGGAGTTGAGTGGCGGACCGGGCCAGCGCCCCATGACCTCGCGCAGTCCGACCTGGGCCGCGTTCACCGACGCCTGGGTGCGCCGGAATCCGGGCAGCGTCGCCGCCGCCATGGTACGACGGAAGGCGGCCAGGACCGCCGAGCCGGGTATGCGCCCGGCCGCGAGCTCCGCGTCGGCCAGCTCCCAGATCCGGTGATGCGACCAGACCACGTACTGGTCACCCAATGCGGCGAGCTGTGACGCACGCTCGGCGGCCAGAATCCCACCGTCCAGGCCGCGGGCCACTCCGGAAGCAACCATGAGTAGTTCCGTGCGGAGGTAGTCGACGTCCCGCCTGAACTCCTCAGCCGTCCAGTCGTTCTCCACGCGCGCGTGCCACTCGGCCCACAACGCAGCCAGCTCCAGACGGTCGCAGTCGGGTAGTGCCCGCAACAGGTCCATGTTCCCGACGCCGACCCCCGTCATCGAGCCGTTCGCGCAGGCGGCCCGCATCACCGCACGTGACAGCTCGCGCAGCTCACCACGCCCGGCGAGTGCTTTGTACGTTGCCGCCTGTTCGACCAGCACCTGAGTGTTCTGCAGCCATCCGCTCATGATCCGGAATATAGAAGAGCGCACTGACACCGACGCCGAAGCCTCGTAAGCAGCGGCCCGGTTCGTCCCGTGACACCGCCACGCCCGTCCGCGTTCGGTCAGCCACCTGCCCAGCCCGTCTATGCGTGGTCCGACCGGTGGGAGGCGGGCGGGACGTGGGCGGACTGCAGGTGATCATTTGTCAGACAGATCCTAGTGCTCACCGCCGGCCAGGCCGGTGACGCATCCGCCTTTGCACACGTCATGGCCCGACTTCGGGTTCCCCGACTGCGAGGACGGCCCCGCACCAGGCCGGATGTGGTCTTGGCCGACGAGGTGTATTCCTCCCGCGCGATCCGCGAGCACCTGCGCAAGCGCGGGATCCGCGCTGTGATCCCAGTTCCGGCCGATCAACGCGGCCACCGCCTGCGGCGTGGAAGCCGAGGCGGCAGGCCACCCGCCTTCGACCGCGATGCATACAAGCAGCGCAACACCGTCGAACGCTGTATCAACCGTTTGAAGCAGTGGCGAGGCATCGCCACCCGTTACGAGAAGACCGCGAGCATCTACCTGGCCGGTCTCCACATCGCGGGCATCTTCCACTGGGCTGCCCGGTGATCCAAACGAAACGCCCTAGGCAGCCAGACGACAGTTTCCTGTTGCTCGCCCATCTGCCTGTCCTGACGGGCGGCTCGGGAGCAAGGGTCATAGCGTCGTGCGGGTCCGTTCCAGGCGTGCTCCGAAAGGGCCGAGCCATGACGCGCGTCTTCCGCAGCACCTGCGGTGAAGGTCCCGACACCGAGCTGTGCGACCACTCTGGGGCGTCAACCGGGCTCGCTCGCACGGGTACGGGAGTCGGTGTCAGTGACGCTGTGCGGGTGGCTGGCCGCCCGGAGCCCTGGATCAATGTCCCGTACAAGCAGGCGGTCAACGGGTCCTTCGGCGAGATCACGCTTCGTGATAGCGAGGGGTGGTCTTTCCCATTGGACATCGCTCGATGGTCGGGCGGGGCCGACCCGGCGGACCGGACTGTCCTGGAACGGTGCAGGGGCCGGGTTCTGGACGTGGGATGCGGGGCCGGGCGGCTCGTCGAGGCACTCGCCCGTCGTGGTCACACGGTCCTGGGCATCGACGTGTCCCCGGCTGCCGTCATCTCAACGGCGTGCCGGGGCGGCCACGCCCGCAGTGGTTCGGTGTTCGCCCCGGTCCAGGACGAAGGCACGTGGGATACCGCGCTGCTGATCGACGGGAACATCGGCATCGGCGGTGACCCGCGCCGCCTCCTGCGCCGTTTGTACGACCTTGTACGCCCAGCCGGGCTGCTGCTCGTGGAAACCGCAGCGCGTGAGGTGGACGAGCGGCGTCGGGTCGCGATCCACACCGGCCGACGTCCGGTCAGCCCGGTCTTCCCCTGGGCCACCGTCGGTACCCAAGCCTTGGTCCGGCACGGCCGGCTCTCCGGCTGGGCACCCGTCGAGCAGTGGAGCAGCCTCTCGGGCGAGCGTCACTTCGCTGTTCTGCGGGCCTGCCCCTGAACCCCGGCCTCCTCCCGCTCCGTCCGCAGGCGCAGCCGGGTCCGCACGAGCCAGACGATCGCCGAGGCGATGAACAGGCCAGCGGTGATGAGGAGCCAGCGGGCCAGGAAGCCGTCTGCGGACAGGGCCGTGTAGGCGGTGTAGTGCCCACCCTGCTGCAGGATCAGCGGCCACCAGACCAGGAAGAGCACGCCCGAGACGAAAGCCGGGACACGGAGATGGTTCACGCTCGGACGCGGCACGCTCCCAGGCTCGGTGCTCCGGCCACGGAGGAAGAGCTGGGCTGCGCGGTCGGTCAGCGAGTAGGCGGGGAGCAGGACCAGGTCGTGCAGGAGGGCGGCGCCGACGAACCAGATCGCCACCCCGAGGGTGTCGCCCTTGAGCAGTCGGATGCCGGCGTAGAGGGCCAGGGCGAAGCAGGCCAGGGTGAGCAGGAGGTGGAGCGGGGAGGCGCCGTAGCGGCGGCGGAAGGCCCCGGCCGAGCTTGTGGTGGGATGGTTCATGCGGGTTCTCCGAAGGTGAGGCGGGTGACCCACTTGGTGTTGTGGACGCCCGGGGCCGCCGGGATGATCACGCGGGCCGGATAGCCGTGGTCCGGCGACAGCTCCGCCCCATTCACGCGCATCGCGAGGAGCGAGCGGTCATCGCGGGCCTGGTTCGGGGCGAGGACGACAGAGGAAAACGATCCGCCGCGCTGCACGGATTCGACCAGCACCTGTGGCGTCTCGGCGCCGAGTCCCACGAGGGCGGCGAGATCCGTGAGGCGCACTCCAGACCACTGCTGGTCCGGCGTCGACCAGCCCTCCACGCAGGCGATCGGCAACGCCGACTCCCGCTGCGGCATAGCCAGCAGCATCGCGCGGGTCAGCACCTCCTGGCGGCCTCCACCGCGCACGGTCAGGCGCCAGTCGGGTCCGATGTCGCTGGGGCGGATCCCACTGGACGCCGCCGTCTTGTTGATCTGGAAGCCGTTCGGTCCCGTGCCGGGGTCGCGGCCGTGGGGGGCCAACAGGGCGGTCTTGCGCCACCAGCCGCCGATGCTCTGGCCGGCCGTCACCACCAGCAGGGCCAGCGAGCCGGCTCCCACCATCGCGACCGCGCCCCGGCGCGAGATCGTCGCCGGTGCCGGCCGGGGTGAGACCAGCCCCGCTGCTTCCTCGGAGTCCGGCGCGGGCTGCCACCCGCGGCCGGCCCGGACCGCCCGGACCGCGCGCGGCAGCCGGAACGCGACGTGGACGACGAAGGCGGCCATGAACACCCACGCGCCGTAGAAGTGCAGGGTGTAGAAGGAGCCGGGGAAAATGTAGTCCAGCTGAATGTTCAGGATCCCGGTGACGAACGTGAACCCGGCCCCGCCCACCAGGAGGAGCAGGGAGAGCCGTTCGAGGGCGTGTGCGGCGGAGCGGACCGGCGGCCAATCGAAGAGCTTCGGGATCACCGACCACAGCTTGGCCAGGAGCACGGGCACGAGGACCACGCCGAGGACGGTGTGCACGCCCTGGGTCAGCCGGTACAACCAGTACGGCGAGGTGGGCCAGGTGAACAGGTAGAACCCGAGCCAGCCCTTGTCGGGTGTCTGGTCGTTGCGCGGGGCGAGGTCGGGGTTGTAGGCCGCGTACGACAGCAGACCCGTCACGAACAGCACGATGACCCCGACCAGCAGGATGAGTCCGAACACCCCGGTCAGCCACGGACCCCGCAGCGGACTGCGCCAGAACCCGGGTCGTGCCGGGCCTGGCGGCGGACCAGCCGCCCGCGCCCGGCCGACGGCATCCCGCACCCGTTCGGCGACCGGTGTGCGCGGGAGCTTCGAAGAGGCAGACGGCCTCTCAGGCACACCGTCCGGCTGGTCACTGCCGGCGCTTGCATCCATCCGTACATCTCCATAGGTATCCGGCTCATCGGGCACGAGCGTCTGGGAGAACATCCCGCGCCCACGACTTCACCGGACTCATGACACGCAGATCGCATCCTTACGGCTCCTTTCCACCCGCCGGAGGCGCGCTGCGGCAGCCGGGACACTGCCACGACAGACGTCGCGAGCGGTGGTGTAGACGGTCCCGCCCGTCCTGGCGAGGGCGAGCTGCCGCCGGAGGGCGCCAGGGCGAGGTGGCGCGATACGGCATCTGGGTCAGGCGTTCAGCCAGATACGGGAACGGGTCCACCCTTTCGAGGGAACAGGCGGAAGGAGGCCAAGCCGCCCTGCCGTACCTCAACGAAGAGGTGTCACAGGCCCGGTCTCGGGCCGCCGGCGCGTACGCGTCACTGAACCAGCAAGGAGAGCCCCCTATGTCCCGTGTTCTGAAGAGTGCCGGTCTCGCGCTCGCAGTAGGTCTCGCCGTTGTCGGTGGCGCGTCCGCCGCATCCGCCGATGCCGGTGCCTCCGGTGCGGCAATCGGCTCCCCGGGCGTGCTGTCGGGAAATCTGATCCAGATTCCGATCCACATCCCGATCAACGCGTGCGGCAACAGCGTCAGTGTGATCGGCCTGCTCAACCCCGCCTTCGGCAACACCTGCGTCAACAGCTGAAGGACCTGAGTTGCGCTTCGCTCCGGTCTGGGTCATGGCCGGGGCGAAGCGGCCGTCCATTTACCCGGCTGACACCCTGAACGAGGACGCCACGATTAACGAGGGTCGAGACACTTAAACAAATCCCGCAGTGCTCCAACTTTAGATCAATGGCACCTACATTCTCTTCGCCGGTATACAGATCCGAAATTTTCACACCCGGCAGAAGAATCGTTATTGCAGCGGAATTCGGATGGGCTGCTCGGCATCTTGTCAGCACCGTGGGCCATCTGGTTCCCTTTCCACTGCAGCGATCTCGGTCGGGCGCCGCCGTCCGCGGGCAAGGGGCCATTCCGACGAGGTTGCTCCAGGCCGGCGGGTGCCCCGACTGCGTGCTCCCGGCAGAGACAGACGACTGGCCGGCATCTGTCCAGCATGCTCATGAGGCGAAGGAGATCTTCGTGGCAGGCGTTCCCAAACTGGGTTCGGTAGTGGGCGACTTCGCCCTCCCAGGTGGCGAGCTCATAGGCTCATCGTTCGAGCGGCGCGACTTCGAGCTGTGCCGGCAGCGCGGCAAGCCACTGGTTCTGGCCTTCTACTCGGGGGACGACACCCCTGTGTGCACCCGGCAGCTGTGCTCGTACTCCGGAGGGCTGGAGTCGTTCTCCGCGGTGGGTGCGCAGGTGTGGGGCATCAGCCCTCAGGGGGTCGACAGCCATGAGGCGTTCGCACGCCGCCACGGCCTGCGCATGCCGCTGCTAGCAGACGAACAGCGGCTCGTGAGCCGTTCGTTCGGCATCACGGCTCCTGGGATCGGGCTGCGGCGGGCCGTCTTCTTGATCGCTCCGGACGGCACCTTGCGCTGGAAGCACGTCTCCTTGCTGGGGGTCACGTTCCAGAGCGTGGCAGCACTGGAACGTGAGCTGGCTGTCTTCGCCTGACCGTGTTCACGTCCGACCGAACCGCCCCGCCCCCGCCCCGCCCCCGCTCCGGCCCGCGCCCGTGCGGCGTGGGCCGGAGCGGCGATCACTTGGCGAGGAAGTCGGTCAGGTGCCGGTTGAATTCCTTGGCGTGAGTGAGGTTCAGTCCGTGCGGGGCTCCCTCGATCAGGGCGAGGACGCTGCCCGGCAGGGCTTCGTGGGATCGCTTGCCGCTGACCTCGAAAGGCACGATGGCGTCCTGGGTGCCATGGATGATCAGGGTGGGTACGTCGATCCGGGCGAGGTCGTCGCGGAAGTCGGTGCGGGCGAAGGCGTTGATGCAGTCCAGTGTCCCCTTGGGTGAGGCGGCCTCCGCCAGGTGTACGTGATAGCGGTGCTGGGGCGCGCTGACGAGGTCGGTGTTCTCGCCGGCCTGGAAGAAGCCGGTGATGAAGCCCTCGATGAACGCGGGTCGGTCGCCGCGGACACCGTCCTCGAACTGGGTGATCGTGGCGTCGTCGAGTCCGCCGTCCGGGTTGTCGGCGCTCTTGTGGAGGTAGGGAGGCACCGCTGCGGCCAAGACCGCTTGGCGGACGCGGCTGCTGCCGTAGTTGTGGAGGTAGCGGACCACCTCCCCGCCGCCCATGGAGAACCCGACCAGCGTGACGTCGCGGACGTCGAGATGCGTCAGGAGGGCGTCCAGGTCGGCGGCCAAGGTGTCGTAGTCGTAGCCCTCCCACGGCTGGGAGGAAGAGCCGAACCCGCGCCGGTCGTAGGTGATCACCCGGTGGCCCGCCTCGACCAGCGGTCCGACCTGCGGCTCCCAGGAGCGGCCGCTCAGCGGCCAGCCGTGGACGAGCACGACGGGACGGCCTCGACCGTAGTCCTCGAAGTGGAGCTCGACACTGCGGCCCTTGTCTGCACTTACATTGATGCGCGGCATGCTGGATTGACGCCCTTCGTGTGGTGGTGCAACTCGTGTACCCGAAGCGGGTCCCGGCAAGGCAGGATTTCACTCACCGCAGAACAGCCAGGGGCATTTTCATCCTCATCATTCCATCGGTACTCGCCGTCATACATTCGCAGCCAAAGGCGTAGACCCTTGTTGCGAACAGGTTGCAATAACCCGCCTGTGCTCGATTGGCCTAACCCATCGCCTGCGTGTCGTAGCGAATGTGGAATCCCCCAGCGTTTCTGCGAAGAGGCTGTGGCCAGCGGATTCGCGAATAGGCGGCGGAGTTTCATCTGGACTTCGAAGGAAAAGTGGTCACGGGGTGTGGGCGTTGCGTGCTTTCCTTCGCTCGGCGCGATCTGAGCGCATGGCGGTACGCCCGGTCGGCGGGCCGGGCTGCTGCTGATGCCGCGTGGGCGCGCTGTCCGACCGAGTGGTCATCCCACCTGAATGCCCCTGTCCGGCCGCGCCGATGTGCGCGGAACGACAGGGTTCGCAGTCGAGAGGAACACCCTTGAAGTCCATCTCCGCACGGCCCCGTTCGCGCCGTGTGCTCGACCAGTCCCTCCTCGTCCTGGGCGCCGGCGCGCTCGCGACCGGCCTCGCCGCACTGACTCTGGCGCCGGGAGTCAGCTCCGCCTCCAGCCACCGTGAGGCACCGCTGATCGCCGGCGACCCGCGTGCGGACAACACCGACGTGTACGCGTACACGAGCCTGGACCGGCCCGACTCGGTGACGCTGCTGGCGAACTGGATCCCGTTCGAGGAGCCCAACGGCGGACCGAACTTCTACGCGTTCGGCGATGACCTCCGCTACAACATCAAGGTCGACAACACGGGTGACGGTGTCTCCGACATCACTTACACCTGGCGCTTCCGCAACAGCTACCAGGATTCCGCCAACCAGTTCCTCTACAACACCGGTCCGGTCACCTCGCTGACCGACCCGGACCTCAACTTCCGTCAGGTATACGACCTGGTGGTCTCCCACGGCAACGAGAGCAAGGTCCTGCTCTCGAACGTGCCCGCCGCCCCCTCGCGCGTCGGCCCGGCATCAATGCCGGACTACGCCGCCCTGCGCAACCAGGCCATCCGCAACGTCCCCGGCGGCGGCAAGACCTTCGCCGGTCAGGCCGAAGACCCGTTCTTCGCGGACCTGCGCGTCTTCGACCTCCTCTACGGCGGCGACCTGTCCGAGCGCGGCCAGGACACCCTCGCCGGCTACAACGTCAACTCCGTGGCCCTGCAGATCCCCAAGACGCAGCTCGCGCTGAAGGGCAACCCCTCGCGCAACCCCGTCATCGGCGTGTGGTCCACGACCGACCGCCAGGGCGTACAGGTCTCCGACTCCCGCGACAAGCAGCACGGCGACAAATGGAAGCAGGTCTCGCGCCTGGGCAACCCGCTGGTCAACGAGGTCGTCGTCCCGCTCAAGTACAAGGACGCCTTCAACACCCTCAACCCGGACCAGGACCGCACCGTCCAGCCCGTGGTGGACAAGGTCCTCGACCCGATCCTGCCCAAGCTCATCCAACAGGTCTACGGCATCCCCGCCCCGCCGGCCCCCCGACGGGACCTGTTCGAGATCTACCTGACGGGCATCTGCAAGGCCTGCGGACCCATCCAGGCCGACCTGAACGCCCACCGCCTGAACAAGGACGCGCGGCTGAAGCAGATCGTCCCGGCGGAGGAACTGCGCCTGAACATGGGCGTGCGCCCCAACCCCAACCCGAACCGGTACGGAGTCCTCGCCGGTGACCTCGCGGGCTTCCCCAACGGCCGCCGCCTGACCGACGACGTCATCGACATCTCCCTCCAGGCCGTCGAAGGCGCCGCCCAGACCGGCCAGCTCGTCCCGGCCCTCGCCGACGGCGACAAGGTCAACACCAACGAGGTGCCGTTCGGGAACGCGTTCCCGTACCTGGCGCTCCCCCACACCAAGTCCGTCAACAGCGGACCGAACGCCCCCGAGCGGTCCGGTGACGTGCGAACCGGATCCGTCGGCGTGCTCGGCGCCTTGCTCATGGGCCTCGGCGGCTACCGCCTGCGCCGCAACCGCAAGACCAGCTGACTCCATCCCTCCGGGCGGGGCACCGAGGTCGGTCCTCCGGTTCCCGCCCGGAACCCCTTCCACCGAAATCCCCCCGGGGAGGACCCGTGCACCGGCCCGAAGACCAGCCTGCTCCCGTGCCCCGACGCCGCAGACACCTGCGTGCGACCGCAGTCACGATCGCCCTGGGCGTGGTCATGTTCACCGTCGGTGCGATCGGCCTCTCCCCGGCCGGCTCCAGCACACCGGACGCCCCCTCCTCCGGAGCCTCCCCCGCGGGTCCGGCGCGCGGCATCGAGCTACTGCGCGAGCGCGTGCAGCGCCTGCCGAAGGATCCGGGTAGCTGGGCGGACCTCGGCATGGCTCTGGTGCAGCAGGCCCGCACCACCGCCGACCAGGCCACCTACGCCCAGGCGGAGAAGGCCCTGCGGCGCTCCCTCGCCTTGGAACCGGCCGAGAACCTGCACGCCGAGATCGGCATGGGCGCACTCTGTGCGGCCCGCCACCAGTTCCGCGACGCCCTCACCTGGGCCCGCAAGGCAGTCGCGACGAGCCCCGCCACCCCGGCCTCCTACGGGGTCCTGGCCGACGCCCACACCCAGCTCGGCCAGTACAAGGAAGCGGAAGAAGCCGTCCAGAAGATGGCCGACCTCCGCCCCGACAGCAGCTCCCTGGCCCGCGCCTCGTACACCTTCGAACTCCGCGGCGACACCGGCCAGGCCAAGACCCTGATGGAACGCTCACTGCGCGCCGCCGGCACCCCGGGCGAGCGCGCCTTCGCCCACACCCACCTGTCCTCCCTCGCCCTGGACAGCGGCGACCCGGCGACCGCGTTGCGCCAGGCCGAGGCCGGGCTGGCCATCGCGCCGCGCGACGCCGGACTGTTGGAAGCCCGGGCCAAGGCACGCGTAGCCACGGGAGACCGCGAGCGGGCGGTCGCCGGCTACACCGCGGCCATCGCGACGGCCCCGCTCCCGCAATACCTCCTCGGACTCGGTGAACTCCAGCAGGCGCTCGGCCACCAGGACCAGGCCGAAGCCCAGTACGCGGTCCTGCGCGCCCAGGAAACGCTCCGCCGGGCCACAGGTACGCCCGCAGACGTCGACGCGATCTACTTCGAGGCGGACCACGGAGACCCCCGCCAGGCGGTGACCATGGCCGAAGAAGCAGTACGGGAGCGGCCGTTCATCGCAGTCCACGACGCCTACGCCTGGGCCCTGCACCGCGCCGGACGCGACGACGAGGCCCTTGACCATGCGGACGAAGCCCTCGTCCTGGGTACGCGCAGCGCGCTCTTCCGCTTCCACCGCGGCGCCATCCACCAGGCGCTCGGCGACGTCACGGCCGCCAGGCGCGATCTTCAGCAGGCGCTGGCTCTCGATCCCTCCTTCCACCCGCTGCACGCCCCCGCGGCGCGCGAAGCACTCCGGCGAATCGACGACACCCCATGAACCCCCGCACCCGCCGGCGCCTGGCCGCCGTACCGCTCGCAGCCGCGCTGTTCACCCTGCTTGCCTCTGCCTCGCCCGCTGCCGCGCATCCGCTGGGCAACTTCACCGTCAACTACGCGACCAGCCTGACCCTGAGCCCGCAGGCGGTCGAGGCCGAGATCGTGGTCGACCGCGCCGAGATCGCCGCAGCACAAGAACACCCGCTCATCGACCAGGACCACAACGGATCCATCAGCGCCGACGAGCAGGGCATCTACGCGGACGAGGCGTGCACCGCCCTTGCCGGACAACTGGCCGCAGGCGTAGGAAACGTGAGCCTCCAGTGGGAGCGGGGCGCCGGCAAGCTGACGTTCCACACCGGCGAGGCCGGCCTCAAGACCAGCCGCCTCACCTGCCACCTCACGGCCGACGCGGACCTCACCTCGCCCTCCAATGTCCACGTCGCCACGCACTACGACAGCCGGCGCGTCGGCTGGCACGAGATCATCGCCCGCGGCGAAGGTCTCACCCTGACCAGCTCCACCGTCCCAGCAGCCTCGCCTACCAACCAGCTGCGCCAGTACCCGCAGGACCCTCTCGCCGACCCGTTCGACCAGCGCACCGCTGAACTGCGGACCGCTCCCGGGCAGGGGATCGCGGCCCGGATCGTGCCGCCCGGCCTGCCCGGCGCAGGCCCGGTCACCGCCGCGCTGAACAAGGTCTCCGCACTCTTCGACACCCTCGTCGGCAGCCGTGAACTGACCGTCCCCGTCGGCCTCCTCGCCCTGCTCCTCGCCGTCGTCCTCGGTGCCTCCCACGCGGCGATGCCCGGCCACGGCAAGACGATCATGGCGGCCTACCTCGCCGGACGGCGCGGCACCCCACGCGATGCCGTCACCGTCGGAGCAACCGTCACCCTCACCCACACCGCGGGCGTCCTCGCTCTCGGCCTGGCGCTCCCGCTGGCCACCCACCTCGCCGGGGAAACCGTCCTCGGCTGGCTCGGCCTGGCCAGCGGCCTCCTCGTCACCGCCATCGGCCTGCGGCTGCTGCACTCCGCCCTGCGCGGCCACCCTCTCCAGCACGGCCACAGCCATGGACATCACCACCACGGCGATCACCGCCACGCACACCACGGTGACCTTGACCATGGGCCTCACCACGGCGGCGACCACGGGCACGGACACAGCCACGAGCCGCCGACCGGCCTACCGTCCTCACGCCGCGCGCCGGACAGCGCGGCGGCCGACGGCGCCACCGTCGTCCTGACCAAAACCGCCACCGCGCTCCCGCACGATCATCACCACCACGGCGAAGGCGGCCACCACCACACCCACGAAACCGACCACCACCACACGCCCGCGCCGGCGCGCCGAAGGCGCTGGTCGCTCATCGGCGTCGGCATCGCCGGCGGCCTCGTCCCCAGCCCCTCGGCACTGGTCGTCCTCCTCGGCGCCGTCGCCCTCGGCCGGACCGCCTTCGGCGTGCTCCTCGTCATCGGCTACGGCCTCGGCATGGCCACCACCCTCACCCTCGCCGGACTCCTCCTCGTACGACTGCGCGACCGGATCACCGCCCGCACCGCCGAGAGGTCCTTCACGCGCCTGAAGACGCTTGGGCGTATCGGGCCCGCCGTCACCTCGGCCCTCGTTCTTCTCGTTGGACTGGGCCTCACCGCCCGCGCCATCACCGGGTTGTGAGCTATGCGGATACCAGCAGGTCAGAGGGCTTGGCCGTCTGTGCAGAGTCTGTGTCGGTCTGCCACAGCAGCTCCGACGGCGCAGCACGATACCGGGAGTCCTCTGCCTGATTGCCCCAATTCGAGAGCCGGGGAGACGCTCGGAGAACCCCTCTGCGCAGATATCTGGTGACTCCATACCAATCCGTCTGGTTCGAGCCTTCGAATCACCAGGTGGAGGCGTGAGCGCAAGCTGCTCGCGGCGCCGGGTCTCACATGGCCCTGGGGCGCAGAGGCAAGGGGGCGCGAAAGGAAGTGCTGCTATGAGCGCACGAACGATCGGACGCGGCGTTGCCGCCATTGTCCTGGCTGCCGGTTTCGGTGTGGCGGGCGTGGGCGCGGCGGGGGCTGCTCCGCAGTCCCACCACCATGATCACGGAGTGTCGGGAACGGTGACCTCCCGGATAGAGCTCAATGTTCGCCAGCACCCGTGGACCCATTCCCACGTGGTGTGGAGCCTGTCCCCGGGAAGCCACGTCAAGCTGGCCTGCCAGCAGGACGGCTGGTACCACCTCGCCGACAAGTCCGGCTGGGTCGATGCCGGCTACGTCCACGCCCACGAGTGGGTGCGGTACTGCTGACCGAGACGGGCGGCCGGGAGGCCTCCAGCTGTCGTGGCTCGACCCGGCCAACCCCACTCCACGGCGGGGCCGCATCGGTGGTGCGGCCCCCGCCGTGCGTGTCAGTGCTGGCCGAGCGGGAGGGCGATGTCGGTGACCTGGCGGTTCTTCGGGCAGGCGCCGAGGCCGTGGGCGGCGCCGGTCAGCAGGTTGATTCCGTAGAGGCGCTGCGCGTCCGTGGTGCTGAGGGCCGCGTAACCGCTGTCGGTGGACGACTTGGGGCTGTAGTAAATGTCGAAGCCTGCGTCGACACCGAGGTTGCCCGTCGGGGCGAGGGTGCCGGCGTTGGCAGGGGACTGGATCGAGGTCCGGTTGGCCGCGGTGTCGATGTCGAACAGAGTCGTCGCGGTCGCCGCGTTCAGGTCGTTGTTCGTGTAGGCGGCACCGGTGACACCAAGGGCCGAGGAAGGCGGCATGGTGGGATTGGTGAGCATGCCGTCGACGGTGGTGGTGAGCGGTGCGGTGCGGCGTTCTCGTCGATGTTGTGGCGCAGGTTCTGTCCCGTGTCGCTGATGACCCGCAGGCGGTTGGCGGCCGGGTTGAAGTCGACGCCGAAGTAGGTGCCGGCCAGGGCCTCGGTCAGCTGGGAGACCTTCACCGCGTTCGCGGACTCGGTGCTGAGGGTGTAGACGCCGCCCTTGTCACCGACGCCGTAGAGCTTCTCGTTCTGGACGCGGAAGTCGATCCCGACGATCTTCATGTCCTCGGACAGGCCCAAGATCTTGCCCAGGTCCCAGGTCTTGCCCGGCTTGTCGACATCGAATTCCACGAGCCGTTGGTCCGCAGTCAGCCCGATCGCGTGGAGCGCCGAGTGGGCCATGGCCTGCTCGGCGGGCTGATCGCTCGCGGCACTGGCGAAGAGCGCCGCCAGAGCGGCAGCAGCGGTGCAGACGAGGACGGGCAGGAACTGAGCACGAATAAGCACTCCTTGAGGCGAGACACCTGGCGGCGCGCCACGACACCCGCGACACGTCCACTGCTGTCTTTCGTACGCACGGGCCCTGTGCAACTCAGATGCCGCACACCTCTCGGCCGTCCGGGCACAGCTGCTCGACGGGGGGATGATGCGGTCGCGACCCAGGCAGAG
Source organism: Streptomyces sp. NPDC002886 (assembly GCF_042888445.1). Lineage (NCBI taxonomy): Bacteria > Bacillati > Actinomycetota > Actinomycetes > Kitasatosporales > Streptomycetaceae > Streptomyces > Streptomyces sp. NPDC002886. The sequence goes on from NZ_JBIAPV010000006.1 coordinate 351,203, forward strand.
TGGCGGCCTCCTGCCGGGGCTTGCCCTGGCTCCGGGACCGCTTCTGTCGATTCCACCGCCGGGCCAGACGCGAGCAAGGATCACGGCTAGGGCTGCGGGACGCGGATGGAGCTGGGGATGGCATCCCTCGGTTCCGGCCCCCTCGCTGGAACCGGGTGGCCTCGGCCGACGACCGCTGCCACAGGAAGACGCGTTCGCGGCCAAGAGCACGGGGCTGACCGAGCCGCCGCCCGGTCCGCCGCGTACGCGTTGCCAGCCCCTGCTGCCCGCTGTCCAGGTCAGGCGGGAAGGGAGAGCAGGACCAGGGGGCTGGTGGTGGGCTGGGTGGAACCGCCTGCCGGTTCGAGGGTGAGGCCGACGGCGAGTGCTTGGCCGGGATCTCCCTGCATGAGGACGGAGCCGTCGCCAGGGGTGAGGCCGGCGGGGCGCATGGTGCCGTGGTCGTCGAACCACAGCTGGTAGGTCTGTCCGGCGGGTGCCGGGGGGAGCCCTGAGGCGAGGAAGACGGCCTGGTTCAGACGGGCAGAGGTCACGACGGAGGCCAAGGCCCCGGTGCTGGTGCGCCCGCGGGTCGTCCGGGCGTCGGGGGCGGCCATCACGGCGGTCATGTCCCGGACGTGCTGTTCGGCGCGCTGGGCCTCCGTGCGGCCCTGTTCCACCTGTTCGTGCTGCCAGAGGGCGACACCGCCGAACCCGGCGGCGGCGACGATGCTGGCCGCGACCACGAACGCACTGGCCCTGCGAGTGAGACGTGTGGTGAACCGGACCGACGAGGCGAGTGGGGCGCGCGCCGGCAACTGCCGGACGCCGTCGATTCGATCGAGGACGGCCTGTCGCATGGCGACGGGTACGGGCAGGCTCACTGCTGCGGCCAGACGTGCGGCCGTGGCAGCGAACTCGCCGACCTCCTGGTGACAGCTTTCGCAGTGTTCGAGGTGCGCGGTGAACGCGCGGAGTTCCTCACCGGTGAGCGCGTTGAGTGCGTACGCGCCGGTGAGGGTGTGCAGTTCTGCTTCGTGTTTCATGTGGTCACCCCCATGCAGTCGCGCAGCCGGATCAGTCCGTCGCGCATTCGGGTCTTGATGGTCGGAAGCGGGGACCGCAGTTCTTCTGCGACCTCGCGGTAGGTCAGTCCCCCGTAGTAGGCCAGGGTCACCGCGCGGCGCTGGAGCTCGGTCAGACGGTGGAGGCAGCGCCGTACCTGCTCGCTGTCCAGCCGGGTCTCGACCTCCTCGGCGACCTCGTCGAAGGGCCGCATCTGGTCGCGTACGCCGGTGGCGTGTTCACGGTTGGCGGCTGCCTGGGCGGAGCGGACCCGGTCCACAGCCCTGCGGTGCGCGATGGTCGCCACCCAGGCCATGACGGTGCCCTGCTCGGGGCGGTAGCGGTCGGCCTGACGCCATACGTCGATCATCACCTCCTGTGCCACCTCCTCAGCCTGGGCCCGGTCCCTTACGACTTTGACGGCGATACCGAACACGGTGGATGCGACCGCGTCGTAGAGAACGGCGAAGGCGTCCTTGTCACCCTGGCTCACCCGCCCCATCACCTCTTGCAGCTGTTGACCGACGGGATCGTGGGCGCGGGATCGCTGGGGCTGGGTCATCGGCGTCCTGCCCCGTGTCGCCAGGTGTCGTGCTGCGGGACGGCCGTGCACGGGCCACACCCGCCTTCATACCTTGAGGTCATCAACAGCTCTTTCGCCGCGAGAAGGGCCGGCCCCTCGGGGGCCGGCCATGTTCCTCCGCTGTCTTACCGCTTCTTCGGAGCGGGCATATGTGCGGATTGCCCTGAGCAGCTACCCCGCACCTGGGCTGTCATCCCTTTGAGTGACCCTTGCGCCGACCGCCCCACAGCTCGGTGAGCGACAGCGAAGCCAGACAGACCGTTGCGACAGCCTGCCGACACCCCTATCCGCATGGCCCGCCAGGCACGGATAACCAGTTGAACGTAGAAGCGACCAATCCGCCGGACGGACCACAGCGAATGGGCATCGTGAGCACCTTCCGCAAGTCCCTAGCCCGCAGCGCATTGGGCGCCGTGTCCGGTCTGCTGGCCGGGTACACGGCGCTGGCGGTGGCCGAGCTCGTGGCCTCTCTGGTCCGACCGCAGGCCGGGCCGGTGACCGTGGTCGGCGGCGCCGCCATCGACCGGACCCCGGCCGCGGTCAAGGACTTCGCGATCCGCACGTTCGGTGAGAACGACAAGGTGGTTCTCCAGCTCGGCATCCTTGCCGTCCTCGGCCTCCTCGGACTCATCCTCGGCATCGTCTCCCTGCGCTACCGGCGAGCCGGTGCCGCGGGTGTTCTGATCTTCGGTGTGATCGGCGCGGCCGCCGCACTGGGCAGGCCCGACACAAAAGGGGTCGCGGACGCACTGCCGTCCGTGGCCGGCGCGCTTGCGGGCGCTGCCGTCCTCTACCTCCTGGCCGGGAAACTGAACTCCGGCAGCTCACCCGCCGATGCGGATGTCGTCGGTGGCGGTTGGTCGAGGCGGGGCTTCCTCACCGCGGCCTCCGTCACCGCAGTCGCCGCCACCGGCGCCGGAGCCGTGGGACGCGCGCTCATCGGCAAGAGCGGCCAGGGCGCAACCGCTTCCCGTGCCGCGATCACCCTGCCCGCACCCGCGTCCGCAGCGCCCGCGCTCCCGGCCGGAGCACAGCTCAAGGTCGAGGGGATCAGCGCCTTCACCACCCCGAACAAGGACTTCTATCGCGTCGACACCGCGCTGGTCGTCCCCAAAGTCGACGCGGACACCTGGCGGCTTCGGATCCGAGGCAAGGGCGTCACCCGCCCGCGCACGTACACCTTCCAGGAACTGCTGAACCGGCGCCTCATCGAGCGGGACATCACCTTGACCTGCGTCTCCAACGAGGTGGGCGGTCCCTACATCGGCCACGCACGCTGGCTCGGAGTGCGCCTGGACGACCTGCTCAAGGAGTGCGGCGTCAAGGCGCCGTCCCAGGGCGGCAAGGCCGACCAGCTGGTCGCACGCTCGGTCGACGGCATGACGCTCGGCTCACCGGTCGAGGACGTCATGGACGGCCGCGACGCGATCCTGGCCGTCGGAATGAACGGCGAACCCCTGCCCTTCGACCACGGCTTCCCCGTCCGCATGCTGGTCCCCGGCCTGTACGGGTACGTGTCGGCCTGCAAGTGGATCCAGGAGATCGAGCTCACCACCTTCGACTCCTACGACCCCTACTGGGTCAAGCGCAGGTGGGCCCGCAAGGCGCCCATCAAGACGCAGGCCCGCATCGACACCCCCAAGCCCTTCGGCCGGCCCACCGGCGACGTCGTAACCGTCGCCGGCGTGGCCTGGGCCCAGCACCGCGGCATCGACCGCGTCGAAGTCCGGGTCGATGACGGACCCTGGCACATCGCCGACCTCGCCCCCCAGGCGAACAAGGACACCTGGCGACAGTGGTCCTACCCCTGGAAGCCGACACCGGGCGGCCACAACCTCACCGTCCGCGCCACCGACGGCACCGGCCAGGTCCAGACCGAAGAACGCACAAGGACCATCCCCGACGGCGCCAGCGGCTGGCACAGCGTCTTCGTCACCACGTAACAGCCCCGCAGGTCCGGCCCGGCTCCCAGGTGCTGCGGTCCGGCCTCGCGACCCAGCCACATACCTCACCCTTGCGTATTTCTGAGAACACAACAGGAGATTTTGATCATGTCGAACACCCTGTGTTTCCGTCGTACCGCGCTCGCCGTCGCCACAGCGGCCGTCCTGCCCTTCGCCCTCTCCGCCTGCTCCGACTCCGGCAGTGACTCCGCGTCCGGATCCTCCGCGGACAAGAGCAGCGAAGCCCCCGCCGCCTCGCAGCCCGCGACCCCGGACGCTTCGATGGCGATGGACAAGCCGTTCGGCCCGGCCTGCGCCGGGGTTCCCGCCGACGGCGCGGGCTCCTTCGACGGCATGGCCAAGGACCCGGTCGCCACCGCCGCCTCCAACAACCCGGCGCTGTCCACGCTGGTCACCGCCGTCAAGAAGGCCGGTCTGGTCGACACCCTCAACAACGCCCAGGGCATCACGGTGTTCGCGCCGACCAACGACGCCTTCGCCAAGATCCCCAAGGCCGACCTCGACAAGGTCCTCGCCGACAAGGCCACCCTCACCAAGATCCTCACCTACCACGTCGTCGGCGAGAAGCTCACCCCGAAGCAGCTGGAGTCGGGCTCCTTCGACACGCTGGAGAAGACCAAGCTCACCACCAGCGGCTCGGGCGAGACCTACAAGGTCAACGACACCTCCAACGTGGTCTGCGGCAACGTCAAGACCGCCAACGCCAACGTCTACATCGTCGACACCGTCCTCATGCCGAAGTAATCACCAAGGCGTGACACTGGACGATGACGGATGGGCCGGCCCCCTCACGGGGACCGGCCCACAGCCGTGTACCCACCCGCTCTGATCCCGACAGGATTCAGCTCTCGATTTGGGTTCGTCGCGGCCTCGTAGACCTGGGCACTGCAGCGGCCACACGGACGCCCGTACGGCTCGCGCCCTCCTCGAAGATCCGACGACACCTGTGCTGTCGCGGAGTCGATCCGGCGGCCCACTCCACGTTCACCGCGGCATCGTTCCGGCGTCTGGCGTGAGGCAAGCGGGAAAGCCTCGTCCGTGATGCCGCATTTTGGGTTGTTGAAGGAAGCTGAGGGAGCTGAGGCCGGAGATTCGCCCCTGTGAGGAAGGGTCGTCCAGCAGGTTCGACAGCAGGTCGATGACCGCGGGCTCTTTCCCGCGGCTGCCGAGTGTGCCCACGGCCGCGTTGCGGATTCCTTCGTCCGAGTCCTTTGCGGCTTGGGTCAGCAGGTCGAGATCAGCTGGTTCGGGGACGAAGCCGAGCAGCCAGATTGCCGCCCTACGAAGGTCCTCATCGTTGCCAACGGCGCATAGCAGAGGATTTCGAGCGCGACAGCGGGCTCCTCCTGCGCGAACACATAGAGCGTCGTCGAAAGGGAGCCCTGGTCGTCATCCAGATCGTGGGAGTAGGCCCGCAACAGGGCGGCAAGCGACGAGTGGCCGGCGGTCTTCGCCAGAATCCGGGCGAGCACGTGACGGGCGTACCAGTTGCCCGCTTCCACGGCTGCCGCGAGATGCTGTTCCAGGTACGGATTCAGATCCCGCGGCCGGCGGCTGCGAGCTCCTCTTTGATCTCTGCAAGGTGGTCGAGATCGCAATCCGGATCCGAGAGTCCGGCCGCCAGTTCGTCAAGGCGCGGGGTGAGGTCATCCGCTGCCCGATGGTCTTCCAACCCCGTCCTCCTCATGCCCTTCAGACCCGCGCCGAGCCTGCCGCTGCGGGTCTCCATGCTGCGGTGCAGGCTGACGGAGCGGATTGTCCAACAGGCCTCTGACGACGGAGTTCGAGGCTGCCGGCCCACTCCGCCGCTTGGACCCTCTCAAGGTCCGCACAGGACTCCGTGACCTTGACAAGAGCGATTGGGAATCAGTCTCGGCCGCGCCTGAGCGGGGACGCCTCGGGCAGGTCAGGCAGTGAAAGCGATTCCGGGCGCGGTGCGGGCTTGGGGTTCATGCCGGATCAGGTCGACGGTGACGCCTCCGCTGAAGAGGGAGTCGTGCAGTTCCAGCCGAACCGGTCGGGTGCTGGTGGGGAGATCGAAGACGATGACGGCCTTGACCTGGTTGCCAGGATTGATCGCTTCGAGGAAGGAGTGGCTGTCCTTGAGATAGATCGCGGCGCCGGTATCGGCGTTGTAGCGCCTGTTCTTCGCGTCGAACAGCTTTTGGTCGCTTCCGTCGAAGGTCTGACTCTGGTCGCCAATGTTGCGCACCGTGACATGGACGAGGAGGAAGCGTCCCTGCGCATCGGCACCGTATGATCCGCCGATGTTGTCCCCGCCCTGCTGGAGGCGGGTGACGGTGAACTCGAACTTTCCGTCCCGGACCGGCTTACCGATCCCTGGATCCGGAGCAGCCCGGTCTGAAAGCGGGATCTGGCCAGAGACGGGTGCGGCGGAGGCTGTACCGGCAGGTCCGAAGGCAGCTAGGACGGCGAAGGCCACGAGGATCAACGCCAGACCTGTGCGAGACCGGACGCACCAGGCACCGGCGCCGACGAGGGCGCGCGCCCGTGCCGGCGTGGCGAGACCGAAGATCGTGTTTTGGATCGGGATCGCGGGGCGGGCGACCGCCATGCCGAGCAGCGTCAGTCCGCCGATCGGAATGTTGGCGCGGGAGAAGCTGCGAGTGTCGGAGCCCACCTCGGCCGGCCCGGTCCGGCGGGCGTGGCCGACCCAGTCGCCCGGGGACGGAGGCTTGCTGGGGCGGCGGCGCGAGGTCGGTGCGGTCGTTGTTGCCATGGTGCGGACCTCCTGCACCCTAGGGGGGTAACGGCCGACGGGTTGACGACCGACAGACGGAGGCTTGACGGGCCTGGCCGTCCACCCTCTATTCGCCGCAGAACGCCGGGCGGACGGGTGCCTCAGTCGAGTGAAGGCCTGGGGCGCGCAGATCTCCCAAGGCCGACTGGGCACCTTTCGCTCCTCACAGGTGCGACGTCTACGGCCCGACCCCCGGAGCACGGGCTCCGGCAGGTGGGGCCATCGCGCCCGTCGGCCACAACGGACCACCGGACGGGGCAAGGCATCCGTGCCGAGTTCGCCGGTCAGGCCCAGAGGGCGCTGGGCACGCCGTCGGAGCCTGGACGCCGCCGCGGGCGCGGTGCCGCTCGTTCCACCAACAGCAACCCACGGAACGTGATCACATCGGGAGCTCTCACAGAACTCTCACAAATGTTCGGTGAGGTGCGGCTTTAAGTCGATCAGACGAAGCGGGCACGCAGTGCCCGCGTGCGTGCGCGTCATCGGAGCGCTGGGGAAGACGCCTCCATCTGGCTGCGTTCGACAAGCCGGACCGGGATGTGACTGGTTGTGTCTGCCAGGTGACCCCCGGCTGTGCGGGCGGGTCGACTCAGTGGAGAACTCATGCGTAAGGCAGTCCTCGTGATGGCGCTCGCCGCCGCCCTGTCCGTGACCGGACCGGCGGTCGCCGCGGACAGCGACCAGCACGACCACGGCCGGGGCGGTCTGAAGGTGACCGGCCTGACCGACGACCAGCAGCTGGTGTCATTCCGTACCGGCGAACCCGACCGGGTGTCCACGGCGGGCGCCGTCACCGGTCTCGCGGGTGACACGGCACTGGTCGGGATCGACTACCGCGTTCAGGACGGGCTGCTCTACGGCGTGGGCAACGCCGGCGGCGTGTACACCCTCGACACGTACAGCCCCTCACCATCGGACCTCCTACTGCCGAATGAGCAGCCGTTGTGCCCGTTCGAGGTCCATGGCCAGGTAGTCAGGCGCTGCGCACACCGCCGCCCAGGCCGGGTGGAGAGCGGCATGGCAGTAACCCGGGTGGGCACGCTGGTTCACCGGAGACATGGTGCGCAAGGTCTGAAACTTCGTACGCGGCTACGGCGAGGCCGGTGGTTGGGTGAGCGGCAGCCCCGAAACCGCGGAAGCCGTTCCAGTGCGGTGGCCCGCGCGGCTTCGCTACCACCCGTCTTCGGGGGCGGTAGCAGGCCGGAGCGATCCGCGCGCTCGGCGAGAAGCCACTGATCGCGCGACGCGGCACCGAACACGGCTCCGGACCGGAGTCGGACGCTGGGTGAACGGGGAACCGTGGTCAGGGTGCTGGTGGTGGGAGTCGGGGAAATCCGCTGCCCCCACCACGGACCCACGCTCTGACACATGGAGCGCGAGCCGTCACCCGCAGACCCGCCCCCGCGGCCCCGTCACCGTGAGCCCAAGGCCGACGCCGACGCCGACGCCGACGCCGACGGGGGGCGACGTCGGGCCGCTGTCTGGGGAACTTCACTAGCTGGCGCCGCGGACGGCGAAGTGTTGGGCATGGCCGCCAGGACGAACGCGTGCCCTGCCGGATCGCTGAACCGGCGCAGCGTCGTGCGGTCGTCCAGCCGGCTACCGTCCTCCCCGGCCGCCAACGGGCGCGCGCCGAGTGCCACGGCCTCCCGCTCGGCTTCGTCCAGGTCCTCGGCCGCGACCAGGATGCGCAGATGCGTCTGCTGGGAGTCCTCCGGCGCCGGCCAGCTCGGCGGCAGGTGGTTCGGATCGCGCCGGACCCCGAGAACCGCGCCGGAGCCACCGGCGACGAGGATCAGTTCCCCGTCCCCAGCCGCCGGACCAGCGGCGGCTCCCAGCAGTTCGGCGTAGAACCGGGCGAGGGGCTCGGGCTCGGCGCAGTCCAGGATGAGAACGCTTGTCTTGAGTACCGTCATGGCCTGCGTGTGCCCGGGGTCTTCACCCGTACGCACTCCGTACTGCCTCGCGACGCTGCTCGCCGTGTTCGACCTGCCCTTCGGCACGGCGCTGCGGAGCGGCTACGAACGGAACTGGCACCTGCACCTGCCGCTCGGCGGCCGGGTCCCGTGGACCGCCCTGCGCCCGAGAGCTCGCCTCGGCCCCGCCGGGGATCCGGCTACACGCGTTACCGCGCTCACGCCTGGACACCATCGGGCCTCGGGAGGCCCAGGACGACAGCGTCCTGTTCGCGGCGCGCGCCCCCCGCCCCCTGAACCGCCGACCGAATTCCGACCCCTCGCTGATCTCCGCCCGGAGATGCCCGTCGCGCCCTCGCAGACCGGGTGACCTCCCGGCCTCGTCCGGTCCCTGACGGTCACCCGCACGCGTCCGGACAGCCCTCGGTCATGCCGACGACGAACAGCGTGGATCGCGGAGTCGGGCGCGGTGCTGAAGTACTACGCCTGCCGGGTCACGCCCCCGCGGTTGGCATGGGTCAAGCGGTGGAAGGCAAAGCCGACTGCTCCGCTTCCCCGGTACGGAGCCCGCGCCTCTCCCTCTCGGTGAGACCGCCCCAGATCCCGAACGGCTCTGCGACTTTCAGTGCGTCCCGCAGACAGTCGCGTTGCACCGGCCACAGCGCGCACCTCTTTCGCCGCCTCGTCGCGCCGTTCGCGGTCCGAACCCCGCTCACCCCTGGGGTGGAAGAACAGCCGCGAGCCCGGTTCACGGCAAGCGGGCCCCTCCTGCCACAACCAGTGGTGCTCGCCCCGACCGGGCAGACGCGACACGTTTCCCACCTCGCAACCCCATCGGATGCTCACCGCGTTCGAATGCGCGTTCCCTTCCCGTCTGGCCCGCTCGACGGAGCCCAAACAGCGAGCCGGAAGTCCGGTGCAACATGCGGGTTCGCACGACCAGCCCAGGACCGCGAAAGCGCGTGCCTCCACGCCCGGTTGGTCAGCTTCCCCAGGGATGAGGGGGAATCCCCGGCAGCGCCGAGCCCTCACGCGAGGCTGGTTGCGGGCCCACAGCAAGGACTTGGTCAGTACGCGATAGGTGCGGGAGAGTCGGCGCCACGCGTCTTCGTAGGCCTCGGGGCGCCCTTCGCGCGGGCAGCGCACGAGTTCGGCGGCGGCCGTCAGGGCCAGGGCGAGTCCCTCGCCCGTCAGGGCGTCGACGTGTCCGGCGGCGTCGCCCACGGATAAGACCCGCCCGGCCACCCGGAAGCGAGCCTGCCGGCGGAGCGGACCCGTGTCCCGCAGGGGGGGTGCGGCCCGCCGTGCCGAGGCGGGACACCAACAGCGTGGCCGCCGGCCCTCGGCCGCTCGTTCAGGCCGAGCGCCCGCCGGGTCGGTGAGTGCAGTCCGTCCGCTGCCGCAAGAGAGCGGGCGGCCATCCCGTCCGCCGTGACGTGGTTGACGTACTGGCTCACTTGGTGGACACGGCGGAGGAGGATCGGGATGCCGAGCTGGACGGCCCGGTCGGTGAGTGCCTCGCCCCGTTGCCGCGTCCAGAACCTCTCGGGTCCGGGCGCGGCCCGGGTGGCAGGCTCGCAGGGGCACGGCAACGACACGGCGCAGCGTCGTCGTGACCGAGAACCGTCCCGATCAGCCACAAGGAGGTACGGGTCGTGCGCGAGCCCGTCCGCGAAGGGGAGGGGTTGGGCGGCGACCCGGCGAAGCGGAGACGGAGGTCACTCAGCACGCCGAGCGGGGGTGACCCGCAAGGAAACCGTGCCGGTGGAGCGGGTGCGCCTGGAGACCGAGGAGGTCACCGAGCAGAAGGAAGTCTCCGAAACACCGTGCGCAAGGAGCAGATCCGCTACGAGGAGGGACAGGACGGCCGCCTGGGCGAGGTCCGCAGCGGCCCCTGCCGCTGCCCCTCCACCCCTGCGTACCCGGCTTTCGGCAAACCGCTGCCGCAAGTCGGGCGGCCCCGGGCCTGCCCCGGCCGAGGCGGCGGTACGGCTTCGATTCAGGAGCTGGCCACGACAGCTCCGAGGGGCATCCCACCTATCAGGCCGCCTGGAACGCTCCGGCCTCCACCGCGGTCTCGGCGCCGCCTTCGTCATCGTGGCCGGGTTCTCGGTGGTGACCCTGATCGGCTGGTTCGTCGTCTGGCAGGTCGTCGCCAACTCCGACGACGTCGCCTCCAGGACGGCATCCATCAGCTACGGTTCTGGGCCCTGCACAGCCCCCTCCACGTCACGGACGAGCAGGTCGAGCAGGCAGCCCAGAGCCTGAGCGACGCCGTCGGATCCAACGCCTCACAGCTCGCCGCGACCGGCCTGCCGGGTGCAACCTTCGTGGCGGAGTTCCTGATCGGAGCCCTGCTGACGGCCTTCTCCACCCTGTTCCTGGTCTACGACGGGCCCCGCGTCTGGCGCTGGGTACTCGGGCTGGTCCCCGCCGCCGGGAGGCTCGCCGAGGCGGCGTCCCCGTACGCGTGGCGCACCCTGGCCGCCTACGTGCGTGGCACCGTGGCCGTGGCCTTCATCGATGGCCTTTTCATCGGGCTCGGCCTGTACTTCCTGGACGTACCACTGGCGGTGCCGCTGGCGGCGCTGGTCTTCCTGTGCGCGTTCGTCCCCCTCCCGGGCGCCGTGGCCTCGGGAGCGCTGGCCGCCCTCGTCGCGCTGGTGGCCTGCGGGCCAGTCACCGCGCTCGCCGTACTCCTCATCCCCCTGGCGGTGCAACAGCTCGAAGGACTCGTCCTGCAGCCGTTCATCCTCGGCCGGGCCGTCCCGTGCACCCACTGGCCGTCATCTTGTCCGTCGCGGCCGGCCGTCTGGCGGCGGGCATCGCCGGCGCCGTGATCGCCGTACCGCTCGTCGCGGTGGGCAACACGACGGTCGTCCAGCTTCGTCGCACTACCCCGGACGGAGCCTCCGGAGATAGGAGAAAGGCAGGTTTGAACCCTTTTATCCCGGTCACCTTCACGAGTGCCCGTGCTCCTCCATAGAAAGATCACCATGGGAATCATCGCCTGGATCCTGCTCGGCCTGCTGGCCGGAGCCATCGCCAAAGCCGTCACCCCCGGCCGTGACCCGGGCGGCTGCCTGATCACGATGATCATCGGCATCGTCGGGGGTCTGCTCGGAGGATGGCTCGGAAAGGTCATCTTCGGCGTCGAGTCGATCAACGGGTTCTTCCACCTCTCGACCTGGATCGCGGCCGTGGCGGGCTCGGTCGTGCTCCTGCTGCTCTACCGGCTCGTAGCCGGCCGGCGCGGCCGCTGAGCCGTCGAGGCCGCCGAAGGACGCGGAGCGCCGTTCCTGCTTCGCGCCCCCACTCCCCCAGGGCCGCGAGACCCCGCCCCCTCAAACGCATTCGAACTCGCACACCGCATCTGTTCCACCGGAGGTTCCATGTCGGATTCACCCAAGAGCCCGTTCGCGACCGTCAACCCGTACACCGGCGAAACCCTCGCCGAGTTCCCGGCCGTCAAGGGTGAGGAGGTAGACGTCGCGCTCGACCTCGCCGCCGAGGCGTACGAGGCGTGGCGAGGACGGCCGATCGCACAACGCGCGGCCGTCGTCGGACGCGCGGCCGACCTGATGCGGGAACGCAAGGAGGAACTGGCCCGGCTCATCACCCTGGAGATGGGCAAGCTCATAGCCGAGGCGCGTGGAGAGGTGGACCTCGCCGCGTCCATCCTCGAGTACTACGCGCGCCGGGGGCCCGAGTTCACCGCCGCCGAACCGCTCGACGTCGCCGAGGGCGAGGCGTACCTCGTCACCGAGCCGATCGGCGTGCTGATGGGCGTCATGCCGTGGAACTTCCCCCTCTACCAAGTGGTCCGGTTCGCCGGGCCCAACCTGGTGCTGGGCAACGCCGTGCTCGTCAAGCACGCCGGCATCTGCCCGCAGTCCGCGCTCGCCCTGGAGTCACTGTTCCACGACGCGGGCGCACCCGAGGGCGTCTACACGAACCTCTTCGTGAGTCACGAGGAGGTCGGGCGCCTGATCGACGGCCCGATCGTCCGCGGAGCCTCCCTGACCGGCAGCGAGAAGGCGGGGGCGGTGATCGCCGGACGGGCCGGACGGAACTTGAAGCCCAGCCTCCTGGAACTGGGCGGCAGCGACGCCTTCATCGTCCTCGACGGGCACCACTTGGAGCGCACCGTCACCGCCGCCGTGTCGGGCCGGATGGCGAACACCGGGCAGAGCTGCGTGGCCGCGAAGCGGTTCATCGTCCTGGACGAGGTCTACGAGGACTTCGTGGCCGGCATGCGCCACGCGTTCGAGGCCTTGCGGCCGGGCGACCCCGCCGACGCGGCGACGACCCTCGGCCCCCTCTCCTCCGAGCGGGCCGCGTCGGACCTCGTCGAACAGATCCGCGAGACGGTGGAGCAGGGTGCGGAACTCGTCACCGGCGGCCACCGGATCGACCGACCGGGCGCCTTCGTCGAACCCACGATCCTCACCGGCGTCAAGCCGGGCATGCGCGCCTACGCCGAGGAGCTCTTCGGGCCGGCCGCGGTCGTTTACCGGGTCGCCGACGAGGACGAGGCCGTGGCCCTGGCCAACGACAGCCAGTACGGCCTCGGCGGGTCCGTGTTCTGTGCGGACGTGGAACGGGGGCGTCGGGTGGCCGAGCGCGTCGAGACCGGGATGGTCTGGGTCAACCACCCGACCTCGACCCAGCCCGACCTGCCGTTCGGGGGCATCAAGCGGTCCGGCTACGGCCGCGAGCTCGCCGATCTCGGCATGCGTGAGTTCGCGAACCGCAAGCTCGTCCGGATCCTTCCTCCCGGGGCGGCACTCAGCGGGATCGCCGGCTGAGCGATACGGCCGTCTCCCGCGCCTTCCCGCCCTCCCAGCCAGTACCGGTACGGATGTCAATGCCACCGGCGACGTCAGGAGCACACGTGACCGCAGTACCCGCAATCACCCTCAACAATGCAGTACAGATACCCCAGTTGGGCTTCGGCACCTTCCAGATCCCGCCCGAGGAGACCCGGGACACGACACTGGCCGCGCTGGAGGTCGGCTACCGCCACATCGACACGGCACAGATGTACGGGAACGAGAGGGAGGTCGGCCGGGCGGTCCTCGACTCGGGCCTCGACCGTGCCGACGTCTTCGTGACCAGCAAGCTATCCAATGACGTCCACACGCACGACGACGTCCTGCGGGCCTTCGACCGCAGTCTGGACGTGATGGGCCTCGATCACCTCGACCTCTTCCTCATCCACTGGCCGCTGCCCACCCGTCGCGACCCCGTGGAGATCTGGAAGTCCCTGGGGGAGATCTACCGCTCGGGACGGGCCAAGGCCATCGGCGTCTCCAACTTCCAGCCCCACCACCTGCGACGACTACTGGAAGGCAGCCTGGTGGTACCCGCCGTCAACCAGATCGAGGTTCACCCCTACCTCACCCAGGATGACGTCAGGGCCTACGGCGCCGAGCACGACATCGCCACCGAGGCCTGGTCTCCCATCGCCCAGGGCAAGGTGCTCGACGCCCCGGCCATCCAGCGCATAGCGGAGCGCGTCGGCAAGTCGGCCGCCCAGGTGACGCTGCGCTGGCACGTGCAGCGCGGGGACATCATCTTCCCCAAGTCCGTGACCCGCGCGCGCATCGAGGAGAACTTCGACCTCTTCGACTTCGAACTCACCGAGGGTGACGTGGGCGAGATCTCCGCGCTGAACCGCGACGAACGGACCGGCCCCGACCCGGACCGTTTCACAGGCTGAGAGCCACGGTCCCGGCACTCCTCACGGCGCGGTGCCGGGACCGCTCCGGCTGGCCCCGCGGCAGGTCTGGGGTCAGGGCAGAATGGAGTCCACATAGCCGCCGTCGACCCGAACCGCCCCGCCCGTCGTCGCAGAGGCGAAGGGGGAGCTGAGGTAGACCACCATGTTCGCGATCTCCTCGGGTTCGATCAGCCGCTGGAGCAGCGACTGCGGCCGGTACTCGCGCATGAACCTTCCCTGCGCCTCGTCCCAGGGAAGGTCTGCGCCCACGAGCTCGTGTACGAAGTCCTCCACGCCTCCCGTGTGCGTGGGCCCGGCGATGACGGCGTTCACGGTCACCCCCGTGCCCGCAGCTTCCTTGGCGAAGCCTCGGGACACGGCGAGGAGGGCGGTCTTCGACATGCCGTAATGGATCATTTCGGCGGGGATCGCCACGGCCGAGTCGCTGGCGATGTTCTGGATCCGGCCCCAGGACCGTTCGACCATGCCCGGCAGGTAGTGCCGGATCATCCGCACGGCCGTAAGGACGTTCGTGTCGAAATAGCGGCGCCACTCGGCGTCCTCGATCTCCAGGGCCGGCCGAGAACCGAAGATGCCGAGACTGTTGACCAGGATGTCGACGTCCGGGACCGCAGCGAAGACGGCTTCGGCGCCGCCGTCCGTCGCAATGTCTCCGGGCGCGGCGATGAACGTGCCACCATTAACTCCGAGCCGGGTCACGGCCTCGTCAACGGACGCTTCGCTCCGGCCGTTGATGGCGACACCGGCCCCAGCCGCGGCCAGCCCGGCCGCGATCGCCGCGCCGATGCCCTGAGTGGAGCCGGTGACCAGGGCGGTCTTCCCGGAAAGGTCGATGAGCACGCGGCCTACCTGCCTATCTGCCGCCACGCGGCGCGTTGACGAACATCCTTTGTCCCGCTTTCCCGCTTCCACCCCGAATACCTCTGGTAGGGAAACTATCGCCCTCCCCCTACCTGGGCCGGCACACCACTCGGGAGGATCGAGGGGTTTGCGGGCGGCGACCGGGAGCACGAGAGCCTCACGACCAATCCGGTAGTACACGAAAAGGTCCTGATGTCGGGTACGGAAAAGGCCCAGGCGCACGTCGAGCAGGCCGTCAAGGAGCCACCGATGAAGGGCAACACCTCCCCGGCACTGGTCTGCGCCTACCTCGTGCTGTTCGCCGGAACACTGGCGACCGTCATCGGCGTCGTGGGGATCCTGTCGCTCGGAGCGAACGCGGCGGTGTACTTGCTGACCATGACCATGGGCATCGTGACCGCGCTGGCAGCCTGGTACGTCCACTCCGCAGGAGGTGGTCGCTAAGCCTCACGGGCGCGGCACCACGATCGTGCGGCGCAAGGACCACGCAACCCTGCCGCGGGCTTGTCGAGCCCGCGATGTGCGGCGGCCTACACCGTGTCCGAATCAGCGATCTCCTCCCCCGCCCGCACCCGCATCGAAGTACGCCGGGCCCGGGACCGTGACATCGGCGAGGACGGCCCCGATCGCGCCCGAGTGGAGGTGCCGGACTCCTCGGTGGTCCAAGGCTCGCGCCTGCTCACCACGGGCCGCCCCCTCCTGCCCCATTTTCATGCGGCCCGCGGTGCGGGCTGGTGGAACGCGGCGAGGCCGCCGGGTGGCCGGGGCTGCAGGCGGGCTGATCCGTCACGCATGCCCCGGACACGGAGGTCAGGATTCTGCCGCTTCGCGTTCGGCCATGGTCTGGAACTGACCCAGGTCATAGTTGGCCAGGACAGCATCAAGGTTGGTGAGGGCACCCAAGTGCTCGACGAAGCCGGCCGGGTCGTACTCGATCTGGAGGGTCACTCGGCTGTGCGTGTCACTGAGCCGGTGGAAGGTGACCACGCCCGCGTGATGAACGCCTTCGGTGGTGCGCCAGGCGATGCGGTCCTCAGGAATCACTTCCGTGAGTTCGGCCACGAACTCCTTGTGCGCCCCGGGCAGTGAGACCTGCCAGACGAATGTGGTCCCGTCGACGCGCTGTACGTGCTGGACGTGGGTAAGGAACGAGGGCCAGCGCTCGACGTCCTGCCACAGGTTCCAGCTCACGGACACCGGCGCCTGGATGTCAACGGCTTCGAGCAATGAGGTTGTCATCTGGGTCCATCTCCTCCGTGCGGTGACTGGTCGAACCCTCGCCTACCCCGAGGGCCGGATTTTCCTCACCGCATCGGACTCCCGCTCTCACAACGTCTGAAGTGCCCGCACTCGGCCCCCGGGCTGGCCCACGGGCTCAGCTCCGTCCCACCGGGCCCGGTTCTGCGCCGCCGTCGGCCAGACCGTCGGTACCGGCATCGTCCGTCCCCCGGATTCCACCGCGGGCTGGACGTCGGCAGGGCCGGCAGCGGCGGTGCCCCCTCCGGCGACGGCTGCGTGCACCGTCGAGGCCGGCCCCGCGTCGACACGCCCACGGAGGTACCCGATCACGGTGTTGTCGACCGCGACCAGGGGTACTGCCACGACTGCTCCGCTCCCTCCTGGCTGGATCTGCGGACGTACGACGTGTTCGCGGCCGCAGCCCGTGCACGCTCGTGAGCGCGGGCTCGGCAGGATCCGAAAGAGACGGCCTAGACGCGCGGTGTCGAGCCTGCACCGTCGTCGGGCGTCTGCCAGGAGTCTTGGCGCGCCTGCGCCGCGGCATTCTGCTGGGCCGGCTGAGCAGGGGGCTTGCGCCGTGCGCTGCGCCGGCTGCCATACCAGAACGCTCCCAGGGGTGTTTCCGGCGTGCCGGGGAACAACGAGGATCTGTCGGACACTTCGGCCGCGACACAGCCCGCGAGGTGCCACACGTGGAAGTCGCTGACGCCGCCGGCGTGGCGGTCCGCGTGGGAGACCAGGTCGGATGCGATCAGCAGCACGTCTTTCAGCAGGTACTCCCCCGCGCTGCCCCCGCCAGAACATCGCGGGCGATCGATCGGGCGCCCTCGCACCGGACGACGCCGGCCGGACCGTGGACTTCACTGTCCGGGCCTGGAATCACGTCCGTCCGGCCCGGTGGCTGGAGCCACCCGACGGGCACGTGGGCAGCAAGCCGCGGGACGTCCAGCCGGGAGCCGCCGCCGGCGGACTCGTCGACGCGAGCTGGCCGGGGGGCTCGAGACGAGGCGCGCCCAGTACGGCATCACAGCGGCCGGACGCGATGGACACCGGGCGCCCGGCGGGGGTGAGACCGGGAGTTTGACCCGCACCGGACGGGTTAGGCGCTCCCTGCCGAAGATTGCACCTCGAGTGAGAGTGAGGCGTTCCGTGACGCATGCCGATGTCCCCGTACCGGGGGCGGTCCCCCCGTCCGATCTTCTGGGCCACGCGGCACCGGAGGACGGACCCCTTCCCGAGGACCACACCCAGGCCATCCTCGAAACCACCAAACAGGTGGCCGCGCTGCTGAAGGGCTCCGGCCTGCCCTTCGCGCTCGCCGGCAGCGTGGCAGCCTTCGCTCATGGTCTCTCGGCCGGATTCCAGCACGACACGGACTTCTGCGTCCGCCCCGAGGACGCCGACGCGGCGATCAAAGCCCTGGAGGGCGGCGGCATCACTATGCGCCGAGCGCCGGAGGACTGGCTGGTCAAGGGCCGGTCGGGTGGGGAGGAGATCGATCTGATCTTCGAACTGGCCCGACGCCCCGTGGACACCGCGCTGCTGGAGCGGGCGAGCGTCAAGGCGGTCGACTCGGTCTGGATGCCGGTCCTGGCTCCCACCGACCTCATGGAGAGCCGGCTCGCCGCCCTCTGTGAGCACTACTGCGACTTCGGCGACCTGCTGCCCATGGCCAGGATGCTGCGCGAACAGATCGACTGGGAGCGACTCGACCGGGATCACCGATCGGCTCCGCTGCCCGATGCCTTCTTCCACCTCCTCGACCGGCTCCGCGTCATCGAACGCGCCGATGTGACGGAGGACGCGCAATGACGAACGCCGGGCACGCCGAACACTCGGAGAACGTCGAGTACAGGATCGAGCACCTGCGAGATCGGCTGGCGCGCGAGGACGTCGCCGAGCTCGGCATACGGGTCGACGCGCATGGGGCCCGAGCCGTCGTCCGGGGTCGGGTGGCCGACGAGGAGTGCCGTGAGGCCGTGCTGCGGATCGCCGCGGAGGAACTCGCGGGGACGGACTGGTATGGGGACATCACCGTCAGCCACAGCGGCGCGCCGGACCACCCGGAGGTGCTGTCGTGATCCGCGTGGCGGCGGTGGGGGACATCCACCTCGGGCCGGACAGCGCCGGCCGGCTGAGGCCTGCTTTCGACACCCTCGGCGACTGCGCCGACCTGCTCCTCCTGGCCGGCGACCTCACCCGGCACGGCACGGAACGGGAGGCCCGGGTGGTGGCCGGCGAGGTGGCCGCGCTGGCGGTGCCCGTGGTGGCCGTACTCGGGAACCACGACTACCAGAGCGACCAGCAGGAAGCGGTCGCCCGCCAGCTCACCGACGTCGGCGTGCACGTCCTGGAGGGAGACGGCGCTCTCCTCGACCTCGGAGGGACGCGGGTCGGCATCGCCGGGACCAAGGGTTTCGGCGGGGGCTTCGCCGGGCGCAGCGGCAGCGAGTTCGGCGAACCGGAGATGAAGGCGTTCATGCGCCACAGCCGTACACGCGCGGAGGGCCTCGAGCGGACTCTGCGCCAACTCGACGAAGGGGGCGCCGCACTGCGGATCGCCCTCACTCACTACTCACCGGTGCCGGACACCCTCGCGGGCGAGCCGCTGGAGATCTACCCCTTCCTGGGCAGCTACCACTTGGCGGAGGCGATCGACTCGGCCGGCGCCGACCTGGCCCTGCACGGTCACGCCCACCTGGGCACCGAACACGGTATGACGGCGGGTGGTGTCCACGTCCGGAACGTGGCCATGGCCGTAATCGACCGGGCCTTCGCCGTCTACCACCTCTCGCCGACGGCAGGGGGCTCCCATCGGGTGGACCCCGTCAAGCCATGAGCCGCCGTCGGCGCGTCACTGCCCGGCGTTTCTGCGGCGCCGTGCCGGGCCGGGCCTCCGCCGCCCAGTCCGCCAAACGAAGCAGCGTGCGTTCCTTCGTTTCCGGGGCTGCCCACTGCTTCTGATGCCGCTCCGGTCGAGTCAGGCATATGGGCGGAGCAGAACAGATCGCGCCGCTGCCGCACCAAGCTTCCGTGCCCGCATCCGAATGAGGTGGCGTGAACCCCACGGACGCCCCAGTGCCCCAGAGCGTCACCGTCCTCACCCTCCCCGACGCCACCCTGATCACCTGTCAGGCGACATGGACCTCGGCCACGTCGCCGCTCTCCGCGCGGTGCTGTCGGCGGCCTGCACCGGCGCCCCCGCGCGCGTCGTCGTCGACCTGGCCGGGCTCGCCTTCTGCGATTCCACCGGACTCAACGCGCTGCTGCAGGGGCGCCTGATGTGCGTGGAGAGCGGGCGCGCCTTGGCCCTCGCCAACCCGGCGCCACAGATGTCGCGCCTGCTGAACATCACGGGCGCCGACACCGTCTTCGACATCACCGAACTCGAGGCCGACGGGCCGGATAGGCCGGCGCCGATGCTGTGAGACCGCCCGCCGCGATCACCGGGTACCGAGGGTGACCGATGGAGCCACCTCATACACCTGCCTGTACGCGGCGGCGAACCGGCCCTGGTGCGCGAATCCCCAGCGAGCGGCGACACCGGTCACAGTCGTCCCGGCCGCAGGATCCGCCGCGACGAGTTCCGCATGCGCAGCGGCAAGCGGGGTGGGGCGATCCCGGGATCAGGCGGTTCGTCCCACGCCTTCGTCCTTGGCGGCCGGCCGGACAGTGGATCGGACGATGCGCGGGACCGCGTGCCACCCGCTGAAGCGCACGCGCAAAAGCAGCGAGTGATCGTGTCCGTCGGCGGAGAGATGGACATCGACCGGGCCCTCAGACACCGGGCCAGCGGCCTTAAGGCCCTGATCAGATGGCCTAGCGGACAGGTTCACCCGAAGATCACCGGGTAGATGGCAGTGAGTTCGAATCCATCTACACCGAGGAATGGAGACACAGCTGTGTCCGTAGTCAATAACGCCCTGCCGGAAGCCGACCTCAAGGTCGTCGGTGATGCGCTGCAGGGTGCCCTGGTGGACCTGGTCGACCTGTCGCTTGTCGCGAAGCAGGTCCACTGGAACGTGGTCGGCCCCCGCTTCCGTTCCGTGCACCTCCAGCTCGACGAGGTCGTCGCCGCGGCCCGAACTCACTCTGATGTCGTGGCCGAGCGCGCCGCGGCCCTCGGGATCTCCCCTGACGGCCGGGCCTCCACAGTGGCATCGGCCAGTGCGTTCAGCGGCGTACCGGAGGGCTGGGTCAGGGACGTGGATGCCGTACGCATCCTCGTCGACTCCCTCAGCACTGTGATCACCCGGATGCGGGAGCGCATCGCGGCAACCGACCAGCCCGACCCGGTGACCCAGGACCTCCTGATCGCCCTGACCGGCGAGTTGGAGAAGCACCACTGGATGTTCGCCGCCGAAGCGGCCTGACGAGCACGCCCGATCCGGTCGAGCCCCGGCCGGCACACCGACCCGAGAGATGGTGGTGGTGCCCCGCCCCTGACCCCTGGCCCCTCGCCCGGGGCGGGCGCCGGGCGGTCCGTAGGCGCGGCAGGCGTGTTGCCGTGGGGCAGCAGCACCTCGATGACGATCAGGGAGTTCCGTGACGCGGTCCAGCCGCTCGTCCCCGTCCTGCAGGGCCTTCTCACACGGTTTGGCGACGATGCGCGGCCGCCCACGGCGGCACTGCTGTGCGGACCTGATGCCCCTAGAGGCAGGGTGCTTGCGCTGTACCGCCGTCGGCGGTGCAGCGCAAGCGGTCAAAGGACCGGTTGCCCTTGGGCTTCCGGTGTCCGCAGGTGGCTGCACCGGCTGTCGCCGTCGAGGATGCGCGAGCGGCGCAGGAGAGGCGGCTCGTAGGTGGGACACGGCCCGGGTGTCCAGGCCGGTACCGACCAAGGGGGCGGATTGCAACATCGCCCTCCCCCACCGGACGGCGGAGCCCCTCGGCCAGCATCTGCCGGTCGAAGTGCCATAGCGCCAGGACGCTAGCGCCGTCCAGGAACTACACCTGCACCACGTACGGGTCACCGCCGTCATAAGAAGCGGGAAAGAAAGAGGACGTGGCCCGTCGTCGCCTCGGGGCGCACATCGATCAGAGCAGACACGCAGGACAACGGCAGGCCCCCAGGATGGGCAGCTGCGCAGCTACATGCGTGTGCCCTGCTCCGCCCCCACCCCACTGGACCGATCGAGGGAACCGCGAGACCGCGGGCTCTGGAGACGGGCGGCCGACGGAGGCAAACAGTGACAAGGTCCCAGAGAGTCCGCATTCCGTCCGCTTCCCTGTGAGGAACGATGCCGCCTTTGATCCCGCAGGACCCGGGCTCGCTGAAGGAACTCCTCGCGCGTGAGGTCGCCGCCCTGCGCAAGGCCGTCGATAGTGCCGCGGGCGTGCGGCCGGACGAAGGAGTGTCCGCGTCCGCTCCGGCGGATGGCCCGCCGCAGACCTGCGCCTGCGGCGGGGGCGACGGCCCCGGGCACTCCTGCGGCGACGGGCCGGAGGGCCACGATCCATGGGCATGCGTATGCGCCACGCTGCCCGCCATCCCCGTGTCAGCGGCGCTGCTCGTGCCCGTCCGCGACGACGCCGGCCAAACCGTGGACTTCACCGTGCGGGCGGGAAACCACGTCCGGCCGGCCCGGTGGCTGGAGTCACCGGACCGGCACGTGGGCAGCAAGCTGCGGGACGTCCAGCCGGGGGCCGCGGCCGGCGGTCTGGTCGACGCGCTGGCCGGGGTGCTGCGGACGGGGCGGGCCCTGAAGGCACTGGCGGTGGACTACACGGAGCGGCGCGGGGACGGCCTGCACCGCACGCAGTTGCTCTACGAGGCCGCCTCCTGCGGGGACAACGTACTGGCGACTTGGCGGCCCGCCCACGACCGTGCGGAGCTCCTGTCGCGTGACGCGCAGTACATCGCGTCCATGGGCTGGGGCACCTGGGACCTGCTGTCGGGCGACACCGTCTGGTCCGAGGGCCTGTGCTCGCTCTTCCGTACCGATGCGGCGCGGCCCCTGTCGCTGCCGGAACTCTGTGACGCCGTCCTGCTGGAGGACGTACCCCGCTTCGGCAAGCTGCTGACGGGTCTGCTCGACGGCGAGGAGCCGCCCGGAGTCGAGGTCCGCTTCAGTGTGTTCGGCGAGATCCGGACCTTGCACCTGGTGGGCCGCCCCGTCCTCTCCACGGACGGGCTCGTGTGGTCGGTGCACCTCATCGCCCGCGACCTCACGACGCAGGTCCGCAGCCGGCAGCGGCTCGCGGCGACCCGCCGCCAGTCGGAGCACCTGCGCGAGGAAGCGGCCGCCGAGCGGCGGGTGGCCTCGGTACTGCGGGAGGCGCTGATGCCCACCCACTCGGCGGAGCTCGCCGGGCTCGGGCTCTCCGTGGCAGCGGCCTACGTTCCCGCCGAATCGGAGGCCGCCGTCGGCGGCGACTGGTACAAGTGCCGGCTGCTCCCTGACGGCCGCGGCCTCATCGCCATCGGTGACGCCTGCGGTCACGGCCTGGGCGCCGTAGCCCGGATGGCTCAGCAGCGGCACGCCCTGGCCGGACTCGCCCACGCTCCGGGAACCCACGCCGGCCAGCTCACCACCTGGCTCAACGAACTCCTGTGCGGCGACCCGGCGGCCCAGACCGCAACCGGGATCATCGGGCACGTCGACGCCCGGCGCAACTTCCGCTGGGCCTGCGCCGGCCATCTGGCACCCCTCCTGCTGCGCGACGGCCTGGCGACGGCGCTCGACACCGGCCATCGGGGGCCGCTGTTCGGCATGCTGCCCGGCTACGCGTACGCCACGGCGACCCTGGTGCTCCGGCCAGGCGACCTCCTGTTGCTCTACACCGACGGCATGGTCGAACGGCGCGGCGAGGACATCACCACGGGCGTCGACGCCCTCCTCACGGAGCTGGTCGCGTGCGACGGCCTCACCGCTCAGAAGGCCCTCGACCGCATCATGGCCGCGTACACGCCGGAAACCCATGAGGACGACACCTGCCTGCTGGCCATCCGGCTGGACTGACCAGCCGGGCGCACGGGTTCACGCGGATGCCGTTCGCGGTCGGGCCGCCTCACGGGTTCCGTAGTGCGGGCAGCAGTTCGGCCTCGGTCCACACCAGCAACGGCTCCTGCCAGTCGCCGCCGATCTGGACGAGGGCAACCTCGGCGAACCTCGCTTCCGCGTACGGACGTACTGCCTCAACGAAAGCGTCCACGTCGTCGCCGCAGGGGATGGCCTCGGCTACGTCTTCGGGCCGGGTGTGCTGCGAGGCCTGTTTGAAGGCTGGACGCGGGCAACGCGCAAGGGCGGCGCTGATCGAGGAAGGCAGCGTGCAACCTCACCGCTCGGACGTAACCACGCCGGTGGGGCCGACACGCTCGGGGAAAATGGCCCCACCATCGCTCTGGTCAGCCCGACCAGGTGCCCGTCAGGCGCCGTATGGCCACCGCTCCTGACCGGTGGGCCGAGGCTTTGACCAAGGCGAAGGTCGCGCCTTGGATGGCCGCGGCGAGCAGGATCTGCTTCTAGGGCCAGTCCTCGTCGGTGGCGTCGGAGCGTCGCCCTCGCCTTCGAGGACCCTCCAGACCTGCTTGAACGCGGCACCCGCGCTCACGGCGCCGAGGGGCCAACCGACCGGCTTGTAGGCGATCTTGGACGTCTTCATCGGCGGCTCCTGCCGCGAGGGGCGGAGTGCGGTTGACGCGTGCGACGGTTGCAGCTTGTTCGGCCTTCGCCAGGCGCGGGTCGGGCGTCTTGTCCTCCAGAAGCTGGGCGGCTTGCTCTGCCTTCTCCCGGACCTAGCCGGAGACCAGGGCTGTCCACTCGGCCCACTTGAAGCCGCGGCCCTTCGCGTTCGGCGCGGCCCAGTAGAGAATCGCGATCATGATCGTGACGAGGAGGACCAGCACCGGCCACTTCGCGATCGACCACACGGCCAGAGCCGTGTCCCCCACCCCCAGCGCGGAGCCCGCCTGCCGGGCCAGCGACCCGGAGAAGACGACGATCAGCGCACTGGCGCAGGCCAGGACCATCAGCGTGACGGTGAGGGCCAGGCGCAGCGGGAGGACCTTCCACACGGGGCGGCCTTCGGGCATGTCGTAAACGGCGTTCGAGGTACGGATGAACGCGGCGATATAGCCTGACGCCGACCACACGGCGACGACCAGGCCGACGACCGCCAGGAACGAGCCAACCCCGGCATGGCCCTGGAGCTGCCGCACGGCGTCGCTGACCACGTCCCGCGCCGAACCGGGAGCCGGCTTCTGCAGGTTGTCCAGGACCCGCTTCGTCGCCGACTCCCCCGCGATGCCCAGCAAGGACACCAGCACCAACAGGGCGGGGACAAGGGCCAGGACCCCGTAATAGGTGAGCGCCGCGGCCCGGTCGGCGAGCTCGTCGTCCTTGAACTCCTCCACGGTGCCGCGCAGCACCGCCTTCCACGACCGCTTCGGCAGCTCGGTGGGCCGGTCAGGCGCCCACTCCTCCACCCGCGGGTCTGGTCCAGGCGTACTCTCGCGGCCGGTTCCCGCGCTCCTGGCCGCTGCCGGGTGTCGGTGTGCGTGTCATACCTCGCGCCGATCCAGCGCAGGGCCACTCATGTCAGCGAAGGCACGAGAGTAGCCGGTGGCCTTCTTTTCAGAGGCGACTGGATTGCCCCCGCGCCTCGGCGGCGGCCAGTGCCCGGCCCGCGCCCGGGTTCTTCCCCGAGGGACGTCGGGAAGGCCCCGGAGCCT
Source organism: Streptomyces sp. NPDC002886 (assembly GCF_042888445.1). Classification (NCBI taxonomy): domain Bacteria; kingdom Bacillati; phylum Actinomycetota; class Actinomycetes; order Kitasatosporales; family Streptomycetaceae; genus Streptomyces; species Streptomyces sp. NPDC002886. Next base: position 375,988 of record NZ_JBIAPV010000006.1, read on the forward strand.
CGTAGCGGCCGACTCCTACAGCCAGCCGTTGCGGCGGAAGGCCCGGTAGAGGGCTCCTGCCGCGAGCGTCATGAGGCCCACGGCGAGGGGGTAGCCGTAGGTCCAGCCGAGTTCGGGCATGTGCTCGAAGTTCATGCCGTAGACGCCGGCGACCATCGTGGGTACCGCGAAGATCGCCGCCCACGCCGAGATGCGCCGCATGTCGTCGTTCTGCCACGTGCCCACGCGGGCCTGCTGCGCGCCGAGGACTGAGTCCAGCAGTTCGTCCAGGGTTCGTACCTCGATGTCCGTGCGGTGCAGATGATCGGCAACGTCGCGGATGTACGGGATGATCTTCGGCTGATGTTTCTCTTCGCCCGGGCCGCTCAGAAGGCCCTGGACCACCGGGACGAGGGGCTGTACCGCGTCACGGAACTCGCGGACCTCTCGCTTGAGGGAGTAGATCCGCTCGGTGTGGTCGACGCGGTCAGTCGAGAACACCTCGTCCTCGAGCCGGTTGAGCGTGGCGCGCACTCTGCGGGCGGCGTCACTGTACGCGTCGACGGCGACGTCCAGCACCGCGTGCACCACGGCCCAGGGGCCCGGACGCAGCATATCCGGATCGGCGTCCAGCCGACTGGCAGCCTCGGTACAGGGATCGATCGGTCCGTGGCGCACGGTGAGCACACTGCGAGGTCCCACGAAGATCATGATGTCGCCGGTCTCCACCGCTGCGCACTCCTCCACGTACCGCAGAGTCTTCAGCGCTACAGCCAGCACGTCCCCGAACCGCTCGCGCTTCGGACGCTGCCGGCCGTGCAAGGCGTCCTCCACGGCCAGCGGGTGCAAGCCCATCTCCTCGGCCAGCTGAAGCAGTTCGTCTTCCGCGGGGTCCGCCAACCGGACCCAGGCGAACTCGCCCTCACCCAAGTCCCGTAGTCGCTTGAGTGCCGCGAAGCAGGCGTCGTCGGGCAGCTCACACTCCACGTGGTCCGAGCGGCCCGAGTCCTGGTCGTATATGACGCATTCCATCCTTCCCGCATGCTTCGCCATCCCACTTTCATGCACCTACGGCCGACTTCCCTCTGGCGCCCGTCGTGTGCTGGGAGACGCCGGCGACGGCTCGTGTAGGAGCGTGCACGCGGGTAAGAGCGGATCCATGAACGCCGTAGGGGAGTTGCTGTCCGAGTCCGGCGTCCGGCGTCCGGGAGATGATCGGCTGGCTGGTGCACGTCATCGAGGCTGCCGGCGCACTGATCATCTTCGCCGGCACTGTGTGGGCCTTCGCCCGGTTCGCCACGACCGGTCTGCGCCGGCGTTCCCTGATCGGCGAGTTCAACAAGATCCGCCTCAGTCTCGGACGTTTCCTGGTCTTGGGGCTTGAGTTCCAGCTGGCGGGCGATGTCCTGCGCACGGCGATAGCCCCCAGTTTCACCGAGATCGGCCAGCTGGCGGCCATCGCGGCCATCCGCACCGTCCTGAACTTCTTCCTCACCCGAGAGATCGCACAGGAACGCGCCGAGATCGAACGGAACCAGAAGGAGCCCGCGCCGCAGGCTGCGGCCCCCTGACCATCCGACTCCTCCGGGCCACCGGTGTGTGATGCGGGGCGGTGGGGAACACGGGCTGACGAGGTGATCGACTGTGCCCAGACCGGGCGAGGTAGCCGGCCGCATTCGGGCGGCCGTCACGGAACGAATCGAATACCTGCGGGGCGTCGCACGAGGCCCTGGAAGTGAGCGGGACTAACTAACCCTGGGGGTCGAATCGGTGGTCGCGGCGGTGGCCGCGTGGGTGATCGCCCGCTACCTGCCGCCTCCGACCGTGTCCACGTTCGCACCGTTCACGGCGCTGGTCGCCCTGCAGGCCACGGTGTACCGCTCGGTCCACGACTGCGTCCAGTACCTGGCCGCGATGGCGGCGGGGGCCGCACTCGCAGGCTCCCTGGCCGCTGCGGCGGAAATCCATGGGTGGGTGGACGGCAAACCTGTGTGGTACCGGCTACACGGCTCGAAGGGCTGGGTCTCGGCCCGCTACGTACACAACCTGCAGCCGGTCCGCCCCTGTTGAGACCGCGGACAGGGGTGCGGCCCCGTGATGTGGGGGCCGCACCCCTTTCCGCAGTACGTATGGGCTGACGGCTTGGGTCAAGCGGTGGACGTCAGCGCCGAGCGCTCCGCCTTCGTGGCCGCGAGCCGGCGCCGCTCGCGTTCGCTGAGGCCGCCCCAGACCCCGAACGGCTCTCCCACCTTCAGCGCGTGCCGCAGGCAGTCGCGCTGCACAGGGCACAGGGCGCAGACCTCCTTGGCAGCCGCGTCCCGCCGTTCGCGGTCCTGGCCCGGCTCGCCCGCGTGGTGGAAGAACAGCCGCGAACCCAGCTCCCGGCAGGCGGCTTCCTCCTGCCACAACCAGTGGTGCTCGGCACGACCGGGCAGACGCGGCACGTTTCCCATCCTTGGAACCCCCATCGGATCAAACGCGACTACGGATCTCGCACGCGCGTGCAGATTCGTTTCTCGCCTGACCCGTGAAGCCCGTTTGAAACAGCAGGAGTCCACGCGGCCAGCCCACCCCGGACACGGTCGGTTCAGGCTCCGCCGCCCCCGGGGCTCTGCGTCGCGCGTCGTGCCCGCCGGGTCCGGCGGACGAACAGGACGGCCAGTACGCCCGCGGCCGTGAGCAGCGCAGTGCGGTTGCTGCGGGCCGCGTTCACCGCCCGGCCGGCCTTGCCCCGTACGGAGTCGAGGTCCGTCTCGTCCACGAGCTGGCCGAGCTGGTGGCCGACCTGCGCCGCCGTGTCCCGTAGCCGGTCGGTGACCTGTGCGACCTGTTTGTTGAAGGCGGCGGACTGCTCCGCCTTGGAGGCGAGCGCCGTGACCGTACGTCCGAGCTCCTTGCAGGTGCGGGTGACCTGTCGGCGGAGCTCCTCTGCGGTGGGGACGGACGTGTCGCCGCGTATCCCTGCCATCGTCATCTCGGTGCCCTTTCTTGGCGTTCCCTCGAGCTCTACTCGCACTCGCTCGCGTGTTGCGCGGTTACCCGCGAATGGACAGCTCAGCCTTCTCCGCCCGAGAGGATCTCCTTGACCTTGGCGACGGCGAAGCCCCCAGCCCTGGCCGGCCGTCGGCTTCGCCGGTACGGCCACCTCCTCCGGGTTGGTCAGGACGTCCAGCAGGACCGGTCCCGGAGTCGCGAACGCCCTGCGTACGCTGTCGTGCAGATCGGCCGGGTCGGTGACGCGGATGCCCGTGATGTCGAGCGCGGAGGCGACCGCGGCGAAGTCGGGGTGTCACGTCATGTCGTCGAACAGTCCCTACGCGGTGGTTGGTGTGGCCATCCTGGCGGCTTGCTCGATCTTCGCGAAGTAGGCTGCGCGGGCTTCCTCGTCGATCGACTGCTCGTGTTCGGCGCGCATTCCGGTCCGGCCGTCTACGCCCTCGCGCAGGATGTCGGCGTGCCCGGCATGCCGGATGGTCTCGCCGAGGACATGGACCATGATGGCGAACAGGTTCGTGGCGGCATGAGGCTCCGGCCACCAAGGCACGTGGCCGGGGGCGTCGAGGGGAAGCTCGTTGATTGTCGCGTCCGAGTGTTCCCACGTGCGCCGGTAGAACTCGACGATCTGACCACGCGTCTCGTTCTCGGCCGCCCATTGATCGCTGTCGTCGGAGTCCTGCCACCGGCACAGCGGCTCCGGACAAGGACGGTCGAAGACCTCACCGAAGTACCTGGCCTCGACCGTGGCCACGTGTTTGACCAGGCCGAGGAGGTTGGTCCCGGTCGCCGTCAGAGGCCGGCGCGCGTCGTATTCGGACAAGCCGTCGAGCTTCCAGAGCAGCGCCTCACGGTCCCGCCGCAGTCTCTTGTGCAGGTTGCCTTTCGCGAAATCATCGATCATGCGGCACGAGCCTGCCATGGGCTGCTCAAGATCCCGTACACGGTCCACAACGACTGGCGGAGCCGTGGTTAGCTACGGTCACCGCCCCGACCTGCTGCAAGGAGCTTAGAGACCTGTCCACGTGAGACAACCTCTTAGCCGAATGCACGGAAGGCCATTTAAAGGATGGCGCGTATTCCACTCCAGACCTACTCGTTCACCATGCCCGGATTCTCCCGGGTCTTAGCCAGCTTGAACTGACATGCCGCCTGGAGATAACGTTTTCCGGTAATTTCGCCCTGGTCTTGCCTGCTGCCCTTGCTATGGCTGCTCTATTTCGCAGGGCGGAGCGTCCTGGCGGCGGACCTCGCCGGTGGCACCGATGCGCGGCGTCGGCCCGTCGCCCAGCAAACCGTCGCCTTCGGCGTACCGGTGGCGTTCTCATTCCCCCTGGGACTGCCCGGCCTCGCAGTGGGCACGCTTGTTCTCTACCGCGACCGCCTCGGCCGTCTCCGAGTGCGACTGAATTTCTGAGCCGCAACCAAGGGCAACACTGATGGATTCAGCCGGCGGAGATCAGCGAGGGCGGCGGATACGGATCGGGCCGCGGGCGCGTGCCGGATCGACTGGTTGGCCCGCTTGGGTAATCTCCACCTCGCCAGTCGCGGCCAGCCGACGGGCCGCGCGGCGGACCGGTTCCATGAGCGCGCGCCAGCCCTCATCCTTCCCTTCATAGACCGCTCGCGCAGCGTCCGAGGGACAAATCGAAGCGGTCGGGCCGCGGCGCTCCAACAGTTCCAGGATGACCCGTTCCAAACGCCGATCCGCCGGTTGTTCGGTATCCGTCATCGCGTCAGTATCGCAAGGGGGGCGGGGCAGCGGCCTATTTGGCTTCGCGTGCCCCTCTCGTCTCCGGAGAGCCGGTGGGTGTGCCGTCAGGCCGAAAGAAGGCTCCCCCTCAGGTGAGGGGGAGCCTTCTCCGTAGGAATGCGACTGGGTCGCTCAAGCGTGGCTGTGGTGACGCTTGTTTCCGGTGACCAGTCGGTAGACGGCGAGGAGGATGACCGAGCCGATGATGGCGGCGATCCAGGTCGAGAGGTCGAAGAACCCGTCGATCGAGTCGACACCGAAGATCACCTTGCCGAGCCAGCCGCCGAGCAGTCCGCCCGCGACACCGATGAGCATGGTGATGATGACGCCGCCCGGGTCCTTGCCCGGCATCAGCGCCTTCGCGATGAAGCCCGCGAGCAGTCCTATCAGGATCCAAGCAATGATGCCCATGCGCTTCTCCTACCTCGATGAATAAAGCTGTTGTTAGCACCCGTCTGCACCGCGCCGAGGTTTTCAAACGTTCGAATCCCGAGCTCCCGGTTTGGTGGCCGCGCGCCTGCCCCCTCTTCGGGGACACGGCTGAGTACCGGGCGCACCCTCCGGCCCGAGCCGGCGCCCGGGTTCGTACCCGGAGATGCTCGTCCGTGCATCCGAAGCGCTGCGCGGGAGAGAATACGTGGAAGAGATATGTCCAGTTTCGACTATCTGGACAGTGTGGATTCCGCTGCGTCGGCGGATGGGTCGTCCGTGATCGATGGAGGCTGATGTGGAGCGCGACCGACTGGCACTGGCCTCGGTTCTGGAGGCCGCGGAGGCGGCCGCGCCCGTGGATTCCCTCGATGTCGTGGCCCGCAACCTGCGCGACCGGTTCGACGCGCGCTCCGTATCGTTCCTGTTCGTCGACGTCGTGGGCCGCCGTCTGCTGCGGGTCCACGACACGGCGGGCGCGCAGCACGAAAACCGCGCCCGCCAGGTCCCGCTGTCCGGCAGCACCGTGTACGACGAGGTCCTGTGCTCCCAGAAGGTGGTGCTCGCGGCGAACGGCGGGCAGGGACAGCGGGTTCTCGCGCCGGTGACGAACCGCGGTGACACCGTCGGCGTCCTGGAACTGTTCCTGCCCGAGGTCACGCCGGAGGTACTCGTGCAGGTGGAGGGGGCCGCGCACGCGCTGGCGTACATCCTGGTCACCGACCGGCGGTTCACCGATCTCTACCACTGGGGCAACCGCACCACCACCGTCAGCCTGGCCGCGGAGATCCAGCGCCAGCTCCTGCCGACCGCCGCTTCCTGCGAGGCGCCGCAGTTCACGCTCGCCGGGGCTCTGGTTCCCGCGTCCTCCATCGCCGGGGACACGTACGACTACAGCCTCGACGCCCACACCCTGCACCTGTCGATCACCGACGCCATGGGCCACGACGTGGATGCCGCCCTCATGGCCACACTGCTGGTCAGCGCCTCCCGCGGCGCCCGCCGCGCCGGCGAAGACCTGGCCGAGCAGGCCCGCCAGGTCCACCAAGCCCTCCTTGACCACGGCCGGCAGACCATGGCAACGGGCCAGCTCCTGCGCATCGCACTCGACGGAAGCAGCACCCAGCTCGTCAACGCCGGCCACCCCTGGCCCCTCCTCCTTCGCGAAGGAGCGGTCACCGAGCTGCGCCTGGCCGTGAACCTCCCCTTCGGCTGCGCCTCCCTCACCCGCCCCCACACAGTCCAGGACCTCGACCTGCGCCCCGGCGACCGGCTCCTGCTCCACACCGACGGCATGCAGGAACGCGACGCTGAAGCCGTCGACCTCCCGGCCCTCCTGCGCAAGACCATGGCCGAGCATCCACGCGAGGTCGTACGCACTCTGGTCGGCGCGGTCAGCGACGCCTACGACGGAGGGCCGCCGAAGGACGACGCGACCGTCCTGTGCCTCGACTGGCACGGCCCCCACGGCCAAGGGCACGGAACGAACAACTGATCGTCGTGGCAGGGAAACCCTGGGGGGGCGGGGCGAATGGGGTGGGAGCCCACAAAGTCCTGTTGGACCTCTCGGACGCGCCGCTGAGCACGGCCGCGGTGAGTACGGTCGTACGGACCCACCGCATGTGCCGCTCCGCAGGCGCACCGCTGGCCGTCGTCGCGACGACCTCCGAAACGCGCCGGACGCTGGGGGCCCAGACGAGCGCCGACGGCCTGGACGTCCAGTCCACCCGCTCCCTGGCCGTCGCCGCGCTCGCGGACGCTTCGGCCCCGGTCGCCGCAGCCGCGTAGAGCCCAGCAGGCCGGCCTGCCGGTGGCGTGACGCCGGCGGCGGCCCGCCCGTTCGCACACGCTCGCCGCACAGGGCGGAGCCCCCCGGGGGCTCCGCCCTTTCGTCGTTCGGCTGCCTGCCGGGCAGCGCGGCCGCCGCTCGCACGGAGTGCAGGTCCCACGCATCCGTGGCCACTGGAAACCCCGGTACGCCTCCGCGGCGTCCCGGCGGTCATCGCGCGCTCAAGGGGCAGGGCGTACGGAGGCTGCAAGTCCCAAGATCGGGTAGGCGGTCCTCACGAGGGTTTCGCATGGGAATGGTGATCGGGCTTGCTGGGTTTGACCGGGATCGACGTGGTGTATGCCTGCGCGGGGCTGGGGGCGCTGTGTGCGGCGGTGCTTCCGACCGCCCTCGCGAAGCGGCCCCTGTCCCTGCCCATGGTGTTCCTTACAGCGGGGTTCCTGGTGTTCCTGCTGCCGCTCGACGCACTGCCGACGCTCGACCCCGTCCGGCACCGGGGCGTGGTGGAGCACCTGACGGAGGTCTGTGTCGTGGTCGCGCTGATGGGCGCGGGTCTGGCCATCAACCGGCCTCCGGGGCGGCGTGCCTGGTCGACGACGTGGCGGCTGCTGGGCCTGGCCATGCCGCTGACGATCCTGCTCACCGCGGCCGTGGCGGGGTGGCTGGTGGGGTGGCCGCCGGCCGTGGCCCTGCTGGTGGCCGCCGCGCTCGCCCCCACGGATCCGGTCCTGGCCGCGGAAGTACGCGTGGGAGAACCGACCGACGATGAAGACGACGAGGACGAGGTCCGCTTCGCGCTGACCAGCGAGGCCGGCCTCAACGACGGCCTGGCCTTCCCCTTCGTCCTGGCCGCCATCGCCCTGACCACGGCTTCGGCGACGGGCTGGTCCACGGAGGGGCTCTGGCACTGGGTGTGGAGCGACATCCTGGTGCGCAGCGCGGTAGGGCTGGCGGTCGGGCTCGGTGTCGGTCGGCTCCTCGGCTGGATGTTCTTCCAGGCCTCCTGGAAGGCGGTCCGGCTCTCCGAACACCGCGAGGGCTTCGTCGCACTGGCCGCCACCTTCACCGCGTACGGGGTGACTGAGCTGCTCCACGGCTACGGCTTCCTCGCCGTCTTCGTCGCCGCCTGCACGATCCGCAACTCCGAGCGCTCCCACCGGTACCACCGCGTCATGCACGCCTTCACCGATCAGATCGAGAGGCTGCTCACCGCCGTCATCCTCTTCCTCTTGGGCGGTTTCATCGCCGACGGTGGCCTCGCCGCACTGACCTGGCGCGGAGCCGTTCTCGGGCTCGTGCTCTTCCTGCTGATCCGCCCCGCCGTCGGCTGGGCCGTCCAGATGCGGGGCAGGGCCGTCGGCAAGGAGCGCATCGCCATCGCGTTCTTCGGCATACGGGGCATTGGTTCGTTCTTCTACCTCGCCTACGCCTTGGGTGAAGCCGACTTCGCCGCCCCCGCCCGGGAGCTGTGGGCGGTGGTGACCTTCACCGTGCTCTTGTCGGTCCTCCTGCACGGTGTCGCAGCCACCCCCGTCACCACCCGGCTCGACCGTGCGGCCCCGGAGGGACCAGGAGAACGACACCCGGCCGGGCGAGACCACTCTGCGTGACTGGTCCATGCCCCGGGCGAACGGGGTGGGGCACCAGCCCTGGGGTATAAGTCGTACATGAACCAGACAAAAGCCCCTAAACGGCGCGAAATGGCGCCTCGGAGTCACACCTGCGCCTGCGCCTATGGCCACGGCGGGGAAGTCGGCTGCCGTGCGCCTGCGGACGAGTGATCCCCACGCACCGGGGTGGCGGCGTGTGCGGCACGGCCGCGGTTTCCGCTATCTGGACGCTGCCGGGAATCCCCTGTCCGCGGCTGACCGGGAGCGCGTCCGCGCTCTCGTGATCCCGCCGGCGTGGCAGGACGTGTGGATCTGCCGGTGGCCGAACGGACACATCCAGGCCGTGGGCACGGATGACGCCGGGCGACGCCAGTACGTGTACCACCCCACGTTCCGGGAACAGCAGGACGCCGCGAAGCACGAGCACGTCCAGGACGTCGCCGGCGCGCTGCCACGCCTGCGCAAGCAGGTCGCGCGGGACCTGGCCGGCCGCGGCCTGACCCGTGTCCGCGTGCTCGCCTGCATGACCCGCCTCCTCGACCTGGGATTCCTCCGCATAGGCGGGGAGCGCTACGCCCGTGACAACGGCAGCTTCGGGCTCACCACGCTTCTGCGGGAGCACGCCGTCTGCAGAAAGGGTGAGATCCGGCTTCACTTCCCCGCGAAGTCGGGCAAGGAGGTCACCCGCGCGATGGTGGACGAGCGGGCCCACGCGGTGGTCTCCGCCCTTTTGCGGCGCAAGGGCGAGAGCCCGAGGCTCTTCGCCTACTGGGAGCACGGAACCTGGCACGACGTCCACGCCAAGGATCTCAACACCTACCTTCGGGACTGTTCCGGGAAGGACGTGACGGCGAAGGACTTCCGGACCTGGTACGCCACCGTGCTGGCGGCGGTCGCCCTGGCCGTCTCCGAGAGCACCGCCGACGAGTCCAGCGCCCGGCGCGGCAGGGTCGTGGCCCGCGCGGTGCGCGAGGTCAGCGACTACCTCGGCAACACACCCGCCGTGTGCCGGGCCTCCTACATCCATCCCCGGCTCGTCGAGCTCTACGAGGACGGTCGGACCATCGCGGACTCCCTCGGCACACTGGGCAAGGACGGCAGCTTCGGCCGGCCTGCCACCCACGGTGCCGTCGAGCGCGCGGTCCTGCGACTGCTCCAGTCCGACGCCGCATAGTCGCCGGGGCGACATGGCGGAGCTCACTGCCGGGTGATCCGGCGTGGCCGACCGAAGCGGCGGTGGGTGTCAGGGCCCTGTGTCCGGGCAGACGGGAAGGCATGTCTGGACTCCATGCACGTCCCGCACTCACCAGCCGCGCCACGGACACCGCCACCCCCGCGCACGCGGCGAACCACGGAGCGCGCGGCGGATTCGCCAGAAGGCTGCGACTGCGGATCCTCGCCTACCGCGACATCGAGTTCCGGTCCTCCCAGGTCCCGGGAATCGCCGACGGCGCCGGGAACGGGCCCCAGCAGGAGTGCCTGCTCCTGGTCCACATCCGCAAAGTCGTCGGGCAGATCCACTACCAGACCTGCGCCGACTGCGGTGAGGGCCTGATCACCGGCATCGACATCGAGGAGCCCTTCCACTCCACCGGGCTCGACACCCGCGCCCTGTCCCACCTCCGCTCCCGCCACCCGGACACCACCTGGCACAGCACCGTCACACGACGCACCACCCGCGGCGTCCTGCGCCGCATGCGCATCCCCGCCGCCACCCCTACCGCCCGGTGCACCCACACGGTCCCGGCTCCCACCTACCGGGCCGCATAGAGCGCGCTCCCCGCGCCCGTCACGCCAGCAGGTTCACGGCGTGCTGGAACAGTCCGGGGAACCGGGCCGCCGCGGGAGTGATCAGAGGTGCCAGCCGGGGCTGGTTGCGGGCCCACAGCAGGGACTGCGTCAGGAGCCGGTAGTTGCGGGAGAGCCGGCGCCACGCGGATTCATAGGCCTGCGGTCGGCCTTCGCGTAGGCAGCGCACCAGTTCGGCGGCGGCCGTCAGGGCCAGGGCGAGTCCCTCGCCCGTCAGCGCGTCGACGTACCCGGCGGCGTCGCCCACGAACAGAACCCGGCCCGCCACCCGGCAACGGGCCCGCTGGCGGAGTGGACCCGCCCCCCGGACCGGCGTCCGGTCCGCCGCGCCGAGCCGGGACACCAGCAGCGGGAACCGGGCCAGCTGGATGTCGTACGGGAGCTGTTCGGAGGTCAGAACGGCCACACCGACCTGGCGCGGTCCCAGTGGAGTGACGTACGCCTCGCAGTGCGCGGACCAGTGCACCTCCACCAGGTCGCTCCACGGCTCCGCACGGTAGTGGCGCCGCAGGCCGTATCGCGGTGGCTGCCGGCCCCCGGACGGCCGCTCGGCCAGGCCGAGCGCCCTTCGGGTCGGTGAGTGCAGTCCGTCCGCCGCCACGAGATAGCGGGCGGTCATCCCGTCCGCCGTGACGTACGCGTCGTCCTGGCTCACCCGGCCGATGCGGAGGGGAAGGATCGGGATGCCGAGCTGGACGGCGCGGTCGGTGAGTGCCTGGTGGAGCAGGGTGCGGCGCGCGCCGAGGCCGTGGCCCGACCGGAACGCCGCCTCGGCGCGCCGTTCGCCGGCGGCGTCCACGTAGCGGATGCCGCGCAGGGGCCGGCCCGGCACATGGACGCCGAGTGCGTCCAGAGCGCGCACCGCGCCCGGCATCAGGCCCTCTCCGCAGACTTTGTCGACGGGCGAGGGGCGCGGTTCGGCAATGACGACGTCGAGCCCCGCGAGCGCTCCGTGGATCGCGGTGGCCAGGCCCGCGGGCCCGCCGCCCACGACGAGGAGGTCGATCACGGGGCCGCGCTCGGGACGGGAAGCGGGCGTGCGGGAGCCAGTGCGCCGTCCTCGCAGCGAATGCGCACGGTCAGCAGGGCGGCGTTCAGGAGCGTGAAGCCCAGGGCCGTCAGCCAGGCGGTGTGCACCAGGGGAAGAGCCGCTCCCTCGACGGCGACCGCCACGTAGTTGGGGTGACGCAGGTACCGATAGGGGCCGCCGGTGATCAGCGGAAGTCCGGGGACGATCAGCACGCGGGTGTTCCAGCGCGGGCCGAGCGCGCTGATGCACCACCATCGCAGCCCCTGAGAGGCCAGTACGAGGACCAGCGCGGGCCAGCCGAGCAGGGGCAGGAAGGGCCGGTCGGCCGCCCAGGGCTCGACGAGGCAGCCGAGCAGCAGGGCTGTGTGCAGGGCGACCATCGCCGGGTAGTGCCCGGCTCCGTGCTCGAGGCCGCCCCGGGCCCGGCTCCAAGCGGCGTTGCGGCGCGCCACGAGGAGTTCCGCGAGCCGTTCGGCGGTGACCAGCAGGATCAGCACGGTGTACGGGGTCATGGCGCGGTCACCAGGCCATCAGGACGAGTTCGGAGGAGAAGCCCGGCCCGAAGGCGATCATCAGGCCGGTCGACCCCGGCGGCGGGGCCGTGGCGCGGGTGTCTCGCAGGATCTGCAGCACCGAGGCGGAGGACAGGTTTCCCGTGGCGGCCAGTGCGCGGCGGGAGGGGGCCAGGGCGGAGTCCGGCAGGCCGAGTTCGCCGGCGAGCGCGTCCAGGATCTTCGGGCCGCCGGGATGGCAGATCCAGGCGGTGACGTCCCGGGGCTTGAGGTCGTGGGCGGCGAGGAAGGACTCGATCTCCTCCGCCACGTGCAGTTTGACGAGCTCGGGGACCTCCCGGCCGAGGACCATGCGGAAGCCCCAGTCGCCGACGTCCCAGCCCAGCAGGTGCTCGGTCCCCGGGTACAGGCGGCTGCGCGTGGCCGTGACCACCGGTGCGGACGAGCCGCCCGGGTGCGCGGGCGCGCGGGGGTGGTCGTCACCGATCGCTACGAGTGCGGCCACCCCGTCTCCGAAGAGGCTTCCCGCCACGAGGTTCGCCATCGAGGTGTCGGTGGGCTGCAAGGTCAGGGAGCACAGTTCGGTGGACAGCAGGAGCGCCGTACCGTCCGGACGGCCGGTGAGGAAGTCGTGGACCCGGGCCAGCCCCGCCGCACCGGCGGAGCAGCCGAGTCCGAACATGGGTACCCGCTTGATGTCGGGCCTCAGGCCTGCCCGGGCGGCGAGCCGGGCATCGATGGAGGGCGCGGCGATGCCGGTCACGGTCGTCGAGACGACGAGGTCCACCTCCTCGGCGCGCACCCCCGCCTCGTCGAGTGCCCGCTCGACCGCCTCGGCGCCCAGGTCGACGGCGAGTTCGACGAACAGGCGGTTGGTGTCGCCGAAGCCACCGAGGTCCCGGTACCGGTCCAAGGGGAGGGCGAGGTGTCGCGTCTCCACCTGGGCCGCTCCGTGCAGCCGGCGCAGGAGCGCGCTGTCCGCCCCGGGCGGCAGACAGGTGGCGAGGACGTCGGTGATCTCCTGCTGCGCGTAGCGATGCGGCGGGAACGCCGTGCTCACCGCGAGGACCCGTGTCATTGGTCCAACATAGGGACAGCCGGGCCCGGTCACGCTGAACACGGCCGCCACGGGCGCGCCGGACCCATCCGGACCCCTAGCGTGGTGCGGTGCCCGCCACCACCGACGAAGGAGCCACCGCGCCCACGGCGCCCGCAGCGTCGACGAAAGCGCGGCGGCCCGTCCACGTGGGCTTGGCGGCGCTTCTGAAGGCCAGTCACCCCGTGCCCGCCGCCGCCGTCACCCTCCTCGCGGCGCTGCTGGCCGCAGCCGTCGGGCTCGGACCCGTCGCCGGAATCACAGCCGTGGCCGCGGTCGCCGCGGGTCAACTGTCGATCGGCTGGTGCAACGACCGGCTGGACATGCGGCGCGACGCGGCCGCCGGCCGCCGCGACAAGCCGCTCGCCACCGGGGAAGTACGGCCCGGAGCGGTGACTGCGGCGGCCTGTGCGGCCCTGCTCGCCTGCGTCCCGCTGTCGCTGGCCTGCGGGGCCCTGGCCGGTTGGGTCCACATCGGCTGCGTCACTGCCGCCTGGGCCTACAACGTGTGGCTGAAGCACACCCCCGCCTCCTGGCTGCCGTACGCCGTCGCCTTCGGACTGCTTCCCGGGTTCCTGACACTGGCCTCGCTTCCGGCCGGCCGGCCCCCGATGTGGCTCACCGCCGCAGCGGCCCTCCTGGGAACGAGCGCACACTTCGCCAATGCCCTGCCCGACATCGACGAGGACATCGCGGCCGGTGTGCTGGGGCTCCCTCAGCGACTGGGGCGGCGCGCGTCCATCGCGCTGGCCGCGACGCTCGCCTTCGCCTCATGCGCGGTGGTCGCCCTCGGCCCGCCCGGCCCCGTGACCCTTGCGGGCCGGCTGCTGCTGGGCGTGACACTGGCCCTGTGCCTGGCGGCACTGGCCGCCCCACCCGTCCTGGCGCGCGGCCGGATGCCCTTCCTAGTCATTCTGGCTCTGGCCGGAGCCGACGCCGTACTCCTAGTCCTCGCCGGCCATGCGCTGACCGTCGACTGAAGGCGGTCTCCGGCACTCCGTCAAGACCCTCGCCACTCACACCCGCACCGACCCCATCCCCGACGGCGGAAAGACCGTCTACGCCTACGCCCCCTGGTAGTGGGCGGCCCGACGCGTAGACGGCACCGCTTCCGCCGGAGACGTTCACTTCCCCTGTCGGCGTCGTGACACCCAGATGATCACCGCCACCGCGGCAATGGACACCGCGAATATCGGCAAGTGCCAGCCGTCCGGTATCCATTGACCCCTGGCCTGGGGCGAGAGTGCAAAGTCGGTCAGCATTCTTCAGTTCCTTCCGGAAGGGCAGGCGCTACGGATTCGTGGCGTCTGCCCAGGCCCTTGGTCGTCACGCCTGCCAGTGAGGACCAAGGGCCGGGGCCGTGATCTGTGTGGCGGTGCCGGCGGAGTCGCCTTCGGCCTCTTCGGCCTCCTGCTCGCAGGACACCTCCACCGGACGAGCCCAGAGCCCGGTACGTGCGATATCCGGGCGGCGCCCGCCCCCGCTCCCGCCTCCGGTACGGCGCGGGGCCAGGAGGCGGGTTGTCGGCGTGGGTCGGCCGGTTCGCACCGGGCGTCCTCGGCGTCGGGGCGGGTGTGCAGCTCCTGCTCCGGCCGGGGGGCTGCGGTGAGGGACGCCGCACCGTCGAGGGGCGGGACTGTGCGAGCTGTCGTTCGGTTCCGGCCTCCTCCCCCGAGCATGTCACAGCAGGTCCCTGGCGTTTGTAGGCGCCGTAAGGGCAGACGGGCCCCGGGAGGTGAGGCGTCATGCCGATGCGGCTCAGCGCACCGGGAGGAATTCCGGGACGAGCGAAGGCGGCGGCCGCGCGGGCCGTCGCCTTCGTGCGGCGTGCCGTAGGGACTCCGGGCAGTGAGCGGGACACCCTCCTCCTGGGGGCGAAGACCGTCGTGGCCGCCATGGTGGCCTGGACGGCCGCCCGGCATTTCCTGCCGCCGGCCGTGGCGACGTTCGCGCCGTACACCGCCATGGTGGCCTTGCAGGCGACCGTGTACCGCTCCCTGCGTGACTGCGCCCAGTACGCCCTGGCCATGGCGGTCGGCGCCGCACTCGCCGCCGCGCTGGCGGCCACCGCAGGCATCCACGGCTGGACCTTCGGTCTCCTCACCCTGGTGGCCCTCTGTCTCGGCCGCGCGCGGCGACTGGGTCGGCAGGGCGCCCAGGTCGCCATCGTGGGATTCTTCGCCTTCTCCTCCGGGCAGGGCCGGATCGACTACATCGGCCACCTCGCCGCGTCGGTGGCGATCGGGGCGGTCTGCGGACTCACCGCCCATCTTCTCCTCGCCCCCGCCCGCCACGCCCGCCACCGGCAGACGGCCGCCACCGATCTTTACGCGGAGCTGAGCGAACGGATGACAGGCCTGGCCGACACCTTCGAAGCGACGGCTCCCGACGCCGACCGGGTGCGGCAGTGGCGGCAGGACTGGCGCCGCCTCTCCCGCGACTGCGAGGACCTTCACCGCAGCATCGAGACGGAGGAGGAGAACGGCCTCCTCAACCCCCGGCGCAGCTTCGAGGGCGCCGCTGGCGCCCTGCCCCGGACCCGCGCCTCGGTCAAGATCGCCCAGCGCGCACTGGACCACCTGCGTTCCATCACCCGCACGCTGGACCACGCCGTCGAGAGCCGGGAGATCGATGACCTGCCGCCGGCCTTCCGCACCGGCCTCGCCGCCGTGCTCAGGACTTCGGCCGACGCGATGGACGAGATGGGACGCACCCCCCGCACCGATGACAGCCGTCTTGATCGCACCATCGAGGAAGCGTCGGCCCGGCTCGACGAGGTACACAGAGACTCCCAAAGCCGTCCGGAGGCCCGATCAGCAGCCCCGACCCTCCAGGGAACCCTGCTGACCGACGCCGCGCGCCTCTTGGTCGATCTCCGCACGGGCCGACAGGACCTCAGCAACGCCTGAACCGGACCGCTGGACGTTCCCCGCCACCGGACGCCGAGCAGAAACTCCGCTGGCTACACCGTGATGGGGGCGCCGGGACGTGCCCGGTTTTCAACTGGGCGGTACCGATCCGGTTATCAGTCCAGTCAGTGCTGACAGCCCGCCATCGGCAAGAGCGCGGCGCTGGCGGTCGGCAGGCGTGCCCTCACGTAGGAGGCGGTGCGACAGCGCGCTCACCTCCCGAAGGTCACCGGCGTCCTCCAGGGCGGGTGTGATGTGGCGCATGAGGGCACACAGAACGTCTCCGCTGCTGCCAGGTCGGCCGTCCGGCCCTACGAGGCTGCCGTTCAGTCCGTACCGGGCCGCGTGCCACGTCGCAGCCTGCAGAACCTCCGTGCCGCTCGCCGTTACGGGCGGCAGGCCCGCCTTCTCCTCGGCGATCGCCGTGGTGACCAGGGCACGGATGACACCGGCGAGCAGCACGGCGTCCTCGGCCGTCAACTGGACGTCCGGGCAGCGCACTTCGATGGTCGGGTAGCGATCGGACAGTCTGGCCTGCCAGTAGATCTGTCCCCTGTCGGCTATGACGCCAGAGGTCACCAACGCATCCAGACGGCGCTCATAGTCGGCGAGCCCCTCGAAGTGCGGCGGGGGACCGCTGACGGGCCAGCGGCTGAAGACGATGGTGCGCCAGCTGGCGAAGCCCGTGTCACGCCCGTCCCACAGCGGCGAGTTCGCCGACATGGCCAGCAGCGTCGGCAGCCACACCCGGATCCGGTTGAGCACGGCCACCCCCGTCTCTCGATCAGGCACCCCCACGTGGACGTGCATCCCGCAGATCAGGTGTTCGTCGACGAGTTGCCGTGCCTCACCCTCCATCCGCAGGTACCGGGCCTTGCGAGTGACGGGTACGGGCAGGATCCCGCGCACCGGAGCCGCACCGGTCGCCGCGATCCGGCAGCCGTTGGACTCGGCTGCCGAAGCCAAAGCGTGGCGCAACCGGAGCAAGTGGCCTCCGACCTCCTCGAGCGCCCAGCAGATGGGAGTCGCCACCTCGATCTGTGCCTGCAGCAGCTCGTCCTGCACTTCGCCTTGCTCCGCGAGGGACCCGAGGCCGGCCGTGCGGCTGACTTCCTCCACCATGGGAGTCGGTTCGGCGGTCGCCGAATCCAGCAGCAGATACTCTTCTTCGACTCCGAGGGTGATCACCTCCTGCGGCTACCCGCACGCTCCATGATCATCCCCCCTCCATCCGTCCCTCACTGCGACCGGCCGGGGACTCCTCGGGCTTCCCCGGCCCGTGGCCTGGCGGGCCCGGGCGTGAGCACATCGTGATCTGTACCGCCGGGGCCGAGTGCGTCCCCCGATCGGCGCAATGACCTACAGTTCCGGAGGGGACCGCTCGGTCTCCCTATTAGGGATGTGCGCTGTGGCTGATGAGACCGTGACTGATCGTCTGATCGGCCTGCTGACCGTCCGAGGTGAGGACCTGGGCTCCGAGTGGGCACAGAAGGTGACCCACTCTTTGGGCGGACGAGTGAGCCGCGCCGAGGTGGAGCGCGAGCTCCAGGAGCTGTACACCGCCCTGGTGGCCGCCCTCGGAGACGGCAGCCTGGACGGCCGCGGGGAGGCCTTCGGCGAGGTCCGTGCCCTGCTCACCGAGCTGTCGCGCAACCGCGCCCGACAGGGTTTCAGCCCTACGGAGACGGCCGTCAGCGTCTTCGCCCTCAAGGAAGTGCTGGAGTCGGCCCTGACCGGCGGTGACGCCGACGTCCAGGCTTACGTGCGCTTCACCACCCTCCTCGACTCCCTGGGTCTGTTCACCATCGAGGTCTACACCCGGACGCGCGAGGAACTGATCTCGGCACAGGCCGAGCAGCTGATGGAGCTGTCCACGCCCGTAGTGAAGCTGTGGGACGGGGTCATCGGCGTTCCGCTGGTCGGCACCCTGGACTCGGCCCGCACCATGGTCGTGATGGAGAAGATGCTCCAGGCCCTGATCGACACCGGTTCCGAACAGGCCATCATCGACATCACCGGCGTTCCCGCGGTGGACACCGAGGTGGCCCAGCACCTGCTGAAGACGGTGGTGGCCGCCCGCCTGATGGGTGCGGAGTGCACCATCTCGGGCATCCGGCCGCAGATCGCCCAAACGATCGTGGCCCTGGGCATCGACTTCGGTGACATCGTCACCAAGGCCACCCTGGCCGATGCCCTGCGACACGCGCTGCGCCGCTCCGGCGTCACCTTCTCCCGTACCGCTCCGTCGGCCGGTGCCCGGTGAGCGAGCAGGTTCCGGTCCTTCGCATCGGCCAGGTCCTCCTGGTGTCCATCCAGACGGATCTGGATGACCAGGCCGTCATGCTGCTTCAGGACGATCTCGCCGCCGCGGTGGTGGAATCGGGTGCACACGGGGTCGTCATCGACATCACCGCCGTGGAGATCGTCGACTCCTTCGTGGGCCGGATGCTCTCCACCATCGCCTCGATCTCCCGCCTGCTGGACGCGCAGACCGTCGTCGTCGGCATGCGTCCGGCGGTGGCCATCACCCTGGTCGAGCTCGGTCTCTCGCTCGGTGGGGTGAGGACCGCGCTGACCCTCGACAAGGGGCTGCGCATGCTGGAACAGGCCCGCGCGCTCTCCCTGGGCGAGAACAGCTTCGCCGCCCGGGGCGGATCCGGGCACGAGGGCATCGTGCCGGATGCCGCGGCCGGGCAGTGAACGGGCCTTACCAAGGCCCGCAGGTACTGGAGATCACTGCCAACGCCGGAGTGGTCCAGGCCCGTCAACTGGTACGCGCCCTGGCGCAGGAGTGCCGGCTCTCACTGGTGGACCAGACGAAACTCATCACCGCTGCCAGTGAGCTGGCCCGCAACACCCTCATCTACGGGGGCGGCGGCACCATGACCGCCGCCGTGATCGAGGATCGCGGCCGCCGCGGAGTACGTCTGAACTTCGTGGATCAGGGCCCCGGCATCCCGGACGTGGACCTGGCGCTGACCGACGGCTGGACATCGGGCAACGGCATGGGTCTGGGCCTGTCCGGATCCAAACGGCTCGTCGACGACTTCGTCCTGGACACCGTGCCCGGGCAGGGAACCACGGTCACCATCACCAAGTGGGGCCGGTGACCGCCGTGGGGGAACCGCCCCTGCTCGACTGCGAGGACTCCGCCTGGTTCCGCGATCAGCCCGAGGCCGCCCGTGGCGCGGCTGCCGCGCTGGGCCGCCGTATCGGCCTGGGCGAGCACCGCACCGCCCAGCTGGTCCTGGCGGTCGCCGAGCTGGCGACGAACGTGACCAAACACGCCGTGGACGGCTCGATGCTGCTGCGTGTCCTGCGCAACCGGAACGTGGCCGGAGTCGAGGTCTTGGTCGTCGACGGCGGGCCCGGCATGGCCGACGTCCCGGCGGCGCTCCGGGACGGGGTGTCGAGCACCGGCACCCTGGGCATCGGCCTGGGGGCGCTGCGGCGTCTCGCCGACAGGTTCGACGTCCACTCCGTGCCGGGAATCGGAACCGTACAGCTGGCCCGCTTCTGGCCGCACCCCCTGGATCCCTCGCTGACGCGCGAAGCGGTCGTGGGCGGGATCACCCGTCCCATAGGCGGCGAGGACGTCTGCGGTGACGCCTGGGCCGCCCGCATCGACACCGTCGAGCAGGTCACGCCGGCGCAGGGCGAAGCAGCCGGCCGCGCCGACAGCACCCTCACCGCACCCGACTGGTCGACCCTGACCGGGGCCCGGACCCCGTTCGGACGTCCGGACCGCACCTCGGCGTCATCGGAGCGGTCCCCTCGGCCGGGCCTCAAGTCCCGGTCCGCACTTCTCCGCGGGGCCACCGCGGGACCGGGCCAAGGCGTGCTGGTGATGTCCTGCGACGGGCTCGGTCACGGGCCGATGGCCGCGATCGCTTCTCAGGCGGCCGTCCAAGCCTTCCGCTCCGGGTCCGCGCGCACGCCGGAACAGGCGATGGAGGAAGTGCACCGGGCACTGCGCGGAACCCGCGGCGCTGCGGTCGCGATCGCCCGCCTGGAGCCCGACGGCCGACTGCTGTTCTGCGGGATCGGGAACATCAGTGCATGCGTGCTCACCACCGGATCCCGCGCCAACCTGCTCTCGCACCCCGGGATCGTCGGCCACCAGATGCGTCAACTGCGTACGTACGAACACCGGCTGCCGCCCCACGGGACCCTGGTGATGCATTCCGACGGACTGAGCGAACGCTGGGCCACGAGCGACCTGGCCACCCTGCTCCACCACCCGCCGGCCGTGATCGCGGCCGGGCTCCTGCGCCATGCCGGCACGCGGCGCGACGACGCCAGCGTGGTGGCCGTCAAGGGAGCCTGGTGAACGCCCACGTCCCCCACACCCGGGGGCCCGCTCCCGTACCCGTGGCGACGGTCGGCACCGAACGGGACGTCTTCGCTCTGCGCCGACGGGCCAAGGGGGTGGCCGAAGCCGTAGGGCTCGACAACCGCGACCAGGTGCGGCTCGCCACGGCACTGAGCGAGCTTGGGCGCGACCTCCTGCGGCCGATGCCCATGACCGCGACCTTCGAGGTGCTGCGGGAGCCCGCCGCGCTCAAGGCCACCCTGCGGTGGCATGACGACCGCGTCCCCAGCGGCGATTCGCTCGACGCCGTCATCCGTCTGCTCCCCCAGACGCTCTACCTGCCCGCCACCGACGGAGCCGTTCGGCCGGCCGGCCGAACGCGCGGCGGCCGCATCGAGATCACCTGCCCGGTACCCGAGCTCGCCGCCCGCGACCTCGAAGTGGCGCATGCCCTGGCCCTCATGGAGACGGACGCCCCCGCCAGCGCGATCGACGACCTGCGGTCCCAGACCCAGGACCTGATCGCCGCGCTTGAGGAAGCCCACGCCCAACGCGACGAGCTGGAACGGCTCAACGAGGAACTCACCGAAACCAACGCCGGGGTCATGGCCCTGTACGCGGAACTGACCGTGGAGCACAAAGACGTCGTCGAGCGCTTCGGACAGGAGCACGAGCTCGCCCTGACCCTTCAGCGCACCTTCCTCCCGGCCACCCTCCCCCGGTCCCCCGGGGTGGATCTCGCGGTGCGGTACCTGCCCGCCGCCACGACGGCCGAGATCGGCGGTGATTTCTACGAGGCCATCGACACTCCCCACGGACTGCTCTTGGCCGTCGGCGACGTCGTCGGGCACTCCCTCCAGGCAGCCGTGGTCATGGGCCAGCTCCGGCACGCCCTGCGCGCGTACGCCGCCCAGGGCCACCCGCCGCACGTCCTGCTGCAGCACCTCGACCACTTGCTGGGCCTGCACCAGCCCGGGTGGACCACCAGCGTCTGCATCGTCCTGGTCGAACCGGGAAACTCCCGGCTGCAAGTCGCCAACGCCGGCCACCTGCCGCCCCTGCTCCTGTCGCCGGGCGGTACACCCCGGTACCTGCGCGAACACGGCCCGCTGCTGGGCCTGGGGGTGGAACACCCGCCGGCGGTCAGTCACGCGATCGAATCGGACAGTCTCCTGCTGATGGTCACCGACGGGCTGATCGAGACCCGCGACAGCGACCTGTACGAGCGCATGGAAGTCCTCAGCGCCGCCGCCTCGGCCGGGCCCCGCGAGCCCGAGGCCCTGTGCACGAAGCTGATCGACGTCTTCGCGGCCGAACCGGACGACGACATCATCGTTTTCGCCGCTCGCCTCCGCCGCCCCGAATAGCGACGCCGACTGCCGGCACACCGGACTGGGCGGCCCCGGAACCCGCCCCGGACCCGGCATTCCGCAGTGACATTGCCGTCGGCAGGCATCATCGTGGACGTCAGCCAGGTGGCCTTCGCCGACTCGTCCGTGCTCAACGCGCTGATCCGCCTGAGACGCTCCGACTCCCGGCTCATCCTCGCCGGCCCGATCCCCGCCCGGCTCGCCCGGCTCTGCGAACTCACCGCGGCAGACCAGATCTTCACCATCGCCGACAGCGTCGACGCGGCACGCGCCCTGTAGAGCCGACCGCTTACGCCGCGGAAACGGTGGCGCGGCCGGGGCGCGGTGGAGCGGCCGCCACCGCGGTGGGTCAGCCCGGCCAGGTGCCCGTCACACGCCGGACGGCCACCGCGCCCGTCCGCTCGACCGAGGCCTTGACCACGGCGAAGATCGCACCCTGGATGGCCGCGGCGAGCAGGATTTGCTTCCAGGGCCGGTCCTCGTCGGTCGCGCTGGGAGCATCGCCCTCGCCTTCTACGGCCTTCCAGGCCTGTCTGAACGCCGCGCCCGCGACCATGCCGCTCAGGGCGCCGAGGGCCATCCCTACCGGCTTGTAGGGGATTTGGGAGGCGTTCACTTGCGGCGTCCCCGGCTGCGGCGCACCAGCAGGAAGGCGACGACGGCGGCTCCGGCCACGAGGAGAGGGGTGCGGTTGGCGCGTGCGGCCGTCGCTGCCTGTCCGGCCTTCTCCAGGAGCGGGTCGGGGGTCTTGTCCGCCGCGTACTGGCCCGCCTTGGCCGCTCCGTCCCGCAGCTGTGCCGCGGCCTGCACTGTCTTCTCCAGGACGGGGTCGGGCGTGTTGTCCTTCACCAGGTGGACGGCTTGCCCCGCCTTCTCGCGGATCTGTTCGGAGACCAGAGCTGTCTTCTCCTTGGCCTGGGCCTTGATGTCGGCCTTCGCGGCGAGGGCCTCGACCGTCTGTCCGAGCTCGTCGCGGGTGCGCTCGACCTGCTCGCGCAGTTCCGTGGAGCCGTCGGCGCCGGTGCCGGGGGTGGGGATGCCGATGTTGGTACGGGCGTCTTCGTTCATCGGTGTGTCTTCTCCTCAGTGCGATGTCCCTGCCGCTGACATGGCGCGGCTACCCCGCAACCGTCCCGCCACCCGCTCGGCAACCAATCTTGCGGAAAGGGGCACCGGCCTCGCGGCGGGTGCCGAGGGGGCAATGGTCCATGCGGCGGTGGTCGTCGTCGCTCCAGGCGCGGGTGTCGCGGGGGTCGACGTAGGGCTCCTCGTCCTCGGGCAGCCCGCCGGCGATCGGGGGCCGCGGCTTCAAGTGGGTGACGCCGGGCAGCTTCCTGGCGCCGGTCATCTGGATGGCCGACCACACGGTCAGAGCAGTGTCCCCACCCAGCGCGGAGCCCGCCTGCCGGGCCAGAGAGCCGGAGAAGACGACGATCAGCGCACTGGCGCAGGCCAGGGACCATCAGCGTGACGGTGAGGGCAGGCGCAGCGGAAGGACCTTCCTGGGAGCGAGTTGGTGCCGGGGAAGAGCGCCAAGACTCCGTAGTAGGTGAGCGCCGCGGCCCGGTCGGCGAGTTCGTCCTCCCTGCAGTCCTCCACGGTGCCGCGCAGAGCGCCCTCCACGACCGCTTCGACAGCTCGTGGGCCGATCGGGCTCCCGCTCCTCCACCCGCGGATCCGGTCCCGCCGCGTCCTCGGGGCGGGTTTCCAGCGCCGGTCGTCCCTGGGCCTGGCTTCGATGTGCGTGTCATGCCATGCGCCCTGTCGAGCACCGCCTCACTCACGTCAGCGAGGACGCGCAACAACCGGCGCCGCCCTCGTTCGCGGCGTGGCCCCACAGCGACGCCGGCCGGCAGCAAATCGACCGGCTGACCTGGAAGGATCTGGCCACCGCCCCGGCAGCCTTCTACGCTGTACACATGGAAGAAGCGCAGGACCGCGTTCCGCCCGTAACGGTGGAGAAGCAAGGGCAGCAAGTGATCGTCAGCATCGGCGGCGAGATGGACATCGACCGGACCCCGCTGCTCCAAGAAGCCCTGCACACCCTGATCACCCAGCCCGACTGTCCGCCCGAAGTCGTCCTCGACTTGACGGAACTCACCTTCTGCGACTCATCCGGCCTCAACACCATCCTTCGGGCCCGCCTCACCGCCGAAGCACACGGCCGCCGCCTCACCCTCCACGCCCCCAACCAGCAAGTCACCAAACTCCTCGAACTCACCGGCACCGAACAGCTCTTCCACATCACCCCTGCCTCCGGCACGTCCGACTGACGGCTCCGCAGGGCGACGGATGGGCGCCGCCCGGTTTGAGCGGCCGGATCCCGGTCGTCACGCCCGACCGGTGGGACGCAGTTCGCGTTCGAGTGCGGACAGGGCGAACGCGTGTGCGGAGGTGTGCTGCCAGCGGGACCGTCCGAACATCACGTCTTCGGAGATGCCGCTCAGCATGGCCACCGCCCGGATGGTGAACCCGGTGATGTCCACCTCGGCGAAGTGCCCCAGGTCACGACCCTCACGGAGGATGGCCTCCAGTCGTTCGTCCCAGCCGTCCAACAGTGCGGTGAGGGTTCGCCGACCTGCTTCGTCGTGGCGCTGGAGGAGCACCTGCGTCCACAGCGCGTAGCGTTCGTCGCCCTGGTGGCGGGGCAGGTAGAAGCGGACGAACAGGTCCAGCTTCTCAGCCGGCGACGCCGCCTCGTCGGCGGCCCGCTGGTAGCGGGTCCAGAGGTCCGCCTGGCTCCACGCGAGGACTTCGAGCAGGAGCCGGTCCTTCTTGCCGAAGTGATAGAGGATGTGCCCGGTGCTCATGCCGGCCCGCTCGGCGATGTCCGACATCCGCAAGGCCGCCGCCCCCTTCTCGGCGATGACGCTGATGGCGGCCTGCATCGCCCGCCCCCGCGCCTCGTCCCCGCTGCGCTGACGCTTCCTGTCGACCGGGACCCGGTCGCCGGACCGGGAGGAGGCGCCGGCCCCGGCGCTCCCCGACCCGATCTCGCCTTCCGGCGGGTGGAGGCGGTCGGGCAGCCCGGGCCCGGTCTCTGACGTCGGCATGAGCTCGCTTTCGGTTCCGAGAAATCCAGATCCCAAGTCTAGGTTCCGCTGATCTAGATCCCTAGTCTAGACTGAAAATCTAGTCAGCACGATGGGGAGTGCGACGGCCGTGTGCGCCGCCACCCCGACGGCCGGCGGCCCGCCTGTACGACCCACCACCCAGGAGACACCCTCATGACGCGCGGATTCGATGTCGTCGAGACCTGTATCACCGACCTGCGCGCGGCGCTGGAGAAGGGCGAGACCACCGCCGTCGGTCTGCTCGACGCCTACCTCGCCCGGATCGAGGCGTACGACCGGCCCGGTACGTCCACCGCGCTCAACGCGATGGTCGTGATGAACCCGGACGCCCGCGCCGAGGCGGAGGCCAGCGACGCACGCCGCGCGCGGGGCGAGACGCTCGGCCCGCTCGACGGCATCCCGTACACCGCGAAGGACAGCTACCTCGTCAAGGGACTGACGGCCGCGTCCGGCTCCCCCGCGTTCGAGCACCTCGTCGCCCAGTGCGACGCCTTCGCCATCGAACGGCTGCGCGCGGGCGGCAGCATCCTCATCGGCCTGACCAACATGCCGCCGATGGCGAACGGCGGCATGCAGCGCGGGGTGTACGGCCGCGCGGAGAGCCCGTACAGCGCCGACTGGCTCACCAGCGCCTACGGCTCCGGCTCCTCCAACGGCTCCGGAACGGCGACGGCCGCGTCGTTCGGCGCGTTCGGCCTCGGTGAAGAGACCTGGTCCTCGGGCCGCGCGCCCGCCTCGAACAACGCGCTGTGCGCCTACACCCCCAGCCGCGGCGTGATCTCGGTCCGCGGCAACTGGCCGCTCGTACCGACCATGGACGTCGTCGTCCCGCACACCCGCACCATGGCCGACCTTCTCGAACTGCTCGACGTCGTCGTCGCCGACGACCCGCACACGCGCGGGGACCTGTGGCGCGCACAGCCGTGGGTGGCGCTGCCCTCCCCGTCACAGGTACGCCCCACCTCCTACCCGGCACTCGCACCCGCCGACGCCGAGGCCGCATCCGAGGCACTGGCAGGCAAGCGCGTCGGCGTACCGCGGATGTACATCAACGCCGACCCCGGCGCCGGAACGAACCCCGACGGCGGCATCGGCGGCCAGACCGGGCAGCGCATCGACACCCGTCCCTCGGTCATCGCGCTGTGGGAAGCCGCCCGGCGCGACCTGGAGGCCGCCGGCGCCGAAGTGGTCGAGGTCGACTTCCCCGTCGTGTCGAACTACGAGTCCGACCGCCCCGGCGCCCCCTCGCTGCTCACCCGCGGACTGGTCAGCCGGGACTTCCTCACCTTCGAGATCGAGGACCTGTCCGCCTGGGCCTGGGACGACTTCCTGCAGGCCAACGGCGACCCGGCGCTCTCCACCCTGGCCGAGGTCGACGCCACCCGCATCTGGCCCAAGCAGGAAGGCGAACTGCCCGACCGCTACGACGGCTTCGACGACACCATCGGCGACTACCCGCGCTTCGTGCGCGAGCGCCCCTACGCCTCCCTCACCGACATGCCACACCTCGAACAGGGGCTGCGCGGGCTCGAGGAGACGCGCCGGGTCGACCTGGAACTGTGGATGGACGGACTGGGCCTGGACGCGGTCGTGTTCCCCGCGGTCGCGGACGTGGGCCCCGCCGACATGGACGTCGACGCGGCGTCCGCCGACCTCGGCTGGCGCAACGGCGTCTGGGTCGCCAACGGCAACCTGGTCCCCCGCCACCTCGGCATCCCGACCGTGACCGTCCCGATGGGCACCATGACGGACATCGGCATGCCAGTCGGGCTCACCTTCGCGGGCCGCGCCTACGACGACAACTCCCTGCTGGCCCTCGCCGCCGCCTTCGAGAAGACCGGCAGCCGGCGCACGATGCCGCCGCGTACGCCGCGGCTGTCGGCCCGGTGATCTGACCGGACGCTTCCGAGCGGGTCCCCACCGCGGGGGTGGGTGCGGCGCGTCTACCGCACCCACCCCCGCGGTGGCCCTTCGTGCCGCCACGCTCACGCAACCCGCGCAGCGGTGCGGGCCACGGGGTGCAGAGCCGCGCGCTCCAGGGGCGCCGACGGATCGATGGAGACGTCGAGCTGCGCGGGAGCCGAGCCCGCGCGCACCAACAGGTCGCCCACGGCCGCGATCATCGCCCCGTTGTCGGTGCACAGGCTCA
This sequence comes from Streptomyces sp. NPDC002886, assembly GCF_042888445.1. Taxonomy (NCBI): domain Bacteria; kingdom Bacillati; phylum Actinomycetota; class Actinomycetes; order Kitasatosporales; family Streptomycetaceae; genus Streptomyces; species Streptomyces sp. NPDC002886. Next base: position 402,803 of record NZ_JBIAPV010000006.1, read on the forward strand.
GCGGCGGCACCCGCAGCTCCACTCCCGCGGCGGCACACCGCTCTTCGGCCAGGGCCCGTACCCGCGAGTTGGCGGCCACCCCGCCCACCACGACAAGGGTGCGCACCTCGTACTCCTCGCAGGCGGCGAGGGCCTTGCGGGTGAGGACGTCGGCTACGGCCTCCTGGAGGGAGGCGGCTCCGTCGGCGAGGGGGATCTCCTCGCCGCGGAGGCGGTGTTGCTCGGCCCAGCGGGCGGCGGCGGTCTTCAGTCCGGAGAAGGAGAAGGCGTACGGAGCGTCCCCCGGCCGGGTCAGGGGCCGCGGGAACGCCACCGCGCAGCCGCTGCCTCCGCGAGCCGCCCGGTCGATCGCGGGCCCGCCGGGGTACGGCAGCTCGAAGACCCGGGCGACCTTGTCGAAGCACTCCCCGGCAGCGTCGTCCACGGTGTCCCCGAGGTGCAGGATCGGATCGCGCACCAGATCCCGTACGAAGAGCAGCGAGGTGTGGCCCCCCGAGACGATCAGCACCATGCAGGGGTTGGGGAGCGGCCCGTGTTCCAGGGTGTCGGCGGCGACGTGCCCGGCCAGGTGGTGCACGCCGTACAGCGGGACGCCGGCCGCGTAGGCGAGGGTCTTCGCCCCGGCCAGGCCCACCTGCAAGGCACCGGAGAGACCCGGTCCGGTGGTGACCGCGACGGCGTCGATGTCCGGGATCCGCAGCCCCGCCTGGTGCAAGGCCTCGCGCACGACCGGGTTGAAGGCCTGGAGGTGGGCGCGGGCGGCGATCTCCGGGACCACCCCGCCGAACCGCGCGTGCTCGTCCATGCTCGACGCCACCACGTGCGCGAGCAGCCGCCCGCCGGAGACGATCCCGACACCGGTCTCGTCACACGACGATTCGATGCCGAGCACCACAGGAGAGCCCACGGGAACACCTTTCGCAGAGATGAAGTTGTTGCAACCCATGTGCAATAAGGTACGCCGCCGCCAGGGCCGGGGGGCGGGCGGGCGGGCGTGCTCAGGTATGACGCAGGACAGTGGAGGCATGACGTACGACGAAGGGCTCGCCCAGCGGATCCGGGAGCGGCTCGGCGAGCAGGCAGCCGTCACCGAGAAGCGGATGTTCGGGGGTCTCGCCTTCCTGCTGCACGGCAACATGACCATGGCCGTGTCCGGTCAGGAGATCGCCGTCCGTGTGGGTCCGGACCGGAGCGAACGGGCTCTCGCCCGCCCCGAGGCCCGCCCCATGGACTTCACCGGCCGCCCGATGCGCGGCTGGGTGACGGTGAGCGGCCCGGCCCTGGCGAAGGATGCCGTGCTGGACCACTGGATCACGACGGCGGTGGCCTTCGCGGACACGCTGCCGCCCAAGTGACGTCGGCCCTGGCTACTTCAGCAGCGCACTCGGACGGCGAGGCCGTCACAAGGGCCGGTCGGGGTCAGAAGGCGTTGCGCCGCCGAAGTCCGAACGTACGGCCGTCCGGGTCGACCAAGAGCCGGTAGAGCGGCATGGTGAGGCGGCGCTCGGCATACGAGAGGTCGGGCGGGCTGTACGCACGCAGCCGGCCCGGCGGCTTCTGCCCGCGGCCCCCGCCCTCGTGCCAGGCGTCCAGCGCGGCGGCGCTCGCCGCGAACGCCTCGAAGGCCCGTACTGGGTCGCACAGCGGATCCGGCGTACCCGGAGTGCCGGGCGCGAGCGGACCGGGCCCGGTGGCGTCGAGGTGCTCGCGGGAGAGCTCCAGCCGCAGCTCTCGCGCGAAGCGGCGGGCGCCGTCGCCCAGTCCGCCGGGATCGGTGGGCACGCGGGCGTCCACCTCTTCGTCCAGGACGGCACAGTTGAGTTCCGAGTCGTGCGTCCAGGACCGGAGGTTGATGTTGTCGGATCCGACCGTGGCCCACACGTCGTCCACCACGCACACCTTCGCGTGCACGTACACGGGAGTGCCGGCGCGGTTCTCCAGGCCGTACACCGCCACCCGCCCACCGCCCGCCTCGCGCAGCTTGTCCAGCGCCTTGACCCGGCCGACCACGTTCATCGGCCCGGACAGCCTGCCATCCTGGTCGGGCACGGTGGGTATCACGGCGATCAGTCGCAGTTCGGGGTTCTCGCGCAGCGCCCCGGCGAAGGACTCCACCACCTCGGGGGACCACAGGTACTGGTCCTCCAGGTAGATGAGCCGCCTGGCCCGCTTGAGCGCCTTCAGGTAGCTGCGCGCCACGCTGCGCTCCCCGTCCGGCGCGAAGGGGTAGCCGCGCAACAGCCGGTTCGGATAGGTGCGCAGCACCTGCACGGTGTGCTGGCCACAGGGCGGCGGGTCGGGCAGCTGCGGAGGGATGGGATCCGCGTACGTGTCCTCGCGGTTGACCAGCGCCCGCAGTTTGACGAGCGGGCTGCGGCTCAGCGCGGCCGGATCCTCCCAGCGTTCACGGAATCCCGCCTCTATGTCACCGACGGCAGGTCCCCGGACGGCCAGTTGGACGTCGTGCCAGGGCGGCCGGGGACCGTAAGCGGCAGCCATCGGCATCGTCTGCGGGTCCCCGTGATGGTCGGCGTCGTCGTTGCGGCTGTGGCACAGGTCGATCCCGCCCACGTAAGCCACGTCCAGGGAAGGGCGGCCTGGATGGCGCAGGACGACCAGCTTCTGGTGGTGGCTCCCTCCGGGACGCACCCGCATGTCGAGCAGGCATTCGCCGCCCGCCGCCGCGATCTCCTCCCCGAGGTGCCGGTTCTCGCTCTCGCTGTAGCGCAGTCCGTCCAGGTGGGAACGCCAGAGGAGGCCCTTGACGATCACGCCCCGCCCGGCCGCCTCGGCCAGCACCGTGCCGATCTCCGTACCCTCGCCGTCCAGCCGTTCGTCGGGGTCGCCTCGCCAGTCCGTGAAGAAGAGCAGGTCTCCCCGGCGTTGTGCCCGGATGTTGCGGAGGAGCTCGGCGAAGTACGTGGCGCCGTGCACGAGCGGGCGCGCCTGGTTGCCCCGGGTCCACGAGGAGCCGTCGGGGTGGCGGCTGTCCACACGGGTGGCCGTGTTGCCGCGTTCACCTGCGGTGAGCATCCATTCACTGCGTTCCATTTACGGTGCCTCCCCCCATCGGCTACCCGCCCGGCGCGGTCTCAGACACTCTGCCCCCGCCCGGGTCAGCGGAACGGGTGGGGGGCCGCTTCGGCCGGGTGGTCCCGGGAAGGCAGGCGCCTGCGGGGCTAGAGGTCGCGAACGTCCCCAAGGGGTTCTTCTTCCACAGCCACAGGTGCAGGGCGTAGTGGACGGGCTGGCGGGGGAAGCGCCCGGGCATCGGGCCGTCGAAGGAGCGGCCGAACAGCGTCGGGTGGTCGTCGTCCGCGGCCGTGTCCTGGTCTTGGCGTTTGCCCCCGCGCCCGTCGTCCTCGGAGAAGAGCGCGGCAGGCTTCGCCTGGTCGACGGAATTGTCGTACGCCTGGTTGAAGTGCGGGTAGCCGAGAGCACCGGATCCCGCCCTGTCCTCGAGGCAGTGCTTGTCCGAGACGTAGCCCGCTTTCACCGCGGCCACGTGCCGATAGACGGAGCGGTCGCCCGGTAGACGGTTGCGCGCTCGGCCACCGCCCTGCCGTCGTCGACGCCGGAGGGGGAGGCGGAGGCCGTCAGGGCGAGAGCGGCAGGCGTTGCGAGGGCAAGAGTGCGGAATATGCGCGGACCCCTCAGAGGCGGGGCTCGTAGCCAGCAGGATGTCCCCCGGAGAACTGCCGCCACCACGCCAGTGAGGTCCAGAAGCTTCAGCAGCTGCTGGCTAAGCCCCGCCAGACACAGCCGCCGGCCTGCTTCCTGAGCCTCGACCCGTGTACGCAAAAGGACGTTCAGACCACTGGAATCACAGAACGTCAACGCAGTGACGTCGGTAACGACGTCACCGTGCCCTTCCGCCGCCGCTGCGGCGGCCTTGCGGTGAGCTCGTCCACGTGATCGAAGTCCAGCTCACCCGCGAGCCGAACCACCGTTCGCGGATCAGCCTCCGCCGCGGGCTCCCCGGTGGAAGGGAAGTGCTGCCGATCATTCGGCCCGCGCACAAGCTCGCCCTTCAACTGTTCGTGATCCGTGACGGAAAAATCCTACGGAAGGGACGGACTGCGCGGCCCCGGCCCCGGCACTCCGTAATATCTACGGGAGGCGTCCACCACCGGGCGTACAAGCCCCGAGCGGGGCGGGCCAACCAAGCGGACAGCGGAGGGCGACCCACAGATGTCGGTCCAGTCCTCCATGTCAGTGGCCGCCGCCTTCGATGGCACCGAAAGAATCGCCGACGCCAGGCACATAGCCCGCTCGTTCCTCGACGGTCTACGCGACGCGCACGGCCTGTTCGTATCAGCCTGCGCCCTGGAAACCGTCGAACTCGTGGTCAGCGAGCTGGTCACCAACGCGCGCAAGTACGCCCCCGGCGCCTACGTGCTGGCGCTGGGTGTCCAGGGCGGATCCGTTGAGGTGAGCCTGTGGGACAGCAGCCCGATCGCTCCGACGATCCTCGCCCCCGACCCGTTCCGGGTCGGCCGGCACGGCCTGGAGATCGTCATGGCCTCCACCCAGGATTTCCGGGTCCAGCACGAGGCAGAGGGCAAACGCATCACCGTTGCCATCGCACTCGACGAGGACCCATCCAGGCCCGCCATCAGGTGACCGCCCCTGGCCCCTCGCTCCGAGCTCAGCCCCCGTTCCACACCGACCGCCCGAGCACGGACCGCCATCGGCGCCGTGCCAACCACCGCCCGGGAACCGTGCTTCCCCCAGTCGAGAAACAGAGGGACCCATGGAACAGCTCGTGACGGTGTTGCCGGACGCCGAAGGCGTACGCGTGATCGCATGCGCCGGAGAATTCGACCAGGACACCCTGGAGCCGTTCGACCGAGCCGTCGACCTGGCCGTCGCCGACCCGGCGGTGCGAACCATTGTCATGGACCTCAGCCAGGTGACCTTCGCCGACTCGTCCATGCTCAACGCGCTGATCCGCCTGAGACGCTGCGACTCCCGGCTCATCCTCGCCGGCCCGATCCCCGCTCGACTCGCCCGGCTCTTCGAGCTCACCTCGGCGGACCAGATTTTCACCATCGTCGACCGCGTCGACGCGGCACGCGCTCTGTAGAGCTCGACCGCGTACCCCGCTGGGGCAGCAGCACAATCGGAGCCCCGTGGGAGGCGCTCAGCCCCGTGGAGACCGACGCTGTGCTGGTGGGCGGCCCGGACAGAAGAACACTAGCCGGGGAACACGCGGACCATAGCGGTGTACCACTGGTCCAAGACAACGGGTAGCCAAGGGTGGCGTCTGGGCATCAGCCCCATCGCAGTGGGCAGCAGCCGGACAGGAACCGACCCCCGAACGACGGCCCCTCGTACTGGATGGAAACGGCTGACCTGCCGCCAGGACTGCTCCCGCCAGCACCGCGGCCGCAGGTGAGGCGGAGTCCGTCCCGAGCTGCGTGAGCCTTCCGACGTCGCCGTCGCCCCGGGCGACGATCCACACGCCGAGCCCCACCACGAGCAGCAGACCGCCCGTCTCGATCAGGGCGGCAAGGGTGTCGACCCCGGTCGACTCTCGAATGCCGCGTGCGTTCAGCAGACCCAGGAGGACCAGGAAGACCGCGGCGACGAGTACCACCGGCAGCGAGACGAGCGCGGTACTCGCCCGCGAAGCCGCGGGCGAGCGCCGCGACCGACACGAGACCCGCCGCCAGCATGCAGAACCCCGTGAAAAAGCCGACGGCGGGGCCGTAGGCGCGTGTGGCGTAGTACGAGGCTCCGCCTGCCCGTGAGTACTTCGTCGCGAGCTCCGCGTACGAGGCGGCGGTCAGCAGTGCCAGCAGGAGTGCCACCGTGAGGGGCACCCAGACGGCGCCGCAGGACTTGGTGGCCACTTCTCCGATCAGGACGTACACGCCGGCGCCGAGGACATCTCCCAGGATGAAGAAGTACAGCAGGCGTGTGGTGAGGACCTTGCACAGCGGTTCGTCGACGCCGGAGCCGGCATCGGCGGCGGGGTGGGTACGCATGGGCCTCATCTGTTCTGGCCTGGGACGGCTCTGATCGGAGGCGGACGGAGGCGGCCGACGCTTCCGGGCTGCGGGAGCCGGAGGGCGTTCACGGCAGGGCCGGTGTGAGGGCGGGGATGAACGTGAACAGGCGGCGGGTGGCCGTGAGGTCGAAAACGTATTGCGCCTGGTCGGGGGCACCGGCGAGTTCGAGAGTCCACTCCTCGTCGATGGCACGGGCACGGAGCGCGAGCAGGACGTGGAGAGCGGAGGTCCCGATGAACGTGACGTGGGCGAGGTCGAGGACCAGGATCCGTTCGGGCAGTACGAGCATGTCCAGGACACGGACCAACTGGGAGCAGGTCTCGTAGTCGAGGTCGCCTCTCACGGACACGACGGCCCGCTCCGGTTCCTCGGTGACGCCGATGGCGAAGTCTTTGAGGCCCATGGCGCATCCGCCGTTCCTCGGGAGCCCGTCACAGCCGCACCGGAAGTGGAAACGCGGTGGGCCGCCAAGCGCGCGGCTGGTGCCGTGCACGGCCGAGCGGGAGCATCCGTACCCGACGTCGGCCACGGATCGTGGCCACCGAGTGGTGCGGGGTCTCCAACGGGCCGGGCTTATCGGTACTCCGCGCCTACCCCGGCCGCGCTGCCGCAACCGGCGCGGCAACCCGGCCCGGCCCGTGGTCAGGGGCGGCGGTCAGAGGCGTCGGAGCAACCGACTGGATCGGCGCCGAGGCCCTGAGCGCAGCGGACGGCCCCCTCGGGGGCGGGGGCACCCCGAGGCTGTTCCACGCCGGCATGCGAGGGGCCGGAACCGCCGCTGCGGTTCCGGCCCCTCGCATGTCACGTCAGTCCTTGAGGACGTCCTTGATCTTCTCCTTGGCCCCGCGGGCATCGCCCTTGGCCTGCTCGGCGCGGCCCTCGGCGGCCAGCCGCTCGTTGCCGGTAAGACGGCCAGCGGTCTCCTTGAGCTTGCCCTTGGCCTGCTCGCCCTTTGCCTCGGCCTTCTGCTCGCCAGACACAGCTGATCACTCCCTGTTCTAGGAAAAGCCTTACGAAACCCCGTATGACCGTTCGAGGCACTCTCAAACGGACGGTGCACATCCGCCTCACCGAGGCCCCGAGACGAGCTCACGTCAAGCGCCATCGGGGCCCGTCGCGCTCCTCGGTACCTCCGAACAGTTCCTGCGAGAGCGGTCGTTGATGCACGCTGGGCCCGGTGGAGGAGGCCATGGAGTCCGTTTGAGCGCAGGGCGGCACGGGCGGCGTTCGCGCCGGGAGCGCCGTGCACGCCTCCGCCTGGGTGGGCGGCCGCCGAGGCGAGGAAGAGGCCCTTGACCTCGGTCTCGGGGCGGCCGGTGCCCGGGGTGGGGCGGAAGATCGTCTGTTGGTGGAGGGCAGTGGTGCCGTTGTTGATGGCGCCGTTGTGCAGGTTCTCGTTCATGGACTGCAGGGTGGTGGGGGCCAGGATCCGGCGGGCGGCGATCAGTGCGCGAAAGCCCGGGGCGAAGCGCTCCACCTGTGCTTCGACGCGGTCGGCCATGGCCTCCTGTGCGTGGACGTCCCACGTCCCGGTGATGCGGTCCGGGCCGGCGTCGCCGACGATGCGCTGCGGGAGGTGGGTGTAGGCCCAGGCAGATTCCGTGCCCGCCGGCGAGCGACTGGGATCCGCCGTGGTCATCTGCCCGAACAGGGCGAAGGGCTCGTCCGGTACCTGGCCCAGGGCCAGCTGGGAGGCGAAGCGGGTCAGGCCGTCGATCCCGTCGGCCACGTGGACCGTACCCGCCCCGGCCGCCCGCGGGGCCGTCCACGGAACCGGTCCCCTCAGCGCCCAGTCGACCTTGAAGGTCGCGAAGTCCCACTGGAATCTCTCCAGATCACGCAGGGGACGGGCCGGAAGGTGTTCCTCGCCGACCAGCTCGCAGTACAGGACCGGCGCCGAGGTATCGGCGAGCACGGCACGCCGTGCGGCGACGCTCTCCCTGCCGGCCGTCACCACTCCGACCGACCGCAGTACCGCCGCGTAGGACGACGGAGGCGACCCGCTCCCCGCAGCGCAGCACTCCCCCGCGACGGCGCAGCCGGTTCACGAGCGTGGCGGTCAGCGCGCCCGCGCCCCCTACGGGGACCGGGAAACCGTGGCTCTGGCCGAACATCGACATCAGCCAGCCGAAGCCGCCGCTGCCCGCGGCCTCGGGAGCCAGGTCTGCGTGGAGGGCATTGCCGGCCAGCAGGAGCCGGCCACCCGCTCCGGCGAACTCCTCCTCGCCCAAGCGCCGTGCGGGGAGGGCCAGTTTGCGAGCCAGCCGCAATCCCCCTGACGCACGGAGCCTCGCGGCCACCCGGAGCCCAGAGCGGACCGGCGGAAAGGGAGTGAACAGGGCCTGTACGAGATCCGGCCCGATCCGGCTCCACGTGCGGTACATGTCCTGCCAGGCGTCGCCGTGGGCCGCGGCGAACTCCGCGAGTCCGTCGCATGTGTCCTGGAGCCGGCGCTCCAGGACGGCGCAGCGGCCGTCGGGCAACGGGTGGGCCAGTACGGAGGGCGCGTGGCTCCAGCGCAGACCCTCGGCGGCGAGGTCGAGCCGGGCGAGGACTGGGGAGGCGGCGGCGAGCGGATAGAAGGCGCTGAAGAGGTCCGAGACGTAGTCGGGATGGACGCCCCGGTCGCTGCGCACAGCTCCGCCGGGCTCTGGCTGCGCTTCCAGGACTTCCACGCTCCAGCCGGCGTCCACCAGCAGGTTCGCAGCCACCAGCCCGTTAGGGCCCGCGCCGATCACCACCGCGTCAGGCACCACGGTCCTCTGACCACTCCTTTTCCGCGAGCCTTGCCAGGCGGGCGAGCATCCCCCGGTGGCGTATCTGGAGCAGCACTTCGATGGCGGGGTTGTGGAGGGTGCCGCCCAGACCGCGCAGGGGATGCTCGTCGCACACGACGAGGGTTTCCTCTCCCCACGGCCGGAGCTGCAGGAAGATCCTCGCCGTCCCCAGAGTTTTGAACGCCGCCTCCAGTTCCAGCTCCCTGCCGGGCTCCTGGTGGCGTACGGTCGTGATCCCCTCGGCCTTCCACGGACCGAGCCGCACGGTGTACCGGAGCCGGGATCCGAGCTCGGGCCAGGCATGATCGAGCGGTGTGGAGTCGGACGGTCCCACGACCCACTCGCCGTAACACTCCGGATCTGCGAGTACTTGCCAGACGGTCTGCGGAGGGCAGTGGATCAGGTGACTGCGTACGGCCATGGGAAAGGCCCTTCTCCGGGGAGATCGGATGCAGCGGCGGCGTGCCGCGTGGAACGCGAGTGCCCACCGCCTTACGCGCCAACCCCCCGCGGCGCTGGGACGCCCCGCCGGCTCGCGCCACTACCGCCAGCATGGTTCATCGTCCCACCCCTTGCGCGAGCGGTCGCGTTACCGTCGGTCACCCAGAGTGGCCGACAAAGGACAGCTCTGGTGCGGGCCAGCCCGCTGGAGGCTCCCCTCCGGCGGACGACGTCGATTTGCCGGCCGCGCAACGAGACACCCGTGAAGGTTCCGGCGGCAAGCAAGGTCCGCGAGGCGCCCGCCTCCTTCTCGGACCACCTCACCCAACCCCGCCTGTTCTGGCTCAGCATGACCCCGACCGAGCGCGAACACATCGTCGCCGCCTACACCTTCGAGCTGAGCAAGTGCTACGAGCAGGCCATCAGGGAACGCACCCTGAAGGTCCTGGCCAACATCGACCCGCAGTCGTGCGAGGAGGTGGCTACGGGTCTCGGTCTGCGGGCTCCACCGTGCCGCTCGTCGCCGCCGACCCCAGCCCCGGCCAGCACACGGATCCGGCCCCCAGATGGTCGGGGGCGGGGGCACGCGTCGCCGCCCCCGAACGGCTACGAGCGACCAGCAGCCATGCCGGGCCTGGCCGTTCAGGCCCACAGGCACCTCAGCTGTTGACGCCGTCGCGGCCGTCGGCAGTCAGCAAACGAGCGTCTCAGGGTTGCACGCAACGGGCCCCGGCAGCACGGAGGCCCGGTCTTCACCGTCGACGCCATCGCGGTGCACCGCATCGATGGATTCCCCGACCAGTAGGTCTCCGGCGCCACGGGCCGCCCCGAACCACACCTCTTCACGTGCGGGGGCACGTACACGAAGAAGGCCGGCTACCCGGCCAACGTCGTCGTCCACGTCCACCTCACAGGTACCGCGGGCAAAAAGAGTTGAGCGGAGCGATTCCGGTCAGCCTCCCGCCCGCGCGGCTCAGACTTCGACTTGACCGCCGTTCCCCGGCTTCGCAGTTTTGCCCTTCTCGGCCGCGAGCGGGTAGCTATTGGGCTCTTCGTCCGTGATCTCGCAGGTCAGGGTTCCGTCCGGGTTCACTGTGTATGCGTAGCTGAATCCGTGCGCGCGTAGCTGTTCCTCTGCGAGATTCGCAGCGCCGTCTTCGCCTCGGCCGGTCAGCGGACGGCTGAGCCCATCCAGTGGCCGGTCGTGGTCCAACCCTGGAAGCGGCGGGCCAGGCCACCCAGTGCGATGCCGTCCGCGTCGAAGGTGCCACCGCCCGCAACCAAGCGCAGTCCGGCGATCACCGGGGCAAGGCGGGCCGCCGTGTGCCACGGCTGCCCGGCGGCCTCCGCCGCCATCCGCTGGACGAGCGCGGCCTGCCGGCCGGGTGGGCACTGCGACAGGAAGAACAGCGTCTGCCGCCAGGCGTACGCCGCGTCCTTGATGGTGCCGAGCGGGCGGGGGTGGCCGTGGACGCGGGTGACGAGGCGGCACACCGCAGCGAAGCTCTCCTCTGCCAAGGCCTCCCAGCCCGCCTCTGGGGCGATGCCCGCGTGCCGCACCAGGACGGCCAGGTTGTGGGTGGTCAGGATCTGCGCCTGCTCGATGATCGTGCCGTTGCCGGCCTGCGACCAAGAGGAGGCGGAGTCCGTACCGGCCCGTTCCCCACACAGCCGGTCGAACGCGGGTGCCATACGGGCCGGACGTGCCCGGCCGAGGCCGTCAGCGGCATGCACGACCGCCATGCTGCGTACCGCCGCGCAGTCGATCCCGTAGTAGCGGGTATAGAGGCTGTCCTCCAGAAGGTCGGCCGCAACGCGCGCGGCGGTCAGGAACTTCGGGCTGAAGGTCCCCATGAAGATGTCGGCCGCGAGTTCCTCGGTGAACGGCGCGGAGAGGTCGGCCTGGCGTGCCAGGTGGGACATCTCGCGCACCAGCGGGTTCGGCAGCAGTGTTCCGGGGAACGCGCCGACGGCCAGGTCTCCGAGGCGGCGCAGCGCGGCCTCTGCAGCCGCCCGCGCCCGTTCCTCCGTATCGGCGTCGCTGCCGTGGCCGGCGACCGCGCGCACCCAGGGCAGTTCGTCCACCCGTACCTGGTGTGCCAGGTTGAGCAGCAGCAGCGAACGCCGGTTGCGGAACGCCCGGTACGTGGCCGCCTCGAGGGTGCGCAGGGCGGGGTCGGCGTAGCGCTGTGCGGTGGCGTTGGCCACGAGCTGCGGAACGAGGTCGGCCAGCACCTCCGCGGACGGCACCAGTCCGCGCGCGACGAGTTCCTCCGGCGGAGCGCTGAGCGCGGTGCGGACCACCTGATGCAAACGCGGCGGAACAACGGTTCCGGAGGGCAGGCCGGTCCCTGCTGCCTCCGTCTCCGTGACCGGTGTGAGCAGCCCGTCGATGTCGGGAGTACCGGCGCGCTGGTCCAGCGGTGCAAGGCGCTCCGCCACGGCGGCGGCGATCTCGTTGTGAGCCGGCAGCGCCGCCTGGCCTGCCTGCTCGGCGCGCAGCCGCGCGTGCCGGTCCGAACCGGGCAGGCCCCGCTTGGCGATGACCGAGGTCATCGCGTGGCGCAGCAGCCCGGCGAGCCGGGGCGCGAGCGGGCGACCCGCCGCAGCCTCTTCCAGGGCCCGCAGCATGATGCCTGCGTTTGACTTCTGGTCACGGTGCTTGCGGCACTGCGTATGGAGCGCGGCGAGGGCGCGGTAGCGCTCCAGCAGGGCGGCCGCCTGCACGCGCGCGTCGCCGCCACCGCGGCCGGTCCGGGGAGTGGCCGGGCCGGGGCCGGGCACGCGCTCTGGTCCGGGTCGATCCGCTGTGGCCCCGACCGGGGCGGTCGCTTCACTGTGCTGCAGCCAGTACGCAACGAGTTCGTCGTCGAAGGGCCGCCACACGCCCAGGGCTTCGCGCTGCACCTCGATGGCGGTCTTGGGCCTGCGGGCCCGCAGTGCGTCCGAAACCTCGCCAACGCTGCGGCGGTGCACCGCGCTCGTGTCGGGGGCGGGCCGGTCGGCCGGGCGGGGCAGGAAGCGCAGTTGGTCGGCGAACGGCTGAAGCTCCCTCACCAGGGCTGCGGCCGTGCCGAAGTCGTCGGCCCGTACCAGCCAGGCGACGGTCAGCAGGGCCGCCTCCTCGGGCAGGGACACCTCGTAGCGACCGGTGTCCAGCAGTTCCCACAATTCCTCGATGCCCGGCTCCGTCAGCGCGTGCGCGAAGAGCGCCGCACGGTCGGCCGGTACTCCGGCTCGGAGGGCGGCGTCCGCTTCATACTGGGCGAGGGGCCCGCTCGCGCCGGGTGTTCCGGTGGGGAATCCGCCGCGGACGACCTCAGGGGTGACCCAGGCGGGCAGTCCAGCGACCGGGGTGCGCGAACCGACGGTGAGGCTGCCGTCCGCCATGCCTGCGAGCACTGCACGCCATTTCTGCATCCGGCCGAGGGCGCGGTCGCGGGTGGCCGGCTCAGCGTGCGAGACGGAGGTGCGCAGTGCACGTGCCAGCTGATCTGCGGCGTACGCAGACGAGGCGGTTGCCAGGCCAGTCGTCGCGGCTGCGGACGCACCGGCGGGACGGCCGGGCTCGGTCGGGGGCTGCTGGTCAGCGCTCTCGTTCATAAGCCGGCGTGGCAGGACCTGCCCCTGCGCCCCCCGGGTAGGAAGCCCGGTGCTCTGACTGACTGAGCTACACGCCGTTCGATGCTCCGACCCTAGAACGATCACCTAGACACGGCAATCGAATTGCGAGCCACCAGCCGCACAGCGGGCCATGCCCGGCGCCCGACCGCTCCGCGGCCCGCTATACCCGTCGCCGGGCGCAGGGCCGGGCGGGGAACGCCACCGACCAGACGAGAGGCGCGAGGCCCGTCCAAGACGGCGACGACCGAGTACGGCCCAGCCGGGCACCATCGGGTGCTTGCCCAAACCCCGGCCGAGGTCACGGCAGAAGACCGGCTGCTGCTATAAGGCACGCCTGCGGACCGCCAGCGCCGCGCCCTGGCCGACGGCGGCCTGCCGTCGCTGACCGGACTGACCACCGGCACCGTACCGTCCGGCTGAACGCCAGGACCGCCGTCAACAGCGCGGCGGCCGCTGAGCCGCGCCCGACCATCCGTTGACCACGCGCCCGCGTTGTCCCCAACCTTCCGCGCGAGTCCGGAGCCGGGGTCGGGGCAGGCGCAAGAAGGACAGCGGCGGCGCTCTTTTGTCCTCCTCTGCCGTGCCACCTCCCAGACGCCGAGCGCGGACGGACCCGGCGCGACGGCCCTGACAGGGCCAACAGCGAGGATGGCGTGCGCAGAGTAGCTGGGCTCTGGCCCACATTCGGTGAATCGGTAACTGATCGTGGGGTCCCGTTGCCGCGGGGCCGGAGGCAGGTAGGACCCGGATGGTCGCGGTTGCGGAATCAGTCGAGTGCGCGAGCTATCGCTCAGTGACGATCTGGGGCAACCGGATCTTTGATCGTCACCGAACGGCCTCGGGGTTCTTCGTGCTGCATGCTCCGTCCGCAGGCAGTGATGTCTGCTGTGCTCGCGTGTTCCTGCCAGATTTGAAGGACGTACAGATTCAGAGTGTCGACGACGTGGCCAAACGCCGTGGAAACGCCTACGCCACGATCCTGGCCGGCTACGGCCACGGGTAGCCCAGTTCCTCAGGGTTGTAGCCTCCGCAAAGCTCGGCGGTGGCACGGGGGTCGCCTGCGGTCAGCAGCGATTCAAGGTGCTCCGCCTGGAGGGATGGGACCTCTGCGGAGACCGGGAGGGTCACCAGGAACTGTGCCCAGGGCAGATCTGTGTCGGCCCGGTTCGGGGGATGCCTCAGGAGAACGCTGATCCGATCAGGTTCCGTGGTGCGGGAGGCCCAGACGTCTTCCAACTCGCACTCCCACCTGGCGAGCCAGTCTCCGCGGTCCCTCAGCCCTGCCTCGAGCAGCCGCGCAACCACTCCTGCCGGCCACTCCCAACTGCGGTCCTCTCCGGCTCGCAGGACCTCGACTTCGTACTGGTCTGCGGCGAAACGAAGCTCCGGCAGGTCGAGGTCTTGATGGGCCAGGTCGCGCCAGCCGGCCCAGACGACGTGATCCCTGTCGCGCCTGACCGTCACGTACAGGGCGCCGCAACACTCCTCCACGCCGCACCCGGACCAGGCCAGACGAACCTCGTGGGGCGTCAGCGCGGCATGCAGCGGCGCGGCACCGCCCAGCAGATACCGCCGGCCTGCTCCCAGATACCGGAGGCCACCCACCCTGTAGGGAAAGGACACGTCGGCCAGGAAATCCCGGCCATTGACGATCGGGCGGACCTCTATGCCGCCCTTGCCTGGCGGTGGGCACACGATGCTCAGGCTGAGAAGGTCCGGTCCCATGGTCATCGCGCAATGATCGCGGAGCACGCTCGCAACTGTCATGTGAAATTCGTGTGGGCTCCGCTGAGGGCAGCAGTTCGGGCCGCCTCAGGGACGCTGGTCCCCGGATGCCCCTCCGGAACGACGCAACGACGGCACGGCAGCCTGGGGCACTGCCGCTTCAGACGGAGGGGGCTCCTCCGCAGTGACCTGCCGGAAGTGGCCGACCCACGAATCCGGCGTCAGGGAGGACCATTCGACGTCGATCTCAACACCGTGTGCTGTGCGGGTGTAGTCCGCGAGTGACGTGAAGATCGCCGTCTGCACGTCATGGAGGGCCGCATCGGCAGGCATCGGAACCTTGCCGCATCCGCCTCCCCAGCCATGGGCAACGAACGTGAAGGGCCACACGTCTCGGCCGGACAGCAGGGTGATCTCCTTCGGTATACCGAAGGAAGGTCGCTTCTTCTTCGTCTGGGATCGTCTCGCCACGCTGCCATCCAACCTGACGGGCCGCGGCGTCTGGCACCCGGCCGCACACCGCAGGCCTTCCGTGGGCGGAGGACGCCCAATAACATTTCGACGAAGTCGTGGATGAGTCATCGCGAGTGGTCACCGGTGGTGAAGTACCCGGATGCGGAGCAGGTCGAGGTTGGCGCGGCCGAACATCTGCCTCTTGAGGAACTTGATCTTGTTGACGGTGCCTTCGACAGGTCCGCTGCTGTGGGGCAACGTGAGTCCGGCTGTGACGGCAGCGAGGTCGCGGCGCAGGCCGCTCGCAAAGCTGGCCAGGTGTGGCACGGAATCAGCTGCGGTCACTGCGGTGATCCACTCGTCGAGCAAATGTCCCTCGCGGTTCGCCATCACGAAGTAGACGGCCCTCCCCTACAACGGCACGGCCAGCCGGGACCCGATACGGAACCGGAGTTCCGCAGCGGCCTGCCGGATTTCCTGGGGCAGCCCGGCGTCATCGAGCAGCCCCAGGAGGATCATCGCGGCCCGCGCCTCGTCACCACTGATCAGCTTCAGGCGCGGCTCGGTGACCGAGTCGAGGAGCACGTCCAACAAGTCGTCCATACCTGGAACAACGCCGCACCGGCCCGGCCGTCACCGAACTGAGGCCGCACGGTCCTCAACCGGGACGCCCTGGCCAGGTCAACGCCCGAGAACTCCCTGTCCAGCCTCCCACCGCACCACACTCACCGCCCCGGTGTGACTGAGCGTCCCACTTGGTTCTGTACGCGCTTTCGTGATGTCTGCGCCTGCAGGAGGATGCGTACTCGCAGCCGGGCTGCGGGGCGCCGGATCCCCAGTTGGGACCCCACCCCGTGTAGATGATCCACAGCACGGGGAAGGTAGCGGCGGCAGGCAGCGGGCCTGCCCACGAGGGAGAGGCGCGCAATGACAGACCCCGAGAACAAGGACCGTCTCGACGTCCGGATCCACGATCTCGAGTACAAAATCAAGCGCGCACGGGCGCAGGGCGACGACTTCAAAGCCGACTATTTCGAACACGATCTCAAGCTGATGCGCGAGGAGCGAGCCAAGTTGGGCGAGTAGTTCGCCCCAGACGCGCACACGGTCACAGACGCCCGCGCCCTCGGGCCGACAGTGCGCCGCGCAGCGTGCAGCGCCCACCGGCGCCGCACGCATGCCGGCTGCGAGGCTACTTCGAGTGGTCGATGACGTTGCCGTTGGAGCAGTTGTTGACGTGGTCGCCCGTCCAGTCCCCCATGGCGGGTACGACGGCGGTTTCCTGGAGACACACCGCGGCGGCGGCGAAGTTCCAGTTGTTCGCGGCGTTGACGCCGCCACCGAAGTTCGAGTCGTTGTCGGCGTGTGCCGGGGCGGCCAAGCCGACGGAAGCAACGACGAGAGCGGCAGCAGTGATGATCTTCTTCATGGCCTGAGCAACGACAGCCGGCGCTCGGGGACACGATCCCGTAGGCCATGCGGCGCGCGCTACGCCACGGCCCAGGCTCGACCGACGAGGGCCGAGTGCAGCCGACCGCGCTCGCCGACCTCGACGTCAACCGGGCCCCGCAGGGACCCTCGTGATCGCCCCGCCATCACCAACGTACGGGGCCGGGCCCGGCCAGCGGATCACTCCCGGGCCTGGCAGCCCGGCGGGCCAGCACCGGACGATCCGTTCGAACTCCGCAAGGCTCGCCCGGCCAGCCGGTCCCGGCGCCCATGAGCGAACCCACCCGGCGGCGGCCTGGTAGCGCGGATCGTGCACCTGCACCTGCTCGAAGCCGTCCTGCACAACTCGGACCTGGCCACCGCCACCGGCCAGGACCACACCGGCAACCCCGACACCGTCCAGGCCGCCCTCGTCGGCCGGTAAGAGAGCTTCCCCGACGACATCCGCGCCGCCACCGGCATGTTCGCCCCCTCCCAGCCCGCCGCCGACAACGCCCCGGCAGCCGACCGAATCGCCGCCCACCTCGACCGCACCCTCTGACCTCCCGGCCACGAACAGCGGGCGGAAATCGGTGATCCGGCCCCAAGGCCGGGCACTCAGCATGATCATGGTGAGCGACTGTGCCCGTCTCACCATGGCCGGCGCCGACCGCCCGACTCCGGGACGACGCGGCCTGCTGCCGTGTCCTCCCCCGCCGTAAGGAACCTGATGGCCTTCACCGTCAAGATCACCGACTACGACCCCGCCAACCACCCACTCACCGAGTGGGACAAATCCCACCACCGCGTCTACACAGACGATTCCGACGAGGTCGGCACGCCCAAGTACGAGCACTACCCCACCGACCCCACCAAGCTGACCTTCTACCCCGACACCGGGCTGGAGGGCGAAATCGACAACGAACACCAGGTCACCGGCCCCGCCTCCGCCCTGCTCACCGCGAAGTCGGCCTACGTCCCGCCGGGCGGCTCCTGGACCTTCTACACCGAGGAAGACTTCCACGGCGAGGAATACGGCTACACCAACGACAGCCAGATCGCACACGTCCTGGACTTCGACCCCCAGTGCAGCAGCGTCCTCCGCGGCGTCGACAGCTAACCCGGACCACCCCTGCCGGCTGGCGGCACCGCCGACCTCGGATCAACGCCGCCCGCCGCCAGCCGGCGGCGAGCGCGCCGCGCGGCAGCCCATCCGCCCCTCGGAGCGCGGCACTGCGGCAGGCGAGGCCGCCCTGCGGCAGCCTCGTTGCTGACCCGGGCCTCTCAGGTGAGGAAGCGATCAAGCACGGACAGGGCCATCCCGAGCACCCCGAGCCCCAGACCGATCATGCCCACCCATGCCCAACGGTCTCGTTTCATCAGCTACAGCCTCCGATCCTCGGGCAAGGGCGCATCCGGCAGAATCGAGGCGTTCGGGGCCGCCCGTCACACCCCCGCTCCACAGGCGGAGCCGGGGACCGGACGATGCCACGGCCCGGCACTCACGAGGTGACGTCGGGGACTTCGGCGCCGGCCCCGGCCTTCACGGCCTCGACGACGAGCTCGTGGAGCGCCGCGAGGCCCTCGGGTGGCAGAGGGGCGAGGCTGCCGGTGAGGGTGTACCAGTCCTGAGCACCGGTGTACTGAATCCACACCGAGGCCGTGCCGTCCCGGGCCGGGCCCGCCTTCACGTCGTCGGTCAACGGGACCGCCCCGTCGGGGACGGCTCCGTGGTCGGGCTGCGGGGTGTGGTCAGTCATGAGCACGTCTCCAGCATCTCGCCTGCACCGCCGTGCCACCCATGGCCCATCCACGGCGACTGCCAGTCCGCGCCCGCCGGATGAAGAGCCGTGCTCCTACACCAACACGCACCCGAGGGGAAAGCGGCCGCCTCGGGCCGACGACGCGTGGAGACGCCGCTGGGCAGCAACCGCTCCATGGCATGGCTGGGACGGAGGCGGGGGCGGCAACCAATCGGTTGCCGCCCCCGCCCCGTACATCTGTGTCCGCGTCGGTTACAGGCGGTGCGGGCCGTCGTAGTAGCCGCCGACCTGGCGGTGGTAGTCCGCATCGCCGAGGTGCTTGTCCTTGTCGAACTCCGGAGCGTTCTTGATCTGCTCCTTCGTCCGGTCGACATAGATCTTCTCGTCGTTCGCGTCGATCCGGCT
>NZ_JBIAPV010000007.1:0-21124 GCF_042888445.1 Streptomyces sp. NPDC002886
GTATCAACTTTTTGGCGTTGATTTTTGGCACGCTGTTGAGTTCTCAAGGAACGGACGCTTCCTTTGTACTCACCCTCTCGGGCTTTCCTCCGGGCGCTTCCTTCGTTCTTGTGTCTCCGACTCTATCAGACTCTTTCGGGCCTGACTCCCAGTCAGCGGGGCTTGTCTTCCGGGCTGTTGGGCCCTTCCGACTCCCGAACTCTAGTGGATTTCCCGGGCGATTCATAATCGACCTTCAGGAATGAATTCGGGCATGCCGAATGCGTTCCCAGTGGGAGATCGTGCTGAGTTGGGTGCCGCAACGAGGCGGCGGGATTTATTGTCTCCGTAACCTTTCGGCTCAGGGACAACTCGAAGAACCTTACGGATCCGCGGGGCCCGTGTCAAACCGAGGGTCGGGACCGGGCCGCTAGGCGGTCAGTGCGGGGACTGGAGGTCCTCTACGCGGTCCAGGAGGCGGGTGAGCATGTCGCCCAGTGCGCCCCGCTCCGCCGTGGAGAGGTCCTGGAGAAGGTCCTCCTCGAAGACCGTCGCCGCGCGCATCGCGTCCAGCCACTTGCTGCGGCCTTCCGCGGTGAGCTCCACGATCACGCGGACGCGGTTGTTCTCGTCCCGCTCGCGCGTGACCAGTGCTTCCGCCGTCATGCGGTCGATCCGGTGGGTCATCGCGGCCGGCGTCAGGCCCAGCTGCTTCGCGAGCTCGCTCGGGCCCATCCGGTACGGGGCTCCGGAGAGGACGAGGGCCTTGAGGACCTCCCACTCCGCGTTGCTGATGCCCAGGGCCGCCGTCTGGCGCCCGTACGCGACGTTCATGCGGCGGTTCAGGCGGCTGAGGGCCGAGACGACCTTCTCGACCTGGGGGTCGAGGTCCTGGAACTCGCGCTGATAGACGGCGATCTGTTCGTCGAGGCTCGGCTCGTGGACGGGCGCAGTGCCGTCGGGGGTGTCACCCATGGTTCGAAGTATGGCACGGGGCCGTTGGCATCTAACTCCTTCGGTGTGTAGTGTTAAGCATCGAACTTTAGGTATGAAGTCTTCAAAGCTTCAGCAATCAAGGTGGTGAGAAGTGACCAGGGTGATGGGCGCTGCGATGCGGAGGATCCAGGCCGGGAACGCGTTGACCGCGTTCGGTATCGGCTTCACGGTTCCGTTCCTCTACGTCTACGCGGCGAAGGTGCGAGAGCTGGACCCCATGTGGGCGACGGGTGCGTTCATGGCCTTCGCCCTCGGTGCACTTCTCGCGCTGCCCTTCACCGGGCGGGTGATCGACCGGCGCGGTCCCGTCCCCGTCGTCATCGGTGCGGCCGTCGTCGCCTCGTTCGGTGCGCTGTCGCTGGGCCTGTCCACCGGCGTGGTCGCCATCCTGCTCTCGGCGCTCGCGCTGGGTGCCGGTCAGGCGGTCATGCAGCCGGCGCTGGCCACGATGATCGTGCGGTGCTCCACCCCCTCCACCCGGACCCGCGCCTTCGCGCTGCAGTTCTTCATGCAGAACCTCGGTCTGGGCATCGGCGGTCTGATCGGCGGACTCATCGTCGACGAGAGCCGGCCCGCCAGCTTCACCCTGCTCTTCGGCATCGAGGCCGTGATGTTCCTGGTGCTGGCCGGGGTCATCGCCACCGTGCGCATGCCGCAGGTGCCCGCCATCAGCAACGCCCTGGCCAAGGACGCCGCGCAGTCCGGTGGTGGCTGGAAGCGGCTGATGGAGCACAAGGCGATGGTGCAGTTCTGCATCCTCGGCTTCGTGCTGTTCTTCGCCTGTTACGGGCAGTTCGAGTCGGGTCTCGCCGCCTTCGGGACCGAGGCCGCCGGGATCTCCCCGTCCACGCTGGGCTTCGCCCTCGCCGCGAACACCGGGGCGATCGTGCTCGCGCAGTTCGTCGTGCTCCGCCTGGTCGAGAACCACCGCCGGTCCCGGGTGATCGCGCTGGTCGGCCTGCTCTGGACCGTCGCGTGGATCATCGCCGCCTTCTCCGGGCTGGGACACGGCAGCGCCGTCATGGCCGCCGCCGCGTTCGTGACGACGTACGCCCTCTTCGGCATCGGCGAGGCCATGCTGTCGCCGACGCTGGCGCCGCTGGTGGCCGATCTGGCTCCGGAGGGGTCCGTGGGCCAGTACAACTCGGCCTTCGCGCTGGTCAAGCAGATGGCCCTGGCGCTCGGGCCGCTCGGGGTGCCGCTGGCCGCCGGCGTGCCGATGCTCTACATCGGGGTCTTCGTCGTGGTGTCGCTCGGCATCGCCGGGCTGGCGCTGCGGCTCGGCAAGCACCTGACGCCCGTGCAGGACAACCCGTCGCTCGCTCCGAGCACGGTCGTGGCCGGGTCGGGGGAGCAGGCGAAGGCCGCCGAGCCCGTGGCCGCGTAGGAAGCGGAGCGCAGGTCGCAGGTATAGAGGTATCGCTTATATGGAGGAGCCCCGGTCCGCGGACCGGGGCTTCTTCGTGTCCGGCTACTTGTCCGGCTGCTTGTCCTTGTCCGGGAGGGCGAACTCGCACCAGACGGCCTTGCCGCCGCCCGGCGTGCGGCGCGAGCCCCAGGCCGAGGCGATGGTGGCGACGATGGAGATGCCGCGGCCGGTCTCGTCGGCCGGTTCGGCGCGGCGGCGGCGCGGGAGGTGGTCGTCCCCGTCGGTCACCTCGATGATCAGCCGGCGGTCGGTGCGGCGCAGGCGCAGGCGCATGGGCGGGGTGCCGTGCTGGAGGGAGTTCGCGACGAGCTCGCTGGCGGCCAGTACGCCGAGGTCACAGAGCTCGACCGGGAACCGCCAAGAGGCCAGGACTCCCTGGGCGAAGGCGCGGGCGCGCGGGGCGGCCTCCACGCCGCCGAGGAGTTCCAGGGCGGCGTTGTGGAAGAGCTCGGCGTCGGCTCCGGTGCGGGCAGGCTGCTGGAGGACCATCACGGCGACGTCGTCGTCGTGGTCGGCATCGACGCCGAGGGCGCGCATCAGGCGGTCGCAGATCACGGCGGGGGTGCCCTGGGCGCCGGAGAGGGCGCGCTCGAGGGCGCCGACGCCCTCGTCGATGTCCTCGCCGCGGCGCTCGACCAGGCCGTCCGTATAGAGGACGGCGGTGGAGCCCGGGCCCAGGGCGATCGTGCCCGAGGTGTGCAGCCAGCCGCCGGTGCCCAGCGGCGGGCCGGTGGGGTCGGCCGCTCGGCGGACGGTGCCGTCCTCGTCGCGGACCAGGATCGGGAGGTGGCCCGCGGAGGCGTACGCGAGGAGGCCCTCGTTGGGGTCGTGGACGGCGTAGACGCAGGTGGCGATCTGGCTGGCGTCGATCTCGGCCGCGAGGCCGTCGAGGAGCTGAAGGACCTCGTGCGGGGGCAGGTCGAGGCGCGCGTACGCGCGGACGGCCGTGCGGAGCTGGCCCATGACGGCGGCGGCGCGGACGCCCCGGCCCATGACGTCCCCGATGACGAGGGCCGTACGGCCGGCGCCGAGGGTGATGACGTCGTACCAGTCGCCGCCTACGGCGGCTTCGGTGCCGCCCGGCTGGTAGGTCGCGGCGACGCGCAGGTCGTCGGGCTGCTCCAGTTCCTGCGGGAGGAGGGAGCGCTGCAGGGTGACGGCGGCCTCGCGCTGGCGGCGCTCGCTGGCGCGCAGCCGCTCGACGGCCTCGGCGTGGTCGGTGACGTCGGCGAGGTGGATCAGGACGCCGGTGCCGGTGTGGGCTTCGGCCGCCTCGCCGTCGGGGCCCGAGCCGGTGTCCGAGCCGGCGCCGGTCTTGGGGAACTCGATCGGGGTGCACGTGACCGTGTACGAGCTGGTGCCGCCGGGCGCGGTCCGGTTCTTGGCGGTACGCGGCTTGCCGCTGCGCTGGACCTGGTCGAGGAGCGGGAGCAGGCCGAGCTCCCCGAGCTCGGGGAGGGCCAGGTGCGCGGGGGCGCCGGGGGCACGGGCGCCGAAGCCCGAGGTGTAGGCGTCGTTGACGTAGGCGACGCGGTGGTCGGGGCCGTGCACGAGGGCGACGAGGGCCGGGAGGCGGTCGAGGACGTCGCGTACGGACAGCTCGTCGAGGGAGGGCGCGGGGGTTCCCGTACCGTCCGCGGCGGCCGGGACACAGCCTGGACCCGGGGCGGAACCAGTGCCGCGGACCGTGGGGTCGGCGGGGCAGCCGTCCGGGCCGCTCGCGGAATGGCCGACGGCGCCGCGGGCGGCCGGGACCGAGCCCTCACCCCTTTTGGCCTGGGCGGCGGCGTGTTCGGACCGGGCGGCGGCGCGGCGCTGCGTTCCGGGAAACCGGGCGCTCCAGCGCGTGAAGTTCACTGCTTTCAAGCCTCGTGGTGTCGCTCGTGGTCGCTGTGTCACTCGGTGGCGATCGGGTGGCACTCGGATGTCACGCTGATGTCACTCTGTGCAGGTGTGAGCCCACCTATGGTCACACGTCCAGTGTGGCCGACGGGACTGACAGCATCAGCCTTCCTTTTTCTTCGGAGGGTCCTTGGGGCCTCCGCCCGCCGCGAGTTCGAATTCTGCTCTGGGGTGTTCGAGGGATCCCAGTGAGACGATCTCGCGTTTGAAGAGACCGGAGAGCGTCCACTCGGCGAGCACGCGCGTCTTGCGGTTCAGGGTGGGGACGCGGCTGAGGTGGTAGGCGCGGTGCATGAGCCAGGCCGGGTAGCCCTTGAGCTTGCGGCCGTAGATGTGGGCGACGCCCTTGTGGAGTCCGAGGGAGGCCACGGACCCCGCGTACTTGTGGGCGTACTCGGTGAGGAGTCCGCCGCGCAGGGACGAGACGAGGTTGTCGGCGAGCACCTTGGCCTGACGGACGGCGTGCTGGGCGTTGGGGGCGCAGGGGACGCCCTTCTCCGGGGCGGTGATGTCGGGGACGGAGGCGGCGTCCCCGGCGGCCCAGGCGTGCTCGACGCCTTCGACGGTGAGGAAGGAGGTGCAGGCGAGGCGGCCGCGGTCGTTCTTGGGCAGGTCGCTGGCGGCGAGGATCGGGTGCGGTTTGACGCCGGCGGTCCACACGACGGTGCGGGTGGGGAAGCGGGCGCCGTCGCTGAGGACGGCGATCCGGTTCTCGCAGGATTCGAGGCGGGTCTCCAGGCGCAGGTCGATGCCGCGGCGGCGCAGTTCGCGGATCGTGTACGTGCCCATCTCGGGGCCGACCTCGGGGAGGATCCGGTCGCTGGCCTCGACCAGCACCCACTTCATGTCCTCGGGCTTGACGTTGTGGTAGTAGCGGGCGGCGTAGCGGGCCATGTCCTCCAGCTCGCCGAGCGCCTCGACGCCGGCGTAGCCGCCGCCGACGAAGACGAAGGTGAGGGCGGCGTCGCGCAGGGCGGGATCGCGGGTGGAGGAGGCGATGTCCATCTGCTCGATGACGTGGTTGCGCAGGCCGATGGCCTCCTCCACGGTCTTGAATCCGATGGCGTATTCGGCGAGTCCCGGAATGGGGAGGGTGCGGGAGACGGAGCCGGGGGCGAGGACCAGTTCGTCGTACTCGATCTCCACGGGGCCTCCGCCCTCCTCGTCGGTGGCGAGGGTGGTGACGGTCGCGGTCCGGGCCGCGTGGTCGATGTGCCGGGCCTCGCCGATGACGATGCGGCATTTCGGCAGCACGCGGCGGAGCGGGACCACTACATGGCGCGGGGAAATGGAGCCGGCGGCCGCTTCGGGGAGGAAGGGCTGGTACGTCATGTAGGGCTCCGGAGAGACCACCGTGACCTCGGCCTCGTCGGCTCTCAGCTTTCGCTGGAGCCGGAGCGCCGTGTACATGCCTACGTAGCCGCCGCCGACGATGAGGATCCGCGTACGGGGCGGGGCACCGGGGGCCGTGCCCCGGGAGTTAGCAGCCTTCACCGTCCCATGACGCAACGTGGCCGGGAGTTTGTCCACAGGCCCGACAAATTGTGTGACCGGAGCGGACGGCGGGGCGCGGTTGTCGGGGGGTGCGGATGGAAGGGAAGGTGCGCAGGTCAGACGGTGCGGAATGCGTGCTTCCGGGGGCTTCGAACGGAAAATTGAGAGTGAATGCTCCGATCGGGCGGTGGTCCGTCCGGGGCTGCCTCTTCTGAATTGACTCTGGCTCAACTATGTTCGTAACTCGTCGAGGAGTAGGACCAGGGCCCTCATGACCGTGGCCCCCCTCGACATGAAGGCGGGGAGTGTCTCCGGGGGGAGACAAATGATTACCGGGGGATATACATGAACATTTCCGATTTCCATGCTTCTGCCACCGCTCTGTCTTCGGCCGCTTCCGCGACCGACAGCCATGGGCGCTTGATGGTCGGCGGCGCCACCACACACGGCGTGGGTCGCTCCACGCCGCTGCGCGTCGACGCACAGCGCAATCTCGAACACGTACTTCGCGCGGCCCGCGAGGTCTTCGGTGAGCTCGGCTACGGGGCTCCGATGGAGGACGTCGCACGCCGCGCACGGGTCGGCGTCGGCACCGTGTACCGACGGTTCCCCAGCAAGGACGTCCTGGTCCGGCGGATAGCCGAGGAGGAGACCTCGCGGCTGACCGAGCAGGCCCGCACGGCTCTCGGCCAGGAGGAGGAGCCGTGGCAGGCGCTGTCGCGCTTCCTGCGCACCTCGGTGGCCTCGGGCGCCGGCCGGCTGCTGCCTCCGCAGGTGCTGCGGGTCGGCGGGCCCGGCGAGGACGGGGTCGACGGGGCTGAGGCGGCCGACGGGTCGGTGGCGGTCGGCGAGGCCGCGCGCGTTCCGCACCAGCGTCAGGTCGTCGCGGCCGGCGGGGCGCTCGATCTGCGGGTCGCCGCCGCCGCGCGGACCGGCCTGGACGACGAGCCCTCCGAGGACGCGGGCGCGGGTGAGCTGCTGGAGGTCGTCGGCCGCCTCGTGGACCGGGCCCGGGAGGCCGGTGCGCTGCGCGCCGATGTCACGGTGGCCGATGTGCTGCTGGTGATAGCGACGGCCGCGCCCGCGCTGCCGGACGCGGCGCAGCAGGCGGCGGCTTCCGCTCGGCTGCTCGACATCCTGCTCGAAGGGCTGCGGTCCCGGACGGCGTAGGTGGGGGCGGTTCAGGTCGGATCGGTATAGGTCGGAGCGGCGTAGGTCGGCGCGGTTGGGTCGGAGCGGCGGGCGCCCGGGACGTGTGGTTCGCGGACCGGGTGGCCCGGCGGATGTGGTGGGCGTCAACCGGTTCCCTGCCCGGGACTCTCGCTCGAACGGGTGAGGCTCCGCACGGCAATTCGTCGGGGCTTGCCCGGATGAGTGGAAGGTGTGGAGACCGGTTCGGCGCGTGCCCGCCGTGTGCCACGCTGGATCGGTGTACCGGTTGAGTGTGTCGTGCGAGGGCCCCCGCGATGAGCGTTGACGGGCGGGAAGAGCCACACGGTGGCGCCGGCGGCGAGATCGATGCGGGCAGCCTGCCCGCGCGACAGGTCCCGGCGCAGCGCGAACCGGGCGGCCGGCACGCCGCCGGGGCGAGTGGCGAACTTCCGCCGTCCGACGGGGACTTGATTGCCCGGATGCGAGGGGGCGACGACGGGGCCTATGAGGAGCTGTTCCGCCGCCACTCCGATGCCGTGCGCCGCTATGCCCGTACCTGCTGCCGCGACGGGCACACCGCCGACGATCTGACGGCCGAGGTGTTCGCGCGGACCCTCCAGGCCGTACGGGGCGGGGCGGGTCCGGACCAGTCGGTGCGGGCCTACCTGCTGACCACCGTGCGCCGGGTCGCCGCCGCCTGGGCGAAGACGGCCAAGCGGGAGCATCTGGTCGAGGACTTCGCGCTGTTCGCGGAGCAGGCCTCCGGCTCCGGCGACAGCGCGGTCGGGCTGCCCGGCCGCGCGGGCGACGACACCCTCGAACTGGGCGCCGACGTGCGGGCCATGCACGAGGCCGAGCAGACCCTCGCGATGCAGGCCTTCCGCAGCCTGCCCGAGCGGTGGCAGGCCGTGCTCTGGCACACCACCGTCGAGGAGGCTTCGCCGAGCGCGATCGCCCCGCTCTTCGGGCTGAGCGCGAACGCCACCGCGGTCCTGGCGAGCCGGGCCCGCGAGGGCCTCAAGCAGGCGTACCTCCAGGCCCATGTGAGCACCGCGCTGAGCTCCGGCGGGGACTGCGCCCGGTACGCCGACCGGCTGGGGGCCTACGCCCGCGGCGGCTTGCGGATGCGGGCCGAGCGGGGGCTGCGCAAGCACCTCGAAGAGTGCGCCCGGTGCCGTCTCGCCGCGGGTGAGCTCAAGGACGTCAACGCGGGCATTCCCGCGCTGCTGCCGGTCGCCGTCATCGGGTGGTTCGCCGCCGGGTACGCGGCCAAGGCGGCAGGGGTGGTGGCCGGCGGGGCCGTCGCCGCGGGTGGTGCCGGGGCCGCTGCCGCGGCCGCCGGTGCGGGCGGGTCGACGGCCGGGGCTGGTGCCGCCGGCGCCGGAGCCGCTGGTGGGGCTGCTGGTGGGGGCGGGGCCGGTGGGGTCGGCGGAGCCGCGGTTTCGGAGGGGCTGGGGTTGCCCGCCAAGGCTGCCATCGCCGCCGGGGTCGTGGTGGCCGCGGCCGCCGGCGTGGTGTTCGCACTGGCCGGTGACGACACCTCTCCGGCCGTGCGCGCGAACCCGGCGCCGGGTGTGGCCGCACCGGTGCCGCGGAGTCCGGCCCCCGCCGCGCCGGAGCCCGGGCCGTCGCGGGCGGAGCCGCCGGCGGCGCGTGGATCCGTACCGCCCCCGAGGAAGCAGACGCCGGTGGCCGCGGCGCCGGCCGTGCCGACGCCCTCGCGGAGCCCGCAGCGGTCCTCGCCCGCTCCGAGTCCGAGCCGGGCCCCGACGCCGAAGCCGCGTCCCACGCCGAGCCCCACGCCCAGCCCTGTGCCGCCCCCCAAGCCGACGCCGCCCAAGCCGCCGCAGGCCCCGCAGGGGTTCCGGCTCTCCTCGCTCGGGCAGTCCGCCTACGGGAGCCACGACGGCCCCGAGATCGAGACCTGGCGCAGCAGTTGGGTGTGGCAGCGCTGGGCGCCGGTGATCGGCGGACAGCGCTATGCGCACGGGATCACGGTCAACTCCCGTTCCTCCGTGGAGATCACCCTCAACCGAAGCTGTTCCGTCTTCTCGGCACGGGCCGGTGTGGACGGCATGTCACTGCTCACGGACGGCACGCTCCGCTTCTCCGTGTACGCGGACGGGCGGCGGCTGTGGCAGTCCCGCGCCCTCGGGTACGAGGACCCGGCGGCGGACGTGTCCGTCTCCCTCGCCGGGCACAAGACGCTGCGCCTGGTCGTGGAACGCGCGGAGGGCGGCCGCCTGCCGGCGCTGGCGAGCTGGGCCGACTCCGTCATCAGCTGCCGCTGAGGCGATGGCGGTCACGACCGCCATGGGCGGGGAGCGGTGCACGCCGTCCGTGCCGACAACCCGGCCGGGCCGCCGCCTCCGGACCCGACCGCGGGTCGGCGCCCGCGGCGGCCGAAGGCCTCGCCGGGGGCGGTCCGGCACGGGGCAGGGCGGGGCGCGGGGTTAGGACAGGGCCGGGCGGCGGAGGGGGACGCCGGTGGGGACGGCTCTGCGGCGCGGGGTGGAGGTGCCGGTCCAGCAGGTGCCGCGGCGGGCCAAGAGGCGGGTCAGCCACAGTTCCATCGAGACGAGTTCGGCGATGCCGTCGAGCGGGACCGGGCGGCCGTCGGCCGCGTCCAGGAGGGCTTGGCGGACGACCCGGGCTTCGATCAGGCCCGCGTCCGCCAGGAGCGGTGACGCGAAGAGGGTCAGGAGGTGCGGGAGGGCCGCGCGCAGCCCCAGGCGGGTCGCCGCTTCGTTCGGGGCGTGGGCCGTCGCGCCCCACCCCGCGGGGAGGTCCCGGACCCCGGCCGAGGACAGGACCCCGCGCAGGACCGCGGCACGGGCGCCGGGCTGTACGCGCAGGGATTCGGGCAGGGCCCGGGCGGCCCGTACGACCTGGTTGTCCAGGAACGGGGCGTGCAGTCGCTGGCTGCGCACCTCCACGGCCTGCTCGAAGACCCGGTGGTCGGCGGCGTGCCTGGCCAGGACGGCGCGGGCCCGGGCCTCCCCGGGCCGGAGGGAAAGGGGAGGCCGGCCCGCGGCGGCGCTGAGGCGGATCGACACCTCGGCCAGTGCCTCGCCCGTCAGCCAGGCCGCAGCCGGGCCCGGCCGGGACCAGGTCAGGGCCGCGAGCGAGGCGTCCACCGGGGAGCAGTGGCCCGCGGCCGGGATGCCGTCGCGCAGCCGGGCCGCCGCCGCCTCCATGCCGGCGCGGTACGGCGTACGGGCCAGGCGGCGGGCGGCCGCGTACACGGTGAGGGGGACCAGGAAGGGGAGGAGGGGGGAGTCTCCCTCGGACGGGGCGGAGCGGGCGAGGGCCAGGGTGGGGCGCAGCAGGTGGCGCCGGCGCCGGTCGAGCAGGAGGTCGGCGAGCCGGGCGGGGTGGGCGTCGAGGACCTGGCGGGCTCCGTGTCCGGTGAAGTGGTCCGCCGAGCCGGCCGCGAGGCGGCGGCGCTCGCGGGCGGCGGAGATGAGGGAGGGGCCGGGTTCGTCGGTGAGCGGGCCGTCGAGGTCGGCGTAGGGGAGGGCTTCCTCGGCTGCGGCCACGACCACGTGGTGCAGGCGGGGGTCGGAGGCGATCGCGTGGGCGCGTTCCAGTTCGGGTTCGCGGCCCCGGGGGGTGGCCAGGTCGTTGAAGGTGACGGCGAGGAGGCGTTCCCCGGTGCGGCCGAGCAGGGCTCCGGGTGCGCCCGGGAGGCCGGCCGCGAGCAGCGCGAGGGTCGCGGAGGCGCTGCCGCCGGAGAGGTCCGCGCCGACTCCGGGGGCGGGCGCGGGGGCGCCGCGCGCGGCCCGCCGGTCGGCCGGGCCCATTCCGGGGACGGGCCCGGGGTCGTAGGGCAGTGTCTCGGGAGCATGCCGCGGAGCCGTGAGCCGGGCGCGCACCGCGTCGACCAAAGCTTCCCGTACGCCCTCCACCGCGAGCTCGGGGTCGGCGGTGGGGGCGGCCACCGCGAGGGAGGCCACCGGCTCGTACCCGGTGATCTCCCGCGAGCCCTCGCGCAGGATCAGCGCGTGGCCGGGCGGGATGCGGCGTACGCCGACGTACGGTGTGCCGTCGCCCAGCGCCTCCGGGCTGTCGGGGCAGGCCAGCAGGGCGGCGAGGTGGCCGATGTCGAGCTGCGCCTCGATCAGGTCGGCGAGCGGGAGGGCGGCGGTGGCGTACGCGGTGCCGCTCGCCCAGGGCGTGTAGAAGACGGGCCGGGCGCCGGCCAGGTCGCCGACGACCGTGATGCGGCGGCCGGCCTGGACCACGGCGGTGTAGCTGCCGGGCCACTGGGTGAGGTGGCGCAGCGCGCCGCCGCGGGCGGCGTAGAGCGCGCGGCGCAGTTCCTCGTCGGTGGCGCCGCAGCAGCCGAGGACCGCGAGGCGGGTGAAGGGGTCCGCGGGGTCGGCGGTGAGGGTGCGGATCTCGTCCGGGCGCCAGTCCCCGACGGCCCACAGGGGGTCGGGGTCGCCCCAGAGGAGCTGGGCTCCCACGGGGACCACGGTGCGGTCGGCGTCGGCTGCGCCCGGTTCGTCGGGGTGGCCGGCATCGGCGAGGCCGCCGCGGACGGGGCCGTCGCCCCATGCGTCAGGGGCGGAACCCGAGCCGTAGGAGCCGTAGGAGCCGTAGCCGTTCCCGGAGGCGTATCCGTTGCCCGAGCCGTTCCCCGAGCCGTTCCCCGACCCGTATGCGCCCTGGTCGGAGCCGTACGCAGCGCCGTGCCCCGCGACCCGTCCGGCCGTGCCGAAGCTCGCGGCGATACTGCTCCAACCCACCAACCAGCGCACCGCCGCCTCCCCAGCCCGTGGGCACCTGACCGGGGTGCGAACCGCGCGGCCGGCGCTCTGGGCGCGGGCCGGAGGGACCCCGGGTGGCTCGGGGTCCATGCTGCCACGAGACAGGCGTGCGGGAGTGGGTAAGGGGGGCGCACGTATAAACGAACACGCCCCGGCCATGCGGTATTTGGCGTTCCGTTCCGACCGCCCCATAGGTCGGTTTCGGCCATTCTTCGGCCGTACTGAGAGCCCTGCGCGGAGCCCCGCGCGCGGCCCCGCGGGTCCACCGCACGGCCCGCCCGGCGGTGCGCGGTCCGGGGGGCGGGATCCACCCCCCGGACCGTTCCGCCACCCGCGGGGATTGAGGCAGCGGCATCCCCCGGCCCGCCCGGTCCACGCGGCGGGCCGACCCACGCACCGCACATCGAATCGCCGGGCCCCCGCAGCGGCCAGAGCGCACGGGCGGGCGCACGGCCACACGGGTGGAGCACGCGCTGACACGTGCGCCCCGGCCCCGGGCACCCGCCCGACTGTGCATACGGACAACAATCCCGCCATACGGAACAGGAGCCCTTAACGCTTGGGAGGCGGGGAACTACGCTGGGTTTACGAAATGCCGGGCGCCTATGCCCCGGCGGCGTTGGCGATGTATGCGTTCCGCGTGTGACGAGGGGTGGCGCATGTCCAGGGAGCTCCGCGAGCCCAATGAGAAGCTCGGCGCCGTCCTCGCCCTCGCGGGCATCAGCAACGCAGGGCTGGCCCGGCGGGTCAACGACCTCGGCGCTCAGCGCGGTCTGACCCTCCGCTACGACAAGACCTCGGTGGCCCGGTGGGTGTCGAAGGGGATGGTGCCGCAGGGTGCCGCCCCGCACCTGATCGCGGCCGCCATCGGCGCGAAGCTCGGCCGGCCCGTGCCGCTGCACGAGATCGGGCTCGCGGACGCGGACCCGGCGCCCGAAGTGGGGCTGGCCTTCCCGCGCGACGTCGGCGCCGCCGTGCGCTCGGCCACGGACCTCTACCGGCTCGACCTCGCCGGCCGCCGCGGGGGTGGCGGGATCTGGCAGTCGCTCGCCGGTTCCTTCTCCGTATCGGCCTACGCGACGCCGGCCTCACGGTGGCTGATATCTCCCGCCGACAGCTCGGTGGCACGCGAACCGGTGGCGCGCGAAGCGGTCCCGGGCGCGGCCCCGCCGGAAGGCCTTCCGGCGCCGCCCGGCGCCCGTGTCGGGGGTGTGCCCGCCCAGCCTTCGCACGAAACGCCGAGGGCCGCGCGCGCGACGACGCCGACCGTGCGCGAGACCCCACAGGGCGCTCCGGCCGCGCCCGACGCCGGGGCCCCGCAGCGCGTGGGCCACAGCGATGTGACCAAGCTGCGCGAGGCCGCCGAGGACGCCCGCCGCTGGGACTCCAAGTACGGCGGCGGCGACTGGCGTTCCTCGATGGTGCCCGAGTGCCTCCGGGTGGACGCCGCGCCCCTGCTGCTCGGCTCCTACACCGACGAGGTGGGCCGCGCGCTCTTCGGCGCCACCGCCGAACTGACCCGGCTGGCCGGCTGGATGGCCTTCGACACCGGACAGCAGGAAGCCGCCCAGCGCTACTACATCCAGGCGCTGCGCCTGGCCCGCGCCGCGGCCGACGTACCGCTCGGCGGGTACGTGCTGGCGTCGATGTCCCTGCAGGCCACCTACCGGGACTTCCCGGACGAGGGCGTGGACCTCGCGCAGGCCGCCGTGGAACGCAACCGGGGTCTGGCCACCGCGCGGACGATGAGCTTCTTCCGCCTCGTCGAGGCCCGCGCGCACGCGAAGGCGGGCGATTCGGTGGCCGCCGGGGCGGCGCTGAGGGCCTCCGAGGGCTGGCTGGAACGGGCCCGTGACGGCGACGCCGACCCGACCTGGCTGGGGTTCTACTCGTACGACCGCTTCGCGGCGGACGCGGCCGAGTGCTACAGCGACCTCAAACTCCCGCGCCAGGTAAGGCGTTTCACGGAACAGGCACTGTCCCGGCCGACGGAGGAGTACGTACGATCACACGGGCTGCGGCTCGTCGTGAGCGCGGTGGCCGAGCTGGAGTCCGGAAACCTCGACGCGGCGTGCGCGGCGGGAACCCGGGCGGTCGAGGTCGCCGGGCGGATCTCGTCGGCCCGGACGACGGAGTACGTACGGGACCTCCTGCACCGGCTGGAACCGTACGGGCACGAACCGCGCGTCGCCGAACTGCGCGAGCGGGCCAGGCCTCTGCTGGTAACCCCGGCATAGGCCCCGCGTGGCCCCGCTGTCAGTGGCGGGGTGCACTATGCAGGGGTGGGAGGTGTCAGTGTGGGCGGCGGCGTGGGCGGCATGAGCAGACTGGGCAGGCTGGACTGCGACGTGCTGGTGATCGGCGGCGGGATCGTCGGCTTGTCGACGGCGCATGCCCTCGCGGGGCTCGCTCCGGGGACCCGGGTGGTCGTCCTGGAGAAGGAGGACGGCCCCGCGCGGCACCAGACGGGCCGCAACAGCGGTGTGATCCACAGCGGGATCTACTACAAGCCGGGCTCCCTCAAGGCCCGCTTCGCGGTGCGCGGCGCGGCCGAGATGGTCAAGTTCTGCGCGGAGCACGGCATCCCGCACGAGGTGACGGGCAAGCTCATCGTCGCCACCGGGCGGGACGAGCTGCCGCGGCTGCACGCGCTCGTGCAGCGGGGCCGGGAGAACGGCATCCCGGTGCGGGAGCTGGGGCCGACGCAGATCTCGGAGTACGAGCCCGAGGTGCGCGGGCTCGCGGCGATCCACGTCGGGACCACGGGGATCGTGGACTACGGGCGGGTCGCGCAGCAGCTCGCGGAGTCCTCGGGGGCGGAGATCGTCTACGGCGGTGCCGTCGATCTGATCGCGCGGCGGGCCTCGGGCGTGGCCGTGCGGACGACTGACGGGCTGGTCGTGCGCGCGCGGGTGCTGGTGAACTGCGCGGGGCTGCAGTGCGACCGGATCGCGCGGCTGGCCGGAGACGACCCGGGGATGCGGATCCTGCCGTTCCGGGGCGAGTACTACGACCTGGCCCGGCCCGAGCTGGTGCGCGGGCTGGTCTATCCGGTGCCCGACCCGGCGTTCCCCTTCCTCGGCGTCCACCTGACCCGGGGCATCGGCGGCGGGGTCCACGTCGGGCCCAACGCGGTGCCGGCGCTGGCGCGCGAGGGGTACGGCTGGGGCGTGGTCCGGCCGCGGGACCTCGCGGACGAGCTGGCCTGGCCGGGATCCTGGCGGATGGCCGCGCGGCACTGGCGCTACGGAGCCGGTGAGGTGCGGCGGTCGCTGTCGAAGACGGCGTTCGTCGAGGCGGTACGGAGACTGCTGCCGGCGGTGCGCGCGGAGGACCTGGTGCCGGCGGCGGCGGGGGTGCGGGCGCAGGCCGTGCTGCGGGACGGGGGGCTGGTGGACGACTTCCTGATCCGGGAGGGGGAGCGGACGGTGCACGTGCTGAACGCGCCTTCGCCGGCGGCCACCGCTTCGCTGCCCATCGGCCGGGAGATCGCCGGGCGGGCGCTCAAGTCTTTGCGCAGCGTGTAGCACTGCGGGGCCTGGGCTCGGCCCCGTGGTGCCCGGGTCGGGGCCGCGGGTGTGCCGCTGCGCGGGGCGGAGTTCCCCTACCCGACCTTCCACCGTTCCCCGGGCGCTGCCCGGACCCCGCGCCTCAGGCGCCGGCGGGGCTGGAGGGGGTACCGGGCTGCGCCCGGACCTCCTGGGGCTCCGCCCCAGACCCCGGTCCTCGAACGCCGGACGGCTGGATTCGGTGGGCGCGCGTAGAATCCGGGGATTGTGTCTGAGTCTCTGAGTCCCCAGAATCCCGCCGCCGAGCCCGCGCCGGAGGCGACCTCCGCCTACGTGCCTCCGAAGTGGCGTACCGAGCCCCGGTTCCCCGACGGGCCCGCGCCCGACCCGGCGGGATCGCATCACGAGCGGCGGATCCGGAGCTTCCAGCCCCGCCGCAGCCGGGTGACCACCGGACAGGGCGAGGCCCTGAAGCGGCTCTGGCGCACCTGGGGGCTCGACATCGACGGGCATGACGTGATCGATCTGAAGGAGATGTTCGACGGGCTCCCCGTCGTACTGGAGATCGGCTTCGGCATGGGTGAGGCCACCGCGCAGATGGCCGCCGCCGACCCGGGCACCGGGATCCTGGCCGCCGACGTGCACACCCCGGGGCAGGGGAACCTGCTCGCCCTCGCCGAGCGGGGCGGGATGACCAATGTCCGCGTCGCGAACGGGGATGCCATCATCCTGCTCCGCGAGATGCTGGCCCCGGACTCCCTCGCCGGGCTCCGCGTGTACTTCCCGGACCCCTGGCCCAAGGCCCGCCACCACAAGCGGCGCCTGATCCAGCCCGAGTTCCTCGCGCTGGCCGCCACCCGCATGGCGCCCGGGGCGATCCTGCACTGCGCGACCGACTGGGAGCCGTACGCCGAGCAGATGCTCGAAGTGCTGACGGCCCAGCCGGAGTTCGAGAACACGCAGGCCGACGGCGGTTACGCACCGCGGCCCGACTTCCGGCCGCTCACCCGCTTCGAGGGACAGGGCCTCGACAAGGGGCACGTCGTACACGATCTGCTGTTCCGGCGTACCGGTAACGCCCAGAACTGAGGACATCACTCCGCGTGTCGGGTCCGCTCGGTAGAGTCATCATGTGCTCCGAGCGACCTGGCCGCCCCGGCGGCCGCACCGCGTGCCGCGTACCGCCGGCGCCGTGCGCACGTATGTGCTCGTCGTGCTGCTCGGTGCCTGCGGCATCGCGATCCTGGAGCTCGTACGCGAACAGACCGGTACGCCCGGCTTCTTCGTCGGTCTGGGTCTGGCCCTGCTGCCGGTGGCTCCGCTCGTCGCCGCGTTCCGCTGGGTGGGGCGGGCCGCGCCGCATCCGTGGGCGCAGCTGTCGTTCTGCTTCGGCTGGGGGGCGTGCGCCGCGGCGCTGATCGCCATACTGGCCAACAGTTTCGCGACCCAGTGGATAGCCGCGGCCACCGCCGATCCCTCCGACGCCGACCAGCTCGGCTCGGTGGCGATCGCCCCGGTGGTCGAGGAGAGCGCCAAGGCGGCCGCCCTGCTGCTGGTGTTCCTGTTCAGGAGACGCCAGTTCACCGGCCCCTCCGACGGTTTCGTGATGGCCGGTTTCACCGCCACCGGCTTCGCCTTCACCGAGAACATCCTCTACCTGGGCAACGCCTTCGGCCAGGACGTCGAGAACGGCACCGGGGTGCTGAACTCCGTGACGGCCGCGACGTTCTTCGTGCGGGGCGTCATGTCCCCCTTCGCGCATCCGCTGTTCACCGTGGCCACCGGTCTCGGCTTCGGCGCCGCCGCGCTCGCCGTGCGCCGGACGCGCCGGATCGGCCTGCCGCTGCTCGGCCTCGCCTCGGCCATGGGGCTGCACGCGCTGTGGAACAGCTCCTCGGACCTGGGCGAGTCCGGGTTCTACGTGGTCTACGGGTGCGTGATGGTCCCGGTGTTCGGGCTGCTGGCCTGGCTGGCCGTGTGGATACGGCGCCGCCGCCTTCGGGCCGTCGCCGGGGAACTCGCCGTGTACGCGGCCGCCGGCTGGCTGAACCCGGCCGAGGTCCCCGCGCTGGTGTCGATGCCCGCGCGCTCCCTGGCCCGCGCGCTGGCCCGGAGCACCGGGGGCCGGCCCGCGGGGCGGGCGGTCGCCCTGTACGAGGCCGATGCCGCGGCCCTGGCCCTGCTACGTCACCGGGCGCGCAGCGGCGGCCCCGGCCGTGAGCCGGACTTCGCCTGGCGGGAGCGGGAGTTGCTGCGCCGGCTCTGGCTGCGCCGCGCGACGGCGGGCCCGGCGCTGTCCCGGGCCGCGGTGCTGGAGGATCTGCTCCCGCCCTGGTTCGACCCCCTGCGGCCGCCGGATCCCCCGGGCCCGCCGGGCGGGCCTGCGCCGGGCCTCGTAGCGGACCGGGTGCCGGGTCCTAGACGTTCAGGCCCCGTGCCTTCAGCCATGTCAGCGGGTCCACCGTGACGCCGCCCTGGCGGACTTCGAGGTGGAGGTGGGGGCCGGTGACGTTGCCGGTGGCGCCGACCCGGCCGATGGTGTCGCCCCCGGCGACGGAGCCGCCGGTCACCGACATCGAGGACAGATGGCAGTACCAGATCTCGGTGCCGTCGGGGAGCTCCAGCACGATGCGGTAGCCGTACGCCCCCGACCAGCCGGCCGAGATGATCTTGCCGGCGCCGACCGCCTTGACGGGGGTGCCGGTCGGGGCGGCGAAGTCGAGGCCGGTGTGGTGCCCGGAGGACCACATCGAGCCGGAGTCGCCGTAGTGCGAGGTGAGGGTGTAGGCCGAGGTGGGCAGGAAGAAGGAGCCGGCCGACCGGGCGGCCGCCTCCGCCTTGGCCTTGGCCTCGGCGGCCTCCTTGGCCTCCTGCGCCTTGCGCGCTTCCTCGGCCGCGGCCTTCTCGGCGGCTTCCGCGGCAGCCTTCTGCGCGGCCTCCTTGGCGGCCTGGGCGTCGCGGGCCTGCTGGGCCGCCGTCTCCTGCGCCACCCGTTCGGCTTCGGCCCGCTCCTGGGCCGCGGCGGCCTCGTGCTGGGAGTCGGCCTGCTGGAGGATCCGGCTGCGCAGCAGCTCGCCCGCGTCGGAGCGGCGGTCGGCCTGCTGCGGGATGATCCCCGACCGCGCCTGCTCCGTGGAGCGCGCGCTGGCGGTGTCGGAGTCCCCGGTGGAGTGGTCCGCGCCGCCCAGGGACTCGGGGAGGTCGGGCAGGGCCGGCAGCGACGGCAGGGATATGGCGACCTGGGGCCGGTCCTGCGCGGTGGCGATGCCGCCCGCGCCGACCGCGGCGATCACGCCGACGCCGAGGACGGTGGAGGAACGGGCCAGTCCTCCGCGCTGCTTGAGCACGCGGTGCTTGCCGCGCGGCGGCCGGGCGGAGTCCTCGGTGGGGTTCCACTCGCCCCAGGCTCCGGCGGTGGGCTGCTCCTGGACGTCGATGCCTTCAGGGGCAGGCGAGTTGGAGGCCACCGGGGCACACTCCTCATGGGCGAGCACGCGCACGGTGCCGTCTCTTGCGACGGCTGGGACGACCGCTCTGCGTTATCGAACGGTAATAGAGAAGGGGGAGTGATTCCAAGCAGTTGCGATTGATCGTTCACGACAATCAGCCACCGCCCGCACAGCCCTGGCCAGGACTTCTCACCACACTCAGGGGCCAACTGGGGCAAAAATCAGCCCTCCCTGTCGCCCCTTGCGCCACATCTTCACAATGATGGCCCGTCAGCTTGCTTGCCCAGCGCGCCGGTTCGGTCACGCTGCGTGCCCTTTCGGGCTCAGTCCCCCTTCGGGACCACCCGCACCGTCCGCCGCCGGCTCGGCTGCCCCGCCCCCGGCCGGGCCACCGCCAGCAGGGCCATGTCGTCCGTCGTCGCGCCGCCCGTGTGGCGGCGGACATCGGTGGCGAGCGCGCTCAGCAACTCGTCGGGCCCGGGGAACACCCGTCCGCGCAGCCGGACCGCCGGATCGTAGAAGGCCCCGCTGCCGTCCCGGGCCTCGGTCAGCCCGTCCGTGTACAGCAGCAGCGTCGCCCCCTCCGGAAAGGGCCACTCCTGCACCCGGTCGGGCCAGCCGCCCAGCTCCCCCATGCCCAGCGGCAGCGCCGGCTCGACGGGGGCCAGCTCCGCGAGGCCGCCGTTCGCGTACAGCAGCAGCGGTTCGGGGTGGCCCCGGTTGACGAGCCGCAGCAGTCCGGCGCCCGCCGGGATCTCGCCGAGCACGCATGTGGTGAACCCTTCCACCGCGTCCAGGCTGTCGCGCCGGTTCCCCTCCCGGGCCAGCGCCCGCTCCAGCCGCCGCGCCACCCCCTCCAGGGTGGGCTCGCTCTCGGCCGCCTCCCGGAACGCCCCGAGCACCACGGCCACGGCCTCGACCGCCCCGAGCCCCTTTCCCCGTACGTCGCCCACCGCGAGGCGCACGCCGTAGGGGGTGTCCTGGACGGCGTAGAGGTCGCCGCCGATGAACGCGTCGGCCTGCGCGGCCTCGTACGACGCGGAGACCTGGAGGCCCGCGATCCGCTCGGCGGGCGTCGGCAGTACGGCGCGCTGGGCGGCTTCGGCGATCCCGCGCGCGGAGGCGAGCTGCTCCGTACCGCGCCGCACGACGATGTTGATCAGCGTGGCCAGCCCGGAGACGGTCAGGACGGTGGCCAGCTCGGTCATGGCCTCCACCTTGAAGGTGGTGCCGTTGTAGAGGTGCAGCACGACCACGGCGAGGGTGGCGAGGATCCCGGTGAGGACGGTGGCCCGGAGGCTGAACAAGGGGGCCGCGATGAGCGGGGCGGCGGAGAAGAAGGGGGAGCCCGTGAAGCTGGGCGGGGTCAGCACGTCGAAGAGGAAGCCGAGGACGATCAGGGTGCCCGGGAGCGTTTTGACGATCCGCCGGATCGCGGCGCTGCCGGCGACCGCGCCGAAGACGCGCTCGCCCCTGCCCTGCCGGCCCAGCCCCACCACGCTGCTCTCCTGCCGCCCGGTCCGCCTCGCTCCCCAAGGCTGGCGGCAGGAGGGCCCGTACGGCGACCCGTGCGCGACCGTTCGAGTGACGGGGAGCCGCACCACGGAAACCGCGCACCACGGAAACGACGAAGACCCGGTCCCCCAAAGGGGACCGGGTCTTCGTACTGAGTAGCGGGGGCAGGATTTGAACCTACGACCTCTGGGTTATGAGCCCAGCGAGCTACCGAGCTGCTCCACCCCGCGTCGGTAAACCCAACTCTACGCCATCCGGGGGGAACCCCCCGCCAATTACCGCCCGCGCCACTGCCGAGCAGGACATCACCGCAGGTCAGGGCCGTGAAACCGGCCTCCCGACGGCCCTACGGAGCGGTCGGCGCGGTCAGCGGCGGAGGGCCTCGGCGGGCTCGATGTGGGGAAACGACTGAGCGCCCCACCCGGCCGGAACCGGGTGGGGCGCTCAGTGGCAGGTCAGAGGACGTGTCCCCCGCCTGCGAGCAGTAGGCCATGTCGGACTCGAACCGACAACCAACGGATTAAAAGTCCGCTGCTCTGCCAATTGAGCTAATGGCCCTCGACGTGCTCACCCCAGAGCATAGCCGGAGAGGACCGGACAGCCGATCTCAAATCCGCTGTCCGGCCCCGACGGTGTTGGCGGAGCCGCCGCCCGGCCGGTGGAACCGGTCGCCACAACGCCGACAGGGCCCCCACGACTTCCGTCGTGGGGGCCCTGTCAGGTGGTCAGTTCAGCGGCTGGTCTCAGCCGTTGCGCTTCCAGCGGGGCTTGTCGTCGCGGCGGTCGGTGCCACCGGACGGACGGTCGTCGCGGCGGAAGCCACCAGCGGCGGGACGGTCGCCGCCGGAGCGGAAGCCACCACCGGTCGGACGGTCGCCACCGGAGCGGAAGCCGCCACGGTCGCCACCACGGTCGTCACGGTTGAAG
>NZ_JBIAPV010000007.1:21220-112218 GCF_042888445.1 Streptomyces sp. NPDC002886
GCGGGACGGTCGCCGCCGGAGCGGAAGCCACCACCGGTCGGACGGTCGCCACCGGAGCGGAAGCCGCCACGGTCGCCACCACGGTCGTCACGGTTGAAGCCACCCGAGGGGCGGTCGTCACGACGGAAGCCACCACCGGTCGGACGGTCGCCGCCGGAGCGGAAGCCACCACCGGTCGGACGGTCGCCACCGGAGCGGAAGCCGCCACGGTCGCCACCACGGTCGTCACGGTTGAAGCCACCGGACGGACGGTCGTCACGACGGAAGCCACCACCGGTCGGACGGTCGCCACCGGAGCGGAAGCCACCACGGTCGCCACCACGGTCGTCACGGTTGAAGCCACCCGAGGGGCGGTCGTCACGACGGAAGCCACCACCGGCGGGACGGTCGCCGCCGGAGCGGAAGCCGCCGCCGGCCGGACGGTCGCCACCGGAGCGGAAGCCACCGGTCGGACGGTCGCCACCGGAGCGGAAGCCGCCACGGTCGCCACCACGGTCGTCACGGTTGAAGCCACCCGAGGGGCGGTCGTCACGACGGAAGCCACCACCGGTCGGACGGTCGCCACCGGAGCGGAAGCCACCACGGTCGCCACCGCGGTCGTCACGGCGGAAGCCGCCACGGTCGCCGCCACGGTCACCACGGTCGTCGCGACGGTTGTCACGGCGCTCGTAGTTGCCACGGTCGTCACGGCTCTGGAACGCGGGGCGCTCCTCGGCGACGGGCTCGGCCACGGCGGCCGCGACCTCGGCCTCGGCGGCCTCGACCACCTCGGCGACAGCGGCCTCCGGGTCCTCGCCGCGCTCACGCGCGGAGCGGGCGACCAGACGGTCGGCCTCCTCGCGCAGCTCGACGGCACGGCGCGACAGGCGCTCCAGCTGCTTGGTGAGGTCGGCGACCTCGCGCTCGGCCTGCTTCGCGGCGTTGTTCGCGGAGTCGGCCTGGACCTGGGTCAGCGAACGGGCACCGGTGATCTCGGCGACCTCGGGGTCGAAGGCGCCGACGCCCTGGACGATGTGGCGCGAGGCGTCGACGCCCGCGTCCTCCATCAGGCGGAAGATCTGGCGACGCTGGTGCGGAAGCGCCAGCGACACGACGACACCGGACTTGCCGGCGCGGGCGGTACGGCCCGAGCGGTGCAGGTAGTCCTTGTGGTCGCCGGCCGGGTCCACGTTCAGGACCAGGTCAATGCCGTCGACGTGGATGCCGCGGGCGGCGACGTCGGTGGCGACGAGCGCGTTGACGTATCCGTCCTTGAAGTCGGCGAGGACGCGGGTACGGGCACCCTGCGTCATGCCGCCGTGCAGCGCGTCGGCCTTCACGCCGGACTCGATGAGCTGCTCGGCGATGCGGTCGGCGCCCAGCTGGGTGCGGACGAAGATGATGGTGCGGCCCTTGCGGGCGGCGATGGCGGCCGTGACCGGCGCCTTGTCCTTCGGCTTCACGACGAGGACGTGGTGCGTCATGGTCGTGACGTTGCCCTGCGCGCTGTCGACCTCGTGCGTGACGGGGTTGGTCAGGTAGCGCTTGACCAGGGTGCCGATCTCGTTCTCCATGGTGGCGGAGAAGAGCATGCGCTGGCCGCCGCCGGGGATCTGGTCGAGCAGCTCGGTGACCTCGGGCAGGAAGCCCAGGTCCGCCATCTGGTCGGCCTCGTCGAGGACCGCGACCTGGACGTTCGCCAGGGAGCAGGCGCCGCGGTTGATGATGTCGCGCAGACGGCCCGGGGTGGCGACGAGGACGTCGACACCGCGCTCCAGAGCGAAGATCTGGTTGCTCATGGAGGTACCGCCGCAGACGACCTTCATCTTGAGGCCGAGCACGTCGCCGTAGGGCTGGAGAGCGTCGGCGACCTGCATCGCGAGCTCACGCGTCGGCGTCAGGATGATCGCGCGGGGCTTCTTCTTCTCGGTGTGCCCACCGGCCAGCGAGGCCAGGGTCGGCAGACCGAAGGAGAGGGTCTTGCCGGAGCCGGTGCGGCCACGGCCGAGGATGTCCTTGCCGGCCAGGGCGTCCGGGATGGTCGCGGCCTGGATCGGGAAGGGCGCGGTGACGCCGTTCTGCGCGAGCTTGCGCACGATGCCGTCCGGCAGACCGAGGTCGCCGAAGGTCAGGGTGGGCTCGGCGTCGGCGTCGTCGGCCGACTCATCGGCAGAGTCGTTGAAGTCTTCGGTGGAGTCCTCGAAGGAGTCGCTGGACTCGTCGGACTCGTGGTTCGTCACGTCGGCCTCGAGGGCCTCGATGATCTCGTCGGTGACGACGGCCTCAAGGGCCTCGGTGACCGCGAGGGTCTCGGCGTCGACGATCTCGTTGGAGTCGTTCTCGGGCATGACGGAACGGTCAGAACTGGAAATGGACATGCGAAATGCGAAACCTTCCGGAGTCTCGGCACGCGCCCAAACTCCGTGAATCGCAAATCGACCGCCTCAATGCGGTCAGCCACGGTTGGGGAGAGTACGCGCCACGCGGCGCTCTTCGGAGTCGGCGCCGGGCAATGGGATCAAACGATCTATAACCATACGCACCCTCCCCGGGGTCTGGCAAGTCGCTCCCCCAAAGAAGCCGCTGACCTGCGCAAACGCCATCCGCCCGGCAGACCCTGGCAGGCGGATGGCGACGCGGCCAAGCCGGTGCCGGGCCTACTGCTGCCCGCCCGTCCCCTCCGTCGGCTCCGGCTTCGGGGGCTCCGGACTCGGTGTGGGTTCCGTCACGGGCGGCGGGGGCGAGACCGGCGGGGCGGGGCTCGGCGGCTCCGGTGTCGGGGAGGCGGGCTGGCCGCCCCCGGAGGCGCCCGCTCCGCCGGATCCCGACCCGGAGCCGGGACCGGTGCCGCCCGTCGGGGGCTGCTGGGGCCCCTGGCCCCCCGCTCCGCCACCCGGACCGGCCGACGGCGAGGGAGCCCCGGGCGGACCGGCCGGCGCGCCCGGGCTGGGGGAGGCCCCGACCGCGCCGGAGGTGGTCCCGGGCCCCCCGGCCTTGCCGTCCTGGTTCCCCGTACCGCCCTTCGCGCCGTGGCCGCCGCCCTGGCCCCCGGCGCTCTTGCCGGACGAGGTGCCGCCGCCCGACGTGCCGCCCTGGAGGCCCGACGGCGCGGAGGGCCCGGGCTTGGCGGCGTCCTCCCCGACGCTCATGCAGCCCGCGGTCGCCGCCAGAGCGAAGGCGGCGACCGCGAGGCGGAGCGAGCGGGAAGGACGCGAGGAGCGGAGGGAAGCGGACAACTGGCGCACGGGGCACCTCCGGAACGCTGGCAAGGGTCCGCGGTGAGCGGGTCAGTGTGCCCAACTCCCCGCGCCCCGTATGGGACACGCCCCAGCACGCCCCAAGGGGGACCAGGGGCGCACCCTCAGGCGAACAGTTGTCCAGCGACCTGGTGACCGAGCGTGACCCCACCCAGCCCGACCAGCACCGAGGCCGTCACGTTGGCCGCGGCCAGGAACTTCCAGCCCCCCTCGGCCAGCCGCAGCGTCTCGTAGGAGAACGTCGAGTAGGTGCTCAGTGCCCCGCACAGGCCCGTGCCGAGCAGCAGGTTCAGCCGCGAGGAGGCGGCCCCGTCCAGCACGGCACCGGTCAGCGCGCCCAGCATCAGGGAGGCGGCCGCGTTCACGACGAAGGTCCCCCAGGGGAAGACCGAGTCGTGCCGCGCCCGCACCGCGCGGTCGGTCAGGTACCGCAGGGGCGCCCCGACGGCCGCGCCCACCATGACGATCAGCCAGTTCATCCCCGCCCCACCTCTCGCCCGGCCCGTCGCCGAGCCCCCCGTAGCCGAGCCCCCCGCCCCGGGCCGTCGCCGACCGCGCGCCGGGTGATCACGGCCGCCGCCCACACCGCGCCCAGCGCCCCGGCCACCGTGAGCCCGGCGTACGCCAGCGCGGTACCGGCCTCTCGCGCGTCGAGCAGCCGCGCGAAGTCCACGGCGTAGGTGGAGAAGGTGGTGAACCCGCCGAGGACCCCGACCCCGAGGAAGGGCCGTACGAGGGGATGCGCCGACCGGCCGCCCTCGCTGATCAGCACCATGAGGACGCCGATGAGCGCGCAGCCCGACACGTTGATCCAGAAGGTGCCCCACGGAAAGGCCCCGGGCGCGGCCGGCCACAACAGCCCGACCCCGTACCGCGCCGCGGCGCCCACCGCCCCGCCGGCCGCCACGGCGGCGAGCACCCGGCGCTCCGCTGCACTCGTCGCCACTGTTGCCACCGCGCCATTCTCGCCCGGCGGGTCCCGGCCCGCCGGGCACGAGCCGCCGCAATCGGGCCGCGGCACGGGAGAATGACCTCGTGCTGGAGATGACGCGTGACGCGTTCGAAGAGTTGGTGGCC
Organism: Streptomyces sp. NPDC002886; assembly: GCF_042888445.1. Classification (NCBI taxonomy): domain Bacteria; kingdom Bacillati; phylum Actinomycetota; class Actinomycetes; order Kitasatosporales; family Streptomycetaceae; genus Streptomyces; species Streptomyces sp. NPDC002886. The sequence continues at coordinate 25,534 of NZ_JBIAPV010000007.1, forward strand.
GAGGCGCTGGACTCGATCCCCGAGGAGCTGACCCGGGTCATGGACAACGTGGCCGTCTTCGTGGAGGACGAACCCGCCTCCGACGACCCCGAACTGCTCGGCCTCTACGAGGGGACCCCGCTCACGGAGCGCGGCGAGTGGTACGCCGGGGTCCTGCCCGACCGGATCTCGATCTACATGGGGCCGACCCTGCGGATGTGCGGGAGCACGGACGAGGTGGTCCACGAGGTCGCCGTGACGGTGGTCCACGAGATCGCCCACCACTTCGGCATCGACGACGAGCGGCTCCACGAACTCGGCTGGGGCTGATCTCCCGGGGCGCTCCGGGCCACCCCGGACCGGAGTCGGACCCGTGCCGGACCCGCCACGGACCTGCACGGGACCCGCCCCGGACCCGCCCCGGACCCGCCCGCGGGAATCGTTTTGGCGATCGCCGCCGGGATCCCATATGCTTCTCACGTCCCCGACGCGCTGGAAAGTGCCCGGCGGGCCTTTAGCCCTCATCGTCTAGTGGCCCAGGACGCCGCCCTTTCAAGGCGGTAGCACGGGTTCGAATCCCGTTGGGGGTACGCAATACCGTGTGCGAGACTTGTTCTCGCACATTGCAAGGACCTGTGGAGCAGTTGGTTAGCTCGCCACCCTGTCAAGGTGGAGGTCGCGGGTTCAAGTCCCGTCAGGTTCGCTGAAGCCGGAAACGGTTTCGTGGCTGGGTAGCTCAGTTGGTACGAGCGATCGCCTGAAAAGCGATAGGTCGCCGGTTCGACCCCGGCCCCAGCCACCAGAGAACAAGAAGGCCCCGTCCATCGGACGGGGCCTTCTTCGTCATTCCCCGCCGGCCCGCGCCGCCCGCGTCCGCCGGCGCCACTGCGCCAGGCCCACGCCCGCCGCCGCCACGGCCACCAGCCCGAGCAGCGCCCAGTCCGGAACCGCGTCCGCCACGGCCTGCACCCGCTGCTCCACCGCGAAGGAATCGTCCACGTCCAGCAGCCCCGGCAGGGCGCTCGCCCCGTCGTAGGCCAGGAAGAGCGCGCCGAGCAGGATGAAGAAGAGACCCGAGGCGAGCGAGGTCGTGTGCAGTTCGAGCCGGCCGATCGAGAAGGCCCGGCCGCGCAGCCAGCGCCTGCGCCCCAGGTCGAAGCGCTCCCAGAGCAGCGCCAGTACGAACAGCGGCACCGCCATGCCCAGGGCGTACACCGCCAGCAGCAGGCCTCCGTAGACCGGGCTGCCGCTGACGGCCGCCACCGTCAGGATGCTGCCGAGGATGGGTCCGGCGCAGAAGCCGGCCAGGCCGTAGACCGCGCCCAGCGCGTACACCGACAGGGCGGTGGTCGGCCGGATCCTCCCCGACAGCTCCGAGAGCCGCCGCGAGGCGAAGCCGAGTCCGAGGATCTGGGCGAGGCCGAGCCCGATGATCAGCCAGCCGCCGAACAGGACGAGGGCCTCGCGGTTGCCGTGGAAGAACCGTCCGGCGTACGAACCGGCGGCCCCCAGCGGTACGAGGGTGCTCGCGAGGCCCGCGTAGAAGATCCCGGTGCGCGCCAGCAGCCGGTAGGTGGAGTCGATGGAGTACGCGAAGAAGGCGGGCAGGAGCAGTGCGCTGCACGGGCTGAGCAGCGCGAGGAGGCCGCCGAGCAGGGCGGCCAGGTATCCGGCGTCGGTCACTTCGCGGCCGCCTGCGCCTCGGCCTTGGCGATGGCGGCCTCGAAGGCCGCCATGGGCTGGGCTCCCGCGAGGGGCTGCCCGTTGATCAGGAAGGACGGGGTGGAGGTGACGCCGATGCGGTACCCCTCCCCCTGGTCCTTCGCCAGAGCGGCGGCGGCCTGCTCCCCGGCCATGTCCGTCTTGAAGCGCTCGAGGTCCGGGACCCCGGCCTCGCGCGCCAGCTCGGTCAGCCGCTCCGCGCCGAAGCCCTTCTCCTTGGCGCCCTCGGCGTACGCGGCCGCGTGGAACTGCGCGAAGCGGTCCTGCTGCCCCGCCGCCCAGGCGGCCTTGGCGGCGGCCTCGGAGTCGGCGCCGAAGATCGGGAAGTTGCGCCACTCGATGCGCAGGGTGCCGTCCTCCACGTACTTCTTCACGAGCGCGGGCTCGGTGTCGCGGGCGAACTTTCCGCAGTAGCCGCACTTGAAATCGGAGTACTCGATCAGGACCACGGGGGCGTCGGCCCGCCCGGCGGCGAGCTTGTCGCCGGCCTCTCGGCGGGCCAGGGCCTTGAGCTGCGCGGCGGGATCGGTGGCGGATCCACCCCCCGGAGCATCGGAGGAGGAAGCCGCGGACGGCCGTGCGGCGGTGTCGGTGCCGTTGTCGGGTTTGGTGGCCTGCCAGGAAACGAGGCCGAGGGTGACGGCCGCGAGGGCGACCCCGGCGGAGATCAGCAGGGGCTTGCGGGAGGAAGAGGGCGAGGGGGAAGCGGGCATGCGGGTGCTCCAGAGCTGTGCGGACGGGAGGGGGCGGACCGGGCGGCCGACGCGGCCGGTCCTCCTAGACCCGCATCACGGAGAGCTCCAGCAGGGACGGCGCCGGCTGCCCGGGCCCGCGTACGGGGACCCGTACGGGTACGGCCCGCGACGGGACCGCCGCCTCGGGCCCCTGCCGCGCGGGCGGCGCCTGGGGCTGCGCCTGGTCGGACCCGGCCCGCGCCGGCAGGGCGGGTGCGCCGTCCCGCCCCGGGGACCCCGGAGCACAGGCGGGCCCGGCCGGCCCGGCGAGGGCCGCGACGGGAGCGACGGCCGCGACGGGAGCGGTGGGAGCGACGGCCGCGAAGGGAGCGGAGGAACCCGGCTCCGCGGGGGCCGCCGCCCGCACCGCCCCTTGCCCGGTGGCCGCGGGAGCCGCGGCGGCCGGGACGGCCCGGACCGCCGTACACAGCAGGGCCCAGCCCAGCAGTACCGCGAACACGCACCGGAGGCGGCGGCTGCGGGACATCGTGGGCGGCCTCTCGCTGGGACGTCGCTCGGGGCACGTCGGGGGGACACATCGGGGTAACGCTCGGTTGACTCGTCCCGAAATGGTACGGGTCGGCCCCACAAATGCGTTCGCCACCCGGCACCTACGGGTGAGATCCTCGACCAGGTATGTCTACTTCCTTCGCCGCCCTGCAGACGCTTCTCGGTGAGATCTCCCTCCGTGACGCGCACCGCCTCGGCCGCCGCCTCGAAGGCGCCCGCCGCATCCGCAAGCCCGAGGCCAAGCAGGCCGTACTCGACGAGATCCGCGCGGAGGCCGAAAAGGCCGCCGTGCGACTGGCCGGGCGCGCCTCGCGGAAGCCCGAGGTCACGTATCCCGAGAACCTTCCCGTCAGCCAGAAGAAGGACGAGATCGCCGAGGCGATACGCGACCACCAGGTCGTGATCGTCGCGGGCGAGACGGGCTCCGGCAAGACCACGCAGATCCCCAAGATCTGCATGGATCTGGGGCGCGGGGTCCGGGGCATGATCGGGCACACCCAGCCCCGCCGGATCGCGGCCCGCACGGTCGCGGAGCGCATCGCGGAGGAGCTGAAGTCCGAGATCGGCCAGACCGTCGGCTGGAAGGTCCGGTTCACCGACCAGGTGGACCAGGACGCGACCTTCGTGAAGCTGATGACGGACGGCATCCTGCTCGCGGAGATCCAGACGGACCGCGAGCTGCGCGCGTACGACACGATCATCATCGACGAGGCCCACGAGCGGTCGCTGAACATCGACTTCCTGCTCGGCTACCTCGCCACGCTGCTGCCCAAGCGCCCCGACCTCAAGGTGATCATCACCTCGGCGACCATCGACCCGGAGCGGTTCTCCCGGCACTTCGGCGAGGCCCCGATCGTGGAGGTCAGCGGCCGGACGTACCCGGTCGAGGTCCGCTACCGGCCGCTCCTGGAAGACGATTCCGAGGACTCCGACCGCGACCAGATCACCGCGATCTGCGAGGCCGTGGACGAGCTCCAGGCGGAGGGGCCGGGCGACATCCTGGTCTTCCTCTCCGGCGAGCGCGAGATCCGCGACACCGCGGACGCGCTGGAGAAGCGCAAGCTCCGCCTGACCGAGGTGCTCCCCCTCTACGCGCGCCTCTCGCACGCCGAGCAGCACCGGGTCTTCCAGCAGCACACCGGGCGCCGCATCGTCCTGGCGACCAACGTCGCCGAGACCTCCCTCACCGTCCCCGGCATCAAGTACGTGATCGACCCGGGCACCGCCCGCATCTCCCGCTACAGCCACCGCACCAAGGTCCAGCGGCTGCCGATCGAGGCGATCTCGCAGGCCAGCGCCAACCAGCGCAAGGGCCGCTGCGGCCGTACCTCGGACGGCATCTGCATCCGGCTGTACTCGGAGGACGACTTCCTGACCCGTCCGGAGTTCACGGACGCCGAGATCCTGCGCACCAACCTCGCCTCCGTCATCCTCCAGATGACCGCGGCCGGCCTCGGCGAGATCGAGAAGTTCCCCTTCATCGACCCGCCGGACCACCGCAACATCCGTGACGGCGTGCAGCTGCTCCAGGAGCTCGGGGCGCTCGACCCGGACGAGAAGGACCACAACAAGCGGCTCACGCCCATGGGCCGCCAGCTCTCCCAGCTGCCCGTGGACCCGCGGCTCGCCCGCATGGTGGTGGAGGCGGACAAGAACAACTGCGTCCGCGAGGTCATGGTCATCGCGGCCGCCCTGTCCATCCAGGACCCGCGCGAGCGGCCTTCGGACAAGCAGACGCAGGCCGACCAGAACCACGCCCGGTTCAAGGACGAGACGAGCGACTTCCTCTCGTTCCTGAACATGTGGCGCTACGTCCGGGAGCAGCAGAAGGAGCGCGGCTCCTCCTCCTTCCGCCGGATGTGCAAGCAGGAGTACCTGAACTTCCTGCGGATCCGCGAATGGCAGGACATCTATTCGCAGCTGCGTACGGTCGCCAAGTCCATGGGCATCCACGTCAACGAGGCCGACGCCCCCGAGACGAGCGTGCACATCTCGCTGCTGGCCGGCCTGCTGTCGCACATCGGGCTGAAGGACACCGACAAGAACGAGTACCTGGGGGCGCGCTCCGCCAAGTTCGCGATCTTCCCCGGTTCCTCCCTCTTCAAGAAGCAGCCCAAGTTCCTGATGTCCGCCGAGTTGGTGGAGACCTCGCGGTTGTGGGCCCGGGTGAACGCCAAGGTCGAGCCGGAGTGGGTGGAGCCGCTCGCCCAGCACCTGATCAAGCGCACCTACAGCGAGCCGCACTGGGAGAAGGACCAGGCCGCGGTGATGGCCTTCGAGAAGGTCACGCTGTACGGCGTGCCGATCGTCGCCCAGCGGAAGATCAACTACGGCCGGATCGACGCCGAGGTCTCGCGCGACCTGTTCATTCGCAACGCCTTGGTCGAGGGCGACTGGCGGACCCACCACAAGTTCTACGCCGACAACCGCAAGCTCCTCACCGAGGTGGAGGAGCTGGAGAACCGGGCCCGGCGCCGCGACATCGTGGTCGACGACGAGACGCTCTTCGACTTCTACGACCAGCGGATCCCCGAGCACGTGGTCTCCGGGGCGCACTTCGACTCCTGGTGGAAGCACAAGAAGCGCGACGAGCCCGAACTGCTCGACTTCGAGCGCGAGATGCTCCTGACGGAGAAGGCTGCCGGGGTCACCAAGGCCGACTATCCGGACTCCTGGACGCAGGGCCGGCTGAAGTTCCGGGTGACCTACCAGTTCGAGCCCGGCGCGGACGCGGACGGCGTGACCGTCCACATCCCGCTCCAGGTGCTGAACCAGGTCACGGACGAGGGCTTCGACTGGCAGATCCCGGGTCTGCGCGAGGAAGTGGTCACCGAGCTGATCCGGTCCCTCCCGAAGCCGATCCGCCGGCACTACGTGCCCGCGCCGAACTACGCGACCCGCTTCCTGGCCACCTCGCACCCGCTGCGGGAGCCCCTGCACGTGACGCTGGCCCGGGAGCTCCAGCGGATGGTCGGGGTCCCGGTCACCGCCGAGGACTTCGACCTGACCCGCATCCCGGACCACCTGAAGATCACCTTCCGGATCGTCGACGAACGCCGCAAGAACCTCGCCGAGGCCAAGGACCTGGAAGCCCTGCGGCTCCAGCTCAAGCCGAAGGCCCGCCAGGCCCTCTCGCAGGCCGCCGCGGCCAGCGCCGAGCGCGAGGGCGGGGAGTCGGTGGAGAAGACCGGGCTGACGGACTGGACGATCGGGACGCTGACCAAGGTCTTCGAGACCCGCCGGGCCGGCCAGCCGGTGAAGGCGTACCCGGCGCTCGTGGACGCCGGTACGAGCGTCTCCGTACGCCTCTTCGACACCGAGGCCGAGCAGCAGCAGGCGATGCGGCTCGGCACCCGGCGCCTCATCCTGCTCAACATCACGGTGAACCCGGCGAAGTTCGCCTCGGACCACCTGAGCAACCAGCAGAAGCTGGCGCTGTCGCGCAATCCGCACGGCTCCATCCAGGCGCTGTTCGACGACTGCGCGACCGCGGCGGCCGACCACCTGATCGCGCGGCACGGCGGCCCGGCCTGGGACGAGGCGGGCTTCCGCAAGCTCTACGAGGCCGTGCGGACCGACCTGGTGGACACGACCGTACGGACGATCACGCAGGTGCAGCAGGTGCTGGCCGCCTGGCAGGCCTGCGAACGCCGCCTGAAGACCACGGCCAGCCTCGCCCTGGTGGCCAACGTCCAGGACGCCAAGACGCAGCTCGCGGCCCTCATGCCGGCCGGCTTCGTCACGCTGACCGGACTGCGCCGGCTGCCGGACCTGATGCGCTACCTGGTGGCCGTCGACCGGCGGCTCCAGCAGATGCCCACGGGCGTCCAGCGCGACACCACGCGCATGGAGAAGGTCCACGAGATGCGGGACGAGTACCTGTGGCTGCTGGAGCAGTTGCCGAAGGGCAGGCCGGTCCCGGCGGAGGTCACCGAGATCCGCTGGATGATCGAGGAACTGCGGGTCAGCTACTTCGCGCACGCCCTCGGAACGGCCTATCCGGTCTCCGACAAACGCATCGTGAAGGCGGTGGACGCGGCCGCCCCGGGACCCGCTCGGTGATCGAGTTCGACTACACCCCCTGAGCTGCGGTACAGTCTGATTCGCAGCCGCCCAACGGCCGCAAATCAAGGACCTGTGGAGCAGTTGGTTAGCTCGCCACCCTGTCAAGGTGGAGGTCGCGGGTTCAAGTCCCGTCAGGTTCGCAAGATCGTCAGGGCCCGCATCCCCAGGGATGCGGGCCCTGACGCGTTTCCCGCTTCTTTTACGGGCGCCCGCGTACGGGCACACGCGTACGGGCACACGCGTACGGGCATGTGCCCATCGGCCCACCAGCCCGCCCCACGGCCCCGATTGGCCCCCCGGAGCACCCGAAGCCCCACCCGGGCCCTCACGGCGCCCCGGAGCCCCCTGGAGGCGCGTAGGCGGGCCCTGCGGGCAAACTCCCGCCCCCGCGCCGCCCGAAGCCCCGCCGGGGGCCTCACACGGCCCGCTCGCGACCAGCTCCCGGCCCGCTCCCGACTCGGCCGCGATCCGGCCCCTCGGCCCACCCCGAGACCCGTTGGCCCGCCGCCCGGGAAACCGCCCGTTCGGATGATGCGGTCTGCGCGACACGCCCCTTTACGGGGTGCAATGCCTGATCCACAAGAGTGATCATCTGTGACGGGAGTCACCTCATGTGTTTTTGAGACGCACGCTTTTATGGTGCTCATACGCCCGCTCGATTTTATATGTGCCATTGCACCCACCCCGGCGGGCTCCGCATGTCTGCTCGATAACGCCCTGACCTGGGCATAAAAAAAGATCGCGCTGGACCCGGCGGAGTCCAGCGCGATCGAACGACTGATGAACCTGTTGGGGCAGGTCCGGCCGTTTCAAAGCTCTGTGGGGCTCATCGGATTGGGGGACCCGATAAACGCCCGGCAATAAGTAGTGCTGCGGAACCTCAGGCCTCGCTGCGCTGCTGCGGAATTCCCGCAAGCAGTGCGCGGACCTCAGCCTCGCGGTAGCGGCGGTGTCCACCCAGGGTGCGGATGGACGTGAGCTTGCCAGCCTTGGCCCAACGGGTGACCGTCTTCGGGTCCACGCGGAACATCGTGGCAACCTCAGCCGGGGTCAGCAGCGGCTCGGCATCAGGGGTGCGAGCGGTCATGAGCGGCCTCCTCGGGAGAACCGAACCATCTCGGTTCTTTCCTCTAAATTCTGCACCTTGGCCCACGTTGCCCGAAATGGACATACGCGGGCCGAGTCGGTTATAGGACGAACGGCTTGTCCTCGGCACTACAACTACACCATCCGTCCAGCCTCGACGGCCAAACCGATGGAATTGCCCTCCGAGGTGTTCATCAGCGGCGGAAGCCGATGGACCGTCCCATAACGGACAGTCACCCCACTGTGACGATCAGTCACAGAGCGATCAGGAGTCGTCAGACCCCCCGTAGAGTGCAATACCGAGCATTCCGCCCTTAGTTGGACGGAAGGAACCCTCCCCGGACTCCTTGTCCTATTTTGGCACGAGGGTAGGGGAAGGGCGCAAGGGTGTAGAAAGTGCGGTCCGTCACGCTTGGGCCAATGGCCCGTATCGGGACGAAGGTCCCGGAACAAAGACCCAAAAGAGGGCATCACGGCCTTGAGCTGGCCGTTCTCTTCCGTGCTCGGCCGATCGGCGGATGGACAACCGCTCCCGGAGTCGCTAGTCGGGTCACGTAGGTCACTCGGCTCAATTGGCGAAGAGTCTCTCCCGCACCGCCCGCCACCGCTCCGCCAGGGCCCCGTACGTCCGCACCGCCCCGTCCCGGTCCCCGGCCCGCAGGGCCGCGAGCCCCGCCGCCAGGTCCGCGGCCGAGTGATCGGCGTCGAGCCGGTCGGCCGGCAGGGCGTGCAGCAGCCCCCCGTAGTCCAGCTCCACCATCGAGCGGGGATGGAACTCCTCCAGCCAGCTCCCGACCTCCACCAGACCCTCGGCGAGCATCTCGTACCCCTCCGCCTCCCGCAGGGTCCGCAGCGCCCGCGCGAGCCGGCGCCGGGCCTGCACCATCGGCGTCCGGTAGCGCAGCCCCTCGCCCGGCACGTACTCCCGCTCCTCGTCGGACACCAGCACGAACCAGCGCAGGGGCACCTGCCACACCCCCGTACGGATCCACGGCCGCGCGTCGGGATTGCGCCCGCGCCAGGCCTCGTACTCCTCGGCCGCGCGGCGGCGCGCGGCCGCGGGCAGGGCGGCGTCCAGCACCGGGAGCGGGAACTCGGCCACCAGCTCCTCCAGCGCGAGCCAGCCGCGCAGCCTCGTCCGCCAGGGGCAGACCAGCAGGACCCCGCCGACCTCGGCGGTGAAGGCGTCCGCGCTCTCGTGCGCCGGGACACCGACCACGGGGACCCGCACCAAGTCCACCAGCGACCGTCGCAGTTCGTCCTGGGCGGTCGGAGTGGCCCCGCGCCGGGCGTAGTCGGCCCAGTGGGTGCGCTCGGGCTCCGGGAAGGCCGTCAGGGGCTCGTAGACGCGCAGGTAGGAGGCGTACGGGACGACGGGGGCCGAGCGGGCGGACGGCAGCCGGGGATCGGGGGATTCGCTCACGCTCTCGTACTCCCCCGCCCCGCCCGGAGCTACTCCGGCGGACGGCCCCCGGCCCGGCGCCGGCCCCCTCCCCGACCCTTCCCCGACCCGTCCCCGCCCCTCCTCCAACCCTTCTCTAACCCTTGAGTGTCCCGATCTACGGACCGGGAGGGGCGCGGGGCTCCGGAGGTCTTACGCTGCTCCCAGCACGCCCTCCCCCACCCGCAGGGCGGGCGTCTTACCCGCCGCATCTCTTCCATGGGAGTCACCACCGTGACCGAAATGACCGACGGCGTCCTGCACACCCTGTTCCGCAGCGAACAGGGCGGCCACGAGCAAGTCGTGCTGTGCCAGGACCGAGCCTCCGGCCTGAAGGCCGTCATCGCGATCCACTCCACCGCCCTGGGCCCCGCCCTCGGCGGTACGCGGTTCCACGCGTACGCCTCGGACGAGGAGGCCGTCCTCGACGCGCTGAACCTCTCGCGCGGCATGTCGTACAAGAACGCGCTCGCCGGGCTCGACCTCGGCGGCGGCAAGGCCGTCATCATCGGCGACCCGGACGTGCTGAAGTCCGAGGAACTGCTGCTGGCCTACGGCCGGTTCGTGGAGTCCCTCGGCGGCCGCTACGTGACCGCCTGCGACGTCGGCACCTACGTGGCCGACATGGACGTCGTGGCCCGCGAGACCCGCTGGGCGACCGGCCGCTCCCCCGAGAACGGCGGCGCCGGCGACTCCTCGGTCCTCACCGCCTTCGGCGTCTTCCAGGGCATGCGCGCCAGCGCCCAGCACCTGTGGGGCGACCCGACCCTGCGCGGCCGCAAGGTCGGCGTCGCGGGCGTCGGCAAGGTCGGCCACCACCTGGTCGAGCACCTGCTGGAGGACGGCGCCGAGGTCGTCATCACGGACGTCCGCGCCGAGTCCGTGCAGAGGATCCTCGACAAGCACCCGGGCAAGGTGACCGCCGTCGCCGACACCGAGGCGCTGATCCGCGTGGAGGGCCTGGACATCTACGCCCCCTGCGCGCTCGGCGGGGCCCTGAACGACACCTCCGTGCCGGTCCTGACCGCGAAGGTGGTGTGCGGCGCCGCGAACAACCAGCTCGCGCACCCGGGTGTGGAGAAGGACCTCGCGGACCGCGGGATCCTCTACGCGCCGGACTACGTGGTCAACGCGGGCGGGGTCATCCAGGTCGCCGACGAGCTGCGCGGCTTCGACTTCGACCGCTGCAAGGCCAAGGCCACCAAGATCTTCGACACCACGCTGGAGATCTTCGCACGTGCGAAGGCGGACGGGATTCCGCCGGCTGCGGCGGCCGACCGGATCGCCGAGCAGCGGATGTCGGACGCCCGCGCCGCGGCACGCGCCGTCTGACCCTCCCGACCCTCACGGGGCCCTCATGGGGCTTCTGGGCGGCCCGTCGGGGCGCAGCGAGACGGAACTCACTGCGCTTCGGCGGGTCGCGCGTCAGGAAACGGCTAAAATCGCAGCTGACCAGCGGGGACGGGGCGCCTTGCTGGTACTGCACCGGGGCGCGTCATGCGGGCGGCGTACCGTATGGCCGCGGAAGCAGGTACCGTTAAACCCCTACGGACGGTCTCTCCACGGAGAGCCCGCTCCGAACCATGAACGCGTGTCAGACTCTGGGGCCGTCGAGCCCCGTCACCGAGGGGGTCGAGCCATGGGGCGCGGCCGGGCAAAGGCCAAGCAGACGAAGGTCGCCCGCCAGCTGAAGTACAGCAGCGGCGGGACTGACTTGTCGCGTCTGGCCAATGAGCTGGGCGCATCGCACACGGAACCGCTGCCTGTCAGCGAGCCGGTCGTCGATGACGAGCTTGATGATGATGACGAGGACGACCCGTACGCCAAGTACGCGGAGCGCTACAACAGCGATGACGAGGACGAGGACGAAGAGTCCGGTCCGTCCGTCTACCGTCGCGGTGCTTGACGCGCCACTCGGCGTCGGACACGCGGTGCGCTGATCCTCATCCTCAGCAGCGGCACACAGCTTCACATGCACGGAAACCCGGTCCAGGGCATCGCCCCGGGCCGGGTTTCCGTGCTGTTCGCGCAGGTGGGAGCCGGTGACGGGAGCCGGTGGTGGCCGGCTCCCCGAGCCCGTCAGACCGCGTAGTCGCCGGTCATCGTCGCGCCCTCGGCGTGGTCGCCGCGGTCCAGGATCTCGCCCGCGACCCAGGCCTCGACACCCCGGTCGGCCAGGGCGGTCAGGGCCACGTCCACCGATTCCTGCGGGACCACGGCCATCATGCCGACGCCCATGTTCAGGGTCTTCTCCAGCTCCAGGCGCTCCACCTGACCGGCCTTGCCGACCAGGTCGAAGATCGCGCCCGGGGTCCAGGTCGAGCGGTCGACGGTGGCGTGCAGGTGGTCCGGGATCACTCGGGCGAGGTTGGCCGCGAGGCCGCCGCCCGTGATGTGGGAGTACGCGTGCACGTCGGCCGCACGGGTGAGGGCCATGCAGTCCAGCGAGTAGATCTTGGTGGGCTCCAGCAGCTCCTCGCCGAGGGTCCGGCCGAGCTCCTCGACGTGGCCCTCCAGGGACATTCCGGCCCGGTCGAAGAGGACGTGGCGGACCAGCGAGTACCCGTTCGAGTGAAGACCGGAGGACGCCATGGCGATGACGGCGTCGCCCGTACGGATGCGGTCCGCGCCCAGCAGCCGGTCGTACTCGACGACGCCGGTGCCCGCGCCCGCCACGTCGAAGTCGTCCGGGCCCAGCAGGCCGGGGTGTTCGGCGGTCTCGCCGCCGACCAGGGCGCAGCCGGCCAGGACACAGCCCTCGGCGATGCCCTTGACGATGGCCGCGACACGCTCGGGATGCACCTTGCCGACGCAGATGTAGTCGGTCATGAAGAGCGGTTCGGCGCCGCAGACGACGATGTCGTCCATGACCATCGCCACGAGGTCGTGGCCGATGGTGTCGTACACGCCCATGCGGCGGGCGATGTCCACCTTGGTGCCGACCCCGTCGGTGGCCGAGGCGAGCAGGGGGCGCTCGTAGCGCTTGAGGGCGGAGGCGTCGAAGAGGCCGGCGAAACCGCCGAGGCCGCCCAGGACCTCGGGGCGCTGCGTCTTCTTCACCCACTCCTTCATCAGCTCGACGGCGCGGTCTCCCGCGTCGATGTCCACGCCCGCGGCTGCGTAGCTGGCACCGGTGGTCTTCTCTGTCATGACAGGAGAGAGCTTTCGTGTCGTTGCTGCGTGTGGTGCGGGGCCCTGGAAAAGCCTGAAAGGAAGGCCCCGCGCAGGTTGAGCAGGAGGTGGGGGGAGTCAGGGGCCCGGTCCGCGGGCTCGGGCGAGCCCGCGGACCGTGATGCCGCCTCGTGTCCTACGGGCGCCGGAGGGCGTCTGCGGCGTCGGTGCCGCCGGCCAGCTCCGTCTCCAGGAGCTGCTTGCCCAGGAGCTGCGGGTCGGGCAGCTCCATGGGGTACACGCCGTCGAAGCAGGCACGGCAGAGGTTGGGCTTCTGGATGGTCGTCGCCTCGATCATCGAGTCGAGCGAGATGTACGAGAGCGAGTCCGCGCCCAGCGACGTGGCGATCTCGTCGACCGTCATGCCGTTGGCGATCAGCTCGGCCCGGGTGGCGAAGTCGATGCCGAAGAAGCACGGCCACTTCACCGGCGGCGAGGAGATCCGGATGTGGACCTCCGCCGCGCCGGCCTCGCGGAGCATCTTGACCAAGGCGCGCTGGGTGTTGCCGCGGACGATCGAGTCGTCCACGACCACCAGGCGCTTGCCCCGGATGACTTCCTTGAGGGGGTTGAGCTTGAGACGGATGCCGAGCTGGCGGATCGTCTGCGAGGGCTGGATGAAGGTCCGGCCCACGTAGGCGTTCTTGACCAGGCCGACCCCGTACGGGATCCCGCTGGCCTCGGCATAGCCGACGGCGGCGGGCGTGCCCGATTCCGGCGTCGATATCACCAGGTCGGCTTCGGCCGGGGCTTCCTTGGCCAGGCGCCGGCCCATCTCGACGCGCGAGAGGTAGACGTTCCGGCCGGCGATGTCGGTGTCCGGGCGCGCCAGGTAGACGTACTCGAAGACACAGCCCTTGGGCTTTGCTTCCGCGAAGCGAGAGGTCCGAAGGCCGTTCTCGTCGATCGCGATGAGCTCGCCCGGCTCGACCTCGCGGACGAAGCTGGCGCCGCAGATGTCCAGGGCGGCGGTCTCGCTCGCCACCACCCAGCCGCGCTCCAGGCGGCCGAGGACCAGCGGGCGGATGCCCTGCGGGTCACGGGCGGTGTAGAGCGTTCCCTCGTCCATGAAGACGAGCGAGAAGGCGCCCTTCACCTTCGGGAGGACCTTGGTGGCCGACTCCTCGATGGTCAGGGGCTTGCCGTCGTCGTCCGTCTGGCCGGCCAGCAGGGCGGTGACCAGGTCGGTGTCGTTGGTGGCCGCCACCTGGGTGGCACGGCCGTCCTGACGGGGGAGGTCGGCGACCATTTCGGCCAACTCGGCGGTGTTCACCAGGTTGCCGTTGTGACCCAGGGCAATGGAGCCGTGGGCGGTCGCACGGAAGGTCGGCTGAGCGTTCTCCCAGACGGAGGCGCCAGTGGTCGAGTAGCGGGCGTGACCGACCGCGATATGACCCTGGAGCGAGCCGAGAGAGGTTTCGTCGAAGACTTGGGAAACGAGGCCCATGTCCTTGAAGACGAGGATCTGGGAACCGTTGCTCACAGCGATGCCCGCGGACTCTTGTCCGCGGTGCTGCAATGCATACAGTCCGAAGTAGGTGAGCTTGGCGACCTCTTCACCCGGAGCCCAGACACCGAAGACGCCGCAAGCGTCCTGGGGGCCCTTTTCGCCGGGGAGCAGGTCGTGGTTGAGTCGTCCATCACCACGAGGCACGCCCCCGAGTGTAGGCGAGATCGACCACTGGTCCGAATTGGGGATGCCCGGGAAATGTCACAGCACGCAGGGTGACGAAACCTGTTCGGAGCCCGGCCGTCTCAATATCCGGATTGCCCTGGTTGACAGTCGCCTGTCGTTTCGTACAAGCTCCGGCCCATGCAGCCTCTCGGTGACCGCACCGTCACCCTCGTCGCGCGCCGACACGTGGACCTCGTCCGTGTCGCCAGCGCCATCTGTCGCTGTTCCGCGTAGTCACACGCGCTTTTCCTTTTCTTTTTCTCCTTTCCCCGCCCCTTTCCGTTCGTGCCCGCTCCGCCGTGCCCCGCGCCGTCCCGCGCCGCCCGGAGCCGGCCCGCGCCGGAAGGCCGGCGGGCCCTGCTCTGGAGTACCCGTGACCTCGAACGAACCCAACCTGTCCCGGCGCGCCTTCGGCGGCGCGGTCGGCGCGACCGCCGCCGCCGCGGCCGTGGGGCTGGGCGCCGCAGCCCCGGCCCAGGCGGCGCCCGCCGCCGAAGCGCAGCACGCGGGCCCGCAGGAACGGGAGTTCCACGCCGAGCGGGGGCGCCGCTCCCGCCGCCCGAACATCCTGTTCATCCTTGGGGACGACCTCGGCTGGGCCGACCTGTCCTCCTACGGCTCCCCGCACATCAAGACCCCGAACCTGGACCGGCTCGCCCGCCAGGGCGTCCGCTTCACCGACGCCTACTCGGGCTCCGCGACCTGCTCCCCGACGCGCTTCAGCCTGTACACCGGCCGCTACCCGGGCCGCGCCAAGGGCGGGCTCGCCGAGCCCATCGCCGACAAGACGGCCGGCCTGGAGCCGACCCACCCGACGCTGGCCTCGCTGCTGCGCGGCTCCGGGTACGCGACCGCGCTCATAGGCAAGTGGCACTGCGGCTTCCTGCCCGACTACAGCCCGACCAAGTCGGGCTGGGACGAGTTCTTCGGCAACTTCGGCGGGGCGCTGGAGTACTACTCCAAGCTGGGCGGCGACGGCTCGTACGACCTCTACGAGGGCGACGCCGAGTACAAGGACCTGCGCTACTACACGCGGATCCTGACCGAGCGGGCGAGCGAGTACGTCTCCCGCGACCACGGTGACAAGCCGTGGCTGCTGAACCTCAACTTCACCACCCCGCACTGGCCGTGGATCGCCGACGGGGACACCGAGGCGAGCGCCGAGGTCACGCGCCGGATCAAGGCCGGTGACAGGCGGGCCCTGTGGCACGAGGACGGCGGGTCCATCGAGAAGTACAAGGAGATGGTGGAGGACCTCGACCGCTCGATCGGCGAGGTGCTGAAGGCGCTGAAGCGCTCCGGGCAGGAGGAGGACACCCTGGTCTTCTTCTCCAGCGACAACGGCGGCGAGCGCTTCTCCCACAACTGGCCGCTCTCCGGCAACAAGGCCTCCCTCCAGGAGGGCGGCATCCGCGTCCCGAACATCGTGCGCTGGCCCGCCCGGCTCGACGGCGGCCAGGTCAGCCACGTGCCGGTCTTCACCCCGGACTGGACGGCCACCCTGCTGGAACTGGCCGGGGCCCGCGCGAATCCGGCGTACCCGCTGGACGGGGTCAGCCTGGCCGGGTACCTGCTGCGCGGCGAGAAGGTCGCCGAGCGCAACCTCTTCTGGCGGGTGCGCGGGGAGCGGGCGCTGCGCCGCGGCGACTGGAAGTACTACCGCGGCAAGGCGGGCCGCGACCAGCTCTTCAACCTGGCCGGGGACATCCGCGAGCAGGCCGACAAGGCGGCCCTGGAGCCGGCCCGGCTGGCCGAACTGCGGGCGGCCTGGGAGAAGACGGACGCGGGACTGCTGCCGTACCCGGGCTGATCGGTCCCCGGGCCGGTGACCTGATCCACAGCCTGTGGAAAGCTGCGGATCATGAGCGACGCGATACCCGAACCCAGTGAGTACGTACGTGGTTTGCCGATCGGCGAGCGGATCCCCTTCCCCGCCGACGGCATCCCGTTCTGGGAGATCTTCCCGTACGAGGGGGACCTGCGGATCAAGGTGCTGGAGGAGCCGGTCCTACCCGAACCGCCCCGCGGCGGTGAGGCCGGGCCGGACACCTGTCGCTCCTGCGCCCGACCGGACTCGAGCTTCCTCTGAACGGACGAGAACTGGCGGCTGCACGGCGAGCACGGCGCGCTGCCGGCGGCGGTGATGCTGGTGCCGCGCGGCCACCACGATCTGCTGGACCTGCCGTCCGAGCGGGCGGCCGAGCTCGGCGCGATGCTCCAGCGGGTGGAGCGGGCGATCCGGACGCTGGACGGGATCGCCCGCGTCCATGTGAACAAGTGGGGGGACGGGGGCGCCCACCTGCACCTCTTCCTGATGGCCCGGCCCGAGGGGATGCTCCAGCTGCGCGGGAGCTGCCTGCCGCTGTGGGACGACGTGCTGCCGAAGCTCCCCGACGAGGTGTGGGCCGAGTCCGCGCGCCTGATCGCCGCGGCGATGGCGAAGGACGGCGGGACCGCGCACGTCTGAGGCGCTCGTCCAAGGCCGGGGGTCACTCGACGGCGGAGGCCGCCTTCGCGGTGGCGGCCCTGCCGTCGCTCGCGGTGAGGGTCAGGCCATCCCCGCGGACCTTCCAGGTGAGCGGGGATGCGAACAGGTCGGTGAGGGCCCGCTCGACCTCTCCGGGGCCGCCCTCACAGGCCATCCGGGTGGTGGTGAGGGGGCCGACGATGAGCCGGTTCCCCTCGACGGCGGCCGAGGCGTTGAAGCGGTTGCAGCCGAGGTTGCCGCTCACGGAGCCGTCGGCGGCCACCGTGAAGCCGGCCCGGCCTTCGGTGCCTGCCGGGACCGGGGAAACGGTCTCCCCCTTGATCAGGGAATCGACGGTCCACCGTGTGGCGACGAGCGGGGCGTCGGGCGCCGGGGGCGTCGAGCTCAAGGCGATCACGTTCCCGTCCGGGGCCTTCAAGGTGATCGTCTCCCCGCTCCGTTCCACGGTCAGCGTGCCGCGGAACAGCGAGCGGTAGGCCGTCTCGAACGGCAGGTCGTCGCAGGCCATCTCGGTCGTCGCGCCCGGGGTCACGGTCATGGTGGACGCCGAGTCGAAGACCACCGCGGAGGTGAAGCCGTTGCAGCCGTAGCTGCCCGTGGCCTCGGCCGCGTTGCCCTTGCCGCGCTCCACGTTCAGCCGGGCGGCGGAGGCGGGGGCCGACAGCTTCTTTCCGTCGACGGTCAGGCTCTCGACCCTCCAGGGGCCGGTGAACCCGTGGAAGGGCTGCGTCCCCTGCGTGCCCCCGCCGTCACCGCAGGCGGTGGCGGTGGCGGACAGCGCGAGTACGGCGACCAGGGCGGCGGGGAGGAGCGGGAGCGTACGCATGCCGATGGGACGCGGCCGGCCCCGAACCGGTTCCCGGTCAGCTCATCAGGGGGAGCAGGCCCGAGAGGTCGGCGCGCTCGCCGCTGGCCCTGACCTGGGCCCCGTCCAGCGCCTCGGCCCAGCTCGTCCGGCCGGTGGCGAGCCGGATCCAGGTCAGCGGGTCGGTCTCCACCACGTTCGGCGGGGTACCACGGGTGTGCCGGGGCCCCTCGACGCACTGCACCACCGCGAACGGCGGGACGCGGAACTCCACCGCCCCGCCCGGAGCCTTGAGCGCCAAGGCGTCAGCTAGCAGCCGGGTGCAGGCCGCCAGGGCCTGGCGGTCCACGGGGACGTCCCGTCCGGTGGCCCGGCGCAGGTCGTCGGTGTGGACGACGAGCTCGACGGTGCGCGTGACCAGGAAGTCGGCCAGGGTCATGTCCCCGATCCACAGGTCCAGCACGCGGCTGCCGGGGTTCGCGTCGAGCGCCTCGGCGAGCCGGGCGCCGGCCCGGTCGAAGAGCTCGGCGAGCGGGGCCCCCTCCAGGGTCTCCTTGGCGGCTTCGGCGATCTTCCCGGCGAGCGAGGCCGTCGCGAACGGCCACTCGACGGCGGAGAGTTCGGCGACGGCGGCGGGCGGCCGGGCCAGGCCGCCCGCCAGCGAGTCGGCGATCCACGCGACGTGCGCGGCCAGCTCGGCGACGGACCAGTCCCCGACCCCGCTGGGCCGGGCGAGCTGATCGCCGCCCAACTCCCGTACTGCGTCCCGCACATGCCCGAACTGCGCGAGGACGGCCGTACGGGTCCTGGCGTGGTCGTAGGTGCGCGGCTTCTTCTTCGCGGGAGGCATGGGGCCGACCCTACGCGGCCCTGGCCGGCCCGCGCCGCACGCCGTCAGATCCTCGGGGCCTCCGGCAGGCTGGTCTCGCAGCCCGCCCTCGCCGCCGCCCGCAGGGCCGCCTCGCGGGTCAGCCCGGAGAGGAACCCCGGATTGCCGCGGGTGGCGCCCTCGGTCTCGATCCTGGCGGTCGCCCGGAAGGAGCGCACTCCGGCGGACCGTGCCGGGTCGGCGCACCGCGCGATGGCCGTGACGCTGCGGGCGTCCCACTCGAACCGGCTCGCACCGGGTTCCGCGTCCTGGGAGGCCGTCACTACGAGGGACAAGAACTCCAGCCAGTAGTCCTGGCCCTCGAAGGTCGCCTCACGCGACAGCGTGCACTGGTTCTCTCCCTGGGTAGCGGCTTTGATCCTGCGCCCGAACCCTCCGGCCTCCATCACCGCATCCGGGTCGACCAGTCCCTGACAGGCCCCGGCGATCTCCGCCCGGCTTCGCGCGGGGGCCCCGTACCAGTCGTAGACGTACCAGCCACCCAGCCCCACGGCCACCAGCAGCACCGGCAGCGCCACCCCGGGAAGCCATCGGCCCCGACTCCGCGCCATGTGCGTCCCCTTCCCCCGCGGACCCCGCCACCGCCGTCGGCGCAGGCTCCTTGCGGAAACGGACGAGCCCCCGCCCGGAATGGTTCCGGGCGGGGGCTCGTCGTTCGTGCAGGACGCCGGCTCAGGCGAGCAGCGCCGGGATGGTGGCCTCGTGGGCGGTGCGGAGCTCGGTCAGGGGGAGGGTGAACTCGCCCTGGACCTCGATCTCCTCGCCGTCCACCACACCGATCCGGGTCGCCGGCAGGCCCCGCGCACCGCACATGTCGGTGAAGCGGAGTTCCTCGCTGCGCGGGACGGCCACGATGGCCCGGCCCGCGGACTCGGAGAACAGGAAGGTGAAGGCGTCCAGCGCCTCGGGCACCACGATCCGCGCACCGTTTCCGCCCTTGAGGCAGGACTCGGTGAGCGCCTGGATCAGGCCGCCGTCGGACAGGTCGTGCGCGGCGTCGATCATGCCGTCGCGCGAGGCCGAGATCAGGATCTCCGCGAGGAGCTTCTCGCGGCCCAGGTCCACCTTGGGCGGCATGCCGCCGAGGTGCTGGTGGACGACCTCGGACCAGGCCGAGCCGCCGAACTCCTCGGCGGTGTCGCCGAGCAGGTACAGCAGCTGGCCGGCCTCCGCGAACGCCATCGGCGTACGGCGGTTGACGTCGTCGATCACGCCGAGCACCGCCACGACCGGGGTCGGGTGGATGGCGATGTCGCCCGTCTGGTTGTAGAGGGAGACGTTGCCGCCGGTCACCGGGGTGCCCAGCTCCAGGCAGCCGTCCGCGAGACCGCGGGTGGCCTCGGCGAACTGCCACATGACGTCCGGGTCCTCGGGGGAGCCGAAGTTCAGGCAGTCGGAGATCGCGAGGGGCTTGGCGCCGGTCGCGGCCACGTTGCGGTAGGACTCCGCCAGCGCGAGCTGCGCGCCCGTGTAGGGGTCGAGCTTGGCGTAGCGGCCGTTGCCGTCCGTGGACATGGCCACGCCGAGGTTGGTCTCCTCGTCGATGCGGACCATGCCGGCGTCCTCGGGCTGCGAGAGCACCGTGTTGCCCTGGACGAAGCGGTCGTACTGGTCGGTGATCCAGGACTTCGAGGCCTGGTTCGGCGACGAGACCAGGGCCAGGACCTGCGCGCGGAGCTCCTCGGAGGTCTGCGGGCGGGGCAGCTTGCCCGCGTCGTCGGCCTGCAGCGCGTCCTGCCAGGAGGGGCGGGCGTACGGCCGGTGGTAGGTGGGGCCCTCGTGCGCGACGGTGCCCGGGGGCACGTCCACGATGAGCTCGCCGTGCCAGAAGATCTCCAGGTGGTCGCCGTCGGTCACCTCACCGATGACGGTGGCGATGACGTCCCACTTCTCGCAGATCTCCATGAAGCGGTCCACGTACTGCGGTTCGACGATCGCGCACATGCGCTCCTGCGACTCGCTCATGAGGATTTCCTCGGGCGAGAGCGTCGCGTCGCGCAGCGGGACGGTGTCGAGGTCGACGCGCATGCCGCCGGTGCCCGCGGAGGCCAGCTCGCTCGTGGCGCAGGAGAGCCCGGCGCCGCCGAGGTCCTGGATGCCCGCGACCAGCTTCTCCTTGAAGATCTCCAGGGTGCACTCGATGAGGAGCTTCTCCTGGAAGGGGTCGCCGACCTGCACCGCGGGGCGCTTGGTGGGCTTGGTGTCGTCGAAGGTCTCGGACGCGAGGACCGAGACGCCGCCGATGCCGTCGCCGCCGGTGCGGGCGCCGTAGAGGATGACCTTGTTGCCCGGGCCGGAGGCCTTGGCGAGGTGGATGTCCTCGTGCTTCATGACGCCGATGCAGCCGGCGTTCACGAGGGGGTTGCCCTGGTAGCAGGCGTCGAAGACGACCTCGCCACCGATGTTCGGCAGGCCGAGACAGTTGCCGTAGCCGCCGATGCCCGCGACGACGCCCGGCAGGACGCGCTTGGTGTCGGGGTGGTCGGCCGCGCCGAAGCGGAGCGGGTCGACGACGGCGATCGGGCGGGCGCCCATGGCGAGGATGTCGCGGACGATGCCGCCGATGCCGGTGGCCGCGCCCTGGTAGGGCTCGATGTACGACGGGTGGTTGTGCGACTCGACCTTGAAGGTGACCGCGTAACCCTGGCCGACGTCGACGACTCCGGCGTTCTCGCCGATGCCGACGAGCATGGCGTCGTTCTGCGGGACCTTCTCGCCGAACTGCTTCAGGTGGACCTTGCTGCTCTTGTACGAGCAGTGCTCGGACCACATGACGGAGTACATGGCGAGCTCGGCGCCGGTGGGACGGCGGTCGAGGATCTCGCGGATCCGGGCGTACTCGTCCTCCTTGAGGCCGAGTTCCTTCCAGGGCTGGGAGGCGTCCGGCGTCTCGGTGGCGTTCTTGACGGTGTCGAGGCTCATGCGCTGACCAGCTTCTTCAGGACCGAGGTGAAGAACGGGAGGCCGTCGGTGCGGCCCGTCCCGATCAGCGGCTCGACCGCGTGCTCGGGGTGCGGCATGAGGCCGACGACGTTGCCCGCGGCGTTGGTGATGCCGGCGATGTCGCGCAGCGAGCCGTTGGGGTTGACGTCGAGGTACCGGAAGGCCACGCGGCCTTCGGCCTCCAGTTCGTCCAGCACCCGCTCGTCGGCCACGTAGCGGCCGTCCATGTTCTTGAGCGGTACGGAGATCTCCTCGCCGGCGGTGTAGTCACCGGTCCAGGCGGTCTCCGCGTTCTCCACCCGCAGCTTCTGGTCGCGGCAGATGAAGTGCAGGTGGTTGTTGCGGAGCATCGCCCCCGGCAGCAGGTGGGCCTCGGTGAGGATCTGGAAGCCGTTGCAGATGCCGAGGACGGGCATGCCGCCCTTGGCCTGCTCGATGATGCTCTCCATCACCGGCGAGAAGCGGGAGATGGCTCCGGCGCGCAGGTAGTCCCCGTAGGAGAAGCCGCCCGCGAGGACGACCGCGTCGACCTGGTGAAGGTCCTTGTCGCGGTGCCAGAGCGATACGGGCTCGGCTCCCGCGAGGCGCACGGCGCGCAGAGAGTCACGGTCGTCGAGCGTTCCGGGGAACGTGACGACTCCGATGCGAGTGGTCACCGTCAGGCCTCGACCTTCACGGTGAAGTCTTCGATGACGGTGTTGGCGAGGAAGGTTTCGGCCATCTTGTGGATGCGGTCGAGGGCGGCCTGGTCGACCGGTCCCTCCACCTCCAGTTCGAAGCGCTTCCCCTGGCGGACGTCGGCGATCCCTTCGAAGCCCAGGCGCGGTAGTGCACGCTGCACCGCCTGGCCCTGGGGGTCGAGGATCTCCGGCTTGAGCATGACGTCGACTACGACGCGTGCCACTGGCACTCCCGATGAGGTGGTTGGTGCGAAGGCGGTTCCCTCAGCGTACCTGGAGGAAATTTCTACGCGGGTAGATATCTCTCTTGTATGATCCTCCACGCCGTTTCAACTTCACCAACGCTTCGCAAAATCCGCCGGAAAACCACGCGTCCGGCATTGCGGCGGGACACGCGGAGACAATTAACTGGGCTTCGCAATGCAATGAGAATCGGGGTACAAAGGAATCCGCCGTCGCGCCGGTATTTTCCGGTGCACGGTGACGCCAGAAAGATGCATTCTTCCGATACATCCACACAGGCGACATCACCGCTCCGTCCGCGCACGTCAGCGGGAGCGGCGTCGCACGAAGGGACCGATATCCGTGGCGCAGCGCGTAGTAGTCACGATCTCCGACGACATCGATGGCGGAGATGCATCGGAAACGGTCGTCTTCGGGCTGGACGGTAAGTCGTACGAGATCGACCTCAATGTGGCCAACGCAAAGAAACTGCGGAAGAGCCTCGCCCCCTTCGTGGCCGCCGGCCGGCGACAGGCCCGCTCCGGCAAGACCTTCAAGCACACCTCCATCGCCCCCGACCCCGCGGTCGTCCGGGCCTGGGCCCGCTCCAACCACCTCGACGTGCCGCCGCGCGGGCGGATCCCCAAGAAGGTCTACGAGGAGTACAACGCCGCGCACTGAGAGCCGATTTGCCATCCACCCCCACCGATCCGCTAGTGTGTGGATCACGCCAAGGGGCGAGGCCGCAGGTCAGACCCCGAAGTCGTGCGGGTGTAGTTCAGTAGCAGAACATCCTCCTTCCAGGAGGAAGGCGCAGTGTGCGATCCCTGTCACCCGCTCTGCTCGCTTTACCGACCACGGTTGTGGATCAGGTAGAGTGATGCACGCATCGCACGGCAGTTTTGTCGTGGGAAGCATGCGGACGTAGCTCAGTTGGTAGAGCACCACCTTGCCAAGGTGGATGTCGCGCGTTCGAGTCGCGTCGTCCGCTCAGCGAATGAAGGCCCCGGTCATCGACCGGGGCCTTTGTCGTATCTCCGTCCGGTTGTCCGTCGTGGTTGTCCGTCGGCTCCGGGATCCATGACAGGTGTCATGGCCCGCGCGGCCCGCGGACCGCGAGACTGGGGCCATGAAACTCAGCGGCTGGTGGAAGAACCGCAGCAGTGCGGGGAAGGTCGAGCTGTACACGCGCTGGTCGTTCCACCTCTTCGTGGCCCTCGAGATCGTGTCGATCGGGCTGGCCGTGCTGGGGTCGACCCCCGGAAAGGTCCCCGCGGCGGTCACGGCCACGCTCTTCCTGACCGTGTGCGCGCACTCGCTCGTCGTCGGCTTCCTCTCCTCCCGGTCGCTCGACTGGATCCTGGGGCGGCGCGAGCGCCCCGTGCGGCTCGCGGCCACCGTGGCCGGCCTCACCGCCGCCGCCGTCTTGGGCGTCCTCGGCCTGCGCGCGGCCGGCCTCACCGGCGACCGGGAGCTGGCACCGACCCTCGTCGCCGGCATGACCTGCTTCACGAGCGGCACGATCGTCCTGTGCCTGCGCGAGGTCCGGCGGATGCGCTACGTGGCTCCGGTCGCGGCCGCCTTCGCCGGCCTGGCGTCCCTCGCCTTCGGCATCTCGGTGGGCGAGTCCGCCGGTCTGGCCGTCGGGGTGCTGCTGAGCAGCGCCTTCTTCTCCTTCGCCTGCGGGTTCTCCGGCTGGCTGCTCGACACCGTCTACGAGCTGGACCGGGCCCGCGAGGTCCAGGCGCGGCTCGCGGTGGCCGAGGAGCGGCTGCGGTTCGGCCGGGACCTGCACGACGTGATGGGCCGCAATCTGGCGGTCATCGCCCTCAAGAGCGAGCTGGCCGTGCAGCTCGCGCGGCGCGAACGCCCCGAGGCCGTCGACCAGATGATCGAGGTGCAGCGGATCGCCCGGGAGTCCCAGAAGGAGGTCCGCGACGTGGTCCGCGGGTACCGCGAGGCGAACCTCGCGGTGGAGCTGGAGGGCGCGCGCGGGGTCCTGCACGCCGCCGGGATGGACTGCCGGGTCGAGTACGAACAGGGCCACGAGCTGCCCGCCGAGGCCCAGTCGGCGCTCGGCTGGGTGGTGCGCGAGGCGACGACGAACGTACTGCGGCACGGCGACGCCCGCAGCTGCGTGATCCGGCTGACGGCGGGCCCCTCGGGCGCGCTCACGCTGGTGGTGGAGAACGACGGGGCCCCCAAGACCCCGGCCGGGCCGCCGGGCTCGGGGCTCGCGGGCCTGCGGGAACGGCTCGCGGTACTGGACGGCACGCTGGAGGCCGGCCCGGTGGACGGCGGCCGGTTCCGGCTGCGGGCGCGGATCCCCGGCCCGGCGGCCGGTCCGATCCGAGAACTGGAGGCGCGGGTATGACCCCCGTACGCGTACTGCTGGCCGACGACGAGCACCTGATCCGGGGCGCGCTCGCCGCGCTGCTGGGACTGGAGGACGACCTGCTGGTCGTCGCCGAGGCCGCCTCAGGGCCGGAGGCGCTCGCGATGGCGCGGGCCCACCGGCCGGACGTGGCGGTGCTGGACCTGCAGATGCCGGGGGCCGACGGTGTGAGCGTGGCCACATCCCTGCGGGCCGAACTCCCCGACTGCAAGACCATGATCGTGACCAGCCACGGCCGGCCCGGGCACCTGAAGCGGGCGCTGGCCGCGGGCGTACGGGCCTTCGCGCCGAAGACCGTCTCGGCGCAGCGGCTGGCCGAGCTGATCCGGACCGTGCACGCCGGAGGCCGCTACGTGGACCCGGAGTTGGCGGCCGACGCGATCAGCGCGGGCGACTCCCCGCTGACCGCCCGCGAGGCGGAGGTGCTGGAACTGGCCGGGGACGGGGCTCCGATCGCGGAGATCGCGGAGCGGGCCTCGCTGTCCCCCGGGACGGTACGGAACTACCTGTCCTCGGCGGCCACCAAGCTGGGGGCCGAGAACCGGCACACGGCGGTGCGTCTCGCACGGGCCCGGGGTTGGGTATAGTAGTTCTCGCGCTACGGCGCACCTGCGGACATAGCTCAGTTGGTAGAGCACCACCTTGCCAAGGTGGATGTCGCGCGTTCGAGTCGCGTTGTCCGCTCAGCAGTGAAGAAGCCCCGGTCCTCGGACCGGGGCTTCTTTCGTTCCCGGGGGAGCGCCGCCCCGGAGGAAGGGGCCCGTTTCCGGGGCCCCTTCGCCGTTCTCAGCCGTGTGGCTCAGGCCCAGGTCAGGCCGGTGAGGCGCTCGTAGGCCTCTACGTAGCGGGACCGGGTCTGCTCCACGACCTCCTGCGGGAGGGCGGGCGGCGGGAGTTCGCCCTTGGAGTCCCAGCCGGAGGCGGGGGAGGACAGCCAGTCGCGGACGTACTGCTTGTCGAAGGACGGCTGGCTGTGACCCGGCTCCCACAGGTCGGCCGGCCAGAAGCGGGAGGAGTCCGGGGTCAGCACCTCGTCGGCGGCGACCAGGTTGCCGTCCTGGTCGAAGCCGAACTCGAACTTGGTGTCCGCCAGGATGATCCCGCGGTCGCGGGCGATGTCCCGGGCCCGGCCGTAGACGGCGAGGGTGGTCTGGCGCAGCAGGGCGGCGGTCTCGGCGCCCTGGGTGCGGGCGACCTCCTCGTAGGAGACGTTCTCGTCGTGCTCGCCGACCTCGGCCTTGGCGGCCGGGGTGAAGATCGGGCCGGGCAGCTCGGAACCGTCGACCAGGCCCTCGGGCAGGCCGAGACCGCAGACCGTACGGGTCTTCTCGTACTCGGCGAGGCCCGAGCCGGTCAGGTAGCCGCGGGCCACGCACTCGACGGGGACCATGGCGAGGTTCCGGCAGACCAGGGCGCGGCCGGCCCAGTCGGCGGGGGCGCCGGCGGGCAGCTCGGTGCTGATGACGTGGTTCGGGACGAGGTCCGCGAGCTGGTCGAACCACCACAGGGAGAGCTGGGTCAGGATCCGGCCCTTGTCCGGGATCTCCGTGGGCAGCACCCAGTCGGCGGCGGAGATCCGGTCGCTGGCGACCATCACCAGGTTCCCGTCCTCGTCGCGGTAGAGGTCGCGGACCTTGCCGGTGTGGAGGTGGACGAGGCCGGGCACCTGGACCGGCTCGGGCTTTTCGACGAATCCGGGCACGGAGTCTCCCTGTGGTTCTGTACGAGCGCGCGGCCCATTCTCCCGTACCGGTGCGCGAACACGGACAACGGGTCCGGCGGTCCCGCTCTCAGTCCCTCTTGCAGATGCGGTCGAGGAGGTTGGCGGTGGCCCGCTGCACCCGCTCGTCCACGTGCCCGGGGCGGTCGAGGGCCGGGGACCAGGCGAAGGTTCCGGACGCGAAGACGAGCGCGCCGCTGGGAGCCCGGTAGAGCGAGGTCTCCTGGTGGCGGCGGTGGCCGTCGCCGTCCTCGTACGGGGAGTGCGCGAGCAGGATCCGGCTCCGGTGCTCGGGGAGCTGCGTGCGCGGGAAGTACCGGTCCGCCTCGCCCGCGACCAGGCCGGGGAGTTCGTCGTTCTCGGCGGCTCCGGTGGAGTCCCAGAGCCAGTGCGTGGCATTGCGCACGATGAGGGGCGCGGGCTCGGGGACCCGTCCCGCGTACTGGATGCCGAGCAGCTGCTGCTCCGGGCGGTCCACCTCGCGCCAGAGGCTGGGGCGGCCGGGGCCGCGGCGTTTTCGGCAGGTGAGGAGCCGGTCGTCGACCCCGGACGGCGAGGGGGAGAGCTCGACCTGCCAGTACATGGTGTTGGCGGAGAGGAAGACGAGCGAGGTCCCGTGGTCGCGGGCGCGCTCGACGGTGCGGCGCATGGGGCCGGACCAGTACTCGTCGTGGCCGGGGAAGACCAGGCCGCGGTAGCGGGTGGGGTCGACGCGGCCGGCGTGCAGATCGCGGGCGTCGGCGTAGGCGAGGTCGTAGCCGTAGCGCTCGGCCCAGCGGATGAAGTCGTAGGCGTGGCCCACGTGCAGGGGCAGGCCCGCGCCCGCGTAGGGGCGGTCGAAGGAGACGGTGATGGCGGCGTCGCGCTCCCCGAGCAGCCGGCCCTCCTCGTCCCAGGCGTGGTAGAGGCTCGCGCCCGTTCTGCCGTCCTCCGGGTAGAGGTTGTAGGCCTGCCAGGTGATGTCGGGCAGCAGGAGCAGCAGATCGGCCGGATGGTCGTCGCGCACCGTGAAGGGGATGTGCGAGCGGTATCCGTCGGCGGTCGTCAGGACCGCGACGTAGGCGCCGATGCTCCAGTACGAGGGGACCTGGAGCCGCCAGGACAGCCACCAGTGGTGGCAGGAGACGGTGCGGTCGGCGGTCAGGGGCGCGGGCTGGACGATGCCGGAGAGCCGCGGGCTGGTGGTGATCTTGGAGGCACCGTCGCCGCCGTAGTGCCCGATGCGGTACACGTCCACGGAGAACTGCTGGGGCGGATCCACGGTGATGTGGAAGTCGATGGCCTCACCGGGCGAGACGGCTCCGGTGGAGGCGAACCCCTTGATCTGCCGGTGCACGTCGTCGGCGGTGCGGGGGCCGCCCGCGCCACGGGCGCGGGGGATCTGCTGGCCCGGCCCGGCGGCCACGGCCGGATCCACGTACCAGGGCACGACCTGGCCGTTGTCGTCGTAGTAGAGCTCGCTCCCCCGGAACCACGGCAGGGGGCCCTGGCCGAAGGGATCGGTCACCGCGTGCGCGAGCGCACCCGACTCCCAACGCCTGATCTGCTCCGCACCCATACCCCTGCTCCCCTCCCTCGCTCCCCCGAACGCCCCGACCGGTCCCCAGCACATCACATAACGCACGCACTCCGTCACCGTTCGTCGCGAAAACTTCAACGGGGATCCCGGTGGGGCCCGGCCCCGGGACCAAGGGGGCCGGCGGGGCCGACGGGGCCGGAGGGCAAGGCCGTCTGCGGCCTAGACCAGGCGGACCGGCTTCTCGGGGCGTACGCCGACCTCCGCGAGCCAGTCCCGGAGCGGGCCGGGGTCCCGGTCCTCCACGAGCGAGAGCACCGGTCCGGCGAGATCGGCCCGCCGCACCCCGGCGACCAGCAGGACCGGCCCGTCCAGCCAGTCCAGCCCGGGCTCGCCTCCCGCGGAATCGACCGCGGCGCAGCACACCAGCGCCACGACGTGGTCCGCCAGCAGGTCCCGCCCGCTGCGCGGAGCCTCCAGCGGGAACAGCGGCAGCGCGTCGGCCCCGCTTCCGGCGGCGGCCGAAGCGGCGGGTACGGCCTCGCGCGCCAGGTCACCGCTCAGCCGGCCCGCCAGGGCGTCGGCGTCGGTGGCGGCGTCGGCAGCGAGATAGGTCAGCACCCGCTCCACCGTGGAGGCGGCGGGGCCCGGCGCGGCGGACAGCGCGTCCAGGGCGGCCAGCAGGCGGGCCGCCTCCGTGCGCCACTTCCGGTCGACGACCTCCTCCGGATAGGCCGCCCAGTCCACCGGCGACCAGTCCGGCCCGGCCTCGGCGGGACCGCCGTGGAACAGCCGCGCGGCCAGCAGCGAGGCGGCCTCGTCCACCGCACCCGGCTGGTCCAGCAGATCGCAGGCCGGGCGCTCGCCCAGCCGGGAGGTGAACCCGTCGGCCAGCCGGTCGCGCCGGGACAGCTCGGTCAGCGCGGAGACGACTCCCGCGTCCAGGTGCGCGGGCCAGCGGCCCATCCGCCAGGCGGGCAGGGCGACACGGGTCAGCAGCCGGTCCCAGCCGGCGTACGCCAGCCCGACCTGCTCCTGGGCGACGATCCGCAGCGCGTAGTCCACACCCTGTGCACGGTCCGAGGCGGCGGCGGCCACCCCGCGCTCCATCTCGGCGGCGTCCACCCTGCACAGCCGCAGCAGCAGCCGGGCGGGGGCGGCGATCCAGCCGAGGAAGCGCCGGCCGCCCACGTCCACGGCGGCGTCCAGGCCCCGTACGAATCCGCGCGCGTCGGCTATGTCCGGGTGCGCGGAGGGTCCCGTACCGGCGACGACGGGCGCGAGGACGGCGCGGAGCTCGGCGACCCGCATCCACCACAGGAACGGCGAGCCGATCACCAGCACCGGGGCGGCGCCGGGCTCGCACTCCGGACCGCCCGCTCCGGCGGCCCCGCCCGATATGAGCGCGCGGCCGCGGGCACGGCGGTGCGCCGGATGCGTGCGGTCCTCCAGCCAGCTGTCGCAGTCGGGGGTCAGGGCTATCGCGGAGGGCGCCGGAACGTCCATCCGGTCCGCCAGGTCCCGTACGAGCCGGTAGAGATCGGGGGCCGCGGACTCCGACAGCGGCACGGTCGGGGTCATGGCGGGGCCGGCCCGCAGCACGACGGCGGCGAAGATCCCGCCGACGAGCAGGACGAACGCGGCGACGGCGCACACGGTCAGGGTCACGGCCGGCCAGGGGTCACCGGCGAGCCGGCCCGTCGTACGGGCGCTCACCAGCACCACGGCCACGGCGGCGGGCAGCAGCCCGACGGCCAGTGCCCTGCTGCGCACACGCAGCACGGCCAAGGCACGGGAACGTGCGGACGGCGTACCCACTTCAGCGATCGAACCGGTTCCGGACACGGCCGGACCTCACCCCCTTTGCCATGCGGCGGCGTTGCTCACTCCCCCACTGTGACACCAGCCACCGACATCGCAATGCCGGTGGGCCATGTGCCGGAATGAGAGCCGGAATGCTTGCGCCGCACCATAGTTGGGGCGGAGGCGGACGTCAGGCAGACCGGGTGACGATCACCCGATGGAATGGCTTTGGGTAAAGCTGGGTGCGTTCGAACGCGGCCGGATGCACTCGCACGCGAGCATGCGCGCGGGCCCGGCCGCACCGAGTGCGTACCGGGCCCGCTTCTGTGAAATGCCTCTGAATGCCGCCGGTCAGCGGGATTCGGCCGCCTTCGCCGCGATGTCCGTGCGGTACTGCGAGCCGTCGAGCCCGATCCGCGCGACCGCCTTATACGCCCTGTCCCGGGCCTCCGCCAGATCGGAACCGGTCGCCGTCACCGACAGCACGCGGCCGCCGGCGCTGACGACCTGGTCGCCCTCGGTGCGGGTCCCCGCGTGCAGGACGTACGCGTGCGGGGCGTCCTGCACGGCCACGTCGGCCAGGCCCGTGATGGGGTCCCCGGTGCGCGGGGTCTCCGGGTAGTTGTGGGAGGCGATGACCACGGTGACGGCCGCGTCCTCGCGCCAGCTGAGCGGGGGCAGGGTGTCCAGGGTGCCGTTGGCGGAGTTCAGCAGCACGGCGGCGAGCGGGGTGCGCAGCCGGGCCAGGACCACCTGGGTCTCGGGGTCGCCGAAGCGGGCGTTGAACTCGATGACCCGGGTCCCGCGCGAGGTGATCGCGAGGCCGGCGTAGAGCAGCCCGGAGAAGGGGGTGCCGCGGTGGCGCAGCTCGTCCACGGTCGGCTGCAGGACGGAGGCCATGACCTCGTCGACGAGCTTCGGGTCCGCCCAGGGGAGCGGGGAGTACGCGCCCATGCCGCCGGTGTTGGGACCCGCGTCCCCGTCGAGCGCGCGCTTGAAGTCCTGCGCGGGCTGGAGCGGCAGCACGGTGACGCCGTCGGTGATGGCGAAGAGGGAGACCTCGGGGCCGTCGAGGAACTCCTCGATGACCACGCGGTCGCAGCCCAGCGCGTGGGCGCGGGCGGCGGCCCGGTCGTCGGTGACCACCACGCCCTTGCCGGCGGCGAGGCCGTCGTCCTTGACCACGTACGGGGCGCCGAAGGCGTCGAGGGCCTCGTCCACCTCTTCCGGGGTGGTGCACACGTAGCTGCGGGCCGTGGGGACGCCGGCGGCGGCCATCACGTCCTTGGCGAAGGCCTTGGAACCCTCCAGCTGCGCGGCTTCGCCGGACGGGCCGAAGACGGGGATGCCCACCGCGCGGACGGCGTCGGCGACGCCGGCGACGAGCGGGGCCTCCGGGCCGACGACGACCAGGTCGGCGCGGAGCTCGGTGGCGAGGCGGGCGACGGCTTCGCCGTCGAGGGGGTCGACGGGGCGGAGCTCGGCCACCTCGGCGATGCCGGCGTTGCCGGGAGCGCAGTACAGCGCGTTGACGTCGGAATCGAGGGACAGAGAGCGGCACAGGGCATGTTCGCGGGCGCCGCCGCCGATGACGAGGACCTTCACGCGATGAAGACTAGCCCGCGTTACCGGATGCCCTTCGTGCGGGCACCCAAGTCGGACCCCCTAGTCGTTCGTATATTCCTCTACAACGGTGGCTCCGAGCTCGCGCACGATCAGGTCGTGTCCGCTCAGCGCGGTGTCGACCAGGTCCGGGTCGTCGGCCTCCGCGACGTCGTCCTCGGGGGCGACCGGCGGGGGCGCCTGCTGGGTGGGCGGCTGGTGCTGCTGCTGGGACTGCTGCGGCTGCTGGGACGGCGGCTGCTGCTGCGGCTGCTGCTGGTACGACTGCTGGGGCTGCTGCTGCGGTGCCTGCTGGGCCGGCGGCTGGTTGTAGGCGGGCGCGGGCGGAGCCCCGTAGGAGGACGCGGACACGGGGGCCATGGGCTGGGCTCCCCCGCCGACCACGGCCTCGATCTTCCAGGTGACCTGGAACTGCTCGGCGAGCACCGTCTTGAGGACGTCCTCGCTGCCGCTGCTCGCGAAGTTGTCGCGGGCTCCGGCGTTGGGGAAGCCGAGCTGGAGGGTCGTGCCGTCGAAACCGGCGACCTGGGCGTTCTGGCTCAGCAGGATCCACGTGAAGCGGCGGCGGTTCTTGACGGCGTCCAGGACGGCCGGCCACATCGCCTGGATCTGCCCGGCCCCGGCGGCCATGCCGGGGCTCGGGGCGGCGGGCGCCGCCGGAGCGGAGGCCTGGGCGGCCGCGGGCGCCGCCGGGGGAGCCGCGGGAGCGGCCGGGGCGCCGGGAGTGACCGCGCCGGGCCAGGCACCCGCGGCGGGGGCGGCGGCCGGGGCCGGGGCGGGAGCCGGGGCCGCGGGGGCGCCGGGGGTAGCGGCGCCGGGCCAGGCACCGGGGGCGCCGCCGCCGGGCTGCGCGGCGCCGGGCCAGGCCCCGGGAGCGGCGGCGGCCGGGGCCACCGGCGCCGGCTCGGGCGGGGCCACGGGGGCCGCCGGGGCCGCGACCGGAGCGGGGGCCTGGTGCACGGGGGCGGGGGCCTGGTGCGCCGGAGCCGGCTGCGCGGGGGGCCGTACGGCCGCGGGGGCCATGGCGTGGGCCTCCGGCCCCGGTACGTAGCCCATGGCGGGGGCGGGGGCGAAGGCGGCGGCGGCCTGGGCCGCACCGCCGCGCTCCAGCCGGTCGAGCCGCGCCTGCACGGAACGCTCGTCGTCGAAGGCGGCGGGCAGCAGCACGCGGGCGCAGATCAGCTCCAGCTGCAGCCGCGGCGAGGTCGCCCCGCGCATCTCCGTGAGCCCGGTGTTGACCAGGTCGGCGGCACGGGACAGCTCGGCGGCCCCGAACACGGAGGCCTGGGCCTGCATCCGCTCGACCACGTCGTTCGGGGCGTCGATGAGCCCCTTCTCCCGGGCGTCGGGCACGGCGGCCAGGATCACCAGGTCGCGCAGCCGCTCCAGCAGGTCGGCGACGAAGCGGCGCGGGTCGTTGCCGCCCTCCACCACCCGGTCCACGATCTCGAAGGCCGCGGCCCCGTCCCCGGCGGCGAACGCGTCCACGACGGCGTCCAGGAGGGTCCCGTCGGTGTACCCGAGGAGCGAGGTGGCCATGGCGTACGTCACACCCTGCTCGGCGGCGCCGGCCAGGAGCTGGTCCATGACGGACATGGAGTCACGGACGGATCCGGCGCCGGCGCGCACGACGAGCGGCAGCACGCCCTCCTCGACGTGCGCGCCCTCGCGGCCGCAGACCTCGCCGAGGTAGTCCCGCAGGGTGCCCGGGGGCACGAGCCGGAAGGGGTAGTGGTGCGTCCGGGACCGGATGGTCCCGATGACCTTCTCGGGCTCGGTCGTGGCGAAGATGAACTTGAGGTGCTCCGGCGGCTCCTCGACCACCTTCAGCAGGGCGTTGAAGCCCGCCGGGGTGACCATGTGCGCCTCGTCGATGATGTAGATCTTGTACCGGCTGGAGGCGGGCCCGAAGAAGGCCTTCTCGCGCAGGTCACGGGCGTCGTCCACACCACCGTGCGAGGCGGCGTCGATCTCGATGACGTCGATGGACCCCGGCCCGTTGCGCGCGAGGTCCTTGCAGGACTGGCATTCGCCGCAGGGCGTGGGCGTGGGGCCCTGCTCACAGTTCAGGCAGCGGGCGAGGATGCGCGCGCTGGTGGTCTTGCCACAGCCTCGCGGACCGCTGAACAGGTACGCGTGATTGACCCGGTTGTTGCGCAGGGCCTGCATCAGCGGGTCAGTGACATGCTCCTGCCCGATGACCTCGGCGAACGACTCGGGGCGGTAGCGGCGGTACAGCGCAAGGGACGACACGTATACGAGGTTATCCGGGCGCACCGACAACGGTGGCCCGCAGACCCGCCAGGCCCGCGGCGGGACACCCGGTCCACCCGGTCCACACGTCCACACCGGGACGTCCGGTCTCCCGCGGTACTCAAGCAAAGCGGCCCGGCCGGCCCGACCCGTCCCGGAACGCAAAGCGCCCCCCACGCACCCGCCAGAGCCCACTTACCCTTGCTGCCTTCCGGCCCTGGGGGAGTTGGGTGAGATAGCGCCACGTGAGGGGCTGGCCCCACCCTAGCGGATGGAGGGCCCCGGAATCGAGCCGGACCCCGAGCGGACCCGGCTCGGACCCCGAGCCGGGTCCGCCCGACGATCACGTTCGCGAGCACCCCTCAACGTCTTGTATTGTTTGCCCCGGAGGATTCGCCTAGTGGCCTAGGGCGCACGCTTGGAAAGCGTGTTGGGGGCAACCCCTCACGAGTTCGAATCTCGTATCCTCCGCCATTGCTCTCACCGGGCAATAAGTCGAAGAGCCCCACCGCTTGCGGTGGGGCTCTTCGACGTTCCACGGATTGTGGGTTCTGTACGCAACCGGGTCACCCCGGGCCGCCCGCGGCCGACGAACCCGATGCCGCGCCCCTTCCCACAGGCGAGGAACAGCATGGTCGTCCACACCGCCGTCCCGCTCGGCGTCGAGGCCCCCCGCGTCCACCGGCGGGTCTGGTACGCCTCGTACGGCTCCAACATGCACATGGACCGGCTCACCGCCTACATCGCCGGCGGAACGCCGCCCGGCGCGGCGCGCTCGTATCCCGGCTGCCGGGACCGCCGGGCTCCGGAGCGCTCGATCGCCGTCCGGCTCGCCGGGTGCCTCTACTTCGCCACCGAGTCCCCGGTGTGGACGGGAGGCAGGGGCTTCTACGACCCGTCGGCGCCGGGCCGCCTGCTCGGGCGGGCCCACCTCCTGACCGTGAGCCAGCTTTCGGACATCGCCGCACAGGAGATGTACCGGGAACCGGGAGCGGACCTCGACCTCACCCGGGTGCTGCGCGACGGCCGCGACGAGGCGGGCGGCGGCCGGTACGAGACCTTGGTCTGCCCGGGGACGGTCGAGGGCGTCCCCGTGCTGACCTTCACCGCCCCGTGGTCCGTCGGGGACGTCGAGCCGCTCGCGCCGTCGGCCGCGTACCTGCGGTACCTGGCGTCCGGCCTGCTGGAGTCGGGACCGTGGGCGGAGCGGGAGATCGCCGACTACCTGTCCGCCTGCCCGGGCGCGGCCGGCCACTGGACGCCGCGACAGGTGCTCGGCCTGCTGACGGAACGCACGGAGCTCACGGAACGCACGGAGATCACGGAGTACACGGAGCGGCCTGCCGGGGGTTCGCCGGAGGCCCGCGCTTAGCGTGGGGCCATGGACACGGCACAGGAGTTCGAGGCCCACCGACCACGGCTGTTCTCGCTGGCGTACCGGATGCTCGGCTCGGCGGCCGAGGCCGAGGACGCCGTGCAGGACGCGTACCTGCGGTGGCACGGGGCCGACCGCGGCCAGGTGGTGGCGCCGGGGGCATGGCTGGCCAAGGTGGTCACCAACCTGTGCCTGAACCGGCTCGCCTCCGCCCGGGTACGGCGCGAGGAGTACTTCGGTCCCTGGATCCCGGAGCCGGTGGGGACCGGCGCCGGGGTGCTGGGACCCATGGAGACCGCCGAGCAGCGGGACTCGGTGTCGTTCGCCGTGCTGACGCTGATGGAGCGGCTGTCGCCGCCCGAGCGGGCCGCCGTGGTGCTGCGCGACGCCTTCGACTACAGCCACCGGGACATCGCGGGCGTACTCGACTGTTCGGAGGCGAACGCGCGCCAGCTCTACCGCCGGGCCAAACAGCACCTGGCCGACGGGCGCCCCCGGTTCACCTCCTCGAGGGAGCAGGACGACGAGCTGCTCGCGCGGTTCCTGGCCGCCGCGTCCGAGGGTGCGATGGACCAGCTGGAGCAATTGCTCTCCGAGCAGGTGGTCGTCTGGTCGGACGGCGGCGGCAAGGCGAGCGCTGCGAGCCGGCCGGTGGCCGGGCGGGACAACGCGGCCCGTTTCCTGGCCGGTCTCTTCGCGCGGTGGGTCAGCGGCGTGCAGATCTCCTTCGCCGAGGTGAACGGCGTTCCGGCGGTGCTCGGCTGGGCGGACGGCGAGTTGACCGCCTTCGGGGCGCTGGAGCTCGGCGAGGGCGGGATCACCGGCGTGCGGCTCGTCCTGAACCCGGACAAACTCGCCTTCCTCGCGATTCAGCTCCGAGAGCTGTCACAGAACGGCTGACCCGCCGGTCTTCATCCGTGACGGCAAGCGCGGATTCGGAAGGCTGGGACTGATGAAGAACGACACGATCATGGTGACCGGGGCGACGGGCATGCTCGGCCGCGAGGTGCTGGAGCGGGTCCGCCGCACCGGCCGCCCGGTGCGTGCGCTCACGCGCAGGACCGCGCTGCCGGATGACGCGGGGGTCGACTGGCGCACCGGCGACCTGACCACCGGCGCCGGGCTCGACGAGGCGCTCGCGGGCGTCGGCACGGTCATCCACTGCGCGAGCGACATCCGGCACTTCAAGAACGACCTCCCCGGCTTCCGGCACCTGCTGGACGCCGGGAAGCGGGCCGGGGTCGAGCACGTCGTCAACATCTCGATCGTCGGCGTCGACCGGACCCCCTACCCGTACTACCGGGTCAAGCTGGAGGGCGAGCGACTGCTCGCCGGCTCGGGGACCGGCTGGACCAACCTGCGGGCCACCCAGTTCCCCGCGCTCCTCGACCTCGCCTTCGGCGCCCTGTCCAAGCTTCCGGTGGTCCTCGTACCGTCCGGCACCGACTGCCAGCCGGTCGACCCGGGCGACGTGGCGGACCGGCTGGTCGAGCTGGCCCTCGGCGACCCGGCCGGCCGGGTACCCGACTTCGCCGGCCCGACCGTGTACCCGGCCGCCGGCCTCGCCAGGGACTGGCTGCGCGCCGCCGGCAAGCGCCGCCCGGTCCTCCCCGTCCGGGTCCCCGGCAAGATCGGGGCCGCCTGGCGCGCCGGCCACCTGACCGCCCCCGGCCACGCGCTCGGCCGGCGCACCTGGGAGCAGTACCTCGCCGAGCGGTTCGCCCGCTGACCCCGCCTCCGGGCGGCGGGCCCGGCCGGCGGATCGGGGCGGCGCCCTGAACATGCGGGCGGGCATACCGGCACATACCGTTTCCCGAGACGGCCGAGGAGGTGTGGATGGACTGGCTCCGGGACGAGATCTTCCGGCCCTACCCCGAGCTGCTGATCTTCCTGACCATCGCCGTCGGCTTCCTGCTCGGCCGCATCCGGTACAAGTCCATCGCGCTGGGCGCCGTCACCGGATGCCTCGTCGCCGGCCTGGTCATCGGCTCCCAGGCGAAGGTCGAGATCGACGGTCCGATCAAGTCCGTCTTCTTCCTCATGTTCCTCTTCGCCCTCGGCTACGACGTCGGCCCGCAGTTCTTCCGCGCGCTGCGCAAGGACGGCCTCCCCCAGGTCGTCCTCGCCCTCATCGTCTGCGTCACCGGACTCGCCTCCGCCTGGGCCTTCGCCACCCTCGCCGGTTACGGGACCGGCCTCTCCGCCGGTCTCCTCGGCGGCGGCCTCACCCAGTCCGCCGTCATCGGCGTCGGCTCCGACGCCATCGCCCACCTGCCCGGCGTCAGCGCGGCCGAGGCCCGGGACCAGTCGCATCTGATCGCCGTCGCCTACGCGGTCACGTACCCCCTCGGTACGGTCCTGCCCGCGCTGCTCCTCGCCGGGATCCTGCCGCGCCTGCTGCGCCGGGACCTCGCGGAGGAGAGCGCCGTGCTCGCCGCCGACCTGGAGGCCGCCGAGGACGACCCCGACGCCGGGGAGGGCTACTACAAGCACGTGCTGCGCGCGTACGCCGTCGACGTGGCCGCCTTCGCCGGGCGCACGATCGGGGACTTCGAGGCGGAGCAGAAGGCCGCCGGGCGGCGGCTCTACATCACCCGGCTGCGCCGCGCCGGGAAGATCCTGGAGCACACCGCGGACACCCGCGTCGAGATCGGGGACGTCCTGGCCGTCAGCGCGGTCCGCGGCGACCTCGTCGCGTACGACGCGCGCACGCACATCGGGATGGAGACGGACGACTTCGAGCTGCTCGCCTACCGCACCGAGTCCCTGCACGTGGTCATCACCGACCGGAACCTCAGCGGCCGCACCATCCGCACCCTGCGCCACGAGGCGTTCATGCCGGGCGTCTTCGTCGACGAGCACTGGCGGGCCGGCGCCGACCTGCGGGTCCGTCTCGACAGCACCGTGGAGCGGGGCGACACCCTGGTCCTGACCGGGCCGCGCAGCCGGGTGGAGGCGGCCGCGGCGGCGCTGGGCAAGCCGGTGCCGACCAGCTTCGCGACGGACATGGTGTGGATCGCGCTCGGGCTCTTCCTCGGCGGCTGCCTCGGCATCCCGGCGCTGCACGCGGCCGGCGCTCCGCTGTCGCTGTCCACCTCCACCGGGGCGCTGCTGATGGGGCTGGTCTTCGGCTGGATCCGGAGCAAGTACCCCACGTACGGGAACCTGCCGTCCGCGGCGCAATGGCTGATGGGCACGCTCGGGCTGTGCGTCTTCGTCACGGTCGTCGGCCTCAACGCCGGCCCGAGCTTCATGCCGGGCCTGCGCGAAGCCGGCTGGCCGCTGCTGCTGTGGGGCGCCGCCGTGACGACCGTGCCGCTGCTGGCCGGATTCGCCTACGGGCACTTCGTGCAGCGGCTCCCCCTGCCGATCCTGCTCGGCGCCCTGGCCGGAGCCCAGACCACGACGGCCGCGCTGGGCGCCCTGACGGAACGCGCCCGCAGTCAGATCCCGGCCCTGGGGACGACGGTCCCGTACGCCCTGGGCAACGTACTGCTGACGATGTGGGGGTCGGTGATCGTGCTGCTGCGGCGGTGAGGACTAGGGCGTCTCTTTCGGATCTTGTCGGCCGAGCGGCAAGATCCGAAAGAGACGGCCTAGCCGTGGGGGATCAGGGCCACCGGGCTGTGGGCGTGGTGGGCCACCGCGTGGTCCGTGGGGCCCATGCCGTGGAGGGGGCGGTGGTGGCGGC
Organism: Streptomyces sp. NPDC002886; assembly: GCF_042888445.1. Classification (NCBI taxonomy): domain Bacteria; kingdom Bacillati; phylum Actinomycetota; class Actinomycetes; order Kitasatosporales; family Streptomycetaceae; genus Streptomyces; species Streptomyces sp. NPDC002886. The sequence continues at coordinate 64,320 of NZ_JBIAPV010000007.1, forward strand.
GGCCCACGACCAGGAGGTCGGCCTCGGCGGCCTCCTCGAGCAGGAGCTTCGCCGGGTCGCCGGAGCGGGTCACGCACTCGGCCCGGACCTGCGGGTAGCGCGCGCCGGCCGCGGCCACGGCCGCTTCGAGCGGCTCCGGTGCCGCCGGGCCCGACGCCGCCGCGTGCACCGCGCGCAGCGGGAGGGCGTGCCGCGCGGCCCAGGCGTACGCGAAGTCGAGCACCGCGCCGTGGTCGCCCGCCGGGTCCACCCCGACGACGACCCCGCGTCCGTGCGGTGCGCGCGCGACGGGGTCCCGTACCAGGACGACCGGGATCTCGGCGCGCCCCGCGACGTGCAGCGCGGTGGAGCCGACCCGCGGAAGCACGTGGTGGTCCTCGCCGCTCGCACCGAGCACGATCAGCCCGGCGTCCGCCTGGGCGGCCGCCCGCGGGATCTCGTTGCCGGGTCCGCCCTCGGCGGTGGCCGTCTCGACGGTCAGGCCGCGGTGGGTGGTGCGGAGTTCCTCGGCGAGGGCCGCCAGCGCGGTCCTCGCCACGTGCTCGCTCGCGCCGAGCACGGGCTGGAACTCCACGGAGATCGGCTGGACGGTCGGCCAGGCCTGGCCCACGTGGAGCAGCCGGAGCGGCGCCCCGGCCGCCAGGGCCTCACGGGCGGCCCAGCGGGCGGCGGCGACGCTCCGGGGCGAACCGTCGAACCCGACGAGGAGGGGGAGCGCGGGCGGGGCGGGAGGGGTGAGCGGTTCAGGCTGGGCGGACGGGACGGACATCGGCGGCACCCTTCTTTCACATTTCCGGTCGCTCCTACGACTGCCACTGCGACTGTGTCTACGACTACGACGCTACGCCAATTGGGCTCTTTGCCCCGTTAGGAGCATTTTGCTCCCTCTAGCAGCGCAGCGCCGCGTACAGGTCCAGCTTGTGGTCGAGGCGGGACAGGTCGCGGCCGGTCAGGGCCTCCACGCGCTCGATCCGGTAGTGGACCGTGTTCACGTGCAGGTGCAGCGCCTCCGCCGTACGCGTCCACGAGCAGTTGTTCGCGAGGAACACCTCCAGGGTCTCCCTGAGCATCCCGTCCCCGAGCGGGCCCAGCGTCCGCGACCCGAACACCCCCCGGACCTCCGGCGGGACCCCCGACAGCAGTTCGGCCAGGGTGTCCAGCTGCTCGACCCCGCGGACCGCGATCTCCGCGTCCGCCGCCGTCAGCGCGAAGTTCGCCTGGCACAGTGACGCGCGTAGCCCCTCGGCCGAAGCCGTCCGCGCGCCCACGCCGAGCCGCAGGTCGGTCCCCGGTTCGGCGCACGCCCGGAGCAGCGGCCACACCGCGCGCAGCCGGTCGGCGAGACGGGCGGTGGCCGCCCCGGCGGCATCGGCCGCGCCGTCCGGGGCATCCGGAGCGCCCCCGTCGGCCGGGCCCTCGTAGAGCACCGCCCCGCCCGGGCCCGCCGCCCACCGGGCGCCCTCCAGGTGCCCCAGCGCCTCCGCCAGCGCGTCCCCGTCGGTCGCCGTCAGCACGCGGTACGGGCCCCCCGCGGGCAGTCCCGCCGCCTGGAGCGCGGCGCCGAGGAGGTCCGGTTCGGCGTCGGCCGCCACCAGGGCGAGCAGGTCCCCCGCGGCGGCCCGTCGCGCGGCCTCCCGGCGGGCCAGGCCGTCGCGGTACTGCGCGAACACCTCGGCGATCTCGTGGAGCACCCGGGGCGGCGCCGCGTCCGCGTCCGGGACGTGCAGCAGCCAGGCGTCGTACGGGGAACTCTCGCTCTCCACCCCCAGCGAGACCCCGCCCTTCGCGGCGGAGGCGGCCCGCCGCGCCGGGATCGCGGGAGCCGACGGGGTACGGGCCACCGTGCGGCCGCTCGCGGTCAGCAGGTAGCAGGGCAGCCGGCCCAGGTGCGCGCACGCCCGGTCCAGCAGCTCCGCCGGCCCGGCCCCGCCCTCCAGGAGCCGGCTGAGCTCGCCGCGCACGTTCTCGGGCAGCGCGAAGTGCCGGGTGGGGCGCCTGCTGAGGTCGCCCCACTGGCGCAGGTACACCGCTTCGGTGACGGCCCGGAAGCTGGTCTGCGCGGGGACCGCCACCAGCGGCATCCGGTGGGCCCGGCAGGCGGCGACGAGCTCCTCCGGCACCCCTCCGTGGGTCTCCTCGCCGGCCAGCAGGGCCCGCGCTCCGGCGTCGGCGAGGGCCGCGACGAAGCGGTCGGTCCTGGCGGCGGCCGATGCCCCCGGACGCCACCACACGAGGCCGCTGAGCACGAGCTCTCCGGGGCCCAGGAACCGGCCCGGGTCCTCCAGGTCGGTGGCGGTCACCCCGCTGACCTCCTGGCCGAGAAGGGACTGCTCGCCCCACAGCAGGGTGAGGCCGAGGTTGTCGGACTGGAGCAGGTCGAGGACGTGCATGGCGGGGACTCCTTGCGGCGGGTGGCAGCCCACAATCGCGAGGCGAATATGAGGGTTGCCATGGTAAATGCAAGGGCAACCAGCCGGACAGCCTCTTGGATGATTCACCAGACAGGCCCCGTCGGCCCTGGTGTTTTTCCGTGCCGGGGACCAGTCGTCCCGGCGCCCGGCCCGTTGTTTCACTGAGGGAGCCGAACCGCCGAAACGACGGAAGACGGAAAGGATGGCGGGAAATGGACCTCAACACGGTGCTCGACGTACGCGACGCACGCCGCCGCGAACCCTGGCGTCCGGGTGACGCCTGGCTCGGCGGCGGGACGTACCTCTTCTCCGAGCCCCAGCCCCACGTCCGCCGTCTCGTCGACCTCTCCCGGATGGGCTGGCCCCCGCTGTCCCGGCAGCCCGACGGCTCCCTCGACATTGCCGCCACCTGCACCATCACCGAGCTGTCCCGCTTCGCCCGGACCCTGCCCGCCACGGCCGCGCCGCTCTTCGAACAGTGCTGCCGGGCCTTCCTCGCCAGCTTCAAGATCTGGAACATGGCGACCGTCGGCGGCAACCTCTGCAACGGCCTCCCCGCCGGCCCGATGATCTCCCTCACCGCCGCCCTCGACGGAACGGTCCTCCTGCAGGGCCAGGACGGCGCCACCCGGCGCCTGCCCGTCACCGACTTCATCCGCGGAGCCGGCGTCAAGGACCTGCGCGACGGCGAGCTGCTGCGCTCGGTGCGGCTGCCCGCCCGCGCCCTGGACTCCCGTACGGCCTTCCGGCAGTGCTCCCTCTACGGTCTCGGCCGCTCCGGCGCCCTCGTCATCGGCGCCCACGACCCCCGGGACGGCTCGCTCGCCGTCACGGTGTCGGCCGCGACCACCCGCCCGTTCCGCTTCTGGTTCGCGCTGCCGCCCACGGCGGCCGAGCTGCGCCGGGCGATCGACGACACCGTCCGGCCCGACGAGTGGTACGACGACATCCACGGACTGCCCGCCTGGCGGCGCCACATGGGCCTGCGCCTGGCGGAGGAGGTCCGCCGCGAACTGGCGGACGCGGACGCTCCGGAGGAACGGCGATGAGCGGCGGAAGCTACGGGATCGACATCAACGAGCAGCACTTCACCGAGGAGCCCCGCGCCGGCCAGTGCCTGCGCACCTACCTCCGCGAGCGCGGCTGGTTCGGCGTGAAGAAGGGCTGCGACCAGGGCGACTGCGGCGCCTGCACCGTCCACGTCGACGGGCAGCCGGTCCACAGCTGCCTCTACCCGGCCGTCCGAGCCGAGGGGCGCTCCGTCACCACCGTCGAGGGACTCTGCTCGCCCGGCGGCGAGCTCCATCCCGTCCAGCGGCAGTTCCTCGACGCCCAGGGCTTCCAGTGCGGCTTCTGCACCGCCGGGTTCCTGATGACCACCTCCGCCCTCCAGGCGGAGCGGGGCACCGCCCACGACGACGGCAAGCTCGACGACCTCCCCCGCGCCTTCAAGGGCAACATCTGCCGCTGTACGGGCTACCGCGCCATCGAGGACGCCGTACGCGGCGTGCAGCACGTCGAAACCCCCGAGGCGGGTCAGGCCGTCGGCAAATCCCTCGGCGCGCCGGCCGGCCCGCAGGTGGTCACGGGCACGGCCCGCTACACCTTCGACGTCGACGTCCCCGGCCTGCTCCACATGAAGCTGCTGCGCTCCCCGCACCCGCACGCCCGGATCGTCTCCATCGACACCACCGACGCCCTCCAGGTCCCCGGCGTGCACGCGGTCCTCACCCACCGCGACGCCCCGGACCGCCTGTACTCGAGCGCCCGCCACGAGCACCCCACCGAGGACCCGATGGACACCCGCGTCCTGGACGACGTGGTCCGCTTCGTCGGCCAGCGCGTCGCGGCCGTCGTCGCCGACTCGGAGCAGGCCGCCGAGGAGGGCTGCCGCCGCGTGGTGGTCACGTACGAGGAACTCCCGTACGTCATCGACCCGGAGGAGGCGATGCTGCCCGGCGCGCCCGTCCTCCACCCCAAGGGACCCGAGTCGGGCATCTTCCGCGCCGAGAACAACGTGTGCGGCGAGGTCCACCACACCCTCGGCGACATGGAGCAGGGCTACGCGGAGGCCGACGTCGTCCACGAGGAGACCTATCTGACGCAGCGCGTGCAGCACGCCAGCCTCGAAACCCACGGCAGCGTCGCGTACTTCGAGCCCAAGGAGGACGGCTCCCCGGGCGAGCGGATCACCGTCCGCTCCTCCACCCAGGCGCCGTTCCTGACCCGGCGGGCGCTGTGCGCCCTCTACGACCTCGGCGAGGACGAGGTCCGCGTCGTCGCGGGCCGTGTGGGCGGCGGATTCGGCGGCAAGCAGGAAATGCTCACCGAGGACATCGTGGTCCTCGCCGCCCTGAAGCTGCGGCGCCCCGTGAAGCTCGAATTCACCCGCGCCGAGCAGTTCTACGGTGCCACCACCCGCCACCCCTTCAAGATCACCATCAAGATCGGGGCGAAGGCGGACGGCGCCCTCACGGCGCTCCGGATCCGGGTCGTGTCCAACACCGGGGCCTACGGGAACCACGGCCCGGCCGTCATGTTCCACAGCGTCGGCGAGTCCTTCGCGGTGTACAAGGCGCCGAACAAGGAGGTCGAGGCGTACTCCGTCTACACCAACGGGGTACCGGCCGGCGCTTTCCGCGGCTACGGCCTGGGGCAGGTCCTCTTCGCCCTCGAATCGGTCATGGACGAGCTCGCCGTCCGGCTCGGCATGGACCCGCTCGAACTGCGCGAGAAGAACGTCATCGGCCCCGGCGACCACATGGTCACCCCGATCGGCCACGAGGAGGACCTCTTCATCGCCTCGTACGGGATGAAGCAGTGCATGGACGTCGTCCGCAAGGCCATCGCCGAGGACCGCAGCCACGAGGACGTCCCCGAGGGCTGGCTCACGGGCACGGGCACGGCCGTCGCGATGATCGCGACCGGTCCGCCCGGCGGCCACTACGCCGACGCCCGGATCAGCCTGCTGCGGGACGGGACGTACGACATCGCGGTGGGCACGGCGGAGTTCGGCAACGGCACCACCACCGTCCACAAGCAGATCACCGCCGGAGCCCTGAACACCACGGTCGACCGGATCAGCGTCCGCCAGTCCGACACCGACGTCGTCCGCCACGACACCGGTGCCTTCGGCTCGGCCGGCACGGTGGTGGCCGGCAAGGCCGTGCTGCTGGCCGCCGACTCCCTCGCGGAGCGACTCAAGACCTTCGCCGCCCGCCATACGGGCGTGGCCCGGCACCTGTGCACGCCGGGCGCCGAGGCCTTCGACTGCGCGGGCCGGGTCGTCACCCTCAAGGAGCTGTACGAGGCGGCGTACGACAAGGGCCAGCTCGACGAGATCGCCGCCGACGGCCACTGGGGCGGCTCCCCCCGCTCGGTGGCCTTCAACGCCCAGTGGTTCCGGATCGCGGTCGACCCCGGCACGGGCGAGATGAAGATCCTCCGCTCGGTCCACGCGGCCGACGCGGGCAAGGTCATGAACCCGATGCAGTGCCGCGGCCAGGTCGAGGGCGGCGTGGCCCAGGCCCTGGGCGCCACCCTCTTCGAGACGGTACGGGTCGACGAGCGCGGGGAGGTCACCACGGCCGCCTTCCGCCGCTACCGCCTCCCGCAGTACGCCGATGTCCCGCGCACCGAGGTCCACTTCATGGAGACCTCCGACGCGATCGGCCCCCTCGGCGCCAAGTCCATGTCCGAGAGCCCCTTCAACCCGGTGGGCCCCGCCTTCGCCAACGCGCTGCGGGACGCGACGGGGATCCGCTTCACGGAGCTGCCGGTGACGCGGGACGTGGTCTGGCAGAAGATCCACGAAGCGGGAGGCGGGGGCCGATCCTGAAGGTCACACGATCTGCGAGGCAGATGCGACCAACATGGACACAGTTGCGGCTCATATCATGCTACCAACCTTGCAGATGAGGTTCTGCACAGCGTCGTGCCGGGCATGAGTGAGCCATGGCCAAACTCATGCTGCACGGAGACCTGGACCACCCGGCGGCGCTCAGCGTCGCGGACCTTCGGGACTGGGCACAGCACCGTGCCGCGGTCACGTTCGACTGCGCGACGAACGGGCCGCAGCACCACGTGTTCGAGGGCCCGCTGCTCCGCGAGGTCATCTCGGACGCCGGCCCGGCCTTCGACGCCCGTCGCCGCAAGGACCGCTCGCGGTTCCTGCTCGCCGTGACCGGCGGAGACGGACACCATTCGATGCTGTCCTGGGCCGAGCTGGACGCCGACTTCGGCGCGAGCCCGGTGCTGCTGGCGACCCGCCTCGACGGTGAGGACCTCGACGAGACGGGTGCGCAGTTGGTGGTCCCTTCGGACCGGTGCGGGGCGCGCTACGTCAGCGCGGTCACGCACGTGTGGTTCGGCGCGCTGTCGCCGCCGAGCCTGGGCCTGTAGGGCGGGGTCCGACGCGCCGGCGAAAGATTCTCCGGGGGCCTGTCACATGCGCGCGGCGGCGCGTGTCAGTGCGGTGAGGAAGAAAAACACCGACCGCCGAGGAGTACCTCATGAACATCGCCGCCACCGTCGTCACCGTCCTCGCAGCCGCCATGTCGGGCTTCTCGGGGTACTCGCTCCTGCGCCGCGCCCCCTGGGTCGTGGAGGCCATGGAGCAGTACGAGGTCCCCGGTGCCTGGTGGACCCCGCTCGGCGCGGCCAAGGCCGCCGGAGCCCTGGGCCTGCTGGCCGGCCTCTTCGTCCCGGCCCTCGGCATCGCCGCGGGCATCGGCCTGGTCCTCTACTACACCGGCGCCGTGATCACCGTGGTCCGGGCCCGGGCCTACGCCCACGTCCCCTTCCCGGTGATCTACGCGGCCCCGGTCGTCGCCGCCCTCGCCCTCGGCTTCGCCGCGTAGGGCGTCCGAGGGTGCGGAGGGTGCGGGGAGCTTGCAGGCGGGGGGGCGCTTGCGGGGCGGGGGCCCCGCACCGGCCTCCCGTCCGTCAGGTGAACGTCGGCATCTCGCCGACCGTCTTCGCCACGTCGATCACGGCGAACGCCGCGCCCTGCGGGTCCGCCACCGCCGCGAAGCGCCCGAAGGGGCTGTCCATCGGGCCGAAGTGCAGCTTGCCGCCGTGGGCCTGGGTCTTCGCGACCGCCTCGTCGCAGTCCGGGACGGCGAAGTAGACCTGGACGTACGAGGGGATCTCCGGCGGGAAGTCGGTGCCCATGTTCATCCGGCCCAGCACCGGGTTCTCCGGGCCGCCCAGGCTGAAGACCTTGAAGTCCATGCCGGCCGCCTCGGGATCGTCGCCGAGGTCCATCTGCCGGGTCCCGTACGGGAAGACCTGGGGGAGGAACGCGTCCGGCTTGGCCACGTCGCGCGAGAAGAACTCGGCCCAGCAGTACGCGCCCGGTTCGCCGGTCTTCTCGAAGCCCTTGTGGTCGCCCGGCTGCCAGACGCCGAAGACGGCGCCGCTGGGCTCCTTCGCGATGGCCATCGTGCCGAAGGAGCCGACCTGCATCGGCTCCATCAGGACCTCGCCGCCGGCGGCCTTGATCTTCGCCGCCGTGGCGGTCGCGTCGGGCGAGGCGAGGTAGAGGCACCACTGCGATTGGCCCTCCGCGCCCGGCATCGGCGGCACCACGGCCGCGACGGCCTTGCCGTCGGAGTAGGCCTGCGTGTAGTTCCCGTACTCGCTGCTGGACTCCCCGAAGGTCCAGCCCAGTACGTCGCCGTAGAAGGTCTTGGCGCCCTCGAGATCGGAGAACATCGCGTCCACCCAGCAGGGCGCGCCTTCCGTGAACTCAGCCATGATCGATCGACTCCTGTGTGGTGTACGACGTGACCCCTCTCGGTACTCACGCTAGGCGGGGGTCCGGACGATCGCGCGGGGAGCGCCCGCGCGAGACCCTGGAGCCATGGACGACAAGGACAAGAGCGTCACCATCCGGCTCGCCCAGCAGCCGGAGGCCGACGAGCTGCTCGGCCGCAGCCCGGTCGCCGCGCTGGTCGGGATGCTGCTGGACCAGCAGGTGCCCATGGAATGGGCGTTCTCGGGGCCCTACACGATCGCCCGGCGGCTGGGCTCCGACGACCTGGACGCGCACGCGATCGCCGCCTACGACCCGGAGGCGTTCGCCGCGCTGCTCTCCGAGAAACCGGCCGTGCACCGCTACCCGGGCGCGATGGCGAAGCGGGTGCAGCAACTGTGCGCGTACCTGGTGGAGCACTACGGAGGGGACGCGGCGGCCGTGTGGACCGACGTGGGGACCGGCGCCGAGCTGTTGGCGCGGCTGCGGGCGCTGCCCGGCTTCGGGGAGCAGAAGGCGCAGATCTTCCTGGCGCTGCTCGGCAAGCGGTTCGGGGTGCGCCCGCGCGGCTGGCGCGAGGCGGCCGGCGGGTACGGGCCGGCGAACGTCTACCGGTCGGCGGCGGACATCACGGGCCCGGAATCGCTGGCCAAGGTGCGGGCGCACAAGCAGGAGGCGAAGGCCGCCGCGAAGGCGGCCACGACGACCGGGAAAGCGGCCGCCGGCGGAGCCGGCAAGCAGAATCAGCCGTTCGGGTGAGAGTCGGGCCCTTTTGTCAGATCCTGTCCCTAAGCTCGTGATCATGACTGAGAACCTGACCCGCGCCGCCACCGCCGAGATCATCTCCGACGCCCCCGGCAGCCTGATCACGCTCCTCACGGACACCGCCGAGCTCACCTGCAACACGGCCACCTTCGAGGTCGGCGCCGCGGGTGCCCCGGTGCACTTCCACACCAAGGCGACCGAGTTCTTCCACGTCACGGACGGCACGCTCGACGTCCTGCTCGGCGACGAGACACACACCCTGACCAAGGGCGACTTCCTCGCCGTGCCCCCCGGCGTGAAGCACGCCTTCGCCCCGGCCGCGGACAGTACGGCCGAGGTCTTCGTCGGCTTCACCCCCGGCATGGGCCGCTTCGACTACTACCGGCTGCTCGGCCGGGTCCGGGCCGGCGAGGCCACGGTGCAGGACCTCATCGACAGCCAGCCCGTCTACGACAACCACTACGCGGAGAGCGACGCCTGGGCCGGCCGCCTGAAGCGCAGCGCCGAAGCGTAGACCTCGTCGGCGTCGAGCCGTCGCAGTTCCTCCGCTATCAGCTCGGCGCTGCTGCGGATCTTCAGCGCGACCTTGCGGTCGGGGCTGCCCGGCAGGAGCAGGGTGGCCAGGACACCGTCCGGGCGGTCCACGCGGATCTCCCCGGCGGAGGTCGTCAGCCGGACCCGGGTGATGACCGGGCCCTCGGTCGCCACCCGCTCCACGGGCACGCCGAGCCGGTCCTCCAGCCAGCGGGCCAGCAGCTCGGAGCTCGCGTTGCCGGGCTCGCTCTCCACGGCCGCGCCCGTCACCGGAAGCGGCTTCTGGTCCAGGGCGGCGGCCAGGAGCGAACGCCACGGGGTGAGCCGGGTCCAGGCCAGATCGGTGTCCCCGGGCGCGTAGGCGCCGGCCCGGGCGTCGAGCGCGGCAACCGGGTCGGTGGCCGCCTCCGCGTCCGTGATCCGGCGCTGCGCGAGCGCGCCCAGCGGGTCCCGGGCGGGCGCGTCCGGGGCTTCGGCGGGCCACCAGGCCACCACGGGCGCGTCCGGCACCAGCAGCGGGAGCACCACGGAGCCCGCGTGCTCGGTGAGCGTCCCGTGCAGCCGGAGCAGCACGATCTCCCCGGACCCGGCGTCGGCGCCGACCCGCAGCTCGGCGTCGAGCCGGTTCTGACGCAGCCGGTGCGGTCCGCGTGCGGTGCGCTTGATCACCGCGATGATCCGGCAGGGGTGCTCGCGCGAGGCCTCGGAGGCCGCGCGGACGGCGTCGTAGGCGTTCTCCTCGTCCGTGGCGACGAGGAGGTTGAGCACGAGCCCCATCGTGGGACTCCCGATGGCCCGTCGCGCGTCGAGCAGGGCCCGGTTGACCTTGCTGGAGGTCGTATCGGTGAGTTCGGTCCGCATGCTCCGAGTCTCGCAGGCCGGACGGGGCCTCAGGTACGCATTCCCGGTCAGGACGGATTCCCCGTCAGGTTCGGATTCCCCGCGCGGTGTCAGCGGCGCCGCCTGGCCGTGCCGAAGATGGACCGGGAGATCTCGCGGCCCAGTTGCGTACCGATCGACCTGGCCAGGGAGCGGAAGAGCCCGCTGCCCACCACCTGCTCCGCCAGCGAGGGATCCGGCTTCGGAGCGGCCTTCGCGGCCGCCTTCGCCTGCTTCTCGGCCTCCGCCGCCGCGGCCGCCGCCTCGGCTTCCGCCTCCGCCGCCGCCTGTTCGGCGCTGATCTTCTCGTACGCCGATTCCCGGTCGATGGGCTCCGCGTAGCGCGAGTAGAGCAGGGAGGACTTCACCGCCTGGTCCAGCGCGGCCGCGTCGATCGGCCCCATCAGCGACTGGGGGGCCCGCAGCCGGGTCGCCGCCACCGGGGTCGGCGCGCCGTTCTCGCTGAGCACCGTGATCACCGCCTCGCCCGTCCCCAGCTGGGTCAGCAGCTCCTCCAGGTCGTAGGCGGAGTTCGGGAAGGTCTTCACCGTCGCCTTCAGCGCCTTCGCGTCGTCCGGGGTGAAGGCGCGCAGGGCGTGCTGCACCCGGTTGCCGAGCTGCGCCAGCACGTCGGCCGGCACGTCCTTGGGGGTCTGGGTGACGAAGAAGACGCCGATGCCCTTGGAACGGATCAGCCGGACCGTCTGCGTGATGGCCTCGAGGAAGGCCTTCGAGGCCCCGTTGAACAGCAGGTGCGCCTCGTCGAAGAAGAAGACCAGTTTGGGCTTCTCCAGATCGCCGACTTCCGGCAGGTCCGTGTACAGGTCCGCCAGCAGCCACATCAGGAAAGTGGAGAAGAGCTGCGGTTTGTCCTGGACCGCCGGGAGCTCCAGGACGGAGACCAGCCCGCGCCCGTCCGCCGCCGTCCGGAGGAATTCACTGGTGTCGAATTCGGGCTCGCCGAAGAATTCCGCGGCCCCCTGCTGTTCGAAGGCGGTGAGCGCCCGCAGGATCACTCCGGCGGTCACCGTGGAAAGTCCGCCGATGCCCTTGAGCTCGGGCTTCCCCTTGTCCGAGACGAGGAAGGCGACGACGGCCCGCAGGTCCTTGAGGTCGATCAGCTCCAGGCCCTTGGTATCGGCGTAGTGGAAGATCAGCCCCAGCGACTGCTCCTGCGTCTGGTTGAGCTGGAGCACCTTGGACATCAGGACCGGGCCGAAGCTCGTCACGGTGGACCGGAGGGGGATTCCGGGGCCGATCCCGCCCAGCGAGTAGAACTCGCTGGGAAATCCGGCGCCCTCCCATTCCTGGGCCACGTCCTTGGCGCGTTCCCCGATCTTCTCGTTGGCCGCGCCGGGGGCGGAGATGCCCGAGACATCGCCCTTGATGTCCGCGAGGAAGACCGGAACGCCGTTGGCCGACAGCTGTTCGGCGATGAGCTGCAGCGTCTTGGTCTTGCCGGTTCCGGTGGCGCCCGCGACCAGGCCGTGCCGGTTGAGCATCGACAGCGGGATGCGGATCTGGTGCTCCGGCAGGCAGGCCCCGTCCCAGAGCAGGGCCCCCAGATCGAGCGCGGGTCCGGTGAAGGCGTACCCGGCGGCGATCTGGCCGGCGGGGGACGCGGCAGGGGACTGGGCGGGGGATGTGGAAGGGGACTCGGCAGGGGACGCGGGGTCGGTGCTCTGACTCATATATCACTCCCGAAATAGCGCTATTCGCCACCTTTGCACCGTCATCGCAAGGCTGCGCCCGCAGGCCCCTGCCCGGTAGGCTTTCCGTGTGATCTTCAAGCGCATCGGAAATAGGCGGCCGTACCCCGACCACGGCAGGGAAACCACCCGTCAGTGGGCGGATGTCGCCCCGCGCCCGGTCCGGCTCGACCAGCTTGTGACCACCAAGGGCCAGCTCGACCTCGAAACGCTGCTCGCCGAGGATTCGACCTTCTACGGGGACCTCTTCGCCCATGTCGTGAAGTGGCAGGGCGACCTGTACCTGGAGGACGGTCTACACCGCGCCGTCCGGGCCGCGCTCCAGCAGCGCCAGGTCCTGCACGCGCGCGTCCTCGAACTGGGCTGACCCGCTCCGTCCGGTGTCGGATAGGTCCCGGTTGCGCCTTTCGGGTCAGCCTTGCCCTATCAACAGATGATTCGGTGGGCATCGGCAGCGGTCGGCATTACGCTGCGCACATGAGCATGCTCACTCCCCCTGGCATGGGCGGAAAGTACAAGGTCACGGGAGCGGCTTACCCCCGCATGACCCGCCCTCGACGCCGCCGCCGGATCGTCCTCGTGGTGCTCGGATCGATCATCGGGCTCGCCCTGATCGCTTACGGGGCCGTGCAGCTCATCGACGTGTTCGGCGGTGACGCGGACAAACGCAAAACCGCCGCCGCGGCCAAGGACTGCGCCACCCCCGCACCCAAGGCGGGCTCCGCCGCCACCCCCGCCGCCGCGCCGAAGGTCGTCCTCCCGGCGCCCGGCGGCATCACGGTCAACGTCTACAACGCGACCCCGCGCGCGGGCCTCGCCAAGGCCGTGGGCGATGAGCTCAAGAGCCGCGGCTTCACCATCGGCAAGGTCGGCAACGCCCCCGCCGACTTCGACAAGAAGGTCCCGGGCGCCGGGATACTGGTCGGCTCGCCGCAGACGGACAAGGCCGCCTTCTCCGTCCTCGGCACCAACCTCGCCGGCGCCACCCACCAGACCGACGCCCGCGAGACCGCGGACATCGACCTGATCCTGGGCGACGCCTTCCAGACGCTCACGCCGAAGGCCGACGCCGACAAGGCCCTCGCCGCCCTGGCCAACCCCCAGCCCGCGCCCGCCAAGAAGTGCTGACCGCATGAGGAAGCCCGGCCTCCCCTGGGGGAGGCCGGGCTTCTTCGCGCTTGCGCCGTTACTCCGCTACTCCGCCGAGCCGTACATGCGGTCGCCCGCGTCGCCCAGCCCCGGCACGATGTAGCCCTGCTCGTTGAGCCGCTCGTCCACCGCGGCCGTCACCACCGTCACCGGCGTGCCGGCCAGCTCGCGCTCCATGATCTCGACGCCCTCCGGCGCGGCCAGCAGCACCACCGCGGTCACGTCGTCCGCACCGCGCTTGATGAGCTCCTTGATCGCCGCGACGAGCGTGCCGCCGGTGGCGAGCATCGGGTCCACCACGTAGACCTGACGGCCCGAGAGGTCCTCCGGCATGCGCGTCGCGTACGTGGAGGCCTCCAGGGTCTCCTCGTTGCGGACCATGCCGAGGAAGCCGACCTCGGCGGTCGGCAGCAGCCGCACCATGCCGTCGAGCATGCCGAGACCGGCGCGCAGGATCGGTACGACCAGCGGCCGCGGGTAGGAGAGCTTCACACCGGTGGTCGGGCCGACCGGGGTGACGATGTCGGCCTGCTCGGTGCGCACGTCCCGGGTGGCCTCGTACGCGAGCAGGGTCACCAGCTCGTCGGCGAGCCGACGGAAGGTGGGGGAGTCGGTGCGCTTGTCGCGCAGAGTGGTGAGTTTGTGCGCCACCAAGGGGTGATCCACTACCTGCAAACGCACAACATCCTCCAAGACTTGGCTGCCGCAGCAAAAGCCACGGCCCGCGACGCCGCTACCTGCGAAAACGGCCGCAAACACGCGACCCACACCCAAAAGGCTACGCGCTGCGCCCGCCCCTTCGCGCCCGAAGGGGCGGCCACGCCCGGAAAGCGCTGGAGATGCGACCCGCCCGGACCCCCAGCACGCTGGACGGATGAGCCACGCAAGGGTGATCGCCGCCGTAGACGGATCCGAACACAGCCTCAAGGCCCTGGAGTGGGCAAGGGCTGCGGCAGTGCGCCACGGCACCGGGCTCGTCGTCGCCCACGTGCTGTCCGACAGCGTCCAGCTGTACGCGGCACGCCGTTCCTCGCTCCAGGACCGCAGCGAGCCCGAGGAGGTCGAGGACCCCGTCAGCGTGCGCCTACGGGCCCACCTGGCCACCGGGGGCGAGCTGCCCGCCGAAGTCCGCTACGAGTCCCTGGAGGGCTCCGTCCCGGAGGCCCTGCGGGACATCGGGGAGGGCGCCCGGATGCTGGTGATGGGCTCCCGGGGCCGCGGCGGCTTCGCCGCGCTGCTGCTCGGCTCGAACAGCCGGGCCGTGGCCACCAGCGCGGGCTGCCCGGTGGTCGTGGTCGCGCACGAGGCGCGCGGAGTGGACGTGGCCTCCCAGCCCTCGGCCGGCCGGGTCGTGCTGGGACTGCACGCCGCGGAGACGCCCGACAACGTACTGGAATTCGCGTTCACGGAGGCCGCCGCGCGGGGCACCACGCTCCAGGTGGTCTCCGCGTACAGCATCCCGCCGTCGCCGACGATGGTGATCGACAGCCCGTTCGCGGTGATCCCGCCGGAGGCGCTGGTGGGGGAGGACGACAACGCGGTGCCGGCCGAGCGGGAGATGCTCCGCTCCCAGACGGAACGGCTCGCGCCGTTCCGGGCGAGGTACCCGACCGTGCCCGTCGAGCAGGCCGCGGTGCCCGGGGACGCGGCCGGGCGCCTCGTCGCCACCTCGAACTCGGCGGCGCTGGTCGTCGTGGGCCGCCACCACCCGCGCCGGCACATCCGGTCCCTGATGATGGGCTCGGTCGCGAACGCCGTGCTGCAGCACGCGCACGGGCCGGTGGCGGTCGTCCCGACGCTGTCAGAGTCGCAGGAGTCGCAGGAGTCGCCGGGGTCGCCGGACTCGTAGGACTCGCAGGAGGCCCCCGGAGCCCCCACGGCCCCGAGAACCCCGCGAGCCCCGGCGCCTCCCGGGTCGACCGAGGAGTCCGCGTAGCCGGGTAGCCGGGTTTGTCGGAATCCGACTGAATTCCTGCGGAGTCGTGACAGAAGGTGGCATCAAACGGCTGGTCCGGGGGAAGGTGGGGGTTCGGGGGGACGGACCGGACCGGACCAGCCAGGGGCGGTGACCCATGCCCGAAGACGATCACGAGCCACTGGAGACGACGGCGCAGCGCAGAGCCCGGCGCGCGCAGTTCCTCCGTGACCTGCACGAGGCACGGGAACTGCGCGACCGGGTCCAGCCCAGACGCGCCCGCGCCGCCCGCATGCGCCAGCAGATGCGCATGCGCACCTTTCGCTGGTGAGCCCTGCCTTCGGCCCCGGCGCGGCCCCTCCCGGCTGCCGCACGGCCCCCGTCGGACCCCCGCCCGAAACGCCGCCCGTGAAGCCGTCCGTGACGCCGTCCGGCCGCCGCCGCGCCCCCGGCGCGAGACCCCGTACAACACGCGCGGCCAGCGCCACGGCGCCGAAGACCTCTCGCAATGGCTCCGTTTCTGCCACGATGCCGACTGGGCGGGGTACGAAACGGTGAGCACGGCGACCGTTCCACCCCCACCCACCTCCGGCCGGGGGGAACTCCAACCGGCACGCCTATGACCAGTGGGAGAGTCACGGTGTATTTCGCCGCACTGCTCGCGCGCACCGAAGACGGGTGGGAAGCGAGCGACATGGAACTCGACGATGTCGAGTCTCTGAGTGATCTGATCGATCTCGCCCGCTCCGCCTCTGTCGACGACGACACGGTGGTAGCCCTCATCGAACAGGAGGACACCTGGTTCGGGGTCGTCCGGGTGGACGGCGAGGAGGACCCGCGCTACTACGTGTCCAACGCCTCCGCCGCCTCCCGCAGCTCCTACGGCTCGATGCTGACCGACGAGCTGCTGGGCAAGGACGACGAGGACGACGAACTCGACGAGCTGGACCTCGACGGCACCGAGGACGGCGAGGACGAGGTCATCGCCTCTTATTCGGACGGCGGATCCGCCGACAGAGACGAGGAGGACGACGCTGACGCGGACGACGGCCACGACGTACGGGCCGGCGCCGAACCGGCACCCGCCGGCCCGCTCGGCGACCCCCGGCTGCTCGACGACCTCGGGGTGAGCCACAAACAACTGATGACCCTGGACGGGGACGCCCTCTCGGAGATCGCCGATTCGCTCGGCGCCACCGAGGTCCTGGAGGCCGTCCGCTAGTGATCCCCGAGCACCACCACACCCCGCACACCACCCCGTACACGCCCGATCCCGTACGGGACCCCTGGCAGGACTCCATGCGCCTGGCGCTCCGGGAGGCCGCCCGGGCGGTGCCGGCCGGCGACGTGCCGGTCGGCGCCGTGGTGCTCGGCCCGGACGGCACGCTCCTGGCCACCGGGCACAACGAGCGGGAGGCGACCGGCGACCCGACGGCACACGCCGAGGTACTGGCGCTGCGCCGGGCGGCCACCGCCCTCGGGGAATGGCGGCTCCCGGGGTGCACCCTCGTGGTGACCCTGGAGCCGTGCGTGATGTGCGCGGGCGCCCTCGTGCAGTCGCGGGTGGCCCGGGTCGTCTACGGGGCGGCCGACGAGAAGGCGGGCGCCGCGGGGTCGCTGTGGGACCTCGTACGGGACCGCCGGCTCAACCACCGTCCCGAGGTGATCGCGGGCGTGCTCGCGGGGGAGTGCGCGCGGCAGCTCACGGACTTCTTCCGCGACCTCTGAGCACTGTCGCGCGAATGGATTTCAGAGCACGGGTCTCCTTGGGCTAAGCTCTCTCTCGGTAGCGTGTCCGAGCGGCCGAAGGAGCACGCCTCGAAAGCGTGTGATGGTGCAAGCTATCCGTGGGTTCAAATCCCACCGCTACCGCTCTGACCGAGAGCCCCGCCCCGCAAGGGTCGGGGCTCTCGGCGTTTCCGGGGGTTCCGGCGTTTCCGGGAGCTCCGGGGGTTCCGGCGTCCGAGGGACATCCGCGTGACCGCCCGCGCCCTGGGCCGTTGTCACGGCATGACCAAGACCAAGCGCATCCTCGCCGCCCTCGCCCTCGCGGGGGCCGCCGCCGGCCTCGCGGCTCCCGCCGCCTCCGCCGCCCCGGTCTCCCCGCTCACCCTTCCGGACCTGCCGGCCCCTCAGGGCATGCCCGAGGGGGCGAGCCCGTCCTCGGTGCAGGAGATCGGCGGACAGGTCAGCGGCGGCCTGAACCAGCTCAACCAGCTGATGGAGCTCCCGAACCAGCTCGCGCCCGTGATCGCCCCCGTCCAGCCGATCACGGACCTGGCCGGCGGGCTGGAGTAGCCGGTCCCCCGGCCCGGACGGCGCAGAACGCGAAGAAGGCCCCGACCTGAGTCGGGACCTTCAACGGTTGGGACGGGGGAAGTGGCATCGGGGGGACAAGCCACTTCCCCCGATGAGGACGGAACCTGCCAGTCCAAGCCGCAGTCAGGGGGGAAGCTTGCGGCTCGGACCCCGCAGTGAGGTCCTGTCCCTCGCTCACCGATTTCCTGCCAGAACCGGTGGGCTTGTGTTCAATCCTGCGCCTTCCGGGGCCGTCGGCACACCGGCAAAGGGCCTGTGCCGCCAGGTCATTGGTCCCTAAAGGTCAGGTGAGTGTTCGAACGCGACGGGCTAGACTCTGCCGACCTTGCAGGACCGGTTGGGGAGGCCGACAGCGCACGTGGAAACCAAGAAGCTGATCTCGGGCGCCCTTGTCGTCTTCGTCCTCTTCGTCATCATCACTCAGCCCAAAAAAGCCGCCGATATGGTGCAAATAGGCTTCCAAGGAATCTCGGATGCCGCAACGGCGATCGGCGAGTTCATGACCGAACTGGTGCGCTGAACCCGTACGCTGAAGCGGTTTCCGGACTTCCCGGCCCCCCACTCCGACGGGTGGGGGGCTTTTTGCGTTCCCGTACGCGGGGCAAAATGCCCTGTTACTCCCAACTTGCCCTCAACACGGCGTTATACGGTGCTTGCACACAGTGCACATGTCTTGTGATGCTATGACCGCTTTTGACGGATGAGTTGATGACGTGAAGTGAAGGGGTGGCGTGACCGTGCCGGCCAGTACTGCGCCCGAGGTGCCGCCCCAGCAGGATCCACAGCAGGAGCAGCCCCACACACCGCACGAACCCCGCGAACCCCGCGGGGACTCCGCCCAGGCCCCGCACCGGGCCTCTCCGCAGGTTTCCCCGCAGGCTTCCCCGCAGCTGTCCCCTCAGGGCCAGTCGCAGGGCCAGCCGCAGGTGTCCCCTCAGGGCCAGTCCCAGGTGTCCCCACAGGGCCAGCCGCAGGTGTCCCCGCAGGGACAGTCCCAGGTCTCCCCGCAGCCCCAGCCGCAGGAGTCCCACGTACCGCCCCAGCAGGAGGCTCCGGAGGAGCCTGCGGTCGCCCCCAGGCCACAGAGCCGGGGTGCCGACACCCGGGCCCTCACCCAGGTCCTGTTCGGGCAGCTGAAGGACCTGCAGCCGGGCACCAGCGAGCACGCGCGGGTCCGCGGGGCCCTCATCGAGGCCAACATCCCGCTCGTCCGGTACGCGGCCGCCCGCTTCCGCAGCCGCAACGAGCCGATGGAGGACGTGATCCAGGTCGGCACGATCGGGCTGATCAACGCGATCGACCGGTTCGACCCCGAGCGCGGGGTGCAGTTCCCGACCTTCGCGATGCCGACCGTCGTGGGCGAGATCAAGCGCTACTTCCGCGACAACGTCCGCACCGTCCACGTGCCGCGCCGCCTCCACGAGCTGTGGGTCCAGGTCAACGCCGCCACCGAGGACCTCACCACCCTGCACGGCCGCACTCCGACCACCCCCGAGATCGCCGAGCGGCTGCGCATCGGCGAGGACGAGGTGCTCTCCTGCATCGAGGCCGGCCGCAGCTACCACGCGACCTCCCTGGAGGCCGCCCAGGAGGGCGACGGGCTCCCCGGCCTGCTCGACCGCCTCGGCTACGAGGACCCCGAGCTGGCCGGCGTGGAACACCGCGACCTGGTCCGCCACCTGCTCGTACAGCTGCCCGAGCGCGAGCAGCGGATCCTGCTCCTGCGGTACTACAACAATCTGACCCAGTCGCAGATCAGCGCCGAGCTCGGCGTCTCCCAGATGCACGTCTCCCGCCTCCTCGCCCGGAGCTTCGCCCGGCTGAGATCCGCAAACAGGATCGATGCCTAACCGGATCGAGTGGAGATCATTCTCCGCGTTTCCTGACAGAGCGGCAGATTCCCGCCCTAGAGCAGGCCTATCGGGTTCTGTCGCTGGAGATACTTGTCGACATGGCGCTACAGCGTGTTGCCGACATGTGACATTCTGCTGGAACCGCGTTTGCCGCAGCCCCGCCTCCGGTATTCAGGTGGAGGCTGCGTTCCTCCGACGGGCGCGCAGATGAAGCGCGACCGTCCGCGACCTCAAGGGGGTGGCATGTCCGTAGACCAGGGCAGCTCACAGGTGCTCACGCTCGTCAAGCAGCGTGAAGTGCCGGCAGTGTCCCACCGCTCGGAAGCCATCGACACCCGGATCGACACCCGCACCCTCTCCCGCTCCCTCTTCAAGCGGCTCGCAGGCCTCGACGCGGACAGTCCCGAGCGGACCTACGTGCGCGACACCCTGATCGAGCTGAACCTCCCCCTCGTGCGCTACGCCGCGGCCCGCTTCCGGAGCCGCAACGAGCCCATGGAGGACATCGTCCAGGTCGGCACGATCGGGCTGATCAAGGCCATCGACCGGTTCGACTGCGAGCGCGGGGTGGAGTTCCCGACCTTCGCCATGCCGACCGTCGTGGGCGAGATCAAACGGTTCTTCCGGGACACCTCCTGGTCCGTGCGCGTCCCGCGCCGGCTCCAGGAGCTGCGGCTCGCCCTCACCAAGGCCAGCGACGAGCTCGCCCAGAAGCTCGACCGCTCGCCGACCGTGCCGGAGCTCGCGGCCGTGCTCGGGGTCTCGGAGGAGGACGTCGTCGACGGCCTCGCCGTGGGCAACGCGTACACCGCCTCCTCGCTCGACTCGCCCTCCCCCGAGGACGAGGGCGGCGAGGGCTCGCTCGCGGACCGGCTCGGGTACGAGGACACCGCGCTGGAGGGCGTCGAGTACCGCGAGTCGCTCAAGCCGCTGCTGGCCAAGCTCCCGCCCCGGGAACGGCAGATCATCATGCTGCGGTTCTTCGCGAACATGACGCAGTCGCAGATCGGCGAGGAGGTCGGCATCTCCCAGATGCACGTCTCCCGGCTGCTCACGCGCACGCTCGCGCAGCTCCGCGTCGGCCTGATCGGCGAGTAGCCTCCGCGGCCACCGGGATACGGCCGCACGGACGGGCACGAGCGCGCTCGGCCAATCCTCCGCAGCCGCTTCACAATTGACGGCACGTCAGTAAAACTGCCGGGATGCGAAAGGTATCCCGGCAGGCCGCCGTCCTCGCCCTGTGCGCCACGGCTTCCGCCGTCGCCCTGACCGGCTGCGGCGGCCCGGCGCGCGAGGGCTACGTGGCCGTGGGCGCGGCCGCCCCCGGTCCGGAGCGGGGCGCCGGGGAGAACGTCGCACCCAGGGCCCGGGTCGAGTTCCAGTCGCTCCCGCAGGCGTCGCCCGGCTCCTCCGCGGCCGGCGACGGCACGTCGGGGAGCACCTCGGCGGACATCCCGGGCGGCGCGCCCGGCGGCACTCCGGGCGCAAGCTCGGGCGGAGTCACGGGCGGGGTCTCCGGTGGGACATCCGGCGGCCCCGGCGGTACGCCGCCCGGCGCCCCGGGATCGCAGCCCCCGGCCGGCTCCGCCTCGGGCGGAGGCACGGCCACGCCCCCCGGCGGCTCCGGCGGCCCGCCCGCCACCGCACCCGGCACCACGCTTCCGACCGCCCCGGGCGGCAAGCCCGGGAGCCCGTCCAGCCCGCCGCCGAAGCCCGGGCCGTCCACCCCGGCGCCGCCTCCGGCCGCGCCGGCGAAGCTGAGCATCGGCGCGCCGACCCGTACCGCGGCGGCGGAACGCTGGTGCGAGCAGGTCACGGTGCCCTTCACCAACACCGGAGGCACGGCCGCCCGTTCGGGCACGGTCACCTTCGCGACGCACATCATCGGCGCCCTGGGCGTCGACTGGAACACCATCGTCTCGACCCAGCCGCTGCCCGCCCCGATCGCGGGCGGCACGACGAAGACGCGGACCTACCGGATCTGCGTCGAGGCCTGGCGCGTGCCCCTGGGCATGCACGTGGAGACCCAGAGGGTCACGGCCACCTGGAACTGACGGCCGTCGCCGCGCGGGCCGGGCGTCAGAGCGCCAGCCAGGCCACCACGGCGATCAGGACCACCGCGGCGAGGCCGACGCCGATCCACAGGCCCGCGCCCGGGCCCGACTTGCGCGCGGCACGGTTCTGCATGCGCGAACCGGGGACGGCGGGGGCCGGTACCGGCTCGTCGACGAACGCCCGGAACATCTGGGTGCTGCCCGCGGGGTCGTAGTCACCCTCGGGAGCCTGTGAGTTGTGGTTCGAGTCGTGATTCGCAGCCATGCGCAGGACCCTAGCGGGTTTTCCGATTCCTTTACCGCCCGGGCCTCCGATTCATTTGCCTGTAACAACCATCTGCTTCTATGGTTGCCCGAAGCAACGACATTCGGAGGGGGGTCCCGGTGACCACAGCGCCCGAAGCGCCCGCAGTGACCACACCCGCAACGCGTTACGCCGAACTGGCCCGACAGCTCACCGGCATCGGCGCCGTCAAGCGCGATCTCGCCCGCCTCCTGCCCTCCGACTGCCCGCCCGGTTCGGCGGCCGTGCTCACCGTGCTCGACCGGCACGGCGAGATGCGGCTCGGCCGCCTGTCCGAGTACCTGGCCATCGACATCTCCGTGACCAGCCGGCACGTCGCGCACACCACCGACCGCGGCTGGATCACCCGCGACACCGACCCCGTCGACGCCCGCTGCCGGATCCTGCGCCTGACCCCGGCCGGCCGCGCGCTCCTCACCGAGCTCGGCACCCGCCACACCACCGCGCTGGCGAAGGCCCTGGCCGACTGGTCCGACGCGGACGTCGACCACCTCAACATCCTGCTGGCCCGGCTCCGGTCGGGCTTCACGCTTCCAGACAGCTAGACCGAAGGAAACACATGGCTACGACCACACCCACCGGTGTGCGGGGAGGCGGCCGGCCGGAGACCACGTCCGACAGCGCGCCCATGACCCACCCGCAGATCATGAAGGCCCTCTCCGGGCTGATGCTCGGCATGTTCGTGGCGATCCTGTCCTCCACGATCGTCTCCAACGCCCTGCCCCAGATCATCGGCGACCTCGGCGGCACCCAGTCCTCCTACACCTGGGTGGTCACGGCCGCCCTGCTCTCGATGACGGCGGCCACCCCGCTGTGGGGCAAGCTGTCCGACCTCTTCAGCAAGAAGCTGCTGGTCCAGATATCCCTGGTGATCTACGTCCTCGGCTCGATGGTCGCGGGCATGTCCCAGAACACCGGCATGCTCATCGCCTGCCGCGTGGTCCAGGGCATCGGCGTCGGCGGGCTCTCCGCCCTCGCCCAGATCGTGATGGCCGCGATGATCTCCCCGCGCGAGCGCGGCCGGTACAGCGGCTACCTCGGCGCGGTCTTCGCCGTCGCCACCGTCGGCGGCCCGCTGCTCGGCGGGGTCATCACCGACACGAGCTGGCTCGGCTGGCGCTGGTGCTTCTACGTCGGCATCCCCTTCGCCGTCATCGCCCTGATCGTGCTCCAGCGCACCCTGCACCTGCCCGTCGTGCGCCGCGAGGTCAAGGTCGACTGGCTGGGCGCCTTCCTGATCAGCGGCGCCGTCTCGGCCCTGCTGATCTGGGTGACGCAGGCCGGCACCTCGTACGACTGGATGTCCTGGCAGAGCACGGCGATGACCGGCGGCGCCCTCGTCCTCGGTCTGCTCTTCCTGCTGGTCGAATCCAGGGCGAGCGACCCGATCATTCCGCTGCGCCTCTTCCGCAACAAGACCATCAGCCTCGCCTCGGCCGCCTCACTCTTCGTCGGCATCGCGATGTTCTCGGGCACCGTGTTTTTCAGCCAGTTCTTCCAGTTGGCCCGCGGCGAGACCCCCACGATGTCCGGAATCCTCACGATTCCGATGATCGGCGGGCTCTTCGTCTCCTCCACCGTTTCCGGTCAGGTGATCACCAAGACCGGTAAGTGGAAGGCCTGGCTCGTTTCCGGCGGCGTGCTCCTGACGGCCGGACTCGGCCTGCTGGGCACCCTGCGGTACGACACCCCGTACTGGCACATCGCGATCTTCATGGCGCTGACCGGCCTCGGCCTCGGCATGATGATGCAGAACCTGGTCCTCGCCTCCCAGAACCAGGTGGCCCCCGAGGACCTCGGCGCCGCCAGCTCGGTCGTCACCTTCTTCCGCTCGCTCGGTGGCGCGATGGGCGTCTCCGCCCTCGGCGCGGTCATGGCCAACCGGGTCACCCACTACGTCAAGGACGGCCTCGCCGAGCTCGGCCCGAAGGCCGCGGCCATGGGCCACGGCGGTACCGGCGGAGGTGCGATCCCCGACCTCGCCCAGCTGCCCGAGCCCTTCCGCACGGTCGTCGAGTCCGCGTACGGGCACGGGGTCGGCGACGTCTTCCTCTACGCCGCCCCCACCGCGCTGCTGGCGCTGGTGCTGGTGGTGTTCATCAAGGAGGTCGCCCTGAGGTCGAAGCCGGCGGCCCACGAACCGGCGGCCGCCGCGTCGGAGTAGCCGGGCGGTCTACGGGGCTGCGGGCGCGGCGGGGGTGTGGGTGCGGGCTGCCGCGGGTTCGGTGGTGGCGGGGGGCGTGGGCGCGGTGGGCGCCCCGGCCGCCGTTCGCCCGGTGTGCGCCTGGATCCCGGCGATCAGGACGTCGAGCGCGAGGCAGAACTCCCCGTCGGGCGGCCGCCGGACCGTGCCCCCACAGCCGTGCAGGAACTGGGAGACGGCCAGCCGGGCCCCGGCACGGGTGGCGTCCGGCAGGCCCGTGGCGTCCAGCAGCCGGTGCAGGGCGGCGTCGAAGGCCCGTGCGTGCGGGCCGATGTTCGGATACGCGGCGGTGAGCGGAGCCACCCACGGGTGGTCCGCGAGCAGCCTCCGGTAGCCCCGGGCCAGCGAACGGAGCCGGCCGGGCCAGCCCTCCACGGGCGGCCCGGCCGGCTCCTGCCGTTCACCGAGCTCGCCCAGGGCGCTGTCCAGGGCGAGTTCGAGCAGATCGTGCTTGGTGTCGACGTACCAGTACAGGGACATCGCGGTGACCCCGAGCCCGGCGGCGAGCCGCCTCATGGAGAACCGGGCCAGCCCCTCGGCGTCCAGCAGCCGTACGGCCGCGGCCGTGATCCGTTCCCGGTCCAGTCCGGCGGGGGCCTCGCTGCGCCGCCGGGCGCGTGCGGTCGGCGGCACCGCCAGCCAGACGCTGGTCCGGGCCGTGCCGGGATCCGCCGGGGTGACCATGGAGGCATCCTCCTCACGCGCACGGGACCGGCCCGCGATGCCCGGTCCGCCCCCTTGATGCTAGTGGGACCGGGTCCGGCAGGTTTCAGGATGCCGGTGACGTCGGCGCGGTGAGGTCGTAGAAGGTGGCTCCGCCGATCGTGGAGGCCTTGAAGTTGGCCTTGACCCAGGTCTCGATGGAGCTGCTCACGCCCCCGCCGGGGCCGCCCCCGCCGCGTGCCGCGGTGCCGGTCTCCGCGCCGCCGCCGGTTTCGCCGCCGGCCGCGGCGCCGTCGGCTCCCGTGCCGCTCTGGCCGATGAAGTAGTGGATCTTCCCGGCGCTGACGTACGCCTTGAACTGCTCCAGGGTCGGAGAGGGGTCGCTGCCGTTGAAGCCGCCGAGGGCCATCACCGGCCGCTGCGAAGCGAGCTGGTAACTCGCCGCGTTCTGCGAGCCGATGGCGGCCGCCGCCCACGTGTACCGGTCCGCGTCGGCGCGCAGCGCGGCCGTGGCCTCGGCGCTGGTCCGCGTCCCGCCGAGCAGGCCGCCCATGCCGCCTCCGCCCGCGCCGCCTCCGCCCATGGCCCCGCCCATGCCCCCGCCCGGTCCGCCGCCGGTCCGGGTGCCCCGGCCGCCGTCGGTGGGGCCGGTGCCGCCGGGGGCCCGGCCGCCCTGGGCGGTTCCGCCCGGGGGCATGCCCTGCGGTGCGGCTCCGCCGCCGCCCCCGGGCATCGCTCCGCCGCCCGGCATCTCGAAGCCGCGCATCCCGCCGCCGGGGCCGCCCCGGCCGCCCGCGACGGCGGGGCCCGCCGTGACGATCGAGCCCGTGTGCGGGGTGGTCACCGTGGTCAGGCAGTACGCGAGGGGTCCGGCCAGGGCCACGCCCAAGCCGACTGCCGCCACACCGAGTGCGGTGCGGCGGCCCAGCCGCGCGGTGAACGGCAGCAGCAGGGCCGTGCCGAGTCCGACAGCGAGGACCAACCAGCGCAACCACGGCACGTACTCCGCGGAGCGACCGAGCAAGGCGAAGGCCCAGTACGACGTGAGGGCGAGGGTCCCGGAGAGCGTGAGGGAGGCGGCCCGGCTGCCCCGCTCCTCCCAGAGGACGGCGATGCCCATGCCGACCAGGGCGGCGATGTACGGGGCCAGGGCCACCGTGTAGTACTCGTGGAAGATGCCCTGCATGAAGCTGAAGACCACCGCGGTGATCAGCAGCGCCCCGCCCCAGGCCAGGAAGGCCGCGCGGGCCATGCCCTCCAGGCTGTCGGTGGCCCGGCGGGCCCGCCAGGTGACCACGAGGCCCGCGACGAGCAGGATCAGCGCGGCGGGCAGCAGCCAGCCGATCTGACCGCCGATGTTCGAGGAGAACAGCCGGTCGATGCCGGTCTCTCCCCAGGCCATTCCGCCACCGCCACCGGCTCCGGGGCCGCCGGTCATGCCCTCGGCGGCCGCCGTGCGGGCTCCGCCGCCGACGCTGCCGGTCTCCTCGCCGTTGATCCGGCCGAGGCCGTTGTAGCCGAGGGTCAGTTCCAGGAAGGAGTTGGTCTGCGAGCCCCCGATGTACGGGCGGGAGGAGGCGGGCCACAGTTCGACGATCGCCACCCACCAGCCGCCGGCCGCCACCATGGCGAGGGTGGAGAGCAGCAGCTGGCCGAGGCGCCTGCGCAGCCGGGTCGGCGCGCAGACCGCGTACAGCAGGGCGAGGGGCGGCAGGATGACGAAGGCCTGCAGGGTCTTGGTGAGGAAGGCGAAGCCGACCGCGACCCCGGCCCAGACGAGCCATGTGGTGTGCGCGCCATCGAGGGCCCGGAGCACGCAGTACACGGTGACGGTCATCAGGAGCGTCAGCAGCGCATCGGGGTTGTTGAAGCGGAACATCAGCGCGGCCACGGGCGTGAGCGCGAACACGGCTCCGCTGATGAGGGCCGCCGCCGGGCCGAACTGGCGGCGTACGGCCGCGTAGAGCACGGCGGTCGTACCGACGCCCATCAGGGCCTGCGGCACGAGGATCTGCCAGGCACCGAGCCCGAAGAGCCGGACGGACAGCATCATGGGCCACAGCGCGGCCGGGGGCTTGTCGACGGTGATGGAGTTCCCGGCGTCGGAGGAGCCGAAGAAGAAGGCCTTCCAACTCTCGCCGCCCGCTTGGACCGCGGCGGAGTAGAAGGAGTTGGCGTAGCCGGAGGCACCCAGGTCCCAGAGCAGCAGCACGGCGGTGGCGAGGAGCAGCCCGAGGAACGCGGGGCGTTCCCAGCCGGGCCGCGCGGCGTGCGCCCGGGCCGTCCTGGAGGACGGGGCGGCCGGGGAGGGCGGGTGGAGCGGTAGGGCTGCCGTGGTCATCAGGAGTGGTCCTTCGCGGGAGTGGCGCGCCGTTCGGGGAAGACCCAGGCGCGGAAGAGCAGGAACCGCAGCACCGTGGCGGCGAGGTTGGCGGTGACCAGGACGGCCAGCTCGGTGCTGTGCCCCGGTGTGGAGTTGGCGGCCCCGAGGGCGGCGAGCGATCCACTGGTCAGGGCCAGTCCGATGGCGAACACCACGAGCCCCTGGGCCTGGTGGCGCACGGCGCGGGCCCGGCCGCGGACGCCGAAGGTGAGCCGGCGGTTGGCGGCGGTGTTGGCGACGGCGGAGAGCAGCAGCGCGGCGGCGTTGGCGAGCTGGGGGCCGGCGGCGTTCCGTGCGGCGGAGTAGAGGAGCAGGTAGAGGAGGGTGGACAGGGCGCCGACCGCGCAAAAGCCCAGGAGCTGGCGGGCCAGCCCGCGCGGGACGCCGGGCAGGGCGGTGCGGTCGCGCGGGTCGTCCCCGAAGGAGCGGGCGAGCCGGTCCAGCGGGAGCGCGCCGACGGCCAGGGCCCGGCCCACCCGCCAGACGCCCTTGAGGTCCTCGGCGGCGGTGCGGGCGATGTGCACGGTGGAGTCGGGGTCGTCGACCCAGTCCACCGGGACCTCGTGGATCCGCAGCCCGGCCCGCTCGGCGAGGACCAGCAGCTCGGTGTCGAAGAACCAGCCGGAGTCCTCCACGAGCGGCAGCAGCCGGGTCGCGACCTCGCGGCGGATCGCCTTGAAGCCGCACTGGGCGTCGCTGAACCGGGCGGAGAGCGAGGAGCGCAGGAGCAGGTTGTAGGCACGGGAGATGAACTCCCGCTTCGCTCCCCTGACCACCCGCGAGGAACGGGCCAGGCGAGTGCCGATGGCGAGGTCGGAGTGGCCGGAGATCAGCGGGGCGACCAGCGGGAGCAGGGCGTTGAGGTCGGTGGAGAGGTCCACGTCCATGTACGCCAGGACGGGCGCTTCCGACTCCCCCCACACCGTGCGCAGGGCCCGGCCGCGGCCCTTCTGCTCCAGCCGGGTGCTGCGTACGCCGGCCACGGAGGCGGCGAGGGCGGCCGCGACCTCGGGGGTGCGGTCGGTGCTCGCGTTGTCGGCGATGGTGATGCGGAAGGGGTACGGGAAGGTCCGGGTCAGGTGCTCGTGCAGCCTGCGCACGCAGGGGCCGAGGTCCGCCTCCTCGTTGTAGACCGGGATCACCACGTCGAGGACTGGCTCACCCGGTACGGGCGCGAGGGGCGACCGGACCGGGAGCGCTCCGGAAGAGGTGTCGGTAGGCATGACCCGACCCTCCCGGGGCGGGCTGTCACCGCTGTGTGCTGACCCTGTGGCCCGTCTGTGAGTGCGGCTGCGCGGGCGCAACGGGAGCGGCGTGGCCGGCCAGGGGGAGCAGGACCTCGAAGGAGGTGCGGCCGGGGGCGCTGCGGACGTCGACGTGGCCGCCGTGGGCCGAGACCACGGCGGCCACGATGGCCAGGCCGAGGCCGGTGGAGCCCGCCGAACGGGAGCGGGAGGCGTCGCCGCGGGCGAAGCGCTCGAAGACGTGGGGCAGCAGCTCGGGCGGGATGCCGGGGCCGTCGTCCTCGATCCGGAGCCGGACGACGGATGTTTCACGTGAAACATGCGCCGTGACGGTGGTGCCGGGCGGGGTGTGCGTCCGGGCGTTGGCCAGCAGGTTCACCAGCACCTGCTGGATCCGCGCCGGGTCTGCGTGGACGGGCGCCGGATCCTCGGGCAGTTCCAGGCGCCAGTGGTGGTCGTGGCCGGCGGCCCGGGCATCGCTGACGGCGTCCACGACCAGCGGGGCCAGGTCCGTGTCGCAGGTGGACAGCGGGCGGCCCGCGTCGAGCCGGGCCAGCAGCAGCAGGTCCTCCACCAGACCGGTCATCCGGGTGGCTTCGGACTCGATCCGCCCGAGGGCGTGCCGGGTGTCGGGGCCGGGCTCCTCACGGCCCCGGCGGGTCAGTTCGGCGTACCCGCGGATGGAGGCCAGCGGGGTGCGCAGCTCGTGGCTGGCGTCGGCGACGAACTGGCGGACCCGGGTCTCGCTCTGCTGGCGTGCGGTCAGGGCCGAGGAGACGTGGCCCAGCATCCGGTTGAGGGCGGCGCCGACCTGCCCGACCTCGGTACGGGGGTCGGCCTCCGCTTCGGGTACCCGCTCGTGGAGGGCGGGCTCGCCGCTGTCCAGGGTGAGTTCGGAGACCCGGGTGGCGGTGGCGGCGACGCGGCGCAGCGGGCGCAGGGCGACACCGACCAGGGCCTGTCCGGCGAGGGAGGCCGCGATCAGCCCGGCGAGGGTGACGAAGACCTCCACCGCGATCAGGGTGTGCACGGTGGAGTCGACCTCGGTGAGCGGGAAGCCGATCACGATGCTCGCGTCGGGCGACGTCAGCACCCGGTATCCGCCGAGGCCGGGCAGCTGCAGTTCGACCGGGTCGCCGGGATCGCTCGGACTGCCGCCGGCGGCCTTCTGCGCGGCCGCGGCGAGGACGGAGGCCTGCTCCGTGGTGAGGGGCAGGCGGCCGTTGGACCCGGACCCGTCCCCGGAACCGCCGATGGCCGCGCTGCGCTGGCTGCGGACGCTGTCGACGGTCTTGCCCGCGGCGTCGAGGCGGACCCCGACGGCGGCCAGCGGGGATCCGGGTCCCATGACCACGCCGAGGGCGTTCTCCCGGGGGAACTTGCCCGCGCCGGGGTGGCTCGCCATCTGGACGGAGGCGCGCAACTGCTCGTCGACCTTGTCGACCAGGTACGAGCGCAGCGCGACGGTGGTGACGGTGCTGATGGCAGCGCCGACGACGGCGATGAGGGCCACCGCCGAGACGACGAGCCGGGTCCGCAGCGACCAGGGCCGCCGGCCCCACCGGGGGCGGCGGGGGCCGGGGGGACGCGCCGGGCGGCCCGGCCGGCGCGGGCGGCGGGAGCCCCGGGGCTCGCCGGCCGCCACTAGTCGGCCGGCTTGATCAGGTAGCCGGCGCCGCGGCGGGTGTGGATCATCGGCGGAAGGCCGGTACCGGCCTCCAGCTTGCGCCGCAGGTAGGAGATGTAGAGCTCGACGACGTTGGCCTGGCCGCCGAAGTCGTACGACCACACGCGGTCCAGGATCTGCGCCTTGCTCAGCACCCGGCGCGGGTTGCGCATCAGGTAGCGCAGCAGCTCGAACTCGGTCGCGGTCAGATGGACGTCCTGACCGCCCCGGTTCACCTCGTGGCTGTCCTCGTCGAGCCGCAGGTCGCCGACCTCCAGCACCGACCCTCCGCGCGCGGCCTGCGCCGCCCCGGAGCGCCGGACCAGGCCGCGCAGCCGGGCCACGACCTCTTCCAGGCTGAACGGCTTGGTGACGTAGTCGTCGCCGCCCGCCGTCAGACCCGCGATGCGGTCCTCGACCGAGTCCTTCGCGGTCAGGAACAGCACCGGGACGTGCGGGAGCTCCCGCCGCAGGCGGCCCAGGACGGCCAGCCCGTCCATGTCGGGGAGCATGATGTCGAGCAGGACGACATCGGGCCGGAACTCCCGTGCCGCACGCACCGCCCCCGCGCCGTCGCCCGCGCTGCGGACCTCGCAGCCCTCGTAGCGCAGGGCCATGGAGAGCAGCTCGGAGAGGGCGGCCTCGTCGTCCACGACGAGGACCCGGCACGGGCTGCCGTCGGGCCGGACGAGGGCCGCGTGGTTGCCGGTGGACGTGGACGCGTGGGATGTGGTCGTCGC
This sequence comes from Streptomyces sp. NPDC002886, assembly GCF_042888445.1. Taxonomy (NCBI): domain Bacteria; kingdom Bacillati; phylum Actinomycetota; class Actinomycetes; order Kitasatosporales; family Streptomycetaceae; genus Streptomyces; species Streptomyces sp. NPDC002886. The sequence continues at coordinate 94,866 of NZ_JBIAPV010000007.1, forward strand.
AGTCATGCGTACACGCTGGCCGCCGCCCGTGAGAGCCCTCTTGCCTGAAGCTGTGAATTCCCTGAGAAACCCCTCCCGCCCCTCAGGCCAGGCGGAAGAGCCGGGCTGCGTTGTCGTGGCAGACGGCGCGCAGCCAGGCGTCGCCGAGGCCGAGGCGTTCCAGGGCGTCGAGCTGGTGCTCGTAGGGGTAGGGGATGTTCGGGAAGTCGGTGCCCAGCAGGATCCGGTCGCCGAGGTCGGCGAGACGGCCGCGGTCCTGCGGCGGGAAGCCGCTGAACTGCTCCGAGAAGTCGGTGAAGGCCATGGTGGTGTCGAGGCGGACCTCGGAGTACCGGTCGGCGAGGTCGAGGAAGTCCGCGTACTCCGGCATCCCCATGTGCGCGACGATCAGCGGCAGCCGGGGGTGACGGGCCAGCAGCCGGGCGATCGGCTCGGGTCCGGTGTGCTTCCCCGGGACGGGCCCCGAACCGCAGTGCACGACCGTCGGGATCCCGGCCTCGGCGAGGAGCCCCCAGACCGGGTCGAGCCGGTCGTCGGTGGGGTCGTACCCGCCCACCTGGAGGTGGGCCTTGAAGACCCGGGCCCCCGCGGCGACGGCCTGGCCGACGTACTCCCGCACCCCGTCCTCCGGGAAGAAGGTCGCGGTGTGCAGGCAGTCGGGGGTGCGCGCGGCGAAATCGGCGGACCAGGAGTTGAGCCAGGCGGCCATGGCGGGCTTGTGCGGATAGAGCATGGCGGTGAAGGCCCGGACCCCGAACTCCCGCAACAGCGCGACCCGCTGCTCCTCCTCGTGCCTGTAGGTGATGGGCCACTCGACGCCGGTCAGCGGGCCGACCGCGTCGAAGTAGTCCCACACCTTGTCCAGCACGCGCTCCGGCATGAAGTGCGTGTGTACGTCGACCAGCCCGGGCACCTCGAGCCGTTCCCGGAACGCCCGGACGGCCTCAGCCGTCTTCGCGGACAAAGCCGTGGCTCCGCTCGACCGTCGCGACGTGCAGCGTGTAGCTCTCGTACCAGTCGGTGCGGCCCTGCTTCATCGCCGCCTGGTGCTCCATGTCCTTGCGCCAGAGGGCCATGGACTCGTGGTCGCGGAAGTAGGCGACGGTGATGCCGAGCCCGCCGGGGGTGCGCGCGGACTCGTAGCCGAGGAAACCCGGATTGCCGCTGACGAGCTCGGCCATCCGCTCGAGCGTCTCGGGGTATCCGCCGTCCTCGGCGGTCCGGACGCTGGTGAACACGCTCATGACATAAGGCGGTTCGAAGGCCTGTACGGGCTGGATGCTCATGCCCACCACCCTCTGCGGCCGGTACGTGGCATGTCCACCGGAAAACGGCCCGGAGCGCCAAAGGGATCCAAGTTTTGACCTTGCCCCCTCCTGCGCCGGCCGGGTCAGAACAGCCCGTCCTGCGCGGCCGCGGCGTCCCGCCCGGGGGCCGGGATCCCCGCCACGGGCACGTCGGTGGCACCGCCCTCCCCGCCCTCCAGGGGCGCCACCAGCTCCCACCCCGCGAGCAGCCGGGTGTCCACGACCAGCCCGTCGGCGAAGTGCAGATCGGGCCCGGCCGCGGCGACGAGCCGGCCGGCGACGCTTCCGCCGGGCACCATCTCCGTGATCACCCGGGCCGGGGCGGGCAGCGCGTCGAGCCCGAACACCCCCGCGTGGTCGGTCACCTCGCACTCGAGCCTCTCCAGCGACTCCGGCCACCCCTCCAGCACGGCCGCCCGCGCGTGCAGGGCCATGACCTCCGCCGCCCGCTCGGGCGCCGGCGGCACGTCCCCCCGCACGGCCCGCTTACGGGCATAGGCGATCCGGTCGGGCACTCCGAGCGCGGCCCGCAGCAGCTCCTCGGTCCGACGGGCCGCCATCAGCGGCCCGCGCCCTAGCCAGGCCCAGGCCACCGCGCCCTGCTCCAGCAGCCGGACCGACCCGCGCTCCTCGGCGGTGATGCCCACCTTGACCAGTCCGGCCCCGAACCAGGCGAGGTACACCCGGTAGGTACGCGGATCACCGGCGTTGGTGTCGGCCGCCACCGAGAAGGACCGGTCCAGGCCTGCGCACTCGGGGCACTGGGCGTTCCCGGCCCGGCCGGGCACGGTCCGCCCCGTCGGGCACGGCGTCCGCCGTCCGGCCCGCCGGATGCCGAGGCAGTGGCGCTCTCCCCGTGCGGCGAAGGCGAGCGGCTGCCCGTACCCGAGGAGGCTGGCGCGCTCGCCCCGTCCCGGTCCCGGCTCGTACCAGCCCATGGCGGGCCGGCCGTCGTTCCACCGAAGCCCGGTGCACCACCAGGTCACAGGGGGAGCGGTCGCTCGAAGAAGGTTTCCAGGACGACGGTGGCCTGCGTCCCGCTGACACCGTCGATGGCGTAGAGGCGGCGCAGCACGTCCTGCAGCTGCTCGGTGGTGGCCGTGCGGACCTTGACCATCACCGAGGCGCTGCCGGCGATGATGTGCGCCTCCTGAATCTCCGCGATGCCCTCGAAGGCGGCCCGCGAGTCGCCCATCCAGGCCGTGGAGTCGACCATCACGTAGGCCAGCACCCCGCTGCCGACGGCCGCCGGATCCACCTCGACCGTGGTCCGCCGGATGACCCCCCGCTCGCGCAGCTTGCGCACGCGCTCGTGGGTGGCGCCCGCGGAGAGCCCCACGGAGGCCGCCAGCGCCGCGTACGACTGGCTCGCGTCCTCTTGGAGGCGCTGGATCAGCGCCCGGTCGATGTCGTCCACCGAACTCCTCCTACGTCCCTGCACACCCTGGCGGAGACGCTACCTGATCCTGGATTCACCCCCTGTGGCCGAACAGCATTCGGCCGGCCCTTCCCCCTTCCCTCCCCCGCCCGGCTAGCGGGCGACGAACTGCGTCAGGATCGCCTGCACCTCATAGATGTCGACGCCCTTGGTGAAGGTCTTCGCTATCGGCGCCGAGCTCCCGGAGAGCCATATCTTCAGCTCCGCGTCCAGGTCGAAGTGTCCGGCGGTCTCCACGGAGAAGTGCGTGATGCTCCGGTACGGGATCGAGTGGTACTCGACCTTCTTGCCCGTGAGCCCCTGCTTGTCGATGAGCACGAGCCGCCGGTCGGTGAACAGGATCGTGTCGCGGATCAGCACGTACGCGGCGTGCACCTGCTCCCCCTGCCCCAGCAGCCGCGCGTACTCGCGGTGAGCCGACGCCGGATCCACTGCGTGCGCGTTCCCGAACAGTCCCATGTGCGTTCCCCCTGCTTTCCCGGTGAGCCGGTCCCTGGCGAGCCGGTCCCTGCCGAGTCGATCTCCAAGAAACCGTAGCCTCGCCCGGTCTTGCCCCGCGTCCCCCGGCAGAGCCATCTCACCCCGTAACCCCCCGGAGCCAGGTCTCATCACTGAGGAGGAGGGGAGAGGGAGAGGAGGAGGCGGCGGAGGAGGAAGGGGAAGGAACGAAGAGGAGAAGAGGAAGGACAACGCAAGAGGCCCCCCGGTGAACCGGGGGGCCTCTTGGGCTGTGCACTCGGCAGGATTCGAACCTGCAACCTTCTGATCCGTAGTCAGATGCTCTATCCGTTAAGCTACGAGTGCTTGGCTGGCCGGGGTTTTGCGCCCCGTTGGCCTTGCGAGAACAACAATACATGGACCTCGCCGGGACGCGAAATCCATTAGGCCCACCCGCTCTGACCTGCGGAAACGGCTTGAAAGAAGATCATCCGGTTGGGTGCCGCGGCGCCCTCGGGGCAGCTCTGCGCGGGCAGATCCCGCCATCCCCCGAACCCGCCGTCCCCGAACGGCCCGCACCCCGACGGCCCGCACCCCGAACGCACCGGACCCCGAACGCACCGAAGCCCCGGTCCGCAAGGACCGGGGCTTCGTGAAGTGCGGAGGCGGAGGGATTTGAACCCTCGATGGGGCGTAAACCCCAAACCGCATTAGCAGTGCGGCGCCATAGACCGGACTAGGCGACGCCTCCAGCACACCCCCGCGTACGAAGGTGCGTGCAGATGATGACACAGGCCAGGGGCTGGTCACCAATCCGCTCCCACGGTACAAGGAGGGCGGCCCGCAGAGCAAAGCCTTAAGCACCCCCATGTGCGAAACGTCAGCGCCTGCTCGTCGTTGGTCTGTCGTACGACGTACGGACGACCTGGAGTTCCCCATGCTGCGTCTCGCCGCTTTCGCCGTCACCTCCGCTCTGGCCGCAGCGGCGGCTGGCCCGATGGGCCCCCTGCCCCCGCTGCCACCCCTGAGCCGGCTCCTGACCGCCCCCGCCCCGGCCCCCGACCGGCTCACCATCGTGGTGGCCGACACGGGCAACCCGCTGGCGGACGGCGAGTACCGGCTGGAGTGCGCACCGCCCGGCGGGAACCACCCGCAGGCCCAGGACGCCTGTGCCCGCCTCGAAGCCCTCGCGCGCGAGGGCAAGGACCCCTTCGCTCCCGAGCCCGAAAACCAGCTGTGCACCATGCAGGACGGCGGCCGCGCCACCGCCAGGATCACCGGAACCTGGCACGGCAACAGGGTGGATTCCCGGTTCCGCCGGACGAACGGCTGCGAGATCCGCCGGTGGAACGACTTGGAACCTGTGCTTCCACGTGGGCGTTCCTGACCTGGGAGGATGCACCGCTCGGGCGGTATGCGCCGGACATCCGCCCCCTCACCGGGAGCCCGTGCGCATAGACTCCTCCCGTGACATGCCGGTAGTTGTGGTCAGGGAGGAAGCTCGTCGTGAGCAGCAGGCCATCCCGAGGCGCTGCTCGCCTCGCAGCAATACTCGACGCTCTTCCGGACGCGCTGTTGCTCGTCAACGCCAACGGCACGGTCGTCAACGCCAATTCGATCGCCCTAGAGGTCATGGAGAGCCCCGGAACCGGGCTCGTCGGCCGGGGCGTGCTCGACCTCCTGCCCGAGTTCGACTCCAAGCTGATCCCCGGCTCCATGCGCCGGCCCGGCGAGGACGAGGGCGGCCGGGCCCGCCCGAAGCGGATGGTCGCCCGCCGCACCGACGGCAGCGAGTTCCCGGTCGAGGTCACCGCGGCCCATCTCGACGGCCGTGACGCCTACCGCGAGCCGCAGCCCTCGTACACCGGTGACGAGCTGCTGATGCTCGTCGTACGGGACCTCTCGCAGACGGTGGACACCGAGGCCGAGCTGGCCCGCTCGCAGCGCCAGACCGAGATGATCCTGCGCGCCGCCGCCGAGGGCGTCGTCGGCACGGACACCGACGGCAGGGTCGTGCTGGTCAATCCGGCCGCCGCCCAGATCCTCGGCTACCGCGCCACCGACCTCGGCAACCGCGAACTGCACGGGCTGGTCCAGCACTCGCGCGCCGACGGTTCGCCGTTCCCCTTCGAGGAGTCCCCGCTCGCCGACACCCTGCGCAGCGGACGCAAGCACCGGGTCCGCGGCCAGGTGCTGTGGAACAAGGCCGGGCAGCCCGTCGCCGTGGACCTGACCACCTCTCCCGTACGGGACGGGGAGCAGCTCGTCGGCGCCGTCATGACCTTCACCGACCGGCGTTCCTACGACGCGCTGGCCGCGCGCCACGCCCAGCTGCTGTCGGTCCTCGGCGACTCCCTGCGCGGACCGCTGGAGGAGCTGCGCGGCGAACTGGCCACGCTGGCCGCCGACGACGCGGGACAGCTGTGGCCCGAGGCCAACCAGCTCCTGCACCACCTGGCCGCCGGCTACTCCCGGATGACCACGCTGGTCGACAACGTGCTCTCCTTCCAGCGCCTCGACGCGGGCGGCGAGAAGCTCGACAAGAAGAAGGTGCTGATCGACGGGGTCGTCGCGGCCGGTGTCGACGGCGCGGTCGAGCTGATCGGCCCCGGGCGGGCGCAGTTCGCCGTGCACGCCCCGACCATCGAGGCCGAGGTGGACGCGGAGCGGATCGCGACCGCCCTCGCGCACCTGGTCGCGGACGTCGCCGGAGTGGACGCCACCGGCAAGACCCGTCAGGGCAGCGGGTACAGCGACTCGACGATCGTCGTGGCCGCCGCGCAGCGCGGCGAAGTCGTACGGATCGAGGTACGCGGCCCGTACGAGGGCGGCAACCCGGTGCACGAGCCGATCGTGCGGGGCATCGTGGAGGCGCACGGCGGTGTGCTGCAGACGGTGGAGGTACCCGGCGCGCCCGGCGGGGCGTACGTACTGGAGCTGCCGCTGGGCGCGGGAGCCGGGACGGTCACCCTGCCCGAGCCGAAGGAGGCTCCCCCGGCCGAGCCCGGAACCGAGCCCGGAACCGAGCCCGGCACCGAGGGCGGCCCGGGGCAGGTCTCCGGCGGCCGGCGGGCCCGGCGCGGCGTGGACGCGTTCCTCGCCGACGACGCCGATGAGGCGGCCGGCGGTAAGGGAGCCGACCGCGGCACCGGCACCGGTCTGGCGAAGGCGGGGCAGGCGGCCGACGGCGGGAGCGCGCTCGCGCTGCCGTCCGGGCGGCGCAGGGGCGGCGAGGCCGCGGCCGTGGCCCGGCCCGGCGACGGCGCTCCCGCGGAGCTCGCCCAGTCCCCCGTGAACCCGGCGGGTCTGGGTGGCAGCGGCACCGGACGGCGGCGCGGCCAGAACGGCGACGGCAGCGACGGCAACGGCAACGGCAACGGCACCAACGACTCCGGTGGCGGCAACGACCGTCCGGGCGGCCCCGGGCGGCGGCCCGTGCCCCCGCAGGGGACCGCCGTGCCCGCCCTCCCGCCCATGCCGGTGGCTCCCGTGCCGGTGCCCCCGTTCCCCGGGCTTCCCGTGCCGCTGACGGAGCACCCCGCCGGGCGGCGGCGTGCCCTGGGTGCGGCGGGACCGGCGCAGCCCGGCGGCCCGGTGCCGGCGACCGGGCTCGGGCCGACGCCCGCGCCGATGCCGGCTCCGGTGCCCGCCGTTCCGTCCTCCCCCGCTCCCGCACGGCCCATCGCCCCCGAGGGCGGCTTCGCACTGCCCGCCGGGCCGACGCCGGCTCCGCAGCCGCCGCAGGCCCCCGCCATGGCCGGCTCCGCCGCTGCCGAGGCCGAGGCCGACGCCTCGGGCGGGCGGCGCGGGCGCCGGGTACTGGGGGCGCCGCCCGTCGCGGACTCCGAGGGCGCCGAAGCCGCCGCCGGGCAGCCCGACGCGGGCGCGCAGGGCCCCGTAGGCCCCGAGACGCATCCCACCGGTCGGCGGCGTGCGCTGCCCGCCACCCCGGCCTGGCCGGTTCCGGCGGCCCGTACCGCGCCCGAGGACTCCGACGGCAGCGGGCAGATCGCCGTACCCGGAGCCCGGCAGCCGCAGGACAACCCGGCGGAGGCCGCCGGGGCGCCGATCAGCGTCCGCGCGCTGGGCAGCCTCGGCCAGGGCGGCGGGGCCGGCGACACCAACGGCTCCGGCCGGCGGCGCCGGCTCGCGGAGCCCGCGCCCGAGGGCCGTGCCTTCGCCATAGGAGCCCCCGAGGAGGGCTCCGCCGAGGGCCCGGAGCCGCTGGACGGGCCCGGTGGCGCCGTCGAGGTGGTCAACCGGACCGTGCCGCGTCCCGTGGACGACGAGCTGCCGCCCGAGCCGCTGGACAACCCGCGCCGGCTCCTGGTCTGGCCGGCTCCGGACGCGCAGACGCAGGCCGCGCTCAGCGACCGCGGCTACCGCCCGGTGATCGTGCACTCCCGCGAGGAGGTCGACGCGCAGATCGCCGCGTTCCCCGCCGCGCTGTTCGTGGACCCGCTGACCGGGCCGATCACCCGGACCGCCCTGCAGTCGCTGCGTCAGGCCGCGGTGGCCGCCGAGGTGCCCGTACTGGTCACGGCCGGGCTGGGGCACGCCACGCGCGAAGCCGCGTACGGCGCCGATCCGGCCGTCCTCCTCAAGGCGCTCGCGCCGCGCGACAGCGAGCAGCACCCTTCCCGGGTGCTGCTGATCGAGGAGCACGACGAGATCGCGACCGCGCTGACCGCCGCCCTGGAGCGGCGCGGCATGCAGGTCGCGCGGGCCGACGCCGATACGGACGCCGTGGAACTGGCGACCCGGATGCGGCCGAACCTGGTGGTGATGGACCTGATGCAGGTGCGCCGCCGCCGGGCCGGGATCGTGGACTGGCTGCGCGCCAACGGGCAGTTGAACCACACCCCGCTGGTCGTCTACACGGCCACCGGGATCGAGCCGGCCGAACTGCCGCGGCTGGCCTCGGGCGAGAGCGTGCTGTTCCTCGCCGAACGGTCCACCACGGCGGACGTACAGGGCCGCATCGTGGACCTGCTGGCCAAGATCGGCACCAACTAGTCATTCTGGCCGCATGGCCATCATCGACACGAGCGAGCAGACCGTCCCCGCAGACAACGGGGAGGTCAGCCTGCTCATCGCACGCCAGGTTGATCCGGGCCACGAGGAGAACTTCGAGGCCTGGGCCCACGGGATCCTGGAGACGGCCGCGGCCTTCCCCGACCACCTGGGGTACGGCCTGTTCCGCCCGGCCGTCGAGGGCGGGCCCTGGTTCCTGGTGCACCGGTTCCGCAACCAGGCGGCCTTCCAGCGCTGGCAGGACTCCGCCGAGCGCGCCGCCTGGTTCTCCAACTGCCTCGGGCACCACCACACCGAGATAGCCCGGCGCGAACTGCACGGCATGGAGACCTGGTTCGCGAAGCCGGGTACGGCCCGGCCCGCGCCGCCGCGGTGGAAGATGGCGATCAGCTCAGGGCTGGCCATCTTCCCGATCTCGCTCGCGGGCAACGCGCTGCTCGGGCCGTACCTGGTGAATCTGCACTTCGTGCTGCGGACGGCCGCGTTCGCCGTCGTCTTCAGCACCCTGATGACCTACGTGGCCATGCCCGCGATCAGCAAGGTGCTGCGGCCCTGGCTCACGCGCGGCCAGTAGCCCCGGTGGGGCCGGCGGGGCCGGTGGATCAGTCGAGCTTGGTGACGTCGAGGACGCCGTCCGCGTACTGCTTGCGGATCACCTTCTTGTCGAACTTGCCGACGCTCGTCTTCGGCACCGCCTCGACGATCGCCCAGCGCTCCGGCAGCTGCCACTTGGCGATCGAAAGGGCGAGGAAAGCGCGCAGTCCCGCGTAGTCCACGGTGGCGCCCTCCTTCAGGACGACGGTGGCCAGCGGGCGCTCGTCCCACTTGTCGTCGGGTACGGCGACCACCGCCGCCTCGGCGACCTCGGGGTGGGCCATCAGCGCGTTCTCCAGCTCCACGCTGGAGATCCACTCCCCGCCGGACTTGATGACGTCCTTGGCGCGGTCGGTGAGGGTGAGGAAGCCGTCGGTGCTGATCACACCGACGTCGCCGGTCTTGAGCCAGCCGTCCTCGCTGAACTTGTCCTCGGGGCGGAAGGGTTCGCCGGCCGCGCCGCCGTAGTAGGCACCCGCGATCCAGCTGCCGCGGACCTCCAGCTCGCCCGCCGACTCGCCGTCCCAGGGCAGGAGGTCACCGCCGGGGCCGACCAGGCGCGCCTCGACGCCCGCCGGGAAACGGCCCTGGGTGATGCGGTACGGCCACTCCTCCTCCGGAGTCAGGCCGGCCGGCGGGTGGGCCATGGTGCCCAGCGGGGAGGTCTCCGTCATCCCCCAGGCGTGGTTGAGGCGCACGCCCAGCTTGTCGTAGGCATCCATGAGGGCCGGCGGACAGGCGGCGCCGCCGATGGTGACCTGCTTCATCGAGGTCAGGTCGCGCGGGTTGGCGGTGACCTCGGCGAGCAGTCCCTGCCAGAGCGTGGGGACGGCCGCGGCGTGCGTGGGCTTCTCGCGCTCGATCATGTCGGCGAGCGGGGCGGGCTGCAGGAAGCGGTCCGGCATCAGCATGCTGATGCCGGTCATGAAGGTGGCGTGGGGCAGGCCCCAGGCGTTGACGTGGAACTGCGGGACGACGACGAGGGAGGTGTCCTTGTCGGTCAGACCCATCGACTCGGTCATGTTGACCTGCATCGAGTGCAGGTAGATCGACCGGTGGGAGTAGATGACGCCCTTGGGTTCCCCGGTGGTGCCGGAGGTGTAGCACATGGCCGCGGCCTGGCGCTCGTCCAGCTCGGGCCAGTCGTAGGTGTCCGGGCGGCCCTCCAAGAGCTCCTCGTACTCGTGCACGCGCACGCCGAGGCCCTCCAGGGCGGAGCGGTCGCCGATGCCCGCGACCACGACGTGCTCGATCGTCGGCAGGTGCGGCAGGAGCGGGACGAGCAGCGGCAGCAGGGTGCCGTTGACCAGGACGACCTTGTCGGCCGCGTGGTTCACGATGAAGACCAGTTGCTCGGGAGGGAGCCGCAGGTTCAGCGTGTGCAGGACGGCGCCCATGGACGGGATCGCGAAGTACGCCTCGACGTGCTCGGCGTTGTTCCACATCAGGGTCGCGACACGGTCGTCCTGCCGGACGCCCAACTCGTCGCGCAGGGCGTTGGCCAGGCGCGTGGCACGGGTCCCGATCTCGGCGAAGCTGCGGCGGTGCGGCTCGGCCTCCCCGGTCCAGGTCGTGACCTGGGACTTCCCGTGGATCGTCATCCCGTGCTGCAGTATGCGGGTGACGAGGAGTGGTACGTCCTGCATGGTGCTCAGCAAAGCGTCCTCCCGGTGAGCGCTGCGGCGCTGCGGCGGCTACGGATGCTGCGATTCTGCGCACGTACCGCTCGGTCTGTCACTACCCAAGAGTAGAAACGCGGGCGTTGTTTCACGTGAAACATCGCCCGGGAGGGGCCGGACCGGAGTCGGACCGAGGTCGGACCGGAGCCGGGCTCAGCGGACGGGAGCCAGTTCCGGGTCCTCGCGGAGCTTGACCAGCGCCCGGGAGACGGCGCTCTTGACCGTGCCCACGGAGACGCCGAGCAGCTCGGCGGTCTGGGCCTCGCTCAGGTCCTCGTAGTAGCGCAGGACGACCATCGCCCGCTGCCGGTCCGGCAGCCGGGTCACCGCGCGCCACATCGCGTCGCGCAGCGCCTGCGCCTCGGCGGGATCGGCGGCCGGCGGTTCGGCGGCCTCGGGAAGCTCGTCGCAGACGAACTCGTCGACCTTGCGCTTGCGCCACTGGCTGGTGCGGGTGTTGACCAGGGCCCGGCGGACGTACCCGTCCAGGGCGCGGTGGTCCTCGATGCGGTCCCAGGCGACGTAGGTCTTGGCCAGCGCCGTCTGGAGGAGGTCCTCGGCGTCGCAGGGGTTGGCGGTGAGCGAGCGCGCGGTGCGCATCAGGACCGTGCCGCGGGTCCGGACGTACGCCGAGAACGACGGGTACGGCGTCGGATTCGAGGCGAGCGTGCACACAGGCGTGGTCATGCCTCCACGCTAGGAGCGGAGCGGCCCCACCGGATCGGCCGCAAGTGCCGAAGCGGGATCCCCCTCAGGTTGTAGGGGCGGGGCCCGCCCCACCTCCTGAAGGTGGAGGAGGCGGGGCTTCCGCGAGGCTTCCCCGGTACTTCCCGAAAGGACGGATCAGCCGTCCGCGCCCAGGATCAGGCCGGAGGTCGGGACGCCGGTACCGGCTGTGACCAGGGCGTGGGCGGCGCCGGAGACCTGGTTGACGGAGGTGCCGCGCAGCTGGCGGACCGCCTCGGCGATGCCGTTCATGCCGTGCAGGTACGCCTCCCCGAGCTGGCCCCCGTGGGTGTTGAGCGGCAGCACGTCGGCGGCCACGAAATCGGCCGCCTCCCCCGGCGCGCAGAAGCCGAACTCCTCCAGCTGCATCAGGACGAACGGCGTGAAGTGGTCGTAGAGGATCCCGACGTCGATGTCCGAGGGCCGCAGTCCACTGGTCCGCCACAGCTGGCGGGCGACCACGTCCATCTCCGGGAGCCCGGTGAGACCGTCCCGGTAGAAGGAGGACATGGCCTCCTGCCGGCGGCCCGCGCCCTGTGCCGCCGCCGTGATCACGGCGGGTTTCTGCCGCAGGTCACGGGCCCGTTCGGCGGTGGTGACGACGATGGCCTGGCCGCCGTCCGTCTCCTGGCAGCAGTCGAGCAGCCGCAGCGGCTCGACGATCCAGCGCGAGGCCGCGTGGTCGGCGAGGGTGATGGGCTTGCCGTAGAAGTAGGCGGCCGGATTGTTCGCGGCGTGCCGGCGGTCGGTGACCGCGACGTGGCCGAAGGCCTCCGGGGTCAGGTTGTAGGCGTGCAGGTAGCGCTGGGCCGTCATGGCCACCCAGGAGGCCGGGGTGAGCAGCCCCCAGGGCAGCGACCAGCCGAGCGCCGCACCCTCCGCCGAGGGTTCGCGCTGCTGGACGCCGGAGCCGAAGCGGCGGCCGGAGCGCTCGTTGAAGGCGCGGTAGCAGACCACGACCTCCGCGACCCCGGTGGCCACGGCGAGCGCGGCCTGCTGGACGGTCGCGCAGGCGGCGCCGCCGCCGTAGTGGATGCGGGAGAAGAAGGAGAGGTCACCGATCCCGGCCGCCTGGGCGACGGTGATCTCGGGGCTGGTGTCCATGGTGAAGGTGACCATGCCGTCCACGTCGGCGGGGGTGAGCCCGGCGTCGTCGAGGGCCGCGTGCACGGCTTCGACGGCCAGCTTGAGCTCGCTGCGGCCGGAGTCCTTGGAGAACTCGGTCGCGCCGATGCCGGCGATGGCCGCGCGGCCGCCGAGCTGGTCACGGGTGCGGACGCTCATGCGGTGCCCTCCGGGGCGGCGAGGGTGACGGTGACGGTGCCCGTGACGTGGTGTCCCACGCCGTTGGCGCCGACCACGCGGATCTCGGCCGTGTCCCCGTCGAGCGCGGTGACGGTGCCGGTCAGCGTCATGGTGTCGCCGGGGTGGTTCGGGGCACCGAGGCGGATCGCGACCTTGCGCAGGACCGCGCGCGGGCCGAGATGGTCGGTGACGTACCGGCCGACCAGGCCGTTGGTCGTCAGGATGTTCATGAAGATGTCCGGGGAGCCCTTCTCCCGCGCGAGCTCCGCGTCGTGGTGCACGTCCTGGTAGTCCCGGGAGGCGATCGCGCCCGCGACGATCAAGGTGCGGCTGACCGGTATCTCCAGCGGCGGCAGCGTGTCGCCGATGTTCATGCCTCGTCCCCCTCGGGCGTGTCTTCGGACAGGACCGCGCCCAGCTCGGCCAGCAGTTCGCTGCCGCAGCCCAGGTACGCGTCGAGCTGGCGCCCCCACAGGAAGTGCCGGTGGACGGGATGGTCGAGATCGGCGCCCATCCCGCCGTGCAGGTGCTGGCCCGCGTGGACGACCCGTTTGCCCGCTTCCGAGGCCCACCAGGCCGCCGTCAGGGCGTGCTCCCCCGCCGGCAACCCCTGGTCCACGCGCCAGGCCGCCTCGTACGCGGTGACCCGTATCGCCTCGGTGTCCATGTAGGCGTCGGCCGCGCGGAGCATGACCCCCTGGTTGGTGGAGAGCGGCCGGCCGAACTGCTCGCGGGTGGAGGTGTACTCCACCGCGCGGGCCAGCGAGCCCGCGCAGACGCCCGCCTGGAGGCCGGCGAAGGCGGTTCGGGCGACGGCCAGCACGTCCGCGCAGGCGCCCTCCGCCCCGACCGGTTCCGCCTCGGCGCCGGTCAGCGTCAGGCCTCCGGCCGACCAGGGAGCGGTGGTCTCCACCGGCTCCGTACGCACCCCGGGCGCGTCCGTCCGTACGAGCCACAGGGCTCCCGTCCGGTCCGGGACCAGGACGTGCGTGGCCTCGCGCAGCCAGGGCACGGCGGGGGCGGTGCCACTCAGCCGGCCGTCCGCCGAGGCCGTGATCCGGCCGCGGTTCGGGAAGGCTCCGGTGGCGACCGCGTCGCCGGAACCGAGCGCCGGGAGCAACCGGGCCCGCTGCTCCTCGGTGCCGTGCCGGGCCAGGGCGAGGATCCCGTACACGCACGTGGCGGCGTACGGGACCTGCGCGGTCGTGCGGCCCTGTTCCTCCAGCAGGAGCACCAGGCCGAGCAGGCCGACGTCCTCGACGGCGGCGGTCAGTCCGGCGGTGGTGAGGGCCTTCCACAGCTCGGCGTCGCTGCCGGTGCCGGCGGCGCCGAGGCGGTCGTGGGTGGCGAGGTCGCCGAAGATCTGGGCGGCGAGTCCGGCCGCGGCGGCCTGTTCCTCGGTGGGGTGGAAGTCCATCAGGCTTCGCTCCCCCGGAAGACGGGCAGTTCCAGTTCCTCGTCCACGCGCAGGAACTCCAGTCGCACGGGCAGCCCGATGCGGACCTTGTCGTACGGGACGCCGGTGATGTTGCTGACCATGCGGACCCCTTCGGCGAGTTCGACGAGGGCCACGGCGTAGGGCGGGTCGAAGGCGGGGAAGGGCGGGTGGTGCATGACCACGTAACTGAACACCGTGCCGGCGCCGGACGCCTCGACCGTGTCCCAGTCCGGGCTCCCGCAGGTATTGCAGCCGGGGAGCCAGGGGAAGCGGAGCGTCGCACAGGCGGTGCAGCGCTGGATCAGCAGCTTGTGCTCGCGGACGCCGTCCCAGAAGCCCTGGTTGTCGCGGTTGATCACGGGGCGGGGACGCCGGGCGGGCTGGGCGGGCTTCGCCGCCTTGGCGGGCTTCGTCGCCTCGGTGGCCCTCTTCGCCGCCGGGGCGTACTTGAGGATGCGGAAGCGGTGGGTGCCGGCGAGTTCGCCGTTCGCGCGGACGTCCATGCGCGTGGTGACGAAGTGGCCGGTGCCCAGTTTGGTCGTCTTGCGCGGCGACACCGACTCGATCACGGCATCGAAGGTGATCGCGTCGCCGGGGCGCAGCGGTCGCAGGTACTCCTGCTCGCAGTCGGTGGCGACGACGGAGGTGCAGCCCGCGCCGTCGAGCAGGGCGAGGAGGTCGTCGTACGCCGAGGAGCGGCCGGTGTGTCCGGAGAGCCCGCCCATCGTCCATGCCTGGAGCATCGTGGGCGGGGCGATGGCGTCCGGCCCGGTGTAGGCCGGGTTGGCATCGCCCATGGCCTCGCACCAGTGGCGGATCATCGGCTCGTTGACGGGGTCCTTGCCCTGGCCCGCGGTGGCGGCGGGCTGCCCTTCGAAGGACGCGAGGAGGGTGTGGAAGCGCGCCGCCTCCGTCTCTTCTGCTGGTGCCGCCGCTTCCGCGGAGGCGTCGGTGGCGGGCCTGGCGGTCATCGCTTCCTTCCCTTCATACCGAGCCGCATCATGGCGACGATCTCCCGTTGGACCTCGCTGACGCCGCCCCCGAAGGTGTTGATCTGGGCGGCCCTGTTCATCCGCTCCAGCTCGCCGCCCGCGAAGACCTCGGGGCCCGATCCCCGGATGAGCGCCTCCTCCCCCACCACCTCCTGGCAGATCCGGTACACCTCGACGGTGGACTCGGTGCCCAGGAACTTCACGCCGCTCGCGTCGCCCGGCGCCAGGGTGCCGGCGCCCACGTCCTGGACGAGGCGCCAGTTGAGGAGGCGTACGGCGGCGAGGCGCGCGTGGGCCTCCGCGAGCCGCGACTGCACCCAGGGGCGGTCGGCGGGACGCTCGCCGGTGACCGGGTCGGGGGTGCGGGCGTGGTCGAGCGCGCCCCGGTAGAAGTCCTCGGCCTGCATGCCGATGGCGGCGAGGGCGACGCGCTCGTGGTTGAGCTGGTTGGTGATCAGGCCCCAGCCGCCGTGCTCGGGGCCGACGAGGTTGCCGGCCGGCACGCGGATGGAGTCGTAGTACGTGGCGGTCGTGGTCAGGCCGCCGACCGTGTCGATCGGGGTCCAGGCGAAGCCGGGGTCGTCGGTGGGCACCAGGATAATGGAGATGCCCTTGTGCTTGGGGGCTTCCGGGTCGGTGCGGCAGGCGAGCCAGATCCAGTCGGCGTTCTGGGCGTTGGACGTGAAGATCTTCTGGCCGTCGATCAGCCAGCCCTCTTCGTCACGGACGGCCCTCGTGCGCAGGGAGGCGAGGTCGGTGCCCGCCTCGGGCTCGGAGTAGCCGATGGCGAAGACGAGTTCGCCCTTGAGGATCCGGGGCAGGAAGAAATCCTTCTGCTCCTGCGTCCCGTACTTCATCAGGGTCGGGCCCACGGTGTTGAGGGTGACCATGGAGACGGGGGCGCCGGCCCGGTAGGCCTCGTCGAAGAACACGAACTGCTCGTCCGGGCCGCGGCCCTGGCCTCCGTACTCGACGGGCCAGCCGAGCCCGAGCAGTCCGTCGGCGCCTATCCGGCGCAGGAGTGCGCGCTGCTCGGCGGGGTCCTCGGGCACCCCGTCCGGCAGCAGGTTTCCGAAGTACTCCCGCAGCTCGGAGCGGAGCCGCAACTGGCCTTCGGTCGGGGCGAGGTGCACGGCGCTGGCCTCCCGGCATCACATCATCAAGTGAACCTGACTGTCCGTCAGATTCCAGGTGGATGTCAAGGCCGAGGCGCTGTGACGGAGCACGTACACGCACGGGGGCGCCCGCACTACCGGACCCCAGCCGGTCCGGTCGCGCGGGCGCCCTCAGCAGTCGGTGCGACTCAGGCCGCGGCTACCACCAGGGGTAGAAGTTCACGGCGACGTTGGAGTTGTGCTGTTCGATCGCGGTGAAGGCCGAGCCGTTGACCTGCGCGGTGTTGTTCTGGTTGGACGCGCCGGATCCGGTGGCCACCTGCTGTGAGGTGGAGGAGTTTCCGTGGTTGCTGCCACCCACGCCGCTGCCGATGATGCTGGCGACGCTCGCATTCGATCCGTCGTTCGCGAAGGAACCGTTGTCGGCCGATGCCACCCCGCCGAAGAGGGCGACGGCGAGGGGGAGAGCGGCGACGGCGGCGATGACGCGGGCGGTACGGATGCTTGCCATGTCTGTATCCTCCAGAAAACCGAAGTGGGGTTCACTCCAAGGCAGTTGGCCGACCGCCTCGGTCGTTCCGTGTGGTGACGACGTCGCGACACCAGAGTTGCCCACCGAATCCCCGGCGAACCACCCCGGAGTCCCCGATTCCCCCGCAAGCATGACCAACATCGGATAAACCCCATTCGCGCCCCCGACGCCCCAGGTCAGCGCCTTGAGACCCGCTGAAACCCCCGCCGGGCAAGGGGCGAACCGTTCCGCCAAACCGGCCGGCCCCGGACATGCCGAAAAGGGCCGCGCCGTCCGGGAACCCCACCGTCTCCCGGGCCTGCGGCCCTGCGCTGCCAAGCTTCACGCCCCCCGCACGCCCCCGGCGCTCGCCGGGGCCTTCCCACTGTGCCCCGCTCCGGGGCACCTTCACGGCGCGATCCGCGGTCGCGGCCTGCTCACACCGACCGACCGGGCTCCAGCGCCTGTGCGCTGTGCTGCTCTCGCGTTCTGCTGCGTCTGTCCTGTGGTGCTCCCGCGCTCTCCTGTGGTGCTCCTGCGTACTCACGCTTGCCGCGGCGTACCGGCGGACCTGGGTGCCGACCCGGGTACGCGCACCGGGTGCTGTCGTGTCGTGCCTACGGGGCGCCGCGCACTGGGCCCTACTGCTTGCACCTGCGCGCACTGCGTCCTGCGGGCAAACGGTCCTGCGTCCTGCGTCCTGCGTCCTGCGTCCTGCGTCCTGCGTCCTGCGTCCTGCGTCCTGCGTCCTGCGTCCTGCGTCCTGCGTCCTGCGT
>NZ_JBIAPV010000007.1:112315-396348 GCF_042888445.1 Streptomyces sp. NPDC002886
AAACGGTCCTGCGTCCTGCGTCCTGCGTCCTGCGTCCTGCGTCCTGCGTCCTGCGTCCTGCGTCCTGCGTCCTGCGTCCTGCGTCCTGCGTCCTGCGATCAACGGATCACACGGTCAGTGGTTCCGTGGCCAACCGTTTCCGTAGCCATCGGGTCCCGCGTCTGCGCGGTACGAGCGCTCCGTGCCGCGCACTACGCGGCGAGCGCCATCTCCCGGCGGGCGGCTCCGACGCGGACCGCCGCGGCGAGCGTTGCGCTGCGGACGCTTTCGTCCACTCCGTAAGCGGACTCGGATCCGGAGCCGGCGGCCAGGGCGGTGGTGGAGCGGCGGACGGACGGGGTCTTGCCGTGGGCCTCGGCGCGGATGCGCTGCTTGATGGTGGGCGGGAGCGAACCACCGCGCATCATCGCCCTCCAGGTCCGCCGGGCCATGAAGGCCGGCCGGTTCACCGCGACGGCCGCGGGGGCGGCGGCGGGGGAGGAGGAGAGCGGGGTGGCGGCGGCCTGGGCGACCTTGGCGCCGAAGCCGAAGGAGGCGAGGACGGCCATGAGGGCCGCGAGGACGGTGGTCCAGATCGACGTGATGGTGCTGCGGTGAGCCATGACGGGTCCCTCTTTTCGCGATGTTCCGACGGGCGGATCTGAATACATTCGTGATGATGCGGGCGCAACCGGAACACCTCCACGACGCGCGCCGATCTTCCGACAAACACCACTCAAAGGGGCTAATCGCATAATCCCCGCCCCTTGGATCCACCCACGGATCCCCCGCAGATCCCGCGTGGACCCACCCCTGGAAGCTCCAGCGGACCCGGGCCGGACTCCTACCGGAAGTACGCCATCTCCCCGTCCACGGACGGATGTTGACATCTACTCAGCCCGCCCAGCATGCTCCATCGACGGCGCGGCGGATCTTCTTCTCATGGTCGGGGGACCAGGTTTCCATGCAGAACCGAGACGTACTGATTTCCGGTGCAGGCATCGCGGGCACCGCCTTGGCCCACTGGCTGCGCCACCACGGCTTCCGGCCCACCGTGGTCGAGCGCGCCTCCGCCCTCCGGGAGGGCGGCTACAAGATCGACATCCGGGGTGCCGCGCTCGACGTGGTCTCCCGTGCCGGGGTCCTCGACACGGTTCGCGCCCAGCGGACCGACGTCCAGGGCGGCTCCATCGTCAACGCGGCGGGCAAGCGGGTGGCGACGCTCGACGGGGACACCTTCGGTGGCCGCGCGGGCCACGACGCGGAGATCCTGCGCGGTGACCTCAACCGGATCCTCTACGACCTCACCGTCGACGGAGCCGACGGCGTCGAGTACCTCTTCGGCGACTCCATCGCCTCCGCCACGGAGACCGCCGAGGGCATCGAGGTGGCGTTCGACAGCGGCGCGCGCCGCGTCTTCGACCTGGTCATCGGCGCCGACGGGCTGCACTCCCACACCCGATCCCTGGTCTTCGGCCCGGAGGAACGGTTCATCCGGGACCTCGGCTACTACGTCTCGATCTACAGCGTCCCCAACCACCTCGACCTCGACCGCTGGGAGCTGACCTACGTCTCCCCCCTGCGCACGGCCCTGACATACAGCACGGCCAAGGACACGGGCGCGAAGGCGATGTTCTTCTTCGCCTCGGAGCCGCTGGAGTACGACCACCACGACGTCACCCAGCAGAAGAAGCTGCTCGCGGAGGCGTACGCGGGGGAGTCCTGGGAGGTGCCCCGGCTCCTCGCGGCGCTGGACGGGGCTCAGGACTTCTACTTCGACTCCCTCAGCCAGGCCCACCTGGACCACTGGTCGAAGGGCCGCACCGCCCTGATCGGCGACGCCGCGTACTGCGCCTCGCCCGCTTCCGGGCAGGGCGCGAGCCTGGCCCTGGTCGGCGCCTACGTCCTGGCGGGCGAGCTCGCCGCGGCCGACGGCGACCACACGACCGGCTTCGCGGCGTACGAGCGCGAGATGCGCGGCTTCGCGGAGGAGAACCAGAAGCTCGGCCCCTCGAACATCAAGCACATGGTGATGCGGACCAAGCGCCAGATCTCCGTCCAGCTGACCCTCCTCTCCCTCCTGGGCCGCCTGCCGGGCAAGGAGCGGATGATGAACAAGGTCATGGAGCCCATCCAGAAGGCCGCGAACTCCATCACCCTCAAGGACTACTGACCGGGCCGTCCGGTGGGTGCCCGGCCGGGCACCCACCCTTGCCGGCGGCCGGGACGCCGCAAATCCGCTCGCTCGTCCCTGCCCCGCCGCGCAGAATGCCGGGCATGGGAACCGACATCTACGGCTTCATCGAATGCCGCTGGGATCGCTGGCTGGACGAGGACGACCGCAGCTGGAGCAAGGCCGCCGACATAGCGGACCTCTACAACGGTCGTTCCTACGTCGCCTTCGGGTCGCTGTTCGGCGTGCGCGAGCCCACCGTGTTCCGTCCCCTCGCCGACCAGCGCGGCCTCCCCGAGGACGCGTCCCAGGAGACCCGCACCGCCTTCGAGTCGTGGGGAGCGGACTCGAGGGGCTCGTCCTGGATCACCTGGGCGGAGCTGGCAGCCGCGGACTGGGACGGGCTCTCGAACGAGGTCGACGACTGCGTCCACGAGTACCGGCGCGACCCCGGTGGAGCCTGGGAGCTTTACGGCAGGAACACCGGCCTCACCCGCTTCGCCGAGCTGTCCGGCATCACCGATCCCCAAGCCCTCCACCACGCCGGCCGCACCCATCCGGAGGGCACGGAGTGGCCCGACGGCGACCGCCTCTTCCGCGTCGGCCGGCTGCGCCGCCGGGACGCCGTGCCCGACAGCGACTGGGGCGCCGTCTGGTCCGTCATGCGCACCCTGGCGGGCCTACACGGGGACGTGGGCGTCCGCCTGGTCGTCTGGTTCGGCTGACTCCGCGGCTCACCGGTGAGGCGGAACCATTACGCTCGTGCTCCACATCGACTTGGGGGAGTTCGGGATGCAAAGTGCCGTTGTCACAGCGGACGGTGACCGGATCCGCTGGGTGGAACTGCCCGGGGCCGGACCGGCTCGGATCTACCTGCACGGGCTGGGATCCACCTCGCCCGCGTACTTCGCGGCGAGCGCCGTGCATCCGCTGCTCGCGGGGCGGCGCTCCCTGCTGATCGACCTGCTGGGGCACGGGCACAGTGACCGGCCCGAGGACTTCTCGTACACGCTGGAGGCCCACGCCGACGCTCTCGCCGCCGCGCTGGAGCAGGCCGGCACCGGCGCCGCCGAGCTGATCGCGCACAGCATGGGCGGCGCGGTCGCCATCGTGCTGGCCGACCGGCACCCCCACCTCGTGTCCCGGCTGGTGCTGGTCGACGCCAACTTGGACCCCACCCCGCCCAACCCCGCCGTCGCGGGCAGCAGCGGGCTCGCCACCTACACCGAGAAGGAGTTCCTGGCCGGCGGCTGGGCCGAGGTGCGCGACCGGGTCGGCGCCCACTGGTGGTCCACGATGCGACTGGCGGGCCGCGTCGCCCTGCACCGCAGCGCCGTGCACCTGGCGGCGGGCACCACGCCGACGATGCGGGAGCTGCTGTTGGAGCTGAAGATCCCGCGCAGCTACCTCCTCCCGGCCAAGGACGGCGCCCTCCCCGGGACCGAGGCCCTGGAGGCGGCCGGAGTGGCCGTCGTCCCCATCCCGGACTGCGGGCACAACATCATGCTCGACAACCCCGAGGGCTTCGCCCTGGCCACCGCGAACGCCCTGGCCGAGGACTGAGACCCAAACGCAGAGGGCGGGCACCAGATTCGGGTACCCGCCCTCTGAGCTGCTACTTCTCTGACCTGGCGGTGGGTGTGGGATTTGAACCCACGGTGACTCGCGCCACGACGGTTTTCAAGACCGTTCCCTTAGGCCGCTCGGGCAACCCACCTGGCGGGTACAGAGTACCGGGCGGTGGGGGTGGGCGGCGCTGGGGATGAGGGGGCGGGCGATCTTCGTGAGGGTGCGCTGACGTCAGATGGTGAGGAGGACGCCCGCGTACGAGGCTCCGGCCACGACCACCCAGGCCGCGAGGCCCAGGAGGGCCGCCCGGCCGCCGGTACGGGACAGGGTGGGCAAGTGGACCGCGCTGCCCAGGCCGAACAGGGCGGCGGCCAGCAGGAGTTCCTGGGCGGTGTGCGCCCCTTCCAGCGCCGCCTCCGGCAGGATGCCGGTGGCGCGCAGCGCGGCCGCCGCGAGGAACCCGGCCACGAACAGGGGCACCGGAGCCGGTCGGCGTCCCGAGGACGTGCGTGCTCCGCGCCGGCGGGCCCGTACCGAGAAGGCCACCGCCGCGACCAGCGGAGCCAGCAGCGCCACGCGCATCAGCTTGATCAGCACCGCTTCCCCGAGGGCGCCCGGGCCGGCCGTCTGGGCGGTCGCCACCACCTGGCCGACGTCGTGGACGCTCGCGCCCACCCAGCGGCCGAAGTCCGGGTCGGACAGGCCGAGGGGGGACTGGAGGAGCGGGAGGACGGCGATGGCGAGGGTCCCGCACAG
The DNA here is from genome assembly GCF_042888445.1 of Streptomyces sp. NPDC002886. Lineage (NCBI taxonomy): Bacteria > Bacillati > Actinomycetota > Actinomycetes > Kitasatosporales > Streptomycetaceae > Streptomyces > Streptomyces sp. NPDC002886. The sequence continues at coordinate 116,793 of NZ_JBIAPV010000007.1, forward strand.
GGTGACCAGGGCCACCGAGGAGGCCACGTCCTCCTCGTCGCTGCCCGACACCTGGCTGACCGCCCCGATGGCCGAGGCTCCGCAGATCGAGTACCCGGTGGCGATCAGCAACGGCTGGTCCCCGGGGAGTCCGAGTCGCCGGCCGAGCCAGAGGGTGCCGAGGAAGGTCGCCGCCACCACCCCGGCGACCATCGCCACGGTGGCCCAGCCCAGCCCGAGCACCTCGTCCAGCCCCAGCGCCAGGCCCAGCAGGACGATGCCGATCCGCATCAGGCGACGCCCGGCCAGGGAGAGTCCCGGGCGCGCGGGGCCCCGTACGAAGCCCCGTAGGCCGGGCAGATGAGCCGCGGTGATGCCGAGCACCACCGACACCGTCAGCATCGGAGCCCAGGGCACCAGCCGGTGCACCGACCAGGCGATCAGGACTCCGGCCGCCGCGAGGGCCAACCCGGGCCACGGTGACGTTGTTTCACGTGAAACAACGACCGGAACCGGGGATCCCGCCCCGCGCACCGGGCGGTTGAGGATGGCCATCAGTCGGTCGGCAGCGTGTAGACGCGGCGGACACTGCTGCCGAGGCGTATGACGTCCGCCCCGTAGACGTGCAGGGATATCGCCTTCGTGCGACAGGAGTTGCGGACCTTGTGGATGTCGCCGGGCGGGGCGAACCCGCAGACGTCGCCGGGGCCGTTGACCACGTGCTCGGTCGCCACCAGCCGGGCTCCGGCGGTGGCCGTGGCGGGGGCGAGGCGGTAGCGGAGCTCACTCTCCTCGCCCTCGTGCACCCCGGCCACGCACCACGAGACGTGGTCGTGGATGGCGGTCTCCTGACCCGGCAGCCAGACCAGGGCCACCACGGAGAAGCTCCCGTCCGGCTCCGCGTGCAGGACGTGCTGCCGGTAGCGGTCGGGGTGCCCCTCGCGCTGCCCGGCGGTGAGCAGACCGGGCGTTCCCAGATGCGGGGCGAGGCGTTCGCCGACCAGGTAGGCGGTCAGGTCGGGGGCCAGCCCCCGCTCCACGACCGTACGGATCTCACTGACGAGGGCGGCCGTCCTCGCGGTCGTGCGGGCCGGCGTGGTGGTGGTCATAGGGGGAGCGTCGAGGAACCCACCCATCACGTCCAACGACAGTTATGAGCTGAAATCCCAAGCCCGGCTTATGGATTGGGGGAGGAGGGGGAGCCTCCGGCGGACCGGTTCAGCAGCCGACGCGGTTCGAGGCCGCCTGCCTCAGGGCCTCCAGCACCACCGCAGTCGCCGGGACCCGCAGATGGTCGCGGTACACGTGGGCGGCGATGTGACGGCGGGCGGCCGGCAGCAGGGCCCGCCCGCACACCTTGCTCAGCGAGAGCGAGGGCAGCACCAGCGCGGGCATCATGGCCACGCCCAGGCCCTGTGCGACCAGGCTCTGGACCACCAGGTTGTCATCGGTGGCGAAGCGGATGTCGGGGACGAAGCCGAGCCCCGCGCATTCGTGCAGAAGGTTCGCCCGGCAGCGCGGGCAGCCGGCGATCCACCGCTCCTCGGAGAGGTCCGCGAGGTGCACGGCCCGCCGCCGGGCCAGCGGGTGCCCGGTCGGCAGCAGCACCGTCAGCTGGTCCTCCATGAGCCTGACCTCGGCGACCTCCTCCGGGACCTCCTCGTGCAGGCCGGGATAGGTGAAGGCCAGGGTGATGTCGCACTCGCCCCGCTCCAGCCTGCGCAAGGAGTCCGGGGGCTCCCCCTCCAGCAGCTCGACCTGGATGCCCGGATGCTCTTTGGCCAGGCTGCTCAGGGCTTCGGGGACCAGCGTGACGTTGGCGCTGGGGAAGCCGCACAGCCGAACGCGGCCGGTGCGCAGCCGGGCGTACGCCTTCAGCTGGGCCTCGGCGGCGGAGAGGCTGCCGAGGATGGCCTCCGCGTGCCGGGCCATCGATTCCCCGGCCTCGGTGAGCTGCATGCGGCGTCCCACGCGGGTGAACAGCGGGGTGCCGACGGCGCGTTCGAGGGCCTTCATCTGCTGGGTGATCGCGGGCTGGGTGTACCCGAGGACCCGGGCGGCGGCCGAGTAGGACCCCGAGGCGACCACCTGGTGGAACGTCCGTATGTGCCGCGAATCGAACACGGTCGAAGCATAAGCGGACGTTGGGAGGGGCCGCAGGCACAATCGCGCCTACGGCCCCTCGCCATCAAGCCAGTTGGTCCCGCTGCTACTTGTCGCCGACCCGCGAGCCGAGCGTGATGTCCACGGTGGTCGGCTTGCCGCCGCGCAGGTAGGTCAGCTTCACCGTGTCGCCCGGCTTGTACGTCCAGATCTCGCTGATCAGGGTCGGGCCGCTGTCGATCGGCTTGCCGCCGAACTCGGTGATGACGTCGCCGGGCTTGAGACCCGCCTTGCCCGCCGGGCCGCTCGGGTCGACGAGCTCGCCGGCCGAGGCGCCCGTCTCGGAGATCTTCGCGCCGTCGGTCTTGGCGGCGAGGTCCACGGAGACCGAGATCACCGGGTAGACGGGCTTGCCCGTCTTGATCAGCGATTCGGCGACGTTCTTCGCCTGGTTGACCGGGATGGCGAAACCGAGGCCGATGGAACCGGCCTGACCGCCGCCGAAGCCGCCGTTGCCGGCGGACTGGATCGCGGAGTTGATGCCGATGACCGCGCCGCGGCTGTCGAGCAGCGGACCGCCGGAGTTGCCCGGGTTGATCGAGGCGTCCGTCTGGAGGGCGCTCATGTACGAGTTCTTCCCGCCGGAGCCGTCACCGGAGGCGACCGGGCGGTTCTTGGCGCTGACGATTCCGGTGGTGACCGTGTTGGACAGGCCGAACGGAGCACCGATCGCGATGGTCGAGTCGCCGACGGCGACCTTGTCCGAGTCGCCGAGGGGCAGCGGCTTGAGCCCGGACGGCGGGTTCTTCAGCTTGATGACGGCGACGTCGTACCCCTGGGCCCGGCCGACGACCTCGGCCTCGTACTTCTTGCCGTCGGAGAAGGTCGCGCTGAGCTTGCCGCCGTTGGCCGCGGAGGCGACCACGTGGTTGTTCGTGAGGATGTGGCCCTGCTGGTCGTAGACGAACCCGGTGCCGGTGCCACCCTCGCCGTCGCCGGCCGAGGCCTCGATGGTGACGACGCTGGGCAGCGCGCCGGCGGCCAGGCCCGCGACGGAGCCGGCATCGCGCTTGAGGTCCTTGGGGGTGTTGCCGGCGCTGACCGTGGTCGAGCCGGAGCCGTTGGCACTGCGGTCGGCGGCCCAGTAGCCGACTCCGCCGCCGACGCCGCCCGCGATGAGGGCCGCCGCGAGCACGCCCGCGACCAGGCCGCCCTTGCCCTTCCGCTTGGGCTGCGGGGCGCCGTCGGTGGCCAGGGGCACGCCCCAGCCGCCACCGCCCTGGCCGTCACCGGCCCCGTACGCGGGAGCCGCGGGGGGCGGGGGCGGCCAGCCCTCGGCGCCCATCGCCTGCGGCGCGGGAGCGGGGGCCTCGGCGTAGGCCGGGGTGACCGGCGGGACCGGGTTCTCGGCGTACGCGGGAGCCGGGTACGGCGCCTGCGCGGGAGCCGGGTACGACGCGGGAGCCGGGGGCTGGACGGCCGCGGCGGGCTGGACCGGCGCGGGCTGGGCCGCCGGAGTCCGGGGGAGCTGCTGGGTCGGTTCGGCTCCGGGCGCGGCCGTCGGCGGCAGCTGCTGCGTCACCGGCTCCGCGGACGTCGGCGCGGGGGGCGCGGCCGGCGCGGCGTCGACGGGCGCGGCCACCGGGCGTACGGGCGGAGCCGCGGGGGGCGTCGGGGCCGCGGTGCCCTCGTTCTCGGTGCTCACAGCGCTCTCTCCTCGTCACACACGGCTTCAGAAATACGGGCGATATCGGTCCGACTGAACGTTCGACGTGCCGTACAAGTTCCTGGGCAAAGCCTTTCCCATGCCCCGTCAGAGCACTGTAAGCCGGACCTGTGAGTCTCCCCCATCCTTTATCTCCGACATTTCTGGCGCATCCCCAGAAGCACCCGCCGAGCCCTCCGCGACACCCGGGCCCCTCTCGGTGGCACCATTGAGCCGGTGACCCACGCAACGCCGCGCCCCATCCAGGTCGTCGCCCACCGCGGCGCCTCGGAGGATGCCCCCGAACACACGCTGGCCGCCTACCGCAAGGCGATCGAGGACGGGGCCGACGCCCTCGAATGCGATGTCCGGCTCACGGCCGACGGCCACCTGGTCCTGGTCCACGACCGGCGGGTGAACCGCACCTCCAACGGCCGCGGCGCCGTCTCGGCCCTGGAGCTGGCCGATCTGGCCGCCCTCGATTTCGGCTCGTGGAAGGACCGGGAGGAGTCTCCCGACTGGGACGCGGACCCCGAGCGGACCTCCGTGCTCACCCTGGAGCGCCTGCTGGAGCTGGTCGCGGACGCCGGGCGGCCGGTACAGCTGGCGATCGAGACGAAGCACCCGACCCGCTGGGCCGGACAGGTGGAGGAGCGCCTGCTCTTCCTCCTCAAGCGCTTCGCGCTGGACGCCCCGCCCGCCGAGGGGCCGCATCCGGTCCGGGTGATGAGCTTCTCCGCGCGCTCCCTGCACCGGATGCGGGCGGCCGCGCCGACGGTCCCGACCGTGTACCTGATGCAGTTCATCTCGCCCCGGATGCGGGACGGGCGGCTGCCCGCCGGAGTACGGATCGCCGGGCCCGGGATGCGGATCGTGCGCAACCACCCGGGCTTCATCCGCAAACTTCAGGCCGCGGGGCACTCCGTTCACGTATGGACCGTGAACGATCCGGAAGACGTTCAGCTCTGCGCTGATCTGGGCGTGGAAGCGATCATCACGAACCGACCTCGACAGGTTTTGTCACAGCTGGGCCGCTGACATCCCGTTTTGCGCTTCCGTCCCACGCGAACCACCCGTTACAGGGTGTGCACCGGCGCATCCACTCCGCGTTCGGTCGCCGTGAATGCGTCAGAGGGCGCCGGTCCGTCGGTTTCCGGTCCAGGCCATTGGGGCATCCAGACCATGCGTGGGGCTAAGGAGGTTCCGGGGGTGGCGTTGATGGTGGCACAAGAAGTGCCCACGTCGTCGTGCATGGACGTGTCCCATGGTCCTGCGGGCGTGGGCGAGGCGAGGCACCGGATGCGCGAGCAGCTGCGCATCGGCGGGGTGTCCGAATCGATCGTGGATGACGCCGTACTGATCCTTTCCGAACTGCTCAGCAACGCCTGCCGGCACGGCAGACCACTGGGCACACGGGAGATTGGTGACGGCGGGATACGCGCGTCGTGGCACGTCGACAAGGCGGGGCGGCTGACGGTCGAGGTCACGGACGGAGGCGGGCCCACCCGCCCCATCCCGGCCAAGCCTTCGGTCACCGCACGGGGCGGGCGGGGGCTGAACATCATCAGCGCCCTGGCCCAGGACTGGGGTGTCCGGGACGGAGCGGCGGGCGAGGTCACCGTATGGGCGACCGTTGCCTGTGGGACCCGGCACGAGGATTTCGCTACGCGCGTTGCGTCCCCGGCGATCGATTTCAGTACGGCCTTCGGCGATCTGGATCCCTGATCCGACCGATCCCCGACCGCGGGTGGACCGATGGCGGCCGTCCGGGAGCGCACGCCGACCGTGCTCCCGGCCGCACACCACCGGTTGTGGCGGTACGAACGGCTAGGCTCGCGCCCAGACCGACGCCGTACCGCCGCAACCGGGAGACACCCACGATGGCCAAGAAGCGCCCCGCCGCGAAGTCCGCAAAGCCGCAGCTCAACAACGGGGAGATCCCGGTGGTGGGCGCTCGCGAGCCCTGCCCCTGCGGATCCGGGCGCCGTTACAAGGCCTGCCACGGCGCGGCCGCCGCGCACGCCGTCACCGAGCACGTGGCCCGCCCGTTCGAGGGCCTGCCCGGCGAGTGCGACTGGGTGGCGCTGCGCGAGCTCGTCCCCGCCGCCACCGTGCCGCTCACCCTCAAGGACGGGCTGCCCGAGGGCGTCCCCTCCGTCACGCTGGTGACCGTGCTCCCGCTGGCCTCGCCGGCGCTGCGCCGCGAGGACGGCTCCGTCCTGCTCGGCCTGCAGAACGACTCGACCAGCGGCGACCTCGCCCGGGACATGGCCGACACCCTGGAGCGCGCCCTCGTGGCCGAGCCCGGCACCGTCGTCGCCGCCCGCCGGGTTCCGGCCGAGGGTCCGCGACTTCAGGATCTCCTGTCCGTGGACGGCGGTTTCGAGCCGGTTGTCCACAGCGGGTTCGAATTCTGGATTCCGGAAGCGGAGGACGTCCAGAACGCCTCCCCGGAGGTCGCCGCCTCCCTGGAGCGCGCCAACGCGGCCGCCATCCCGACCGTCAAGCTGACCGGCGTGGATGCCGCCTACTGGTGCGAGACCCCGGACAAGAACCACCTGCGCTGGGTCATGCCGCACCCCGAGGAGAAGCTGCTCGACGCGCTCGCGCGCCTGTCCGCCGCGGGAACGTCCTCGCTCGGCGAGGGCACCAAGCTGGTCGGCTCCTTCCGCGCCCACGGCCTGATGGTCCCCGTCTGGGACCTCCCGACCGGAGTCTCGGCCGAGGACGTGGAGAAGCCCGCGGCCGAGCTCGCGGAGCGGCTCGCCGCGGCTCTCGCCACGGACGCGCCGCTGACCACGGAGGAGCGCCGGGCGCGCGGCGGACTCACCAACCGCCAGGTCACGCTCAGCTGACCGGACGGCCGGCCCGTTCGCGGGCCGGCCACCGGTGATCGGAGTCACAACTCCCGCTAATCGCCTGCAAATCGGTGTCCGAATATTAGAGATCGAATTTGCGAACAGGCGATCTCTTGTTACCGTTCTTGTAGCCCGGTCGCTGGTGCATCCCCCGTCGCCAGCGACCGGGCCCTTGATTTTCCGGTGACGCTCAACCGTCGCCCCGGACCGGTGAGTTGCTCCCGGACCGCAGGAGCAGGGCTCCTTCATCATCCGGAACTGCAAACTCCGCTACGGCCGAGTAGTCCGCCGGAACCCCGGCCGACTCCTCCCCCGGCGTCTCGCACAGCCCCGGTTCGTCAGCCGCGCCGACCGCACAGCGGATCTGCACCGTGCGCCCCGCCGGACCCATCACCGTGAGCACCGCGTCGAGCGCACGGCCGCTGGTGTTCCGGTAGTAGCTGCGCCCCCACGTCCGGCCCTCGCCCGACAGGACGCAGGTCTGCGCCTCCACCCCTTGCGGGGAGGACAGTTCGGGTCCGCAGCGGGCGTCCGTACGCGGCTGCTCGGCCGGGCCCGGGCCGGCCGGCGCCGCGGCGGGGGCCTGCGTACGGGACCGGCCGGGGGCGGAACTCGCGCCCGAGCCCGCCGAATCGGCGAGATCCCCGGAACCGGATCTTCCCGGAGCGTCCTCGGACGCGCGCCCGAGGCCGAAGGTGGAGAGCAACCCGCCACCCTTTCCATCGCTCTGACCGGCGAAATCCGGCCCGGCGATCGCTCCCGCCAACGGGAGCGACAAGATGATCAACACACCGGCGCCGATACCGATCAGGCGGAGATTCATTCGCCGAAGATAGCGATGCGGGAATGGGGCGGAGAGATCCCCGCGCCCAATTCCCTTGGAAACTCGTCTCGCTGGCACCCGTACGAGTGATCCGCCAGCCCACGAGCTCAGTACGCGAGTCGGCTCCCGCCGCCCGGCGCCCCGCTGCTCGCCTCCACCAGCGCGTCCACGACCGCCTCCACTTCCGGCAGCCAGATCTCCCCGGACCCCGCGGGCTCGCGTTCCCACCGCACCTGACCGCCGCCCACCGCGGGGGAGGGCGGGAGCAGCAAGTAGCCGCCCTCGCCGTGGAAACGCAGCGAGGAGGGCACGTGGTCCTTGGCGTAGAGGATCTCGCCGAGCCGCTCCAGCGAGTACGGCGCCACGAGCAGCGACCACCGCGTGGGCGTGGCCACGATCGGCCCGAGCCGCATCCCCTCGGCGTCCAGTCGTACGACGGCACGCGCGGCCGCCGCCGCGGGCAGGCTCACCGCGCAGGGCGCGCTCCCGCCGGTGGCCAGCAGGATCGGGGCGGCCGCCCGGTTGGCCCACCACCAGGCCACCATTCGGGGGTCGGTGGTGGCCGCGAGCAGCCCGGGATCGAAGGGGTGCGCGCCGGGTACGACGCAGTCGGGGTCGGGGCAGGCGCACCGCGCGCTGTCGGCGCCGGAGCGTCCGACGCCCGGCAGCACGGGCCAGTGCCAGGTGACGGCGCAGGTCAGCGCCGCGTCGAGGAGGGCCGGCGCATCACCCTGCGGCGGGGCTGGGCGCAGGGATTGCAAGCGATTGCGGAGCCGCTGGAGACGCCTTCCGAGGATCTCGCGCATGAGCGCTCGTTCCTTTCCGTTGAACGCCGAGGGCCACATCACACCATGTAAGCGGTGGTTCACCACACGTACACGTTTCGCGTCACTGTCCGCCTGAAGCAGGTTCACACGGTTCGTGCAGTTTTCTTACGGGTCCATGAAACGTCCGTCGGGGGCGGTGCGCGACCCGGGACCGTGCGGGGGACGGCTGTCGTCGATGGGGACGACGGGCCGCGCCCGTCGGTTCCCGGCGGGCGCCGGGATGCGCCAACTCTCCCCGGGTGCAACGGATTACGTACCCGGACCGGCCGACGGACTCGCCCAGTCGACCGCAAAAACCGTCCGCGTCCCGCTTTTTCCGGCCAAGTTCTAGCCCTGACCGGACAGTGAGTTGCCGTCTCACGGACACCAGGATTCCCACCTGGGCAATGCTGGACATCGCTCCTTGTGTGCGTGTAGATGTGGATTCATTGATAGCGGCGCAGCATGATCTGGGGGTTTGCGATGCTATATGGCGAATCGCACCAGCTGGAAAGGCGGACGCCATGAGCGCCCCGCATCTGCCGAAAGTGGCTGGAATCGATCCAGCTGTCACAGCGTCCCCGCACACTGTGGCGCCCACACCGGCGCCCACGGCCGTGTCCACCTCGACGAGCCCGCGATCGGCCCACACGCCGGCGCAGAACCCCGCCGCGAGCTCGGTCATTCAGGACCGTCTCGCCGGGATGGTCTCCGACCTCACCACCCTCCACGAGCTCACCGAACGGCTCGCCCGCGCCGGTGACCTCACCTCTTCCCTCCAGGAGTTCCTACGGGCGGGCGCGGCCCTCGTCGGCGCCCGGCGCGGCCTGATCGTCCTGGAGCCCTCCGACGGACTCGGCCCCACCAGCACCATCGGCCTCGGCCTCGGCCACGCCGACCTCGGGCACATCGAGACCGTGCCGCGCAGCGCCACCTCCTACGGCCGCATCCTCGACGGCCTGCCCGACGCCCACGGCGGCTCGGAGTTCCTGCCCGAGCCCGGCACGGTCCCCGGACCCAGTGCCGGCGGCTACGCCACCCCCGTCGACCCGCGCCACCGCGAGGTCGCCGCCCGCCTCGGCTACGCCGCCAGCTACGCGCTGCCGCTGACCGCCGAAGCCACCGGCCGGCTCGGAGCGGCCGTCTGGCTCTACGACGAACAGGCCGAGCCCAACGACCGCCAGCGCGACCTGGCCGGGCTGTACGTCCGGCACGCCGCCGAGCACCTGGCCCGGATGCTGGAGGTGGAGCGCGCCCGCTCCAGCCTGGCCACCGTCGCCGAGGAACTGCTGCCCAGCCGGCTCCCCCGGATCTCCGGGGTCCAGCTCGCCGCCCGGCACCACACCGGCCCGCACGGCGGAGGCGACTGGTACGACGCGCTGCCGCTGCCGGAGGGCGCCCTCGGCCTGGCCGTGGGCTCCGTCACCGGCTCGGGACCGAGCGCCGTCGCCGCGATGGGCCGGCTGCGCGCCTCGCTGCGGGCGTACGCCGTCATGGAGGGCGAGGACCCCGTCGCCGTCCTCTCCGACCTGGAACTGCTGCTGCGCCTGACCGAGCCCGCGCGCTCGGCGACCGCGCTCTTCGCCTACTGCGAGCCCGCCGGGGGCCCGAACTCGAACGGCCCGGGGAGGAAGCTCATCCTCGCCGGGGCCGGTCACACCCCGCCGCTGCTGATCGGCGAGCGGCGCACCGAGTACGTGGAGACCACCCTCTCCGCGCCCCTCGGAATGCTGTCCTGCTGGGAGGCGCCGAGCGTGGAGATCGAGCCCGCGCCCGGAGAAACGGTGCTGCTCTACACGGACGGACTGCTCCGGCGCACCGGGGACCCGATGGACCGGGCGTACGCGCGGCTGCACGCCGCCGCCGCGGGGATCCCCCGTAGCGCCCGCGAGGACCCGGGCGCCATCTGCGACCACATCCTGCGCACGGTGCTCCCGGACGGCGAAGGGGACGGGCCCGCCGCACCGGCGGACTCCTCCGAGGACATCGTGCTGCTGGCGGCACGGTTCGAGTGACACGGACGGAGCGACGCGGGCACGGGGACGGGACGCGGCGTGTGGCGGTGTGACAGGGTTTAGCTGATTTGTCACACGACCTCTCGGGGGGCGTCCGCTCACCCATACGATGGATGAGGTCCATACCCGGTCCGTGTCCGTCGTACTGAGGAGAAGACGTGGCTGACGAGCTCACCCCGGAGACCCCGGAAGAAGAGCAGCCCAAGAAGAAGCACAAGCAGCGCAAGAACGGGCTGTACCCGGGTGTCAGCGAGGAGCTCGCCGCGAGCATGCGCACGGGCTGGGCAGACACCGAGCTGCGCGGGCTGGAGCCGATCGCTCAGGCCGCACACACCGCCGCCCGCCGCTCCGCGCTGTCCCGGCGCTTCCCCGGTGAGCGCCTCGTCGTCCCCGCCGGGCGGCTGAAGACGCGCTCGAACGACACCGAGTACCCCTTCCGCGCCTCGACCGAGTACGCGTACCTCACCGGCGACCAGACCGAGAACGGCGTCCTGGTCATGGAGCCCGCGGGGGAGACCGGCCACCAGGCCACCATCTACCTGCTGCCCCGCTCCGACCGCGAGAACGGCGAGTTCTGGCTCTCCGGCAGCGGCGAGCTGTGGGTCGGCCGCCGCCACTCCCTCACCGAGGCCGAGCAGCTCCTGGGCATCCCGGCCAAGGACGTGCGCAAGCTCGCCGAGGAGCTGGCCGAGTCCGAGGGCCCGGTCCGCGCCGTGCGCGGTCACGACTCCGTCATCGAGACCGCGCTGACCGACAAGGTCACCAAGGAGCACGACGACGAGCTGCGCGTCTACCTCTCCGAGGCCCGCGCCGTGAAGGACGCCTTCGAGATCGGCGAGCTGCAGAAGGCCGTCGACTCCACCGTCCGCGGCTTCGAGGACGTCGTGAAGGTCCTCGACAAGGCAGAGGCCACCTCCGAGCGCTACATCGAGGGCACCTTCTTCCTGCGCGCCCGTGTCGAGGGCAACGACGTCGGCTACGGCTCCATCTGCGCCGCCGGCCCGCACGCCTGCACCCTGCACTGGGTCCGCAACGACGGTGACGTCCGCTCCGGCGACCTGCTGCTGCTCGACGCCGGTGTGGAGACCCACTCCCTCTACACCGCCGACGTCACGCGCACGCTGCCGATCAACGGCACGTACACCGACATCCAGCGCAAGATCTACGACGCGGTGTACGCCTCCCAGGAAGCCGGCATCGCCGCCGTGAAGCCGGGTGCGAAGTTCCGCGACTTCCACGACGCCTCGCAGCACGTGCTCGCCGAGAAGCTCGTCGAGTGGGGCCTGCTGGAGGGACCGGTCGAGCGCGTCCTGGAGCTCGGTCTGCAGCGCCGCTGGAGCCTGCACGGCACCGGTCACATGCTCGGCATGGACGTCCACGACTGCGCCGCGGCGCGCACCGAGGCGTACGTGGACGGCACGCTGGAGCCCGGAATGTGCCTGACGGTCGAGCCCGGTCTGTACTTCCAGGCCGACGACCTGACCGTGCCCGAGGAGTACCGCGGCATCGGCGTCCGGATCGAGGACGACATCCTCGTCACCGAGGACGGCAACCGGAACCTGTCGGCCGGTCTGCCCCGCACCTCGGACGAGGTCGAGGCCTGGATGGCGCGGCTCAAGGGCTGACGCCACCGCTCGTACGCGCCGATGGGCGGGACCCTCCACGGGTCCCGCCCATCGGCGCGTCCACGACACCTACGACTTCTCTTCTACGACACCTTCAGCAGGGAGTCGTCCCGCCACTTCAGCATCTTGTCGAAGCTGACCACGGCGCCCCGGCCCGGCCGGTTGCGGAAGCGGACGTGGTCGGCCAGTTCCTCGATCAGGTGCAGGCCCCGGCCGTGCTCGGCCAGGGCCGGTCTGCGGCGGGCCACCGTCGCGGCCGGGAACCCCGGCCCCGAGTCGCTGACCTCGATGCGGCAGCGGTCCCCGTCCAGATAGGCCGTGACGTGGTACGCCCCGGTCCCGTCCGGGGATCCGCCGCCCGAGGGCGCGTCGTCGGTGAGGCCCGGGCACGGGACGGCTTCGCGGCCGCCGTGCTCCACGGCGTTCGCGCACGCCTCGCTCAGCGCCACCGACAGGTCGAAGGAGATGTCCGGGTCGACCCCCGCCGTCTCCATCGTCCCCAACAGCAGTCGCCTCGCCAGGGGCACACTCGCTGCTTCGCGCCTCAAGTGGAGAGACCACCAGATGCTCATACGGTTACCTATTGCCGCCAGGGGCCGGGGCTAAGCCCCCCAAGGCCGACAGAGCCCTCGTTCGGCCGATGCGGCGCTCCCGGGCGGCGGTGTATACGGACGCACGCCGGGCATCCGTGCGCGGGAACGCAAACCGGCTGTCGCACCTGCCGTATGCGTCGCCTAAGCCCAGTGCGATGATGGCCCGGCCATGACTGCCCCCCACGCGACGCAGGCCGGACCCGGCCTCAGGCTGATCCGGGCCGCGGTGTTCACCGCGGTCTGTGTCGTGCTGTCCGCGGCCGGGCACGCACTGGCCTCCTGCGCGACGGTGCCCTGGTGGTCCCTCTGCGCCGGCTTCCTCGCCGTCTTCGCAGGTGCGGCCGCGCTCGCCGGACGGCGTCGCTCGCTGCCCGGCATCGCCGCCGCACTGGCGGGCGGACAGCTCGCACTGCACACGCTGTTCGGCCTCGGCCAGCACAACTCGTCGGCGGGCGGCGGCACCTCCTCGGAGACCTCGCTCGCGGCGCTGGCCGCCCAACTGGTGTGCGGGGGCAACTCCGTCCCGATCCACCCGGCGGATGCCCGGCGGATCGTCGAGAGCGCCGGGCTGGACCCGGATGCCGTGGCCGCGCAGGCCGGGGCGCCGGGACACATGGCCCACGCCCACATGGGGCAGGGCCTGGTGGAACCGGCCGGCGGACTGGTGGGGCTGCTCAGCCCGGCCATGCTGATCGGGCACCTGCTGGCCGCACTCGCCGCCGGCTGGCTGCTCGGACGCGGCGACGCCGCGCTGTTCCGCCTACTCGAACTGTCCAGGCTCTCCGCCGGAGCCGGGCCGGTGCGCCCGCTGCGTGCCGCACTGGCCTACGTACGAGCCCTCGGCGCGGGCCTTCACGACCGGCCTGCCATCACCCCCCGGGCAGCGGGCGACGGTACCGGTCCCGCCCTTTCCACGGGCCGGGACGCACTCCAGCACACGGTGATCAGGCGCGGGCCGCCCACGGCATTCGCCCTCGCAGCCTGAAGCGGCACCTCTCCTCCCCGGGACTCACGACGGGAGCACCGGTGCCGCGAACTCCGTGCGCGCCGCGCGCGGAGCCACCGTCACCACAGCTTCCGTGGAGTGTTTCTGCCGTGAAGACCTCTCGTTTTTCCTTCGCCGCCGCCCTCGCCGCCGGTTCCGTCCTCCTCCTCTCCGGTACCGCCTTCGCCCACGTCGGCGTGCAGCCGGTCGGGGAGGCCGCCAAGGGCGGTTACGCGACGCTCAACTTCAAGGTCCCCAACGAGCGCGACAACGCCGCGACCACGCAGCTCGAGGTCAACTTCCCCGTGGACCAGCCGCTGACGTCCGTCATGCCGCAGGACATCCCCGGCTGGACGTCCACCGTCGAGAAGACCAAGCTCGACAAGCCGCTGACCGTGCACGGCAAGCAGGTCAACGAGGTCGTCACCAAGGTGACCTGGTCCGGCGGCAAGATCGAGACGGGCAAGTTCCAGCAGTTCCCGGTCTCCGTCGGCAAGCTCCCCGAGAACGCCGACCAGATGGTCTTCAAGGCGATCCAGACCTACGACAACGGCGAGGTCGTCCGCTGGATCGAAGAGCCCAAGGAAGGCGCCGCCGAACCGCAGAACCCGGCGCCCGTCCTGAAGCTGACCGCCGCCGGCGCCGACCACCACGACGCCGCCACGAAGCCCGCGGACGAGGCGAAGAACTCCGACGCCGACCACAAGGACGTCCACGAGGCCGCCGCCAAGAGCGGATCCGACACGACCGCGCGGGCCCTCGGCGTCGCCGGCATCGTCATCGGGCTCGGCGGCGTGGCCTTCGGCGTCGCCTCGCGCCGCCGCACCTCCTGACCCGCCCGACCTCCTGAACCGACGATCCCGCGCAGCCGGTCGGCCAACCGGGTCGGCCGGGCTCGTGGATCCACTCGTACCACCCCCGATCTCAGGGACTTTCCCATGCGCACCACACGTGTGACGCTCGCCGCCCTCGTGGCGGCGGCCGCCCTCACCCTCACCGCCTGCGGTGGCGAACCGGCCACGACCGGCCAGGTCACCCAGATCAGCGAGAACCAGGCGAAAGCCGGGTCCGCCACCGTGCTCGACCGCCCCTTCGACAAGCCGGACGTCGTCCTCACGGACACCACCGGCAAGCCGTGGAACCTGCGCGAGCAGACCAAGGGCAAGCCGACGCTCATCTACTTCGGCTACACCCACTGCCCCGACGTGTGCCCCCTGACGATGAGCAACATCGCCGTCGCCAAGAAGGCACTCCCCAAGGCCGACCAGGACAAGCTCCAGGTCGTCTTCATCACCACCGACCCGGAACGGGACAATCCCGAGTCCCTCGGCTCGTGGCTCAAGGGCCTGGACCCGGCGTTCACCGGGCTGACCGGGGACTTCGCCACCATCCAGACGGCCGCACGCACGCTCGGCATCGGTATCGAGGCGGCCAAGAAGGACGCCGCCGGCAACGTCGTCTCCATGCACGGCGCGCAGGTCATCGCCTTCTCGCCCAAGACCGACGAGGGGTACCTCCTCTACGGCGAGAGCACGACCGTCGATGACTACACCAAGGACCTGCCGAAGGTCGTCAAGGGAGAGAACCCGTGAACGCCCGCACCACCCGCACCCTCGCCGCCGTCCTCTCCCTGACGGCCGCGCTCGCCATATCCGGCTGTTCCTCGGACTCCGACTCGGCTTCGGGCGACGCTCCGAAGCTGACGGTCAGCGGGGGCTACATGCCGGAGCCCGTGAACGACCAGATGGCCGGCGCGTTCATGGTCATCAAGAACGACTCCAAGACGGCCGACAAGCTGACCGGTGCCACGAGCCCGCTCTCCGACGATCTCCAGGTCCACGAGACCAAGGATCAGAAGATGCAGCAGGTGCACTCCATGGACGTGCCCGCGAACGGCGAGCTGAAGCTGGCGCGCGGCGGGAACCACATCATGTTCATGGGGCTCAAGAACACCCCCAAGGTCGGCGACAAGGTCACCGTCGAACTGCGCTTCGAGAAGTCCGGCCCGGTCAAGGTCGAGCTGGACGTCAAGGAGCGGACGTACAAGGCTCCGACATCCACCGATGGCACCGCCCACTGACGGACCGAGGGACTGACACGCCATGACGGCCACCGCCCCGACCCCATCCACGGCCCGCGTCCGTGCCACGGCACTCCTGCCGCGGCTCACGCTGGTCCTCGCCGCACTGCTGGCAGCCTTCTTCGCCGCTGCCGCGCCGGCCTCGGCACACGCCGCGCTGACCGCGAGCGACCCCACGGACGGGGCGGTGGTCGCCACGGCGCCCGCCCAGATCACCCTCTCCTTCTCGGAGGGGGTCGCCATGAACGGCGACTCCATCCGCGTCCTGGACCCCCGGGGCAAGCGCGTCGACACCGGTGAACTGCGCGACCTCTGCAGCGGGAACCTCATCCGCTACGGCACGGCCCTGCGTCCCGGACTGCCGGACGGCACCTACACCGTCGCCTGGCAGGCCATATCCGCGGACAGCCACCCGGTCTCCGGCGCCTTCACCTTCTCCATCGGAGCCCCCTCCGAGACCGACGTCTCACTGCCCTCGCGAACGGCGGGCGACGGTCCCGTCGCCGTCGCCTACGGCATCGCGCGCTACGTGGCCTACGCCGGGTTCGCCGTGCTCGTCGGCGCCGCCGCCTTCATCCTCCTGTGCTGGCGCCGGGGCGCCGCGCAGCGGCCCATGCAGAGGCTGGTCGTACGCGCCTGGGTCGCGCTCACCGTGGCCACCTTGGTGATGCTGCTGCTCCGCAACCCGTACACCGGGTCGGGGAACTTCGCCGACGCCTTCGACCTCTCCGGGCTGAAGGCCGTGCTGGAGACGAAGTCCGGGGCCTCGCTCGTCTCGCGGCTGCTGCTCCTCGGCGCCGCCGCACTGTTCATCACCGTGCTCTTCGGCTCCTATGCCCGGCGTCACACGTCGGCGGGCACGGACGGGACGGACGACAAGGGCGGCACGGACGGCACGGACGGCACGGATGCTTCCGTCGCCTCCGAAGAGGACGCCAAGGGGGAGAGCGACCTCGTCTTCGGCCTCGGCATCGGCGGGACCGTCGTCGCCGGCGGCATCGCCGCCACCTGGGCGCTGTCCGAGCACGCCTCGACCGGCATCCAGCCCGCACTCGCCATGCCCGTCGACATCCTGCACCTGCTGGCCGTCGCCGTGTGGCTCGGTGGACTCACCGCGCTGCTCGTCGCGCTGCACAAGGTCCCCGGGATCGAGCGCACGGCCATCCGGCGCTTCTCCACCGTCGCCTTCACCAGCGTTGTCGTCCTGGCCTGCACCGGCGCCTACCAGTCCTGGCGGCAGGTCGGCAGTTGGTCCGCGCTGACCGGGACCGATTACGGCCGGCTACTGCTCGTCAAGATCGGCCTCGTCGGCCTCGTCGTCGCCATCGCCTACACCTCCCGGAAGTGGACCGCGCGGCTGGCCGGGGGCCCGGGCGAGAGCGAAGGGGAGGGGGAGGGGAAGGACGCCTCCGATGTTTCACGTGAAACATCGCCCGTGACGGTCACCCCGGCCACCACCGCCGGGTCCGGTGCCGGAATCTCCGACAGCGGCGCCTCCGGCACCCTCGCTTCCGACCCCCGGCGCGCCGCGCAGCTCGCACGCCAGAGCGCCGCCCGGCGCACCGCGCGGGAGAAGCAGGTCCGTGACGCCGACCCGGACCGCGCCGGCCTGCGCCGGTCCGTCCTCGCCGAGGCGGGTGTCGCCGTGGTCCTGCTGGCCGTCACCACCATCCTCACCAGCACCGAGCCCGGCCGTGCGGCGGAGCTGGAGGCCGGGCGCGGCTCCACCGCCACCGCCGTTCCCGACCGCGCGGTCAAGGTCACGCTGCCCTTCGACACCGGTGGCCAGAACGGCAAGGGTTCGGTCCGGCTCCAGCTCGACCCGGGCCGCGTCGGTGCGAACACGCTCCACGTGTGGGCCGAGACCCCCGACGGCAAGCCGCTCGATCTGCCCGAGCTGAGGGTGTCCTTCACCTTGGAGGCCAAGGAGATCGGCCCTCTTCCGGTCCTCCCCGAGCGCGCCGCTCCCGGTCACTGGACCGCATCGGGCGTCCAGCTGCCGCTGACCGGCGACTGGCGGATCGACGTGACGGTCCGTACCTCCGACATCGACCAGACGACCGTCCAGAAGAACGTGAAGATCGGCTGACCAGCGTGACCCAGAACAGCGAGACGACCGAGAGCACCAAGAACACCAAGACCGGCGAGAGCGTCGAAAGCACCGGGAGCGGCACGGAACTCCCCGGCATCGAGATCTCCCGGCGCCGTCTACTGGGCACGGTCGGCGCTGCGGGCGCCGCCGGGCTCGCCCTCGGCGCCGCCGGCGGAGCCCTCGTCCAGTCCGGGGTCAAGGGGTCCGGTACGGCCGGCTCCGGCGCCTCTTCCGGCAGCCTCGGTGCGACCCGGGTCGCCTTCGACGGGGATCACCAGGCCGGCATCACCACACCCCTCCAGGCCAAGGGACACGTACTCGCCTTCGATCTGGCGCCCGGTGCCGGGCGCACCGAGGCCGCCGCGCTGATGCGGCGCTGGTCCGATACCGCGCGGCGGCTGACGGCGGGCGAGACCGCACCGGTCGCCGACACCGGCATCGCGCTCGGCTCCGGCCCCTCCTCCCTCACGGTGACCTTCGGCTTCGGGCACTCCTTCTTCGAGCGCACCGGCCTCGCCGCGCGCCGTCCGGCCGCCCTCGACCCGCTGCCGGACTTCTCCGCCGACCGGCTCGACCCGCAGCGCAGCAACGGCGATCTCTGGGTCCAGATCGGCTCCGACGACGCGCTGGTCGCCTTCCACGCGCTGCGCGCGCTGCAGAAGGACGCCGGAGAGGCCGCCCGGCCGCGCTGGCAGATGAACGGCTTCAACCGTTCTCCCGGTGCCACGGCCTCGCCCATGACCGCCCGCAACCTCATGGGCCAGGTCGACGGCACCAACAATCCGAAGCCCACCGAGGCCGACTTCGACCGGCGGGTCTTCGTCCAGGGCGCCGTGCCCGCGGAGCACGCCTGGATGGTCGGGGGCTCGTACGCCGTCGTACGCCGCATCCGTATGCTCCTCGACCACTGGGACCAGCGGTCGCTCGCCCAGCAGGAACAGGTCATCGGCCGTACGAAGGCCACCGGCGCCCCACTGACCGGCGGCGATGAGACCACCGCCCCGGCCTTCGACAAGATCGGCGCCGACGGGAAGCCGGTGATCCCCTCCAACGCGCATGCCCGGATCTCCGCTCCCGCTCAGAACGGCGGAGCGGCCATGCTCCGGCGTCCCTTCTCCTTCCACGACGGGATCGCCGCCGACGGAACCCCGGACGCGGGGCTGCTCTTCATCTGCTGGCAGGCCGATCCGTCCCGCGGTTTCGTCCCCGTCCAGCGCAAGCTCGACCGCGGCGACGCCCTGTCGGAATTCATCCGGCACGAGTCGAGCGGCCTGTACGCGGTGCCGCCGGGCGCGGGCGCCGGGGAGTACGTGGGGCAGCGGCTGCTCGAAGGGTGAACAGGCCAGGTGGCGTCCGGGCCCCGGCATTAGGCTGATCGCATGTCGGCCACCCGCTTCACCTATCTCGGTCCCGAAGGCACGTTCACCGAAGCCGCCCTTCGCACCCTGCCCGAAGCCGCGACCCGGGAGCTCGTCCCGATGGTTTCGGTCCCGGCCGCTCTGGACGCCGTGCGCAACGGCGAGGCCGCGGCGGCCCTCGTCCCGATCGAGAACTCGGTGGAGGGCGGGGTCACCTCGACCCTGGACGAGCTGGCCGCCGGCGTACCGCTGATGATCTACCGCGAGGTGCTGCTCCCCATCGCGTTCGCGCTCCTGGTGCGTCCCGGGACCAAGCTGTCGGACGTCAAGACCGTCACCGGGCACCCGGTCGCCCAGCCGCAGGTGCGCAACTGGCTGCGGTCCAATCTGCCCGACGCCCTGTGGGAGTCGGCGGCGTCCAATGCCGACGGTGCCCGGCTGGTCCAGGAGGGCCGCTTCGACGCCGCCTTCGCGGGCGAGTTCGCGGCCGCCACCTACGGACTGGTCCCGTTGGTCACCGAGATCCACGACGCGCAGAACGCCGAGACCCGCTTCGTGCTCGTCGGGCGTCCTGCCCGTCCGGCCGCGCCGACCGGCGCCGACAAGACCTCCGTCGTGCTGTGGATGGGCGACGACCGGCCCGGCGCGCTGCTGGAGCTGCTCCAGGAGTTCGCCGTCCGCGGGGTCAACCTGATGCTGATCCAGTCCCGTCCGACGGGTGCGGGCATCGGCAACTACTGCTTCGCCGTCGACGCCGAGGGGCACATCTCCGACCGCCGGGTCGGCGAGGCGCTCATGGGCCTCAAGCGCACCTGCCCCCAGATCCGGTTCCTCGGCTCCTACCCGCGCGCCGGTGTCGCTCAGGGTGACGTCCAGGCCGCCCGGGCCGGCACCTCCGACAGCGAGTTCACCGCGGCCTCGGACTGGCTGACGCGTTGCCTCGACGGGCGCCCCTGACGCTCTGTCCACTGTCCACAGAGTTATCCACAGGTATCGGTGGGGACCTGGGGACAAGTCGACAGAGCAACACGACAAGGTCGACAAATCGGTCGGGTGGCGCAGGTTTCGCGCTGACGAGCGGGAGGTGAACGGCGTCACCCCTGTATCACCGATCAACTCTTTGGGGCGAGTCATTCCCACCCGAATGAGTGTGTGAGGGTGGTTTGAACCCTGATTGGGCCCGCTCGCTCCACAGCCGGGATTGATCTATTCCTGTGTCCACAGATCCCGCACACAGCCTGTGGATAAGCCGGTCGCCTGGGGAATTCCTGTGGACAAGGAAGACCCTTCCACCCTGCTCAGAGGCTGCCCGATCGCTGCCGGGGCGCCCCATTTCGGGGAATGGGGCCGGTTTTATCGGGCTCCGCGGAAGGGGTGCTTCCACTCTCCCGCCCGAAGTTTTCCATTCGCGGCAATTAGGACAAAGCGACACGCAGCGTGATATCGGTGCGATCCCCCGAAGCCCGGCCCGGTAGCCTGGAGGGGTGATTGACCTCCGGCTGCTCCGTGAAGACCCTGACCGTGTCCGCGCCTCGCAGCGCGCCCGTGGAGAGGACGTCGCCCTCGTCGACGCACTGCTCTCCGCCGACGAGCGCCGCAGGTCCTCCGGCATGCGATTCGACGAACTCCGCAACGAGCAGAAGTCGCTCGGCAAGCTCATCCCCAAGGCCTCTCCGGAGGAGCGGGCCGAGCTGCTGAAGAAGGCCGATCAGCTCAAGCAGGACGTCAAGGCCGCCGAGGCCGAGCAGAACGAGGCGGACGAAGCCGCCAAGCAGCTGCTCCTGCGCCTCGGCAACGTCGTCCACACGGACGTGCCCGTCGGCGGTGAGGAGGACTTCGTCGTCCTCGAGACGCACGGCACCATCCGCGACTTCGGCGCCGAGGGCTTCGAGCCCAAGGACCACCTCGAGCTCGGTGAGTCCCTGGGCGCCATCGACGTCGAGCGCGGCGCCAAGGTCTCCGGCTCGCGCTTCTACTACCTCACCGGTATCGGCGCCCTGCTGGAGCTCGCCCTCGTCAACGCGGCCATCGCCCAGGCCACCGAGGCCGGCTTCACCCCGATGCTCACTCCCGCGCTGGTCCGCCCGCGCGCCATGGAGGGCACCGGCTTCCTCGGCCAGGCCGCGGAGAACGTGTACCACCTGGAGGGCGACGACCTCTACCTGGTCGGCACCTCCGAGGTCCCGCTCGCCGCGTACCACATGGACGAGATCATCGACGCGGACAAGCTGCCGCTGCGCTACGCCGGCTTCTCCCCGTGCTTCCGCCGCGAGGCCGGCACGTACGGCAAGGACACTCGCGGCATCTTCCGCGTCCACCAGTTCGACAAGGTCGAGATGTTCTCGTACGTCGCGCCGGAGGACGCCGAGGCCGAGCACCAGCGCCTCCTGGACTGGGAGAAGCAGTGGCTGACCAGCCTGGAGCTGCCGTTCCAGGTCATCGACGTCGCCACCGGCGACCTGGGCGCCTCCGCCTCGCGCAAGTTCGACTGCGAGGCGTGGATCCCCACCCAGGGCAAGTACCGCGAGCTGACCTCCGCCTCGAACTGTGACGGCTTCCAGGCGCGCCGCCTGTCGATCCGCTACCGCGACGGCAAGAAGACCGCTCCGCTGTCCACCCTGAACGGAACCCTGTGCGCGGTCCCGCGCACGATCGTCGCCATCCTGGAGAACCACCAGCAGGCCGACGGCACGGTCCACGTTCCCCCGGTGCTCCGGCCCTACCTGGGCGGTCGGGAAATCCTGGAGCCGATCGCCAAGTGAGCACGGCCCCGTTCCCGTACAAGCTCGTCGCGACCGACCTCGACGGGACGCTGCTGCGCGGCGACGACACCGTCTCGGAGCGCACCCGTGAGGCCCTCCTCGCGGCCACCGCGGCGGGCGCAGCGCACATCATCGTCACCGGCCGCGCCGTGCCGTGGACCCGGCACGTCCTCGACGACCTCGGCTACAAGGGCATCGCCGTCTGCGGTCAGGGCGCGCAGGTCTACGACGCGGGCGCACACCGGCTGCTGACCTCGGTGACGCTCGACCGGAAGCTGGCCGCGCTGGCTCTGGAGAAGATCGAGGCCGAGGTGGGTCCGCTGGCGATCGCCGCCAGCCGGGACGGAGTCGAGGGCGAGGTGCTCATCGGCCCCGGCTACCAGGTCCAGGAGGGCCTCCCCGCGATCTACCTGGAGGACACCGCCGAGGTCTGGTCGGCTCCGCTGAACAAGCTGTACATCCAGCACCCCGAGCTGGACGAGGACGCCCTCGTCCGGGTGGCCCGGGAGACCGTGGGCAGCCTGGTCGGCATCGTCATGGCCGGTCCGGGTGTCGTGGAGATCCTGCCGCTGGGGCTGAGCAAGGCCACCGGCCTCTCGCTGGCCGCGCGCCGGCTGGGCGTGAAGGCGGCGGAGACGATCGCCTTCGGCGACATGCCCAACGACATACCGATGTTCGGCTGGGCCGCTCACGGAGTGGCGATGGCCAACGCGCACGCGGAGCTCAAGGCGGTGGCGGACGAGGTCACCACCTCCAACCAGGAGGACGGTATCGCCGTGGTCCTGGAGCGTCTGCTGGGCGCCGCCTAACCGGGTGTGAGACGAACGGAAGGTCCGGAACGGCCCGCGCCGCGAGGCGCGCTCGAAGTGGCTGTTCCGGACCTTCTTGTTGCTCCCCGCACGGCTCACTCTGCCTCTGCCGCACGCCTCGTACCAGTGAATTTCCCTGCGTCAGCGGGGGTCGCGGTGCGGGTTCGGGTAGCGGGTCAGCGGCCAGGCGAGGAGACCGACGGCGAGCGCGATGGCGTGGCCGAAGTCGGTGAAGGTGCCGCCGCTGACGAGCGGGAGCCCGAAGAACGCCACGGACCCGGCCAGGTAGAGCCAGCGCCAGGGGCCGGGCAGGCGGTACGTGAGCACTCCGACGGCGGTCGCGAGTCCGTAGCTGACGCCGATGTCGACGACGTGGACCATGCTGCGCGGGGCGCGGTGGTCCTGGATGGCCATCAGGACCAGCTTCTGGCTGATCAGCGTGGCCGTGATGTGTCCGGTCGCGATGATGAAGAGCCAGCGCAGGGTGCCGAGCCAGCGTTCGACGTTGGCCTGGAAGACCTCGAAGAGGACGAAGTAGAGCGGGAGCGAGGCCGGGTCCTCGATCCAGAACGCGCTGCTGAGCAGGGCCCGCACGGGGTGCCGGGCGAGCTCGTGGATATTGCTGCTGTTGCGGTGGAGCAGGACGTGTTCGAGGTGGTCGGGCACGATGACGACCACGATGCTGGTGACCGCGATGATCAGCAGCCATATGTGGGTACCGGGCGCGGAACGTATCCAGGACCGTACCGGCCTGGACGCTTCGGGCTCGGTGTACTCGATCATGCACCGATGATCTCGCGCAAAGCTGTGCCCCGCCTGGCCGGTGGGCCGGGCGGGGCACTGTTTCACGTGAAACATCCGGGGCCGGAGCCGCCGGGGACGCCGGTGCGGACGTTCTACTCCTCGCCCGCCAGGGTCAGGCGGCGGAGCCTCTGTCCGGCGTAGAAGGTGGCGCCGACGGTGACCGCCACGAGCAGGATCACCGCGGTGGGCAGCCCGACGGTGGCGTCCACGTACCCCTCACCGGCGACCTTCTGCGCGAGGGTCAGCGACCACTGCTGGACGCTGAGGGTCTTGGCTCCGTCGACCAGGCTGCCGAAGAGCGACTCCCAGATCAGGGCGTAGACCAGGCCGAAGACCACGGCGTGCCGGCTGACGGTGCCCAGCAGCAGGAACAGGGCGCTGTAGGCGACCGAGGCGACGAGGGCGGCGACGGTGTAGGCGACGGCGATCTGCTGGCCGTTGCCGTTGAGGATGTAGCCGGCGATCAGGGTCGGGATCGCGGAGAACACCATGGTGACGGCGATCGCGACGGTCAGCTTCGTCATGATGATCGTCGGGCGCTTCACCGGCTTCGAGAGCAGGTAGACGATCGAGCCGTCGTCGATCTCCGGGCCGATGGCTCCGGTACCGGCGATGACGCCGATCAGCGGGACCATCGTGGCCAGGGCGAACCCGCCGAGGAGATCGGCGGCGACCTTGTCGTCGAGGCCCGTGAAGGCGCGCACGGCGATGGAGATGGCGATCAGCAGGACGGGCAGCGCACAGAGGATCAGTGCGCGGCGGCGGCCGAGCAGGGCCCGGTAGGTGAGCCGGGCAACGGTGGGGTTGTACATGGGTGCCAGCTCCTTCAGGCCGAGACGAGGTAGGAGAAGACCGACTCGAGGGACTCGTCGGAAGGCGAGACCGTCAGCAGCCGGATGTCGTGCTCGCGGGCGACCCGCGGCAGCAGCTCGGTGAAGCGCCCGAAGTCGACGGCCTGGATGCGCAGGGCGCCTTCCTTGAGGTCCACCTCGATCCCGGCGGTGGACGGGTCGGCGATCAGGGCCGCGGCGAGGGCACGGTCGTCGGAGGAGCGGACGAGGTAGCGGTGCGGGCGGTCCGTCATCAGGCGGCGGATCTTGCGGAAGTCGCCGGAGGCGGCGTGCCGGCCGGCGACGACCACCTCGATGTGGGAGGCGAGCTGTTCGACCTCTTCCAGGATGTGCGAGGAGAACAGCACGGTGCGGCCGTCGTCGCCCATCCGCCGCAGCAGCTCCATGAGCTGCATGCGCTGGCGCGGGTCCATGCCGTTGAACGGCTCGTCGAGCAGGAGCACGGAGGGGTCGTGGACCAGGGCGGAGGCCATCTTCACGCGCTGGCGCATGCCCTTGGAGTACGTGGAGATCTTGCGGTCCTGCGCGTACTCCATCTCGACCGTGGCCAGGGCCCGCTGGGCGGCCGCCTCTTCGAGACCGTGGAGTTCGGCGTTGGCGACGACGAACTCCTTGCCGGTGAGGAAGTCGTACATGGCCTCGCGCTCGGGCACGACACCGATCTGCTTGTAGACCTGCTCGTTCTGCCAGATCGCGGTGCCGTCGAGGGTGACGGTGCCCGTGGAGGGCGCGAGGAAGCCGCCCATCATGTTGATGAGGGTGGACTTGCCGGCGCCGTTGGGGCCGAGCAGGCCGGTGACGCCGGGACCGATGCGCATGGTCACGTCGTTGACGGCGACGACGTTCCCGAACCAGCGGGAGGTGTGGTCGATGTCGATGATGCTCACAGCCCGGCCTTCCGGTAGCGGGCCATCAGGGCGGCGTAGGAGCCGGCGATGAGGCCGAGGATGACGAGCAGGTAGACGAAGCCGGCGGCGCCCGAGGGACCCGCGCCGCCGGGGAAGCCGGAGTCGGCGCCGAGGAAGGCGGTCTGCAGGCCGTCGAGGAGGCTCATCGGGGAGAACAGGCCCAGCCACTCGATGGCCCCGGTCGAGCCCGTCTCGTGGGCGATGGCCTGGACGACCGACACGGCGCCGTAGGGGATCAGGAGCACGGCGATGATGGCGGCGACGCCGAAGCCGCGGCGCGGGGTGAGCGCGGCCATGACCAGGCCGAGGCCGGAGAAGAGCAGTGACAGCAGCAGTACCGACACCAGTGCCTGCCCGAATCCCTTGGTCTGGTCGCCGAAGTCGAACTTCGCCAGGAGCGCGCCGATCCACATGATCAGCAGCGGGGTGGCGGTGAGGATGAACAGGGCCGAGGCCATGGCAGCGAACTTGGCCACGACGTAGTCGACGCGCTCGATGGGCCGCGAGAAGTAGAGCGGCACCGTCTTGAAGCGCAGGTCCCGGGAGACGGACTGCGGGGCCTGGGAGGCCAGGTAGAGGTAGACGATCACCTGGGTGGTGACCGCGTACGTCGTGTACTTGATCGGCAGCGAGGTGGAGCCGGGTACCGCGATGGCCACCGCGACCATGATCAGCGCGGGAACGCACATCACCGCGAAGAGCAGCATCGGCAGCACCTTGGACTTGGCCGAGCGGCCGAGTCCGTAGGCGCCGCGCAGCGACTGCGCGAAGAGCGACTTGCGGGCGTAGGAGCGGCCGAGCCGGGGGCCGTCGTAGGACCGGTAGCCGATGTTGTGGATCTGGGTCGAGGTGTCAGGCGCCATCGGAACCGGCTCCCTTCTGCTGGGTGGCGGCCCAGGCGGCGGCCTGGGCGGACTGGGCTGCGAACTGTTCGGCCCGGGCGGCCGCCGCGTCGCTGTCGCGGAAGACCTCCGCGATGTGGTGGCGGCGCTGTTCCATGCGGACCAGCCCGATGCCGAGATCGGCCACCGTGTCGCGGACGGTGTCGTACGTGGCTTCTCCGGTGGCTTCCACCAGGAGGATGTGGCCGGCTCCGGGCAGGCCCGCCTCCTCGCCCGCGTGCAGGGTCACTCCCGCTTCGGTGAGCGCCTTGCGCAGGGCGGCGGTGCCGTCCGGGTGGGCGTCGGAGTCGGTGACCTCGACCGCGAGGGTGGTGGTGATCTGGGTGAAGTCGCTGGTGGAGCTGGAGCGCAGCAGCTTGCCGCCGTCCACGACCACGACGTGGTCGCAGGTCCGCTCCAGCTCGCCGAGCAGGTGGGAGGTGACCAGGACCGAGATGCCGAAGTCGGTGTAGACGCGGCGGATCAGGCCCAGCATCTCGTCGCGGCCGACCGGGTCGAGGCCGTTGGTGGGCTCGTCGAGGAGGACCAGCTGCGGGTCGTGGACCAGCGCCTGGGCGAGCTTGACGCGCTGCTTCATGCCGGTGGAGTAGCCGCCGATGGGGCGGTACCGCTCCTCGTACAGCCCCACGTGGCGCAGGGTGTCCGCGGTGCGCTCGCGGGCGGCGGTCGGCGGGAGCCCCGACATGCGCGCCATGTGCACGACGAACTCGGTGGCCGAGACGTCGGGGGGCAGGCAGTCGTGTTCGGGCATGTAGCCGACGCGCTCGCGGATCGCGCTGCCATGGGTGGCTACGTCGAGTCCGAGCACGGCGGCGGTGCCCTCGGTGGCGGGGGACAGTCCCAGCAGAATCTTGATCAGCGTGGACTTGCCGGCTCCGTTGGCACCCACGAGCCCGGTAACTCCGGGTCCGATGTCCAGGGAGAGCCGGTCGAGGGCGGTCACTCGGGGGTACCGCTTGCTCAGGCTTTCGGTCGCGATGACAGTCACGTGAACGACGTTAGTGGCGTACCGGGCCCGGATCGTCAGACCTGGAGCTGGATCCCTTCTCCGCCTTCAGGACTACGGACCCCGACATAAGGCTGACGTAGGGCTGATGCGTACCGGACAAGTTTGTCCACAGGTCCGTGCACGGGCCTTGACGTGATCTCCAGTCATTGTCACATTCATCAGTGTCAAGTTACGGGCGCGTACGGCTACATGGACGGACGGCTGGCATGACTGGGGACACCAGGCAACGCACGAAGCGACGCACCACGGAACTCTCCGCCGAGCTGCGCGGGTTCAAGGAGGTGCAGCGGCTCTCCTACGAGTGCGCGGAGGCCGTCGCGGGGCAGCTGCGCCCCGGCGTGACCGAGCGCGAGGCCGCGCGGATGCAGCGCGACTGGCTGCGCGAGCGCGGGGTGCGGGACTGGTTCCACATGCCGTTCGCGTGGTTCGGGGACCGGACCGCCTTCACCAACTTCAAGATCCCCCTGCAGTTCTTCCCGACGAACCGGGCCCTGGAGCCGGGGATGCCGTTCATCCTCGACATGGCCCCGGTCTACAAGGGCCACACCGCGGACATCGGGTACTCGGGCAGCCTCGGCCTCAACCCGGTGCAGGACCGGCTCATGTCCGATCTGCAGGCGCACCGCGTGCTCATCCTCGACCAGGTCCGCGAGCGCCGCTCCCTGCGCGACATCTACGAGGAGGTGGAGCGGCTGATGATCGCCCAGGGGTACACGAACCGGCACCGGGCCTACCCCTTCGGCGTCATCGCGCACAAGATAGACCGGGTCAAGGAGCGGAGCTGGGCCCCGACCGCGTTCGGATTCGGCACCCAGGCCCTGAAGGGGCTGGCCTCCGACGCCCTGCGCGGACACCGCGAGGGCTGGTCCCCGCTGTGGAGCCCGTACCGCTTCTCCGACCACCCGCCGCAACCCGGCCTGTGGGCGGTGGAGCCGCACCTGGGCTTCCGGGGCACCGGCGCGAAGTTCGAGGAGATCCTGGTCGTCACCGACTCCCGGGACCCCGAGGAGAGCGCGTACTGGCTGGACGACGATCTGCCGCACGTGCGGCGCTGGGCTGAGGAGAAGGCGGCATGAGCGCAATGACGGACGCGGGCCTGGCGGGCGGGCGCGAGCGCCGGGTGAGCACCGGCGGGGTCGAGCTGTGCGTCGTCGAACTCGGCGACGCGAACCGGCCGACCGTGGTCTTGGTGCACGGGTACCCGGACAGCAAGGAGGTCTGGTCGCAGGTCGCCGAGCGGCTGGCCTCCCGTTTCCACGTCGTGCTCTACGACGTACGGGGACACGGACGCTCCACCGCGCCGCAGCCGCTGCGCGGCGGGTTCACCCTGGAGAAGCTGACCGACGACTTCCTGGCGGTCATCGACGCCGTCAGCCCGGACCGCCCGGTGCACCTGGTCGGCCACGACTGGGGCTCCGTACAGGGCTGGGAGTTCGCGACGGTCGCCCGGACCGAGGGCCGGATCGCCTCCTTCACCTCGATGTCGGGGCCCTCCCTGGACCACTTCGGACACTGGATCAAGAAGCGGATGGCCCGGCCCACCCCGCGCCGGGCGGCCCAGCTGCTGAACCAGGGCGCCAAGTCCTGGTACGTGTACATGCTGCACACGCCCGTACTGCCGGAGCTCGCCTGGCGCGGTCCGCTCGGCAAGCGCTGGCCGAAGATGCTGGAGCGGCTGGAGAAGGTCCCGGCCGGGGACTACCCCACGGCCTCCCTGCCCTCCGACGCCGCACACGGTGCCTGGCTCTACCGGGACAACGTCCGGCCCCGGTTGCGCCGGCCGCGCGCCGACGCGTACGCCCACGTACCGGTGCAGCTGATCACCCCCACCGGGGACGCCTTCCTCTCCGAGCGGCTCTACG
This sequence comes from Streptomyces sp. NPDC002886, assembly GCF_042888445.1. Lineage (NCBI taxonomy): Bacteria > Bacillati > Actinomycetota > Actinomycetes > Kitasatosporales > Streptomycetaceae > Streptomyces > Streptomyces sp. NPDC002886. The sequence goes on from NZ_JBIAPV010000007.1 coordinate 145,722, forward strand.
ACGATCTTGAGCTGTGGGCCCCGGACCTGGTGCGCCGCACCCTGCCGGCCAAGCACTGGGTGCCGCGGACCCGGCCCGACCAGCTGGCCGCGTGGATCACCGAGTTCGTCACCTCCCGGGAGGAGCCCGCCACGCGGGCACCGGAGCAGAAGGCCCCGGGCCGGTACGCGGACCGCTTCGGCGGCCAGCTGGTCCTGGTCACCGGAGCCGCCAGCGGCATCGGACGGGCCACCGCCTTCGCGTTCGCCGAGGCCGGCGCCCGTGTGGTGTGCGTGGACCGGGACGCCGACGGAGCCGCCCGTACCGCCGACATGGCGCGCCTGGTCGGCTCCCCGCAGGCCTGGGGCGAGTGCGTCGACGTCAGCGACGAACAGGCCATGGAGAAGCTCGCCGAGAAGGTCGCCTCCGAGTACGGGATCGTGGACGTCCTGGTCAACAACGCCGGGATCGGCCTCTCGGGACCGTTCCTGGACACGACCGCCGAGGACTGGAAGAAGGTCCTCGACGTCAACCTGTGGGGCGTCATTCACGGCTGCCGGCTCTTCGGCAACCAGATGGCCGAGCGCGGCCAGGGCGGGCACATCGTCAACACCGCCTCCGCCGCCGCCTACCTGCCGTCCAAGACGCTGCCCGCGTACAGCACCTCCAAGGCGGCGGTGCTGATGCTCAGCGAGTGCCTGCGGGCCGAGCTGGCCTCGAAGTCGATCGGGGTGTCGGCGATCTGCCCCGGCATCGTCAACACCAACATCACCGCCACCTCCCGCTTCGCCGGAGTGGACGAGGCCGAGGAGAAGCGGCGCCAGCAGAAGTCCTCGCGCCTCTACGGGCTGCGCAACTTCCCGCCGGAGAAGGTCGCGGACGCGATCCTGCTCGCCGTCGTGAAGAACCAGGCCGTGGTCCCGGTGACCCCCGAGTCCAAGGGCGCCCTGTGGATGTCCCGGTTCGCGCCGGGGACCCTGCGGCGGTTCGCGAAACTGGAGCCCAAGCTGTGAGCGGGGCGGCCCTGGGCAGGGCTGCCCAGGGCCCGATCGCACCGCGCCGGGTGGCCTTCGACTGGAAGACCACCCCGCTGCACTGGATACCGGACGAGCCCACCGCCACCCACGTCATCAACGTGCTGCACCTGCTGCTGCCGGCCGGTGAGCGGTGGTTCGTGAAGGTCTTCAAGGAGGCCCTGCCCCTGGTCACGGACCCGCGGCTGCGCGGCGACGTGAAGGGGTTCATGGGCCAGGAGGCCACGCACAGCGTGCAGCACTCCTACGTCCTGGACCACCTCGCCGAACAGCGGCTGCCCACCGAGGCGTACACGAAGTACGTGGACTTCCTCTTCGAGAAGCTGCTGGGGGAGACCCCGCCGTTCGGTGCCCCGATCACCGCGCAGGAGTGGCTGCGCTTCCGGCTCGCGCTGGTCGCCGCGATCGAGCAGTTCACGGCGGTCCTCGGAGACTGGGTGCTCGACGCCGAGGGGCTGGACGCGGCCGGAGCGGACGAGGTCATGCTCGACCTGCTGCGCTGGCACGGCGCGGAGGAGGTGGAGCACCGCTCGGTCGCCTTCGACATGTACCAGCACTGCGGCGGAGCGGGCCTGCCCCGCTACGCCCGCCGGGTCGGGGGCATGGCCGTGGTCGCGCCGGTCATGGGCTGGCTGTGGATCGCGGGGGCCTCGTACCTCCTGCGCAACGACCCCGAACTGCGCGGACGGACCCGCTATGCGCTGCGCGAGCACAACCGGTCCGTGGCCAAGGGTCTGCTGCCCACTTGGAGAGAGCTCGGCACGGCCATACCCCGCTACCTGCGGCGGTCGTACCATCCCTCGCAGGAGGGCTCGCTGCGCAGGGCGGTCGAGTACCTCGCGGCTTCACCTGCCGCCCGGTCAGCTGCGGGCGCGGTCGGCCGAGCCGCCATGTCGTAGGGAGCCGGGATTGTCCGAGCAGGCAGTAGCCGAGTACCGGATCGAGGATCTGGCGCACCACAGCGGTGCGACCGTCCGCACGATCCGGGCGTACCAGGACCGCGGTCTGCTGCCGAAGCCGGAGCGGCGAGGCCGTTCCAACGTCTACCGGGACACGCATCTGGCGCGGCTGCGCCAGATCGCCGACCTGCTGGACCGCGGGTACACCCTGGCCTCGATCAAGGAACTGCTGGAGGCCTGGGACGCGGGCCGCGGCCTCGGCGGGGTCCTCGGGCTGGTGGCCGAGGTGCACGGGCCGTGGACGGACGAGGAAGCGGCCCGGATAAGCCGCGACGAGCTGAACGAACGGTTCGGCGGCATGCCCGACGACGAGGCGGTCGGCGAGGCGTGCGAACTGGGCGTGCTGGAGCGGATCCCGGGTCGCCCGGACCAGTTCCTCGTACCGTCTCCGCAGGAGCTGTCCGTGGCGGCCGAGCTGTACGCCGCGGGGGTTCCGCTGCCTGCGATCACCGGTCATCTGCGGGAGCTGCGCGGCCAGGTGGAGCTCATCGCCTCGCGCTTCCTGGAGTTCACCACGGAGCACGTCTTCGCCCGGTACCTGGGGGCCGTACCCCCCACGGACTCCGACGCGGCCGAGGCGGCGACGATGGTACGCAGACTGCGGCCGCTGGCGCAGCAGACGGTGGACGCGGAACTGGCCCGGGCGATGCGCCTCTTCGCGACTCGGCACCTGCAGCGCCACCTCGGGGCCGTCGGAACCCAGCAGCCGTCCGGTCCGGCTCCGGTGGCCCTGCCTGCGGAGACCGTACGGGCGGTGCAGGAACTGGTGGGGCCCGACCATGTGGCGGAGTTCGTCCGGGCCGCCACGGAGCGGGAGTTGCAGGCCCGGACCATGAACGATCTGGCCAGCCGCGGCGGCCGGTAGTGCTCGCTCAGTAGTCCACAGCCCGGATCACGCTTTTGTCGGTGAAACCGACACAAAGGGCTGTGGACAAGTCCGCCCGACCTGTGGGGAACCCGTCCCGGGGCGTCAGACGACGGCCTGGAACGCCGGTCCGGGCGTGCTGGTTTCGGCCACCGGAATGCTGGTGCTGACGGTATCGATGGTGCTGCTGGTGCCGGCGGTGCTGCTGGTGTTGGCAGTGCCCGTGGCGCCAGCCGCGGCGGAGCCCGCGCCCGCGCCCGCCCGTCCGGTGGTCCCGTAGAGCACTGCCGCGAGGACCAGGCCGAGGATCCCGCCGACGAGCTGGGCGGCGACGAACCCCGGCAGCGACTGCGGGGCGATGCCGGTGAAGGAATCGCTGAAGCTGCGCCCGATGGTGCCGGCCGGGTTCGCGAAGGACCCGGAGGAGGTGAACCAGATCGCGGCGGCGATGTAGGCGGCGACCGCGGCCGGGATCAGCTTCGGCCGGCCGATGCGACCGAGGCCCTGGATCACCAGGACCAGCCCGGCGGTGGCCACGACCTCTCCGACGAGCAGGTGTCCGCCGTCGCGGACCTGGGTGGAGAAGGCTCCGGGAACGCGGCCGAACATCGCTTCCGCGAGGACCGCGCCGGCTATGGCCCCGGCGGTCTGGGCGGCCACGTAGACCAGGGCCTCCCGACCTCCGGCTCCTTCGCCACCGCTGCGCCGCCCCCACCAGGCCGTGAGGGTGACCACCGGGTTGAGGTGGGCGCCCGAGAGCGGCCCGAAGAGCGTGATGATCAGCCCGAGCCCGATGGCCGAGGCGAGCGAGTTGGCGACCAGGGCGACGCCCGTATCGGAGGTGAGGGCCGCGGCCTGGATTCCCGATCCGATGACGACCACGAGGAGGGCGGCGGTGCCGACGAGCTCGGCGGTGGCCCGCCGAGACAGAGACAGAGACGCACTATTTGTCATACTTTTCTTCCCCTTGAGTGGCAGTTCAGCGGAAAATGTATTCCGTATCTTGGAAACGCGATAGAGGGAGTCCAGGTTCGGAAGAAGGGCGAAAAATCGCTGCGCCGGACCCGGCCGAGCCGTCACGCTGGGCGAATGGATGACAAGCGCACCGTCAAGGTGTCCAAATACGTCTCGAAACACCTCCGCCATCAGCCGGAACGCATCGGACTGGTGCTCGACCCGCAGGGCTGGGTGGAGATCGACGAGCTTCTGAACGCCACCGCCGCCCACGGCTTCCCCATCAGCCGGGCCGAGCTCGACCACGTGGTCGCCGCCAACGACAAGCAGCGCTTCGCCGTCGACGGCAGCCGAATCCGCGCCAGCCAGGGGCACACCGTCCCCGTGGACCTGGGCCTGCCGGAGGCCGAACCGCCCGCGTACCTGTACCACGGCACCGTCGCCGCCGCCCTGGACGCGATCCGCGCCGAGGGGCTGCGCCCGATGGCCCGCCACCACGTCCACCTCTCCCCGGACCGGGAGACCGCGACCCGCGTCGGCGCCCGGCGCGGCCGGCCGATCGTCCTCGCCGTGGACGCGGGAGCGATGCGCGCCGCGGGGCACGTCTTTCGGGTCAGCGCCAATGGGGTGTGGCTGGCGGACTCGGTGCCGCCGCAATTCCTTCGGTTCCAATAAGCGTAATGATCTTCGGAGAGGCTCCGGCGGGCTCCGGAGAAGCCCCGAAGGCGCCGGAATTCACGGAGGGATTGTCAGATCATCCCCCTACCCTGTTCCTCACTCCGGGATCTGTGAGGGGGGTACCTCGCGGTCGCCGAACAACCCGTACCAGCACGCGAGGTGACACCCCATGACGTCCGAAGAGCCCCATCCGAACACCTTCCAGGTCGACCTGCGCGGCCTGGTCGACCTGCTCTCCCATCACCTCTACTCCAGCCCCCGCGTGTACGTCCGCGAGCTCCTCCAGAACGCCGTCGACGCCGTCACCGCCCGCCACGCCCTGGACCCCGGCGCCGAGATCCGCATCCGGCTGTCGGCGACCGGAAACCGGGTGACCATCGAGGACAGCGGCATCGGCCTGACCGCCGACGAGGCCCACTCCCTCCTCGCGACCATCGGCCGCAGCTCCAAGCGCGGAGGCCCGCACGGCCTGGAGACCACCCGTCAGGAGTTCCTCGGGCAGTTCGGCATCGGACTGCTCGCCTGTTTCGTCGTCGCCCGCGAGATCCGCGTGGTCACCCGCTCCGCCCGCGATCCGCTGGCCGCGCCCGTCGAATGGCTGGCCACGGACGACGGCTCCTACACCGTCCGCGAACTCCCCTCCGACGCCCGCCCGGAGCCCGGCACCACCGTCGTCCTGGAAGCCCGCCCCGGCGCCGAGGAGTGGACCGTCCCGGCCAAGGTCGAGCAGCTGGCCCGCGACTACGGCTCCCTGCTGCCCTACGACATCACCTTCGACGACGGCTCCGCCGCCGGGCCCCGCCCGGTCACCGACCGGCCCGCCGTCTGGGACCGGCCCTTCCCGACCCCCGCGGCCCGCCGCGTCGCGCTCGCCGGGCACTGCGCGCAGCTCTTCGGTTTCACCCCCCTCGACAGCATCGACCTCGACCTTCCCGTGGCGGGAGTGCGCGGAGTCGCGTACGTCCTGCCCGAGCCGACCAGCCCCGCCCACCGGTCCGGACACCGCGTCCACCTCAAGGGCATGCTGCTGACCGACAAGGCCGACAACCTGCTGCCCGACTGGGCGTTCTTCGTCCGCGCCGTCCTCGACACCGACACCCTGCGGCCCACCGCCTCCCGCGAGAACCTGTACGACGACGAAACCCTGGCCGCCGTCCGCGAGGCCCTCGGTGCCCGCGTCCGCGCCTGGCTCGCCGAGCTGGCCACGAGCGAACCCGAGCGGCTGGCCGCCTTCCTCGCCGTCCACCACCTCGGGGTGAAGTCGCTGGCCCGGCACGACGCCGAGCTGCTCGGCCTGATGCTGCCCTGGCTGCCGTTCGAGACCAGCGACGGTTCGATGAGCCTGGAGCAGTTCGCCGCCGCGCACACCGAGATCCACTTCACCCGGACCGTGGAGGAGTTCCGCCAGATCGCCCCGATCGCGGCGGCCCACGGTCTCGGAGTCATCAACGCCGGCTACACCTACGACGCCGACCTGCTGGCGCTGCTGCCCGCCGTCCGGCCCGAGCTCAAGGTCACCGAGCTCGACGCGGGAGCCGTCACCGAGCGGCTCGATCCGGTACCGACCTCCGCCGAACTGGCCCTGGCCCCCTTCCTGGCCACCGCCCGGACCCGCCTGGAACCGCAGAGCTGCGACGTCGTCCTGCGCGCCTTCCAGCCCGCCTCCGTCCCCGCGCTCTACCTCGACGACCGCCAGGCCCGTCAGGAGCGCGACCGCACCGCCGCCCTCGAAAGCGCCGACTCGCTGTGGAGCGGCATCCTCGGTTCGCTGCGCGGCTCCGCCCCGCGCGCCCGCCTCGTGCTCAACCACAACAACCCGCTCATCCGCCGGATCGCCGCCCTCCCCGACGAGGCCCTGACCGGCACCGCCGTCGAATCGCTGTACGGCCAAGCCCTGCTGAGGTCGCAGCGGCCCCTGCGCGCGGCCGACACCACCCTGCTCAACCGGGCCTTCCTCGGACTCCTGGAATGGGCGACACATCCCGTCAGCAGCCCGGACGGCACCGGCACCGGCACCCAGGAGGAGCAGAAGTGAGCACGATGACCCGCGAGGAGATCGAGCGCGCACTGGCCGAGAACCGCCAGGCTCCGGGCGGGACCGCGCGCAACGCGCACGCCGAGGCCCTGTGCACCGCCGCCGAGGCGACCGGGGACCGTCCGCTGTTCCGTGCGGCTCTGGACAACCTGATCAACGCCTACCTGTACAGCTCCGAGTCGCCGAAGATGCTCGTCCCCTTCGCCCGGCTGCTCCAGGAGTACGACAAGGACCCCGGCGCCTTCGACGAGTGGGACACCCATTCGCTGTTCTGGCAGTTCAAGTGGATCGCCGGCGCCATCGCCAACTCGCCGGAGATCTCGCTCGAGTCGGCCACCGGCTGGCTGGACGAGATGGAGCGCCGCTACCGGATCGCCGGCTACAGCGAGCGTCCCGTGCGCGAGTCCGAGCTGTGGCTCGCCGACTCCACCGGCGACGACGCGCGGGCCGGACGCGCGTACGCCCGCTGGCAGGCCGCCGAGCGCGACGACATGAGCGACTGCCACGCCTGCGAACTCAACGGCCAGGGCCAGTACGCCGCACTGCGCGGCGACGATGCCGAGGCCCTGGAAGTCTGGCATCCGGTGCTGTCCGGCGAGCAGTCCTGCGCCGAGGAACCCCACCGGGTCCTGGCCGCCTCGCTGCTGCCGCTGCTGCGGCTCGGCCGGTTCGACGAGGCCCGCTCGGCGCATCTGCGCGGATACCGCCTGGCCCGGGACAAGGAGAGCCTGCTGCCCTCGGTGGGGCGGCACATCGAGTTCTGCGCCCTCACCGGGAACGAGTCCCGGGGCCTGGAGATCCTGGCCGAGCACGCGGGGCACGTGGCCCCGCTCGCCAACCTCTCCGACCAGCTGGCCTTCCACGGGGGAATTCTCGTCCTGCTGCGCCGGCTGACGGAGCTGGGCCACGGGCAGAGCCCCACCGTCCCCTTCGACGGCAGCCCGTGCACCGTGTCCGAGCTGTACGAGGCGCTGCACGGAGGCTCGCTCGACATCGCCATGTGGTTCGACGCGCGCAACGGCTCCACCCGGGTCTCCGAGCGGTTCCTCGCGCGGATCGGCGCGGCCCCGGTGACCGCGGTCCTGCCGCTGGGCGTACGAAGCTCCGCGCTCGCGGCGCTCCCGCAGCCGGTCCCGGTTCCGGCCCCCGAGGCGGCCCCGGCCGAGGGATTCGCGGAACTCGTGGAACGGGCCAGGGCCGCACGCGACATCGGGCACCCCGGCGCGGACGCCCTCTGGGCGAGGGTCGCCCTGCGCCCCGAGGCGACGGACGGGTCCGATCCGCTGGCCACCGCCGATGTGGCGGACCACCAGGCCCTGACGGCCGCTCGGGCCGGCGCCGCGAACGCGCCGGAACTGCTGGCCGCCGTACGCGAGCGCTACCGGGAGCTGGGGCTCGCGCAGCGCGCCGCGCTGGCCGAGCTGCGGCTGGCGACCGTGGCCGCGCAGTCGGGCGCCGGGGCGGGGGAGCTGCGCGAGTTGCTGGCCGTCGCCCTGCGCGCCGCCGAGGCGCTGGACCCGGACGAGCCGCTGCGGACCCGGCGGATCGCCCTGGCGGAGCTGACCGGGATCCGAGTGGAGTCGTACCTGCGCTCGGTCGAGGCCACCGAGGACCCCGGACACGGGCACGGCGGCGGCCACGGCCACGGCCACGACACCGAGCACGGGCATGGTGAGCTGGCCGCCGAACTGGCCGCCTTCGCCGATACCTACGGCGCGGTCCTGCCCGACCTGGCGGGTGAGGCCGAGGAGATGCTGGGCCGGCTCGCCCTCTCGCAGGGCGACCCGGAACGTGCCGTGACGCTGCTCGCCGACTCCGCCGAGCGGTCGGTGGCCCTGGCCCGGCCGTGGCTCGCCGTGGACCCCCTCGTGCTGCGGGCCGGCGTACTGATGTCGCTGGACCGTGCGGCCGAGGCCGAGGAGTCCGCCCGCGCCGGGCTGACGCATGCCGCCGAGGTGACCGACCCCGAGGCGCAGGGCGTCGTACGGCTCACCCTCGCCGACATCCTGCTGGGACGCGGCGAGGCCGACGCGGAGGCCGCGCGGCACGCTCTGGAGGCGGCGCACTGGTTCGACCGGGCCGGGCTCACCGCCGACGGCGGCGCCCAGGCGCGGCTGCTGCTCGCCCGGTGCCACGCCCGTGAGGGCCGTACCGCCGAAGCGGCCGAGGTACTGCAGTCGACGCTGCCGGACCTGCTGGAGCACGGCGCGGGCCAGGCCGTCTCGGTACGGGAGTTCCTGGGCGAACTGCTGCGCGAACTGCACGACCCCCGGGGCGCGGCCGAGCAGTACCTGCTGGCGGCGGAGCTCGCCGAGGACTGGGAGGACCCTCGTCCGCAGGCGAGCTTCGCCCAGACCGCCGCCGATCAGCTCTCCGAGGCAGGGCTGGTGCCGGAGGCCGTCGCCGCGTACGAGCGTGCCCTGGAACTGCGCAGGCGGTCGAAGGACGCACCGGTCGCCGAGGTACGGATCCTGCGGTCGCTGGCCTGGCTGGGGCTGCGCGAAGAGGTCACCGACGCGGCGGTCGCCGGGGCCCGGGCCCGGATGGACGAGGCGGCCGGGGTGCTGACCGCCGCGCTCGCGCAGGACCCCGACGGCCCCGGGGCCCCCGAGGCACGGGCCGAACTCGCCGAGACCTGGAACCAGCTCGCCCAGGTGCTCGACCGCCGGGTGCGCGCCGACGAGGAGGCGCGGGAGGAGAACGGGGAAGCGGAGGACGGAAAAGCAGAGGACGGGCGAGCAGAGGACAGCGAAGCGGAGGACGGAGAAGCGGAGAACCGCGGCTCGGGGTCCGCCGAACCGCTGGGCGCGGCGGAGCTGGAGGCGCTGCGGCTGGAGGAGATCCTCCTCTGGGAGCGGGCCGCCGCCCTCCATGCGGAACTCGGCCCGGAGCACCTGCAGGCCCGGTTCCAGTGCGTGAACAACGCCGCCTGGACCGAGCACGAGCTGGGCCGGCCCGAGGCCGGCGCCGCCCGGGTCTCGGTCCTGGCGGCCGAGGTCCGCGCGCTGCCCGAAGGCGTGGCACCTGAGTGGCTCCTCGAGAGCGCCGAACGCACCGCGGAACACCTGCTGCGCACCTCTTCCTAGGTGGCCCGCCGCCGTCGTCCCGGGGCCCGGGACGACGGCGGCAGCAGCGGCTCCGGCGGGCGACGCGGGCCGTCGGTCATGCGAGGACCCTGCCCGACAGTCGTAGGCTCGCGGGTATGACCTTGCGCCTGAGCACCGTGATCCTTCCCGTCAGCCGCTGGCACGAGGGCGGCCGTGACCGCTGGCAGCGGGCCGAGCAGCTGGGCTTCCACACCGCGTACACCTACGACCACCTGTCCTGGCGAACCTTCCGGGACGGTCCGTGGTTCGGCGCGCTGCCCACGCTCACGGCCGCCGCGACGGCCACGGAGCGCCTGCGCCTGGGCACGCTCGTCACCTCGCCGAACTTCCGTCACCCCGTGACGCTCGCCAAGGAGCTGATGTCCCTGGACGACATCTCGGCCGGCCGGATCACACTCGGCATCGGGGCCGGCGGCAACGGCTTCGACGCCACCGCCCTCGGCCAGGAGGCGTGGACCCCGCGCGAGCGCGCCGACCGCTTCGGAGAGTTCGTGCCCCTGCTGGACCGCCTCCTCACCGAGGACGCCGTAACGCACCGGGGCACGCACTACTCCGCCGACGAGGCCCGCAACATCCCCGGCTGTGTCCAGCGCCCCCGGCTGCCCTTCGCGGTGGCCGGCACCGGGCCGCGCGGCATGAAGCTCGCCGCCCGGCACGGCCAGGCATGGGTGACCACCGGCGACCCGAAGCTGTTCGAGGCGGGCACTCAGGAGGAGTCGGTGGAGGCCATCCGCGGCCAGATCCAGCGGCTCGGCAAGGCCTGCGCGGACATCGGCCGGGAGGTGGACGAGCTGGACAAGATCCTCCTCACCGGCTTCACGCCGGAGCCGGGCCGCCCCCTGGAATCCCTCGACGCCTTCGTGGACTTCGCAGGCATCCACCGGGACCTGGGCATCACCGAGATCGTCGTCCACTGGCCGATCCCCGACTCGGACTTCGCCACCGACCCCGGCGTCTTCGAGGAGATCGCCACCGAGGCGCTCGCCCAGCTGGGCTGACCACCAGGAGGCCGGGGACGCGACGGCGATCCCCGGCACATCCGGGTGTCACGGTGTGGGAGAGAGACCCGGCTGGTCGAACGTGTCCGGCACGGGCAGGGTCGTCCAGCGGTCGACCGGCCAGGCGAGCACCACGGCACGGCCCACCACGTCCGTCAGGGGCACCATGCCCCCGCGGGGATCAAGCTGGTGGTAGCGGGAGTCCTGCGAACTCTGCCGGTGATCGCCCATCACCCAGATGTGGCCGCTGGGCACCGTCACCTTGAACTGACCGCCCGCGTCCGTGCTGCAAGCGGTGTTCCCGGCGAAGACGTACGGCTCGACGAGCGGCTTGGCGTTCACCTTCAGTGGTCCCGTGCCCTCGCATTCGACCGTGTCGCCGGCGACGCCGATGACTCGCTTGATCAGGTGCTGCTCCCCGGCCGCGGGCATCAGCCCGACAGAGCTCAGGAACTTCTGCGCCACGTTGGGCTTCTCCACCGGATGCCCGGCGAGCCAATCGCCCGGATCACGGAAGACCACGACCTCGCCCCTGGCAGGCTTCGCGCCGAACCACGGGGTGAGCTTGTCGACCAGGACGCGATCGTCCTTCTGCAGGGTGTTCTGCATGGAGCCCGACGGGATCAGGAACGCCTGGAGCAGGAACGTCTTGATCAGAAAGGCCAGCACCAGCGCGACGCAGACGAGGAGGGGCAGCTCCGTCCAGAAGGGGCGGCGCCGTTTCGACCCGCGACCGGAACCAGGTGCGTCCTCTCGCGGGGGACCGCCCTCGCCCTGCGGACCCTCCTGGTCGGATCGTGCATCGATGACCAGACCTCCCATGCAAACTCCCGGCGTCGTCACGTTCCTTCGATGTGCACGGACCCTACGCCCGATGCTGTCGCTACGGCGTGAAGAGCAGCACGCGCAGGACCTCGCCCACCAGGACCGGTTCCCGCTCCGGGTGGTGGGCGCCCTCCCGGTCGCACACCGAACACAGGGCCATCGTCAGGCTCGGGACCCACTTGGCGTGCGGGCCGCCACAGGCGTCGCAGTCCCGCGTACGGGCTGAAGGGATGAGCACGTCGCCCCCGAGTGAGGTCGTCGGAACCGGCACCGAGCCGGCGGCGCGAACAGCGGCGGAACCGGCGAGGAGATCCTTCCACCGCCCACTGACAACCATGTGGCGATGTTTCACGTGAAACATCGCCGACCGCCGGCATGGGCGAAGATGGAGCCGTGACCTCGGCTCCCCAGCGCCCGGACGGGCCAACCCCCGCGACCCGGCTCATCGCCACCGACCTCGACGGCACCCTGCTGCGCGACGACAAATCCGTCTCGGAGCGCACCGTCGCCGCACTCGCCGCCGCCGAGGAGGCCGGCATCGCGGTGTTCTTCGTGACCGGACGCCCGGCCCGGTGGATGGGTGTGGTCAGCGACCACGTTCAGGGCCACGGCCTGGCCATCTGCGCGAACGGCGCCGCCGTCGTCGACCTGCACGCCATGGACCGGCACGCCGCCGACGGACACAGCGCCGACCGGCACACCTCCGACCGGCAACCTGCGGGCCGGGAGTTCGTCCAGGTCAGGCCGCTGCCCCGGATCACCGCGCTCAAGGTGGTGGAGGCCCTGCGGGCCGCCGCCCCCGGCACCTCCTTCGCCGTCGAGCTGACCACCGGCATCAACTACGAGCCCCAGTACCCGCCGTTCTTCCAGGACCCCGGCGCCAATGTCGCCACCGCCGAAGAGCTGCTCCACGAGGCCACGGACGATGACGCGGCGCCCGTGCTCAAGGTGCTCGCGCACCACTCCGAGCTGGCTCCGGACGCGTTCCTGACGCTGGCGCGCTCCGTCGCCGGCGCGTACGCCTCGATCACCCGCTCCAGCCCGACCTCCCTGCTGGAGATCAGCGGCCCGGGCGTCTCCAAGGCGAGCACCCTTGCCCTGTGCTGTGAGGAGCGCGGCATCTCGCCCTCCGAGGTGGTCGCCTTCGGCGACATGCCGAACGACGTGGAGATGCTCGGCTGGGCCGGCACCTCGTACGCGATGGGCAACGCCCATCCCGATGTGATCGCGGCCGCGTCGGGCCGTACGGTCGCCAACAACGAGGACGGCGTCGCCTTGGTCATCGAGCGCATCCTGGCCGACCGCACGTCCCGCACCGAGGCATAGCCCACTGCCGTGGCCACAGCGGTGGCCGCGGCAGTGGCTACAGCGGTGGCTACAGCGGTTGCTACAGCGGGGCCTCCCAGACCAGGGTGGTCCCGCCGCCCTCCTCGCCCAGGCCGGGGCCGTACGAGCTGGAGCCGCCGAGCGATTCGGCCCGCCGGCGCAGGTTCCGCAGCCCGCTGCGCCGCCCGCCCTCCGGGATGCCGACTCCGTCGTCGGCCACCTCCAGCCGGACCCCGGGCCGCCCGTCGGCCAGGCTGACGGTGGAGTCGAGCACCACCTCGATCCGGGACGCCTCCGCGTGCCGGAACGCGTTCGACAGGGCCTCGCGCAGGGCGGCGATCAGGTTCTTGCCGACGAGCTCGCCGACGACCGCGTCGATCGGCCCGAGGAAGCGGTGCGCGGGCTTGAAGCCCAGCGGCACGGCGGCCATGTTGATCTCCCGCAGCACCCGGGTGCGCAGGCCCGAGGGGGCCTCGGCCGGTCCCTGCTGGAGCGCGAAGATCGCGGTGCGGATCTCCTGGATCGTCACGTCGAGCTCGTCCACGGCCTTGCCGACACCGTCGCGGACCTCCGGGACGACGGACCGGCGCTGGGCGCCCTCCAGCATCATCCCGGTGGCGAACAGCCGCTGGATGACGAGGTCGTGGAGGTCTCGGGCGATCCGGTCACGGTCCTCGAACACCGCGAGGCGCTCCCGGTCCCGCTGGGCCTCCGCCATCATCAGCGCCAGGGCCGCCTGCGAGGCGAACTGGGTGGCCAAGGTCCGCTCCGCCTCGGTGAAGGGCCGCTTTCCGCGCGCCCGCGGCGTGACGAGGGCCCCCAGCACCCGTCCCCCGCTCTGCAGCGGAAGCATCATGCAGGCCCCGTACTGGCTGGTCAGGCGGCTGATCATGCGCGGGTCGGAGGCGGCGTCGTCCACGAAGACCGGCTCGCCCTCCAGCAGCCTGGCCACCACCGGGCTCTCGGCCGGGATGACGATCCCCAGCGAGGTCGCCGGGTTCTCGGCGGAGACCGCGACGATCTCCATCCCGCCCTCCTCGGCCGGCAGCATCACGATCCCGGCGGCCGAATCGGCGAGCCTGCGTGCCTGTTCGGCGACGACCGCGAGCGCGTCGTCCGCGTCCCCGCCCGACAGCAGGGCCGTGGTGACGGCGACCGAACCGTCGATCCAGCGCTCCCGCTGGGTGGCGGCCTCGTAGAGCCGGGCGTTGCCGATGGCGATGCCCGCCTCGGTGGCCAGCACCCGGACCATGTGGACGTCGTAGTCGTTGAACTCGCCGCCGCCGTTCTTCTCCGCGAGGTAGAGGTTCCCGAAGATCTCGCCCTGGACCCGGATCGGCACGCCGAGGAAGGTCTTCATCGGCGGGTGATGGGCGGGGAAGCCCGACGAGCGCGGATCCTTGGTCAGGTCGGCGAGGTGCACGGGGTCCGGGTTCGAGATCAGCGCACCCAGCAGGCCGCGCTTCCCGTCCGGCCGGTGCCCGATCTTCCTGGCCAGCGCGTCGCTGATCCCGAAGGTGACGAAGTCCGAGAGCCCCCGGCCCTCGGTGTCGACCACGCCGATGGCCGCGTAGCGGGCGTCCGCGAGTTCGGCGGCCGTCTCGCAGATCCGGTCCAGCGTGGAGTGCAGTTCGAGGCCCGTACCGACCGACCGCATGGCCTCCAGCAGCTGCGGCACCCGGGCCGTCAGCTCGGTGGACAGCCCCTGGAGGCTCCGGGTGGCCGCCGTGGCGGCCTCCATCGGGTCGGGCGATTCCGCCGAGTGCTCCGGCGGGTACTCGGGCGATTCCTGGGACTCCTGCGCTGACATGCCCTTGAGCCTAGTTAGTCCCGTTTGGCGAGGAAAGTCGAGCCTGCACGGAGCCGCCCGTCTCGTCCGCTTCCCGCTCCCGCTCCAGCAGCGCCCGCAGCGGGCCGGGGGCCGCCGCCAGCTCCGCGTACGCACCGCGCTGGACCACCGCACCGGAGTCCAGGACGAGCACCTCGTCGACCTCTTCCAGACCGACCAGCCGGTGCGTGATCAGCACGGTGGTACGGCCCTCGGTCGCGGCCAGCAGGTCCGCGGTCAGCGCGTCGGCGGTGGCCAGGTCCAGGTGCTCGGCGGGCTCGTCCAGGACGAGGACCGGGAAGTCGGCGAGCAACGCCCGCGCCAGGGCGAGGCGCTGGCGCTGTCCCCCGGAGATCCGCTCGCCGTGCTCGCCGACCAGCGTGTCCAGCCCGTCCGGGAGCCCGTCGGCCCACTCCAGCAGCCGGGCCGCGGCGAGGGCCTCGCGCAGCCGTGCCTCGCTCGCCCCCGGGGAGGCCAGGCGCAGGTTCTCCCGTACGGAGCTGTCGAAGATGTGGGCGTCCTGGGCACACAGGCCCACCACCCGGCGCACGTCGTCCCCGTCGAGGGCGCGCGCGTCGGTCCCGCCCAGGGTGTACGAGCCTTCGTGCTGGTCCAGGAAGCGCAGCAGGACCTGTGCCAGCGTGGTTTTGCCGGCCCCCGAAGGCCCGACGACCGCGATCCGGCGGCCCGCCTCCAGGGTCAGGTCGAGCCCGCTCAGCGCCTCCTTCTCCTGCCCGGGGTGACGGGCGGAGAGCCCCGTCAGCCGCAGCGGGAAGGGGGAGGCGGGCAGGGCTTCGGGCCGCTCCGGCTCGGTGACCGGGACGGGTGCGTCGATGACTTCGTAGACCCGCTCGGCGCTGCGCCGGACCCGCTGGCGGTACTGAACGGCCTGCGGGAGCCCGCTGACGGCCTCGAAGGCGGCCAACGGGGTCAGCACGACCACGGCCATGGCCACCCCGGAGAGCCGGCCCCCGGCGACGGCGTCCGCCCCCACGGCAGCCGCGCACACCACGGTCACTCCGGTCACCAGTGCCGACAGCCCGCTCCCGAGCCCGGTGACGGCGGCCGCGCGGGCCGCGATCCCGGTCAGCGTCCGGTCGCTCTCCTTGGCGGCGGCCCGGCGCCCGCCGAGCGCTCCGGCGACGGTGAGCTCCGCGGTTCCGGTGAGCAGATCCGCCACACGGGTGGCGAGTTCTCCCCGGGCGGGCGCGAGGCGGCGTTCGGTGCGGCGTGCGCAGACCGCGCTGACCAGCGGTACACCGACGCCGGCGGCCAGCAGCCCGACGGCGAGCACCACGCCGGCCCCGGGCAGCAGCCAGGCGGTGAAGGCCACCGAGCCGGTGCCCACGAGCACCGCGGTGCCGACGGGCAGCAGCCAGCGCAGCCAGTAGTCCTGGAGGGCGTCGGCGTCGGCCACCAGCCGGGTCAGCAGATCCCCGCGCCGGTGGGTGCGCAGCCCGCCGGGCGCGATGCGCTCCAGCCGCTGGAACACCGAGACGCGCAGGTCGGCGAGCATCCGCAGGACCGCGTCGTGGGACACGAGGCGCTCCGCGTAGCGGAAGACGGCCCGGCCCATGCCGAAGGCACGCGTCGCGGTGACGGCCACCATCAGGTACAGCACGGGCGGCTGTTCGGAGGCGCGCGAGATCAGCCATCCGGAGACGGCCATCAGCCCCACGCTGCACCCGACGGCCAGCGCCCCGAGGAACAGCCCGAGCCGGAACCGTCCCTGCCAGGCCTTGGCCACACCCCGTACCCGCTTCAGCGGATCACCGCCGCCGGCGTCGCCGCCGCCCGGGCCGCCCGCCCGCTCCGGGGCGTCTCCGAGGATCCATTCACCGGGATCGCGCGGCGCCGGTCCCGGCGCCGGCTGCCCCGCCCGCGCGGCGGGAAGGGGGGCGGCGGGGGAGGGCCCGGCGGGGCCGGCCCCGACCCGTACGACCCGGTCGGCCAGTGCCAGCAGGGCCGGCCGGTGCACCACGAGCAGGACGGTCCGCCCGACCGCGAGGCGGCGTACCGCCTCGACCACGGCCGCCTCGGTCTCGCCGTCCAGTGCCGCCGTCGGCTCGTCGAGCAGGAGCACCGGCCGGTCGGCCAGGAACGCCCGCGCCAGCGCGAGGCGCTGGCGCTGCCCGGCGGACAGTCCGACCCCGCCCTCACCGAGCGGGGTGTCCGCCCCGCGCGGCAGGGCCCGTACGAACTCCCAGGCCCCGGCGTCCACCAGCGCGGCGGTCACCTCGGCGTCATCGGCGCCGGGCCGCGCCAGCCGTACGTTCTCCGCGATCGTTCCCGCGAACAGGTGCGGCCGCTGCGGCACCCACGCGATCCGCTCCCGCCACTGCTCGGGCACCAGACCGGCCAGGTCGGCGCCCCCGATCCGGACGTGCCCCTCGCTCGGCGTCACGAAGCCCAGCAGCACCTGGAGCAGCGTGGACTTGCCCGCGCCGCTCGGCCCGGTGAGGGCCACGCATTCACCCGGCTCCACCGTCAGCGAGACGGGTCCCGGGGAGTCCTCGCCCCGGCCCTCGTACCGGACGGCCACTGCGTCGAGCTCGATCCGCAGATCGGATGCCGGAACGGCGGCCGTCCCCCGCGATGCGGTGACCGGGGTTTCCAGCACCTCGAAGATCTCTTCCGCGGCGGCCAGTCCCTCCGCCGCCGCGTGGTACTGCGCCCCGACCTGACGCAGGGGCAGGTACGCCTCGGGCGCCAGGACCAGGATGACCAGCCCGGTGTAGAGGTCCAGCTCCCCGTGGACGAGCCGCATGCCGATGGTCACCGCGACCAGCGCCACCGACAGGGTCGCCAGCAGTTCGAGGGCGAACGAGGACAGGAAGGCGATGCGCAGCGTGCGCATCGTGGCCTGCCGGTAGTCATCGGTGATCTTGCGGATGGACTCCGCCTGGGCCTTCGCGCGGCCGAAGACCTTCAAGGTCGGCAGGCCCGCCACCACGTCCAGGAAGTGCCCCGAGAGCCGGGACAGCAGCCGCCACTGGCGGTCCATCCGGGACTGGGTGGCCATGCCGATCAGGATCATGAACAGGGGGATCAGCGGGAGCGTGACCACGATGATCGCCGCCGAGACCCAGTCCTCGGTGACGATCCGCGCGAGCACCGCCACGGGGACGACGATCGCGAGCCCCAGCTGGGGCAGGTACCGCGAGAAGTAGTCGTCGAGCGCGTCCACTCCCCGGGTCGCCAGGGCCACCAAAGAGCCGGTCCGCTGTCCGCTCAGCCAGCCGGGCCCGAGGTCGGCGGCCCGCTCCAGCAGTCGGCCCCGCAGTTCCGACTTGACCGCCGCGCTCGCACGGTGCGCGGCCAGCTCGGTCAGCCAGGCGACCAGGCCCCGGCCGAGTGCCACCGCCGCGAGCAGCAGCAGGGGAGTCCGCAGGGCCCCGCCGTCCAGTCCGTCCTCGAAGGCACCGACGACGATCTCGGCGATCAGCATGGCCTGGCCGACGACCAGCCCCGCCCCGGCGAGCCCGAGGGCCACCACCGCTCCCAGGAAGAGTCGGGTGGACCGGGCGTACCGAAGCAGGCGCGGGTCGATCGGTTTCACGTGAAACATCCCCCAGGCAGGAGCAGGCGGAGCGGAGCGGGTGAGGCGGGCGGGGCCGGACTCAGTGCGCGTCGACGATGTGCTGCGTGCCGATGCGCTTGCGGAACACCCAGTACGTCCACCCCTGGTAGAGCAGGACGAGCGGGGTCGCCACCGCCGCGCACCAGGTCATGATCTTCAGGGTGTACGCGCTGGACGAGGCATTGGTGACCGTGAGGTTCCAGGCGTCGTTCAGCGAGGACGGCATGACGTTCGGGAACAGCGTCAGGAAGAGCATCGCGACGGCCGCCGCGATGGTGACGCCCGACAGGCCGAAGGCCCATCCCTCCCGGCCGGCGAAGTTGAAGCCGAGGGCTCCGACCAGGGCCAGTACCGCCACGATCATGGCGATCAGGCTCCAGCCGTCACCGCGCGAGACCTGGGTCCAGATCAGGAAGGCGAGCGCCAGGACGGCGGTCACCACCCCGAGCCGCATGGCCAGCTTGCGCGAGCGGTCCCGGATGTCACCGACCGTCTTCAGCGAGGTGAACACCGCGCCGTGGAAGGTGAACAGGGTCAGGGTGACCAGGCCGCCGAGGATCGAGTAGACGTTGAGCAGGTCGAAGAAGTTTCCGACGTACTCCATGTCCTGGTCGATCTTCACTCCGCGCACGATGTTGGCGAAGGCCACGCCCCACAGGAACGCGGGGATCAGCGAGGTCCAGAAGATCGCGTGTTCCCAGTTGGTCTGCCACTTGTCCTCGGGCCGCTTGTGCCGGTACTCGAAGGCGACCCCGCGGATGATGAGGCAGATCAGGATCAGCAGGAGCGGCAGGTAGAAGCCGGAGAAGAGGGTGGCGTACCACTCGGGGAAGGCGGCGAACGTCGCACCGCCGGCCGTGAGCAGCCAGACCTCGTTGCCGTCCCACACGGGCCCGATCGTGTTGATCAGGACCCGCTTCTCCGTACGGTCGCGGGCCAGCAGCTTGGTCAGGACGCCGACTCCGAAGTCGAAGCCCTCCAGGAAGAAGTAGCCGATCCACAGAACGGCGATGAGCACGAACCAGACGTCGTGGAGTTGCATGGTGTGGTCTCCTCAGCCTCAGTACGAGAAGGCCATCGGCCGGTCGGGGTTCTTGTCGTCCCCGCCGATCTTGGTCGGCGGGTTGAGGTCGGCCTCGGTGAGCTCGGGCGGGCCGACCTTGACGTACTTCACGAGGAGCTTGACCTCGATCACGGCGAGCACGGCGTAGAGCGTCGTGAAGCCGATCATCGAGGTGAGCACCTCGCCCTGGGAGACGTTCGGCGAGACCGCGTCCCGGGTGCGCAGGACCCCGTAGACCACCCAGGGCTGGCGGCCCATCTCGGTGAAGATCCAGCCCCAGGAGTTGGCGATCAGCGGGAAGCCCATGGTCCAGAGCGCGATGATCCAGTACCAGTTCGTGAACTTGGGGCTCAGCGCCTTCTTGAAGAGGACCAGGTGGGGCACCTCTTCCTCACCGGTGCGCAGCCCCGGCGGCAGCATGAACTTCTTGCGGGTCAGCCAGAGCCCCAGCATGCCGACGCCGAGCGAGGCCATGCCGAAGCCGATCATCCAGCGGAAGCCCCAGTAGGCGACGGGGATGTTGGGCCGGTAGTCACCGGGCCCGAACTTCTCCTGCTCGGACTTGTTGACGTCGTTGATGCCCGGGACGAAGGAGCTGAAGTCGTCGTTGGCCAGGAAGGACAGCAGGCCCGGGATCTCTATGGCGACCTTGTTGTGACCCTTTTCCACGTCGCCGTAGGCGAAGACGGAGAAGGGCGCCGGCGCCTCGCCGTCCCAGAGGGCCTCGGCGGCGGCCATCTTCATCGGCTGCTGCTTGAACATGACCTTGCCGAGCAGGTCTCCGCTGATGGCGGTGCCCAGACCGGCGATGATCATGACGACGAGGCCGAGTCGCAGCGAGGTCCGCATGACCGGGATGTGCCTCTTGCGGGCGAGGTGGAAGGCCGCGATGCCCACCATGAACGCGCCGCCGACCAGGAAGGCCGCCGTCATGGTGTGGAAGAACTGGGTCAGCGCGGTGTTCTGCGTGAGCACCAGCCAGAAGTCCGTGAGCTCGGCCCGGCCGCGCTCGGGGTTCATCCGGTAGCCGACCGGGTGCTGCATCCAGGAGTTCGCCGCGAGGATGAAGTACGCGGAGAGGATGGTGCCGATCGAGACCATCCAGATGCAGGCCAGGTGGATCTTCTTCGGCAGCTTGTCCCAGCCGAAGATCCACAGGCCGATGAAGGTCGACTCGAAGAAGAAGGCGATGAGCGCCTCGAAGGCCAGCGGGGCTCCGAAGATGTCACCGACGAACCGCGAGTAGTCGGACCAGTTCATGCCGAACTGGAACTCCTGGACGATGCCCGTGACGACACCCATCGCGATGTTGATCAGGAAGAGCTTGCCCCAGAACTTGGTGGCCTTGAGGTACTTCTCCTTTTCCGAACGCACCCAGGCGGTCTGCAAGATCGCGACGAGCGCGGCCAGAGAGATCGTCAAGGGAACGAAGAGGAAGTGATAGACGGTGGTAATACCGAACTGCCATCGCGCCAGGGTCTCTGGCGCCAAAGCTAGGTCCACGTCGTCGTCTCCTTCGTTTCGCCGTGGTCACAGCCGCAGTTTGCCTCTCGTATCCCACTCAATCCGGGAGGAAGCAGGACACGCTTGTGAACGCGTTCACATTCACAAGCATTATGTCGTACCACTGTCGGCATCTTTCAGGGGGGTCCCCCCTAGCGAATAAATTCAACAGATTGTTGAATGCGACCCATGAAGATTCGATTCCTGTGGCCCGCCGGCCAGCTCACCGCAACGCTCGACGAGACCCCGACCGCCAAGGCCCTGGCCGACGCGCTCCCCCTTTCCGCTTCCGCGAACACCTGGGGCGAGGAGGTCTACTTCGATACCGGCGTCTCCGTGGCCCTGGAGCACGACGCCCGGCAGGTCGTCGAGCCCGGCACGGTCGCGTTCTGGACCGAGGGCGACGCGCTCGCGCTCCCCTACGGCCCCACCCCGATCTCCCGCGGGGGCGAGAGTCGCCTGGCGAGCCCGTGCAACGTCCTCGGCTCGTTCGACGGCGACCCCCGCCTGCTGGCCACCGTCCGTGACGGCGACCCCATCCGCGTGGAACTGGCCTGACCGCACACGGTCCGGCCGGTTCCCGGGAGCCCTAGAGCTCCTTGAAGAACGCCTCCGCCGTGTGCAGGAAGAGGTCGTTCGCCTCGGGCTCGCCGATCGTGACCCGCAGGCCCTCGCCGGCGAAGGGCCGGACCACCACGCCGGCCTTCTCGCAGGCCGCCGCGAAGTCGGCGGTGCGCTCCGCGAGCCGCATCCACACGAAGTTGGCCTGCGTCTCCGGCACCACGGTCCAGCCCTGGGCCAGCAGCGTCCCGTAGACCCGGGCGCGCTCGCTCACCAGCGACCCGACCCGGCCCATCAGCTCGTCCTCGGCCCGCAGCGAGGCGACCGCCGCGTCCTGGGCGAGCTGGCTGACACCGAAGGGCACCGCGGTCTTGCGCAGCGCCGCGGCCACCGGCTCGTGCGCCACCGCGAAGCCGACGCGCAGGCCGGCGAGGCCGTACGCCTTGGAGAACGTGCGCAGCACGGCGACGTTGGGGCGGCCGCGGTAGAGCTCGATGCCGTCCGGAACCTCGACGTCGCGGACGAATTCCTTGTAGGCCTCGTCGAGGACGACGAGGATGTCGGAGGGCACCCGGTCCAGGAAGCGCTCCAGCTCGGCACGGCGCACCGCGGTGCCGGTGGGGTTGTTGGGGTTGCAGACGAAGATCAGGCGGGTCCGCTCCGTGATCGCGTCGAACATCGCGTCCAGGTCGTGCACGTCACCGTCGGTCAGCGGGACCTGGACCGAGGTCGCACCCGAGATCTGCACGATGATCGGATAAGCCTCGAAAGACCGCCAGGCGTAGATGACCTCGTCGCCCGGACCCGCCGTCGACTGAATCAGCGACTGCGCGACCCCGACCGAGCCGGTGCCGGTGGCGATGTGCTCGACCGGGACCCCGAACCGCTCGGCGAGCTCGTTCACCAGACCCGTGCACGCCATGTCCGGGTACCGGTTGAAGTGGCCCGCCGCGGCGACCGCGCTCTCCAGCACCCCAGGCAGGGGCGGGTACGGGTTCTCGTTCGAGGACAGCTTGAACGCGACCGGGCCGCCCGCTGCCGCGGGCTTCCCGGGCTTGTAGGTGGGGATGCCGTCCAGCTCGGCGCGCAGCTTCGGGCTCTTCTCGCTCACCGCAGGTCCTCCTCGACCGTCCCGTACGACGTCGCCGTCGACTCAATACTCCTCACCTTATGAGGATTCCGTCCATCGGAGAACGGCAGGCGCCTGGAATGCGGGAGAGCGCACGCATATATGCGTGCGCCGGTGGCCTGCGCCGTGGCGCGCGTCCCTCGTACAGGTGAGTTGAGCCGAGCACGAGAGCGCCCCGTTTTGGCATGCACGGTCCCGTCGACAAGGGCACCAGACACCCTTCGTGACCAAACGCCTTCATTTCCAAGGTCATTGGGGGTGGCGAACCGTGCAGAATCGTGCCTGTCAACGCGTGCATATGCATCCGGACCGCCCTGCCCACCGAGCCCTACTATCGGCTCGCCATGACAGCAGCAGGGAAGCATCAGGTGAGCCGGACCGAGACCACCCGGCGGGCCGCCGGCCGACAAGGCCGGGCGGGCATCAGGGACGTGGCCGCCGCGGCGGGCGTCTCGATCACGACCGTCTCCGACGCCCTCAACGGGAAGGGACGGCTGCCCGACGCCACCCGCCGCCACGTCCGCGAGGTCGCGGACCGACTGGGCTACCGCCCCTCCGCGGCGGCCCGCACCCTCCGTACCGGCAAGTCGGGCCTCATCGGCCTGACCGTGACCACGTACGGGGATGAACCTTTCACCTTCACCGAATTCGCGTACTTCGCCGAGATGGCCAGGGCCGCCACCTCCGCCGCACTCGCTCGCGGCTACGCCCTCGTCATCCTCCCCGCCACCTCCCGACACGACGTCTGGTCCAACGTGGCCCTCGACGGCACCGTCGTCATCGACCCCTCCGACCACGATCCCGTCGTCACCGAACTGGTCCGCCAGGGTCTGCCCGTCGTCTCCGACGGACGCCCCGCCGGCTCACTCCCCGTCACCGCCTGGGTCGACAACGACCACGAGGCCGCCGTCCTCGGACTCCTCGACCACCTCGCCGCCGCCGGAGCCCGCCGCATCGGGCTCCTGACCGGCACCACCACCGACACCTACACCCGCCTCTCCACGACGGCCTACCTGCGCTGGTGCGAGCGCGTGGGCCAGGACCCCGTCTACGAGTCCTACCCCGCCCACGATCCGTGCGCCGGCGCCGTCGCCGCCGACCGGCTCCTGGCCCGGCCCGACCGGCCCGACGCCGTCTACGGCCTGTTCGACCCCAACGGCACCGACCTGCTCGCCGCCGCCCGGCGCTACGGCCTGCGCGTTCCCGAGGATCTGCTGCTCGTGTGCTGCAGCGAATCCACCGTGTACGCCAACACGGAGCCGCCCATCACCACCCTGTCTCTCAAACCGCGCCGCATCGGCACCGCCGTCGTCCAGCTCCTCATCGACGCCATCGAGGGCGTCGACACGGGCGGACCCGTCGAACAGGTCATCCCGACCGAGCTGATCATTCGTACCTCGTCCCAGCGCAGGCAGCCCCGTACGACCGTCAGCCCGCCCCGATCCCCGGCCCAGGACTGACCCCGGACCGGCCCAACGGCGGGGCCGCAGGCTCCGCCGAGGATCTCAACAACACCCATATCGGGAGAAACCAGTAGGAAGGGCCGGCGCCCGCCAGGATTCACCACCCCTGGTGCGTCACAGAGCGCGAGCTGCATTCCTATGATGGGCGCACGACATCACGGACCCTCCGCCCAGTAGCGGGAGGGTCCGCAGGTGTACGGCAGCGCGACGGTGGTGGAGGGGTCGATGACTCAGGGGGCCGGTCAGGGACCCGCGGTGCGGACGGACACCGAGCGGGACTTCCGGTTGCCGGTCGCCGAACCCGCCTCGTATACCGCGCTCCCGGGATCCGCAGCAAGCACAGCGGCGGGGTCCCCGGGGCTCGGGGCGGACGCCCCGGTCTACGGCGAGTACCCCGCGTACTACGACGCGGGCCCGGCTCCCGTACCCGCGCAGCACGGGCCGGCTCCCGTCCCGCTTCCCGTTCCCGCGCAGCACGGGTACGGCCACGAAGCCCCGTACGGCGCCCAAGGCGAGCCCGTCGGACGCCCGATGGGCCACGTCCCCGAGGAGAGCGACCCCGAGGGGTACACGCCGACCCAGCGCGACCTCCCCGTCATCGGGCGCGGCGCCCTCGGCGGCCCCGGCGACACCGTCCAGATCCAGTACGTACCGCAGGAGACGCCCGGCGAGGGCCCCGGCCCGCTCTACGTCGTCGGCGACGTGCACGGCTACATCGACGAACTCATCGCCGAACTGCAGTTCCAGGGGCTCATCGACGCCGACCGCAACTGGTCCGCCGGCAATGCCCGGCTCTGGTTCCTCGGCGACTTCACCGACCGCGGCCCCGACGGCATCGGGGTCATCGACCTCGTCATGCGGCTCTCCGCCGAAGCCGCCGCCGCGGGCGGCTACTGCAAGGCCCTCATGGGCAACCACGAGCTGCTGCTGATCGGCGCCAAGCGGTTCGGGGACACCCCCATCGTCTCCGGCGCCGGCACCGCCACCTTCCAGGCCGCCTGGCTCCTCAACGGCGGCCAGCGCACCGACATGGACCGGCTGCAGGACGTCCACCTCCAGTGGATGTCCCGGCTGGACGCGGCGGTCCTCGTGGACGACCACCTGCTCCTCCACTCGGACACCACCGCCTACCTCGACTACGGCGACTCGGTCGAGGACGTCAACGACACCATCCACGAGCTGCTCAACCGCAACGACGCCGACATCACCTGGGACCTGTTCCGCAAGTTCACCAAGCGCTTCGCCTTCCGCGACGAGGGGACCGGCCCCCAGGCCGTCCGCGAGCTCATCGGCACCTACGGCGGCAGCCGCGTCGTGCACGGCCACAGCCCCATCCCGTACCTGCTGGGCGAGGTCGGCACCGAGGACGGTGACGGCGCACACGGCCCCGAGGCCGTGGTCGGCCCGCACGTCTACGCGGAAGGCCTGGCCATCGCGATGGACGGTGGCGTGACGATGGCGGGCAAACTGCTCGTCGTGCAACTCCCGCTGAACGACTGAGGCTTCCCGGAGCTGGGTATTTCCGGAAAGCCCCTGTCGACGTACGGCGTGGGCGCTCTACCATCGCTCTATCCGTAGCAGGCTCTCCTCCGTTTGTGCCGGCGCCCCGTTCTACGCGGGCATACCGGTCCCTACGGAGCATCGGGGGATGCACATGACCAGCGCTCCGCACCTGCTCACCGAAGACCGACCGGAGTTCGATCGGCTCCTCGACGAGGCGCTGCGCACGGCGAACGCCAGGCCCGAGCTCGCCGCCCTCGGCGAACGGCTGAACGCCGAACAGCTGCGCACCATGGCCATGGGGGCCACCGGGCTGCTGACAGCCGCGGCCGCGGCCGAGTACGACCATTACGTGAAGGTCCGCAAAGAACGGCAGAACGAGATCCTGTCCACCCCCGGAAGCACGGGGGAGGAGGGCGACGGGGAGGGCGGCGGCGCGGGTGTCAGCGCCGTGGTCGCGGTCCTCGCGCCGGTCTTGGCCGGCACCGCCATGCTGATCTTCCTGCTGGTGGGCTACATCCTGAAGATGATCGAACCCGAACCAGCCTTCGCCGACACGATGCTGACGGCGGGCTGGCTGTTCGGCGGGCTCACCGCGGCCGCGCTGCTCTTCGCCGTGATCGGGCTGCTCGTCACGGCCGTCCGCAACAGTTCCACCGAGGTGGCGGCGGACGAGACCGAGGCGGTACCCGACGAAGTGGCACGGGCCCGGGAAGCCTGGCGCAATGCCCTGCTGGAGCGGGGCATCGTGCCGTTCCTCCGGGACGCGCTGGCCGATCCCAGCGCCGGGGCCGGTCTCCCGGCCCCCAGAAAGCCGGGAGCCGGGCGCATCCCCAACCTGGGATACACCCGGCCCGATTTCACCAGTCCGGGCGCCCCAGCGGAGGGGCCCCGTCCCGGCTACTCGTCTCCGGACTTCACCAGTCCGGACTTCGGCGGCCCGGAGACCGAGCCGAAGTGAGCGCTACTGGGCGTTCGGCGAGCCCGAGTAGGCCAGGTCGCCCTTCCACTCGATGCCCTTGCTCCGCAGTCCGAGCATCGGGTTCGGAGCCGGCAGGAGCGGGGTCCAGGCCTCGTCCCAAATGAAGTTCGCGCCGTTCACGTCCCCGTGGGTCTGGTACACCTGGCCGGTCGTGGTCAGCACCTTGATGAACGCGTCATTGCCCTGGGACGCGATGGAGATCCCGCAGGCAAGGCCGACGGGGAAGCCCGGGTTGTCGTCGGGGTCGCTGATGTTCTGCCAGACCGGCACGCCACCGGGCGTGGACGCCCGTCCCGCATACGCGACCCCGCCCGTGAGGGCGGCGTGGAAGTCCTCGGTGTTCGAGGGCGAGTAGCTGTCGATGTCATTGCAGGGACCGGTGGCGCCCGTCGCACCGGTGGCGCCCGTGGCACCCGTGGCGCCCGTGGGGCCCGTCGGACCGGTGGGGCCCGTCGCGCCCGTCGCACCGTTGGTACCCGAGGCACCGGTCGCTCCGGTGGGTCCGGTGGCGCCGGTGGCGCCCGTGGGACCGGTGGCGCCCGTAGCACCCGGGTAGCCGCGCGGACCGGTCGGGCCCGTCGCACCGGTGGCGCCCCTGGGCCCGGTGGGGCCCGTAGCGCCCTTCTGCCCCTTGGGTCCGCGCGGGCCCCGCGGGCCCACCTTGCAGTCGTCGCCGTGAGCCGCCGTCGGCGCACCCGCCCTGTGGCGCTGGGCCTTGCAGTGGTCCGGACCGCCCGACGCCTCGGCCAGCGCGACCGCCGGCGTCGTCAGGCCCGCCAGCAGCAGCGCCACCGAGGCGAGCGTGCCTCCCGCCAGCCAGCCGGCTCGTCGGGGCAACGGCCCCAGGTAGGCACGGGTCTTGTTCTCAGAACTCATGTACAGCTCCTCGCACACACCGGATCGAATCGATCTGCGAAGCCCGGACACAAGGCCGGTCTCCGCGGGCCATCCTGAAGACCCCGACCCCGCGCGTCCGATCGGCGCGCCCATCCGTCAGCGGAACGGATCAGTCCACACAGCCACTTGGCGGCTTGCCGCACGGCCACTCGGGCCTGCGCCTGCGCGGTGTTTCACGTGAAACATCCGTCGCTGTTTCACGTGAAACATCGGAGCGTCCGCCCAATCAGCCGGCGGACCGGTCTCCCGGCAGCCGCCTGCGCTGCGTGACGTCCGCCAGCGCCGGGGAGCGCCAAGCGCCGTCCGGGTGGTACAGATTCCGGCCCGGCTCCACGATCTCGTCGATCCGGTCGAGGGTCGCGTCATCGAGGACCAATGCCGCGCCCTTCACCAGGGCTTCCAGCTGCTCCATGGTCCGCGGCCCGGTGATCACCGAGGTGACGGCGGGATGCGCCAGCGGGAAGGCCACGGCCAGCTCGGGCAGCGTGCAGCCGATGGAGTCGGCGAGCTCCACCAGCTGCTCCACGGCCTCCAGCTTCGCGACGTTGCCCGGGATCGCGGGGTCGAAGCGGGCCGGTGTCAGAGCCGCACGCCCCGAGGTCATGTCGATGGCGCTGCCGAGCCGGTACTTCCCGCTCAGGAATCCCGACGCGAGCGGGCTCCAGGTCAGGACGCCCATCCCGTATCTCCGGGCGACCGGGAGCACACTGCTCTCGATCCCGCGCGCGAGGATCGAGTACGGCGGCTGCTCGGTCCGGAACCTCGGCAGAGCCCGCCGTTCGGCGACGTGGTGCGCCTCGACGATCTCCTCGGCCGGGAAGGTGGAGCAGCCGAAGGCGCGTATCTTGCCGGCCCGGACCAGATCTCCGAGGACGGACAGGGTCTCCTCTACGTCCGTGCCGTGGTCGGGGCGGTGCACCTGG
This sequence comes from Streptomyces sp. NPDC002886, assembly GCF_042888445.1. Lineage (NCBI taxonomy): Bacteria > Bacillati > Actinomycetota > Actinomycetes > Kitasatosporales > Streptomycetaceae > Streptomyces > Streptomyces sp. NPDC002886. Next base: position 173,911 of record NZ_JBIAPV010000007.1, read on the forward strand.
TAGAGGTCGATCCAGTCCGTGTCCAGCCGGCGCAGGCTGTCCTCGACGGCACGCACGATCCAGCGCCGGGAGTTTCCGCTGCGGTTGCGACCCTCGCCCATCTGGAAGTGCACCTTGGTCGCGAGCACGACGTCGTCCCGTCGGCCCTTGAGTGCCTTGCCCACGATCGTCTCGGACTCCCCGGCCGAGTACATGTCCGCGGTGTCCACGAAGTTGATCCCGTGATCGAGAGCGGCGTGGATGATCCGCGCGCACTCCTCGTGATCCGGATTGCCTACCGCGCCGAACATCATCGTGCCGAGGCAGTGCGTGCTGACCTCGATGCCGGTCCCACCCAGAATTCGGTATCGCATGCTCATGCGTCCGGACTCTAGAAGTTGGAGCGCGCTCCAGCGCAAGTACCAAAAGAAGCCGGCCGCTCCATCGGGAGCGGCCGGGTGTTCGGTGTCAGGTCAGGCGCACCAGGTCACTTGCGCGGCTTGGCCGCATGGTTGGACTTGGCCTTGAGACCCGGCGGGATCTTGTTCGGGGACACAGGCGCGGTGAAGCCGCTCATGGAACCGCTCCGGACGAGCACGGCCGGCATGGGCGTCGTCTGCTGGATCCAGGCTTCGTTCCAGATGAAGTTGCTGCCATTGATGTCACCGTGCGTCTGCCACACGGTCCCGGACGACGTCACCACCTTGACGAACGCGTCATTGCCCTGGGCCTCGACCGCGACGCCGCAGACGTTGGCCGGGTAGTTCGGGTTCGCGGGATCGGTCATGGTCGCGACCGTGTTGGTGAGGTCCTGCCAGACGATCGTCCCGCCCGGCGTCGAGGCCTTGCCGACGTACGTCTTCCCACCGGTGAGCACGGTCTGGAAGTCCTCGGTGTTCGAGGGGCTGTAGGCGTCGATGTCGGAACACGGACCGGTCGCACCGGTCGCACCCGTGGCACCCGTCGCACCCGTCGCCCCGGTCGCACCCGTCGCGCCGGTCGGACCCGTGGCACCGTCGACGCCCGTGGCACCCGTCGCACCGTCAGCACCCGTCGCGCCGGTCGGACCGGTCGGACCCGTGGCACCGTCAACGCCCGTGGCACCCGTCGCACCGTCAGCACCCGTCGGACCGGTCGGACCGGTCGGACCCGTGGCACCGTCAACGCCCGTGGCACCCGTCGCACCATCGGCACCCGTCGGACCAGTCGCGCCCGTGGCACCGTCAACGCCCGTGGCACCCGTCGCACCATCGGCACCCGTCGGACCAGTCGGACCAGTCGGACCCGTGGCACCGTCAACGCCGGTCGCACCCGTCGCACCATCGGCACCCGTCGGACCGGTCGGACCAGTCGCGCCCGTGGCACCGTCAACGCCGGTCGCACCCGTCGCGCCATCGGCACCCGTCGCGCCCGTCGCACCGGACGGCCCCGTCGGTCCCGTAGGGCCGGTCGGTCCGGTCGGACCTACGGGCGGGCACCCGTGATGGTGGTCGCCGTGGGGGTCGCGCCCTTCGTGGGGGTTGCGGCCCTCGTCCGGATCGCGGCCGTCGTCGTCTCTCCAGTCGCCGCGCCCCTCGTCGTCCCCGCCTCCCCGGTTCCAGTCCTGCGGCGGCCCGTCGTGCGGCTCGCAGTCCTCGCCTCCGCCCCCGCCCGACGGGACAGCGGCTCTCACCGCCGTGAGCGTCGGCTTGGCCACCGCGACGACGGGGGTGGCCATGCCCACGAGTACGAGGGACAGCGAGGCCAGGGCACCTCCCGCGATCCAGGCACGGTTGCGGGGGACGGGACCAAGCTGAAGCTTGGTCTGGTGCTCACGACTCATCTGCAGCGCTCCTTCGGAACGGAAGGCGAGCCGGAACGGGTGCCGCCCCGGCTGCGAGTTCGAACGTCCCTGGGACTTACGGACGGAGCCGCCCGAATCTTGAGATGGCCGGGGTTTTTATCAGCAGAACGGCTTATCGGACGCCCCCGAACGGCTGCTCCGCCGCCCACCGGGTGGTATCGCCACCGGCGTGCCGCCGACCCATCGGCAGCCGCACTCCCTAACGTCGCCCGCGATCCGTCCGACGAGAGGGTGCTGCGGTGAGGCCGACCATCTGCCTGAACATGATCGTAAAGAACGAGGCGCCCACGATCCGGAAGTGCCTGGAGTCGGTGCGCCCCCTGATCGACACCTGGGTGATCGTGGACACGGGCTCCACCGACGGCACCCAGGACGTCATCCGGGACTGCTTCGCCGACCTGCCCGGCACGCTTCACGAGCGGACGTGGAAGGGTTTCGACGGCAGTCGCAGCGAGGCGGTCGAACTCGCTCGCTCCAGCGCGGACTACCTGCTGTTCATCGACGGCGACGACGAGATGCAGATCCGGCCCGGGTTCCGCATGCCGGACCTCACGCAGGACGCGTACCAGGTCGCGCTGCACGACGGTCCGATCGTCCACTGGCGGCCGGCGCTGGTCGCCACCCGGCTGCCCTGGCGGTACGTGGGCGTGCTCCACGAGTACATCGACTGCGGCACCGAGTACAGCCGGGACGTGATCGAGGGCTTCAACATCCTCTCCGTCGGCGGTGGGGCCCGCTTCCGGGAAGAGGGCCAGCGGGCGAAGTACCTGCGCGACGCGGAAGTCCTCACCGAGGGCCTCGCGAAGGAGCCCGACAACACCCGTTACGCGTTCTACCTTGCCCAGAGCTGGCGCGACGCGGGCGAGCCGGAGAAGTCCCTCGCCGCCTACGACCACCGGGTCGCCATGGGCGGCTGGGCCGAGGAGACCTACTGCGCGCGGCTCTACGCCGCACGGCTCGCGGTCGCCCTCGACAGGCCGTCGGCCGAGGTGATGGACCGCTACCTCCGCGCACACGAGAGCCGCCCCTCACGCGTCGAGGCGCTCGGTGATCTCGCCCGGCTCTGCCGGCTCGAAAACCGCTGGCCCCTCGCCTACCTGTTCGCCCGGCAAGCGGTGAGGGTGCCGCGCCCGGACGACATCCTCTTCGTCGAGTTCGCGTGGCACGACTGGCGGGCGCTCGACGAACTCGCGGTGGCCGCCTACTGGGCCGGCGAGTACCGGGAGTCCCTGGACTGCTGCGAACTCCTGCTCCAGGAAGGCAAACTGCCCGACGACCAGCAGGACCGGGTCCTCGCGAACCTCGAGTTCGCCCGTCGCAAGCTGGGCGTGGGCTCCCGGGCCTTCGCCTGACCTCACACCCCGGACCGGTCCTGCCCGCCCCGGCCCCCCACGACGTACGCAACGGCGGCCCGCGACTCCCCCCTCGGTGTCGCGGGCCGTCCGTATGTGCCGCGACGGGGGTCAGTCCGCCAGCGGCAGGTACACGCGGTTGCCCGCGGCCGCGAACTCGGCGGACTTCTCCGCCATGCCCGCCTCGATCTCCTCGGCGCCCAGGTCGCCACCGTGCTGGCGGCGGATGTCCTGGGAGATCTTCATCGAGCAGAACTTCGGACCGCACATGGAGCAGAAGTGCGCGGTCTTGGCCGGCTCGGCCGGGAGGGTCTCGTCGTGGAACTCGCGGGCCGTGACCGGGTCGAGGGCCAGGTTGAACTGGTCCTCCCAGCGGAACTCGAACCGCGCGTCCGACAGGGCGTCGTCCCATTCCTGGGCGCCCGGGTGGCCCTTGGCCAGGTCCGCCGCGTGGGCCGCGATCTTGTACGTGATGACACCGGTCTTCACGTCGTCGCGGTTCGGCAGGCCCAGGTGCTCCTTGGGCGTGACGTAGCAGAGCATCGCGGTGCCCCACCAGGCGATCATCGCGGCACCGATGCCCGAGGTGATGTGGTCGTACGCGGGCGCGACGTCGGTGGTCAGCGGGCCGAGCGTGTAGAACGGCGCCTCTTCGCAGATCTCCTGCTGAAGGTCGATGTTCTCCTTGATCTTGTGCATCGGGACGTGCCCGGGGCCCTCGATCATCGTCTGCACGTTGTGCCGCTTGGCGATCGTGTTCAGCTCGCCCAGCGTCTTCAACTCCGCGAACTGCGCCGCGTCGTTCGCGTCGGCGATGGAACCGGGGCGCAGGCCGTCACCCAGGGAGTACGTGACGTCGTACGCCGCGAGGATCTCGCAGAGCTCCTCGAAGTTCGTGTAGAGGAAGTTCTCCTTGTGGTGCGCGAGGCACCAGGCGGCCATGATCGAGCCGCCGCGCGAGACGATGCCGGTCTTGCGGCGGGCGGTCAGCGGCACGTACGACAGCAGCACGCCGGCGTGGACCGTCATGTAGTCGACGCCCTGCTCGGCCTGCTCGATGACCGTGTCCTTGTAGATCTCCCAGGTCAGGTCCTCGGCGCGGCCGTCGACCTTCTCCAGCGCCTGGTACAGCGGCACGGTGCCGATCGGCACGGGGGAGTTGCGCAGCACCCATTCGCGGGTGGTGTGGATGTTGCGGCCGGTGGAGAGGTCCATGACCGTGTCGGCGCCCCACTTGGTCGCCCAGGTCATCTTGTCCACCTCCTCCTCGATCGAGGAGGTGACCGCGGAGTTGCCGATGTTGGCGTTGACCTTCACCAGGAACCGCTTGCCGATGATCATCGGCTCGATCTCGGGGTGGTTCACGTTGACCGGCATGACCGCGCGACCTGCGGCGATCTCCTCGCGGACGACCTCGGGGGAGACGTTCTCGCGGATCGCGACGTACTCCATCTCCGGGGTGATCTCGCCGCGGCGGGCGTACGCGAGCTGCGTGACCGCGGCGCCGCCACGGCCGCGGCGGGGCTGGCGCGGACGGCCCGGGAAGACCGCGTCGAGGTTCTTGAGGCCACCGCGCGGAGAGGTGTGCTTGATGCCGTCGTCCTCGGGGCGTACGGGGCGGCCCGCGTACTCCTCGGTGTCACCGCGGCTGATGATCCAGTTCTCGCGCAGCGGCGGCAGGCCCCGGCGCACGTCGGTCTCGATCTGCGGGTCGGTGTACGGACCGGACGTGTCGTAGAGCGTCACGTCCTTGCCGTTGGTGAGGTGGACCTGACGAACCGGCACCCGGATGTCGGGGCGGGAGCCCGCCACGTATCCCTTGTGCCAGCCGGGCTGGCGCTCGGTCTGGCCGTCGGCGTCCTGGCTGACGGCAGGCGTGCGTGCGTCCTGAATGGTCATGAGACCTAATCTCCCTACGCCGGCATTACCCGGTAACAGGTTCGGCGGTCGACGCAGCCTCCTCCCGTACGCATATTCGAATGCGAACGGTGATCAGCGCCCTCTCAGCCCGGTGCTCCGAGCTCCCGCGTTGTGCAAAGTAGGCCCCACGCTAGCGTTATGTGTGGCGTGCTGAACAGTGGGCCCCCTCATCTGTTGCGATGATCAGCCAGTGACGTCCTCGCCGCAGCCCCCCACCGACCCCACGGATCCCGCCGGTCACACCGACCACTCGGGCCATGCGCACGCCGATCCCGGCCACTCGCCCGACCGCGCTCCCGGGCACTCCCACGGCCACACGCACAGCCATGGCCCGGCGGCCCCCGTCTCGAAGCACCTGCGCAAGGTGATCGCGGCCGTCCTGATCCCCTTCGCGGCCGCCGTCGTGATCGGCATGGCGGTGCTCTGGCCCGGCGGTGCGCCGGACCACGCGCGCACCGGAGTGGGCTTCGACCGGCAGACCCAGCAGGGCACGGTCGTCGCGCTCCAGCACCTCGACTGCAAATCCGTGAACGCCGCCCAAGTGCCCGCCACCGGTGACACCTCGACCCCCGAGGGGCGCGAGGCGCTCGCCGAACAGAACGGCGAGTGCAAGAAGGCCACCATCAGGGTCGGCAGCGGTCCCGACAAGGGGCGCGAGTTCTTCGAGATCGTCCAGCCCGGCGCACCACGACAGTTGACGGACGGCCAGGACGTGGTGGTCGCCTACGCCCCCGACGCGCCCCGCGATCTGCAGTACTCCGTGATCGACGTGAACCGCAAGCTGCCGATGGCCCTGCTCGCCGGAATCTTCGCCCTCGCGGTCGTCCTCGTCGGGCGGATGCGCGGGCTGTTCGCACTCATCGCCCTCGTCGTCAGCTTCGCGGTGCTGACCCTGTTCATCCTCCCGGCGATCCTGCAGGGGTCGAATCCTCTGGTCGTGGCCGTGGTCGGAGCCAGCGCGATCATGCTGATCGCCCTCTACATGTGCCACGGGCTGACGGCCCGCACCTCGGTCGCGGTCCTCGGCACCATCATCTCGCTGCTGCTGATCGGCCTGCTGGGTTCGCTGTTCATCGACTGGGCGTTCCTCAGCGGCAACACGGACGACAACACCGGGCTGATCCACGGGCTCTACCCGAACATCGACATGAGCGGTTTGCTGCTTGCGGGTGTCATCATCGGATCGCTCGGCGTACTCGACGACGTGACCGTCACTCAGACCTCGGCGGTCTGGGAACTCCACCAGGCAGACCCGTCGATGGGCCCGCGCGGGCTCTACCGGGCGGGCATCCGCATCGGGCGCGACCACATCGCCTCGGTGGTGAACACCCTGGTACTGGCGTACGCGGGCGCGGCGTTGCCCCTGCTTCTGCTGTTCTCGATCGCGAACAGCAGCATGGGTTCGGTGGCCAACAGCGAGCTGGTCGCGGAGGAGATCGTACGTACCCTCGTGGGCTCGATCGGACTGGTCGCCTCGGTACCCGTGACGACGGCGCTGGCCGCACTCGTGGTGTCCGCCGACAGGGCGGAATCCCCGGCGGCCACAGCGGCCTCGGGGCCGCTCCGCGGCGGCCGGGGCCGGCGACGCAAGCGCTGAATGGCGGACCGGCGGGCGCGGCTGGTCAGTTCGCGCACGCGGCCGGTCGTGTGGAACGGCAGGGTGGAGCGCTCAGCGCGTCGGCACGCTGAGCCGTGGTGCGTGATGATGCGGTGATGCGGATGGTGCCGTACTGCTTGCCGGCACACCCTGGTCAGCGGGCGTACCGCCGGGCTTCGGTCAGCCCGCGTTCTGCTCGTTCTGCTGCGACTCCGCGAGGATCTTGTCGAGCGCCTCGTCGAGGTTCTCCTCGAAGTCCCCGAGGTTGCGCTCCTGGCCGAGCGGAACGATCCGGTCGGTACGGTCGAGGAACGCCACGAGTGGCGCCGCGCTCGCACGGAAGAGAGCCCGGTCTGCGCCTACCTGCAGCCGGATGTGGACATCGGACAGCTCCTCCGGGTCGGTCGGAGCGATGTGGACATCGCCGTCGCCGCACGGCTTGTTGATGCCGTCCAGAAGGAGCTCCCGGCCGAACGCCCAGGTGACGGGCGCATCTCCGGGAAGGTGGAAGGTCAGGCGGACTGCGTAGGGGTCACGAGCGTCGTACCGGAGTTCCACCGGAATCCGGAACGAGAGCTCCTCGGAAACGAGGAAGCTCATCATGACCTCTGCCTGTACCGACTCGCGCATTGCCTACCCCGCTGTAGTGGAAGTGGCCAGGAATGATCCCCCAAGGCCCTCTTGACAAGAGTGGTGGAAGCGCTTGCAGATCACAAGGAGTGAGTTTTCAGATACTGATAGAGAACGAGAGGGTGCTCAACAGCGCGCCTACTTCACTCCGTAGCCGATCGACCGCATACAGCAATCGGTTTTCCTGGTGCAGAGGGAGAGAAATCGCCATGGTCGCGGCGGTGTCGCCGGCCGTGATCGGGATGGCCGCGCACACCGTGCCCAGGGCGTATTCCTGCCGCTCGGTCACCGGCTGCATCCGCTCCATGGAGCCGATCCGCTGCTCCAGAACCTGGAGATCCCGCACGGTGTACTGGGTGATGGCCTCGACCGGGTGCCGGTCGTAGTAGTCCTTGCGCGTCTTCTCGTCGAGCTGGCCCAGCAGGCACTGCCCGATGGCGTGCGCGTGGCCGGTCTCGCGGAAATCGGCCCACTCCTCGCAGGCAGGGTGCGCCGGGGTGTCCGAGACACCCACGACCTCGATTTCACCCTCGCGGTAGACCGCGAAGTAGACGGGGGCCCCGACCGCGTCGCGGAAGTGCGCGAGGGAGTCGAGGATCATGCTGCGACGTTTCTGCTGAAGCCCCCCACCGGCCAGTCGGCCGGCGGCGTCGCCCAGTACGAAGACTCCGCTCTCCCGTCGCAGATAGCCCTCGTGCGTCAGGGTGCGCAGCAGGTGGTACGCGGTGGGAAGCGGGAGCCCGGCCTCGCGCGCCAGTTGTTTCGCCGGGGCTCCCTCACTATGGGAGCCCACCGCTTCGAGCAGCCTCAGTGCCCGCTGCACCGAACCGATCAGAGTCGGCACACCGGCATTGTGAACCGAAGACAAAGCTCACCCCCAGGCGTGGCGGCGGGCCTTGGGAGGGCCCGCCCTGCGGGGGCCGCCCCCGCGTGCGCCGTGACTCCTGGGGGTCGTGCTCGGTGGCTATAACACAGAACCGCAGGTCAGAGCGGCACTACCGGCGTTCGGTGCCCAGGTAACGGCACAGATTGCCACTCTATCCGCCGATTCCCAGGCTGTGAGCGGTTTGGGGCTTCACGTTCCCTCAGCTGGGTTAATCCCGGTGTGACCCTGGTTGCGCCAGTTCTACCACTCTCCGGCGGAGGACTTCGACTCGGTGCCCTTGAACTTCCTGACGACGAAGATCAGACCGCCGACGAGGGCCACGAGGAGCAGCGCCTTGAAGAGGAAGCCGATCAGCGCACCGATGATGCTGGTGATCACACCACCGAAGACGAACAGCACCAGCAGCGGAACGGCGACCCACTTGACCCACCAGGGCATGCCTTCGAATATCCCTCGGATGCCTTCCATGTCCTCGACCTCTTCTTCCTAGTGCGTACGGTCCGTGACTTCCTGCTCTCGATGCTAGGAGGCCGCGGCGCCCGGCGGGGGCCCGCGAGCCCCCGTACTCCCCTGATCCTCCCCCTAGGGGGAGGGAGCCGCGGACCCTCAGTGCCCCTCAGTGCCCCTCGGTCCCAGGGGGCCGTTCACCCTTCCGGCGGAGAGAAGACGACCATGACCTTCAGGTTCTCGGTGATGTGGTGGAACTTGTGCGGGACCCCGGCCGGCACGTAGACCACGCTCCCGTTGGCGACCGTCGTCGTCTCTTCCCCGACGGTGATCGAGGCCCGGCCGCTCACCACGAAGTACACCTCGTCCTGGCCGTGGGGCTGTTGGGGGTCGCTCTGCCCGGCGTCCAGTGCGTACAGCCCGACCGACATGTTCCGCTCGCGCAGGAACTGAAGGTAGGCACCCTCGTTCGCGGCCCGCTCGGCCTCTAGCGCGTCCAGCCGGAAGGCCTTCATCTTTTCGTACCCCTTGTGTTCTCTCGTCCGGCAAGCATCCGCAGATCAGCAGATGTTCCACCGCGACCATCTCTGCAACGATCAGACACATGACGAATTTCGTAGTCAAGACCCTCGCCAACGCGGCAGCCCTGGGCGTCGCCATCTGGCTCGTCACGGGCATCACGCTGGAGGACGACAGCAGCACGAGCCACCAAGCGCTCTCCCTGATCCTGGTCGCGCTGATCTTCGGCCTGGTCAACCTCATCGTCAAGCCCGTGGTGAGGCTGCTCTCGCTGCCCCTGTTCGTCCTCACCCTCGGCCTCTTCACCATCGTGGTGAACGCGGCGATGCTGCTGCTGACCTCATGGCTGGCGAAGCAGTTCGACCTCAGCTTCCACGTCGACAACTTCTTCTGGTCGGCGATCGTCGGCGCCCTGATCATCTCCGTCGTCTCCTGGGCCCTGAACATGGTCCTGCCCGACAAGAACTGAAGCAGGGGCCCATGTACCGCGTGTGCTTCGTCTGCACCGGCAACATCTGCCGCTCGCCCATGGCCGAGTCGGTCTTCCGCTCCCACGTGGCCGACGCCGGGCTCTCGGGCCTGGTCGAGGTCGACAGCGCCGGCACCGGCGGCTGGCACGAGGGGGACGCGGCCGACCCGCGCACCGCGGCCGTCCTGGAGGCCGCGGGATACGAGCCGGGCCACCGGGCCCGGCAGTTCCGGGCCTCCTGGTTCGCCGGCCTCGACCTCGTCATCGCGCTCGACACCGGGCACCTGAGCGACCTGAGGGCGCTCGCCCCCACCCCACAGGACGCCGCCAAGGTCCGGCTGCTGCGGTCCTACGACCCTGCTGCCCCCGCCGGCCAGACCGACGTACCGGACCCCTACTACGGCTCCCTCGACGGATTCGAGGAGTGCCTGCAGCTGGTCGAGGCGGCGAGCCCCGGCCTGCTGGCCGCCGTAAGCGAAGCCGTGAAGGAGCACACCCCATGAGCGCCCCCGACCCCGCGACCCCGAGACGGGAGCGGCTCGGCGACGGCACCGTCGCCGTCCGCGCCGGTCTGCCGGAGCCCGTCAAGAACGAGCCGCCGCTGCCCGGCCCCGTCTTCGCCGCCCACTTCCACCTGCCCGGCGACGTCGAGGGCCCCTACGCCTACGCCCGCGACACCAACCCCACCTGGACCCTGCTGGAGCGGGCCATCGGGGAGCTGGAGGCGCCCGGCCTGGACGGGATCGACACGGTCGTCTTCGCCTCCGGCATGGCCGCGGTCTCCGCCGTACTCCTCTCCCAGGCACGCGCCGGCGACACCGTCGTGCTGCCCGACGACGGCTACCAGGTGCTGCCCCTCGTACGGGAGCAGCTGGAGGCGTACGGGGTCCACGTGCGCACCGCGCCCACCGGAGACGACGCCCAGCTCTCGGTCCTCGACGGAGCCCGGCTGCTGTGGCTGGAGACCCCGTCCAACCCGGGACTCGACGTCTGCGACATACGACGCCTCGTGGACGCGGCGCACGCCGGCGGAACCCTCGTCGCCGTCGACAACACCCTCGCGACCCCGCTCGGCCAGCGCCCCCTCGAACTGGGTGCCGACTTCTCGGTGGCCAGCGGCACCAAGGGGCTGACCGGCCACGGCGACCTGCTGCTCGGTTACGTCGTCTGCCGCGACGCCGAACTCGCCGCGGGCATCCGCCGCTGGCGCAAGGTGGTCGGCGCCATCCCCGGCCCCATGGAGGCCTGGCTCGCCCACCGGTCCCTGTCCACCATCCAGCTGCGCGCCCAGCGCCAGTGGGCCAACGCGCTCGCCGTCGCCGAGGCCCTCCGCGACCGTGCCGACGTCACCGGGCTGCGCTACCCGGGCCTGCCGTCGGATCCGTCCCACAAGACGGCCTCGCGGCAGATGCGCGGCTTCGGCTCCGTGGTCTCCTTCACCCTGGCCGACCGCGCGTACGCGGAACGGTTCATGGCCGCCCTGCGGCTCGTCGAGGACGCCACCAGTTTCGGCGGCGTCCGGTCCACCGCGGAGCGCCGCCGGCGATGGGGCGGCGACGACGTTCCCGAGGGATTCATCCGCTTCTCCGCAGGCGCCGAGGACACCGAGGACCTGGTCGCGGACGTGCTGCGGGCGCTCGACCTGGCGTCCCCGAAGAGCTGACCGGCGGACCGAAGGCGGTCCGAGCACGCCCCGGGGCGGCTCGGCCCGCCCGGTGCCCCGCCCGGCGGGTTTCACCGGCACGCGTTTCAGAAGCGGAAGTCTGGGCCACTCTTCTCCCATGACCGAACGTCCAGTGGTCAAACGCACCGCCCGCGCGATCCTGCTCGACGGTGGCGACCTGATCCTCATCAAGCGGACCAAACCCGGCGTCGACCCCTACTGGCTCACCCCCGGCGGGGGCGTGGAGCCCTCGGACCTGACCGTCGTCGACGCCCTCCACCGAGAGCTCGACGAAGAACTCGGCGCGAAGATCACCGATGTCGTGCCCTGCTTCGTCGACACCGTCGAGCACATCGCCGACAGAGGAGTGACCGGCGTCAAGGTGCAGCACTTCTTCGTCTGCCATCTCGAATCCATGGACCCCAGCCGGCGGCACGGCCCCGAAATCGACGAGCCCGAGGGCGAGTACGAGATCGTCCGCGTGCCCTTCAGCCGCGTCGGCATCGCCGCGGTGCACCTCGTCCCGCTGTCCCTGCGTCACTACCTCGACGGCAACATCGAGGGCGTGCGCGCGATGCACGCCCCCGACCTGGGCTGACCCACCGCACGCGGGCGCCGCCGCAATCAGCCGGCGACGCCCGCCAGTTCCTCCACCTCGTCGTGCCGGATCCGCTCATCGGGGATCCCGATCCTCTTCAGCGCGTCCACCCCGCTGCGGATCATCGCGGCCGGCCCCGAGACGAACGCGTCGTACGAGCTCCACGGCCCGTGGGTGCCGACGGCCTGCGGCAGTTGCCCGGCAAGGCCCTCGTCGCAGACCACCGGGCGCACCGACAGCCAGGGGTGTGAGCGCTGCAGCCCCAGCAGGGTGTCCTTGTCGTACAGGTCGTCGTCACTGCGCGCCCCGAAGAACACCTCCACCGGGCGCCGCTCCCCGTGCTCCGCCACGTCCTCGATCAGCGCCTTGATCGGGGCGATGCCGGTGCCGCCGCCCAGGCACAGCATTCCGTTGTCGGTGCTGTGGTCGACCACCATCGACCCCGTCGGGGGACCGAGCCTCAGCACGTCGCCGGGCCGGGCGTGCCGCACGAGTGCGTTGGAGACCCACCCCGCGGGAACGGCCTTGACGTGGAAGGACAGCAGGCCGTCCGCACGCGGGGCCGAGGCGAAGGAGTAGTGCCGCCAGATCCGCGGCCACCACGGGGTCTCCAGGCTCGTGTACTGGCCCGCGAGGAAGGGGTAGGGCTGGTCGGGGCGGACGGTGATCACCGCGATGTCGGAGGTGCGCAGATCGTGGGAGACCACCTCCGCGTGCCACCACGGCGGTGCCTTGGGCTCGTCCTCGGCCGCCGCGTCGATCATGATCTGGGAGATCGCCGTGTACGCCCGGGCCCAGGCGGCCTCGGTCTCCGGCCCCCAGGTGTCCTGCGCGTACCTGGCCAGCGCCCCGATCAGGGCCTCACCCACCGGCGGATAGTGCTCGGGCCGGGTTCCGTACTTGCGGTGCCCCGTACCCAGCCTGCGCAGGTAGGCGGTGAGCACCTCGGGGTTGTCGATGTGCTCGGCGGCCGTGAGCAGTGCCTTCAGCAGCCGGTCGCGCTGCACGTCCATCGCGGCGGGGAACAGCCCCCGCAGATCCGGATGTCGGGTGAAGACGACCGCGTAGAAGTAGGAGGTCACCTTGTCGGCGACGGGTGCGATCTCCGCGAGGGTCCGGCGGATGAGGACGGCGTCCGGTGAGGGCTCGGGGGAAGGTTCGGGGGAGGGCTCGGGCTCACCGCCCCCGGACGGTATCCGGGACGGCCCCCGTCTTGCCGATCTGGTGGGCGGAGCGTCCATGCGGTGCCTCGCTTCGAGCATCTCGGTAGGTCTGCACACGCCACGGCCTTCGAATCCGTGGTTCCGGGTTTCACAGCGTGCCAGTCCGCCCCAGAGCCTGCGGGGAAATGCGGGAAATCCGCGTTTCGAACCCACTTTCCCCTTAAGATGCCTCAACTCCCGTGCGCGCCACCCCTGTCAGCTGGTATGCCTCGCGCAGGTCCCGGCCCTCGTAGACGTGCGTCGCCCGCTCCACCAGGTACGGCCGGGCATTCACCGCGACCGAGAGCGGGACCGCATCGAAGAGCGCCATGTCGGTGCTGGAGTCCCCGTACGCGACACAGTCGGCCCGGGTGACACCGAACTGCGCGCACAGCCGGTCGGCGACCGTGACCTTCGCCGCCGGCGTCAGGATCCCGGCCACGTCCACCAGCCGGGTGAAGGGCACCTCCGGGAAGACCGAGCCGTGCGCGGCGTGGGCGCCCCACTCCAGCAGGAGCTCAACGAAGAACGACGGCGACAGCGAGATCACCGCGCAGTAGTCCCCGCCCTCCCGGATCTCCTGCCAGACCTCCCGGATCCCCGACAGCCACGGAGCCCCGTCGAACGCCGCCCGGACGTGGGCCGGAGTCAGGTCCCTCCAGAGCTCCTGCACCGCCAGTGCGAACTGGTGCGGCTGGAGCTGCTGCGCCATGAAGGCCCGCTCCAGCTCGGCGATCTCGCTGGACAGCCCCAGCTGCCGGGAGATCTCGACCGGCGATCCCGAGCCGTACATCAGCGTGCCGTCGAGGTCGAACAGGTGGAGGAGGGTCATAGCCAACGAGGTTAGTGCGTTGGTTTCACGTGAAACAGTGGGTCGCGGACGCGTCGATGTTTCACGTGAAACATGCACCCCAAATCCCCTGGACCCGGCCCGGTTCGATGAACCAGTCTGAGGCTGTGACACCACCCCATCTCACTGACCTCCCCGTTCGCGCACTGACCGTGGACGACCTCCACCACTGCGCCGATCTCTCCGAAGACCGCGGATGGCCCCGCGAGGACCACAAGTGGGGCCTGCTGCTCGCCGCCGGACACGGCTACGGCATCGACGCCCCCGACGGCCGGGGACTCGCCACGGCCTGCGTGGTCACCCACTACGGGCCTCCACAGGCCGGTCCCGAACTCGCCGCGATCGGCATGGTCCTGGTCGCCGAGCGCTACGCCCGCCAGGGTCTGGGCCGGCGCCTGATGACGTACATCTGCGACGACGTCCTCAAGGGCGTTCCGCTCACCCTGCACGCCACCCCGTACGGACGGCCCCTCTACGAGGAGCTCGGCTTCGAGACCACCGGCCGCGCCGAGATGCTCCGGGGCGCCTTCAGCCCGGATGCCGCCGCTCCCGCACAGGACACCGTCCGCGTCCGGCCCGCCGGCGCCGGGGACATCCCCCGGATCCTCCGGCTGGACGCCGAGGTCTTCGGCGCCGACCGGACCCATCTGGTCACCCGGCTGCCCGCCTTCACGGACCGGCTGTTCGTCGCCGAGGACCCCTCGGGGGAACTGATCGGCTACGGGGCCATCTGGCCGAACATGGACACCCATGTCATCGGACCCCTGGTGGCCCGGGACACCACCGCGGCCCAAACCCTCGTCACCGCCCTCGCGGCGACCACCGACCGGGACCTGCGCACCGATGTCGACGTACGCCACGAAGAGCTGCTCGGCTGGCTCAAGGACCGCGGTCTCGACTCCGTGGCCTTCAATGCCGTGATGACCAGGGACATCCCCGGTCTGCCCGGTGACTGGACCCGCCGCTGGGCCCCGCTCACCGTCGCGGCCGGCTGAGCAAGGAGCACCAGACCATGGCCGACAGCACCTCCGGGCTGCTCATCCGTCCCGCCACCGAGGAGGACCTGCCCGCGATCGTCGCGATGCTCGCGGACGACCCGCTCGGCGCCACCCGGGAGTCCCCGGACGACCTCAGCCCGTACGTCGCGGCGCTCAAGCGGCTGACGGACGATCCGCACCAGCACGTGGTCGTCGCCGTCCGCGCGGGCCGCGTCGTCGGCACCCTCCAGCTGACGATCGTCCCCGGACTCTCCCGCAAGGGGAGCACCCGTTCGATCATCGAGGGCGTACGCGTCCACGCCGACGAACGCGGCAGCGGACTGGGCACCCGGTTCATCGAATGGGCGATCGAGCGCTCCCGTGCCGAGAACTGCGCGCTCGTCCAGCTCACCTCGGACGTGAGCCGCACCGACGCCCACCGCTTCTACGAGCGGCTCGGCTTCACGGCTTCCCACGTCGGGTTCAAGCTCCAGCTCTGAGATCCCGTGTGGGCCGGGTCGCCGTCGGCGGCCCGGCCTACGATCGGGAAGATGAGCAGTCTTCCCCTCGTCACCACCGCGGAGCGCCGCCGGCGCCTCGGCCGCCGGCACCGCCTGGCCCCGTCGGCACGGGCCGCCACCGTGCCCGAGGCCGCGGACTCCGTCGTCGCGCTGCACGCCACCGATGCCGCGACCGTCTTCCTCTCCGCCCGCGCCCGACTGCGCGAAGGCACGCCCGCCACGATCGAGCGGGCCCTGTACGAGGACGTGACCCTCGTACGGCTGCTCAGCATGCGCAACACGCTCTTCGCCGTCTCCGCCGAGCTCGCCCCGTACGTGGACGCCTCCACGGCCCGGGGGATCGCCGTGAAGGAACGCCGCACCTTCCTCACGCACCTCGACGAGGACGGTCAGGGGCTCGATGCGGACTGGCTGGCCCAGGTGGAGGCCGCCGTGCTGGACGCACTCGACGCCCACGGCCCCTCCACCGGAAGCCAGCTCTCCTCGGCCGTACCCGCCCTGCGCCGGAAGTTCGTCTACGGCCGGGGCAAGAAGTACGAGACCGAGACGGGTGTCGCCACCCGTGTCATCCGGCTGCTGGCCGCCGACGGCAGGATCCGCAGGGACCGGCCCCGGGGATCGTGGACCTCCAGCCAGTACCGCTGGATCCACACCGACCCCTGGCCCGCCGCGCTGGCGGCCGAGGCCCGAGCCGAGATCGCCCGCCGCTGGCTCCACGCCTACGGCCCGGCCACCGAGGCCGACCTCAAGTGGTGGACGGGGTGGACCCTCACCGAGGTACGCAAGGCCCTGGCGGCCGTCGGCCCCGACGAGGTCCGGCTCGAGGACGGCGCCACCGCGCTCGTCTGCCCCGGAGACACCGGAACCGAACCCGAAGAGGAGTCCTGGGCCGCCCTGCTGCCCGCTCTCGACCCGAGTGCGATGGGCTGGGCGGACCGGGGCTTCCACCTCGACCCCGCCCACCGCCCGCCGCTCTTCGACCACTCCGGCAACATCGGCCCCACCGTGTGGTGGAACGGCGAGATCGTCGGCGGCTGGGCCCAGCGCGGCGACGGAGAGATCGTCCACCGGCTGCTGGGCGACCCCGGCGGCGAAGCCGCGAAGGCCATCGCCGCCGAGGGCGTCCGGCTCGCCGCCTGGCTGGGGGAGGCCCGCGTCACCCCGCGCTTCCGCACCCCGCTGGAGCGTGAACTCGTAGCGGAATGAGGGCGCTCCGCTAGCCGATGCCCCGCCAGCCCTGCGGGTCAACCCCGCCGGGCACCGGTGCCTGCGGGTCATAGGGCTCGCGGGTGAACACGAACGAGCCGAGGTCGAGGTGGCTCACCGATCCGTCCGGCCGCCGTACGGCCCGCAGCGACTCACCCGCGTAGTAGCCGGCCAGCCCCGTCCAGCTGCCGTCCGGCTCCGGCCGGAACCGCGCGGACCGGCCGCTCCCGCCCACCGGGCCCAGCTCCAGGAAACCGTCGTAGGTCAGCCGTACGGCCTGGGCCGACGTGCCCCAGTACCAGGGGCCGCACAGCTCCAGCGCGACGGGATCGGCCTCCCGCAGCGGCCGCCACGGCTCGGGGATCCGCGGCTCGGCCTCGGCGACGATGCCCACCAGATCGGCCGCGAGGGCCGAAGCGGGCAGCCCCGAGGTGCAGTTGGCCAGCACCACCGCGGCCACGTCGTCCTCATCGCTCAGCCACAGCCCGGCGACGAACCCCGGCAGCGAGCCGCTGTGGCCCACGAGCCGGCGCCCGCCGTTCAGCGTCAGCTGCATCCCGAGCCCGTATCCGAGGTCGGCGATCCCCGGCTCCGGGGGAGTGGCCGCCGTCCGCATCTCGCGTACGGACCCGGCGCTCAGCACGCGCGCGTCGCCCCGTACGAGGAACGCCGCGAACTTCGCCAGGTCGCCGGTCGTGGACCACAGCTGGCCGGCCGGGGCCATGAGGCCGAGGTCCTCCATGGGTTCCGGCATCATCACGTCGGCCCACGGGTGGACCGCCCAGCCGCCGGCGTGCGGGGCCACCGGCTGCGCGGTGGTGCGCTCCAGCCCCAGCGGCTCCAGCACCTCGGTGCGGAGCGCTTCCTCCCACGGCCTCGCGCGGACGGCCTCCACGAGCGAACCGAGCAGGGTGTAGCCCGGGTTGGAGTAGTGGTGGCGCCGTCCGGGATCGAAGCGGAAGGGGCGCTCGCCCAGGACGTCCGAGAGCTCGGGCCGCAAGGTGCCCGCCGTGCGCTCCCACCACTCGCCGGGCGTCTCCGCCGCCAGTCCGGAGGTGTGGGACAGCAGTTGCCCCACCGTCACCTCGCCGACGCCCGTACCCGGAAGGAACTTCTCGATCGGGTCGCCCAGTTCGAGCAGGCCCTCGTCCCGGAGCCGCATCACGAGCACGGCGGTGAACGTCTTGGTGATCGACCCGATCCGGTACTGCACGTTTCCGTCGGGGCCATGCCCCTCGACCATGGTCCGGGACCCCTCCCAGACCACCTCTCCGCCCCTCACCACGGCCGCCACCAGGGACGGAGAGCGGCCTTCGCGCTGCGCCACCGCGATCCGGTGACTCAGCGCACGCCTGGTCGCGGGCAGGAGGGAAAGATCATTCAGCGCGGCATCCATGCTGCGGATGCTACGTGTTGGCCATGTCCACGAACCGTGAATAGTGGCCCTGGAAGGCCACGGTGATGGTCGCCGTAGGACCGTTACGGTGCTTCGCCACGATCAGGTCCGCCTCGCCCGCCCGGGGGGACTCCTTCTCGTACGCGTCCTCGCGGTGCAGCAGGATCACCATGTCGGCGTCCTGCTCGATCGAACCGGACTCACGCAGGTCGGAGACCATCGGCTTCTTGTCGGTGCGCTGTTCGGGACCACGGTTCAGCTGGGACAGCGCGATCACCGGGACCTCCAGCTCCTTCGCCAGGAGCTTGAGGTTTCGGGACATGTCGGAGACCTCCTGCTGGCGGCTCTCGGGCCGGCGCGAGCCGCCCGACTGCATCAGCTGGAGGTAGTCGATGACGACGAGCGACAGGTCGCTGCGCTGCTTGAGCCGGCGGCACTTCGCCCGGATCTCCATCATCGACAGGTTCGGGGAGTCGTCGATGTAGAGCGGGGCCGCGGAGACGTCCGGCATCCGGCGGGCCAGCCGGGTCCAGTCGTCGTCCGTCATCGTGCCGGAGCGCATGTGGTGCAGGGCCACCCGGGCCTCCGCCGAGAGCAGGCGCATCGCGATCTCGTTGCGGCCCATTTCGAGGGAGAAGATGACGCTGGGCAGGTTGGCCTTGATGGAACAGGCACGGGCGAAGTCCAGCGCGAGGGTGGACTTACCCATGGCGGGGCGGGCCGCGATGACGATCATCTGGCCCGGGTGCAGACCGTTGGTCAGCGAGTCCAGGTCCGTGAAGCCGGTCGGGACGCCCGACATCTGGCCGCTGCGCGAACCGATCGCCTCGATCTCGTCGAGGGCGCCTTCCATGATGTCGCCGAGCGGCAGGTAGTCCTCGGACGTCCGCTGCTCGGTGACGGCGTAGATCTCCGCCTGGGCACTGTTGACGATCTCGTCGACGTCCCCGTCGGCGGCGTAGCCCATCTGCGTGATCTTCGTGCCCGCGGCCACCAGACGGCGCAGGACCGCCCGCTCGTGGACGATCTCCGCGTAGTACTCGGCGTTCGCCGCCGTGGGGACCGACTGGACCAGGGTGTGCAGGTAGGGGGCCCCGCCGACCTTGCTGATCTCACCTCGCCGGGTGAGCTCGGCGCTGACGGTGATCGGGTCGGCCGGCTCTCCCTTGGCGTAGAGGTCGAGGATGGCCTGGTAGATCGTCTCGTGCGACGGGCGGTAGAAGTCGTGGCCCTTCAGCACCTCGACCACGTCGGCGATGGCGTCCTTGGACAGCAGCATGCCGCCCAGGACCGACTGCTCGGCGTCGAGGTCCTGGGGCGGGACCCGCTCGAAGCCGCCGCCACCGCCGTCCCAGGAGCCGCCCTCACGGCCCCGATCGCTCTGTTCGTCCCCGCGGCCACGGCCTTCGCCGTTGCGGCGCGGACGGGCGGGCAGACGGTCACCTGGACCGCTGTCGGCCCAGGGGTCGTCCATGGGCTCGGACATGCTCACCGGGCCGCCTCCTCCCGTCCGCAACGCGGACCTTGCCGTGTCACTCTTTCTACGACACGGCTCTGACATTTGGGGCACCCGAATCGGCTCTCGGCGAGTCGGACAACGACCAACGGTAGGGCCGCCGGCGACGTCAGCCAATCTTGTTATCCACAGGCTGTGTGGATGAGGTGTGGATGACGGCGCCAATGCTGTGGGTAACTCCCCGGAAGCTGTGCACGGACCGGGGGACGGTGCTGTGGACAAAATCACCTGCCCCACCCGGATACCCCATCTGACCTGGGATTTCCCCCTCCACCGGCTGTGGGGGAGAAAATTTTTCGCCACTGTCTCGAGATCGCCTCCAACGAGGTGGGGCGAACGCTCGAATCGGCGTATCGGTAAGGATCCCAAAGGCCTTGCGTCTATTACCTGTGGAAGATTAGATTGAGCACATGAGACAGGCCCCCACCGCACCGAAGGCTGCCCCGAGACGGCACGACCGCGAGATCCTCGCCCTCGCCGTCCCCGCCTTCGGCGCCCTCGTCGCCGAACCCCTCTTCGTGATGGCCGACAGCGCCATCGTGGGGCACCTCGGGACACCCCAGCTGGCCGGTCTCGGCATCGCCGCCGCACTGCTCACCACAGCCGTGAGCATCTTCGTCTTCCTCGCCTACGCCACCACCGCGGCCGTGGCCCGCCGCGTCGGTGCGGGCGACCTCCAGGCCGCCATCCGGCAGGGCATGGACGGCATCTGGCTCGCCCTGCTCCTCGGTGCGGCCGTCGTCGCCGTCGTGCTCCCCACGGCACCCACCCTGATCTCCTTCTTCGGCGCCTCCGACACCGTCGCCCCGTACGCGATCACCTACCTGCGGATCTCGGCCCTCGGCATCCCCGCGATGCTCATCGTCCTCGCCGCCACCGGCGTCATCCGCGGCCTCCAGGACACCCGTACCCCGCTCTACGTCGCGATCGGCGGCTTCGCCCTCAACGGGGGCCTGAACGTCGCCCTCGTCTACGGGGCCGGCCTCGGCATCGCGGGCTCCGCCTGGGGCACGGTGATCGCCCAGTGCGCCATGGCCGCCGCCTACCTGGTCGTGGTCGTCCGGGGCGCCCGCAAGCACGGCGCCTCCCTGAAGCCCGACGCCGAGGGCATCCGGGCCTGCGCGCAGGCCGGTGCCCCGCTGCTGGTGCGCACCCTGTCCCTGCGGGCCGTCCTGCTGATCGCGACCGCTGTGGCCGCACGCCTCGGGGACGCCGACATCGCCGCCCACCAGATCCTGCTCTCCCTGTGGAGCCTGCTCGCCTTCGCGCTCGACGCGATCGCGATCGCCGGGCAGGCCATCATCGGCCGCTACCTCGGCGCGGGCGACACCGAGGGGGCCAAGGCCGCCTGCCGCCGCATGGTGCAGTGGGGGATCGTCTCCGGCATCGTCCTGGGACTCCTCGTGATCGCGGCCCGACCGGTGTTCATCCCGCTCTTCACCAGCGACCCAGCCGTCGAGGACGCCCTGCTGCCGGCCCTGCTCGTGGTGGCCGTCTCGCAGCCCGTCTCCGGAATCGTCTTCATCCTGGACGGCGTCCTGATGGGCGCGGGCGACGGACGCTACCTGGCCTGGGCCATGCTCCTGACCCTTGCGGTCTTCACCCCGGCCGCCCTGCTCGTACCGGCCCTGGGCGGCGGTCTGACGGCCCTCTGGTGCGCCATGACCCTGATGATGCTGGTTCGGATGGTCACCCTCCAGCTGCGTGCCCGTTCGGGCCGCTGGCTGGTCGCCGGGGCCACGCGGTAGCCCGTAAGAGCTCCGAGGCAGCCCCCGTAAGAGCTCCGAGCCGTTGTTTCACGTGAAACATGAGCGGCTCGGCGGCTCTGTTCCACGTGAAACAACGAAGAAGGGCCGCACCCCCACAGGGGTGCGGCCCTTCATGCGCAGCCCTTAGGCGGCGACGACCTCGATGCCGACGGTCGCGGCCACGTCAGCGTGCAGACGCACGGAGACCTGGTACGAGCCGAGGGTCTTGATCGGGGAGCCCAGCTCCACGCGGCGCTTGTCGACCTTCGGGCCACCGGACGCCTCGATCGCCGTGGCGATGTCGGAGGGCGTGACGGAACCAAAGAGACGACCGGCGTCACCCGCGCGGGTGGCCAGACGGACCTTGACGTTCTCGAGCTTGGCCTTGAACTCGTTGGCCTGCTCGATGGTCGCGATCTCGTGGATCTTGCGGGCGCGGCGGATCTGCGCCACGTCCTTCTCGCCACCCTTGGTCCAGCGGATCGCGAAACCACGCGGGACCAGGTAGTTGCGAGCGTAACCGTCCTTGACGTCGACGACGTCGCCAGCGGTGCCGAGGCCAGAGACCTCGTGGGTCAGGATGATCTTCATTATTCGGTCACCCTTTCCTTATCGCGCGGTGGACGTGTAGGGCAGCAGTGCCATCTCACGGCTGTTCTTCACAGCCGTGGCGACGTCACGCTGGTGCTGCGTGCAGTTGCCGGTGACGCGGCGGGCACGGATCTTGCCACGGTCGGAAATGAACTTCCGCAGCATGTTCGTGTCCTTGTAGTCCACGTACGCGGTCTTGTCCTTGCAGAACGCGCAGACCTTCTTCTTAGGCTTGCGCACAGGCGGCTTCGCCATTGTGTCTCTCCTGTGAAATCAAGAAGTGGGGGTGCGAGCTGCCCTAGAAGGGCGGCTCGTCCGAGTAGCCACCGCCGGAGCCGCCGGAGCTTCCGCCCCAACCGCCACCGCCGCCGCCCTGCTGCTGGCCGCCGGCCGGCGCACTGGACGCCCAGGGGTCGTCGGAGGGTGCTCCGCCGCCCTGGGGAGCAGCGCCGCCACTGGGGGCTCCGCCCCAGTTGCCACCGCCGCCGCCCTGCTGCTGACCGCCGCCACCGCCGCCGTATCCACCCTGACCACCGCGACCAGTGGTCTTGGTGACCTTGGACGTGGCGTTCTTCAGGCTGGGGCCGACTTCCTCGACGTCCAGCTCGTAGACCGTGCGCTTGACACCCTCACGGTCCTCGTACGACCGCTGCTTCAGCCGGCCCTGCACGATGACGCGCATGCCCCGCTGAAGGGACTCGGCGACGTTCTCAGCCGCCTGACGCCAGACCGAGCAGGTCAGGAACAGGCTTTCGCCGTCCTTCCACTCATTGGTCTGCTTGTCGAAGGTGCGGGGAGTGGACGCGACACGGAACTTCGCGACCGCCGCACCCGAGGGGGTGAAGCGCAGCTCGGGGTCGTCGACGAGATTGCCGACGACCGTGATGACGGTCTCGCCTGCCATGGATGAACCTCTCGGCGGGGATTGCTGCTGGGCTGCTGTGCTACTCGGTCCCGATTACCGCTGAACCGAAGTTCAGTGGGTCTCGGGGCGGAGGACCTTGGTCCGGAGAACCGACTCGTTCAGGTTCAGCTGTCGGTCAAGCTCCTTGACGACCGCAGGCTCGGCCTGGAGGTCGATGACCGAGTAGATGCCCTCGGGCTTCTTCTTGATCTCGTAAGCGAGACGACGACGGCCCCAGGTGTCGACCTTCTCGACCTTTCCGTTGCCCTCACGGACGACAGAAAGGAAGTTCTCGATCAGCGGGGAGACAGCGCGCTCCTCGAGATCGGGGTCGAGGATGACCATCACTTCGTAGTGACGCATGTGGAACCCACCTCCTTTGGACTCAGCGGCCACGGTCGTTCCGTGGCAGGAGGGTCGTGATGCGTGCGCACGGCATCTGCAGAGCAGACACCGCGCAGCTGTACAGACTACCTCCTCGACTCCTTCCGGTTGAAATCCGGCAGCAGGAGGCCACAATCTGTATGCATCGGGTGTGCTCGGTGCTATGCCTTCGGTTCCTGCCGCAGGAAGCCCGCAGCACCGCTCTGCTGCAGCCAGGAGGTGCCTTCCGATGGCACAGGCAATGCGTCCTCAGTCCTCCATCTCGCTCTTCGCGACCGACGGCAAGCCCCATCCGCTCCAGGACACCCTGGTGGCCGTCACCCTGGTCCTCGGCGCCGTGGCGTTCGTCACGGGCTTCTTCCACCATCTGCACCTGCTCAGCTCGTGGACCGGGCTGATCGGGATCGTCACCGGGCTCTACGGCCAGTTCATCTCCGCCACGACACGCGAGCGCACAGCACTGATCATCGGCCTTGGAGCCTCGGCCATCGGCTTCTTCCTGGGCATGGCGCACGGCGGTCTCTTCGGCGGCTGGCTGGGCTGACCGGGTGCCTCCGCGACGGGGCGCCGGCCTCCCACCGGCCCAGGCCCGGCCTGTCCCCCAGATGGGTGGCGCCCCCGTCGCAGTAGGCTTCGCGCCATAGCCAGCGAAGCCGCCGAGGAGACGCCCCGCATGAGCCTGTCCCTGAGGACCATCAGCCGAGAGCAGCACCTGGGCTACCTCCAGAGCCTGCCCTCGGCTAGCCACTGCCAGGTCCCGGCGTGGGCCGACGTGAAGAACGAGTGGCGATCCGAGAACCTCGGATGGTTCGACCAGTCCGGCGAACTCGTCGGCGCCGCACTCGTGTTGTACCGACAGCTGCCCAAGGTGAAGCGGTACCTCGCGTACCTCCCCGAGGGCCCGGTCATCAACTGGTACGCCCCCAATCTCGAAGAGTGGCTCCAGCCGATGCTGGCGCACCTCAAGCAGCAGGGCGCCTTCACCGTGAAGATGGGCCCGCCCGTCGTCATCCGCCGCTGGAACTCGACCGCCATCAAGGCCGGGATCCAGGACCCGGAGGTCAAGCGCCTGCGCGACGTGGAGGCCTCCGTCATCGAGCCCCGCGCCTTCGAAGTCTCCGACAAGCTGCGCCGGATGGGCTGGCAGCAGGCCGAGGACGGCGGCGCCGGCTTCGGCGACGTCCAGCCCCGGTACGTCTTCCAGGTCCCCCTGGCCAACCGCTCGCTGGACGACGTCCTCAAGGGCTTCAACCAGCTGTGGCGCCGCAACATCAAGAAGGCCGAGAAGGCCGGCGTCGAGGTCGTCCAGGGCGGCTACGAGGACCTGCCGACCTGGCAGAAGCTGTACGAGGTCACGGCCGAGCGCGACAAGTTCCGCCCGCGCCCGCTCAGCTACTTCCAGCGCCAGTGGACGGCCCTCAACTCCGAGGACCCCAACCGGATGCGGCTCTACATCGCCACGCACGAGGGGGAGCCGCTGGCCGCCGCCACGATGCTCACCGTCGGCCAGCACGTCTGGTACTCGTACGGCGCCTCCGCCAACCACAAGCGCGAGGTCCGTCCCTCGAACGCGATGCAGTGGCGCATGCTGCGCGACTCCTACGCGCTCGGCGCAAGCGTCTACGACCTGCGCGGCATCAGTGACACCCTGGACGAGAACGACCACCTGTTCGGCCTGATCCAGTTCAAGGTCGGCACGGGCGGCGAGGCCGTCGAGTACGTCGGCGAGTGGGACTTCCCGCTCAACAAGCTGCTGCACAAGGCGCTCGACATCTACATGTCGCGTCGCTGACCCGCTCCATCCACACACACCGCACCGCTGCACCACGCAGCTTTTCGAGAGAGGCTCCGGACGGGCATGGCGCTCACGCTCTACGTCGACACCGCGCGCTGGCGTGCGCACCAGAAGCAGATCCAGGACCAGTTCCCGGGGATGATCCCCGTCTGCAAGGGCAACGGCTACGGCTTCGGTCACGAGCGGCTCTGCGAGGAGGCCACCCGGATGGGTGCCGACGTCCTCGCGGTCGGCACGACGTACGAGGCCGCCAGCATCAAGGACTGGTTCGGGGGTGACCTGCTCGTCCTCACCCCGTTCCGGCGCGGTGAGGAGCCGGTGCCGCTGCCGGACCGGGTCATCCGCTCGGTGTCCTCGCTGGACGGGGTGCGCGGCCTGGTCGGCGCCCGGGTGGTCATCGAGTGCATGAGCTCGATGCGCCGGCACGGCATCTCCGAGCAGGAGCTGGGCCAGCTGCACTCGGCGATCGAGGACGTCCGGCTGGAGGGCTTCGCCCTGCACCTGCCGCTGGACCGCCCCGACGGCTCGGACGCCGTCGAGGAGGTCATCGGCTGGATGGACCGGCTGCGCGCGGCCCGGCTGCCGCTGCACACGATGTTCGTCAGCCACCTGAAGGCCTCGGAGCTGGCGCGGCTGCAGCAGCAGTTCCCGCAGACGCGCTTCCGGGCCCGCATCGGCACCCGGCTGTGGCTGGGCGACCACGAGGCGACCGAGTACCGCGGCGCGGTCCTCGACGTCACCCGCGTCGCCAAGGGCGACCGGTTCGGCTACCGGCAGCAGAAGGCCGCCTCCGACGGCTGGCTGGTCGTCGTCGCCGGCGGCACCTCGCACGGAGTCGGCCTGGAGGCCCCCAAGGCCCTGCACGGGGTGATGCCGCGCGCCAAGGGCGTCGCCCGCGCCGGACTCGCCACCGTCAACCGGAACCTGTCGCCGTTCGTGTGGGCGGGCAAGCAGCGCTGGTTCGCCGAGCCGCCGCACATGCAGGTGTCCATCCTGTTCGTGCCGTCGGACTCTCCCGAGCCCAAGGTCGGCGACGAGCTGGTGGCGCACCTGCGCCACACCACCACCCAGTTCGACCGGGTGCTCGACGCCTGAGTCACTCCCCGGGGCGTACGCCCCAGTCGACCCGCTGACCCTCCGAAGGCGCCGCGTCCTGCGGCGCCTTCGCCGTCTGCGCGAGCGTGAAGACGTCCTCCGCGCCGTCCAGGACGCCCCCAGAGGGGTCGTCCGAGCCGTCGCGCCGCACCACGTCCCGATCGGGCAGCAGGACGTCGCGCACGACCACCGCGCACAGGTAGAGCGTGCACAGCAGGTGCGCCGCGATCGACAGCTGGTAGCCCTCCAGCGGCAGGCCCTGGTGCTTGTCGCCGCTGGTCGTGTAGGCGAGGTAGAACCAGATGCCCAGGAAGTAGATGACCTCGCCGGTCTGCCAGATCAGGATGTCCCGCCAGCGCGGCCGGGCCAGTGCGGCGAGCGGGATGAGCCACAGCACGTACTGGGGCGAGTAGACCTTGTTGACCAGGATGAAGGCGGCCACCAGCAGGAAGGCCAGCTGGGCGAACCGGGGGCGGCGGGGCGCGGTGAGCGCGAGCAGGCCGATGGCCGCGCACAGCAGCAGCGTCAGGCCCGTCGCGTAGGTGTTGGCGTCTTCGAGCGGGTTCCCGGAGCGCTGGGAGATCAGCAGCCACACGGATCCGAAGTCGATCGGCCGCTCCTGGCTGAAGGTGTAGAACTTCTGCCAGCCCTCCCAGGCGAAGAGCATGACGGGCAGGTTCACCACGAGCCAGGAGCCCACCGTGCCGCCGACCGCCGCTCCGAAGGCACGCCATTTCCCGGCCCGCCAGCAGAGCACGAACACGGCCCCGAGGAGCAGCAGGGGATAGAACTTGGCGGCGGTGGCCAGGCCGAGCAGCACGCCGAAGGCCAGCGGCCGGCTCCGCGACCACATGAGCATCGCGGCGGCGGTCAGCGCGATCGCCATCAGGTCCCAGTTGATGGTCGCGGTCAGCGCGAAACCGGGCGCGAGGGCGAAGAGCAGCGCGTCCCACGGGCGGCGGCGGTGGGTGCGGGCCACGCACACCGCGATCACGGCGGCGCAGACCATCAGCATGCCCGCGTTGACCATCCAGTACATCTGCTCGCGGTGCTGCATGGAGCCGCTGCCGGGGGTCATCCATGAGGCGACCTTCATGAAGAGCCCGGTGAGCACCGGGTACTCCAGGAACGGCATGTCGCCGGGGATCCGGTCGAAGTACGGGACGAGGCCGTCGGCGAAGCCGCGCACGACGAAGAGGTGCGGGATGTCCGAGTAGCAGGCGTGGGTGTACTGGGAGCCGGCCCCGCGGAACCACGCCCAGTTGTAGCAGGGCAGCTTCTGCGCCATGCCGAGCGCGAACATCCCCAGGGTCACGAGGACCACGACCCGTACCGGGTTCAGCCAATGGCCGCCCAGCCGGGCGTAGCGGCCCAGCGGGCCGCCGATGAGCTCGCTCCCCGCGGCGGCCACCTCGTCCTGCTGGGTGGGCAGTACGGGGCTGTCCTCGTGCACCTTCGTCATGCGCACATCCTGCCGTACGGCGCCGCCCCCTCCCAGGACAGCGTGCGAGAGGGCCGCCGCACTCGGTGCGACGGCCCTCTCCTGCCGTGTCGTGGGACGGCCGGTCAGCCTCCCGTGGAGCCCCCTATGGGGAAGCCGTCACCGCCGCCGTTCGTCGCGCCGCCCGGCCGGCCTCCGCCGCTCGACTTGCTGGGTGAGGGCGAGGGCGACTTGGAGGAGCTGGGGCTGGGGTCCGGGTTGCAGATGGCCCACGGCTTGCAGGTCGGCTTGCCGCCACGCGACGGGCTCGGGCTGGGGGACGGGCTCGGGGAGGGCGAGTTCGACGGGGACGGCGAGGGGGAGGGGGACGGGGAGGGGGACGGCGTGGGCGAGGGGGCTCCGGAGGCGTCCGCGACGATTCCGATGTCCTCGGGCTCCGGGAACTCCTTCCTCGGGGCGCCGTTCAGCGCCTCCTTCATGTACTTCGTCCAGATCTCGGCCGGGATGTCACCACCGTGGAGGGAGGGGATGCCCGCCACGCCCCTCATCGAGATCAGTTCCTTCTTCTTCGCGCTCGGGTCCGAGCGGAACAGCGCCACGGAGGTGGACAGCTCCGGGGTGTAGCCGACGAACCAGGCCGACATGTTCTTGTCGGTGGTACCGGTCTTGCCCGCGGCCGCCCGGCCGAGCTTCTTGGCCTTCGTACCGGTGCCGTTCTCGACGACGTTCTCCAGGACCTTGGTGATGTTGTCCGCGATCGAGTCGTCCATGGCCCGCTTGCCCTTGGGAGGACCGAAGTCCGGCAGGTCCTTGCCCAACTTCTGGACGCTGGTCACCGAGTACTGCTCGTGGTGGACGCCGGAGGCGGCGAAGGTGGCGTACGAGTTGGCCATCCGGATGGCGCTGGGGGTCGAGGTTCCCAGGGCGAAGGAGGCGTTGGCGTTCGGGTCCATGGAGTCCGGCAGGATGCCGGTCGCCTCGGCGACGTCCCTCACCTTGTCGTGTCCGACGTCGAAGACGAGCTGTGCGAAGGGGACGTTGATGGACTTCTCCATCGCCTCGTTCAGGGTCACGTAGCCGTAAGCGGTCGGGCTCTCGTTCTTCTGCCGGAACGGCTTGCCGGATCCGTCGCGCAGCGGCTCGCCGGCACGGTTGTTGATCACCGTGAGGTCGTTGGCCTGGTACTTGCTGTCGGCCGAGATCCCCCGGCCCTTGGAGTTCTGGGTGCCGTACTCCATGGCCGCCGCCAGCACGAACGGCTTCCAGGTCGAGCCGACCTGGACACCGGAGGTGTTGGCGTTGTTGTTGAAGTGCTTCTTGTCGAAGCCGGGACCGCCGTACAAGGCGACGAGCGCCCCGGTCTTCACGTCCACCGAGGCCGCGCCGAACTGCACGAAGGTGTCGGTCTCGGGCCGCTTCTTCTCGTCGAGCAGCCCGTCGCGGGTGTTCTCGACGGCCTTGACCAGCGCGTCCACCTTCTTCTTGTCGAAGGTGGTGTGGATCCGGTAGCCGCCCTTGGCCAGGTCCTCGGCCTTGATGCCCTTCTTCGCCAGGTACAGGTTGGCGGTGTCGACGAGGTAGCCGATCTGCCCGGACATGCCGGCCGCCTGAGCGGATTCGACGAAGGTGGGGAAGGTCGTGTACTTGTCCCGCTCGGCCTTCTGCATGCGCCCGACCTTGACCTCGCGGTTCAGGACCCACTCCCAGCGCTCCTGCGCCCGCTTGGTGTTCTGTTCCGGCGTGGCCAGGGGGCCGATGCCGCCGTCGGGGTTGTACAGGTTCGGGCCCTTGAGGACGGCGGCCAGGAAGGCGGTCTCGGAGGGGGTGAGCTTTTCGCAGTCCTTACCGAAGTAGGCGCGCGCGGCAGCCTGGATCCCGTAGGCGTCGCGGCCGTAGTAGGCGGTGTTCAGGTAGCCGGCGAGGATCACGCTCTTCTTCTCGTTGACACCCAGCTTGATCGAGATGAAGAGCTCGGTGACCTTTCGCTTGAGCGTCTGCTCCGAGTCCAGGTACTGGTTCTTCACGTACTGCTGGGTGATCGTGGAGCCGCCCTGGGTGGATCCGCCCTTGGCCATGTTCCACACGGCGCGGGCGATGCCCATCGGGTCGACGCCCTTGTCCGAGTCGAAGGACTCGTTCTCCGCCGCGATCACGGCGTCCTGCATGGACTTGGGGATCTTGTCGATGGGGACGATCTGGCGGTTGACGGAACCGCCCGTCGAGACCATCTGGGAGCCGTCCTCCCAGTAGAAGACGTTGTTCTGCGCCTTGGCCGTCTTGTTCACGTCGGGCTCGTTCACCATGGCGATGCCGATGCCGGCGCCCACCGTGATCATCGCGAAGAAGCCCAGGGCGGTGCCGCAGACGAGCTTCCAGGAGGGGACGAAGCGCTGCCAGCCGGTCTTCTCGCCGCGCGGGTAGTTGACGAACCGCTTCGGGCGGCCGGCGCCCGCGGCGCCGCGGGCCCGTCCGGCCGGGGCGCGGCCGGCGGCTCTCCGGGCGTCCGCCCGGCTGCCGTGGCCCGGCTGCTGCCCGTACGACCCGCTGGGTGACGCGGTGGGGACGTCGCGCCCGGCGCCCCGGGAAGGGCGCTGCTGGGCGGCCTTGCGGGCGGCGGCGCGGCCGCCGCCCTGGGGCTGTTGCGGTTTGCGGCGGTGCTCGCTCATCGAACGACTACTCCTCGGGCAGGCGAGTGGCCTGGAAGC
This sequence comes from Streptomyces sp. NPDC002886, assembly GCF_042888445.1. Lineage (NCBI taxonomy): Bacteria > Bacillati > Actinomycetota > Actinomycetes > Kitasatosporales > Streptomycetaceae > Streptomyces > Streptomyces sp. NPDC002886. The sequence continues at coordinate 204,145 of NZ_JBIAPV010000007.1, forward strand.
GGCAGGTGAGTTCCGGTCCCCCCGGTGTCATGGCGCACAGACTACGCACGCCCAAAAGCGACTCAGTGCCGAAGTTCACCCCAAATCAGGCAACTTGCCTCACCCAAATCGACGATGTGACGCCGGTCACCGTGTCACCACTTGTAGCGGAGGGCTACCCGTTCTATCGTCTGGATGTATCGAGTCGATACATCAGCTCGACATAAAGACTCCGAGGCAGGGGAAGGGCAAGCTGATGAGCAGGCGCTCAGGCATTCTTGAGTTCGCTGTTCTCGGCCTGCTTCGCGAATCCCCCATGCACGGTTACGAGCTGCGCAAGCGGCTCAACACCTCGCTGGGAGTGTTCAGAGCGTTCAGCTACGGGACGCTCTATCCCTGCCTCAAGACGCTCGTCATCAACGGCTGGTTGATCGAAGAGCCGGGCAATGCCCCGGAGGACGCTCTCGCCGCTTCACTCGCAGGGCGCCGCGCCAAGATCGTCTACCGGTTGACGGCAGCAGGTAAGGAGCACTTCGAGGAGCTCCTCTCCCACACGGGCCCCGATGCCTGGGAGGACGAGTCCTTCGCCGCCCGCTTCGCCTTTTTCGGCCAGACCGAACGAGACGTACGCATGCGGGTACTGGAGGGCCGTCGCAGCCGCCTTGAGGAGCGCCTGGAGAAGATGAGCGCCTCGCTGGCTCGCACACGCGAGCGGCTCGACGACTACACGCTCGAGCTGCAACGCCACGGCATGGAATCCGTGGAGCGCGAAGTGCGCTGGCTGAACGAGCTCATCGAGAGTGAGCGGGCGGGACGGGATCAGAGACGACCCGGTCCGTCCGACGAAACTGCAAAGTGAGGTCTGCATCTCGCAGGCCTCGTCCGAGAACAAACAGGGAGCAACCGGAATGGGTTCGGTTCGCGTAGCCATCGTCGGCGTAGGCAACTGCGCCGCCTCGCTGGTGCAGGGCGTCGAGTACTACAAGGACGCCGACCCGGCGGCCAAGGTCCCCGGTCTGATGCACGTCCAGTTCGGCGACTACCACGTCAGCGACATCGAGTTCGTCGCCGCGTTCGACGTCGACGCGAAGAAGGTCGGCCTCGACCTTTCGGACGCCATCGGCGCCAGCGAGAACAACACCATCAAGATCTGTGACGTCCCGAGTGCGGGCGTGACCGTTCAGCGCGGCCACACCCTGGACGGTCTCGGCAAGTACTACCGCGAGACCATCGAGGAGTCGGCCGAGACCCCGGTCGACATCGTCCAGACCCTTCTGGACCGCCAGGTCGACGTCCTGATCTGCTACCTGCCGGTCGGTTCCGAGGCTGCGGCGAAGTTCTACGCCCAGTGCGCCATCGACGCCAAGGTCGCGTTCGTCAACGCCCTCCCGGTCTTCATCGCCGGCACCAAGGAGTGGGCGGACAAGTTCACCGAGGCCGGTGTCCCGATCGTCGGCGACGACATCAAGTCGCAGGTCGGCGCCACCATCACGCACCGCGTGATGGCGAAGCTGTTCGAGGACCGCGGTGTCCGACTTGAGCGCACCATGCAGCTCAACGTCGGCGGCAACATGGACTTCAAGAACATGCTGGAGCGCGACCGCCTCGAGTCGAAGAAGATCTCCAAGACTCAGGCCGTCACCTCGCAGATCCCCGACCGCGAGCTCGGCGAGAAGAACGTCCACATCGGCCCGTCCGACTACGTGGCGTGGCTCGACGACCGCAAGTGGGCCTACGTCCGCCTCGAAGGCCGCGCCTTCGGCGACGTCCCGCTGAACCTCGAGTACAAGCTCGAGGTGTGGGACTCCCCGAACTCCGCCGGTGTCATCATCGACGCCCTGCGCGCCGCGAAGATCGCCAAGGACCGCGGCATCGGTGGCCCGATCCTGTCGGCTTCGAGCTACTTCATGAAGTCCCCGCCGGTGCAGTACTTCGACGACGAGGCCTACGCGAACGTCGAGAAGTTCATCAAGGGCGAGGTCGAGCGCTAGTCGAACCCCGGCGTCCTCGAGGACACCTGGACTTCGGCAGTTCTTCCGCGGAGGGTCCCCGGGCATATTGCCCGGGGACCCTCCGCGTGTGTGACCCTTTCCCTCATGGCTGTCGTACGTGATCTGCGCGTACTCCTGCGTCTGCGGGACTTCCGCAACCTGCTCGCCGTACGGCTGCTGTCCCAGGCCGCCGACGGCGTCTACCAGGTCGCGCTGGCCGCCTATGTCGTGTTCTCCCCGGAGAAGCAGGCCTCACCCGCGGCCATCGCCTCGGCGATGGCGGTCCTCCTGCTGCCCTATTCGGTGATCGGGCCCTTCGCGGGAGTCCTGCTGGACCGCTGGCGCCGCCGCCAGGTCTTCCTCTACGGCAACCTGCTGCGCGCCTTCCTCGCCTGCATCACCGGCATGCTGATCGTCGCGAACGTCCCCGACTGGCTCTTCTACGCCTCGGCCCTGTCCGTGACCGCGGTCAACCGCTTCGTCCTGGCCGGGCTGGCCGCTTCCCTGCCGCGGGTCGTCGCACCCGGTCAGCTGGTCACCGCGAACGCCCTGTCACCCACCGCGGGAACGCTCGCCGCCGTCGTCGGCGGGGGCCTGGCCTTCCTCGTCCGGCTCCTGGCCGACGAGTCCGACGCCCTGGTCGTGCTCCTCGGATCCGGCCTCTACCTCTGTGCGGCCCTGGCCTCCCTGCGCTTGGCCCTGGACCTGCTCGGGCCCGACCACCCTCCCGGCCGGATCAACCCGACGGTCCGCCAGGGGATCGCCCTCACCGTGCGGGGCCTGATCGAGGGACTGCGGCACCTGGCCTCCCGGCGCGAGGCCGCCCGGGCACTCACCGCCATGACCGTTATGCGGTTCTGCTACGGAGCCCTGTTCGTCACGCTGCTCATGCTCTGCCGCTACGCCTGGTCGGACAACGAGTCCGACGGGCTGGCGCTGCTGGGCGTCACGGTCGGCGTCTCCGGCGCCGGATTCTTCGCGGCCGCCGTCGTCACTCCCTGGCTGGTGGGCCGGCTGGGCGCCCTCGGCGCCATCACCCTGTGCGCCGCGGGCGCCGCGGTGCTGGTGCCGACGCTCGGCCTGTTCTTCGCGCCCGGACCGATGCTGGCGGCAGCCTTCGTGCTGGGCCTGGCCACCCAGGGGGCCAAGATCTCCACCGACACCGTCGTGCAGTACCAGGTGGACGACGCCTTCCGCGGCCGCGTCTTCTCGGTCTACGACGTGCTCTTCAACGCCGCCTTCGTCGGCGCCGCCGGGGTGGCCGCTCTCGTGCTCCCCCTCGACGGGCACTCCGTCCCCCTGATCCTCGGGGTGGCGATGCTCTACGCCGCGACCGCGGCACTCCTCATGCGCCAAGGCGATGTTTCACGTGAAACATCGCCCTGACCGCGGTACGACCGGCTCCGCGCCGCGATGTTTCACGTGAAACATCGCGGCGCGGAGCCCCTCAGGCCTGCGCGGCCCACCACTCCTTGAGCGCGGCGACCGCCGCGTCGTGCTCCATGGGACCGTTCTCCAGCCGCAGCTCCAGCAGGAACGCGTAGGCCTTGCCGATCACCGGCCCGGGTCCCACGTCGAGGACCCGCATGATCTCGTTGCCGTCGAGGTCGGGCCGGATCGCGTCCAGCTCCTCCCTCTCCTGCAGCTGGGCGATGCGCTCCTCCAGCCCGTCGTAGGTGCGGGAGAGCGCGTTCGCCTTGCGCTTGTTGCGCGTGGTGCAGTCGGAACGCGTCAGCTTGTGCAGACGGTCCAGCAGCGGACCGGCGTCGCGGACGTAGCGCCGCACGGCCGAGTCGGTCCACTCCCCGTCCCCGTAGCCGTGGAAGCGCAGGTGCAGCTCCACCAGCCGGGCCACGTCCTTGACCATGTCGTTGGAGTACTTGAGCGCGGTCATGCGCTTCTTGGTCATCTTCGCGCCCACCATCTCGTGGTGGTGGAAGGAGACCCGCCCGTCGCTCTCGAACTTGCGGGTCCGGGGCTTGCCGATGTCGTGCAGCAGGGCCGCGAGCCGCAGGACCAGGTCCGGGCCGTCCTCCTCCAGCGCGATCGCCTGCTCCAGCACGATCAGCGAGTGGTCGTAGACGTCCTTGTGCCGGTGGTGCTCATCGCTCTCCAGGCGCAGCGCCGGAAGCTCCGGCAGCACGTGCTCGGCCAGCCCGGAGTCCACGAGCAGGCCCAGGCCCTTGCGCGGGTGCGCGGACAGCAGGAGCTTGTTCAGCTCGCCCTGGACCCGCTCGGCGGAGACGATCTCGATGCGGCCGGACATCTCCGTCATCGCCGTCACCACGTCCGGGGCGACCTCGAAGTCAAGCTGGGCGGCGAACCGCGCCGCCCGCAGCATCCGCAGCGGGTCGTCGGAGAAGGAGTCCTCGGCGGTGCCAGGAGTGCGCAGCACCCCCGCCCGGAGGTCTTCCAGACCGCCGTGCGGGTCGATGAACTCCTTCTCGGGGAGCGCGACGGCCATCGCGTTCACCGTGAAGTCGCGGCGGACGAGGTCTTCCTCGATGGAGTCGCCGTAGGAGACCTCGGGCTTGCGCGAGGTCCGGTCGTAGGACTCCGAACGGTAGGTGGTCACCTCGATCTGCCAGGTTCGATCAGCGTCTCCGACGCGGGCCGCCTTCTGCGCACCGACCGTGCCGAAGGCGATGCCGACGTCCCAGACCGAGTCGGCCCACGGCCTGACGATCTTGAGGACGTCCTCGGGGCGGGCGTCGGTGGTGAAGTCGAGGTCGTTGCCGAGGCGCCCGAGCAGCGCGTCGCGGACGGACCCGCCGACCAGGGCGAGACGGAAACCCGCCTCCTGGAAACGGCGGCCGAGCTCGTCGGCGACAGGGGCGATCCGCAGCAGTTCGCTCACTGCGCGGGCCTGCCCGTGATTCAGGACACTGGGGTTGTCTTCGTTGGCGTTCGGCACAACAGAAAAGGGTACGTGCCCGGCCCGCCATGAGCGCCCGTGTTTTGCGGCCACCCCGGCCCACGGCCGCTCCGGGGCGGCCCCGATCATGTGGAGCAAGGCGCGGCACTCGCGCACAGCGGGCCTCGTTACCATGCGTGGACGCACAAACGACGACCACTGACACTCCGAGGGACGGGCGAGCGCGTTGGCCGAGGCGGCAGACATCCAGGGGGCGCCCGCTCCTGCCCGGCGACGCTGGCTGCGGCGCGCGGTCGTCCTGCTCGCCGGGACGCCGGTACTCGCCGGCCTGGTCTACTCGCACGCTCCCGAAGCGCAGGCCACCGACACGGCGGCAGCCGCCGTCGACATCCAGCTCGACGGCCTGGCGCCCACCGCCCCCGTCAAGGGTGACACCCTCACCATCACGGGCACCGTGGTCAACAACGGCTCCGAGAAGATCACCGACGCGCACGTGGGCCTGCGGGTCGGGCCGGCCCTGGGGGACCGCAGCTCCATCGACGAGGCCGCGGAGCGCGGCGCGTTCCGGGCGGGCGCCGACCCGGCGGAGGTCGGCGCCGAATTCGCCGTGAAGATCGATTCGCTGCCCTCCAAGGTCAGCCAGCCCTTCACCCTCAAGGTGCCGGTGAACAAGCTGGACCTGGACGAGGACGGCGTCTACCAGCTCGGCGTCTCCTTGTCCGGGGAGACCGAGAGCCGCCAGTACGAGCAGGTCCTCGGCATCAAGCGGACCTTCCTGCCCTGGCAGCCTGAGGCCGCCGCCAAGCGTTCCCAGCTCGCGTACGTCTGGCCGTTGATCTCCACCACGCACCTGACCTCGGAGACCGGCTCGGACGAGCTGCAGACCCCCGTCTTCCTCGACGACGGCCTCGCCGACGAGCTGAGGCCCGGTGGCCGCCTGGAGCAGATGGTCGCTCTCGGCAAGGACCTTCCGATCACCTGGGTGATCGACCCGGACCTGCTCTACACCGTCGACGCCATGACCAAGGGCTACCGGGTCCGGACCCCCGACGGCCGGACCGTCCAGGGCAAGAACAAGGCCATCGCCGAGCAGTGGCTGAGCGCGCTGGAAAGCGCCGTCCAGGGCAAGAAGGTCGTGGCACTGCCCTTCGCGGACCCGGACATCGCCTCGCTCGCCCACCGCGGCAAGGACGTCTCCGGCACCCTGGGACAGCTGCGGCCCGCCACCGACAAGGCGAAGGACGCCGTCGAGACGGTCCTGCACGTCCCCGCGACCACCGACTTCTCCTGGCCCGTCGAGGGGGCGATCGACCCGTCGATCGTGAACGTCGCGACGTCGGCCGGCGCCCACAACGTCCTCACCCGCAGCGACAGCCTCCAGGAGACCGGTTCCCTGGGCTACACCCCGTCGGCCGCTCGGCCCATCGGCGCGGGCACCACGGCCGTCGTCGCCGACGCCGACCTGTCCACCGCTTTCCGCGGGGACATGCTCCGCGCGGGGAACTCCACCGCCGCGGTGCAGCAGTTCCTCGCCCAGTCCCTCGCCCTGAACCTGCAGGAGACCGACAACCAGCGCAGCTTCGTCGTCGCCCCGCAGCGGATGCCCAGCGCCAGCCAGGCGCAGACGATGGCCGCCGCCATCCGGGGTCTGCAGTCGGGCCGCTGGAGCCAGGCCGTGGACCTGGAGGCGGCCGCCGCCGCGACTCCCGACCCCCGTGCCGCCACCCAGGTACCCGGAGCCGGCCAGTACCCCGAAGCGCTGAGCAAGCAGGAACTGCCGGTCTCCGCCTTCGAGAAGATCCGCACCACCGAGACCACCCTGGACCACTTCAAGGTGATCCTGACGGCGCCCGACCGCGTCGAGATCCCCTTCGGCAACACCACCAACCGGGAGATGTCCTCCTCGTGGCGCGGCCGCCCCGACGCGGCGCGCGAGTACCGGGACCAGGTGCAGGAGTACCTGATCCGGCTCACCGAGAAGGTCAAGATCATCCCCAAGTCCGACGCGACGCTCTCCGGACACAGCGCGACCATCCCGGTCACCGTCCAGAACAGCCTCGTCCAGGACACCCACAACCTGGTCCTGCGGCTGCGGTCCGCGAACCCGACCCGGCTGATGTTCGGCGACAGCGGTGAGGCCCAGCAGAAAGTCACGATCCAGGGCGGGCACAGCCAGACCGTGAAGTTCCCCGCCAACGCCACCGCGAGCGGCCCGGTCGAGGTGACGGCCCAGCTGTTCACCATCGACGGCGTGCCCTACGGCAAGGCCCGCAAGTTCACCGTCGAAGCCACCGAGGTGACCCCGACCGTCATGCTCGTCATCGCGGGCGGAGTCCTCCTCCTCGTGCTGGCCGGCATCAAGATGTACGCCAGCCGCAAGCGTGTCGCGGCACGCGCCGCCGCGGAGGAGAGCACGCAGCAGAGTGACGAGTCCTCGGACACCGGACCGCAAAGCGCGGACCCGTCCGGCACGGGTGAGACAGTGGACCGTTGAGCGACGCCGTGGCCGGTCGGCCTGGGGACGATGAGGTGGGGTTTCGATGAACGCGCCGTACGAAGGTGACCGTGCGCAGGGCACTGGCGGGCCCGCGCCCTCCCAGGGCACTGCCCCCGGCGCCCCGGTGCCGGGACAGGTTCCCGCGCCCGCGCAAGCGCCGGACCACGACCCTTATGTCCAGGACGCCTACGCCTACGACCCGTACCGGGCGCAGGACCTCTCCGCCCAGGACCCGGTGGCGGAGGTCCTGTACGACCGGGCCTCGCACCCGCCCCCGCCGCCCGGCACCTTCCAGGAGCCCGGTCCGCTCTACGCGGCCCCGGCGGCTCCCTCGTACGCCCCGGACCCCCGGGTATGGGCCCAGACTCCGCCGCCCGAGCCGGACGGCCCGTCCCGGCACCTGCCCTACGGCGACCACGCGACGACCACGCAGTTCGTCGGTGTGGACTCCCTCGTGACCAAGGCCGCCGACCAGGACCCCCGACCCGACGCCTTCGCCCACCTGTACCGGGACCAGGACGCGGCGCCGCGCACCCCCGCCGAGGACGCCCCGGTGGCCGCCCCCGCACCGAGCAAGCCCGCCGGACGCGCCTCCAGCCTGCTCAAGTCCAGCGCCCTGATGGCCGCCGGCACCATCGTCTCCCGCATCACCGGCTTCATGCGGACCCTGGTGATCGCCGGGGCCATCGGCGTCGCCACCCTCAACGACAGCTACCAGGTCGCCAACACCCTGCCGACGATGATCTACGTCCTGGTCGGCGGCGGCGCCCTCAACGCCGTCTTCATTCCGCAGCTGGTGCGGGCGATGAAGAACGACGAGGACGGGGGAGAGGCCTACGCCAACCGCCTGCTGACCCTCGTCATGGTCCTGCTGGGCGCCGTCACCGTGGTGTGTGTCCTCGCGGCACCGCTGTTCATCGGCATGATGTCGCAGAAGATCGCCGACGACCCGGCCAGGCTGGACGTCGCCGTCGCCTTCGCCCACTACTGCCTGCCCACCATGTTCTTCATGGGCGTGCACGTGGTCCTCGGTCAGATCCTCAACGCCCGCGGCCGGTTCGGCGCGATGATGTGGACCCCGGTCCTCAACAACATCGTCGTCATCGCCACCTTCGGCGCCTTCATCTGGGCCTTCGGCGGCTTCACCACCACGGGCGTCACCGAGGCCGGCATCACCCCCGAGGGCGTGCGACTGCTGGGCCTGGGCACCCTGCTCGGACTGGTCGTCCAGTCCCTGGCGATGCTTCCCTACCTGCGGGACGCCGGCTTCAGGCCGCGCCTGCGGTTCGACTGGAAGGGCCACGGCCTCGGCAAGGCCGCCGGCCTGGCCAAGTGGACGTTCTTCTTCGTCCTCGCCAACCAGCTCGGCCTCATCGTCGTCACCCAGCTCGCCACCTGGGCGGGCGAGGTCGCCGACAAGCAGGGCCACGGCGGTACCGGCATCACCGGCTACAACTACGCCCTGCTGCTCTGGCAGATGCCGCAGGCCATCATCACCGTCTCCGTCATGACCGCCGTCCTGCCGCGCATCTCCCGCTCCGCCCACGACGGTGACGCCGCCGCCGTCCGTGACGACATCTCCTACGGGCTGCGCACCTCGGCCGTCGCGATCGTGCCCTGCGCCTTCGCGTTCCTGGCTCTGGGCGTCCCCATGGCCGGTCTGCTGTACGCCGGTTCAGGTTCGCAGAGCGCCCAGAACATCGGTTTCATCCTGATGGCCTTCGGCCTCGGACTGATCCCCTACTCCGTCCAGTACGTGGTCCTGCGCGGCTTCTACGCCTACGAGGACACCCGGACGCCCTTCTACAACACGGTCATCGTGGCCGCGGTCAACGCGAGCATGTCCGCCGTGGCCTTCTTCGTGCTCCCCGCACGCTGGGCCGTCGTCGGCATGGCCGCCGCCTACGGCCTCGGCTACGCCGTGGGCGTCGGTGTCGCCTGGCGCCGCCTGCGCACCCGCCTCGGCGGGGACCTCGACGGGGCGCACGTGATGCGCACCTACACCCGGCTCATCGGCGCCTGCGTCCCCGCCGCCGCGGTGGCCGGCGCCGTCGCCTTCGCCGTCCTGCACTTCATCGGCAGCGGAGCCCTCGGCTCCCTCACCGCCCTGGTGGCCGGCGGCATCTCCCTGGCGGCCGTGTTCCTCGTCGCCGCCAAGCGGATGCGGATCGAAGAACTCAACGCGATGGTCGGGATGGTCCGCGGACGCCTGGGACGCTGATGCGTACAACCTTCCTCCCCTCTGGCGTGTCGTGCAGATCGGTGGACTGTGGGCACAATTGGCATGGCTTCGCAGACTGGCCGACAGCGCGCAACGGATGGGGAGGCGGGGACGACGGTGGCGGAACGTAGCACGGCTGCCGTCGACGTGGCCGACAACAGCGGCGACGAGCCGCTGGCCGCGGAGACGGCCCAGGCCACGGCCGACGGGGTGGACACCCAGAACGGACGAGCCGCGGACGGAACCATGCCCGAGAAGGACGGCGACCGCAGGAACGCGGCACCCGCTGCCGCGCCCGAGCTGCACAGCGGCCACAAACTGGCCAGACGCTACCGGCTCGAGGAATGCGTCACCCGTCTGGACGGATTCAGCAGCTGGCGCGCGATGGACGAGAAGCTGCGCCGGGCCGTGGGCGTCCACCTGCTGCCCGCCGACCACGCGCGGGCCCGCGCCGTCCTGGCCGCCGCCCGCTCCTCGGCCCTGCTCGGCGACCCCCGGTTCGTCCAGGTCCTCGACGCCGTGGAGGAGAACGACCTCGTCTACGTCGTCCACGAGTGGCTCCCCGACGCCACGGAGCTCACCGCGATCCTCGCCGCGGGCCCCATGGAGCCGCACGAGGCCTACCAGCTCGTCAGCCAGGTCTCCCAGGCCATGGCCGCCGCACACCGCGAGGGCCTCGCGCACCTGCGCCTGACCCCCAGCGCGATACTGCGCACCTCCACCGGCCAGTACCGCATCCGCGGCCTCGCCGTGAACGCCGCCCTGCGCGGCATCACCAGCGAGACCCCCCAGCGCGCGGACACCGAGGCCATCGGCGCCCTGCTGTACGCCTCCCTGACCCAGCGCTGGCCGTACGAGAGCGACGCCTACGGCCTCACCGGCCTGCCCAAGGGCGTCGGGCTCATCGCCCCCGACCAGGTCCGCGCGGGCGTGCACCGAGGGTTGGGCGAACTGGCCATGCGCGCCCTCGCCAACGACGGGGCGACCGCCTCGCGTCAGGAACCCGCCTGCACCACCCCGGAGGAACTCTCCAAGGCCGTGGCCGCGATGCCCCGCATCCGGCCGCCGGAGCCCACCTTCACCGCTCCTCCGGAGTACCAGCACACCACCTACCAGCAGGGCAGCTACGGCAGGCCCCAGGGCCCCGGCAGGGCCACCACCCAGGTCACCGTCGTGCCCCCGCCGCCGCCCCTGCAGAGCCGGACCGGCCGCGTCCTCAAGTGGGGCGTCGCGGCGCTGCTGATCGCCGCCCTCGGGCTGGGCAGCTGGCAGCTCGCCGACACCCTGCTCAACCGGAACAACCAGGGCAGCACCAGCGGCAGTCAGACCACGCACGAGAAGGCCGACGACATCCCGGAGAAGGTGGCACCCGGTCCCCTCGCCATCTCCCGGGCCCGCGAGTACTCCCCGGACGGCAAGGACCAGGACCCCGGAGGCGCCAAGAACACCTTCGACGGGGACTCCTCCACCTACTGGCGGACCAAGTACTACGTCGACGGCCCCGACATCACGGAATACAAGGGCGGCGTCGGCATCGTCTACGACCTCGGCGCCGAACACGAGGTCAGCAGCGCCTCGATAGCGCTCCGGTTCGCGGGCAACCGCACCACCACCACGCTCTACGCGGTCGATTCCCTGAACCCGTCGGGCAAGATCTCCGGCATGCCGAAGATCGCCACGGCCACGACCTCGAACAGCAGCTTCAACCTGACCGCGGACAAGCCGGTCAAGACCCGGTACGTCCTGCTGTGGATCACCGCGATGCCCTGGGCACCCTCCGACACCTACACCGGAGCCGGGTACAAGCAGGCCATCACGGACGTGAAGTTCACGGGCTGACGGACAGCAGGGGAGGGGGCCGGCATTGGACGAAGCCACACCCGGGGGCCGCAGCGACCAGGAACTCCTGTCGCTGCACGCGGCCGGAGACCCGGACGCCTTCGGTGAGCTCGTACGCAGGCACCGCGACCGGCTGTGGGCCGTGGCCCTGCGCACCCTCGGCGACCGGGAGGAAGCCGCCGACGCCGTGCAGGACGCCCTCGTCTCCGCCTACCGGGCCGCCCACACCTTCCGCGGCGAATCGGCCGTCACGACCTGGCTGCACCGCATCACCGTGAACGCCTGCCTGGACCGGGCCCGCAAGGCCGCCTCCCGGAGGACCTCCCCCCTCGACGACACGGACCGCCTGGAGCGCCTTCTGGAGCCCCACGAGTCCGCCGAGGCACCCGCGGAGCGCCAGGACCTCCACCGGCAGCTGCTGGCCGCCCTGGGCACCCTCCCGGCCGAGCAGCGTGCCGCCCTGGTCCTCGTCGACATGCAGGGCTACCCCGTCGCCGAGGCCGCCGCCGTCCTCGACGTCCCCGTCGGCACCGTGAAGAGCCGCTGCGCCCGCGGCAGGGCGAAACTCGTCCCGCTCCTCACTCATCTGCGCACACATGCCGGGGATAACACCGATCCCGAGCGGGGAAGGAACCGGACACCGGGGACAACCGTCCCACCGGCGGCAGACCGCGGGGATCCGGCCCCGGATCCCAACGCAGTGAAGGGCGGAGGTGGACGAGCGTGACCCCCACTACCGGCGCGACCGGCACGATCGGGCACCCCGACGTCTCGGAGATCTCCGAGCTGGCGGAAGGCCTCCTCTCCCCGTCCCGCACGGCGGAGGTCCGCAGCCATCTCGGCGGCTGCCCCCTGTGCGCGGACGTCCGCGCCTCCCTGGAGGAGATCCGGGCCCTGCTGGGCACCCTGCCCGGCCCCGCCCGGATGCCCGCCGACATCGCCGGCCGGATCGACGCGGCCCTCGCCGCCGAGGCACTCCTCGACGCCACCACCCCGCGCGGGGAGCCCGGGCCCGTCAGCCCCGCCCGGGACGCCCACGGGGAACCCGGTCCCGATGTTTCACGTGAAACCGCCCCCGCCCCGGCCGATCGGAACGGGGCCCTGCGCCCTTCCGGTCACCCGACCGGCCCAACCGGCCCCGGACGCCGTCGCGCACGCCGCCGGATCGCTCTCGCGGGCGGGCTGCTCGCGGCGTGCGCCGCCGGTGTCCTGGTGTTCGGCCTGATGTCCGGCGACCGTTCCGCACACGACCTGTCCGTACGGAGCGACGCCTCCAGCGCACAGTCCAGGTCCGGCTCGCCCGAGTACACCGCCCAGGGACTTCCCGGCACGGTGCGCGAGCTCCTCGCGTCCGCCGCCCGGGGAGACAAGGGAGACAAGACGACGGAGGAGCGGAACAACACCTTCGGAGTGGAGAACAGCCCTCCGTCCGAACCCAGCCCCGCCCCGGCCGACGGCAGGGCGCCCAGGGCACCCGCCTGCGTCGAGCAGGCCACCGGCCGCACCGAGACCCCGCTGGGCTTCGAGTCCGGCACCTACGAAGGCAAGGACGTCTTCCTCCTCGTCCTGCCCCACCCCGGGGACCCCTCCTCCGTGGACGCCTATCTCATCGGCTCCGCCTGCGTCACCGATCCCTCGGCCGCTCCCGGGAAGCCCCTGCTCACCAGCACCTATCCCAGGAGCTGACAGACCAGGAAGGCCGTGGGACAACTCGGGAATGCGGGCGCCGTAGGATCCGTTGGGTGGGGTGAGAGTCCACACCGGCCCCCCGGTAGACAGCAGGCAGTCCGCAGAGACGAGGAATCAACCCGTGAGCGACGTACGAAACGTGATCATCATCGGCTCCGGGCCGGCCGGTTACACCGCCGCCCTGTACACCGCACGCGCTTCGCTCCAGCCCCTGGTCTTCGAGGGCGCCGTCACCGCAGGTGGCGCACTGATGAACACCACCGAGGTCGAGAACTTCCCCGGTTTCCAGGACGGCATCATGGGTCCGGACCTCATGGACAACATGCGCGCGCAGGCCGAGCGTTTCGGCGCCGAGCTGATTCCGGACGACGTCGTGTCCGTGGACCTCACCGGCGAGATCAAGACCGTCACCGACACCGCCGGCACCGTGCACCGCGCCAAGGCCGTGATCGTGACCACCGGTTCCCAGCACCGCAAGCTCGGCCTGCCCAACGAGGACGCCCTCTCCGGCCGCGGCGTCTCCTGGTGCGCGACCTGTGACGGATTCTTCTTCAAGGACCACGACATCGCCGTGATCGGCGGCGGTGACACCGCGATCGAGGAAGCCACTTTCCTCTCCCGGTTCGCCAAGTCCGTCACCATCGTCCACCGCCGCGACTCCCTGCGCGCCTCCAAGGCCATGCAGGACCGCGCCTTCGCCGACCCGAAGATCTCGTTCGCCTGGGACAGCGAGGTCGCGGAGATCCACGGCGAGCAGAAGCTCACCGGTCTCACCCTGCGCAACACCAAGACCGGTGAGACCTCCGCGCTGCCCGTGACCGGCCTCTTCATCGCCGTCGGCCACGACCCGCGCACCGAGCTGTTCAAGGACCAGCTCGACCTCGACGCGGAGGGCTACCTCACGGTCGACGCCCCCTCCACCCGCACCAGCCTCCCCGGTGTGTTCGGCGCGGGCGACGTGGTCGACCACACCTACCGTCAGGCCATCACCGCCGCGGGCACGGGTTGCTCCGCGGCCCTCGACGCCGAGCGCTTCCTCGCCGCCCTCGCGGACGCCGAGAAGGCGCACGCAGCGGTCTGACACCCTCAAGCAGCACCACACCCCACTCCCCGCAGGAAAAGAAGGAGGCCGCTGTGGCCGGCACCCTCAAGACCGTCACCGACGCAAGCTTCGATGACGACGTCCTCAAGAGCGACAAGCCCGTCCTGGTGGACTTCTGGGCCGCCTGGTGCGGCCCGTGCCGCCAGATCGCTCCGTCCCTCGAGGCCATCGCCGCCGAGTACGGCGACGAGATCGAGATCGTCAAGCTCAACATCGACGAGAACCCGGAGACGGCTGCCAAGTACGGCGTCATGTCCATCCCGACCCTGAACGTCTACCAGGGCGGCGAGGTCGTCAAGACCATCGTCGGCGCCAAGCCGAAGGCCGCCATCCTGCGCGACCTCGACGGCTTCGTCACCGCCAAGGCCTGACGCACCCGCGTCCGGGACCGGACGCGATCGCGTGACACGGGGCCGCCCCCTCCCGGGGGCGGCCCCGTTCGCATGCCGGCCCGGTAGCGGGCCGCGCCCGTCCTCGTCCTACAGCGGACGCAGTGCCGGTTCCTTGCGGGCCGCGCCCAGCAGCCGGTCCAGGGCCAGTTCCACGTCTTCCTTCCACGACAGCGTGGACCGCAGCTCCAGGCGCAGCCGGGGACGCGTCGGGTGCGGGCGTACCGTCTTGAAGCCCACGGCCAGCAGGTGGTCCGCCGGCAGCAGACAGGCCGGACCCTCCCACCGGGCATCACCGAACGCCTCGATCGCCCGGAACCCCCTGCGCAACAGGTCCTTGGCCACCGTCTGAACCATCACCCGTCCCAGCCCCTGGCCCTGATACCCCGGCATGATCCACGAGGTGATGAGCTGGACCGCGTCCGGGGACACCGGGCTGGTCGGGAACGCGATCGCACGCGGCACATACGCCGGCGGCGCGTACAGGACGAACCCCACCGGGACCTCGTCCACGTAGACCACCCGGCCGCACGAGCCCCACTCCAGGAGGACGGCGGAGATCCACGCCTCCTTCTCCTCGGCAGGGTTCCCCGCCTTCACCGCGGCCTCGCCGCTGACGGGGTCCAGCTCCCAGAAGACACAGGACCGGCAACGCCGGGGCAGGTCTTGAAGGTTGTCCAGCGTGAGCGGTACCAGCCGACGACCCATGACCGCATCGTATCCAGAGCTCGAATCACCCGAAACCGCGACAAGGCAAAGGGGGCGGAGCGCACCGGCTCACACCGGCACGACCCGCCCCCAGAGTTGGGTCACTCCCCGGCAGCACCCTGGTCCAGCACCCGGCCCTCGCCCGGCGCCAAGGTCCCCAGAATCCGCTCCAGGTCCTCCATCGACGCGAACTCGACGGTGATCTTGCCCTTCTTCTGGCCCAGATCCACCTTCACCCGCGTCTCGAACCGGTCCGACAACCGCGTCGCCAGCTCGTTGAGCGCCGGCGCGACCCGGGCACCCGCTCGCGGACCCTTCGACTTCACCGCACTCGGCGACTCCGAACCCATCAACGCCACGATCTCCTCGACCGCACGCACCGACAGCCCCTCGGCCACGATCCGGTGCGCCAGACGGTCCTGCTCCTCGGAGTTGTCCACCGACAGCAGGGCCCGCGCGTGACCCGCCGACAGCACACCCGCCGCCACCCGCCGCTGTACGGGCGGGGAGAGCTTCAGCAGCCGCAGCGTGTTCGAGACCTGCGGGCGAGAACGCCCGATCCGGTCCGCCAGCTGGTCGTGCGTGCAGTTGAAGTCCTGCAGCAGCTGGTCGTACGCGGCCGCCTCCTCCAAGGGGTTCAGCTGCGCCCGGTGCAGGTTCTCCAGGAGCGCGTCCAGCAGCAGCTTCTCGTCGTCCGTGGCACGGATGATCGCCGGAATACGCTGCAGCCCGGCCTCACGGCACGCCCGCCAGCGCCGCTCGCCCATGATCAGCTCATAGCGGCCCGGACCGGACTGGCGCACCACCACCGGCTGGAGCAGACCCACCTCCTGAATGGAGGTCACCAGCTCCGCCAGCGCGTCCTCGTCGAACACCTCGCGCGGCTGCCGCGGGTTCGGCGTGATGGAGTCCATCGGGAGCTCCGCGAACGTGGCCCCCGCCACCTCACCGGCCTCCGGAGCGGCGACCGGATCCGGCACGCTCACCAAAGCGGCCGGCGCCGATGTTTCACGTGAAACATCGGCCTGCGCCAGCGAAGCCAGCTTCGCCGCCGCGATGCCCCGCTCCGAAGGCAGCACCGGCACCGCCGACGGAGACGTCGACCCGGCACCGATCACCGGCGGCACCTTCTCCTGGGGAGCCGCGGGAATCAGTGCGCCGAGCCCCCGCCCCAGACCCCTACGTCGCTCACTCACTGGATCCCCTCCGCCATGCTCTGCGTGTTGTTCATGCCCGCACCCTGATGGGGGTGCTGGGGGTCGTACTGGAATCCGGCCCCGCGCAGCGCGATCTCCCGCGCCGCCTCCAGATAGGAAAGGGAACCGCTGGAACCCGGGTCGTAGGTCAGCACCGTCTGCCCGTAGCTCGGAGCCTCGGAGATGCGGACCGACCGCGGGATGCTCGTGCGCAGCACCTCCTTGCCGAAGTGGGTGCGCACCTCCTCCGCCACCTGCGAGGCCAGACGGGTCCTGCCGTCGTACATCGTCAGCAGGATCGTGGACACGTGCAGCGTCGGGTTCAGATGGGCCCGCACCAGGTCCACGTTGCGCAGCAGCTGGCCCAGCCCCTCCAGAGCGTAGTACTCGCACTGGATCGGGATCAGCACCTCCGCGCCCGCGACCAGGGCGTTCACGGTCAGCAGGCCCAGCGAGGGCGGGCAGTCGATCAGGATGTAGTCGAGCGGCTGCTCGTACGCCTGGATGGCCCGCTGGAGACGGCTCTCGCGTGCGACCAGGGACACGAGCTCGATCTCGGCACCCGCCAGGTCGATCGTGGCCGGCGCGCAGAAGAGCCCCTCCACGTCCGCCACCGGCTGGACGACCTCCATCAGCGGGCGGCTGTCGACCAGCACGTCATAGATGGACGGCACGTCCGCGTGGTGGTCGATGCCCAGCGCCGTCGAGGCATTGCCCTGCGGGTCGAGGTCGACCACCAGGACCCGCGCACCGTGCAGGGCCAGGGAAGCCGCCAAGTTCACGGTCGACGTGGTCTTGCCCACGCCGCCCTTCTGGTTGGCCACCACCATGATCCGGGTCTTCGGGGGCCTGGGCAGCCCCTCACCCGCACGGCCCAAGGCCTCGACCGCGATCTGGGCGGCCCGGCCGATGGGCGTATCTTCGTTGTCCACTAGGGGCGGGGCCGATGTTTCACGTGAAACATCGGCGCCTGGGGATTCAGAGCGGGGACCGGGGACCGGATCGGCCATCGGCCCCGCAAGGTTGGCGTCTGACCGCACGGTGTCACTCTCCTCGGCATCAGGCTCGCGATGAACAGAGCCTGCCATGTCACCGGGGTCGCGAACCAGCGGGGCCCGTACTCCTGTGGATGAATCCACCGATGTGGACAACTCCGTCCCCCCTTCGCCCTTGAGGAGACGGGGGGACGTGGCCGCACGACCGCGGCTGATGATTCCGTGCAGCAGAGAGCGACGTTTCACGTGAAACACGATGCCCGGACGGAGTGATCCGGCCGCTACGACACTCCGAAATCCATACCTATAGGGCTCAACACCCCCGTGCTACGCCTGCGAGCGCTCCCCGGAAGGGACCTCAGCGACGCCGGCGCGTACGGCTGGTACGGGCGGCCTTGGCCCGCTTCGCCGCGAACCGCACCCCGCCGGGGCTTTCCCCGACCTCGACCCGCACCACGGTGGAGAGCGGGTCCACGACACCCTCGCCGACGTGCAGCACCGAGGTCTTCACCACACCGAGCTTGGTCAGCGCGGCCTTCGCCGCCACCAGCTCCTCCTCGGCGGTGTCACCCTTCAGCGCCAGCATCTCGCCGTACGGACGCAGCAGGGGCACGCCCCAGCCCGCGAGCCGGTCCAGCGGGGCCACCGCGCGCGCCGTCACCACGTGCACCGGCGGAAGCTTGCCGAGGACTTCCTCGGCCCGCCCGCGCACCACGGTCACGTGGTCGAGCCCCAGCAGCTCCACGACCTCCTGGAGGAAGTTCGTCCGGCGCAGCAGCGGCTCCAGCAGCGTGATCTTCAGGTCCCTGCGCACCAGGGCCAGCGGAATGCCGGGAAGGCCGGCGCCCGAGCCCACGTCGCACACGGTGACGCCCTCGGGCACCACCTCCGAGAGCACGGCGCAGTTCAGCAGGTGCCTCTCCCAGAGCCGCGGCACCTCGCGCGGCCCGATCAGGCCCCGCCTGACACCCGCGTCCGCCAGCAGCTCCGCGTACCGCACAGCTTCCGGGAAATGCTCGCCGAACACCGCACGCGCCTCTTCGGGTGCCGGGGGCGCTTCTTCGGGCATCGGGGGAAGCTCAGCTGCCTCCGTCACGGGGACCGTCCTTCCGTACCGCATGGTTGTGAATACCGGACGACGTCGCTGCCGTCGCTGTCGTCACTGCCGTCAGCCGGCACTGCCAGGCTGACAAAGATCGGCCCCGCCTGCGAGACAGACGGGGCCGGACACTCAGGCTTCCGATCAGGCCGGAAGCACGACGACGAAGCGCTGCGGCTCCTCGCCCTCGGACTCGCTCCGCAGACCGGCCGCGGCCACGGCGTCGTGGACGACCTTCCGCTCGAAGGGGGTCATCGGCTCCAGCTTCAGGGGCTCGCCGGACGTCTTCACGTCCTCCGCGGCCTTGGCGCCGAGCGCCGTCAGCTCCTCGCGCTTCTTCGCCCGGAAGCCGCCGATGTCCAGCATCAGCCGGCTGCGGTCCCCGGTCTCGCGGTGCACGGCGAGGCGGGTCAGCTCCTGCAGAGCCTCCAGCACCTCGCCGTCGCGGCCGACGAGCTTCTGCAGGTCGCGCGCGGACTCGCTGACGATGGAGACCGAGGCGCGGTCCGCCTCGACGTCCATGTCGATGTCGCCGTCCAGGTCGGCGATGTCCAGCAGACCCTCAAGGTAGTCGGCCGCGATCTCACCCTCCTGCTCGAGGCGGGTCAGGGTGTCGCCACTCTCAGCGGCGGCGGTGGTGGTGCCTTCCGTCACGGGAGGGACTCCTTCTTACTTCTTGGGAGAGGGCTTGCTGGGGGGCGTCTGACGCTGCGACTTCGACTGCCGCTTGGGCTGCTGACGCTTCTGTCCGCCACCGCCGGCCGCATCGGAATCGACGGTCGCCTCGACGCTCTTCGCCACGGATCCGTCCGCCTGCGCGGCCAGACCCTGCTTGCTCAGACCGGTGATGAACTTGCGC
Organism: Streptomyces sp. NPDC002886; assembly: GCF_042888445.1. Classification (NCBI taxonomy): domain Bacteria; kingdom Bacillati; phylum Actinomycetota; class Actinomycetes; order Kitasatosporales; family Streptomycetaceae; genus Streptomyces; species Streptomyces sp. NPDC002886. Next base: position 223,584 of record NZ_JBIAPV010000007.1, read on the forward strand.
TCGTTGTCGTTGCGGTCCGGGCCCTTGGCCACGATCGCCGCGACGATCTTCTTCTTGCCCCGGCTCTTGAGCTCGCCGTGCGAGCTGATCTGCTTCAGCAGGCGCGTCAGGTACTGGTCCTGGGCCAGGCTGCCGGGGGTGGGGTTCCGGTTGATCACGAACATCTGCTGGCCCATGGTCCACAGGTTCGTGGTCAGCCAGTAGACGAGGACACCGACGGGGAAGTTGATGCCCATGACCGCGAAGATCAGGGGGAAGACGTACATCAGCATCTTCTGCTGCTGCATGAACGGCGTCTTGACCGAGAGGTCGACGTTCTTCTGCATCAGCTGGCGCTGCGTGTAGAACTGCGACAGCGACATCATCACGATCATGATCGCGGTGACGATCCGCACGTCGGTGATCGAGGCGCCCAGAGCGGCGACCTTGTCCGCGCTGTCCGTGAACTTGGACGCCAGCGGGGCGCCGAAGATGTGCGCGTTACGCGCGCTCTCCAGCAGCGGACCGTCGATCTGACCGATCGGCGTGCCGTTGGCGATGCCGGCGAGCACGTGGTAGAGCGCGAAGAAGAACGGGGACTGCGCCAGGATGGGAAGGCACGAGGAGAGCGGGTTGGTACCCGTCTCCTTGTACAGCTTCATCATCTCTTCGGACTGGCGCTGCTTGTCGTTCTTGTAGCGCTCCTGGATCGCCTTCATCTTCGGCTGGATCGCCTGCATGCCGCGCGTCGCCTTGATCTGCTTCACGAAGAGCGGGATCAGGCAGATACGGATCAAGATCACCAGGGAGACGATGGACAGGCCCCAGGCCCAGCCACTGTCGGCGCCGAACATGGCGCCGTACACCTTGTGGAACTGGACGATGATCCACGAGACAGGCGTGGTAATAAAGCTGAACAGACTGGCAATCGTGTCCACTAATCAGGCTCCTTGAGCATTGCGAGATCTACGCAACGCACTGCGCAGCTGCTCGTGCCAACGCGGGCGTTTCCGGGGTGGGACGTGGTCCACGCCACCCGGGGACCACGGATTGCACCGCAGGATCCGCCAGGCGGTCAGAGCCGTCCCCTTCACCGCACCATGCCGGTCGATGGCCGTGTACCCATAGTGCGAACACGAGGGGTAGTAGCGGCACACCGGCCCGAGCAGCGGACTGATCGTCCACTGGTACAGCTTGATCAATGCGAGCAGCGGGTACTTCATCGAGCCACGCCTCCCAAGAGCCGCAGCAGTGCGGCATCGAGGTCCCGGGCCAGCTCGTCGAGACCGGCATCACCCGCTCCGGGCAGAGCCCGTACCACCATCAGGCTACCTTCGGGCAGCTGGGACAGCCGCTCGCGGACGAGATGGCGCAAACGGCGCTTGACCCGGTTGCGTACGACGGCGATGCCGACAGCCTTGCTGACGACGAAACCCGCACGCGTCGAGGGATCGATCTCCCCCGGCTCGTGCGGGTCCGTTGCACCGCTTGTACGTAGGTGGACGACGAGGAGCGGGCGACCAGCCCGGCGACCTCGACGTACCGCGCTCGCGAAGTCCTCGCGCCGCCTCAGCCGATTGTCGGGAGACAGCACGACGTCACGATCCGCCCGTCAGTTACGCGGAGAGTTCGGCGCGGCCCTTGCCACGACGGTTCGCGAGGATGGCGCGGCCGGCACGGGTACGCATCCGGAGACGGAAGCCGTGGGTCTTGGCACGACGGCGGTTGTTCGGCTGGAAGGTGCGCTTGCTCACTCGAGGGCTCCAGAGAATAAATCGTTTAGGCGGGACATCGCCTGGCTGTCACCGTGCGCCCACGAGGAGAAAACTCGCGTGTTCGCCCGAGTGGCACCGCAAAACGATCACAACCAGTGATCTTCGCCCATCGGTAGGCAGGCGGCAGCAGCCATCGACAACTCGACCTCGTTACGGTACGCGCGGCTACGCCATCCGGTCAAACCGAGTCGACGGTGCCCCACACTGTGCACAGGCTGTGGACAACGACTTGAACCGTACCCGCTGGCCTGACTACCGTTGCCTGACCCTGGATTTTTTGTCCCGACCGTCCCAAAGAACCACACATTCGTGGGACCCCCTCTGAGAGAGCGTGCTCTGTGGCTGACGTACCTGCCGATCTTGCCGCAGTGTGGCCAAGGGTGCTCGAAAAGCTCCTCGGGGAGGGACAGAACAGCATCGAGCCCAAGGACAAGCAGTGGGTCGAGCGCTGTCAGCCCCTGGCCCTGGTGGCGGACACCGCGCTGCTTGCCGTGCCCAACGAGTACGGCAAGCGTGTCCTGGAGGGCCGGCTCGCCCCGCTCATCAGCGACGCCCTCAGCCGTGAGTGCGGCCGCCCCATCCGGATCGCCATCACCGTCGACGACTCCGCCGGCGAGCCCTCGCCCCCGGCCCCGTCCGGGTCCTCCTCCCGCGACGACTACGAACCGTACGGCGGTCAGCGCCCCGGCGGGCACACCGGACCGATGGGTCACACGGGCCCCGGCGGCCACAACGGCCCCGCCGATGACCAGCTCCCCAGCGCCCGCCCCGCCTACCCGGACTACCAGCAGCAACAGCGCTCCGAGCCCGGCGCCTGGCCCCGCGGCGGCCAGCAGGACGACTACGGCTGGCAGCAGCCCCGCCTCGGCGGCTTCCCCGAGCGCGACCCCTATGCCTCCCCGCAGCCGGGCTACATGCAGCAGTCCGAGCCCTCCTCCTACGACCAGGGCTCCTACGAACAGCAGAAGTACGAGCAGCAGCAGTACGAGGGCCAGCAGCAGCGCTCCTCCCGCCAGTACGAGCAGCAGCAGTACGAGCAGCAGTCCTCCCCGCGCCCGGTGCCCAGCCGGCCCGCGCCCTCGGCGCCGTCCGGCGGTTCCACCTCGGGACCGTTGGAGCCGACCGCCCGGCTGAACCCCAAGTACCTCTTCGACACCTTCGTCATCGGCGCCTCCAACCGCTTCGCGCACGCCGCCGCGGTGGCCGTCGCCGAGGCGCCGGCGAAGGCGTACAACCCCCTCTTCATCTACGGGGAGTCGGGCCTCGGCAAGACGCACCTGCTGCACGCCATCGGGCACTACGCGCGGAGCCTCTACCCCGGCACCCGGGTGCGGTACGTGAGCTCCGAGGAGTTCACCAACGAGTTCATCAACTCGATCCGCGACGGCAAGGGCGACGCGTTCCGCAAGCGCTACCGCGAGATGGACATCCTGCTCGTCGACGACATCCAGTTCCTCGCGAGCAAGGAGTCGACGCAGGAGGAGTTCTTCCACACCTTCAATACGCTCCACAACGCCAACAAGCAGATCGTGCTCTCCTCCGACCGGCCGCCCAAGCAGCTCGCCACCCTGGAGGACCGGCTCCGCAACCGCTTCGAGTGGGGCCTGATCACCGACGTCCAGCCGCCCGAGCTGGAGACCCGCATCGCGATCCTGCGCAAGAAGGCCGTCCAGGAGCAGCTCAACGCCCCGCCGGAGGTCCTGGAGTTCATCGCCTCCCGCATCTCGCGCAACATCCGCGAGCTGGAGGGGGCGCTGATCCGGGTCACGGCCTTCGCGAGCCTGAACCGGCAGCCGGTCGACCTGGGCCTGACCGAGGACGTCCTGAAGAACCTGATCCCGGGCGGCGAGGACAGCTCGCCCGAGATCACCGCCACCGACATCATGGCGGCCACCGCCGACTACTTCGGGCTGACCGTGGACGACCTGTGCGGCTCCTCGCGCAGCCGCGTGCTGGTCACCGCCCGGCAGATCTCCATGTACCTGTGCCGGGAGCTCACGGACCTCTCGCTGCCCAAGATCGGGGCGCAGTTCGGCGGCCGCGACCACACCACCGTCATGCACGCGGACCGCAAGATCCGCGCTCTGATGGCGGAACGCCGCTCCATCTACAACCAGGTGACCGAGCTCACCAACCGCATCAAGAACGGCTGACACCGGCTCTGTGGACGTGCCGTACGGGCGCCGCCGAGCCCTTCAAAACGCTTTTAGAGGGCGCTCCCGGGTCACTTCGGGGGCGCCCTTCTTCGTGCGTGCGCCCCTGGGCTGTTCGAATACGCCCCCTTGGAGGCAAGTCATCCACAGATTGGGCGACTTTCTTCCGTCCACACCCTGGGGACGGGTTCCACAACCCACAAGACTGTCCACAGGGCCCTGGTGTGAGGCACCATCAGGGCTGGTCAGACCCCTGTGGAATTGTGCGCAACGACTGTCCACAGGCTGTGGACGAAATATTCGTCCACAGGTCTGTCCACCGCGTTGTCCACCGGCGGTCCACAGCTTCCCGGGTCCTGTGCACAGGATCAGACGACTTCCCCACACCGTTGTCCACTGTTCGGCAACGGGGAACCCTCCATCACCGCCCCGAGTGAAAGCGGTCACACCGAAGTCGACGTTTGGGTTGTGGAGTACTCGGGAAAACCTGGGGACACACCTGTGGAGTAGTCGGGGTCATCTGGGGATGGCCTGTGCAGAAGTTTTCGTTCTCCACAGAGACACGTGGTTGTCCACCGGTACCGCCCACAGGGTGTGTGCATAAAAAACCGGGTCTGACCAGCAGAAACACTGTTATCCACCGTTTCCACAGGCCCTACTACTACCCCCATAGAGAGTTAGCCCGGTTTCGGTTTTCAAGCAGGTCCTGTGCACAACTCGGTGGATCGCCCTCCCCGACACCTCGCTCCCGACTTGACCGCCAGCAGCGACGACTGTCGGCGCCGTACGTCAGACTGGTCCCCGGCATCGGTCGAGGCATCGACGAGCCGACGACGAAGGCCGGCAGACGAGCGAGCAACAGCAGGAGGCGGTTTCCGGTGAAGATCCGGGTGGAGCGCGACGTACTCGCGGAGGCGGTGGCCTGGGCTGCTCGTAGCCTCCCGGCCCGGCCGCCGGTGCCCGTTCTCGCGGGCCTGCTGCTGAAGGCCGAGGAGGGCAAGCTGTCCCTCTCCGGCTTCGACTACGAGGTCTCGGCCCGCGTCTCCGTCGAGGCGGACGTGGAGGAGGACGGCACCGTCCTGGTCTCCGGCCGGCTGCTCGCCGACATCTGCCGCGCGCTCCCCAACCGTCCGGTGGAGATTTCCACAGACGGTGTACGGGCGACCGTGGTCTGCGGCTCCTCGCGATTCACACTCCACACCCTGCCTGTGGAGGAGTACCCGGCACTGCCGACGATGCCCACCGCGACCGGCACCGTGCCCGGCGAGGTCTTCGCCTCCGCCGCCGCCCAGGTCGCCATCGCCGCGGGCCGCGACGACACGCTGCCCGTGCTGACCGGTGTGCGCATCGAGATCGAGGGCGACAAGGTCACCCTGGCCTCCACCGACCGCTACCGCTTCGCGGTCCGCGAGTTCCTGTGGAAGCCCGAGGACCCCGAGGCCTCGGCCGTGGCCCTGGTGCCCGCCAAGACCCTCCTGGACACCGCCAAGTCGCTCACCAGCGGCGACACGGTCACCATCGCGCTGTCGGGCTCCGGCCAGGGCGAGGGCCTCATCGGCTTCGAGGGCGCCGGCCGCCGCACCACCACCCGCCTCCTCGAGGGCGACCTGCCGAAGTACCGCACGCTGTTCCCGACGGAGTTCAACTCGGTCGCCGTGATCGAGACGGCCCCGTTCGTCGAGGCCGTCAAGCGCGTGGCCCTGGTCGCCGAGCGCAACACCCCGGTCCGCCTGAGCTTCGAGCAGGGCGTGCTGATCCTGGAGGCCGGCTCCTCCGACGACGCACAGGCTGTGGAGCGCGTCGACGCGAAGCTGGAGGGCGACGACATCTCGATCGCCTTCAACCCGACCTTCCTGCTGGACGGCCTGAGCGCGATCGACTCGCCGGCCGCGCAGCTGAGCTTCACCACGTCCACCAAGCCGGCGCTGCTCAGCGGCCGCCCGGCGGTCGACGCCGAGGCCGACGAGGCGTACAAGTACCTGATCATGCCGGTCCGCCTCTCCGGCTGAGTCCGGACTCGACGCGGCAAGCCCCTCGGGCCCGTCCCCGCTCCTGGCGGGACCGGGCCCGAGGGCGTTCCCCCTCCCGCCCGCGAAGCGCCGTAGCGGCCCCGTAGCGGCCTCCAGGGGCTTCGCGGGAGTCCGTACGGAGCCTCGTGCGCGGCCCGGCCGCGCGCCTGGGCGCCGACACCCCGGAGTGCCCGTGGCGCCGGGCGCCACGGCCCGGCGTAGGCTCGGCACGGGGGGATGTCCCCGGGCAGGGGAGCACCCCGGCACAGACGGCCACAACGCTTAAGGAACCACCTGATGGAGCTTGGTCTCGTCGGTCTCGGCAAGATGGGCGGCAACATGCGCGAGCGCATCCGCCGCGCCGGCCACACCGTCATCGGATACGACCGCAACCCGGACCTCGCCGATGTCCACAGCCTGTCGGAACTTGTGGACAGCCTGCAGGCCCCCCGCGTGGTGTGGGTGATGGTCCCGGCCGGCGCGGCGACGCAGTCCACCGTGGACGAGCTCGCGGGCCTGCTCTCGCCCGGCGACATCGTCGTCGACGGCGGCAACTCGCGCTGGACCGACGACGAGAAGCACGGCGCCGAGCTGGCGGCCAAGGGCATCGGCTTCGTGGACTGCGGAGTCTCGGGCGGCGTCTGGGGCCTGGAGAACGGCTACGCGCTGATGTACGGCGGCGACAAGGAGCACGTCGCGGCCGTCCAGCCGGTCTTCGACGCCCTCAAGCCCGAGGGTGAGTTCGGCGCGGTGCACGCGGGCAAGATCGGCGCCGGGCACTTCGCGAAGATGGTCCACAACGGCATCGAGTACGCCATGATGCAGGCCTACGCCGAGGGCTGGGAGCTCCTGGAGAAGGTCGACTCGGTCACCGACGTCCGCGAGGTGTTCCGGTCCTGGCAGGAGGGCACGGTCATCCGTTCCTGGCTGCTGGACCTGGCCGTGAACGCGCTGGACGAGGACGAGCACCTGCAGCAGCTGCGCGGCTTCGCGCAGGACTCGGGCGAGGGCCGCTGGACGGTCGAGGCCGCGATCGACAACGCCGTGCCGCTGCCCGCGATCACGGCCTCGCTCTTCGCGCGCTTCGCGTCGCGCCAGGACGACTCCCCGCAGATGAAGATGATCGCCGCGCTGCGCAACCAGTTCGGCGGCCACGCGGTCGAGAAGAAGTAATCCACAACCGCTCCACAGGTCCACAGCTTCTGAGGGACCACGGCTTGTAGGTCCACAGCCTGTGGAGCGGCGTACGGCAGAGCAGCAGGAAGCCGGGGGAGGTCGGCGCCACATGCACGTTTCGCATCTCTCGTTGGCCGACTTCCGCTCGTACGCCCGGGCCGAGGTTCCCCTCGACCCGGGCGTCACCGCTTTCGTCGGCCCCAACGGGCAGGGCAAGACCAATCTCGTCGAGGCGATCGGCTACCTCGCCACCCTCGGCAGCCACCGGGTCTCCGCGGACGCCCCGCTGGTGCGGATGGGCGCCGAGCGCGCCGTCATCAGGGCCGCCGTCACCCAGGGCGAGCGGCAGCAGCTCGTGGAGCTGGAGCTGAACCCGGGCCGCGCCAACCGGGCCCGCATCAACAGGTCCTCGCAGGTCAGGCCGCGGGATGTGCTGGGCATCGTGCGCACGGTGCTGTTTGCGCCCGAGGACCTGGCCCTGGTCAAGGGCGACCCCGGGGAGCGGCGCCGCTTCCTCGACGAGCTCGTCACGGCGCGCTCGCCGCGCATGGCGGCCGTCCGCTCGGACTACGAGCGGGTGCTCAAGCAGCGCAACACCCTGCTGAAGTCGGCGGCGATGGCCCGCCGGCACGGCGGCCGCTCCATGGACCTGTCCACCCTCGACGTGTGGGACCAGCACCTGGCGCGCACGGGCGCGGAGCTGATGGCCCACCGGCTCGACCTGCTCGCGACGCTGCTGCCGCTGGCGGACAAGGCGTACGAGCAGCTCGCGCCCGGCGGCGGCCCGCTCGGGGTGGCCTACAAGTCTTCCGCGGGCGAGCAGGTGGACAGCGGCGAGGCGCGCACCCGCGAGGCGCTGTACGAGGTTCTCCTGGCCTCCCTGGCCGAGGTGCGCAAGGGCGAGATCGAGCGCGGGGTGACCCTGGTCGGCCCGCACCGCGACGACGTGGTGCTGCGCCTCGGGGAGCTGCCGGCCAAGGGGTACGCGAGCCACGGCGAGTCCTGGTCGTACGCGCTGGCGCTGCGGCTGGCCTCCTACGAGCTGCTGCGCTCGGAGGGCAGCGAGCCGGTGCTGATCCTCGACGACGTGTTCGCGGAGCTGGACGCGCGGCGCCGGGAGCGGCTGGCGGAGCTGGTGGCCCCGGGCGAGCAGGTGCTGGTGACGGCGGCGGTGGACGACGACGTGCCCGGGGTGCTGGTCGGGACCCGGTTCGCGGTGTCCGGCGGGGAGGTGACCCGGCTGTGAGCGGCAAGGAGCAGGACCCCGCGCAGGACCCGCCGCGCAGGGCGGCCGAGCCCTCGGGCGTGGACCTGGCGCGCCAGGCGCTGGCGGCCGCGCGCGAGCAGGCGCGGGCCCGCGGCAACGCGGCGCAGAACAAGAAGGGCGCCTACCGGCCGGGTCTGCGCTCGGGCGCCCGGGCGGACGGCCGGGATCCGATGCCGCTGATGGCGGCGCTGGACCGGCTGCGCACGGAGCGCGGCTGGGAGATGCCGATGGCGGTGGCCGGCGTGATGGAGCGCTGGCCGGAGATCGTCGGCCAGGACATCGCGACGCATTGCGTCCCGGACCGGTACGAGGACCGCGAGCTGGTGGTGCGCTGCGATTCCTCGGCGTGGGCGGCGCAGCTGAAGCTGCTGGCCCCGCAGCTGGTGGCGCGGCTCAACGCGGACCTGGGGCAGGGCACCGTGCGGCTGATCAAGGTTCACGGCCCGGGTGGCGGGCCGAAGCGGTACGGGCCTTGGCGGGCGCCGGGGAGCACCGGCCCGGGGGACACCTACGGGTGAGCGGACGAAGCCCGACCCGGCGTGGTTCACCACGTGCGGGCGGCTTCGCGTGCCCGTCGGCACGCACACCCGTACGGGTGAGTAGGGGTCCGGCGGTCACCCGTACGGACGGCTCCGCGGGTGGTGTCCCTCACGGTAGCGGGAGGTTGACAGCCCGAAGCGCTCAATGCCCGTGTGAGCCTCTTTGAGCCCCTCCCCGGATATGGGGAGTCGGAGAGAGGAGTTTCCGGGCGGCACATGCGGACTCAGGTACCGGCAAACGCCCATTCATGGGGGTGATACCGGTAGACTGAACGAGAATCCCGCGCACGCGCGGGATTCAGTCGAGTAAAGCTGACCACCGCTGACAACGCAGATCGACGCAGCCGCTCCCGCTTGCATGCATGCCGGCCCGGAGTACGGCCTGTGCTGTGCCAGAAAGGGCGCTTCGTGGCCGATTCCGGCAACCCCAACGACAACCAGTCCACAGTCGGCCAGAACGGCGAGGTCACTTCCTCGTACGACGCCAGTGCCATCCAGGTCCTCGAGGGCTTGGACGCGGTCCGCAAGCGGCCCGGCATGTACATCGGCTCGACCGGTGAGCGCGGGCTCCACCACCTCGTGTACGAGGTCGTCGACAACTCGGTCGACGAGGCCCTGGCCGGGCACGCGGACACCATCGACGTGACGATCCTCGCCGACGGCGGCGTGCGCGTGGTCGACAACGGCCGCGGTATCCCGGTCGGCATCGTGCCGTCCGAGGGGAAGCCGGCCGTCGAGGTCGTGCTGACGGTCCTGCACGCGGGCGGCAAGTTCGGCGGCGGCGGTTACGCCGTCTCCGGCGGTCTGCACGGCGTCGGCGTCTCCGTCGTGAACGCCCTGTCCACCAAGGTCGCGGTCGAGGTCAAGACCGACGGTTTCCGCTGGACCCAGGACTACAAGCTCGGTGTCCCGACGGCGCCCCTGCTGAAGAACGAGGAGACGTCCGAGACGGGCACCTCGGTCACCTTCTGGGCCGACGGCGACATCTTCGAGACCACCGAGTACTCCTTCGAGACGCTCTCGCGCCGCTTCCAGGAGATGGCGTTCCTCAACAAGGGCCTGACGCTCTCGCTGACGGACGAGCGCGAGTCGGCGAAGGCCACGATGGGCGCGGACACCGCCGAGGAGACCGACGACCAGCAGGCGCGGACGGTCAAGTACCACTACGAGGGCGGCATCGTCGACTTCGTGAAGTACCTGAACGCGCGCAAGGGCGAGCTGATCCACCCGACGGTCATCGACGTCGAGGCCGAGGACAAGGAGCGCATGCTCTCGGTCGAGATCGCGATGCAGTGGAACTCGCAGTACACCGAGGGCGTCTACTCCTTCGCGAACACGATCCACACGCACGAGGGCGGTACCCACGAAGAGGGCTTCCGCGCCGCGATGACGGGTCTGGTGAACCGCTACGCGCGCGAGAAGAAGTTCCTCCGCGAGAAGGACGACAACCTCGCCGGCGAGGACATCCGCGAGGGTCTGACGGCGATCATCTCGGTGAAGCTGGGCGAGCCGCAGTTCGAGGGCCAGACGAAGACCAAGCTGGGCAACACGGAGGCCAAGACCTTCGTGCAGAAGGTCGTGCACGAGCACCTCAACGACTGGTTCGACCGGAACCCGAACGAGGCCGCGGACATCATCCGCAAGTCGATCCAGGCGGCCACGGCGCGCGTCGCGGCCCGCAAGGCCCGTGACCTGACCCGTCGCAAGGGTCTGCTGGAGTCGGCCTCGCTGCCGGGCAAGCTGTCGGACTGTCAGTCCAACGATCCGACGAAGTGCGAGATCTTCATCGTCGAGGGCGACTCGGCCGGCGGCTCGGCCAAGTCCGGCCGCAATCCGATGTACCAGGCCATCCTGCCGATCCGCGGCAAGATCCTGAACGTCGAGAAGGCGCGCATCGACAAGATCCTCCAGAACACCGAGGTCCAGGCGCTGATCAGCGCCTTCGGCACGGGTGTGCACGAGGACTTCGACATCGAGAAGCTCCGCTATCACAAGATCATCCTGATGGCCGACGCCGACGTCGACGGCCAGCACATCAACACCCTGCTGCTGACCTTCCTGTTCCGCTTCATGCGGCCGCTGGTCGAGGCCGGGCACGTGTATCTGTCGCGTCCGCCGCTGTACAAGATCAAGTGGGGTCGCGACGACTTCGAGTACGCGTACTCGGACCGCGAGCGCGACGCCCTGGTCGAGCTCGGCAAGTCGCAGGGCAAGCGGATCAAGGAAGACTCGATCCAGCGCTTCAAGGGTCTGGGCGAGATGAACGCCGAGGAACTGCGCATCACCACGATGGACGTGGACCACCGCGTGCTCGGCCAGGTCACCCTGGACGACGCCGCGCAGGCCGACGACCTGTTCTCGGTGCTGATGGGTGAGGACGTCGAAGCCCGGCGCTCCTTCATCCAGCGCAACGCCAAGGACGTTCGCTTCCTCGACATCTGAGTCGGCTCAGCTGACCGCCTGAAAGGACCTTTGACCAGCAATGGCCGACGAAACCACGCCCACCGCCGCGGAATCCGCGGAGGAGCAGCCCGTCATGCGCATCGAGCCCGTCGGGCTCGAGACCGAGATGCAGCGCTCCTACCTCGACTACGCGATGTCCGTCATCGTCTCCCGCGCGCTGCCCGACGTACGGGACGGCCTCAAGCCGGTCCACCGTCGTGTGCTGTACGCGATGTACGACGGCGGCTACCGGCCCGAGAAGGGCTTCTACAAGTGCGCCCGCGTCGTCGGTGACGTCATGGGCACGTACCACCCGCACGGTGACTCCTCGATCTACGACGCCCTGGTCCGCCTGGCCCAGCCGTGGTCGCTGCGCATGCCGCTCGTGGACTCCAACGGCAACTTCGGCTCCCCGGGCAACGACCCGGCGGCCGCGATGCGCTACACCGAGTGCAAGCTCATGCCGCTGGCCATGGAGATGCTCCGGGACATCGACGAGGAGACCGTCGATTTCAAGGACAACTACGACGGCCGCAACCAGGAGCCCACGGTCCTGCCGGCGCGGTTCCCGAACCTGCTGATCAACGGCTCCGCCGGCATCGCGGTCGGCATGGCCACCAACATCCCGCCGCACAACCTGCGCGAGGTCGCGGCCGGCGCCCAGTGGGCGCTGGAGCACCCGGAGGCCTCGCACGAGGAGCTCCAGGACGCGCTCATCGAGCGGATCAAGGGCCCGGACTTCCCGTCGGGCGCCCTGGTCGTGGGCCGCAAGGGCATCGAGGAGGCGTACCGGACCGGTCGCGGCTCCATCACGATGCGCGCGGTGGTGGAGGTCGAGGAGATCCAGAACCGCCAGTGCCTGGTGGTCACGGAGCTTCCGTACCAGACCAACCCCGACAACCTGGCGCAGAAGATCGCCGACCTGGTCAAGGACGGCAAGGTCGGCGGCATCGCCGACGTCCGCGACGAGACCTCGTCCCGGACCGGCCAGCGCCTGGTGATCGTGCTCAAGCGCGACGCCGTCGCCAAGGTCGTGCTGAACAACCTGTACAAGCACACCGACCTGCAGACGAACTTCGGCGCGAACATGCTGGCGCTGGTGGACGGCGTGCCGCGCACGCTGTCGATCGACGCGTTCATCCGCCACTGGGTGACGCACCAGATCGAGGTCATCGTCCGGCGCACGAAGTTCCGCCTGCGCAAGGCGGAGGAGCGCGCCCACATCCTGCGCGGTCTGCTCAAGGCGCTGGACGCGATCGACGAGGTCATCGCGCTGATCCGGCGCAGCAACACGGTCGAGATCGCCCGCGAGGGCCTGATGGGCCTGCTGTCGATCGACGAGATCCAGGCGAACGCGATCCTGGAGATGCAGCTCCGCCGCCTCGCGGCCCTGGAGCGGCAGAAGATCGTCGCCGAGCACGACGAGCTCCAGGCCAAGATCAACGAGTACAACGCGATCCTGGCCTCCGAGGAGCGTCAGCGTCAGATCGTCAGCGAGGAACTGGCGGCCATCGTCGAGAAGTTCGGCGACGACCGGCGTTCCAAGCTGGTGCCCTTCGACGGCGACATGTCCATGGAGGACCTGATCGCCGAAGAGGACATCGTCGTCACGATCACCCACGGCGGGTACGTCAAGCGCACCAAGACCGAGGACTACCGCTCGCAGAAGCGCGGCGGCAAGGGCGTGCGCGGCACGAAGCTGAAGCAGGACGACCTCGTCGACCACTTCTTCGTGTCCACCACGCACCACTGGCTGCTGTTCTTCACGAACAAGGGCCGGGTCTACCGCTCGAAGGCCTACGAGCTCCCGGACGCCGGCCGTGACGCCCGCGGGCAGCACGTGGCGAACCTGCTGGCCTTCCAGCCGGACGAGAAGATCGCCCAGATCCTCGCGATCCGCGACTACGAGATCGCCCCGTACCTGATCCTGGCCACCAAGGGCGGCCTGGTGAAGAAGACGGCGCTCAAGGACTACGACTCGCCCCGTTCGGGTGGCGTCATCGCGATCAACCTCCGGGAGACCGAGGACGGCAGCGACGACGAGCTGATCGGCGCCGAGCTGGTGTCCTCCGAGGACGACCTGCTGCTCATCAGCAAGAAGGCGCAGTCGATCCGCTTCACGGCGACCGACGACGCGCTGCGCCCGATGGGCCGCGCCACTTCGGGCGTGAAGGGCATGAGTTTCCGCGGAGGGGACGAACTGCTCTCCATGAGCGTGGTCCGGCCCGGTACGTTCGTCTTCACCGCGACCGACGGCGGCTACGCCAAGCGGACGCCGGTGGAGGAGTACCGAGTCCAGGGCCGTGGCGGCCTGGGCATCAAGGCAGCGAAGATCGTGGAGGACCGCGGGTCGCTCGTCGGGGCGCTCGTGGTGGACGAATCGGACGAAATCCTCGCCATCACGCTCAGCGGTGGTGTGATTCGTACGCGCGTCAACGAAGTACGGGAGACCGGCCGTGACACCATGGGCGTCCAGCTGATCAACCTGGGCAAGCGCGATGCCGTCGTAGGCATCGCCCGCAACGCGGAGGCCGGTCAGGAAACTGACGAGGCCGACGACAGCGAGAACGAGATCGGGACCGAGGCGGCCGTCGAAGGACAGGCCGCCGAGGCTGCCGGGGGCACGGAGCCCTCGGCTGGGGAGCACGAGGAGTAAGCGTGAGCGGAGCCACGGGCGCCGGACCGGCCCACACTGGAGCGAACGGTGCCCGTGGCCCCGCCGCGGACTCGCAGGGGGGAACCGTGACGGACACCCGAGGACCGCAGCCGCCCCAATCGCCTCAGTCGCCTCAGACTCAGGCGGGGGCCGGCCCTCAGCAGCCGTACCACCCGCCGCAGGCGTACTCGGTGCCCCAGGGCCCCGGTGCGCCGCGGGGGGCGGGCGACCCGGGTGCGCAGCGCAAGCCGCGCACGGGGGCCCGTATGGCACCCAGGACGCGCAAGGCGCGGCTCCGGGTGGCCAAGGCCGACCCCTGGTCGGTGATGAAGGTCAGCTTCCTGCTGTCGATCGCGCTGGGCGTGTGCACGATCGTCGCGTCGGTGGTGCTGTGGATGGTCATGGACGCCATGGGCATCTTCTCCAGTGTCGGCGGCACGATCAGTGAGGCGACCGGCTCGAACGAGAGCAACGGCTTCGACCTCCAGACCTTCCTGTCGCTGCCGCGCGTTCTGATCTTCACGACGGTGATCTCGGTCATCGACGTGGTGCTCATGACGGCGCTGGCGACCCTGGGCGCGTTCATCTACAACCTGTCGGCGGGCTTCGTCGGCGGTGTGGAGCTGACGCTCGCCGAGGACGAGTAAGAGCTTCGGAAACGGGGCTGGTGACCTGCGCAGACGGGTCACGGGAACCGATTTTGGAGTCACCGGGTCTGTGCGCTAACCTTCAGAAGTCAGCGCGCAGCGCGGATGGGGCTATAGCTCAGTTGGTTAGAGCGCATCCCTGATAAGGATGAGGCCACAGGTTCAAATCCTGTTAGCCCCACAGTGTCGAAGACCCTCAGGCCCATGGCCTGGGGGTCTTTGTCGTTGGGCCGGTTGGTGGGTCGGTCGGTCCGGTGGTAGGTCACCGATCGGTATCGGTCGGTGTGTATTGTTGGGCGCCAGAAGTCCCCTACGTCAACGAAAGACGAGGTCGCGCGGTGAAGAAGCTGCTCCTGGTCGCACTGGCCGCCATCGGCGGGCTCCTCGTGTACCGCCAGATCCAGGCGGACCGTGCGGAGCAGGACCTGTGGACGGAGGCAACCGACTCCGTGCCTTCTGGTTCCGGTGTGTGAGACCCGAGGTTGATCCCAGAGCCCCGACTGCCGCTGCGGTCGGGGCTTTGTGCTGCTCTGTGACGAATTGTTGCGGTATGCAAAGAAGTTGCTTGCGTTGGCAAACTCGGGGTGGGTGCGTGTGATGGGTGGGGTACGTCGGGTACGGACGGGCGCGGCGACGCTGGCCGCCCTCGGGCTGGTCGCGGCCCTGCCGGGGGCCGCGGGCGCGGCGGGGAGCCCGCAGCCGGTGCCCTCCTACCGGGGCGCGGACGGAGCGGTGGCGGTGAAGGGGAAGCCCTCCACGGCCGGAGCGCCGCAACTGAAGACCGGGTCCGTCTACAAGGACTCGATGGCGCCGGGGGAGCGGTACTACGCGCTCGACCTCGACGACAGTTCGAGCGTGTACGTCTCCGCGGTGCTCCAGCCCCCGGGAGGCGCCAAGGTGAGCTACGGCGACGGCCTGGAGGTGGAGGTCCTCACCATCGAGAACCGTTCCTGCCAGAGCGGTCCGGGGCGGGCGTCCTTCGGCTACGACCCCGTCCCCATCAGCGCGGTCGGCGGCCGGATCATGCAGGAGGACGGGGACTGCCAGGGGAGCGGCCCCTACTACGCCAAGGTCACGCGCGAGACGGCCAAGGACGGGGACCCGTCGCCGTGGCCCCTGGAGCTGCGGGTCCAGCGCGAGCCGAAGCTCGGCGGCAGCAACGCGCCCACCACCGCCCCCAGCGTCTGGCCCTCGGCCTCCCCGACCCTGCCGGGCGGCGACGCGGCCCGGCGGGCCGGCGGGACCGGCTTCAACGACGCGCGGGCGCTGGACAGCGGCGTCTGGAGCGACGAGCTGCGGCCCGGGCAGACCCGCTTCTACCGGGTGCCGCTCGACTGGGGGCAGCAGCTCGGGCTCGCGGCCGAACTCTCCGCCGCCACGCTGACGAAGGACTCCGGGTACGCCTCGCCCGGGCTCTCCGTCTCGCTGTACAGCCCCTACCGGTCGCTGATCGACAGCGAGGACGCCTCCTACGACGGGAAGCAGGCGGGGCTCACCCTGCCGCGGACGGCGCCGGTGGCCTACGAGAACCGCTTCGCCTCCGACCGGAAGCTCGGGGCGGTCCGGGTGGCCGGCTGGTACTACGTGGCGGTGACCATGGCGGGGAAGACCGGGGAGTTCACCCGGGACGAGGTGCCCGTACCGCTGACCCTGCGCACGCAGATCATCGGGACGCCGGGCAAGGCGCCGGCCTACGCGGAGGACCTCGCGGCCGGCGGGTTCGGGGTGGGCGCCGGAGACCGTACGGCCGCCAAGGACGGCAGCACGGTCGTGGAGGCCGAAGCCGCCGCGGAGAACCGGTCGGTGATGCGGGTGGTCGCGGGCGCCGGCTTCGGTACGGGGACGCTGCTGCTGCTCGTCCTGGGCGGCTGGATCCTGCTGTCCCGGCGGCGGGCCTCCTAGAGCCCGGTCAGGGCCCAGATCCCGACGGCGAAGCACAGGACGGCGGCGAGCAGGATCCCGGCGGTGACCTTGGCGGGCGGCGGCGCGAGGGTGCCCGCGCGGGGCCCGGCCGGGGGGACGGGCTGCGGGTGCGGCTGCGGCTGCGCGTACGGGTGCGGATACGGGGCCGTCGGGCCGGTCGGTACCGTTTGCGCGGTCTGAGGTGTCTGAGGTGTCTGCGGGGTCGGGGCGGTGGCCGACTGCGGCGGCGGGAGGTGGAAGCTGCCCGTCTCCGAGGGGCCGAACACCCCGAGGGGAGCGCCGGGGGGAGCGGTGACCGGCGCGGGGGCGGCGGCGGAGGGCTGCGCGGGCACGGTGGGCGGGGTTGTCCGGCCCGTCGGACCGGCCGTCGGCGGGGTCTCGTGGGCCGGCTCCCGCAGGGCCCGGGGCGTGAAATCGTGCGGCACCGGGCCGAGTTGGTCGAACACTTCGACGGGATCCCCGTCCGGGCCGGGCGGCGGGAGCAGCTCCACGGCCTCGGCGAGGGCCCTGCGCGCCCCGGTGGCGGTCTGGAACCTGCTCCGGGGGTCCGGCTGGAGCAGGGCGGCCAGGACGTCCCACAGCGGCGCGGGAACGCCCTCGGGGGCCTCGGGAGTGCCGTGGGTGAAGAACTGCTCCGCGAGGGCCTGGGAGTCGGGCTTGCTGCCCTGGAGCAGGTACAGGCCGACCAGTCCGACGGCGAACAGGTCGGCGGTGAAGTCCGGCTCGGAGCCGAGGAGTTGTTCGGGGGCGAGATAGCCCGGGGTGCCGACCACGTAGGCGGTCTCGGTCAGCCGGGGCTCGCCCTTGCGCATGGCGATGCCGAAGTCGGACAGCCGCAGGTGCGGCCGCCCGGTTCCGGTGGCCTCCATCAGGATGTTGGCCGGTTTGATGTCGCGGTGCACGACACCTTCCGCATGCACCGCCGCCAGCCCCGCCAGGAGCTGGTCGAGCAGCGTGCACACGAACCGGGGCGGCAGGGCCCCGTAGTCCCCGATCACATGGGCGAGGGAGCCGCCGGCGACGAGGTCCATGGTGAAGAGGACCTTGTCGTCGTCCGCCGCCCAACTGGCCGGGGCCAGTACGTGCGGGTGATCGATCCGCAGTGCCTGCTCGCGGACGAACCGCAGCAGGGTGTGGGCATCACTGTGCAGGAGGACCTTCGCTGCGACGTACCTGCGGCGCCGGTGGTCCCAGGCTCGCCATACGGCGCCGGCGCCGCCACGTCCGATCGGGTCGATCAGTTCGTACCGGCCGGCGAAGATCTCACCCATTGCTGCGCCCGTCCCCCGTCGTCAGCTGTGTCCGTCGCGATCGTCGCGTGTCAGTTCTGGTGCGCCTCGTAGTGCGCGACGGCGTCGGAGGTGCGGCCCGCTCCGTACACCCGGAGGAACTCTGCCAGTTCCGGGTGGGTCGGGGCGAGGGTGTCCGCCGCGTCGATGATGTCTCCGGCCGCGGAGACCGAGCGCAGCAGCGACTGGATCTCGCGCACGACGCGCTTGACGGTGGGTGCGCCGGAGCCGGTGGCGGTCTGGCTGGTGCTGTTGCTGAGGACGGAACCTCCCTGGGTCTTCTTGATCTCGTCCATCCGGTCGGTGGCCTCTCCCGCGCTGACGCTCCCGTCGGCCACCTGGCCGGCGAGATCCTGGAGCGCCTGGACCCGCTGGACCACGGCGGGGTTGCCGATCTTGGCCCGCTGTCCGCTCATGAGCTGGGACAGCATCGGCGCCGACAGTCCGAGGACGGCAGCGAGGCGGGCCTGGTTCAAGCCGAGGTCATCTATGAGCCGGCGGAACAGCGCGCCGAGCGGCTCCCCGTACCAACTCCGCTGGAGTTCCCTGGCTCTGGCGGTCGCCTCTTGCTGTACTGCGTCCACTCTTACTACTCCCCTTCGCTGGTGCGAACCTCGCGAGCATCTTACGGAGCGTGGTCGCGGGGCGGGAGTCCCTATCATTTTGCGGGATGAGGGGGTACACCCGGTACTCTGTCCTACGGAACGGTCACTCGCTCGCGGGGGACCGGTACGTCCACATCCGGGGCCTTAGCTCAGTTGGTAGAGCGCTGCCTTTGCAAGGCAGATGTCAGGAGTTCGAATCTCCTAGGCTCCACAGTGCACAAAGGTCTCCTGATCTGCGACAACGCGGATCAGGAGACCTTTTTTGGTACCTGCGCCCGGCCACGAGCCGGCACTGCGGTCGAAGTGAGGATGCGTCGCGTGATCCCCGAAGAGAACCTCACCCCGTTCCGGATCGACTTCCCCCAAGCCGATCTGGACGATCTCCACGAACGCCTGGACCGCACCCGGTGGCCGGACGAGATTCCCGGCTCGGGCTGGGCGTACGGGATTCCGGGCGGGCACCTGAAGGAACTGGCGCGGTACTGGCGGCACGCTTACGACTGGCGGGCCGCCGAAGCCAAGCTGAACACTTGGCCGCAGTTCACGACCGAGATCGACGGGGCGCACGTCCACTTCGCGCACATACGGTCCCCGGAGCCGGACGCCACCCCGCTGCTCATGACCCACGGATGGCCCGGCTCGATCGTCGAGTTCACCGATGTCGTCGGGCCGCTCACCGACCCGGCCGCCCACGGCGGCGACCCGGCCGACGCTTTCCACCTGGTGCTGCCGAGCATCCCCGGCTTCGGTCTGTCCGGGCCGACCCGGGAGGCGGGGTGGGAGTTCCGGCGCGTGGCCGCCGCCTTCGGCGAGCTGATGGGGCGGCTGGGATACGAGCGGTACGGGGTCCAGGGCGGCGACTGGGGCGCGGCGGTCTCCCGCGAGATCGGCCGTACCCGGCCCGAGGTGATCGGCGTCCATCTGAACCTGATCCCGAACGCCTACATGGCGAGGGAGCCGGAACCGGCCGACCTGCTGGGCCTGTCCCCGGAGCAGGCCGCGCGCACCCGGCTTTCCTGGGAGCGGTTCAAGGAATGGGCCCGCGACCGGCAGGGGTACGCGGACATCCAGTCCACGCGCCCGCAGACCCTCGCGTACGGCCTGACCGACTCGCCCGTCGGCCAGCTGGCCTGGATCGCCGAGAAGTTCGAGGAGTGGACGGGCTCTCCCGTCGACCGCGACCTGCTCCTCACGAACGTGATGCTCTACTGGCTGACGGCCACGGCGGGCTCCTCGGCGCGGCTCTACTACGAGCGGGCGCACGCCGATTACTGGGGTGCACCGCCCGAGCCGTCGAAGGCGCCCACCGCCCTGGCCCACTTCCCGCACGAGAACTTCGTCCTGCTGCGACACCTCGCCGAGCAGACCAACAACATCGTGCGGTGGACCGAGTTCGAGCGCGGAGGCCACTTCGCGGCCCTGGAGGAGCCCGACTTGCTGGTCGGAGACGTCCGGGGCTTCTTCCGCTCCCTCTGAGTCCCTGGTCCCCGCTGCCCCGGTCCCCGTTCCCGCGACTCGCGTCAGGGGACCGGGCGGCCGCACAGTTCGTGGAGCCGGGAGATGCGCCAGCCCTCGCCCAGGGGTGCGCCCCGGGGGGTCAGGAGGACGCCCGAGTTGGCCCGTACCGCCTCGGTCAGTGCCGGGCCGCGCAGGTCCGGGGCCGCGGAGAGGGTACGGGCGAGGGCCGTGACGGCGCTGTCGGCCCGGCGCACCGCGCAGGAATGGGCGTGGACGGCCCAGACGTCGAGGCCCGCCGCGGCCGGGCCGAGGGAGGCGAAGGTGCCGAGCCCGCGGTCGGCGGGGATGAGCACCGGGCCCCGGGGCGCCGCCGCGCGGGCGAGGCGCAGGCAGTGTTCCTGGGGTGCCAGTACCGCGAGGACGTCCCCAGTGCCGGTGCCGGTGCCCGCGGACTCGGACGGGGCCAGGCCGGCCGCGCCGGCCCGCTCGCCGACCCGCAGGGCCAGCTCCGTCCACCGTGGACTTCCGTCGTGCAGGGTCGAGAGAGCGGCCGCCCCCAGCGCGGCCGCTCCCTCGACGATCAGGCGCGCCAGTGACTCCTCGTCGGGGGCCCAGCCGAGCGCGCCGGGCTCGGGCGGCAGGAAGGGCAGCAGGCAGGTCAGCCCCGCCGCCCTGTAGGCCGCCGCCGCCATCGGGCCGCGGGCCGGGTCGCCGTGTCCGACCACCGCCGCGTAATCGCCCGCCACGACGTCGTCCACGACCCCCGCGGTCTCGTCGTGCACGCGCCAGTCGGCCGCCGCGGGGTGCTCGGCCTTCGCCCGCTCGATCCCTCCGAGGAGTACCGCCCCCCAGGCGGCCCGGGGGCCGGTCAGCGGGGCCACGACCGCGACTTCCGGTCGCTTGGTCATGGTCAGCCCCAGATGAAGGAGTCGGTCGAGGCAGCGGCCGGCTGTTCCGCGGCAAGGGCCGCCGGGGCTCCTCCGAGGACGAGGGCGGCGGCGACGACGGCGAGCAGAGCGGTGCGGACACGAGACATGGAGAACCCCCGGAAGACGTGTGCTGTGGTGTGGAACCAGCATGCTGCGGGGGCTTCCGCGGAGGCTACGGATGCGAAGTTCCGGGACCGGACATGGCCAGGGGCGGACACCGCGGGCGGTGCGACAACCGCTCCGACCTCGCTGGATGTCCGTATGCCGGACCTCGCTGGCCGTATTGCGGACCCCTTTCTAGGATCGCGTGTGCGAACCGCGGGGGATGGTTCGCCGAGCCGAGGGGGCGGTGTGGACGACGTACGGGCCAAGGCCCAGGAGCTGTACCGGATCGCACTGGACGACGCGTCCTGGCGGCCGGAGCTCGTCACCGTCGAACGCGGGTGGACCGACCCGGAATTCGCGGAGGCCCTGCGTCTGCTCAACCGGCTCGGACTGTTCGTCCCCTCGCCCGAGACCCGCAACGGCTGGACTGCGCTGGCCCCGGACACCGCGCTGCGCAACCTCCTGCTGGAGGAGGAGCAGCACACCGGGGCCCTGCTTTCGGCCGTGCAGCAGACCCGGGCCGCACTGGCCCAGGTCGTCACGGACTTCCAGCCCGTGCACGCCCGGGAGCTGTCCTCCGTACAGATGGAGGTGGTCACCGGCGCCGCCAACGTCTCGGCCGCCCTGGAGGACGCCTCGCAGCGCGTGGAGCACGAGGTGCTCTCCCTGCACCCGGGGCGGGCGCTGCCCGCCGGGATGATCGAGGCGGGCCTGGAGCGGGACCGACTGGCACTCGGCCGGGGGGTGCAGATCCGTACGATCCACCTGGGTTCGGCGGCCGCCGTGCCGCACATGAGCGCGTACCTGCGCGGGCTGAACGCCGCCGGGGCCCAGGTGCGCACCGCGCACACCCTGCCCCTGCGGCTGATCGTGGTGGACCGCTCCCTGGCCATCGTCCCCGCTCCGGAGCCGGTGGACGGGGACATCGCCGCGGTCGTCCTGCGCGGGGAGACGCTGGTCGGTGTCCTGCGCGGGATCTTCGAACACTGCTGGGCGGCGGCCGGCGTGCTGGGCGAGGCGGGCACCGCGTCGAGTCCGGCGGCCCCGGGGGGCGCGGGCGGCTGGCAGCCCACCGGCCGCCACCGCGAGCTGCTGAGGATGCTGGAGGGCGGACTGACGGACGAGACGATGGCCCGCAAGCTCGGGGTGTCCGAGCGCACGGTCCGCCGCCTCGTCTCCGAGCTGACCGAACGGCTAGGCGCGGCCAGCCGGTTCCAGGCCGGTGTGTGCGCGGTCCGGCTGGGCTGGCTCGACGACTGAGGCCGTGGTGGCCGCGGGCTTCGTGACCGTGGGCTCGGTGCCGGCCGCAGGCTCCGCGGAGGCCGGGCCGGAGGCGGCTGTGCGGCCCCAGGCGGTGCCCGCGAGGACCAGCAGCGCGCCCGCCAGGCCGAGCAGTCCGGGCCGGTCCCCGGCCAGTGCGATGCCGAACACGGCGGCCCACACGGGCTCGGTGCCCAGCAGGAGGCTGACCCGCGAGGGCGAGGTCTTGCGGACGGCCCACATCTGCGTGAAGAAGGCGAAGAGCGTGCAGAACACGGACAGGTAGACCAGCCAGAGCCAGTCGGAGACGCCGAACGAGGCGGCGGCCGCCCACGGGGCGGCGCCGGTGCCGGGTGCGAGGGACAGCAGGGCGAACACCGTGACCGCGCCGCCCAGCTGGACCGTGGTCATCGACATCGAGTCCGCGCCCTCGACCGACTTCATCCGCGACATCGCGAGGACGTGGACGGTACGTGCGAGGGCCGCGCCCAGCATCAGCAGGTCCCCGAGGGAGGGTGCGGTGAAGCCGGCCCCCTGGGTCAGCAGCAGGACGCCCGCCACCGACAGCCCGGCCGCCGCCATGAACGGGCGCGGCAGCGCGGTGCCGCGGATCCGGCTCTCCGCGATCGGAGTGAAGATCATCGTGAGGCTGATGATGAGCCCCGCGTTGGTCGCCGAGGTGTGCACCACCCCGTAGGTCTCCAGCAGGAAGATCCCGGCGAGGATCAGCCCGAGGAGGCCCGCGCCGCGCACCTGCGCACCGCTGAGGGCGCGCAGCTTGCGCCACCCCGCGATGACGAGCACGGGCAGGGCCACCGCGAACCGCAGGACCAGCACCGCCAGCACGGTCTGGGTGGTGGTGACGCCCTTGGCGGCCAGGTAGCTCGATCCCCACACCACGGCGACCAGCAGGACGGGCAGATCGGTCAGCCAGGCACGGCGGGCCGCGGCGGTGGCGGTGGCGGTCATCGGGACTACTCCTACGGGGGTGTGGGGGAGGGGCGAGCGAGCGCGGGGCGGGCTCAGCGGGCGGTGTAGGCGATCACCAGGACGTCGCGGTGGGCCGTGGACAGCGGGTCGACGGGCCGCAGCCCGGTCACCGAGTGCAGGGTCCGGCGGTCGTCGCCCAGCAGGAGGTCCCCGGGCTCGGTCAGGGTGGTGGTGAGCAGGTGCTCGCCGGCGTCGGTGTAGACGCCGCTCTCGCCGCCGGTGACGTTGGTGCGGCCGATCATCAGCGAGGTGATGAAGGTGACGCCGTCACGGTGGCGGCCTTCGGGGGCCGGCTGCCCCTCCTGGTCGGCGGAGGCGATGATCCGGTACGGGTGGAGCTTGATGTTCCAGGTCTTCGTACCGTCGACCGCCGTGAAGATCCGGCCCAGTTCGACCAGGACCGACCGCAGGAGCTGGTCGCCGACGAAGGCGCCGGTCAGCGGGTCGAAGACGCGCTCCACTCCGCCGTTGAGCGGGTTGACGTCCATTTCCTGCCTGTAGGGCTCGTGGGGGAGCAGGCTGAGCTCGCCGGAGTCCGCGTCGAGCTCGAACTGGCCGTAGCGGCGGAAGCGGTAGGTGCCCCCGTCGGCCATGTGCGTGTCGAGCGTCAGCTCGTCCCAGTGGGTGGCGAAGCGGGCCCAGTCGGAGGCGTCGGCGTCGACCAGGTCCGAGAGGGCCCGGGAGGGCATCAGGTGCCCGCCGGGGCCGGCGAGGGCGGCGGTGGCGTCGAGCGCGACGGGGTGCGTGGTGGAAGCGGCGGTGGTCATGGAAGTGCTCCGGGGAAACGAGGAAGAACAGTCGGTACGGGGAAGGGCGGTGGCCGGGCCTAAGGGGCTCAGGCGGGCGTGAGCAGGGAGCCGGCGCGGGCGAACGGCGCGGACTCGGCCTCGATCGCCCGCTCCTCCCAGGCCTCGCGGTCCCGCAGGTACAGCGGCTTGGCGGCGGTGATGGCGCGGGTGTCCGCCCCGCCGGTCCGCAGTCGCCAGGTCACCGAGCCGCTGGTGCGGGCGGCGCAGGTGTCCATGAACGCCTGGACGGTGAGGCGCAGGTCGCCGAACCAGCGGCCTTCCAGCGCCTCGCGCACCCAGACCTGCTCCAGATGGCGCTTCTCCCGGATGAGTTCGGCGTCCAGGCAGGCGCTCTCGACGTGCCGGTAGCTGCTGAGCAGCAGGTAGGCGCCGGGCATCTCGCGGATCTCCAGCACCTTCTCGCCGTGGTCGAGGTGCTCCAGGCCGGAGTAGCGGCCGAGGCCGTAGGCGCCGACCCGGTGGTTGAGCTGGTCGATCAGGTCGGTGAGCTGCATCGGGGCACCGTCGATGGCGACCGGGAGCCCGCGCTCGATGGAGACCGTCAGGGTCTCGGAGTCACCGGGCAGGGCGGTGGGGCGGCTCCAGGTGTACATGTCGTCCGGGACCGCGTGGCGCTCCGGGTCGTCGAGGATCCCGGACTCGAACTCGCGGCACCACAGGTTGGAGTCCCCGCTGACGATCCGGCCGGCGAGCAGGTCGATCCCCGCGGACCGCAGCTCGACGAGCTTCTCCTCCCGGGTGACCGGGTCGAGGTCGTACGGGCTGCCGAAGCTGCCTTCCCAGCCGAGCAGGGTCAGCGCGCCGTTGAGCCGGCGCAGGGTGTTCTGCGAGCGGTTCGCGGTGTGCAGGACCGTCTGGGCGCCGAGGGTGCGGGCCAGCTCGACCGCGCTGCGGGCGATGAGCGGGCGGCTGAGGGTGGAGCTGACCGGGTGGATGCCGAGGTAGACGGCCTGGGCGGCGATCGCCGGGGCGACGTACTGACCGGCGAACTCCTCGCGCCGGTCGAGGATGTGGATGGTCGCGCCGAGAGCCTCCGCCACCTGGCGCTTGTACTGGCTCGACTCGTCCTCGCCGATGTCGACGCTGACGGCGTGCACGTCGCGGACGCCCATGCGGCGCAGCCGCAGCAGCAGGTACGAGCTGTCGAGGCCACCGCTGAACAGGGTGACGACGGGGCGGTTCGGGTCCAGGGTGTCGAGCTGCGAGAAGGAACGTATGAGCGGGGACTGCATGGTCTCTCCAACCTTGGCGCGGTTCACAAGAGAGGAGATTTCCCTGCGGCGGGCTTCCGGACAATGGATTCCGGCCGTCCGCGCCCGGCCATGACCGGTCCCGGACGTGGCCGGCCGCCAGGGCCGGCCGAACGTGAAAAGGCCCCCTCGAACCGGCGGGAGCGCGGGTTCGAGGGGGCCTTCGTGGTTCAGCCGCGGGCGCGGGCCTTGCGGGCGCGGACCATGAACGCGGCGCCGACGCCGGCGAGTATCGCGATGAGGGCGGCGCCGGTGACGGCGGCGTTGGCGGTGTCGCCGGTGTCGCCGGTGGCCGCGGCGGTGGTGGTCCCGGTGATCTCGGCGCCCGCGGCGACCGGGCCCCGGGGGACGACGACGGTCTGCGGCTTGAGGGAGGCGGGCTTCACGGCGGGCTTGGTGGTGGGCTTCGCCGAGGGCTTGGTGGTGGGCTTGGCGGTGGGCTTCGGAGTGGGCTTGGCGGCCTTCGGCAGGATGTACCAGCCGTCGGCGGCGCCCCCGCCCAGGACGCGGACACCGAGGCCGTAGCGTCCCTCGTTCGGGCCGGAGGCGATCTTCTTGAGGTCGTACCGGATGCCGTCGATGACGGCCCGCTTGTGGGCCGGGTCGAGCTTGGCCAGCACGCGGCCGGCCCAGCCGTCGCCGGGCTTCCAGTCGGGCGCGACGGCGCGGATCCAGACCTCCGGGCCCTCGGCGCCGTTGCGCAGCACCGCGAGGCGGCCCTTGGCGACGAGGTGCTTCTCGCCGTCGTAGCGGTCGCTGCCGGAGGTGCTCCCGGACGCGGCCGACACCGCGGTAACCGTCGACGTGGAGCTCACGGCCTGCGCGGCAGGCGCGGCGATGGCCGTCGCGGCGGGCGCCAAGAGCGCTCCGGCGAGGGCGGCGGTGACGATCGAGGTACGGAGGGCGGTACGCATAACGACTCCTTGCAAGCATTGTCTGTGAAGGGGCGGAGAGTCGCATGCCGCGGTGTCGCTGTCGGGGTTTCGTCCGGTCAGGTCTGCGGGGCTGCTGAGGGGAAATCTACGGATCTTCCTCGACCGGAAGGTGGGCTTCCTGTCATGGATGCGTAACGGGGAGCGGCTGGGTGACCAGCGCGTTCTCCGGCGGGCTTCCTCTACCGTGGGGCCGATGTGACGAGCACTTAGAAATCTTGTGGCTGAGGAGAGTTCGGATGACCGTAGAGGCGAAGACCACCGAGAAGGCGCTGCGGCTGCGGGAGCTGGGTGCGTCGCTGATCGTCCTCCCCAACGCCTGGGACGCGGGCAGCGCGGCGGTGATCGAATCGGCCGGGGCGCAGGCCATCGCCACCACCAGCGGGGGTGTGGCCTGGTCGATCGGACGCGGGGACGGGCAGCACGCGACGAAGGCGGAGATGCTGGCGGCGGCCGCCCGGATCGTGGCGGCCGTGGACGTCCCGGTCACGGTGGACATCGAGGGCGGCTACGAGGACGTCGAGGCCACCGTGCGCGAGGTGGTGGCGCTGGGAGCCGTCGGGATCAACCTGGAGGACTCCGAGGCGGCCGACGGTACGCTCCGCACCGCCGCGGAACAGGCCGAACGGATCCGCGCCGCCCGTGCGGCGGCCACCGCGGCCGGGCTGCCGGAACTGGTGATCAATGCCCGTACCGACGTCTTCCTGTTCGGGATCGGCGAGGAGTCGGGCCGCCTCGCCGACGTACTGGCGCGGGTGGAGGCGTACGCCGCCGCCGGGGCCGACGGGATCTTCGTTCCGGGGCTGCTGGACCTGGAGGTCCTGGGGGAGATCGCGCGGGGCCCGCTGCCCGTCAACGCCCTGGCCGGTCCGGGTGGTCCTTCCGTCGCCGAGCTGGCGAAGGCCGGAGTGCGCCGGGTCAGCGTCGGCACCGGCCTGGCGCAGGCGGCGTACACGGCGGCCCGCGCCGCGGCGGTGGAGGTGCTGGAGCAGGGGACCTACGGGGCGCTGGACGGGGCGGTCGACTACGGCACGCTGAACGGCCTCTTCGTGAAGTAGGACCTGGTGGAACGGCTGTGGGCCGCTCCGGTGGAGCGGCCCACAGCCGTGTTCCGGTGTTTCACGTGAAACATCGAGCGGGAGTCACCGGCGCGGGCCGGTCCGCAGCAGGGTCGCCGCCACCACGAGCGCGGTGAGCATCAGCCCGGCTCCGATACCGAAGGCCAGGTGGTAGCCGGAGGTCAGGGCCGCGGCGCGGTCGGCGCCGGTGCCGAGCAGGGAGTCGGTGCGGGCGGCCGCCAGGGTGGAGAGGACGGCGACGCCGAGGGCCATGCCGATCTGCTGGGTGGTGTTGAACAGGCCCGAGGCGAGCCCCGCGTCCTGCGCGTCGGCTCCGGACATTCCGAGTGCGGTGAGGGCGGGCAGGGCCAGACCGAAGCCGGCGGCCAGCAGCATCACGGGGAGCAGGTCGGTGACGTAGTCGGCGTGGACCGGGAGCCGGGTCAGCAGGCCCAGGGCGGCGACGAGCAGTCCGAGTCCGGCGAGCAGGACGGCACGCTCGCCGAAGCGGGCGTTCAGCGGGGCCGAGGCGAAGAGGGAGACCCCGCCGATGACCACGGCCGCCGGGAGCATCGCCAGGCCGGTCTCGGCGGCTCCGTAGCCGAGCACGTTCTGCAGGTACAGGGCGACGAGGACCTGGAAGGAGAACAGCGCGGCCACCATCAGCATCTGGACCAGGTTCGCGCCGACCACGGTCCGCGAACGGAAGATGCGCAGCGGTACCAGCGGGGTGCGGGTTCTGGCCTGGCGTGCGGTGAAGCCGGCGAGCAGGGCGATCGAGAGCGTGCCGAGGCCGAGGGTGTGCGCCGAGAGCCAGCCGTAGCGCTCCGCCTCGACGACGGTGAAGATGCCGAGCATCAGGCCGGCGGTGACCAGCAGGGCGCCTATGACGTCCGCCCCGGCCCGCAGGCCCAGTCCCCGGTCGGTGGGGAGCGCGGGCAGGGCCAGCGCGAGGGCGGCGAGTCCGATGGGCAGGTTGATGAAGAAGATCCAGTGCCAGTCGAGGGCGTCGGTCAGGACCCCGCCGAGCACCTGACCCAGGGAGGCTCCGGCCGCTCCGGTGAAGGAGAAGACGGCGATGGCCTTGGCCCGCTCGCGCGGTTCGGTGAACAGCGTGATCAGGATGCCCAGGCTGACGGCCGCGGCCACGGCGCTGCCGAGGCCCTGCAGGAACCGGGCGGCGATCAGCACCTCGGGCGAGACGGCGAATCCGGCGAGCAGGGAGGCTCCGGTGAAGATGCCGGTGCCGGCCAGGAACATCCGCTTGCGGCCGATGAGGTCGCCGAGCCGGCCGGCGAGGAGCAGCAGGCTGCCGAAGGCGATCAGGTAGGCGTTGACGACCCAGCTCAGTCCCGCGGGGGTGAAGCCCAGGTCCTTCTGGATGGCCGGCATCGCGACGGTGACGATGCTGCCGTCGAGGACGGTCATCAGGACGCCGGTGGACAGCACCCCGAGGGCGGTCCAGCGGGAGCGCAGCCCGCGCGGTGCGGCCGGCGCGGCGGAGGCGGCGGAGGCGGAGAGGGAAGGAGCGGGGGCGGAGGGAGCGGAGGTGGCAGGCATCGGGGTCCCCAGTCGTGAGCGGCGGGCTGACTTGGTAAGACCGTATCAGATAGTTCTGTTGTAGACGATCTGTTGGGGACTGAAATTGCTAGACTGGCGGACATGACAGCCATGGCGCCCGCAGCAGAGAACGAGCCGGACCTCTCCTTCCTCCTGGACCACACCAGTCACGTCCTGCGCACCCGGATGGCGGCCGCGCTCGACCAGGTCGGGCTCACGGCACGGATGCACTGCGTGCTCGTGCACGCGCTGGGAGAAGAGCGGACGCAGATCCAGCTCGCCGAGATCGGGGGCATGGACAAGACGACGATGGTCGTCACCGTCGACGCCCTGGAGAAGGCCGGACTGGCCGAGCGGCGCCCATCCAGCACGGACCGCCGGGCCCGCGTCATCGCGGTCACGGAGAAGGGCGCGGCCCTGGTGAAGGAGAGCAGCCGCATCGTCGACCAGGTGCACGCCGATGCGCTCGGCTCGCTCGCGGACGCGGACCGCGAGGCCGTGGTGCGGGTGCTGAACCTGCTGGTCAAGGGCGATCTGCAGACCCCGTCGGAGAGCCCGAGGCCGGCCCGCAGGGCGCGCCAGTAGAGCCGGAGCCGTCCCCCGGATGGCCCCGTCACAGGGCCGTCCCGCGCCTTCTGGCAGACAGTGGAAGAAGGCAATCAGCCCAGGGGGGCACCACCATGCCGGAGGCGTACGCACATGGGACTGTTCGACTTCATGAGGTCCGACAAGAAGAAGGAACAAGCCGAGAAGGCCGCCGAAAAGGCGGCTGAGCAGGTGCAGCAGCAGGCCGCGGCCGCCCCGGCGCCGCCGTCCGCGATGCCCGCCGACACCGGGATCAAGTACACCGACTCGGCAGCGGCGACCAAGGCGGCCGCCGAGCGCATGGCGGCGGCGGCGCCGCCGAAGATCGCCCCGATGCCGCCCAAGGCCGCACCGG
This sequence comes from Streptomyces sp. NPDC002886, assembly GCF_042888445.1. Taxonomy (NCBI): domain Bacteria; kingdom Bacillati; phylum Actinomycetota; class Actinomycetes; order Kitasatosporales; family Streptomycetaceae; genus Streptomyces; species Streptomyces sp. NPDC002886. The sequence continues at coordinate 253,335 of NZ_JBIAPV010000007.1, forward strand.
CGCCGCCCGCGGCGAAGCCCGCCCCGCACACGCCCACGCCGGCGTCCGCCGCGCACAAGGCGGTGCCCGCGGCCCCGATGCCGAAGCCCGCGCCCAAGGCGCAGCGCACGTACACCGTCCGCTCGGGCGACTCGCTCTCCGCGATCGCCCGCCGCGAACTCGGCAACGAGGGCCGCTGGCGCGAGCTCTACGCGATGAACAAGGGCGTCATCGGCTCGAACCCCGACATGATCCACCCGGGAATGAAGCTCAACCTCCCCGGCTAGCAACCCGGGGCGCACACACGAGAGCGGGGCCCGGATCCTGGAAACGGATCCGGGCCCCGCTCTCGTTCATTCCTTCGCGTTCCATTCCTTCACGCGTTCCTCAGCGGTGCTTGCGCTTCGCGTCCTCCGCGTCGATCCGCTCCTGCGCGGCCTCGGCCTCCGCTTCCAAGCCGGACACGAAATCCGAGGTCCCGCCCTCGGCCTCCTTCGCCGCCAGCTCCTCGTCGAAGGAGGCCGGGGCCTCCTCACGAGCCGAGAGCTCGGTGGCGGCCGGCGGCTCGACGAGCCAGTCCGGGTTCGACTGCTGGTCCCACCACCGCCACGCGGCGTAGGCCCCGCCGGCCAGGACGCCGACCACGGCCGCGCCCTTGAACCACCGGCCGCAGCGCGCCCGCCGCTCGTGCTTGCGCACGAGCTTGTGGACTTCCTTGGCCGACACCTGGCCGCGCAGCGCCGCCAGGGCCGCCGTCGACCGGGACGCGGCCTCTTCGGCCACCGGCTGGGCCGCCGCGAGGGCGCTCTCCAGCCGCGGCTGCGTGTAGTCCACGGCGGAGCGGGCCGCCAGGCGGGTCTGCTTCACGGCATTGGACGCCGCCCGGTCGACGTTCGGCGGCACGTGGGAGCGCGCCGACTTGATCCGGGGCTGTACGTGGCAGTCGTACGTCTGGCGGGCCTGCTTGGCAGCCTCGCCGGCCGCGTACGACACCTTCGGCGCCAGCCGTTCATTTGCTTCGTGGGCGTAATGCACCGCAGCGTGCTTGGCGGATTCCGCGTACGGCGCCACCACTTCCGCTGCGTGCCGCGCCGTATCCCTGGCACTTGATGCTGCCAGGCGCACGCTTTCCTTGCGGGTCACAGGATCCTCCTCCTCGGTGGCGGACACAGTTCACCTTTCCACCCTTTGTCGGATCATGCCTCCCATACCGTCGACCGGCATGCGTGACAGGGCATACGAGTGGACGATTTCCGTCCTGTGCAGCTCTCCGTGGGAGGATCTGAAACCGACAGTGACGACGAGAGAAAGGCAGATCCGTGGCCGAGAAGCTCTACGCCACCCTGAAGACCAACCACGGCGACATCGAGATCGAGCTTCTGCCGAACTTCGCCCCGAAGACCGTGCGGAACTTCGTCGAACTCGCCACCGGTGAGCGCGAGTGGACGCGTCCCACGGACGGGCAGAAGACCACGGACCCGCTCTACGACGGCACCGTCTTCCACCGCGTCATCAGCGGGTTCATGATCCAGGGCGGCGACCCGCTGGGCAACGGCACCGGCGGCCCCGGCTACCAGTTCGCCGACGAGTTCCACCCCGACCTGGCCTTCACCAAGCCCTACCTGCTCGCGATGGCCAACGCCGGCCCGGGCACCAACGGCTCGCAGTTCTTCATCACTGTCGCCCCCACCGCCTGGCTGACGCGCAAGCACACCATTTTCGGCGAGATCGGCGACAAGGCCAGCCAGAAGATCGTCGACGCCATCGCCGCAGGTCCCACCAACCCGCGCACCGAGCGCCCCCTCGACGACGTGATCATCCAGTCGGTCGTCATCGAGAAGCGCTGACCGCAGGGGAACCTTTCGGCCCCGCCCGTCCGTCCTCGATACGTACCGGACGGGCGCGGTGGATCCGCCGCCTGGCCGCTGCGTTCTCCGTCCGACCGAGGGGACCGATGGACACCGACCGTCTTCCGGGCTGCTACCGGCACCCGGACCGCGAGACCGGGATCAGCTGCACGCGCTGTGAGCGGCCGATCTGCCCCGACTGCATGATCAGCGCCTCGGTCGGCTTCCAGTGCCCCGAGTGCGTCCGCGGAGGCTCGGGAACGGGCCACGGGCCCGCCGCCAACGCTCCGCGGACGATCGCGGGCGGGGTGGTGGCGGCCGATCCGTACCTGGTCACCAAGATCCTGATCGGGATCAACGTGGCGGTGTTCCTCCTGGTGAAGGCCGTCCCCGGGCTGGACGTCGATCTGGTGATGCTGGGCTGGTACGGCGACCAGGCCGGCGTCTCCACCGGCGAGTACTACCGGCTGCTGACCTCGCCGTTCCTGCACGTCGAGTGGTGGCACATCTTCAGCAACATGCTTGGCCTGTGGTTCATCGGCGGACCGCTGGAGCAGGCCCTCGGCCGGGCCCGCTACCTCGCGGTGTACCTGCTGTCCGCACTGGGCGGCAGCGTCGCGGTCTATCTGCTGACCGGGCCGATGGTCGCGACCCTCGGTGCCTCCGGCGCCGTGTTCGGTCTGCTCGGAGCCACCGTGGTGCTGTTCCGGCGGATGCGGTACGAGATGCGCCCGCTGATCACCATGGCGGTGTTCATGCTGGTGCTGACCTTCATGCCGGGGCTGAACGTGTCGTGGCAGGCCCATATCGGTGGATTGTTCACCGGTGCGCTGGTCGCCCTGGGCTTCCTGTGGCCCGCCAAGGACATGGGCGCGCGGAATCGCAAATTCGTCCAGTGGGGCACCTGTGTGGCGGTGTTTCTGCTGGCCACAGCCCTGATCGCGCTCCGGACGGCCGAACTTTCCGCACTCACCTGATCACACCGGCGTCAACTCTCCACAGAGTTATCCACAGATCTTCTGTCTTTTCCTCAGGTGTGGATGACGCTGTGGATAACTCATGGGGAGAGCTTGCGGAGCCGGACTACTTCCACTGCGTGGAGACGCCGAATCCTGCCGCAATGAAGCCGAATCCGACCACAATGTTCCAATTTCCGAGGGCTTCGATCGGAAGCTGGGTCTCGGACAGATAGAAAACGACGATCCACGCCAGGCCGACCAAGAAGAACGCCAGCATGACCGGGGCGACCCAGTTGCGGTTCGTCAGCTTGATCGACTGCGGCGTCCGCGTGGGGGGCGGCGTGTAGTCGTCCTTCTTGCGGATACGTGACTTCGGCACGAGGGGCTCTCCTGTCGATGGGCTGGGGACCTGGCCTGCCCCGGGCGTCCGTTAGCGTAGTGGACCTGTGGCGTTGAAGGAGAAGGGTACGTTGAGCAATTCCGACGACTCCTCCGCGGGTCCCCGTCGCCGTGCCAGACCGGTCCGGCTGCTCACGGCCGCCGTTTTCGCTCTCGCCGGCTTGATCTTCGTCACCAGCTTCAACACCTCCAAGGGTACGAACATCCGGACGGACGCCTCCCTCCTCAAGCTGTCCGACCTGATCCAGGAGCGCAGCCAGAACAATCTGGAGCTGGAGAAGAGCACCGCCACCGCACGCGGCGAGGTCGACGCGCTCGCCGACCGCGACAACGGGAGCACCAAGGCCGAGGACGCCAAGCTGGCCGCCCTGCGCGCCGCCTCCGGCACCGAGGAGCTCTCCGGCAAGGGCCTGACGGTGACCCTGAACGACGCGCCCCCCAACGCCACGGCGCGCATCCCCAACGTGCCCGAGCCGCAGCCCAACGACCTGGTGATCCACCAGCAGGACCTCCAGGCCGTGGTCAACGCCCTGTGGCAGGGCGGAGCCCAGGGCATCCAGGTCATGGACCAGCGGCTGATCTCCACCAGCGCCGTGCGCTGCGTGGGCAACACCCTGATCCTCCAGGGCCGGGTCTACTCGCCCCCGTACAAGGTGTCGGCCGTCGGCGACCCCGGCGCCCTGAAGAAGGCCCTCGCGGCCTCCCCGGCGCTGCAGAACTACCAGCTGTACGTGAACGCGTACGGCCTCGGCTGGAAAGTGGACGAGCACAAGGCGCTGACACTTCCGGGCTACTCCGGCACAGTGGACCTCCACTATGCGAAGCCGCTGGAGTCCGCGACCCCGTGACGTCGACGTGCCGCGCCTGCTGGTACGGACGTTCAGCGAGGTGTGTCTGACCGCGGGCTCGCTCATCGTGCTCTTCGTGGCCTACGTCCTGCTGTGGACCGGGGTCAAGGCCGACCAGGCCATGGACGGGGAGATGGCCCGCATGCGCGACCGCTGGTCCGCGGCGCCCGCGGCCGCCCCGCTGCCCGCGCCGTCGAAGGCCCCGGCCGGGCCCGAGACCGCCGCGTACCCGCCGGGCCGGGCCTTCGCCGAGATGTACGTCCCGCGCTTCGGGCCCGACTGGAACAAGCCGGTCCTGGAGGGCACGGGCACGGAGCTGCTGAAGAAGGGCCTGGGCCACTACGCCGGCACGGCCCGGCTCGGCGGCACCGGGAACTTCGCGGTGGCGGGCCACCGGCGCACGTACGGGGACCCCTTCAAGGACATCCCCAAGCTGCGCCCCGGCGACCTCGTCATCCTCAAGGACGCCGCCGGCTGGTACACGTACACCGTCCGCGCCGACGTGCTGCGCACCCTCCCCACGGAGGTCGGCGTCGTCGATCCGGTGCCGGCCCGGTCGCCCTTCACCGGGCCGGGCAAGTACCTGACGCTGACCACCTGCGACCCGGAATGGGGCCACAGCCACCGGCTCGTGGTCTGGGCCGAACTGACCGGTATGCGGACCCTCGCCCAGGGCTCACCGGAGGGTTTGGCAAGGTGACCCTCCGCGCCGGGCGGGTGGCTTTAGGCTGTGGACGTACCGCCCCTGCGGTGCGTTGAACGATCGTGGACGAAAAGGACACAGGCGGCATGTACGGCTGGATCTGGCGGCATTTGCCGGGCAACGCGTGGGTACGCGTCGCGATCTCCCTCGTGCTGGTGCTCGCGGTGGTGTTCGTGCTGTTCCAGTACGTCTTCCCGTGGGCCGAGCCGCTGCTTCCGTTCAACGATGTGACGGTGGACGAGGGATCGGGAGCGACTCCGTGAGCGCGCGCATTCTGGTTGTCGACAATTACGACAGCTTTGTCTTCAACCTGGTCCAGTACCTCTATCAGCTCGGCGCCGAGTGCGAGGTGCTGCGCAACGACGAGGTCGAGCTCGCCCACGCCCAGGACGGCTTCGACGGCGTCCTGCTGTCCCCGGGCCCCGGCACGCCGGAAGAAGCCGGCGTCTGTGTGGACATGGTCCGCCACTGCGCTGACACGGGCGTACCGGTCTTCGGCGTCTGCCTCGGCATGCAGTCGATGGCCGTCGCCTACGGGGGCGTGGTCGGCCGGGCTCCGGAACTGCTGCACGGCAAGACCTCTCCGGTGGTCCACGAGGGCCTCGGCGTCTTCGAGGGACTGCCCTCGCCGTTCACCGCGACCCGCTACCACTCCCTCGCGGCCGAGCCGCCGACCCTCCCGGACACCCTCGAGGTCACGGCGCGGACCGAGGACGGGATCATCATGGGCCTGCGCCACCGCGAGCACGACGTCGAGGGCGTGCAGTTCCACCCCGAGTCCGTGCTGACCGAGTGGGGCCACCGGATGCTCGCGAACTGGCTGGTGCGCTGCGGTGACGCGGGCGCGGTGGAGCGCTCGGTGGGGCTCGCCCCGGTGGTGGGCAAGGCCGTCGCGTGACGGCGCTCGCGCCGTCCGCGCCCACCGAGGGCCGGGCAGCGCGACGCAGGGCGGCGCAGGAGGCCGAGAAACGCGCGCGCACGCGAGGCGGGGGCCGCGGCCAGAGCCGGGGACAGGGCCGTGGTCGGGGCCGGCGGCGCAGGCGCCCGGCGTCGGGCGGGCCGGTCGTGGTCCTCAGCAGGCTCGCGGGGGAGCTGTTCATCACGCTGGGCGTGGTGATGCTCCTCTTCGTCGGCTACCAGCTCTGGTACACGAACTACCTGGCGGGCCGGACGGCCGACAACGCCGCCGGCTCCCTCCTCCAGAACTGGGACCGCGATCCGGCCGGGTCGGCCGCCCCGCCGGTTGCGGCGGCGTTCGAGCCGGGCCAGGGCTTCGCGATCCTGTACATCCCGAAGCTGGACGTGAAGGTGCCGGTCGCGGAGGGCACGAACAAGGCCAAGGTCCTCGACAAGGGCATGGTCGGCCACTACGGCGAAGGGCCGCTCGCGACCGGGATGCCGGCCGATCCCCAGGGCAACTTCGCCCTGGCGGGCCACCGGAACACGCACGGCGAACCGTTCCGCTACATCAACCGGCTGGTGCCCGGCGACAAGATCGTGGTGGAGACCCGGGACGCGTACTACACGTACGAGATGACCTCGCAGCTCGCGCAGACCCCGCCGTCGAACGTGTCGGTCATCAAGCCGGTGCCCGTCGGATCGGGCTTCACTTCCCCGGGCCGGTACATCACGCTGACCACCTGCACCCCGGAGTTCACCAGCACCTACCGGATGATCGTATGGGGCAGGATGACCGCTGAACGCCCCCGCAGCCAGGGTGCTCCGCCCGAGCTGAACAGCCCGTAGAGGATCCGCAGTGTCACGTGTCGCACCGCCCCCGCGCCGCAGCGCCCTCGCGGGGTTCCTGAGCCTGCTGGGCGAGCTCCTGATCACGGTGGGCCTGGTGCTCGGGCTGTTCGTGGCGTACTCCCTGTGGTGGACGAACGTCCTCGCGGACCGGGACGCCTCGGCGCGCGGGGACGCGGTGCGCCAGCAATGGGACCGGGCGCCCTCGCAGGCGGCGTCCGCGGCGCCGGGAGCGCTGGACACCCAGGGCGGGCTCGGCTTCCTGCACGTGCCGGCGATGAAGAACGGCGAGGTGCTGGTCAAACGGGGCACCGACGCGGAGGTCCTGAACGACGGGGTCGCGGGCTACTACACGGAGCCGGTGAAGTCGGCGCTCCCGGGGGACCCGGCGGGCGGCAACTTCGCGCTGGCGGCGCACCGCGACGGGCACGGGGCCAAGTTCCACAACATCGACAAGCTGAAGAGCGGCGACGCGATCGTCTTCGAGACCCGCGACACCTGGTACGTGTACAAGGTCTTCGCCGACCTCGCCCAGACCTCGAAGTACAACGTGGACGCGATCAGCCCGATCCCCAAGGAATCCGGCCGCACGGCGCCCGGCCGCTACATCACCCTGACGACCTGCACCCCCGTGTACACCTCGAAGTACCGCTACATCGTGTGGGGCGAACTGGTCCGCGCGGAAAAGGTGGACGCGAAGCGGACGCCTCCGGCGGAGCTGCGCTGAAAGGGACAGCCCGTCCCTTTCGAAGTCACCGCAGCACCTGGAGCCGCACTCCGGCGCTCCAGGCCTCCAGAAGCCCCCTGTGGACGGCCGTGACGCCCCCCTGAGTGGCGATGGCCAGGGCCTCGCGCGTGAAGGCGCAGGTGGCCACGTAGAGGGCCACGTCGGCCCGCCGCAGCACTTTGGCGGCACCCAGAAACTTCTGCATCTCGCCACTGAGCACGTGGCGGAAGGGCGCGAAGTTCTTGCACTGGACGGCGACCGTCCGCCCGTCGGCGGTGCGGGCGCTGATGTCGACGCCACGGTCGCCGCCGTGGCCGCCGTACACCTCGACGTCGGTGCACCCGTCGCGACGCAGCAGGCCGGCGACGTGGTGCTCGAACTCCTTCCATGTCATGGCGTCGATGGTTCCGATCAATCCGGTGAGGGCCTTTACGTCCTGGCCCCGCTGGAGGCGGCTGAGCTGGAGATCGTGCTCGACGAGACGCTGCTGGATCTGCCTGACGTCTTCCCGGAGGGAGATCAGCTCGTGGCGCTGTTCGCCGGCTGTCTCGATCAGGACGTTCAGCATCGGCACGACGGTCTTGCCGAGCACGTCGGTGATGCGGTTGTCGATCCGCTCGTCGAGCTCGTCCCAACTAGCCCTGTGGACAAGGTTATCCACAGGGCCGGGGCGGACCTCGGTCTCGGCGTCGAGGAGGTACGTACGCACGTGACGTGCGACTTTGCTGTCTCGGAGCAGCATGCCCGCATTCAGCACCGCCCGTCGGGACCACAGGGCGATGGCCGCAGCGCGGGTGTTGAGCCCACTGACCTCCTTGAAGGAGGTCAGTTCTGGACCTGTCAGAACCTGATAACCGTTGACCCTGAGTTCGTCTCGGTGATCGATCACCAGAGATTCGAGGGTCTTGATACCGACCTCGAAATAGGCCGCCACCATCGCCGTCGTGACATGCAGCCCGTCCGGCAGCAGTGACAGCGTCTTCACCTTGTCCAGCACTTCCGTCCGCTCCAGGACGCTCGTGCGCAGGGTCCTGGACTCCAGCAGCACCGATTCGTTGATCATGACCCGTCCCTCCCGGGCGGGCTCTGCTGCCCACCCCCGTCCGGGCTAACGAATTTCGTACATATGAAGACACGTACGAAAAATGGGTCCGGCCTCTCTCGTGGAGAGGGGCCGGACCCGGGTGTGCTCGGTGGTGCGGGGCTAGTTGCCGCCGAGGCCTCCGAAGAAGCCGCCGCCGTCGTTGCCGCCGTTCTGCTGGTTGTCGGGGACCGTGTTCACGTTGATCACCGCGTTGGGGTCCACCGGGCTGCCGGCCGGCGGGTCCGTGCTCAGGATCCTCGCCTTGCCGTCCGAGGAGCCCGACAGGACGGATCCGAAGATCAGGCCCTTGGAGGCGAGCTCGGCCCTGGCCTGGTTGATGGTCCGGCCGACCAGGTTCGGGACCTGGAGCTGCTTGATCTCCTTGGCGATGGAGATGTTGACCGTCGCGCCGACCTCGGCCTCGCTGCTGGGGGCGGGGTCCTGGCTGACGACCGTCTTGGGGGCCGTGCCGGCGGGCGCGTCCACCTCCGTCTGGCTGCCGAGCTTCAGCTTGGCGTCGTTGAGGAGCTTGATCGCTTCCTCGCGGGTCTTGCCGGTCAGGTTCGGGACGGTGACCTTGGAGACTTCCTTGGCGACCGTCACGGTGATCGTCGAGCCCTTCTCGGCCTCGCCGCTCTTCGGGCTCTGATCGATGACCGTGCCGGCGGGGCGCCTGGACTCTTCCAGCTTCTTGTCGATCTGGAAGCCCTTTTCCTGGAGCGCCTTCTCCGCGTCGGCGATCGCCAGGTTGACGACGTTCGGGACGAGGACCTTGGGCGCGCCCGTGGAGACCTTCACCTTGACGACGAAGTTCTTGGCGACCTTGGTGCCTTCGGCGGGGTCCTGCTCGCAGATGCTGCCCTTGGGGGCGGCGTCGCAGGGCATTTCCCCGACCTGTTCGACGCCGATGCCGACGTTGGTGCCGTTGGCCTTGGCCGCTTCGAGGGTCTCGCCGATGAACTTGGGCACCGTGGGCCGGTTGTCGGCCTTGGTCTCGAAGAGGGCGCGTCCGATGAGGATCGCGCCGACCAGGACGAGGATGCCGGCGGTGACCAGCAGGATCGTGGAGGCCTTGCTCTTCTTCTGCGGACGCCGGCCGCGGCCGCCCTGGTCGTAGCCGCCCTGGTCCGGGTACCCGGGGCCCCCGTATCCGCCGTCGCCCGGGGACATCGGCGGGAGCATGGAGGTCTGGTTCGGGTCGGTGGTGCGCAGGGCGGTGGTGGGCTGGTCGTAGCCCTGGTGTCCGTAGCCGTGCCCCTGGTCGGGGTAGCCGTAGCCGGCGGCGCCCATGGAGGCGGTGGCGGCGACGGGCTGGCCGTCGAGGCAGGCCTCGATGTCGGCGCGCATCTCGTCGGCTGACTGGTAGCGGTAGTCGGCGTCCTTGACCAGCGCCTTCAACACGATCGCGTCCATCTCGGGCGTGATCTCGGAGTCGAAGTTCGACGGGGGCTGGGGCTCTTCCCGTACGTGTTGGTAGGCGACGGCGACCGGGGAGTCGCCGATGAACGGCGGCCGGACGGCGAGGAGCTCGTACAGCAGGCAGCCGGCCGAGTAGAGGTCGGAGCGCGCGTCGACCTGCTCGCCCCTGGCCTGCTCCGGGGAGAGGTACTGGGCGGTGCCGATGACGGCGGCGGTCTGCGTCATGGTCATGCCGGAGTCGCCCATGGCGCGGGCGATGCCGAAGTCCATGACCTTGACCTGGCCGGAGCGGGTCAGCATGACGTTGGCGGGCTTGATGTCGCGGTGCACGATGCCGGCGCGGTGCGAGTACTCCAGCGCCTGGAGGATCCCGATGCACATCTCCAGGGTGCGCTCGGGCAGCAGCTTGCGGCCGGAGTGCAGGAGCTCGCGCAGGGTCGAGCCGTCGACGTACTCCATCACGATGTACGGGATGGAGATGTTGTCGACGTAGTCCTCGCCGGTGTCGTACACGGCGACGATCGCCGGGTGGTTGAGCGATGCGGCCGACTGGGCCTCGCGGCGGAACCTGGCCTGGAAGGACGGGTCACGAGCGAGGTCGGCGCGCAGGGTCTTGACGGCGACGGTACGGCCGAGCCGGGTGTCGTGGGCGAGGTAGACCTCGGCCATGCCACCGCGGCCGAGCACGTGGCTCAGCTCGTACCGGCCGCCGAGGCGACGCGGCTCTTCCATAACGTTGCAGCCCTCTCCGTCAGTCCCGACCGCACCCGTGTGTGGTCCGGCGGTGTGCTGTTCGCGCAAAGGCTACCGGCCGATCGCCGGTGATCGGTTCGTGACCACAGGCTGATACCGGACCGGTACCCTACGCTCCGATCCGGGCGGGAACGGTGTCCCGGATCACAGAATTGTCGCCCCGTGCGCTTCTCGCGTGACGGTCGGCCCCACCCGTCACTGCTTGTTGCTCTTGAGCACGGCCTGCATGACGGCCTTGGCGACGGGGGCGGCGAGGCCGGCGCCGGAGATGTCCTCGCGGTCCGCGCTGCTGTCCTCGATGACGACGGCGACCGCGACCGGGGAGCTGCCGTCGGGGTTCTGGGCGTAGGAGATGAACCAGGCGTACGGGCGCTTCTTGTTGCCCTCGCCGTGCTGGGCGGTGCCGGTCTTGCCGCCGACGGTCGTGCCGGGGATCCGGGCGGAGCGGCCGGTGCCGTTCGGGTTCTCGACGACGTTGACCATCATCGCCCGGACCTTCTCCGCGTTCTCGGGGGAGAGGGGACGGCTCATTTCCTCCGGCTCGTGCTTCTCGACGATGTCGAGGCCGGGCGATTCCAGCTGGCTGATCATGTACGGCTTCATCAGCTTGCCGTTGTTGGCGATGGCGGCGGTGACCATGGCCATCTGCAGCGGGGTGGCGGCGGTGTTGAACTGGCCGATCGAGCTGAGCGCGTTGCCGTCCTTGCCCATCGTCTTGTCGTAGACGCTGGGGTAGGCGCGGACCGGGGTGTCGATCTTGCCGTTGTTGAAGCCGAACTTCTCGGCGGTCTTCACCATGTTGTCCCGCCCCACCTTGTTGCCCATGTTGGCGAAGACGGAGTTGCAGGAGACCTGGAGGGCGTAGTTGAGGGTGGCCTTGCCGCAGCCCTGGGCGTGGTTGACCATCTCGGTCTTGGTGCCCGGGAGGATGTACGGGTCCTCGGTGTCGGTCGGCGCGTTGATGTCCGTGACGACGCCGTGCTCCAGGGCAGCGGCGGCCGTGACCACCTTGAAGGTGGAGCCGGGCGGGTAGGTCTCGCGCAGGGCGCGGTTGACGAGCTTCTTGTCCTCGCTGTCCTTGAGCTCGACCCAAGCCTTCTCGTCGGTCTTCGCGTTGCCGGCGAAGGCGCTGGGGTCGTACGAGGGGGTGCTGACCAGGGCGAGGATCGCGCCGGAGCGGGGGTCGATCGCGGCGACGGCGCCCTTCTTGTCGCCGAGCTGCTTGAAGGCGGCTTCCTGCGCGGCCGCGTTCAGCGTCGTGACGACGTTGCCGCCCTGCTTCTTCTCGCCGGTGAACATGCCGATGGTGCGGTCGAAGAAGAGCCGGTCGTCGTTGCCGGTGAGGATGCCGTCCTCGAGGGATTCGAGCTGGGTGGAGCCGAAGGCCTGCGACGCGTAGCCGGTCACCGGGGCCCAGAGGGGACCGTTGAGGTAGGTCCGCTTGTACTTGTAGTCGCTGCCGTCGGTGACCACGGAACCCGTGACCGGCTTGCCCTCGACGATGATGTTGCCGCGCTCGGTGGCGTACTGGGCGATCTGGACCCGGCGGTTCTCCTTGCGGGTGCTCAGGTCCTCGGCCTTGACGTACTGCAGCCAGTTGGTCCGCACGAGCAGTGCCAGGACGAGCAGCCCGCAGAAGATCGAGATGCGGCGCAGGGGCTTGTTCATGACGGGCGGACCACCTGGGTCATCTCGGAGTCGGGGGACGGAGCCGGGGCCGGGGCAGGGCGGCGTGCGGTGTCGCTGATCCGGATGAGGACGGCGATGAGGATCCAGTTCGCGAGGACGGACGAGCCGCCGGCCGCGAGGAAGGGCATGGTCATGCCGGTCAGGGGGATGAGGCCCATGACGCCGCCGGCGACCACGAAGACCTGGAGCGCGAAGGCGCCGGAGAGGCCGATCGCGAAGAGCTTGCCGAAGGGGTCGCGGGCGGCCAGTGCGGTGCGCACGCCCCGCTCGATGATCAGGCCGTAGAGCAGCAGGAAGGCCATGACGCCGGTGAGGCCGAGCTCCTCGCCGACCGTGGCGAAGACGAAGTCGGAGTTGGCGGCGAACAGGATGAGGTCGGAGTGGCCCTGTCCCCAGCCGGTACCGAGGACCCCGCCGGAGCCGAAGCTCATGATCGACTGGGCGATCTGCTCGCAGGCTCCGGCGTCGTTGCCCATGCGTGCCCAGCAGCCGAAGGGGTCCTGCCAGGCGCTGATGCGGGCTCCGACATGGCTGGAGAAGCCGGCGACCACGACGGCGCCGCCGACCGACATCAGCAGGCCGATGACGATCCAGCTGGTCCGCTCGGTGGCCACGTACAGCATGATCACGAACATGCCGAAGAACAGCAGTGAGGAGCCGAGGTCGTTCTCGAAGATCAGGATGAGCAGGCTCACGGCCCAGATCGCCAGGATCGGTCCGAGGTCGCGGCCGCGCGGCAGGTAGAGGCCCATGAACCGGCGGGAAGCCAGGGCCAGGGCGTCGCGCTTGACCATCAGGTAGCCGGCGAAGAACACCGCGAGGACGATCTTCGCGAACTCTCCGGGCTGGATGGAGAAACCGGCGACGCGGATCCAGATCTTGGCGCCGAAGACGTCGGCGCCGAGGCCGGGGACGAGCGGCAGGAGGAGCAGCACCAGGGCCGCGGCCATCGAGATGTACGTGAACCGCTGCAGGATGCGGTGGTCCTTGAGGAACAGCAGCACGCCGGCGAACAGGGCGATGCCGAGTGCCGTGTACATCATCTGCCGGGGCGCGGATTCGGAGAAGGCGCCGAAGGACCGCTTCGCCAGGTTCTGCAGGCGCTCGGACTGGTCGAGGCGCCAGATCAGGACGAGGCCGAGACCGTTGAGGAGCGTGGCGATCGGCAGCAGCAGCGGGTCGGCGTACTTGGCGTAGCGCCGCACGACGAAGTGGGCGATGCCCGCCAGGGCGCCGAGGCCGAGTCCGTAGGTGAACATGCCCGGAGGCAGGTCGCCGTCGATCGACAGGCCCGTGTTGGCGTAGGCGAACATCGTGATGACCACGGCGAAGGCGAGCAGCAGGAGCTCGGTGTTCCGCCGGCTCGGCAGCTCGATGGCGCCGATGGTGGTCGTGTTGGTGACAACGCTCATGGTGTGGCGGGCCCCCTGTGCCCGCGTATGTCTACTGCTTCTCGCACTGGCCGGCGACCTGCTGCTCGGCGGCAGTCAGGACGGGGCCGGGTGTCTGGTTGCCCGCCGCTTCGGCCGCGCGGCGCTCCTCGTCCTTCTTGCACGCGGAGGCCTGGGTGCCGAGTTCGTCGATCTTCGTACGGGCCGCGTCGAGGCTGGTTTCGCTGATCGTGTCCACGACCTGCTTGCGCTTGAAGGACGGCAGGTACTTCAGTTCGATGTCGGGGCGGTCGGTCTCCACCTTGGAGAGCTCCAGCGGGCCCAGCTTCTGGCTGATCCCGCGGAACAGTGCCACGTGCTCGTCCTTGACCCCGACGTAGAACTGCGTCTGGGTCCAGCGGTAGCCCGCGTACAGTCCGCCGCCGATGACACCGAGGACCACGAGCAGCGTGAGCGTGCGCGTGGTCCACTTGCGGCCCTTGCCGCGGCGCCTGCGCGGGTGGTCGTACGTGTCCTCGTACCCGGAGTCGCCGTCGTACTGGTCGGGCTCGCCGAAGCTGCCGTAGGCGTCGGCTCCGCCGCCCTGTCCCTGGGCGCCGTAACCGCCGTAACCCGGGGCCTCGCCGCTGCCGGGAGGCCCGAAGGAGCCTGCGGGCGGGGGGCTCTGGCGGCCGAGCCCGGAGGCGCGGCCGGCCGGGGTCTGCATGGCGTTGCCGCCGTCGAAGAGCTGGTGCTGCTGGTTCTCGGCGACCGCGCCGACGACGACCGGGGTGTCGTTGACCTGCGCGGCCAGGGTGTCGTTGCTGTCGGTGTCGAGGACGTCGGCCACGATGCAGGTGATGTTGTCGGGGCCGCCGCCGCGCAGCGCGAGCTGGATGAGCGAGGCCACGGTCTCACGGGGGCCGTGGTAGTCGGCGAGGGTCTCTTCCAGGGTCTGGTGGGAGACCACGCCGGAGAGTCCGTCGGAGCAGATCAGGTAGCGGTCGCCGACCCGGACCTCGCGGATGGAGAGGTCGGGCTCGACGATGTCGCCGCTGCCCAGGGCTCTCATCAGCAGGGAGCGCTGCGGGTGGGTGGTGGCTTCCTCTTCGGTGATCCGGCCCTCGTCGACGAGGCGCTGCACCCAGGTGTGGTCCTGGGTGATCTGCGTGAGGACGCCGTCGCGCAGCAGGTAGGCGCGGGAGTCGCCGACGTGGACCAGGCCGAGGCGCTGGCCCGTCCACAGGAGGGCGGTGAGCGTGGTGCCCATGCCCTCCAGCTGGGGGTCCTCCTCGACCATGACGCGCAGCTGGTCGTTGGCGCGCTGCACCGCGGTGCTGAGCGCGGTGAGCATGTCGGAGCCCGGGACGTCGTCGTCGAGCTGCACGAGGGCGGAGATCACCTCTGAGCTGGCGACCTCACCGGCGGCCTGGCCGCCCATGCCGTCGGCGATCGCGAGGAGACGGGGGCCGGCGTAGCCGGAGTCCTCGTTGCCCTCCCGGATCATGCCCTTGTGCGATCCGGCGGCGAACCGCAGGGACAGACTCATGCGCACCTGCCCTGTCGACGACGATGCCTCGGGATACAACCGGTCTCGAGCCACACTGCCCACCCTCCGGCCTGGAGCGCGCGCGGGTCCGTGTCCCCGGTGGGACGGACCGCTGCGGCTCGCTCGCTCCGCTCGCTCATTCTCGTACTACTTCCGCAGCTCGATGACGGTCTTGCCGATGCGGATCGGGGCGCCCGGCGGAATGGGCGTCGGGGTGGTCAGCCGGGTCCGGTCGAGATACGTGCCGTTGGTGGACCCGAGATCCTCGACGATCCACTGGCCGTCACGGTCGGGGTAGATCCTGGCATGCCGGCTGGAGGCGTAGTCGTCGTCCAGCACGATCGTCGAGTCGTGGGCCCGGCCCAAGGTGATCGTCTGGCCTGCGAGGGCCACCGTGGTGCCCGTGAGGGTGCCCTCGGAGACGACGAGTTTGGTCGGCGCACCGCGGCGCTGGCGCTGCTGTGGTGGAGCAGCGGCCTGGCGGCCCTGCTGCGCCGGGGCGCCGGAAGCGCCCCCGCCGCGGCGGGAACCGCGTTGGGTGACTCTCGTACCGAAGAGATCACTGCGGATGACCTGAACGGCCACGATGACGAACAGCCACAGAACGGCCAGGAAACCCAACCGCATGACCGTCAGGGTCAGCTCTGACATTGCCCCCGCTTCACCCTTCGGCTTGCCGGTAAATGATGGTGGTGCTGCCCACGACGATCCGTGAACCGTCGCGGAGCGTAGCGCGGGTGGTGTGCTGCCCGTCCACCACGATGCCGTTGGTGGACCCGAGATCCTGGATCGTCGAGGGCGTTCCGGTCCGGATCTCACAGTGCCGGCGCGATACGCCGGGATCGTCGATCCGCACGTCGGCCTCGGTGCTTCGGCCGAGTACGAGCGTAGGGCGCGAGATCTGATGACGGGTGCCGTTGATCTCGATCCAGTGGCGCCTGACGGCGCCTCCGGAGGGTACGGGGGCCGGTCCGCCGGGACCGCCCGCGGCCGGCCTGCGTGCGCCGGGTCCGCCCGGGGGCGGACCCGCGGGCATGGGCGGCGGTGAGGCCGGGGGGTACCCGTAGCCGCCGGGCTGGGCCGGGGGGGCTTGGTGGCCCTGACCCTGGCCCGGACCGGGCTGGCCGGGGGACTGGGAGGTGCTGGAGGCGAGCGTGCGGCTGCGGACCCGGTAGAGCCCGGTGTCCAGGTCGTCTGCCTTCTCCAGCTGGACCTTGATGGGGCCCATGAAGCTGTAGCGCTGCTGCTTGGCGTAGTCGCGGACGAGGCCCGCGAGCTCGTCGCCGAGCTGGCCCGAGTAGGGGCTCAGGCGCTCGTAGTCGCCCGTGCTCAGCTCCACGATGAAGTCGTTGGGGACGACGGTGCGCTCGCGGTTCCAGATGGTGGCGTTGTTGTCGCACTCGCGCTGGAGGGCGCCCGCGATCTCCACCGGCTGGACCTCGGACTTGAACACCTTGGCGAAGGTGCCGTTCACCAGACCTTCGAGTCGCTGCTCGAACCGCTTCAGGACTCCCATGGGGCACCTCCTCCGTCGTTGTCGCCCTGTACTGCTTACTGATCGTATCCACGCGTGGCGGATTCGGGTGGTTCCCCATCGGTCACGTGCGCATGAGTGTTGGTCCTCACAAGCGATCGTAGGGGCGCCCCGAGGACAGTGTCCCGCACCGGCGGCCGAGTGCGGGAGGGGCGGTCGTCGACGGGCGTCGGGAGAGCACGAAAAGCGATGTGAATCCAGCCCCTCCGACGTGCTAATGTTCCGATGTCGCCAGGGGAACGGCCCGCAAGGGAAGAACCGCTGGTAGTCACTTTGCGCGAGTGGCGGAACGGCAGACGCGCTGGCTTCAGGTGCCAGTGTCCTTCGGGACGTGGGGGTTCAAATCCCCCCTCGCGCACAGATCGAAGAGCCCCCGCTCCGGAGAAATCCGGAGCGGGGGCTCTTTCGTCGTGCCCGGGGGCCACCGGCCCGGGGGCGGCGGCCGGAGGACGTCCGGGATGCGGACGCGGGCGTGACGAGGGTCTCGGGGGGATCGCGGGATCTGGGGCTCGGGTGCGGATGGGGCCTGGCGGTCCGGCGGGAAGCGTGAGGGAACCGTGGGCGTTGCGTGCGGGAATTCAATCCCGCATAAAAGCCCGGCAATTCACGGACGCGGCGGACGCCGGAGGGTGCTCGTGCCCGCCACCACGGCCCTGATGGGCACGTGGGCGTGGTGGGCACCGGCGCCGCCGGCCCGCTGGTGGTTCCGCTACGGCTTCCGGGAGTCCGCGGCCGGGGAGCGTACGGGGCCTGCGGCGCGGGCGGACTGCGCCGGGAGACTTTCGTAGCGGGGGGACGCGACCAAAGAGGGCAGCCGGGTGGTGGTCCGGTGTCTAGGGTCGGCCGGGTGGATGTGACGGCGAGGGCGCGTGCGGGATGGGACTGGGTGAAGGGGCCCGAGCCCTGGACCCGGCGGATGCTGGCGGGGGACCTGGCGCTGGCCGGGGTGCTCGCGCTGCTCGGGATCGGGGTCGAGGAGCTGGACAAGGGCTCCGCGGCGCGGATGCTGGCCAGCGCCGTGACCGTGGTGGTGCTCACCCTGCTGCGGCGGCGGCTGCCGGTGTCCACGCTCGTGGTCGGCTCGGCGGTGGGCGTCTACCTGCCGGGGGCCTTCCTCGTGGCGATCCCGCTCGGCTGGTCGGCGGGGCGGCGCATCGTCGGCGTCGGCCGGGCGCTCGGCGCCTTCACCTCGGCCTTCGCCCTGGCCGTGTCCCTCAGCGTGGTCAAGGAGGCGTCGCAGGGCCGTGCGGTGCTGGTCGTCGTCTTCAGCGCCCTGATGTTCCTGGCCATGGTGGTCATGCCCGGTCTGGCCAGCCGCTACTGGTCCCAGCGCCATACGCTGCTGCGCGCCCTCCAGGAGCGCAACGCCCAGCTGCTGCGCGAGCGGGCGATGGTCGCGGGCCAGGCCCGGCTGCGCGAACGCCAGCGCATCGCCCAGGACATGCACGACAGTCTCGGCCACCAACTCGCCCTGATCTCGGTGCACACCGGTGCGCTGGAGGTCGATCCGGTCCTGACCGACCGGCAGCGCGAGGCGGTGGGCGTCCTGCGCCAGGCCTCGGTCGCCGCCATGCACGAGCTGCGCGAGGTCGTCGGCATCCTGCGGGACGGGGTGGAGGCGCCCCTGCCGGTCGAGGAGGCACAGCCCGCCGCGCGCGGGGTGGCGGGCATCGCCGGGATCGTGGAATCGGCGCGGAGCGCGGGGACGGACGTACGGCTCACCACCGCCGGGCAGCCCAGGCCGCTGGTCGCGGCGTGCGACCACGCGGCGTACCGGATCGCGCAGGAGGCGCTGACCAACGCCTACAAGCACGCGCCGGGCGCGCTCATCACGGTGGAACTGCGCTACGAGGACGACTCCCTCGTGGTGGAGATCGCCAACGGCCCGGCGGCCGGTCCGGGCGCCGGCGAGGTGGTGTCCGGCGGGCAGGGGCTGACCGGACTGCGCGAACGGGCCCGGCTGGTCGGCGGCATGGTCTACGCGGGGACCGTCGAGGGCGGCGGGTTCCGGGTGGCCGGGGTGCTCCCGTACGGGACCGAGCCGGCCGGAGCCGAGGAGGCGGGCGCGGGCGGGGTCGCCGACGACTTCGGACAGCAACTGCAGGCCAGGAACCTGGGCGCGGCTGTCGGCGCGGGCGGCGGGCCGGTGGACTGGGACGCGATCGACCGGAAGCTGCTCAGCGGGAGCGGTCGGGCCGGGGGCGTGACGCTGGGCTGCGGGATCGCGGTCGCGGCCGTCGTGGTGCTGCTGATCGTGATCGGGGCCGCGGTGGCGCTGCTGGTGGGCTCGGTGGGCGATGCGATGCTCGGCAAGGCCGAGTACGACGCCGTCCACGTGGGCGACGCGGAGGAGGCGGTACGTTCGCAGCTGCCCAGCGGGGACAGCATCCTGACCGAGGGGCTGGACCGGAAGGGGCCGCCGCGTCCGCAGGGCGCGGCCTGCCTGGTCTTCCTGGCGGACGACGACACCGACTTGGGCAGCGACAGCGTTTTCCGGTTCTGCTTCAAGGACGGCAAGCTCGTCGACAAGCAGGCGTACCAGGCCAAGCAGTAGGAGCAGGGGTGACAGCCAAGGTGATCCGTGTGGTGATCGCTGACGACGAACCGCTGATCCGGGCCGGGATCAGGATGATCCTGACCTCGGCGGCGGACATCGAGGTCGTCGCCGAGGCGGCGAACGGCCGGGAGGCGGTGGAACTGGCCCGGGCACACGGCCCGGACGTGGTGCTGCTGGACATCCAGATGCCGGTGATGGACGGGCTGACGGCACTGGCCGAGCTCGGGCGGGCGGTGCCCGAGGTGCGGGCGCTGATCCTGACCACCTTCGGGGAGAAGGAGAACGTGCTCCGGGCGCTGAGCGGCGGCGGCGCGGGCTTCCTGTTGAAGGACTCGGCGCCCGGCGAACTCATCGGCGCCGTACGGGCGGCCGCGGCGGGGGACGCGTACCTGTCCCCGGCGGCGACCCGGCACGTGGTGGACCAGATCGCGTCCGGCCGGACGGCCGGCCGCGAGGAGGAGGCGCGGCGCCGGGTGGCCGAACTGAGCGAGCGCGAGCGCGGGGTACTGGCGCTGCTCGGGGAGGGGTTGTCGAACGCGGACGCGGGGCGCCGGCTGCACATGAGCGAGGCCACGGTGAAGACGTACGTCAGCCGGATCCTGGCGAAACTGGAATGCGAGAACCGCGTACAGGCGGCCCTGCTGGCCAGGGACGCCGGGCTGTAGGTACGGTCGGGCCGAAATCCGATGGCGATCAGGGGGCGGGGCGCATGACGGCGGTAGCGCAGGAGCACGGCGTGGGACCGGAGTCGAAGGTACGGATACCGGCGGTCGAGGGGTTCGCTCCGCGGGCCGGATCTCCTGCCGTTTCCCCCTCCGTGTCTCCCCGGGCGGCGGGCAAGGCGCTGCGCGTGAGGGTGCCCCGGTCGGCGCACGCGCTCTTCGAGGCCCCGGCCGACCGTCCGGACGCGGTGCGTGCGGTCGAGGAGTCCAACGTCGGGCGGGTCGCCGAACTCGCGCCGATACGGACCGGCCGGATGGCCGCCAACCCCTTCGCGTTCCTGCGCGGTTCGGCCGGGCTGATGGCGCACGACCTTTCCGGCGGTCCCGTGACCGGGATCGGCGCGCAGATCTGCGGAGACGCGCACGCGGCCAACTTCGGCCTGTACGGGGACGCGCGCGGCCGGCTGGTCATCGACCTCAACGACTTCGACGAGACCGTCTTCGGCCCGTGGGAGTGGGACCTCAAGCGGCTGGCCACCTCGCTGGTCCTGGCCGGCCGGGTGGCCGGTGCGGACGAGGACACCTGCCGGGCGGCCGCGCACGACGCGGCGGGCGCCTACCGGCGCACGATGCGCCTGCTGGCCAAACTGCCGGCCCTCGACGCGTGGAACGCCATCGCGGACGAGGAACTGGTCTCGCACACCGACGCCCGAGACCTGCTGGGCACGCTGGAACGGGTCTCGGAGAAGGCCCGCAACAACACCTCCGCCCGGTTCGCGGCCAAGTCCACCGAGCCGACGTCCGACGGGGGCCGGGCCTTCGTGGACGCGCTGCCCGTGCTGCGCCGGGTCGGGGACGGGGAAGCGGCGGCGGTGGCGGCCGCGCTGGGCCCGTACCTGGAAACCCTCCAGGGCGACCGGCTGCCGCTGCTGGCCCGGTACGCGATCCACGACGTGGCCTTCCGGGTGGTGGGCACGGGCAGCGTCGGCACCCGCTCGTACGTGGTGCTGCTGCTGGACCACCGGGGTGAGGCGTTGGTCCTCCAGGTGAAGGAGGCCAGGCCCTCCGCACTGCTGCCGCACCTGCCCGGGCTCGGCTTCGTCTCCCCGCCGGAGGAGCACGAGGGCCACCGGGTGGTGGCGGGGCAGAAGCGGATGCAGGTGGTCTCCGACATCCTGCTGGGCTGGACGACGGTGGAGGGGCGGCCCTTCCAGGTACGCCAGTTCCGCAACCGCAAGGGCAGCGTGGACCCGGCGGCGCTGGCCGCCGACCAGTTCGACGACTACGGGCGGATGACCGGAGCCCTGCTGGCGCGGGCGCACGCGCACAGCGCGGATCCGCGGCTGCTGGCCGGGTACTGCGGCAAGAGCGACGAGCTGGACGAGGCCATCGCGGGCTTCGCCGTGGCCTACGCCGACCGGAGCGAGGCCGACCACGCGGTGCTGGTGGAGGCGGTGCGGTCCGGGCGGATCGCGGCGGAGTCCGGGGTCTGAGCGGCCGGCGGCCGAGCCCGCGCGCGGGATGTTTCACGTGAAACCGGTCGATGTTTCACGTGAAACACCCGGGCCCGAGGGCCTTAGGCTGGCCGGGTGAGCGAGCAGACTGTTCCCGAAGAGTCCGAGCCCGGCTCCGGCCCCGGCCCCGCTGCCGACGAGCGGCCCGAGGCGCGCCTGGAGCGCGCCGTGCGGGCCGCCGAGCAGGCACTGATCGAGTTCGAGATCGCGGTGGAGACCTTCCGTGTGGAGGTGGAGAACTTCTCCCGTCTGCACCACCAGAAGCTCGGACCGATGTACTCGCGGCTCGACGAGCTGGACGCCCTGATCGCCGAGGCGAAGGCTGCCAAGAGCGGGGACGCGGAGGACCTGCGCCGTGCGCGCGAGGCCCGCTCGCTGGTGATGCCGATGCCCGGGGTGGACGAGCTGTTCCACGACTGGCTGGACGCGGACGGGATGTCCGACGACGCCTCCGCGATGCTCACGGACCGCGCCGTGCGGCCGCCGGAGCGGGTGCGCCCCTCGGAGGAGGTGCGCCGTCTCTACCGCGAGCTGGTCCGCAAGGCGCATCCCGATCTGGCCCAGGACGAGGCCGAGCGCGAGCGGCGCGACGAGTTCATCGCGCGGGTCAACGCGGCCTACGGACGCGGCGAGGAGCAGGTGCTGCGCGAGCTGGCGCAGGAGTGGGCGGAAGGCCCGGCACCGGCCGAGCAGCGGCTGAGCGAGAGCGAGGAGCTGTACGAGCGCCTGGAATGGCTCTCGCGCCGCAAGGAGCTGTTGTCGGTGGTGGCCCGGGACCTGGAGGAGAGCGCCATCGGGTCGATGCTGCGGATGGCTCCGGAGGACCCGGACCGGCTGCTGGAGGAGATCGCCGAGCAGCTGCTCGGCGACGTCGAGAAGCGTGAGGCGGAGCTGGCGGCCCTCGCCGCCGAGTGAGGCCCGGGGCAGGACCCCGGTCGGGCTCCGGCCGGGCTCCGGCCGGGCCCGGCCGAGGGTGAAGCCGTCGCGGGCGGGTCGGCAGGCCGGGTCGGATAGGTTGGCTCAGCTATCCGTGACGAGAGAAGGCGACAGACATGAACTCCGGACCGCTTCCCTCGGTGGCCGCCTCCGCGCTGCCCTCCGAAGCCTTTGTCCTCGACGTTCGCGAGAACGACGAATGGGCGGCCGGCCATGCCGAGGGTGCGCTGCACATCCCGATGAGCGAGTTCGTGGCGCGCATCGGTGAGCTGACCGAGAAGATCGAGGACGAGCGCCCGGTCTACGTGATGTGCCGGGTCGGCGGGCGCTCCGCCCAGGTGGCCCAGTACCTGCGGGGTCAGGACATCGACGCCGTGAACGTGGCCGGCGGCATGCAGGACTGGGAGGCCGCGGGCCGCCCGGTCGTCACCGACGCGGGCACCCCGGGCTTCGTCGTCTGAGACCCCGGGGCCCCTGCGGGCCCTGGCCGCTCAGGCGAGGGGGTGGGCGGCCAGCAGGTCGCCCAGTGCCTCCTCGTGGGCCGCGGCCGGGCCGAGCTGAAGCTCCAGCTGCTTGGCCCAGGCGTGGTAGCGGTGCAGCGGGTAGTCGGTGTCGGCGCCGAAGCCGCCGTGCAGGTGCTGTGCGGTCTGCACGACGCGGCGTACGCCCTCGGAGGCCCAGATCTTGGCCACGGCCACGTCACCGGCGCTGGGCAGCGGTCCGCCCGCTCCGCCCGTGGCGGCGTCGAGCCGCCAGGCGGCCTGCCAGAGCGTGACCTCCATGGCGCGCAGGTCGATGTAGCGGTCGGCGGCCTGGACGGCCACGGCCTGGAAACTGGCCACCGGGAAGCCGAACTGCTCGCGCTTGCTCGTGTACTGACTGGTCATGGTGAGCACGTTCTCGCCGAGGCCCAGCGCGAGCGCGCAGGTCCCGGTGGCCAGGAGCTGGCGCAGGTGGTCCCAGGCGCCCGGCGCTTCGATCAGGTGCGAGGCCGGGACCCGTACGCCGTCGAGGGTGAGCTCGGCGAGCCGCTCCCCGCTGGTGGAGTACTGCTCCGCGAGGGACAGGCCCCCGGCGCCCCGGGGGACGAACGCGAGGACCGCCTCGCCCTCCCCGGTGTGGGCCGGTACGGCGATCCAGTCGGCGCTGTGCGCCCAGGCGACGGTCGTCTGCACGCCCTCCAAGAGCCAGTCGTCGGCGTCCTGTCGTTCCCGCCGTGCGGTGACGGCCAGTTCGGCCGGGTCGTGGCCGCTGCGGCCGTGCGCGGCGACGGTGAGGACGAGGCCGCCGTTCCCGGCGCCGGGCAGCAGGGCGCCGGCCAGCTCGGGGCTGCCGTGGGCCTGGACGGCCATGGCGGTGGCGCAGTGCTCCAGCAGCGGCACCCGGGCCAGCACCCTCGCCGCCTCGCGCAGGACGAGGCACAGGGCGATGGCGTCGAGGCCGGAGCCGCCGTGCTCCTCGGTGAGGACCAGGCTCAGCAGGTCGGAGTCCGCGAGCTTGGCCCACAGCTCGCGGTCGAACTCCTCGGCCACCGCCCTCGGGGTGAGCGCGGGGCTGGGTACGCCGTCGGGGGCCACGTCCGCGAACACGGCCTTGGCCGCCTCGACGGCGGCCTGCTGCTCCTCGGTGAAGGTGAAGTCCACTGCCTGTCCTCCCGCGTGCCCGGATCGTGCTCTGCCTGACGGTGCGTCAAGATAGAACACGTTCCTGAAATTGGACAGGGGGAGGCGTGGGGCGGCCCCTCAGCGGTCGAAGTCGATCTCCACGTCCTCCGACACCGGGTGCGACTGGCAGGCCAGCACGAACCCGGCCTCCGTCTCCTGATCCTCGAGCGCGAAGTTGCGCTCCATGCGCACCTCGCCGGTCACGAGGAAGGCCCGGCAGGTGCCGCACACGCCGCCCTTGCAGGCGTACGGGGCGTCCGCGCGAGCCCGCAGCACCGCGTCGAGCAGGGATTCGCCGTCGCGCACCGGCCAGGTGCCCGAGCGGCCGTCGAGCCGCGCCGTGACCCGGCCGCTGGTGACCTCGGCCGAAGCGGTGCGGGCGGGCGGGGCGGTGTCCTCGACGTGGAAGACCTCCTCGTGGACCCGGGTACGGACCACGCCGAGCGCGGCCAGCGCCTGCTCCGCTCCCGTCACCAGGCCGTACGGGCCGCACAGGAACCAGCCCGTCACCTCGGCGACCGGCAGCAGGGCGGGCAGCAGCTCCGTCAGCCGCTCCTCGCCGAGCCGTCCGGAGGGCAGCCCGGCCTCCTGCTCCTCCCGGGACAGCACGGTGACGAGCTGGAACCGGTCGGGATAGCGGTCCTTGAGGTCGGCGACCTCCTCCAGGAACATCGTCGAGGCCGCGCTGCGGTCGCTGCGCACCAGGCAGAACCGTGCGTCGGGGCGGGCGGCGAGGAGGGTCGCGGCGATCGACAGCACCGGGGTGATGCCGCTGCCGCCGACGATCGCGGCGTAGTGCGCGGCGGGCGGCGCCGCCGCGGGGTCCAGGATGAACCGGCCCGCCGGGACCATCACGTCGAGGACGTCCCCCGCGGCGATCTCCTTGTGGGCGAAGGAGGAGAACTCCCCGCCCTCCACCAGCCGCACCCCGACCCGCAGTGCGGCGGGACCGGGCCCGTCCGCGGCGGGGGCCTGGGAGCAGATCGAGTAGGTGCGCCGCACCTCGGAGCCCCCCGCCGCGCCCCGGCGCAGGGTGAGGTGCTGGCCCGGCGAGTGCCGGTACTCGGCGCGCAGCTCCGGCGGGACGGCCAGGGTCAGGGCCACGGAGTCCTCGGTGAGCCGGTCGACCGCCGTCACCGTCAAGGTGTGGAACGCGCCGTGGCGCGCGGGGCGCACCGGGTTCGCGGACACCGGTGTGGCTGACGGCGGTGACACGGCCATCTACAGCTCCTTGAAGTGGTCGAACGGTTCGCGGCAGGCGGTGCAGCGGCGCAGCGCCTTGCATGCGGTGGAGGAGAACCGGCTGAGCAGCTCGGTGTCGGTCGATCCGCAGTTCGGGCAGCGGACGGACAAGGTGAGCGGGACCGGTCCGCCGGCGGCGTGCGGCCGCGGCGGGGCGATGCCGAACTCCGCCAGTTTGCGGCGGCCTTCGGCGCTGATGTCGTCGGTGGACCAGGCGGGGGCCAGCACGGTCCGGACCCGGACCTGCGCTATGCCGTGGTCGATCAGGACCCGCTCGATGTCGGCGGACATGGCCTCGATGGCCGGGCAGCCGGTGTAGGTGGGGGTCAGGGTGACCTCCACGTGGCCGTCCTCGTGCATCCGCACCCCGCGCATCACGCCGAGCTCCGCGAGGGTGAGCACGGGCAGCTCCGGGTCGGGGACGGAGCCGGCCAGTGCGGCCAGCTCCACCTCCAGCCGGGTCTGCTCGGTGCTGGTCACCACGATGCCCCCGGGTGGCTGCGGTGCAGGTGCTGCATTTCCGCGAGCAGCCGGCCGAAGGACTCGGTGTGCAGTCCCTGCCGACCGGCTCCGGCGGCCCAGGCGCCGTGCCGCGCGCCCTGGGGCAGCTCCAGTCCGGCCCGCTCCAGTACGCCGCCCAGCGCGGCCAGCCAACGGCCTTCCAGGGCGGCCCAGTCGAGTTCGTCGAGCCCGTCCACCGGCCGGAACATCTCCCCGGTGTACTTCCACAGCCCGTCCAGGCCGGCGCGCATCCGGCGCCGGCTCTCCTCGGTGCCGTCGCCGAGCCGCAGCGTCCACTGCTCGGCGTGGTCGCGGTGGTAGGCGGTCTCCTTGACCGCCTTGGCGGCGAGCGGCGCGAACGGGCCGTCGCCGCGCGCCAGTTCCCCGTAGAGCTCGTGCTGGTAGAGCGAGAAGTAGAGCTGGCGCGCGATGGTGTGGGCGAAGTCGCCGTTCGGCTGCTCGACCAGCTGGAGGTTGCGGAAGGACCGCTCCTCGCGGAGGTAGGCCAGCTCGTCCTCGTCGCCGGCCGTCGACAGCAGGACGCGGGCCTGGCCGAGGAGGTCGAGGGCGATGTTGGCCAGGGCGACCTCCTCCTCCAGGACGGGCGCGTGGCCGGCCCACTCGGCGAGGCGGTGCGAAAGGATCAGCGCGTCGTCGCCGAGGGCCAGGGCCGCCGTCACGGCGGCCGTCCCCGATGCGGTGCTCGTCTCGGTGCTCGTGTCGGTGCTCGTCACAGGTGCTGCACCCCCTCGGGGATCTCGTAGAAGGTGGGGTGCCGGTACGGCTTGTCGGCGGACGGGGCGAAGAACGGGTCCCGCTCGTCCGGGGAGGAGGCGGTGATCTCCGTGGAGGGCACCACCCAGATGGAGATGCCCTCGCCGCGCCGGGTGTAGAGATCGCGGGCGTTGCGCAGGGCCATCTCCGCGTCGGGGGCGTGCAGGCTGCCCGCGTGCGTGTGCGAGAGGCCGCGCCGCGAGCGGACGAACACCTCCCACAGGGGCCAGTTCTGCGTCATACCCGAGCCTCGCTTCCGATGGTCACCGCGGCGGCCGTGGCCGCCGCCTGCTTCTCCGCATACGCCGCGGCCGCGTCGCGCACCCAGGCGCCTTCCTCGTGTGCCGTGCGGCGCTGTCCTATCCGCTCCTCGTTGCACGGGCCGTTGCCCTTGAGGACCTCCCAGAACTCCGTCCAGTCGATGGCTCCGAAGTCCTGGTGCCCGCGCTCCTCGTTCCACTTCAGGTCCGGGTCGGGCAGGGTCAGCCCCAGCGACTCGGCCTGCGGGACCGCGATGTCCACGAAGCGCTGGCGCAGCTCGTCATTGGTGTGGCGCTTGATCCGCCAGGCCATCGACTGCGCGGAGTGCCCCGACTCGGCGTCCGGCGGGCCGAACATCATCAGCGAGGGCCACCACCAGCGGTTCACGGCGTCCTGCGCCATGGCGTGCTGGGCCTCGGTGCCCCGGGAGAGGGCGAGGAGCAGCTCGTACCCCTGGCGCTGGTGGAAGGACTCCTCCTTGCAGATCCGGACCATGGCCCGCGCGTACGGACCGTAGGAGCAGCGGCAGATCGGGACCTGGTTGGTGATCGCCGCGCCGTCCACGAGCCAGCCGATCGCGCCTACGTCGGCCCAGGTCAGGGTGGGGTAGTTGAAGATCGAGGAGTACTTCTGCTTCCCGGCGTGGAGCTTGTCGAGGAGCTCGTCGCGGCTGGTGCCCAGGGTCTCGGCGGCGCTGTACAGGTACAGACCGTGGCCGGCCTCGTCCTGGACCTTCGCCATCAGGATCGCCTTGCGGCGCAGGGAGGGCGCGCGGGTGATCCAGTTCGCCTCGGGCTGCATGCCGATGATCTCGGAGTGGGCGTGCTGGGCCATCTGGCGGACCAGGGACGCGCGGTACTCGTCGGGCATCCAGTCGCGCGGTTCCACCCGCTCGTCGGCCGCCACGGCCGCGTCGAAGGCCGCCGCGAGCTGCGCGCCGAGGTCGGCGGTCACGCCGATCCCCGCGTCCCGCACGGCGTCCTGCTTCGCGTCCCGGCCCCCCGTCCCCGATGTCGCTGCCGGGGTCACTGCCACCATCACGGCCCCCTGTCAGAGGTCTTTTCCCGCCTCGTCCCGCCCGACCGACCGATCGTTCGGTTCATCCTCTTCAATGGTGGGACGAGGGCCCGTAGGGTGTCAACCTCTGTGGTCAACCCTGTGGACGCCGGATGATCGGGGCGGGATGGATTCGAACGCGCTGGAGCCCCTCGAAGGAGCGGCTCCACCCCCGCCCAGGGAGCCCGGAATCGCCGGCCTGTCCACCCCGTACCGGGTCGTCACGGCCCTCGCGCTCGGCGCGGTGGCGGTGGCCGCCTGCTTCCACCTGGCCCTCGTCTTCCTGCACGTGGCCCCGTCCAACACGGTCAGCAAGCGGCACGCGGCCCGGATCGACTGGTGGGTCTACCCCGAGTTCGAACAGAACTGGAAGCTCTTCGCCCCCAACCCGCTCCAGCAGAACATCGCCGTGGAGATGCGCGCGGAAGTGCGGACCGACGACGGCCGGCTGGTGACGGGCACCTGGCGCGGGCTGTCCGCCGAGGACGGCGCGGCCATCCGCCACAACCTGCTGCCGAGCCACACCCAGCAGAACGAGCTCCGCCGGGCCTGGGACTTCTTCACCTCCTCCCACGACGAGAACAACAAGTCCACCGGCGACCGCGGCGAACTCGCCGAGGAGTACCTGCGCCGGATCGCCGTGGACCGGCTGGACACCGGCCGGGTCGCGGAGGGCCGGATCGTACGGATCCAGGTGCGCGGGGCGACGACGGAGGTCGCCGCACCCCCATGGTCCGACGAGAAGGCCGACACCCAGACCTACTACCGGGAGCTGCCGTGGTGGACGGTGTGACGGGGCCCGGTGCGGCGGGACCTGGTGTGACGGGGCCTGGTGTGACGGGGGCCGGCGCGAAGGGGGCCGGCGCGAAGCGGCTCAAGGCCTCCGGGGCGCGGGCGCTGGCCCGGGTCAGCGGGCAGGCGCTGGGCCCGTACCAGAGCGCCGTGGTCCGCATCGGATTCACCGGGACCTGGCTGTTCTTCCTGCTGCGGGAGTTCCCCCACCGCCACGAGCTGTACGGGCCGGACGGGCCGTGGAGCTGGGAGCTGGCGCGGCGGCTGATCGACTCGAACCACGCCTTCACGGTCCTGATGTGGTCGGACTCGGCGCTCTGGTTCGAGATCGTCTACGTCGTGGCCGTGCTGTCGTCCGCCCTGCTGATGCTGGGCTGGCGCACCCGGGCGACCTCCGTGGTGTTCATGGTCGGCGTGCTGTCCCTGCAGAACCGCAGCGTCTTCATGGGCGACGGCGGGGACAACGTCATCCACCTGATGGCGATCTACCTCGTGCTGACCCGGTGCGCGCAGGTCTGGTCACTGGACGCCCGCCGCGCCCGCCGCCTCGGTACGGCCTCGGCCGGGCCGGCGGGGCCGGTGCTGTGGGGCGTGCTCGGCGCGGTGTTCGCGTACGGGGCCGTGGCCGGGGACCTCAGTACCGGCTGGGTGACGTTCCTCGCGGCCCTGTGGGTGCTCGCCGCGCTGTGGTGGACGGTCGACCGTTACGAGCCGGAGGGGGAGGGGCGGGCCGTCCTCGACGTCCTGGCCAACCTGCTGCACAACGCCGGGATGCTGGTGATCATGGTGGAGGTCTGCCTGATCTACGCGACGGCCGGCTGGTACAAGATCCAGGGCTCGCGGTGGCAGGACGGCACGGCGCTGTACTACCCGCTGAACCTGGACTACTTCACCCCGTGGCCCGGTGTCTCGGCCTTCCTCGCGAGCAGCGGCACGCTGGTGATGCTGCTGTCCTACGGGACGGTCGCGGTCCAGGTGGCCTTCCCGTTCACGCTGTTCAACCGGCGGATCAAGAATGTGCTGCTGGCGGTGATGATGCTGGAGCACGCGGGGATCGCGGTGCTGTTGGGGCTGCCGTTCTTCTCGCTGGCGATGATCGCGGCCGATGCGGTGTTCTTGCCGACCGGGTTCTTGGTGTGGCTGGGTGCGGTGGTCGCCGCGCGGCGGGTGCGTGGGGGGCGGCCCGCTCCGGACCCCGGACCGGATCCAGAGCCCTACGCGGACCCGGAGCCGGCGCTGCCCAGCCCCGTCCCGCGCTGAGCCGGGCCCTGCGGGGCTTGTCCCCTACCCGCCCTTCCACCGTTCCCCGGGGCTGCGCCCCGGATCCCTTGGGGCTCCGCCCCGGACCCCGCTCCTCGAACGCCGGAGGGGCTGGAACGGAACGTAGGGTCGGCGGTATGAGTGAGCAGCACGGGAACCCCGATGGCATCCAGGACACCGAGCGGCAGTGGCGGGAAGCCGTTGCGCGGGAGGATCTGGTGCTCCTCGACGGGTTTCACGCGCTGAAGCACGCGCTGCGGTTCGGGGCGGACGTGCGGATCGCCGTCGCCGACGATCCCGAAGCCGTACGGGGCCTCGCGCGCGAGCTGGCCGGGGACGTGGAGGCGGACGTCGCGCGGCTCGTGCGCGAGGCTCCGCTCAAGGGGCTGCTGCCGCGGGTGCACCCCACCGGGGTGGCGGCCCTCGCGGTCCGGCCCGGGCGGGCCGAAGGACGGGCCCGGCTCGACGCACGGCCCAGGACGGCCCCGATCGTGCTCCTCGACAACCCGCGCAACCTGGGCAACGTCGGAGCCGTCGTCCGGCTCGCCGCCGGCTTCGGTGCCACCGGAGTGGTGACCAGGGGAGACCTGGACCCCTGGCACCCCAACGTGGTCCGGGCCGGCGCCGGTCTGCACTACGCCACGACCGTGGACCGGGTGGAGCTCGACGGGCTGCCGCCCGGCCCGCTGTACGCGCTCGACCCGGAGGGCGAGGACATCCGCGCCCTCACCCTCCCGGACGAGGCCCTGCTCGCCTTCGGCTCCGAACGCCACGGCATCTCGCCCGAGCTGCGCGCCCGAGCCGATCACCTGGTGTCCCTGCCGATGCGGCCGCAGGTCTCCAGCTACAACCTGGCCACCAGTGTGGCCATGACCCTCTTCCACTGGGGAGGGCCCAAGGCGTAAGGCCCGGGGGCTCAGCCCTGGCGGCGCACCTCCACCACGCGGAAGCGGTTGGACACGAACGCCCCGTCGCACAGGGCGGCGTTCGCCGCCGGGTTGCCGCCGGAGCCGTGGAAGTCGGAGAAGGCCGCGGTCTGGTTCACATAGACCCCGCCCGTCAGGTTCAGCGAGAGCTGCGCCGATTCCTCCAGACAGACCTCTTCGATGGCCCGCTCGGTGTCCGCCGACGTGGTGTACGCCCCGACCGTCATGGCGCCCTTCTCGCGGACCGTGCGCCGCAGCAGGTCCAGCGCGCTCTGCGTGGAGTCGACCGCCACCGCGAAGGAGACCGGGCCGAAGCACTCCGAGAGGTAGGGGGCGGAGTCGTCCGGCTTGGCCGAGTCCAGCTTGACCATCACCGGCGTGCGCACGACCGCGCCCGGGAAGTCCGGGTGCGTCACCTCGCGCGAGGCCAGTGCGACCTCGCCGAGCCCTGCCGCGGCCTCCAGGCGGGCCTTCACGTCCGGGTTGACCAGGGCGCCGAGCAGAGCGTTGGCCCGCGCGTCGTCGCCGAGCAGACCGCCGACCGCGCCCGCGAGGTCAGAGACGACCTCGTCGTAGGACTTGTGCCCGGCGTCGGTCTCGATGCCGTCGCGCGGGATCAGCAGGTTCTGCGGGGTGGTGCACATCTGGCCGCTGTAGAGGGAGAGGGAGAAGGCCAGGTTGGACAGCATGCCCTTGTAGTTGTCGGTGGAGTCCAGGACGACGGTGTTGACGCCGGCCTTCTCCGTGTAGACCTGCGCCTGGCGGGCGTTGGTCTCCAGCCAGTCGCCGAACTCGGTGGACCCGGTGTAGTCGATGACCTTGATCTCGGGCCGGACGGCGAGCTCCTTGGCGATGCCCTCGCCCGGCCGCTCCACGGCCAGCGCGACCAGGTTCGGGTCGAAGCCGGCGTCGGCGAGGACCTCGCGGGCCACCTGGACGGTCAGCGCCAGCGGGAGCGCGGCGCGCGGGTGCGGCTTGACCAGCACCGGGTTGCCCGTGGCCAGGGAGGCGAAGATGCCCGGGTAGCCGTTCCAGGTGGGGAAGGTGTTGCAGCCGATCATCAGGGAGATGCCGCGCGGGACGGCGGTGAAGGTCTTGCCCAGTTCGAGGGGGTCCTTCTTGCCCTGCGGCTTCGACCAGTCGGCCTGACCGGGGACGCGGGTCTGCTCCTCGTAGGCGTAGGCCACCGCTTCCAGCCCGCGGTCCTGTGCGTGCGGGCCGCCCGCCTGGAACGCCATCATGAAGGCCTGGCCGCTGGTGTGCATGACGGCGTGCGCGAACTCGTGCGTCCGCGCCGAGATCCGGGCCAGGATCTCGATGCAGACCAGGGCGCGCACCTCGGGCCCGGCGTCCCGCCAGGCGCCCATGCCGGCCCGCATCGCGGGCAGCAGCACCTCCGGGTCCACGTGCGGGTACTCGACGCCGAGCTCCACGCCGTACGGGGAGGTCTCCGCGCCCGTCCAGCCGTCGGTGCCGGGCTGTCCGAGGTCGAGCCGGGTGCCGCGCAGCGCCTCGAAGGCGGCGAGGCCGTCGGCCGGCGCGGTCTCCCCGTACGCCTTGGGGTGCTCGGGGTGCGGGGACCAGTAGGCGCGGCTGCGGATGGTGGCCAGCGCCTGGTCCAGAGTGGGCCGGTGCTTGGCGGACAGCTGGGGGACGGTGAGCTCGGCGGCCATCAGGGACCAACTCCTCTTTGAGCCGGGCGGGATCAGGCGATCGGGGCAGGCAAGAAGGGATGAACAAGAGCAGACTGGAGTTAGAGTAACCGAACGATCGGTCGGGACAAGAGGGCCCGGCAGGCCTGTGGACAAGTCGGTGCGGGAGGATCTGGGCATGACAGCAATCGAGCGGTCCCGCACAGTGGCGGTCGTCGGCGCCGGCACCATGGGGCAGGGCATCGCCCAGGTCGCCCTTCTCGCAGGTCACCGCGTGCTGATCTACGACATCAACGCCGCTCTCGCCTCCGACGCGGTCGGGTTCGTCCAGGACCGGGTCGAGCGGATGGCAGCGAAGGGCCGGCTGGACCGCGCCGAGGCCGAGGACGCGATCGTCCGGATCGCGTCGGCGAGCGAGCTGGCGGAGCTGGCCGACACCGCCCTCGTCGTGGAGGCGGTCGTCGAGGACGTCACCGTCAAGCGGGCGCTGTTCGCGGCGCTCGAAGAGGTGGTTTCGCCGGACACCTTGCTGGCCACCAACACCTCCTCCCTCTCGGTCACCGAGCTCGCCGCCGGACTCGCGCACCCCGGCCGCTTCCTGGGCCTGCACTTCTTCAACCCGGCCCCGCTGCTGCCGCTGGTCGAGGTGGTCTCCGGGTTCGCCACGGACCCGGCCGCCGCGGGCCGCGCGTACGACACCGCCCTGGCGTGGGGAAAGACGCCGGTGCGCTGCGCCGACACCCCGGGCTTCATCGTCAACCGGATCGCCCGGCCCTTCTACGCCGAGGCCTTCGCGGTGTACGAGGAGCAGGGCGCCGACCCGGCCACCATCGACGCCGTGCTCCGCGAGAGCGGCGGCTTCAAGATGGGCCCCTTCGCGCTGACCGACCTGATCGGCCAGGACGTCAACGAAGCCGTCACCCGCTCGGTGTGGGAGTCCTTCTTCCGCAGCCCCAAGTTCACCCCGTCCCTCGCGCAGCGCCGGCTGGTCCAGTCGGGCCGCCTGGGCCGCAAGTCGGGCCACGGCTGGTACCCGTACGGCCCGGACGCGCAGGTCCCGGCCCCGCACACCGCGGAACCCGTCAACGGGCACGACGCGCCCGCGAAGGTGACCGTCGTCGGTGACCTCGGACCGGCGGCCGGCCTGCTCGACCTCCTGGAGGAGGCCGGGATCGCGGTCACGCCCGTCGAGCACGGGGGCCCGTACATCCAGCTGCCCGGCGAGGGGCAGCTGGTGCTCGCGGACGGCAAGACGGCGATCGAGTTCGCCGACGTCGTCTACTTCGACCTCGCCTTCGACTACCGCGACGCCACCCGGATCGCGCTCTCCGTCAGCGAGGACACGAGCGAGCGGACGCTCGCCGAGGCCGTCGGGCTGTTCCAGAAGCTCGGCAAGAAGGTCTCCGTCATCGGCGACGTGCCGGGCATGATCGTCGCCCGGACGGTCGCGATGCTGATCGACCTGACCGCCGACGCCGTGGCGCGCGGGGTCGCGGGCGCCGAGGACATCGACACGGCGATGCGGCTCGGGGTCAACTACCCGGTGGGCCCGGCCGAATGGCACGACCGGCTCGGCCGCGACTGGGCGTACGACCTGCTGCACCACCTCGACGAGCGGTGTCCCGGCGGCCGGTACGCGCCCTCGCTGGCGCTGTACAAGCTCGGCTACGCGGCGGGTGACGACGAGGGCGACGACGAGGTCGACTCCGTCCACGACGAGGTCGACGACGAGGCGGGGGAGTCGGAATGACCACGGCCAAGCGGGACACGTACACGCCCGAGACGCTCCTGTCCGTCGCCGTCCAGGTCTTCAACGAGCGCGGCTACGACGGCACCTCCATGGAGCACCTCTCCAAGGCGGCCGGCATCTCCAAGTCCTCGATCTACCACCACGTCGCCGGCAAGGAGGAACTGCTCCACCGCGCCGTCAGCCGGGCCCTGGACGAACTCTTCGCGGTCCTGGCGGAGCCGGGGGCGATACGGGGCCGCGCGGTCGAACGCGTCGAGTACGTCACGCGCCGCACGGTCGAGGTCCTCGTCGCGGAGCTGCCCTACGTGACCCTGCTGCTGCGGGTCCGGGGCAACACCCGTACCGAGCGCTGGGCCCTGGAGCGCCGCCGCGAGTTCGACCACCAGGTCGCGGAGCTGCTGAAGGCCGCCGCCGCCGAGGGCGACCTGCGGGCGGACGTGGACATCCGGCTCGCCACCCGGCTGCTCTTCGGCATGGTCAACTCCCTGGTCGAGTGGTACCGCCCGCACCCCGGCACCACCCCCGACCAGCTCGCGGACGCGGTGGTCAGCATGGCCCTGGACGGCCTGCGCACGCAGCGCTGAGCGGTCGCCGGGCCCGCCCGCCGCTCAGCGCGGCCGGGCGCGGTACAGGTCGCGCAGCAGGGCGATCTCGGCCCCGTGGTGCAGCAGTTCCTGGTTGACCCACCACACGACGTCGACGAACACGTCCTCCGGGTCGCTGCCGTGCGGGTAGCTGGAATACCCCACGGTGTCCAGCGCGGCGTCGTCCACGCCCCCGAGCGCCGTGCGCCAGGCCGCCGCGGCCGTGTCGAAGGCGGCGACCGCCTCCGCGGCGCCGCCCGGGACCGGGTGGAGCTCCCGGGTCAGGGAGCGGCTGCCGGCCACGTGGTCGGCGCGCAGGGCGATCATCTCGCCCAGGTGGCTGAGCCGCCACGCGATCGTGGTGAACGGCGGCGGCGAGGGGTGCGGGTAGGCGGCGGCGTCGCGCCCCCACGGGCCCGCTCCGGCCAGCAGTGTTGCGCGCGGCCCCGGACCGGCCGCGCGGGCGCGGACGGACCAGCAGTCCGCCACCGGCTCCCAGAGGTACTCCTCGTCGGTCAGCGGGCCGCCGACCGGGGTGTCCGATCCGTCGCCGCTGTCCATGACGGGCCCCGTCATCCGGGCGGTGAGGCGCTCGCGGGCGAAGTCGAACTGTTCGAGGAGGGGGGCCAGGCGGGGCGGGATCACGGGGACTCCTCGGTGATCGTGGGGCCGGCGGTCTGGTCGCGGGCCAGCAGATCCGTTTCCTCGAACACCAGCAGGGTGCGCGTGGAGAGGACCTCCGGGATGGACTGGAGGCGGGTGAGGACCAGCTCGCGCAGAGTGCGGTTGTCCGGGGTGTGGACCAGGAGCAGGACGTCGAAATCGCCGCTGACCAGGGCGATGTGGGCGGCGCCGGGGAGTTCGCGGAGCTGTTCGCGGACCGTGCGCCAGGAGTTCTGGACGATCTTGAGGGTGATGTAGGCGGAGGCGCCCTGGCCTGCGCGTTCGTGGTTGACGCGGGCGGTGAAGCCGCGGATCACCCCGTCGTCGATGAGCCGGTTGATCCGGGCGTAGGCATTGGCCCGGGACACGTGGACCTGCTCGGCGACCGAGCGTATCGAGGCGCGGCCGTCCGCCTGGAGCAGGCGCACGATCGACCGGTCGATCGGGTCGAGGGGGCGCGGCGGCGTCGCGGGCGGCCCGGGGGGTACCGGCGGTACGGGCGCGCCCCCGAGTGCGCCCCCCGCCCCGGAACCCGCTCCGGCCATTTGTTCATCCGTCATCGCCCGATGCCTGCCTCTCCTGGACGTCCTGCACCCATACCAGGGCGTCGACGCCACTTTGTCCACAGCCTGACGCCGCCTGTAGCCAAATTGCCGGGACAACCGAACAATCGGTAGGTGAGGGGCCTCACATCCGAGGCCTTCCTGCCCGCTTCCCACGAGGAGGTGTACGCCGCCATGACGGTCCAAGAGCTGCCCGGTGCCGGTGCGTCCCACCGCTCCACCCCGCCGCCCGCCTGGAGGCCCCGTACGGATGCCGCCCCGCTGCTCCCGGACCCCGAGCCGTACCGGGTGCTGGGCACCCCGGCCGCCGACCGGCTCGACCCCGAGCTGATGCGCCGGTGCTACGCCGAGCTGGTGCGCGGCCGCCGCTACAACGCCCAGGCCACCGCCCTCACCCGGCAGGGCCGTCTGGCCGTATATCCCTCCACCGTCGGCCAGGAGGCGTGCGAGATCGCCGCCGCCATGGTCCTGGAGGAGCAGGACTGGCTCTTCCCGAGCTACCGCGACACCCTCGCGGCCGTGGCGCGCGGACTGGATCCCGTACAGGCGCTGACGCTGCTGCGCGGCGACTGGCACACCGGGTACGACCCGCGCGAGCACCGGATAGCCCCCCTTTCGACGCCGCTGGCCACCCAGCTGCCGCACGCGGTCGGCCTGGCGCACGCCGCCCGGCTGCGCGGGGACGACGTGGTCGCCCTCGCCATGGTCGGCGACGGCGGCACCAGCGAGGGCGATTTCCACGAGGCCATGAACTTCGCCGCCGTCTGGCAGGCGCCGGTCGTCTTCCTCGTGCAGAACAACGGCTTCGCGATCTCCGTCCCGCTCGCCAAGCAGACCGCCGCCCCGACCCTGGCCCACAAGGCCGTGGGGTACGGGATGCCCGGCCGCCTCGTCGACGGCAACGACATCGCCGCCATGCACGAGGTGCTGTCCGAGGCGGTCCGGCGGGCCCGGTCCGGCGGCGGACCGACCATGATCGAGGCCGTCACGTACCGCATAGAGGCCCACACCAACGCCGACGACGCCACCCGCTACCGGGGCGACGCCGAGGTCGAGGCCTGGAAGGCGCACGACCCGATCGAGCTGCTGGAGCGCGAGCTGACCGCGCGCGGCGTGCTGGACGAGTCGGGCATCAAGGCCGCCAAGGACGCCGCCGAGGCGATGGCGGCGGCGCTGAGGGACGGGATGAACGCGGAGCCGGTGCTCGACCCGATGGACCTCTTCGCACACGTCTACGCGCAGCAGACCCGCCGACTGCGCGAACAGGCGGCCATGCTCCGTGCCGAGCTGGACGCGGCCGAGCAGGAAGAGGGGGACGGATCATGACCACGGTGGCGGTGAAGCCGGCGGCCACGAAGCCGGCGACCATGGCCCAGGCCCTGAACCGCGCGATGCGCGACGCGATGGCCGAGGACCCGACCGTCCACGTCATGGGCGAGGACGTCGGGGCGCTCGGCGGGGTCTTCCGCATCACGGACGGCCTCGCCAAGGAATTCGGCGAGGACCGCTGTACGGACACCCCGCTCGCCGAGGCCGGCATACTCGGCGCGGCCGTCGGCATGGCCATGTACGGGCTGCGGCCGGTCGTGGAGATGCAGTTCGACGCCTTCGCGTACCCGGCCTTCGAGCAGCTGATCTCGCACGTGGCCAAGATGCGCAACCGCACGCGCGGCGCGATGCCGCTGCCGATCACCATCCGGGTGCCGTACGGCGGCGGGATCGGCGGGGTGGAGCACCACTGCGACTCCTCCGAGGCCTACTACGTGGCCACTCCCGGCCTCACCGTCGTCACCCCGGCGACGGTCGAAGACGCGTACGGACTGCTGCGCGCCTCGATAGCCAGCGACGATCCGGTGATCTTCCTGGAGCCGAAGCGGCTGTACTGGTCCAAGGCCGACTGGTCGCCCGAGACGCCCACGGTGGTCCCCGGGATCGGCGAGGCACTCGTCCGGCGGACCGGCACGAGCGCGACGCTGATCACCTACGGGCCCTCGCTGCCGGTGTGCCTGGAGGCGGCCGAGGCGGCCCGCGAGGAGGGCTGGGACCTGGAGGTCGTGGACCTGCGCTCGCTGGTCCCCTTCGACGAGGAGACCGTCGTGGCCTCCGTACGCCGGACCGGGCGCGCGGTGGTGGTCCACGAGTCCGGCGGCTTCGGCGGACCGGGCGCGGAGATCGCCGCCCGGGTCACCGAGCGGTGCTTCCACCATCTGGAGGCGCCCGTGCTGCGCGTCACCGGCTTCGACATCCCGTATCCGCCGCCGATGCTGGAGAAGCACCACCTGCCCGGCGTGGACCGGATCCTGGACACCGTGGCCCGTCTGCAGTGGGAGAACTGATGCCGCAGGTCATGGAGTTCAAGCTGCCGGACCTGGGCGAGGGACTGACCGAGGCGGAGATCGTCCGCTGGCTGGTGGCGGTCGGCGACGTCGTCGCCATCGACCAGCCCGTCGTCGAGGTCGAGACGGCCAAGGCGATGGTGGAGGTCCCCTGTCCGTACGGGGGCGTGGTCACCGCCCGCTTCGGCGAGGAGGGGACGGAACTGCCCGTCGGCGCGCCGCTGATCACGGTGGCGGTGGGTGCGGCGTGCCTGCCGGCCGAGGCGGATGCCGGTGCCGTCGCCACCGAAGGGGCCCCGGACTCCGCCAACGCGCCCCGGCCCTTGATCGGGTACGGCTCCGACCCTTCACGTCCGGCGCGTCGGAGGCGGGTGCGACCCGGCTCCGCCGCGCCGGGGGCCGCTCCCGCGGGTCCGGCTCCGGCCGTGGTCGCGGTCGCGGCGGTGACGGCACCCGCCGTCACGGCACCTCCCGTCACGGCACCGGCGGCCGCCGCACCGGCCGTCGTCGTCGCCGGGCCGGTACCGGTCATCTCGCCGCTGGTGCGCAAGCTCGCCCGGGACCACGGGGTGGACCTGCGGGCCCTGCGCGGATCGGGGCCCGAGGGGCTGATCCTGCGCGCTGATGTCGACGCGGCGCTGCGCGCGCCGGCGCGGGAGGCTTCGGCGATGGCCCCCGTCGTGGCCCCGGTGGTGGCCTCCGTCGGCTCCGCCGCGCCGGAGGGCGCCACGCGGATCCCCCTCAAGGGGGTGCGCGGGGCGGTCGCGGACAAGCTGTCGCGCAGCCGGCGCGAGATTCCGGACGCCACCTGCTGGGTGGACGCGGACGCCACCGAACTGATGGCGACCCGGGCGGCGATGAACGCCGCGGGCGGCCCCAAGATCTCGGTCCTCGCGCTGCTCGCCCGGATCTGCACGGCGGCGCTGGCCCGCCACCCGGAGCTCAACTCCACGGTGGACCTCGCGGCAAACGAGATCGTCCGGCTCCCGTCCGTGCACCTGGGCTTCGCCGCGCAGACGGAGCGGGGGCTGATGGTGCCGGTGGTCCGGGACGCGCAGGCGCGCAGCGCGGAGTCGCTGTCGGCGGAGTTCGCCCGGCTCACCGAGCTGGCCCGGGCGGGGAAGCTGGCCCCGGCGGACCTCACCGGTGGCACCTTCACCCTGAACAACTACGGGGTGTTCGGGGTCGACGGCTCCACGCCGATCATCAACCACCCGGAGGCGGCGATGCTCGGTGTCGGGCGGATCATCCCGAAGCCCTGGGTGTACCAGGGCGAGTTGGCGGTGCGTCAGGTCGTGCAGCTGTCGCTGACCTTCGACCACCGTGTCTGCGACGGTGGCACGGCGGGCGGCTTCCTGCGGTACGTCGCCGACTGCGTCGAGTCGCCTTCGGTGCTGCTGCGCAGCCTGTAGCTCCGCGGTGTGGCGGGGCGGGGCGGGTACGGGTGCTCGGCCCTGCGGGGCAGTCCCCTACCCGCCCTTCCCCCGTTCCCCGGGGCTGCGCCCCGGACCCGTTCCCGCGTGCCGCGCCGTTCCCGGGGGCCGGCCCCCGGACCCCCGCTCCTCAAACGCCGGAGGGGCTGAAGTGCCGGTGGGGTCCGGGGCACAGCCCCGGGGAACCGCGGTCAGGTGGTCAGGAGGAGCTTGCCCACGTGGGTGCTTGCTTCCAGGACGCGGTGGGCTTCGGGGGCCTCGCTCATGGGGTACGTCGCGTGCACCACCGGATGGATGCGGCCCGACGCGACCAGGGGCCAGACGTGTTCCCGTACGGCCGCGACGATCGCGGCCTTCTCCTCCAGGGGGCGTGCCCGGAGCGTGGTGGCGGTGATGGCCGCGCGCTTCGCGAGGAGGGCGGCCAGGTTGAGTTCCGCCTTGACTCCGCCCTGGAGCCCGATGATCGCGAGGCGGCCGTTCACGGCCAGCGCGTCCACGTTCCGGCTCAGGTACTTCGCGCCCATGATGTCCAGGATCACGTCCGCCCCGGCGCCGTCCGTGGCCGCCCGGACCTCTTCGACGAAGTCCTGCTCGCGGTAGTCGATCAGGATGTCGGCGCCCAGTTCGGCGCAGCGCGCCAGCTTCTCCTTGCCGCCCGCCGTGACGGCGACCCGCGCGCCCACGGCCTTCGCGAGCTGGATCGCCATCGTCCCGATGCCGCTCGATCCGCCGTGCACCAGCAGGGTCTCGCCCGGGCGCAGACCGGCCACCATGAACACGTTCGACCAGACCGTGGAGACGACTTCGGGGAGGGCCGCCGCCGTCACCAGGTCCACGCCCGCCGGGACGGGCAGCAGCTGGCCCGCCGGGACGGCCACCCGCTGCGCGTATCCGCCGCCGGAGAGCAGCGCGCACACCTCGTCGCCGACCGACCAGCCGGAGACCCCGGCCCCGATCGCGGAGATCCGCCCGGAGCACTCGAGGCCGGGATGGGGCGAGGCGCCGGGCGGAGGGTTGTAGAACCCCTGCCGCTGCAGGACGTCGGCGCGGTTCACGGCGCTCGCCGCCACCTCGACGATGACCTCACCGTCACCGGCCACCGGGTCGGGTGCTTCGGCCCACACCAGGGACTCGGGGCCGCCGGGCTGTTCGATGGTGATCGCATGCATGGCCGGAGGTTACCGCCCCCGGCCCGCTCGGTCTGGTCGGTCCGCTCAGTCCGGGGAACCCAGGACCACGGGCGGCGTGGCCGACGGGGCCGCGCGGACGATCGTGATGACGCGGTCCGTCAGTTGGAGCGGGCTCGCGTGCGGATCGTCGTACGGGAGCAGGCGGTGGCCGCGCAGGACGCTGACGACCAGGTCGTCGGTGTCCCGGACCGATTTGCCGACCTCCCCGCGGTTCACCGGACGCTCGATCAGATCGAGGCCGCTGCCCTGCTGGATGAGGTCCTCCATCACCGTGCCCGCGCTCGGGCTGAGCACCGAGAGCCCGAGCAGCCGGCCCGCCGCGCTCGCGCTGGTGATGACGGCGTCCGCGCCCGACTGCTTCAGCAGCGGCGCGTTCTCCTCTTCCCGCACGGCCGCCACGATCTTCGCGCCGCGGTTGAGCTGGCGGGCCGTCAGGGTGACCAGGACCGCCGTGTCGTCGCGCTGGGTGGCGATGACGATCTGACGGGCCTTCTGGATCTCGGCCCGCAGCAGGACGTCGGAGCGCGTGGCATCGCCGACGACCCCGGTGAACCCCTCCGCGTTGGCGATGTCGATCACCTTGGCGCTGGGGTCGACGATGACGACCTGCTCCTTGCTGAGCCCGGTGGACAGCAGGGTCTGCAGGGCGGAGCGGCCCTTCGTGCCGAAGCCGACGACGACCGTGTGGTCTCGCAAGTTCTTCCTCCAGCGGCTGAGCCGCCACTCTTCCCTGGTCCGCTCGGTGAGGACTTCCAGGGTGGTGCCGACCAGGATGATCAGGAACAGCACGCGCAGCGGGGTGATCAGCAGGACGTTGACCAGCCGCGCGCTGTCGCTGTACGGGACGATGTCGCCGTAGCCGGTCGTCGACAGGGTGACGGTCGCGTAGTAGACGCAGTCGAGGAAGTCGACCTTGTCGTTGGCGTTGTCGTGGTAGCCCGCGCGGTCGATCCACACGATCAGGACCGTCAGGGACATCACGAACAGCGCCATCAACAGCCGCCGGGAGACCTGCCGGAGCGGTTTCTCGACGATGCGCTTGGGCAGTTTGATGCGGCGCGAGACGAGCTTCTCGTCGGCGCCGCGTGCCATCGCGTCGGATCCGTGAAGTTTCACGTGAAACATCCCCCCGAAGCCCAGGGGAGATCGAGGATCTCCAACTCCTGCCCCGACCGTGCCCCGTTCGGGGGTACGACGGCCAGCGCGTCGGCGGCGGCCACCCCGCGGAGCATCGCCGGCCCGTTGTAGCGCAGCGGTACGGCGTGG
The DNA here is from genome assembly GCF_042888445.1 of Streptomyces sp. NPDC002886. Classification (NCBI taxonomy): domain Bacteria; kingdom Bacillati; phylum Actinomycetota; class Actinomycetes; order Kitasatosporales; family Streptomycetaceae; genus Streptomyces; species Streptomyces sp. NPDC002886. The sequence continues at coordinate 295,523 of NZ_JBIAPV010000007.1, forward strand.
TCCTCGGTCAGCAGGACCGGTACGAGCCGGGTGTCGTGCGGGTGACCGGGTACGTCGCCCTCCACGGGGACCACGTACCGGGGGCGCGGGCGCCGCCCGGCGAGGGCGCGCAGCAGCGGGTCGGCGAGGGTGAGCAGTCCGGAGACGGCGGCCAGCGGGTTGCCGGGCAGCCCCACCAAGTGGCGGACCGGGTCCTGGCCGGGGGCCCCGCCGCCGATGCGGGCCAGCAGCATCGGGTGCCCTGGGCGTACGGCCACCCCGTCGACGAGCAGTTCGGCGCCGGCCTTGGCGAGCACGGGGTGGACGTGGTCGACGGGGCCGGAGGCGGTGCCGCCGGTGGTGATGACCACGTCGGCGGTGGAGCCGGTGACGGCCGCCAGCAGGGCTTCGGCGCCCTGCGGGTCGTCGCCGAGCCGTCGGACGGAGACGACCTCGGCGCCGAGCCGGGTCAGCCAGGGGCCCAGCATGGGGCTCAGAGCGTCACGGATGAGGCCGTCGTGCGGGGGGCCTTCGGTGAGCAGTTCGTCGCCGAGGACGAGGATCTCCACGCGCGGCCGGGGCCGGGTGGTGAGCTCGTCGTACCCGGCGGCCGCGGCGAGGCCGAGGACGGCCGGGGTGACCAGGGACCCGGGGGGCAGCAACAGGTCTCCGGTGCGGCACTCCTGGCCGCGCGGGCGGATGTCCTGTCCGGTGGCGACGGGTCGCTCGGCGTACAGCAGGGTGCCGGCCTCGCGGGAGTGCTCGCTGCGGATCACGGCGCTGGTGTCCGCGGGGATCCGGGCGCCGGTGGCGATCCGTACGGCCTCGCCGTCCGCGAGGGGTGCGGGGCGCTCGCTGCCGGCCAGGGCGCTCTCGCCGGGGCGGATCGTCCAGGGGCCGGGACCGGCGACGGCCCAGCCGTCCATCGCGGAGGTGTCGAAGGACGGCAGGTCGCCCAGGGCGTCGAGGGGCGCGGCCAGCACCTCGCCGAGGGCGGCCGCCAGGGGGACCCGGTGGGTGCGGCCGCGGACGGCCGAACCGGCGCGGGTGGCGGTCTCCCGGGCCCGGAGCCAGGACGCGGCGCGGTGGCCGCCGGGGGCGGGGTCGGGGGCTCCGGCGGTGTCGGCGCGCGAGTCGGCGCGCGGGGCGCGGCTGACCAGGGCGAGGGCCTGGTCGAGGTCGCGGTCGGCGTCCGCGGCGGCGGGGTCGGCGGCGGGGTTGGCGGTCATCCGGAGCCGGTCGCTTCGGGGCCGGTCGCCTCGGGCCCGGTGGTGTCCGGGGCCTCCGCGGCCCAGCGCAGGGCCAGTTCGGCGGCCTTGCGCGAGGCCTCGGCCACGGCCTGTTCGGGGTCGGCGCCGGTGGCTTCGGCGTGGGCCGCCGCGTAGCCGACGAGGAAGGTCGTCAGCGGTGCGGCGGGCCGGGCGACGCCGTGCGCGGCGTCACGGGCGAGGTCGAGCAGGGTCTTGGTGTCGACGGCGACGTCGATGCCCAGCTCGTTCTTGACGGCGGTGATCCATTGCTCCAGCACGGTTCCATGCTCTCTGATTCGGGCGCGGGCGGCGGCGAGATCGTCCCAGGTGTCGCAGTCGAAGGAGGCGAGCGGGGCGGCCGCGGTGACCGGGGTGAGGTCGAGTTCGGCGGTGAGGGCGCGCAGGGGGAGGCCGTTCACCGAGCCGTGTTCGGTGGCCAGCAGGGCGATTTCCCTGCGCAGGGGCTCGGCGCGGTACGCGGCGACCAGGGGCTGGTCGCGGCCGCCCGGATCCCGGAGCAGGGCTCCGTCACGGGCCTGCTGTCCGGGCGCGTCGAGGGCCCCGAGCAGGGAGCCGACCGTGTCCCGGTCCAGGAACGGCAGATCGGCGGAGAGTACGAGGACCAGCGGGGCGGTGGTGTGCCGCAGCCCGGCGTCCAGCGCGGCGAGGGGGCCGCCGCCGGGGGGGTCCTCCCGGGCCCAGTGCACAGGCCGGGCGGTGGGCCTGCGGCCGGCGACGACGACGGTGGTGCGGGCGTCCGCGCAGGCGTCCAGGACGCGGTCGAGGAGGGGGCGGCCGCCTACGAGGAGGCCGGGCTTGTCGGCTCCGCCCAGGCGGGTTGCGGCGCCGCCCGCCAGGACGATGGCGTCGTAGGTCATTCCCCGAGTATGCGGGGGGTCGGGGCCGGATGGGCTGTGGCGTTTACCGGGTTCTTAACCCGGTACCCGCGGGGTGGCTGGGGGTGTTCCGCTGCGCGGGGCGGAAGTCCCCTACCCGCCCTTCCACCGTTCCCCGGGCGCTGCCCGGACCCCGGTCCTCAAACGCCGGACGGGCTGAAGAGCAGGGGTCCCGGGCTGCGCCCGGACCCCTGGGGCTCCGCCCCAGACCCCGGTCCTCAAACGCCGGACGGCTGAAATGGCGCGGGCGGGCTGGAGGGGTGGGTACCGGGCTGCGCCCGGACGTCCTGGGCTGCGCCCCGGGCCCCGTGGCTCAAGCGTCGGCGGGGCTGGATTGGCGGGGGCGGCCGAACGGCCCCGTGGGGCCGGACATGGGTCCGGGGCCGCCGTGGGGCGGCCCCGGAGGGGTGGGGCGGGGTGGGTTAGAGGTAGGGGCCCGAGCGGATGGCGCCGTGGGGGCCGTCCTCGTCGTCCTCGTGGGAGGAGCCCGGCGGGAGGGCGCGGCGCATCTGTTCCAGCTGGGCCCGCGCCGCCATCTGCTGCGCGAACAGGGCCGTCTGGATGCCGTGGAACAGGCCTTCCAGCCAGCCCACCAACTGGGCCTGGGCGATGCGCAGTTCCGCTTCGGAGGGGATCGCCTCCTCCGTGAAGGGGAGGGACAGGCGCTCCAGTTCCTCGACCAGCTCGGGAGCCAGGCCGTCTTCCAGCTCCTTCACGGACGCCGCGTGGATGTCCTTCAGACGGACCCGGCTGGCCTCGTCCAGAGGTGCGGCGCGTACCTCTTCCAGGAGTTGCTTGATCATGCTGCCGATCCGCATGACCTTGGCAGGCTGTTCGACCATCTCCGTCACCGGGACCTCGCGCGACTCGTCATCGGCGCCGCCGACCGGCATCCCGTCCTGCCCCACGATCAGGCCGGGCGGGGGGCTGTCCTGCGACCGTTCACTCCTCGGCATCTCCATGCCGTCATTGTCTCGCACACCTTCGTATTCACACGGTGTGCCCCCGCACGGGCGTGATCCACCCTGTGCGGGGGCACCAACCGGTGCCGGAATGGTCAGGCCTCGCGGCGGGCCAGTGCTCCGCTCGAACGGGTGACCAGGGCCGCCAGCAGCGCCGCGCCCACCGGGACGACGATCAGCAGGCCGCCGAGCGTGGTCCACGGCACCGCGATCGGGATGTACGGGAGGGCCTCGGTGGCCATCTCGTATCCGCCCTCGATGCCGGACCGGACCATGTCGGCCGCGGCCCGCCGTTCGGTGAGCCGGAGCCCGACGGCGGGCAGGAGGCCGGCGGCCGAGCCGAGGATCACGCCCATCAGAGCGACCACCCCGCACTGGAAGCCGCTGAGCGTGCGCCGCACCCGCGGCGGTGCGCCGACCGCCGCCAGGGTCTTCAGGTCGCCCTCGGCGTCCGCCTGGGCGAGGCCGGTCGCGATGCCGGCCGCGCCGATGGTGACCAGGCCCGCGAAGACGGTCAGGACGAGCATGACCAGGCTGTCGTCGCCCTCGTAGCCCTTCTCGATCCGGACGCTGGTGTCCGCGCCCAGCTTGTCGAGGGCCCCTTCGAGCCGCTGGCGCTGCTCGGAACTCGCGTCCCCGTCGAGGGTGAAGTACGAGCCGAAGGGGACGGTGGCGATGCCGGCGCTCTTCGCCGCCGCGGGCGGCAGCACCAGTTCCACGCCGTAGCCCTTCACCGAGTCGGGGACCTGGTACGCGGCGAAGACCTTGTCCTTGCCCGGCGGCGGCTCATCGGGTGCGGAGCCGGGGGCGGTCTCGCCGCGGCCCTTGACCAGCCGCACGGTGACCTTGCCGTCGCGCACCTGCTGCTTCTTGAAGGAGACGGCCTTGCCGGCCTTCAGCGCGGCCGCGGCGCCCGGGTCCTCGACCCCCAGGACCGACATCAGCTTCTGGTCGGCGACGACCAGGGAGTACTGGACCCCGAAGCGGTCGTGCTGGCACCGCCAGTCGGCCATCAGCTTCTTCCGCTCGGCCACGGAGAAGGACTCCGAGCCGTTCGGGGCCGAGTAGAGGGGGCAGCGCTGTTCCTTCGGGATGATGATCTCGGCCTGTCCGCACTCCGCGTCGTCCCCGTACGGGGAGCAGCCCGGCTTGCCGACGACGAGACGGTCCACGTCGGCCCGTACGGCCAGCGGGAGTTCCTTGGAGAGGGTCTCGCGCACCGGGGGCACGTCCCGGTAGGCGGTGAAATCGCTGCTCTCGATCAGACCGGAGCCGTACGGGAGCTGGGCGACGTACTCGTGCCGCGCCTGGATCTCCCTGCTGTGCTGGTACGTGGCCACGGCGACGGTGCCGGCGACGGCGGCCAGGACGGCGGCCACGGCGGGGGCCGTGCGCCCCCGGTTGCGGACGGCGTCGCGCAGCGCGAGGCGGGGCGACAGCGGGAGCCACCGGCCGGCCCGGCCGAACAGGCCGACCAGGGTGGGGGTGAGGGCGACGACGCCGAGTTCGGCGATGGCGCTGCCGCCCGCGACGACGGTGGAGCCCATCTCGGAGACGGAGCCGAACAGGGCGATGGCTGCCCCGCCCGCGATGGCGATCAGGCCGAGGACGGGCAGCACCCGGTTGGCCCGGCGCACGCCGCGGCGGCCGGTGAGGGAGGCCAGCACGGTCTGCCGGGAGGCGTTGACGGCCGGGACGATCGCGGCCAGCAGGCCGGTCAGGACGGCGAGCAGGCCGATGCCGAGGAGCTCCAGCGGGCGGATGTCGAAGCTGCCGAACCGCTTGCCGATCGTGTCCTCCAGCACCGGCTGGAGCCCGAGGGTGAGGGCGATGCCGACGATGGTGCCGATGACGGCCGCCGCGGCGCCGATGACGAGGCCGCCGGAGAGCACGATGGCCCGGATGTGCCGCCGGTCACCGCCGTTGGCGCCGACCAGGCCGAGCTGGCGGCGCGAGCGCCGGGCGCCGACCGCGAAGGCGGGTCCGGCCAGCAGGCAGATCTCCAGCATGGCCAGGCCCACGACGGTGGAGACGATGGCCAGTTCGGTGGTTCCGAGGGTGACGCCGGGCTGCCACAGGTCCTTGGGCTGCTGCGTGTAGAGCGGCACTTCGGAGTCGGCCGGCGGGTCGAGGAGCACGACGCGCGATTCGACGAGGAGGTGCAGCTTGGCGTTGGTCTCCTTGACCATGTTCCACGTGAAACCTTCGCCGCCGACCTTCACCAGGTACTCGTCCTGGGGGTCGATCCCCGTGCCGACGGCGGCCTTGCGGTCCCGGTCGAGCGGGGCCAGCAGGGTTCCCGGCGGCGCAAGGAGCTGCGAGTTGTGCAGGGCGTCGGGCATCTCGTAGACGCCGACGATCTTGTACGAGGTGGTCGACTCGCGCGGGGTCACGCTGGAGCCGAGGAAGTACCCGGACTCCTTCAGGAAGGCGCCGGTGGCGAGGATCTCGCCGGGAGCTTTCGGCAGCCGCCCGCGCTCCAGCGTCCACAGGCCCTTGACCAGCGGGCTCGTCAGGTCCACCTCGCGGAGCTCGGCGTCCAGGATGCCGTACCGGCTGCGGACCTTGGCGTAGGTCTTGCTGTCCTTGACGGACTGCATTCCGGCCGGGAGTTGGGGATCGGCGGCGGGCTCCTCCATGCCGCCGGAGCTCTCGTTGTACTTGTCGTAGCCGCCGACCGGGGCGTAGTTCTGCGCGTCGGGGCTCTGGTAGAGGGGCGCGTTCATGTGGGACGAGGTCAGCTTGGCGTCGGCGGCGCCGAGCACCCGGTCGACGTGCTGCTCGGTGGAGAGTTCCGAGCTGCGGAGGGTGAGGTCGACGGCGCTCACGCCGACGATCGGCAGGGCGATCATGGCCAGGACGAGGGCGCTGCGGCCCTTGGAGCGCCAGGCGTCGCGGCGGGCTATCCGGATCGCCGCGATCCAGGAGTGGTACATGGAGATCACTGAGCGGCCGCCTGCCCGGAGAGCAGGGAGTCGGCCTGGCTGCGCAGGGTCTCGTCGACGACGCTGCCGTCGCGCAGGAACACCACGCGGTCGGCCCACGCGGCGAAGCGCGGCTCGTGGGTGACCAGGATCCCGGCCGCGCCGGCGTCGCAGCGCGAGCGCAGCAGGGCGAGCACGGACTCACCGGTCTCGGAGTCCAGGGCGCCGGTCGGCTCGTCGGCGAGGACCAGGCGGCGGTCGCCGACCAGCGCGCGGGCGATGGCCACGCGCTGCTGCTGGCCGCCGGACATCTCGTCGGGGAAGCGGTCGGCGAGCTGCCCGAGGTTCATCTCCTCCAGGGCCGCGAGCGCCGAGACGCGGGCCTTGCGGGCGGAGACGCCGTCGAGTTCGAGCGGCAGGGAGACGTTCTCGGCGGCGGTGAGCGCCGGGATCAGGTTGTAGTCCTGGAAGACGTACCCGATGCTGCGGCGGCGCAGGGCGGCCAGCTGCTTGCGGCTGGCGGTGGTGATGTCGGTGCCTTCGACGATCACCCTGCCGCCGCTCGGGGTGTCGAGTCCGCCGGCGAGGGTCAGCAGCGTGGACTTGCCGGACCCGGAGGGGCCCATGACGGCGACGAGTTCGCCGGGGTACACGGAGAGGTTGATTCCGCGCAGGGCGTGCACCTCGGTGGCGCCGCTGCCGTGGGTGCGGACGAGCTGGTCCAGCTGCAATACGGGCTGGTCGGGCATGAAGGGTTCCCCCCTGGGACGTGGAGCGGTGGCTCAGACCCGCCGCGTACGGGCGGTGCGGGAAAGAGACCGGTCGGTGGTCGTGGGTGTGGTCGGGTCGGTGGTGCCCTCGGGCGGTTCGGCCTCGGCCGGTGCGCGCTCCCCGCGCGCGGACAGCCGTACGAGCCGGGACTCGCAGTGGTCGAGCCAGCGGGCCTCGGCCTCGGTCTGGAAGATCAGCTGTTCCAGGACGAGCAGCCAGGCGATGTCGTCGCGCTCGCCGGAGCGCCCGCTCTCGATGGCGGCGAGCGCCTGCGCCTTGAGCCGGGTGTAGTCCTGCATGGCCTGGACGGTGGCGTGCCGCTGGGACTGGATGACGGCACGGATGTCCACGCCGGGTGCGCCGACGGCCATGGCGAGCTTGATGGCGAGCTCGTCGCGGGGCGGGTTGGCCCGGTCGACGGGACGCTCGTACCACGCGTGCAGTTCGTGGCGCCCGGTCTCGGTGATGGCGTACAGGGTGTGCCCGGCGGTGTCCTCGCCGCCGGGGGCGACGAGGCCGTCACGCTCCAGCCGGGCGAGCGTCGTGTACACCTGCCCGACGTTGAGGGGCCAGGTGGAACCGGTGCGGGACTCGAATTCGGTGCGGAGCTGAGAGCCGTACCTGGGGCCCCGTTCCAGTAGGGCGAGAAGCCCGTGGCGGATCGACATACTCAGTATGTATACCGAGTATGCCCGGCTCCGCAACCATCCTGAGACGTAGGTCCCAAGGGGGACCGGGGGTGCGGCCGGGGGTGGGAGCAGGGGTGGGGCGGGGGTCAGAGCGGTGGCTACATGCCCCGGCGCAGCCGCATTCCCATGAATCCGAGACCCAGTCCCATCAGGGCGAATCCCGTTCCGAGCGGCAGTATGTGCGCGGCCAGGTCGGCGGCCCGCTCGTTCGGTTCGGTGCCGAGCGCGCCGATCATCGGGGTCGCCGTGGGCTCGGTGGGGATCGCGGGAACCTGCGGGAGCGGCTCGGTGCGCGGGTGCGTGGGGACGGGGCGCGCGGCGAGCACGGTCTCGGGATTGGCGGGTTCGCCCACCGGCCGCCCGGGCCGCTCCCGCCCGGATCCGGCCGCGGTTCCGGCGAGGTCCTCGAAGGCCCGGTCGGCCGAGGTCGCGGGGTCGCCCGACGGCGCCGCTCCCGCGACGGCGGAGGAGAAGGCGGAGGCGCCGGAGAGGGTGGCGGAGGAGAAGGCGGAGGCGGCGGAGAGGCCGTGCGCCGCCGACGACGCCGCGGCCTGCGCGGGCGCCGTGATCAGCAGCGCGGCTGTTGCCATCGCTGCCCCGGCGGTCCAGCGCAGCGCGCGGGCGTAGGTCACGGACTCAGATTTACATAACCGGACAAAAGCGGCATCCCGTACAGGCCGTTCGGGACGCCGCCCCCCTCAGAAGGTCGACGCCGCGTCTACTCCGGGTCGCCCGTCGAGATCCACAGGGTGATGGTGTCCTTCGTCGGGTCGAACGACGTGCCGGATTCCGGCATCTGCTGGACGACGGTCCCCTCGCCGTAGATCGCCTCGTCCTTGGGCTTGGGGTCGTACTTCCAGCCGGCGGCCCGGATGCACGCCTTCACCGAGACCTGGTCGATGTACCGGAAGTCCGGTGCCTCCACCTTGGCCGGGTCGTGGGAGTCCTTCCGCGCCTCCTTGCACTTCTCTTCCTTGATCGTCTTCGAGGGGTCCGGACCCTTGTGCCCGGCCTTCGCGGAGGCCGAGCTGGACGCCGAAACGGAGGACCCGGGGGTCGACGGACCGGCCTTGTCCTTGTCGCCGTCGCCGCCCATCTTCAGCACGGCGATCAGCCCGCCGATGGCGACCAGCGCGACCACCACGGCCCCGATCACGACAGGGTTCTTCTTCCGGCCGGTTCCGCCGCCCGCACCGGTCCCGCCGTGCCCGCCCTGCGGCGAGAGCGTGTACGGAGGCGGGGTCGAGGTCGAAGCCGCGTACGGAGCCGGGGTCTGCGGCTGCTGGTGCATCGGCTGCTGGTGCTGCTGGTGCTGCTGCGGGTACCCGTACGCCCCGGACTGCGGCCCCGGAGGCGGCGTCGGCGCGTAAGCGGACGGGACCGGGGTGTGCGGTGCCTGGTACGGCTGCTGCACCGAGTGCGGCGGCGCCTGGGCGGCGGAGTCCACCGGCGGGAACACGGCCGAGCCGAACCCGGCTCCGCTGTTCGTGGGGTGCGCGCCCGGGACGATGACCGGGGCTCCGGTGTGCCCGGCGCCCGCCACCCGCGCGACCTCGTCGAGCATGGCGGCGGCGGTGGGGAAACGCTCGTTCGGGTTCTTCTTCAGGGCCCGCGCCACCAGCGCGTCCATCGCCGGGGTGACCGAGCGGTTGATGCTGGAGGGCGCGACCGGCTCCTCTTGCACGTGCGCGTACGCCATGCCCAGCGCGGAGTCGGCGACGAAGGGGACCCGCCCGGTCAGCAGCTCGAAGAGCATGATGCCCACCGAGTACAGGTCGGAGCGGGCGTCCACGGCCCGCCCGAGCGCCTGCTCGGGGGAGAGGTACTGCGGGGTGCCGACGACCATGCCGGTCTGCGTCATCGAGGTGACCCCCGACTGCATGGCCCGCGCGATGCCGAAGTCCATGACCTTCACCACTCCGCGCCGCGTCATCATGACGTTGCCCGGCTTGATGTCGCGGTGGACCAGCCCCATCTCGTGGCTGCTCTCCAGGGCCGCCAGCACGTCGGCCGTCACCTTCAGCGCCTTGTCGGCCGGCATGGCCCCGTACTGCCTGATGTCGCCGTCGAGGACGGAGCCGAGCGGCTGCCCCTCGACGTACTCCATGACGATGTAGGGCATGACCCCGCCGTCGGCCGCCGCGGGGTTCGCGAAGGAGACGACTCCCTCACCGGTGTCGAAGACCGAGACGATGTTGGTGTGCGACAGTTTCGCTACAGCCTGCGCCTCGCGCCGGAAGCGTTCGCGGAAGGACTGTTCGCGTCCCAGCTCGCTGTGCAGGGTCTTGATGGCGACCTGGCGGTCGAGTGCCGAGTCGTAGGCGAGGTAAACGGAGGCCATGCCTCCCTCGCCGAGCAAGTCCCTCAGCTGGTAACGGCCACCGGCCAAAGAGCCGCCCGCGTACTGGCCCTGAGTGCCGTCCTGGCTCATGACTGTTGCTTCCCCTCGGGATGGTCCCCACGCCCCTGGCTGAGCGCATGTCGGCCTCAGTCTGCCGGAGGGCAAGCACACGTCAAGCCAGGTTCCCGTTCCGTGACCACAAGGCCACAGGGGGTCCACAGGCGCCTTGTGGAGGGTCCTCGTCCGAACGGTGACCGGTTCTGAGGCTGTAGCGTTCGTCGGAGCACACGATGAGGACACATCCGCTGAGCGGCGGCCGAGACAGACGACGGTGAGGACTGATGGCACCCGAACCCGAGGGAAGCGGCGCCGGGATGGCAGAGGGTCCTGAGCACTGGGGCGCGGGCGGCCTGGTGGGAGACGGCCGTTACCGGCTGACCCACCGTCTGGGCCGAGGCGGCATGGCCGAGGTCTTCGCGGCGGAGGACGTCCGGCTGGGCCGGACCGTCGCCGTCAAGCTGCTGCGCCCCGACCTGGCCGAGGACCCGGTGTCCAAGGCGCGTTTCACGCGCGAGGCGCAGTCGGTCGCCGGCCTCAACCACCATGCCGTGGTGGCCGTGTACGACTCGGGCGAGGACCGGGTCGGCCCGAACGTCGTCCCCTACATCGTCATGGAACTGGTCGAGGGCCGCACCATCCGCGACCTGCTGATCAGCGCCGAGGCCCCGGGCCCCGACCAGGCGCTGATCATCACCTCGGGTGTGCTGGAAGCGCTCGCCTACTCGCACCAGCACGGCATCGTGCACCGCGACATCAAGCCCGCCAACGTGATCATCACGGACACCGGCGCGGTCAAGGTCATGGACTTCGGCATCGCGCGCGCCCTGCACGGCGCGCAGTCGACGATGACCCAGACCGGCATGGTCATGGGCACGCCGCAGTACCTCTCGCCCGAACAGGCCCTCGGCAAGGCCGTGGACCACCGCTCCGACCTGTACGCGACGGGCTGCCTGCTCTACGAACTCCTCTCGCTGCGTCCCCCGTTCACCGGGGAGACCCCGCTGTCGGTGGTCTACCAGCACGTGCAGGACGCGCCGATCCCGCCCTCGCAGCTGCCGGAGGGCGGCAACATCCCGCAGGAGCTCGACGGGCTCGTCATGCGCTCCCTCGCCAAGGACCCGGACGACCGGTTCCAGAGCGCCGAGGAGATGCGCGGGCTGGTCCAGTACGCCCTGCAGATGCTGCACGACCAGGGGGCCAACACCGGCACCTGGAACACCGGCCCGGTCACCATGGCGCTGCCGCACGGGCGCGGCCCGGCGCAGACCACGGCGATGGCGACGCCCGGCCAGGGCCAGCCGCCGTACGGCTCGCACTCCAACACCTCGCAGTTCCAGCAGCCGATGGTGCCGCCGCTGAACCCGGACGACGGCTCCGCCTACCCGGGAGGCGGCGGCAACGGCCACGGCCAGGGCGGGAACGGCGGCTACGACGGGTACGGCGACCGTTCCGGCGGCGGGGGCCGCTGGAAGATGCTGCTGTTCGCCCTCCTCGCGGTCCTCGCGATCGCGGGCGGCGTGGCGTACGCGGTCAACAACTTCGGCGGCGGCAAGAAGGACCCGGGCACGGGCACGAGCTCGTCGGTGACCCCGCCGCCCTCCTCGGAGAGTTCGGGAGAGAGCACCCCGGCGCCGGAGACGTCCTTCTCCGAGTCGGCGCCGTCGAAGTCGTACACGCCGGGTCCGAGCCGCAGCAAGTCCTCGACGCCGAGCTACTCGTACTCGCCGTCGTACACCCCGTCGCCGACGCCCACGCCGACGCCTACGCCGACCCCGACGCCCACCCCGACCCCGACGCCCACGCCGAAGCCGACTCCGACTCCGACTCCGTCGAAGACGCCCGAGGAAGACGGCGGCGGGGAAGTCGGGGAGTAGCCCCGAGTGACGAAGAACGGCCCGGCGGCCCCTCTCGATGAGGAGGCCGCCGGGCCGTTTCCTTCGGGACCAAAGTCCCGCGGGGAGCTGCTCAGAGCGCGTGCTGGTACTGCCGGTCCATGTTGCCCGCGAAGGTGTGGACGGTGACCAGGTGCGGCTCGATGCGCATGTAGACGGGGTCGAACACCGCGCCGTCCACGAAGTGCGGAGCGGGTCCGAACAGTTCCAGTTCGGCCGTGGTGGGTTCGACGAGGTTCGCCGTACCGGTGAACTGCACCGACCACAGTTCGGACTCACCGGAATTGAAGTTGTCGGCCCCGTACGAGACCACGCTGCCGTTGCAGGCCTGGTGGTAGCCGAAACCGGAATGCATTCTCAGGACGACCTTGCCGTTCACCACGATGTGGCGCGCGATCGCGAGGAAGGGCAGCGCGCGCATGCTGGTGGCGGCTCGGCCGTACGGCACGCGGCGCAGCAGTTCGATGGCGTGGAGTTCCTCAGGGGACATGTCATCCACTGTCCGGTACCGACACCCTGCCGGAAAAGAGGAGCCCGCCCCGCAGATGAAGGACGTTGGTCCCGAATTAAACAGTGCGCCCCGTGGAATCGTGCGACCACGGGGCGTCACACTGGGTTACGGAATCCCAGGGCGCGACCGGACGGCCTAGCGCCCCTTCTCGGCCTGCAGACGGGCCACGTACGCGGCGGCCTGGGACCGGCGCTCCATGCCGAGCTTCGACAGCAGGCTGGAGACGTAGTTCTTGATCGTCTTCTCGGCCAGGTGCAGCCGCTCGCCGATCACGCGGTTGGTCAGGCCCTCGCCGATCAGGTCGAGGATCTTGCGCTCCTGCTCGGTGAGGTTCGACAGCCGGTCGTCGCCCTTGCCGTTCTTGCCGTCGCGCAGCCGTTCCAGCACCCGGGCCGTGGCGACGGGGTCCAGCAGGGACTTGCCGGCCGCCACGTCGCGCACCGCGTTCAGCAGCTCGTTGCCGCGGATCGCCTTCAGCACGTAGCCCGAGGCACCGGCCATGATCGCGTCGAACAGCGCCTCGTCATCGGCGAACGAGGTGAGCATCAGGCACTTGATGTCCTCGTTCTGGGAGCGCACCTCGCGGCAGACTTCCACGCCGCTGCCGTCGGGCAGCCGGACGTCCAGGACGGCCACGTCGGGGCGGGTGGCGGGGATCCGGACCAGTGCGTCGGCGGCCGTACCGGCCTCACCCACGACCTCGATGTCCGATTCCATCGACAACAGCTCGTGAACACCCCTGCGTACCACTTCGTGGTCGTCCAGGAGGAATACCTTGATTTTTCCGTTTTCGCGCACGAACTCAGTTTCACACACTCACCCCTTCCCTGCCGGTGGCGAGCGGGATAACGTGCCGTTGTTCCGGCCCCCTGCAAGGCTGTGACCAGTGGTTGTTCCCGGTTCCGCCGATTTACTTGGAAATCCAAGCAAAATCGCAGGTCAAACGGGGTTTCGCAGTTATGCGACGCACTGGGTAACGTGCATTGCGCAGGGCACTCGCCGGGGCACCTGTCACGCCTGAATCCCAGACCCGAAGCGCACCCACCCCGTGCGCGGGCAGAGATCCAGGTGAGCCGCACTGGTCCCCGGAGAACCCGGGTGCCGGACCGACGGAGGAGCAATCGTGACCGTGGAGAGCACTGCCGCGCGCAAGCCGCGCCGCAGCGGCACCAAGCGGCCGGCCGGCGCGGCAAGCGCCGCCAAGCCCGCCGCTGCCACCGCGAAGACGCATGACGCCGAGCCTCAGCTCGTACAGCTGCTGACGCCCGAGGGGGTGCGCGTCGACGTCGCGGAGAATCCGGACGTCGCGGAATTCGCGCCCTTCGTCGCCGACATCACCACCGACGACCTGCGCGGTCTGTACCGCGACATGGTCATGACCCGCCGCTTCGACGGCGAGGCGACCGCCCTCCAGCGCCAGGGCGAGCTGGGCCTGTGGGCCTCGCTGCTCGGGCAGGAGGCCGCCCAGATCGGCTCCGGCCGGGCCCTGCGCGACGACGACTACGTCTTCCCGACCTACCGCGAACACGGTGTGGCCTGGTGCCGCGGGGTCGACCCGACCAACCTGCTCGGCATGTTCCGCGGTGTGAACCACGGTGGCTGGGACCCGACCACCAACAACTTCCACCTGTACACGATCGTCATCGGCTCCCAGACGCTGCACGCGACCGGGTACGCGATGGGCGTGGCCAAGGACGGCGCCGACTCGGCCGTCATCGCCTACTTCGGCGACGGCGCGTCCAGCCAGGGCGACGTGGCGGAGGCCTTCACCTTCTCGGCGGTCTACAACTCGCCCGTGGTGTTCTTCTGCCAGAACAACCAGTGGGCCATCTCCGAGCCCACCGAGCGCCAGATGCGCGTACCGCTCTACCAGCGCGCCCAGGGCTTCGGCTTCCCGGGCGTCCGGGTGGACGGCAACGACGTGCTGGCCTGCCTCGCGGTCACCCGCTGGGCGCTGGAGCGGGCCCGCCGGGGAGAGGGGCCCACCCTGGTGGAGGCCTTCACGTACCGGATGGGTGCGCACACCACCTCCGACGACCCGACGAAGTACCGGCGCGATGAGGAGACGGCGGCCTGGGAGGCCAAGGACCCGATCCTGCGCCTGAAGGCCCACCTGCTGGCCACCGGAGGCGCCGACGAGGCGTACTTCGAGCAGCTGGAGGTGGAGAGCGAGGCCCTCGGCAAGCGGGTGCGCGAGGTCGTGCGCTCGATGCCCGACCCCGACACGATGGCGATCTTCGAGAACGTCTACGCGGACGGGCACGCGCTCGTCGACGAGGAGCGCGCGCAGTTCGCCGCCTACCTCGCGTCCTTCGAAGGCGGGGAGTGACCGTCATGGCCGTACAGAAGCTCACCATCGCCAAGGCGCTCAACGACTCCCTGCGCAAGGCCCTGGAAGAGGACCCCAAGGTCCTGATCATGGGCGAGGACGTCGGCAAGCTCGGCGGCGTCTTCCGCATCACCGACGGACTCCAGAAGGACTTCGGCGAGGAGCGGGTCATCGACACCCCGCTCGCCGAGTCCGGCATCGTCGGCACCGCGATCGGCCTGGCCCTGCGCGGGTACCGGCCGGTCGTGGAGATCCAGTTCGACGGGTTCGTCTTCCCCGCGTACGACCAGATCGTCACGCAGCTCGCCAAGATGCACGCGCGCTCGCTCGGCACCATCAAGATGCCGGTCGTCATCCGCATTCCCTACGCGGGCGGCATCGGCGCGGTCGAGCACCACTCGGAGTCCCCGGAGACGCTGTTCGCGCACGTCCCGGGCCTGAAGGTGGTCTCGCCGTCCAACGCGAGCGACGCCTACTGGATGCTCCAGCAGGCCATCCTCAGCGACGACCCGGTGATCTTCTTCGAGCCGAAGCGCCGCTACTGGGACAAGGGCGAGGTCGACTTCGAGGCCATCCCCGACGCCCTGCACGGCTCCCGGGTGGCCCGTGCGGGCACCGACATCACCCTCGCGGCCTACGGGCCCATGGTGAAGGTCTGCCTGGAGGCCGCCGCGGCCGCCGCCGAGGAGGGCAAGTCGGTGGAGGTCGTCGACCTGCGCTCGATGTCCCCGGTCGACTTCGACGGGATCCAGGCGTCGGTGGAGAAGACCCGCCGGCTCGTGGTGGTCCACGAGGCGCCGGTGTTCCTCGGTGTGGGTTCGGAGATCGCCGCTCGCATCACGGAGCGGTGCTTCTACCACCTGGAGGCGCCCGTGCTGCGCGTGGGCGGTTACCACGCCCCGTACCCGCCGGCCCGCCTGGAGGACGAGTATCTGCCGGGCCTGGACAGGGTGCTCGACGCAGTCGACCGCTCGTTGGCGTACTGAGGAGAGCCCTGCGATGACGATCCGCGAATTCAAGATGCCCGATGTGGGCGAGGGCCTCACCGAGGCCGAGATCCTCAAGTGGTACGTCCAGCCGGGTGACACCGTCACCGACGGCCAGGTCGTGTGCGAGGTGGAGACGGCGAAGGCGGCCGTCGAGCTGCCGATCCCCTTCGACGGGGTCGTGCACGCGCTCCTCTTCGAGGAGGGCGTCACGGTCGACGTCGGCCAGGTCATCATTTCGGTGCAGACCGCTCCCGGCGACGAGGCCCCGGCCGCGGCTCCGGCCGTTGCGGCGCCCGTCGCCGCGGCGCCCGTCGCCGCGGCGGAGCCCGAGGCGCCCGCCGCCCGCCAGCCCGTCCTGGTCGGCTACGGAGTCTCCACCGCCTCTACGAAGCGCCGCCCGCGCAAGGCCGCGCCGCAGCCCGCGGTCGCCGCGCAGAACGGCACGGGCGTGGCCCCGGCCGCGGCCGCTCCGGCCCCTGCGGCGGCTCCGGCCGTCGTGGTCCCGGCGCAGTCCGGCGCGGGCAAGGCGCTGGCGAAGCCGCCGGTGCGCAAGCTCGCCAAGGACCTCGGCATCGACTTGGCGGCGGTGACCCCGACCGGCGACGGCGGGGTCGTGACCCGTGAGGACGTGCACGCGGCGGCCGCGGCGGCCATCGCCCCGCAGGCCGTTTCCCCGGCGGTCCCGGTGGCCCAGGCGGCTCCCGTACAGGCCCAGGCCCCGGCTCCGGCCCAGGCTTCGGCTCCGGCCGCGGCGGCCGGGTCCGCCCGCGAGACCCGCATCCCGGTCAAGGGCGTCCGCAAGGTCACCGCCCAGGCCATGGTCGGCTCCGCCTTCACCGCGCCGCACGTCACCGAGTTCATCACCTTCGACGTGACCCGCACGATGAAGCTGGTCCAGGAGCTCAAGGAGGACCCGGACCTCGCGGGGCTCCGGATCAACCCGCTGCTCCTGATCGCCAAGGCCGTCCTCGTGGCGATCCGCCGCAACCCCGACGTCAACGCGTCCTGGGACGAGGCGGCCCAGGAGATCGTGCTCAAGCACTACGTCAACCTGGGCATCGCGGCGGCCACCCCCCGCGGGCTGATCGTCCCGAACATCAAGGACGCGCACGCCAAGACGCTCGGCGAGCTGTCGCAGGCCCTGTCCGGGCTGGTCGCCACGGCCCGCGAGGGCAAGACCTCCCCGGCCGACATGCAGCACGGCACGATCACCATCACCAACGTCGGTGTCTTCGGCGTCGACACCGGTACGCCCATCCTGAACCCCGGAGAGTCCGCGATCCTCGCGGTCGGCGCGATCAAGCTCCAGCCGTGGGTCCACAAGGGCAAGGTCAAGGCCCGCCACGTCACCACCCTGGCGCTGTCCTTCGACCACCGTCTCATCGACGGCGAACTCGGCTCCCGCTTCCTCGCGGACATCGCCGCCGTCCTGGAGCACCCGCGCCGTCTGATCACCTGGTCCTGACGGCCCGGCGGACCGGCCTCCGGGTATTCCACCCGGAGGCCGGAATTCCGTACCAAACCGCCTCTGACGTGCGGAAACTCTTTGTGGAGCGCCGTCATCCGGTGTGATCATCGGCTCATGCACTTCCGCGCTGCCACAGCAGACACCACCGACATGGACCGCGCCCTCGCCTACCCGGCCGACGGCCCCGTCCCCGCCCTCACCACCGAGAAGATCCGCGAAGAGCTCGCCGCGGGCCAGATGCGCCCCGAGTGGACCTGGTTCGCCGAGGACGAGAACGGCGAGATCCTGGCCCGCGCCCTGTGGTGGGGCCGCGCCGACCGGGAGAGCCCGAACGCGCTCGACTGCCTCCAGGTGCGGAGCTCCGTGGCCGACCCGGCCGCCGTCGCCGCCGGGCTGCTCGCCGCCGGGCACGAGGCCTTCGGCAAGCTCCCCGAATACAACCTCTCGCTGCCGCGCGACTGGCGCACCTCCCCGGACGGCCTGGTCGACGCGGTCGCCTGGCGCCAGAAGGCCGCCGCCGCCTCCGGCCTGGTCCGCGAGATCGAGCGGCTCCGCTTCGAGTGGACCCCGGCCGCCGGTACCGCCGAGCCCACCGGCCGCCTCGTCTTCCGCGAGGGCACCGACGAGGAGTTCCTCGACGCCTTCGTCCGCCTCGCGCACGGCAGCCTGGACCTGCACACGCAGAACGAGCTCCGCACGATCGACGCCGAGGAACTGGCGCGCGACGACATCGAGTTCTACACCGACTGCCCGGGCGAGCGCTCCTGGTGGCGGCTGGCCCACCTGCCCG
Organism: Streptomyces sp. NPDC002886; assembly: GCF_042888445.1. NCBI lineage: Bacteria > Bacillati > Actinomycetota > Actinomycetes > Kitasatosporales > Streptomycetaceae > Streptomyces > Streptomyces sp. NPDC002886. Next base: position 313,374 of record NZ_JBIAPV010000007.1, read on the forward strand.
ACGGCACGCTCGCCGGCATGGCGATCCCGTCCGCGACCCCGTACCACCGCAACGTCGGCTACCTCGGCGTGGTCCCCGAGCAGCGCGGCAAGGGCCTCATCGACGAGATCCTCGGCGAGATCACCCGCTTCCACGCCTCCGAGGGAGCCGACCGCATCACCGCCACCACGGACACCGTGAACACCCCGATGGCCGCCGCCTTCACCCGCGCCGGCTACGAGGTCACGGAGATCCGCCTGGTCCTCGAGGGACCGGCCGCGGCAACCGGCTGACCCGGGCACTGGTGGCGGGGCCACCACGCCGTGGCCTCCCGGGCGGCGTGGAAGGTGACCCGGCCACCACGGGGCGGTACCGCCCGGTCCCGGCGGGGCCCGCCGGGCCGGACCCACCGCGGCCGGGCGAAGGCCCGTACCGCGGTCTCCGCCGGGCGAGCGGCGGATCGCCGCGGGACGTGCCGGTCTGATGGTCCGCCCTGCACGCACGGGCGCATGTGTGTGACGGGTCCACCTGGTTCCCGGACCGCTTCCAGCCGCAGGGTTGAGGAGCGCCGGAGACCACGGGGGAAGGGATGGATCCGCAATGACCGTCACGAGTCTTGAGCGACCGGACACGCTGAGCAGCCGGTTCGTACCGGACCCGGTCGTGGGCGAGCTCTGTGCCGAGCTGTTCGCCTCGCTGCCGCGGAGCGACCAGCGACGCAAGGGGGAGCTGTACGTGCGGGGCCTGCTCCGGGCCGAGGGGCGCAAGTCGATCCGGAACATCGCCGCGTACGTCGGAGACCGGGCGGCCGAGCAGAGCCTGCACCACTTCGTCGTCTCCTCCACGTGGGACTGGGGACCGGTACGGGCGGCGCTGGCCCGATACCTGGAGCGGGCCCTGCCGCCCCAGGCCTGGGTGGTGCGGCCGATGGTGATATCCAAGGCCGGCACGGAGTCGGTGGGAGTCGACCGCCGGTTCGTGCCCGAACTCGGCCAGATGGTCAACAGCCAGGCCGCCTACGGGATCTGGTCGGTCGGCGAGGAGCGGAGCTGCCCGGTGAACTGGCGCCTCACCCTCTCCCGCAAGTGGCGTGACAGCATCGGTCCGCTGCCGCCGAACGCCCGCGAGTCGGAAATGGCCTCCACCTCGCTGGAGTTGGCCGCCGGAGCCGTGGAGGAACTGCGGGGCTGGGCGGGGCGGACCCCCCACCGGCCCGTGGTGCTCGACCTTCCCGGCCTCGATCCCGCGGCGGTCGCCCGGCGCTTCGAGCCGAGCGGAACGCACTTCGTGGTACCGGCCCGCGGATCCCTGCGCGTCCGGTGTGTGGACGTGGCCCTCCCGGGGACGGCCGATCGTGAACTCGCCGCGCACCAGCTGCTCCTCATGGCACGCACCCTGCGCCGGCCGGTGACCTGGCAGGACCCGTCCACCGGGCGGCCCCGCGTCAGCCTGGTGGCCGCCGTACGCGTGGAGCCGGCGAACGCTCCCGGGCCGCAGCTGCTGTTCGGCGAGTGGAGCGATCCGCTGGGCCGGCCCGACCGGTGCTGGGTCACCGATATGACCCAGGCGCACCCGGGTGCGCTGCTGCGGCTGGCGAAGCGGGCGCGGCAGGTCGAAGCCGACTTCACCCACGTCTCCCGGAGGGTGGGGCTCACCGACTTCGGCGGTCGCTCCTTCGAAGGCTGGCACCGGCACACCACCCTGGCCTCCGCCGCGCACGCGGTCCGGGTCCTCGCCCGGCGCGCCGCGGAGCACTAGGCCGTCTTGCCGATCGGGCCGGATCAGCCGGCGGCGTGCCCGTGCTGCCGCCGCTCCTGGTCGAGGGCCTTGCGGGTGCGCTGCAGCTGGAGGGCGAGCTGCACCTGGAGGGCCCGGGCCGGCTGCTGCCAGTCCTCGCCGAGGATCTCGGTGATCCGCTCCAGCCTGCGGGAGACGGTGTTGGGGTGGACGTGCAGCGCCTCCGCCGCCCGGGACGGGCTGTTGGCGGAGGCGAAGTAGGCCTCCATGGTGCGGATCAGCTCGGTGTACTGCTGGTCGTCGTAGTCGAGCACCGGACCGATGGTGTCGTTGATGAACCCGGCGATGTCCGGCTTCTCGGAGAGCAGGACACCGAGGAAGCCGAGCTCTTCGGGGGAGGCGCTGCCGCCGGGGCCGGTGAGCGCGGCCACCGCGTCCAGGCAGCGCAGGGCCTCCTGGTGCAGGCGGACGATCGCCGCCGGGCTGTCGGCCGGCCCGGCCGAACCGGCGGTCACCGGCTTGCCGAGCACCTCGGACAGCTCCTTGGACGCCGTCCTGGCGATGTCGCCCGCCGCGGTGCCGGGGAGCAGCAGCACCACGAGGTCGCCTTCCACGCTCTTGAGGCCGTGGTGGCGGTTGGCGTACGAGGCGGCCCAGGCGGCCACCCGGCCCTGGATCCCCCCTTCGGGGCGGACGATCACGAGGACGTGGGGTTCGTCCAGGTCGAGTCCGAGGCGCCGGCTCTGCTCCGCGATCAGCGCCGGCGACGGTGACGGGCCGCGCAGCAGGTCGTGCAAGAACTCGTCGCGCAGGTGCCCCTCGGCGGCCGCCATGCCCTGGTTCATCAGCAGTACGACGGCGGTCACCTGGGCGGTGAGTGCCAGGAGCTGCAGGCGGTGGTCGGTGACCGGGGTGTCGGTGGCGAGGAGGAGCGTGCCCAGCATCTCGTCGCCCGCGGCGATCGAGGCGACCCACACCCCGTCGCCCGCGTTGCGGGGCAGTCGGTCGGTGTGCGCGTCCAGCAGGGCGGTACGGACCCGGGTCTCGTCCGGTTCCGGGAGACCGGCGCCCGGGCAGGCGAGGGTCCGGCCGGCCGGGTCCCGTACGAGGAGGGTGCCGCCGAGGTCCTTGGCCGCCTCGGCGGTCAGGCTGCCGAGGTCGCCGCCGCTCAGCACGAGGTCGAGCAGGCGGCCGTGGGTCTCCCGGAGCCGGCGGGCGGTGGTGGAGGAGTCCAGGGCGCGGGAGGTGCCCTGTTCCAGCTCGGCGACCTCGTACCGGGTCTGCTCCAGCAGGCGGGCCTTCTCGATCGCGACCGTCGCGAGGTCGGCGAGGGAGCTCATGAGGGAGGTCTCGTCGGGCGTGAAGTGCCTGACGTTGCGGTCCGCGACGTAGAGGGCGCCCCACGTGGTGCCCTCGTGCCTGAGCGGGATGGCCATGACGGCGCGCAGGCCCTCTGCCTGCACCACTTCGTCGATCACCTTGCTGTGCCGGAAGCTCTGGTCGTTCATGTAGTCGGCCGACCAGAACGGCGAGGCCCCGTCGACGGCCCGCTTGCCGACGCCGCCGTCCAGCGGGACGGCGAACCCGATCGTCAGCGCCGAGGCGTGGCCGTCCGCCGAGCGCACCAGGGAGCACCCGCTCTCGGCATCGTCGAGGGCGACCCAAGCCATGTCGAGCCCCAGCAGCAGCCGGGCCCGCCGCGTGATGACTTTGAGCAGGGCGTCCACGTCGTAGGGAAGCGTCAGGTCGCGCGCGGTGTCCACGAGGGCGGCCAGGCCGGCTTCGCGCTGCCGGCGGCGGACGAAAAGTGCCCGGACTCCCAGGCTTTGGTCCCTGGCCCTGGTCAACTGGGCCAGCGCCGCACCGGACATGCCGGATTCACGCGCCTTTCGCACCGCGTCGTCGAATGCGGATGCCGGCGCCTCTTTGTTCAGCAGTTCCAGCATCTCGTAGGCATGGTCGACCACGTGTGTACCGCCCCCCCGGGTAACAAGCCCTTCACCACCGGATCCTTGACGGTCCGATCGCTCTCTGGCCTGCATGAACGTAGCTCTCGGGGCAAGATCCGGTCAAGAATCCGCGACCCGGGACGAGGCCACGCTCCAGCCGGGGTCGGGGGGTGGCGGCCGGGCACTTCAGGACTGGTGGATGAAGTCCTGAACCAGCTTCACGAATTCGGCAGGCTTCTCATAGACCACCACGTGACCGCTCTCCAGCTCGGCGTACGAGCTGTTCTTGATGGCGGCGTGCAGTTCACGGGAGTTCTCCACGGGGACCGTGATGTCCAGGGAGCAGCCGATGACCAGCGTCTCGGCTTCGATCTTCGGCAGCAGGTGCCGGATGTCCGCGCGCAGGTTGAGGTCGATGTGGCGCAGCGCGCCCTCGCTCGGCTGGTTGCCGGAGATGATGCCCTCCAGCTGCTCGCGGCCGATGCCGTTGAGGAAGGAGCGGCTGAACGCGGTCAGGGTGCCGAAGCGGCCGAACGCGTCCGGCTTGTCATCCAGCGCACGCCACACGGTCATCAGGTTGCGCATGTACTCGTCCTCGGGGGCGGCCCAGCCGGCCGTGAGGACCAGGCGCCGCACCAGGTCCGGGCGGGTGGCGGCGACCGTCGCGGAGATGACCGCGCCGAGCGAGAAGCCGACCAGGTCGACCGGGCCGTTCCCGGCCTCCTCGATCACACCGATCACCTGGGCGGCGAGCCGCTCCACCGTCAGCTCGGTGCCGTCGTCCTCGGTGGCACCACAGCCGGAAAGGTCCGGCAGGAGCACGGTGCGGCTCCCGGCGAACTCGTCGGCGAGGTGGCCCCAGGTTCCCTGGGCCCCGAAGCCGGTGCCGTGGACGAAGAGCAGACCGGTGCCGGACCCGCGGACCTGGTAGTCCACGCGGGCGTCACCTGCGGACACGATGGGCAATTTTTTCCCCTTGATAGCTTCATTGCCGGTTTTTCGATGCGCTCCGCCATCGCCAAAGGCAGGGGAAACGCCTTCGGAAAGGTAAGGGGAGGGAAGGGGAGTGCGGGAGTTTCCTCGGGCAATCTGTCAGGTCGGCTCCGGCCCGGTAGCCTCCCGGCCCAGGAGGGGGTGGGGGCAGGGTGTCCATCGCGGAATTGCAGGTGTGTGCCGTCGAGGCCGCCGATGTCACGGGCGGCGTCTGCGTGGTGCGGTGCATCGGCGGCGTGGCGCGGTCCGGGCAGGTGTTCGCGGCCGGCGCGCTGCGGACCAGGCTGCGGGGGATCGAGCGGTACGGGCGCACGGTCGGGTCCTTCGACGCGGGGCACGTGGCGAAGGTGCACCTCACCGGGCCCGTGGTCGCGCTGCTCGGTCCCGGGCAGGTACTGACGTACGTACCGCCGGACGGGCACGCGCTGGCCGAACTGGAGGACTGGCTTGCCGACGATCCCCCCTTGTCGGACGAGCCGCATTCGGAGAGGCTGCGGTGCCTGGCCACGCTCTCGATGCAGAACGAGGAGCTGTCCGAGGCGGTGCGGCTGCGCTGGGCCCGGATCGTGCTGGCCGCCCTCGACCGGCTGGGCCGGCCGGAGGAACGGCCCTACGTGCAGGCCTACTTGATCGGGAGCCTCGGCTCGGGCGAGGACGGGGACCCGGACCGGGACCCCGCCGCCCTGTGCCGGGAGGTACTGGCCCGCTTCGAGCTGACCCCGGACCAGGCGGCGGCGCAGGCCCGGGTCTGGCGTGACCTGCGGCGTCCGGAGATCCTGCGGCTGCGCCGCATCAAGAACCTGCTCCGCTGCACGGAAGCGGCCCGGCCGTACCTCGCGGAGACCGACCCCCTGGCGGCGGCGGTCGACGCCTGGACCGCGGTGCGCCCGGGGCTTCCGTAGGAAGGGGTCAGCGCGCCGCGTTGCCGAGCACCTTGGCCGGGGTGAGGCGTACGACGACCCGTACTTCCTCGGCCGGGGCGTTCGCGTACTCCGCGCCCGCGCCCGGCCCCTCGTACTCCTCCGCGATGCGGACGGCGACGGCCCGGCCGATGTCCTCGGTGACGGTGGCGGTGCCGCGGATCTCGGCGTAGAGGAACGGGTTGGCCAGGTCGAAGACGGTGAGCCCGATCCGGGCGTCCCGGACGATGTTGCGCTCCTTGCGGCGGCCGCGCTCGGTGGAGATCAGGATCTCGTCCCCGTCGCGGGTCACCCACACCACCGAACTCTGCGGGCTGCCATCGGGGTTGAGGGTGGCGAGCACCGCCGGATGGGGGGCGTCGAGGAGCTTGCGCACGGTGTCGTTCAGCACGGGAGTCATGTGGGAACGGTAGTTGGGCGGGGCGCCGGCCCGCGGCCGGTTTCTCGCGGACCCGGGCCGACTACGGCAGGTCGGCCGGTGGCTGTCCGCTGATCAGCAGCCGCCCTCGTCCTTGACCAGGCACTTCTCCGCCCACTGGCCCAGCTCCGTGAGCGCGGGCTTCAGTGCGGCGCCCCGGTCCGTCAGTCGGTAGGCCACGCGCAGGGGCGGTCCCTCGTCGACCTCGCGCAGGACGAGACCCGCCGCGGCGAGCTCGACCAGGCGGTCGGACAGCATGCGCTCGCTGATGCCGGCGATGGACCTGCGCAGGTCCGCGAAGTGCACCGGTCCTTCCATCAGCGAGGCCAGGATCACGCCGGTCCAGCGCTTGCCGAGCAGCCCGAAGACCTGGGTGATTCCATCGCTCACCCGGCTGCAGGCCCCGGTGTCCTGGTGCTGCTTGGTCTTGCCCGACTCGTCCGCCATGGCCCCAGGGTACTACCCCGTACTTAGGGGGTGAGAAAAAGTAAGTGACTGTGCTAATAATAGTGACGTACGAAATTGCACCCGCCTTTGGAGGCTCTCATGGTCACGCTGCTGCACCTGGACTCGTCCCTGAACCCCGTCGGCTCCACCTCGCGTGCGGTGACCGCCGCGTTCCGCAAGGCCTGGCAGGAGGAGAACCCCGAGGGCACGGTCGTCTACCGCGACCTGGCCGCGGAGCCCGTCCCGCACTTGGACGGGCTCACCGTGTCCGCCGCCTACGCCGACCCCTCCACCCACACCCCCGAGCAGGCCGCGGCCTTCGCCGAGCGGCTGAAGCTGGTGGAGGAGCTGGAGCGGGCGGACGCCGTGCTGATCGGCGCCCCGATGTACAACTTCTCGATCCCCTCCACGCTGAAGGCCTGGCTCGACCAGGTCATCGTGGTGGGCCGCAACACCGGACCCGAGTCGCCCCTCAAGGGCCTGCCCGTCACCGTCGTCGCCAGCCGCGGCGGTTCGTACGCGCCGGGCACCCCGCGCGCGGGCATGGAGTTCGCGACGAACTACCTGGAGGGGGTGCTCACCGAGATGTTCGGCGCCGAGGTCGACTTCATCGTCCCCGAGCTGACCCTGGCCGCGACCGTTCCGGCGATGGCCGAGCTCATCCCCCTCGCGGAGGCCTCGTACGCACAGGCGCTCGTGGACGCGGAGTCGAAGGGCAAGTCCCTGAAGGTACCGGTGGCTTAAGCCGCCCGAGGCATCTCCGGCCCCGCCTTCGGCCCGCCTTCGGCCTCAGGCCGAAGGCACCTGCGCCCCCGTCGGATCAGCGCCCGTCGGCTCAGCCCCCGTCGGCTCCGCGCCCTGCCGGAGCGCTTCGAGCAAGGCGCGTACGGGGGGCCGGCCCAAGGACACCTTGCGGACCGCCGCGTAGACCGCCCGGACCGGGCGCGGATCGCGGACGGGGCGTACGACGACCCCCGGATGGCGAGCGCCCGCCACGGCCGCCGTCCCCGACCCGAAGCCGGGGTTCAGGCCCATGCGCGGCATCAGGCCGATGCCGAGGCCGGCCGCGACGAACCCCTGCGCCGTCGGGTAGTCCTCGCTCTGCACCACGAAGTCCGGGCTGAAGCCCGCCGCCGCACAGGCTTCGAGCACCGGCTCCAGGCAGGGGCCGGGCGGCTCGCTGCCGACCCACTGCTCGTCCGCGAGTTCCACGAGGGCGATCGTCTCCCGGGACGCCAGCCGGTGCCCGGCCGGGAGCACGGCGTCGTACGGGTCGTCGAGCAGGTGGACCAGTTCCACGTCCTCGCGCGGCCGGGTCCGGGGTGCGATGACCAGGGCGAGGTCGGCGCGGCCCTGCTCCACCTCCTGCAGCGGGTCCTCGGGGTCGGTCATCCGCAGGTCGATCCGCACGTCCGGGTGTGCGCGGCGCAGCCCCGCCAGGGCGGGGGCCACCAGGGCCGCGCCCGCCGTGGCGAAGTAGCGGACGGCGAGGCGGCCGGTGCGCCCGGCCCTGAGGTCGGCCAGCGCGGTCTCCGCCTCGGCGACGTTGCGGCTGATGACGGCCGCGTGGTCGGCGAGCAGCCGGCCCGCCGCCGTCGGACGGACGCCCCGCCCGACCCGTTCGAGCAGGGGGATGCCGGCCTGCCGCTCCAGGGCCGCCACCTGCTGGCTGACCGCGGAGGGGGTGTACCCCAGGTGGGCCGCCGCGGCGGTCACCGATCCGCTGGTGACGACCGCCCGCAGGACCTGCATCCTTCGCACATCGAGCATGTAGTACACGTTAACGGTTGGTGCAGAACCCTTTGCTTGTCCTGTCGTATCGGTTCCCGCACCGTGGGAGGAGGAGACCGCGACCCCGCGCACGGCGGCCCGCGGCCCGATACCCGAGGAGAAGAACCGTGATCGGTGCCGGACGCGTCGGTGTGCTCGCCCTCCTGTGGGGCTCGACGTTCTTGTGGATCGACCTGGCCCTGGAGGGATTCACCCCGGTCCAGGTCACGCTGGTCCGGTGCGCGCTCGGCGCCCTCGTCCTCGGGGCGGCGTGCCGCATCGCGCGTCAACGGCTGCCCGGGGGGCGGGCGATGTGGGGCCACGTCCTGGTCGCGGCGTTCTTCTGCAACGCGCTGCCGTTCGCCCTCTTCGGCATCGGCCAGCAGAGCGTCGACTCCGGACTCGCGGGCGTGCTGAACGCGACGACCCCGCTGTGGTCGCTCCTGATCGGGCTCGCCACCCGCGCCGAGCGCCGCCCGCAGGCGATCCGGGTGGCCGGTCTGCTGGTCGGGCTCGCCGGGACCGCGCTGATCTTCGCCCCGTGGCAGCGGTCGGGGCACGTGGGCTGGGGAGCCCTCGCCATCCTGGGGGCCGCCGCGAGCTATGCCTTCGCCTTCACCTACATGGGCCGCCACCTCGTCGGCAAGGGCGTGCCCACCCTGTCGCTCGCGACCGCCCAGCTCCTGGCGGCCACCGGGCTCACGACGCTGGCCCTGCCCGTGGGCGGCCTGACCGCGGTCCGGTTGCAGGCGGTGCCCCTGCTGGCCGTCGTGGTCCTCGGCGTCTTCGCCACCGGCCTCACCTTCTACCTCACGTACCGGATCATCGCCGACGAGGGCGCGACCGACGCCGCCACCGTCGGCTACCTGCTGCCGGTGGTCTCGGTGGCCCTGGGATCACTCGTACTCGGCGAGGAGCTCAGTGCGCGCGTGGTCGCCGGCATGGCCGTCGTCCTCCTGGGCGTGGCCCTGACCCGCCACCGGGCTACGGTCGTCACGCAAGCGAAGAGCCCCTCTCCCCGGATCGACCACCCGGACGACCGAACGCCACCGGCCAGGACCAAGGCCGGGGCCGCCGTCCGGCAGCCGGGGCGGGGGGCCTGACACACCCACGACCACTTGGGGGAAGCGGTGCCCGCAACGGCTGCTGCCACGTACGAACGGACGGACCGGCCGGCACGAATACCGGAGGTCGACGCCCTGCGCGGTTTCGCGCTCCTGGGCATCCTGGTCGTCAACGCGACGATGATGGCGAGCCCGTACGCCGGCGGCGGCGCCGTCGACCCGGACGCCACGACGCTCGACCAGGCCGCCGACGGGGTCGTGCAGACCCTGCTGGTCGGCAAGTTCTACCTGCTGTTCTCGTTCCTCTTCGGCTACAGCTTCACCCTCCAGCAGGACTCCGCGGCACGCGAGGGTGCGAGCGCCGTCCCCCGGATGCTGCGCCGCTCGCTCGGCCTGCTCGTCCTGGGCCTGCTGCACGCCGTACTGCTGTACACCGGCGACATCCTCATGACCTACGCGCTGATCGGCCTGGTCCTGATCGCCGCACGGAACTGCTCGCCCGGGACTGCCCTGCGCGCGGCCCGGGTCGTCTACGGCTGTGCGAGCGCCCTCCTGCTCCTCATGGGTCTGGGCTCCCTGTTCATGTCGGACACCGAGGCAGCGGAACTGACCGAAATCCCAACGGAGTTCGCCGCGCTGATCGCCGACTACCGCGGTGATCCGGCGTCCGTCGTGCGGGCCAACCTCGGCCAGCTGCCCGACACGCTCCTCGCCGTGCCGCTGATGGGCGGCTTCGTCCTGGCCGCCTTCCTGACCGGCCTGTACTGCGGCAAGCGCCGCCTCCTCGCCGACACGGGACGGTACGTGTCCCGGATGCGCCGCGTCTGCGTGCTCGGCGTCGTCGTGGGCCTGCCCGGCAGCCTCTTCATGGCCCTGGCCGCCGGCGGCGCGCTCGGCCCCCGGTGGATCCTGCTCGGTTCGGTCGTGGGCATGGTCACGGCTCCCGCGCTCACCGCCGCGTACGTCTGCGGGATGCTCCTCTTCACGAAGACGGCCCGGGGCGGGCGCACGGCACGGCTCCTGGCCCCCGCGGGCCGGATGGCCCTGACGAACTACCTGAGCCAGTCCCTCGTCATGGCCCTCGTCTTCACCGCCTACGGCCTCGCCCTCTACGACCGCGTCGGCACGGCCGCCGTCGTACTCGGGGCGCTCGTCCTCTACGCGGCCCAACTGGCCCTCAGCAGGCAGCTGATGGCCAGGTGCCGCTACGGCCCGGTGGAGTGGCTGCTGCGCGCGGTCACCCTCGCCCGCCTCCCGCGGGGCTGAAGACCGCTGAGGGCTGCTGAGGGCTGCTGAGGGCTGCCCCGCCGTCAGCTCCGCAGATCGAGCAGCATCACGTCACGGAGGTACGGCTCCGTGCCCGCGCCCGCCTCCTCGCCCGGGGGCCGGGCCTCGCCGATCTTGCGATATCCCCACGCCCGGTAGGCGGCCGAGGCGGCCGCCGCCTCTTGGTGGACCTTCAGCAGCACCCGCTCGGCCGGGAGGCCTTCGAGCAGCGCCGTGTGCAGCCGCCGCGCGACACCCTGTCCGCGCCACGCCCCGCGCACGGCCAGCTCGATGAGCCCGAAGGTGCGGCGGCCGTCCTCCCGCCGCATGGCGGCGGACACGGGCTCGGTGAGTTCGTCCCACCACACCGCGTCGGGCTGGAGCGTCCAGCCGAAGGCCATGCCGGCCGGTTCGCCTTCCGGGGTACGGGCCAGGGCCGCGCGGAAGGCGGGCCTGCGCGTCTGCTCGGGGAAGCGGCCGAAGGCGGCGGCGATCTCCTCCTCGGTCTCGTGGTGCGGGGCCTCCGCGAACGCCTCGGCGTAGACCAGCCCGAACGCCTCCGCGACCCGCACGGCGGCCGGACCGTCCATGCGCTCCGTCGTCATGCCCGCCTGCTGCGTCATACGGCTCCTTCGGGCGTCCGCCAGGGGATGTTGCGCCAGGGGCTCGCCGGGTCGGTGGTCAGGGTGAGGTGGGTGGCCAGCACGCTCGTGTACCACTCGCCGAACTCCTCCTCGTCGAAGTGCAGGCAGCGCCCCAGGACGTACCCGGCGGAGAACTCCTCCCACGAGCGGTACGTGGCCCTCGCCGCCTCTCCGGCCTGCCGTACGCCGTGTTCCGCGTCGGCCGGTGTTCCGTAGCGGGTCCCGAGGCCCCAGCGGGCCATCTGCGAGGCCCGGCCCTGGTCCCAGCCCTCCACGGAGCGGACCCAGCCGTCCTCGGGCAGCAGCCCGTCGGCGCGGAAGCGCTGTTCGTAGCGGGCGATCCGGCCGATCAGCCGCTGTGTGCCCGCGACCTCGCCCTCCACCTCGGCGGTGGGCCGGGGCGCGGCGACGGTGACCCCTTCGGGGGTGAGGAGCGGTTCGGCGGCCCGCTCGGCGTTGCGGCGCAGGGCGGTGGCGGCGGCGTGGCGCCAGTGCTCCACGTCGACGGGACCGGCGAAGTCGGAGGCCAGGACGCGGCGCACGCGCAGCGCGAACTCCCAGACGGGGCTGACCATCTCGGTGGCGAGCAGGCGGCGCAGTGTGTCGTGCCACTCGGCGGCGGTGGTGATGCCCCAGCCCTTGCGCAGCCGCTCGCGCTCTCGCAGGTAGCCGTTGCCGTGGTAGGCCAGCGCGTTCCAGAACTCCCCGTTGGAGACGGCGAGATGGGCTCCGACGGCGAGCCCGTGCGCGACCGGCCCGTGCAGCGGGCCGCCGACGTGCAGGGAGTGCACGGCTCCGGGGGCGAGCCCCCACACCGGGGCGGCGGCGTCCCAGTGGGCGCGCCAGCGGGCGAGGTCGGCGGGGGTGGTGGCGAGGTAGGCCTCGGCGGGGGATCCGGGGTTCACCGCGAGGTACGGGGGGTCGGCGGAGTCCCAGGCGTTCGCGAACCAGGCGAGGGACCTGGGCAGGTACACGGTGTGCGGGTCGGGGGCGGGGAGCATCCCGCGGGTGTGGACGACGAGGGAGCGCCGGTCGGGGGTGGGGTGGAACCGCACCTTCGTGGGCTCGGCTTCGACCTGGGCCCGGGACTGCGCGAGGAACAGCTCGCTCCGTGCGAGGGCGTCGAGGTACCCCGGCCAGTCCCCGCGCGCCTTGGCCCCGTACAGCTCGCGCTCGATGGAACTCGGCGCCGTCCACCCATCCATGTGGATCAGCCTAACGGGGGACCCTGTGCCCTCCGTGGGCCAGCTCGGCCCAGACGGTCTTGCCGACGACCCGGTCGCAGGAGCCCCAGCGCTCCGAGAGCGCGCTCACGATGTGCAGGCCGCGCCCGAACTGGTCGTCGTCGGTCACCGCTCGCGGTTCGGGGCGGCGCTCTCCCTTTGGATCGGTGACCTCGATGCGGAGCACTGCTCCCGTGAGCTGGACCGCGACCCGGAGGTACCGGTCCCACAGGGAGCCGTGCAGCAGCGCGTTGGTGAGCAGCTCGCTCGTCAGCAGCGCCACGTCCGAAGCGAGCTCGGGCTGCCCCCAGGCGACCGCGAGCCAGGCGGAGTGCCGACGGGCCCTCGGTACGGAGTCCTGGCGGGGCGGGTAGTTCCGTACGTCCTGACGCTCCATGGATGTGCACCTCCGGTACGGGCGGTGGCATGCCGGGCAGCCCGGTGCGCTTCCGCCAACTGACTCTGTGCGGTGAGTAGTTCCTTCGATGCCGACCGTAGGGATGACACCTCTGGGGCACAAGCCGTTCGGGGAATATGTTCCCTGAATGGGTGACGGTGTCGACTTCGGCCGGAGGATGGCGGGAGACTGGCGCGGTGAACCGTGGAATGCGAGAGCCCGAGGGCAACCGGGTGTCAACCGTGTTGGGCCGCAGGTTGGGTGGCGAACTGTCCAAGCTGCGTGCGGCGGCCGGGAGAACCCAGGCCCAGGCGGCTGCGGAGATCACCGCGACGCCGACGAAGGTCCAGAAGATGGAGAGCGGTTGGGTTCCCATGCGGGACCCGGACATCCGCGTGCTGTGCGAGTTCTACGGAGTGACGGACCCGGAGTTCGTGAACAGCCTGCTGGACTTGGCCCGTCTGGACCGCGAGCGCCGCAAGGCCAAGGGTTGGTGGCACCACGTCCCCAGGGTGGGCGGTCTCGGCGAGTACGTGGCGATGGAAGAGGTGGCGACCTACATCCGCACCTGGCAACTGGCACTGGTGCCCGGACTGCTGCAGACCGCGGACTATGTGCGGGCTCTCGGCGTGACGTCCGACTGGACGAATCCCGACGAGATCGAGGTGCTGGTGCAGTCCAGGTTGAAGCGCCAAGCGCGGCTGTGGGGTGAGAAGCCGGTGGGGTTCCATGCGGTGCTCTGGGAGGCTGCTCTGCGTCAGCAGATCGGTGGCCCCGACGTCATGCGGGCGCAACTCGACCACCTCGCGGAGATGGCAAGGCTGCCCCACATCCACGTTCAGGTACTGCCCTTCCGCGCAGGGGCGCACCATGCCGCCGGCGGCGCGTTCAACGTCCTTTCGTTCGCCGGACCCGGCGCGCTGGACGTGGGCTACGCGGAGGGCATCGCGTCTACTGTGTGGGCAGAGGGGGCGGAAGCCAGCGGGGAGTACACCCGGACGTTCGAGCGCGTGGCACGCCTGAGTCTCGCGCCGCAGGCTTCCATCGACCTGATCGAAGCGATCAGCAAAGGTACGTAGACACGTGAACAACTTCCATTTCAAGAAGTCCAGTTACAGCGAAGGCCAGGTCAACTCGGATTGCGTCGAGGTGGCCACCAACGTGGTCGGGACCGTCGCAGTCCGGGACAGCAAGGACGCCGACGGGCCCGTGATCCGACTGGCCCCCGCCGCGTGGGCGGCCTTCGCGGCCTCGGCGTGATCATCCGGACCGGGCGGCTCACGCTGCTGCCGCTGGAGGCCGCCCACGCGGGGGAGATGGCCACCGTGCTCGGGGATCCGGAGCTGCATGGCTTCATCGGGGGAGCCCCCCTCACCGAGCCGGAGCTGCGCACGCGCTACGCGCGACTCGCCGCCGGGTCGCCGGACCCGGGCGTCACCTGGTGGAACTGGGTGGTGCGGCTCGACGACGCCGACTGCCTGGTCGGCACCGTGCAGGCGACCGTGAGCGGCGGCGTCGCCGAGGTCGCCTGGGTGATCGGCACGCCCTGGCAGGGGCGCGGCATCGCCACCGAGGCCGCAGCCGGCCTGGTCGGGTGGCTCCGTACCCAGGCGGCGGTCCACGCCGTCATCGCTCATGTCCACCCTGACCACGCCGCCTCCGCGGCCGTCGCCCGCGCGTGCGGCCTCGCCCCCACGGACGAGTGGCACGACGGCGAGGTCAGGTGGGAGCAGCCGGAACGCCAGTAGGGTGCGGCCATGCGGAGCGGTACGGGTTCGGTCGCGGTGGTCGGTGGTTCCATCGCGGGCTGTGCGTTCGCCACGGCGGCCGCGCGGGCCGGCGCGGCCGAGGTGGTGGTGCTGGAGCGTACCCGCGGGCGGCTCGCGGACCGGGGGGTCGGGCTGTGCGTCCACGACGACCGGGCCGTCGAACTGCGGGCGAGCGGGGCGCTCCCCGAAGGGATCCCCGCGCACCGGCTGGAGCGCCGCCGGTGGGTGGTGCGCGACCCGGAGGCGGGGGCGGGGGGCCGGCTGATCTGGGAGCAGCCGTTCCCGTTCCACTCGTACCACTGGGGACAGCTCTGGCGCGGGCTGCGGGAGGCGGTCCCGGACGCGGTGGTCTACCGGCAGGGCGAGACGGTGACGGGCGTGGCCGGGGACGGCGAGGTGCGGCTCGCGGGCGGCGGGGCCGAGCGGTACGACCTGGTCGTCGGCGCGGACGGCTACCGGTCCGTGGTGCGCGCGGCGGTCTGCCCCGAGTCCCGGCCGCACTACGCCGGGTACGTGTGCTGGCGCGGCAACTTCGACGCGGGGCTGGTGCCGACCGGCGCCGTGGACTCGCATCCGGCGGCGGTGACCACCGTCTGCTTCCCCGGCGGCACTTGTGTCATCTACCGCATCCCCGGGCCGGAGGGGCCCCGGGTGAACTGGGTCCTCTACGCCCCGCCGCCCCAGGACGGGCAGTTGCGCTACGACGACCCGACGAGCTTCCCGCCCGGCGGGCTGACCCCGGAACTCACGGAGCACCTCGGGGCGCTGCTGGAGCGGGAGTTCCCGCCGTACTGGGGCCGGGCGCTCGCGGCGACGGACCCGCGGGACACCTTCGTCCAGCCCATCTACGACCTGGAGACCGCGCGCACCACTGCCGGCCGCCTGCTGCTGGCCGGGGACGCGGCCAGTGTCGTACGCCCGCACAACACGAGCGGCGCCGCCAAGGCCCTCCAAGACGCCACCGCCTTCGCCGACGGCTGGCGGCGGGCGGACTCCGTCGAGGCGCTGCTGCGCGGCTACGAGGAGGTGCGCGGCGGGGCCGGACGGGAGCTGGTCGCCTTGGCCCGCCGGCTCGGGCGTGCGCAGGTCGAGCGGACCCCGGCCTGGGCGGACATGAGCCGCGACGCGGTGGAGGTGTGGTGGCAGGGGCAGCTCGCGGGGGTGCCGGGGATCGGCGGGCAGTCGATGACCCCGTAGCCGGGGGCCGGGCCCGCCTGACGGGGCATCGCCCGAGGGTGACGGTGTCCGTGCAGGTCAGGGGCGTACGTAGGCCGGTTGCGCGGCGTGTCCCCCTCGGCGGTGCGGGGGCTCGGGTTGCGGGGCCTGACGGGCTGTCGGTGAGTTGGCTGGGACACGTCCCATGTCACGTCACGCCACGGCACGTCCCATGCCGAGGCGGGGCGTGACGGTCCGACAGGAGATTTCCGTTGCACCGCATCACGCGCTACACCGTCCCCGCCGCCCTCTGCCTGACCCTGCTGACCGCGTCCCCCGGTCTGGCGTCGGCAGCCGCGCACTCGCCCGCGAAGCCGCAGGCCGCCGCGGCCTTCGTTTCCGCCCCGGCCGGGAAGGCCATCCCCGGCACCGAGGCCCTGCTCGCTCAAGTGCAGTCGCTGGGCGGGGTCGGGGGGCTGCTCAAACCCATCACCGATCTGCTGGCGGCCGTCCTGAAGTCCCCCGACGGCAAGATCCCGGAAGCGGATCTGGCCGCCTTCAAGGAGAAGATCGCCGCCGCGATCGAGGACCTGAAGAAGAGCCTGCCCGCCGCCCCGGCTCTGCCGGTACCGGTCCCGCCGGTGGACGCACCGAACCTCCCGGTGGACCCGCCGAAGCTCCCGGTGGAGGCTCCCGCCCTCCCGGTGGAGGCTCCGAAGCTGCCCGTCGAGGCTCCGAAGCTGCCGGTGGAGGCCCCGGCCCTCCCGGTGGAGGCTCCGAAGCTGCCCGTCGAGGCTCCGAAGCTGCCGGTGGACGCTCCGGCGCTGCCGGTCGAAGCGCCGAAGCTCCCCGTGGAGGCTCCGAAGCTCCCTGTCGCGGCCCCGGCGCTGCCCGTCGCGGCTCCGAAGCTGCCCGTCGCGGCCCCCGCGCTCCCCGTCTCCGCGCACAAGGCCAAGCCCGCCGCCGGTCCGCTGGACCTGGCCACCGGCGCCGTCGACAAGCTCAAGGCCTCCGTCGACGGGCTCACCAAGGCCGCCGGTCCCTGCGGCTGCTCCACCGACGCCAAGGCCAAGGCCACGGACGTGGTGACCGACTTGGTCGCCGCCCTCGTCGCCCTGCTCACCGGCCTCGGCCTCCCGGGCCTCCCCCCGCTCCCGGTCCCGGCCCCGCCCCTCCCGGTCCCGCTCCCCGTCCAGTAGCGGCGGGCAGTTGCCCTTCCGGCCCGGCGCTGCCCGCACAGAGGCGGCAGCGCCCCGCCGGGGCGGTCGTGGTCGACAAGCGGCAGCACCCGTGCGGTGGCGGGCCGGACGAACGAGACGCTCCCCGATGGCACCGGTCAGGAACCCCGTGGGGAGTCGGCCGGACCCGCAGATCAGGGCACTCGGCGTCCGCCGCGCGGGACAGCACGGCCTCCGCGCGAGGTCCCGGAAGCACCGTCCCGCCCTCGGAGTACCGGCACTTCCGGATCGGGCCGCTCCCTGCCTACCTCGCGGGGCATGAGACCGTCTGGTCGTGCAGGAGATGACGGGTGGGTGGGAGTCGGCCTTGGCCGGGGCGTGGTCCCCTTCGTGGACGCGACGTGCTCGGGCTGGGCGTGACCTCGCCGCCTTCGCCGATGTTCCGGCGGCCGCGGAGGTGCTGGTGGGGCTCCTGCTGGATGCCGAGGACACCGCGGTGACGCGAGAGACGGCGGAGGCCCTGGCCCGTACGGGGACCCAGGCCGCGGTGAGGCTCCTCGCCCTCGCGGTGGTCCGGGCCGACGACAGCCGGGCCGACTGGATGTGGACCGGAGTGCACGACGCGCGCGAGGGGCCGGAGGGTGTGCCGGACGTCGTAGCGGCCTGCGGACAGCTCGCGCGGGACGGGGAGGAAGCGGTCCGACGGGGCGCCGCGGAGATCTCGGCGTGGGCGGCCGGCACAAGCCGCTGACCTGAACGGGCTGCCCCCGGCGCGGCCCGGTTTCCCTCGACCGAAGGGATCGGGGCACGCCGCGCACCCGTGCGACCGCCGTGCCGCCGCGCGACCGTACGGACCCCCTTGACGCGCCCTCCGCGCAGGTGGACGCTCCCGGGGCTCGGATCCGTACGGTGCGTTGGGGGGCCGGAATGCCGGAGCAGTCGGAGGGGCGTGTCCAGACGGCGGGGGAGCTGCGGGCCCTGCTCGCGGAGCGCGGGGCGCGGTGGTCGGTGAGCGAGCACCTCGGTGACGGGGACGTCGTTCCGAGACCCTCCCTGGGGCTCGGTGCGGCCACGGCGGAGGCCGGTCTCACCCCGGCCGGGGCGGCGCCGCCGGTGGATCTGCGCAGCCTCGTGGGCCACTACAGCGGCAATCCGCACCTCAACCGGCGCAGGACGGCGCACGGGCTGCTCCCGGGGGCGGACACCGGCGCGCGCGCCTCCGCGACCGCGGCGGCCCGGCCGTCCGCCGTGGACTGGCGCAGCCGGTGGGGCCGGCCCTGGCTCACCAAGGTGAAGGACCAGAACCCGTGCAGCTCCTGCTGGGCGTTCGGGGCGGCCGGCCTGGTGGAGTCGATGGCCCGCATCGAGCACCACGTGTGGGCCGAGCGCTCCGAGGGGGACGTGCACGACGGGCTGAAGGCGACCTGCGGACAGACGGGCAGCCCCGAGGCCGCCCTCGACTGGATCCGGACCAACGGCGGACTCGCGGACCCGGGCTGCTGGCCGTACTCGCCGCCGCCGCCCGGGACCCCCGTCGACCGCCGGGAGGCCTGGCGGGCGGAGTACACCCCGAGCTGGGACCGCTCCGGCCGGACCGTCCGCATCACGGGGTACGTCCGGCTCGGCGACGTGGAGCAGCAGAAGGTGTGGCTGGACACGGTGGGCCCGCTGACCGCCTGTTTCGACGTGTACGAGGACTTCTTCGGCCTGGGCTCCGGCGTCTACCACCGCACCAGCGACCGCCTGGCGGGCGGTCACTGCGTCCTGATCACCGGCTACGACGACGCGGCCGGCTGCTGGCTGTTCAAGAACTCCTGGGGGACCGGCTACCACGTGGGGGGCCACGGCCGGATCGCGTACGGCGAGGTGCGGATCGACGACTGGGCGAAGTGCGGGCTGCAGGGCACCAACATCGACCCGTGGAGCAAGCGCCGCCTGCACACCGGCAACGTCTACGAGAGCGGCAACGGCCGTGCCCACCGCAACTTCGAGCTGGCGGCGCTCAGCGGGGACGGCGGCGTCTCCCTGCGGCACTGGTGGCGCGAGGGCGACGCCCCCTTCGCGTGGACCCGCGCCCAGACCTTCGGCTCCGACGCCTCGGGCCAGCCCGCCTTCACGGGGACCACGTACAACCGGAACATGGAGTCGCTGCACGTCACCACCGGCGGCCGGCTGCGCCACTGGTACTACGAGCACTTCGGCGGCGCCTGGCGCGACGGCGGCGCCTTCGGCCCCGGCGACGCGGCGGTCGGGTCGACCCCGGCCTTCATCCAGAGCGACTACGGGGCGCCCGGCAACTTCGAAGTGGTCGTCCGCACCGCCGACGGCCGCCTCAACCACTGGTGGCGGATCAACGGCGCCCCCTGGACCTGGAACGACGGCGGCCGCTTCGCCTCCGGCATCGCCCACTTCGGCCCGGCCCTGGTCCAGACCCGCGCCCGCCACCTCGACCTGGTCGCCACCCGCACCGACGGCCGGATGCAGCTGTGGTGGCGCGACGACCCGAACGGGTTCGTCTGGCGCCCCGGCGAGGTCTTCGGCTCCGGCATCACCTCCGCGCCGTGCCTGATCGAGGCGCAGTACGGGGCGGCCGACGAGGACACCGCCGGGAACTACGAGCTGTGCGTGACGGGCGGGGGCGGCCGCGTCGAGCACTGGTGGCGCGGCAACGCGGGCGGCGCCGCCTGGCAGCGCTCCGCCGTCTTCGGCCACGACGTGCTGGCGGTCACCGGGATGCTCCAGGGCAGCTTCGGGTTCAACCTGGAGGTGATCGTCCTGCGCACGGACCGCCGGCTCCAGCACTACTGGCGCGACGGCGCCGGCTGGCAGGAGGGGCCGGTGATCGGACCGGCGTAGACCGCCACAAGAGAGGAGCGGTCCGTGTGGAGGTGCGCGAGGTGGAGCTCGCGCCGGGCGAGCCGTACGAGGTGCGGCTCACCGGGCGCGGTGCGCGCGGTTACGTCTGGACCTGGCGGGTGACGGGCGACGCGGACGCCGTCTCGGTGGCGGAGAGTCCGGTGGACCCGGTGGACCCGGTGGACCCCGGGCGGCCGCTGTTGCCCGGGGCGACGGTGGAGCGGCTGTACGTCGTACGGGGCCGGGTGGCGGGCCGGGCCAGGATCCGCTTCGCGCAGGTGCGGCCGCCCTATCCGGAGGAGGCAGCGTTCGACGAGTTCGTGCTGGACGTCACCGTGCTGTGAGGTCCGCATCGTGACGGTGCCGTGAGGTCCAGATGGTGGACGCCGCCCCACTTGCACCTCTGTTGTATCTATGCTGTGCGCATGCCACCCGCCCGTACCGCCGGTACCACCCTGACCGCTGCCGAACGCGTCTACCAACACGTCAAGCAGGCCGTGCTCGACCGCCGCTACGAGGGCGGCGTGCTGCTGACCGAGGGCGAGCTCGCGGTCGCCGTCGGGGTCTCGCGCACACCGGTACGCGAGGCGCTGCTGCGGCTGGAGACCGAGGGGCTGCTGAAGCTGTACCCGAAGAAGGGCGCCCTCGTCCTCGCGGTCTCCGCCCAGGAGATCGCCGACGTGATCGAAACCCGGCTGCTGGTCGAGGAGTTCACCGTCCGCCGGGCCGTGCCCGCCCCGGCGGGGCTACTGGAACGGCTCGCGGAACTGGTCGAGGAGCAGCGCAGGCTCGGTGAGGCGGGCGAGCTCGGGGCGATGATGGCCGCCGACCGGGCCTTCCACGCGGAGATCGTGCGCAGCGCCGGCAACCAGATCCTCTGCCGCCTCTACGACCAACTGCGCGACCGTCAGCTCCGCATGGGCGTGGCCCTGCTGCACGCGCACCCCGAGCGGGTGGAGCGGACGCTGGCCGAGCACCGGGAGATCCTCGACGCCCTGCGCGCGGGCGACGCCGACACGGCCGCCGCGGCGGTACGGGCCCACGTGGGCCGGATCGGGGAACTGGTGCGGGGGTCTTCCCGATGAGCTCCGCGTCCGCTGTGCCCTCCGCGGGCTCCCCCGCGGCCTCCCACGCCGTCTTCAGGGACCCGCCGGGCGGCCGCAAGGCGGTGCTCGTCTGGTCGATCGGTGTCGCCGTCTACTTCGTGGCGGTCATCTTCCGCACCAGCCTCGGCGTCGCCGGGCTGGAGGCCGCCGACCGCTTCCACGTGAACGCCTCGGCGCTGTCCACGTTCTCCCTGCTCCAGCTCCTGGTCTACGCGGGCATGCAGATACCCGTCGGCCTGATGGTGGACAAGCTCGGCACCAAGAAGGTGCTCACCCTCGGCGCCGTGCTCTTCACCGCCGGCCAGATCGGCTTCGCGCTCTCCCCCTCCTACGGGATGGCCCTGGCGGCCCGCGCCCTGCTGGGCTGCGGGGACGCCATGACCTTCATCTCCGTCCTGCGACTCGGCACCCGCTGGTTCCCGGCCCGCCGGGGCCCGCTGATGGCGCAGCTGGCCGGCCTGGTCGGGATGGCCGGCAACCTGATCTCCACGCTGGTCCTGGCCCCCGTGCTGCACGGGGTCGGCTGGGTGCCGGCGTTCGCGGGCAGCGCGGTGGCGGGGCTGGTCGTCCTGGTCCCGCTCGTGCTGTTCCTGCGCGACCACCCGGAAGGGCACGAGCCCGCGCCGCGGCCGGCCACCGGCGCGGGAAGCACCGGCGCGGGGGGCTTCGTACGGCGCCAGATCGCCGACTCCTGGAAGGAGCCCGGCACCAAGCTCGGCCTGTGGGTGCACTTCACGACGCAGTTCCCGGCGATGGTGTTCCTGCTGCTGTGGGGCATGCCCTTCCTCGTCGAGGCCCAGGGGCTCTCGCGCACCACCGCGGGCGGACTGCTGACGCTGGTGGTCGCCTCGAACATGGCGCTCGGGCTGGTCTACGGCCAGGTCGTCGGCCGCCGCCAGTCCTCCCGGATCCCGCTGGCCCTGGGCACGGTGGCTCTGACCGCCCTGCTCTGGGGTTCGGTCCTGGTCTACCCCGGGGACCACGCCCCGATGTGGCTGCTGATCGCGCTCTGCCTGGTGCTGGGCACGTGCGGGCCGGCCTCGATGATCGGCTTCGACTTCGCCCGCCCCGCCAACCCGGCGGACCGTCAGGGCACCGCCTCCGGAATCACCAACATGGGCGGTTTCATCGCCTCCATGACGACCCTGCTGGTGGTGGGCCTGCTGCTCGACGCCACCGGGGACAACTACCGCATCGCGTTCTCGTCGGTCTTCGTCCTGGAACTCCTGGGCATCGCCCAGATCCTGCGGCTGCGCGGCCGCGCCCTGGCCCGCGAACGCGAGCGGGCGGCTCAGCTCGCCCCCGTCACCCCGGTGGTCCTGGCCTCGCCGTCGGCGCCGCTTGCGCCGGCCCCGGTACGGTCGGCCACCGCCGCGGCGGCCTCCGGGGCCGCCCCCGTCGGCACCCCTGCCGACCCGGGGCCGGCCCGGTGAGGTCCGGTGCCGGCCCGGCATCCGCGTAGGCCCCCGTACCGCGGGGGACGGGCCCGGGCGGGACAGACCCCCGTCCTTTCCCGCCCGTCCGTCCGTCCGCTCCGCGGAGTCGGGTTCCGGCCAACGCTTGCCGAGCCTACGAGGGCCCCGTGCGGCCGAGTGTGCCCTGCGTGCAGGGACTGTTGACAATGCGCGCAGCGGGTTTGGCGGCCGGTGGGGCGGATTGCGCCGCCGCGCGGCGCAGCGCGCGCGGACCGGCTCCGTACGTCTCGCGGAACAGCCGGCTGAACACCGAGGCGTTGGTGAACCCCCAGCGCAGGGCCACGGTGTGGACGGGGACGGCGAGCCGTTCGGGGTCGGTGAGGTCCTCGTGGCAGCGCTCCAGCCGGCGCCGGCGGATCGCGGCCGCCACGCTCTCCCCGCGCTCCCGGAAGAGGAGCTGGAGCCTGCGCAACGAGAGGCCGTGCCGGGCGGCGACCACGGACGGGCTCAGCTCGGGATCGCCGAGGTTGTGCCCGATGAAGGTGTCGATCCGGGCCAGCAGCGCCCGGGTGCGGTGTTCCTCGGACGGCTCTTCCTCGGCGCCGGGTCCCCCGGTGAGGCAGGCACCGGTCAGGTCGCGGGCGATGGAGCGCAACTGCTCCAGCTCGGCCGGCGCGCACTCCTCCCCGTGCACGTCCAGGGAGTGCAGGTACCGCGCGAGGATCGCCCCCATGCCCCGGTCGGCAGGGATCTCGGGGAACGACACAGGAACCAGCCCCGACCCTGCCCCGACCCTGCCCCGACCCGGCCCCGGACCTACGGGGTCACGGAGAAGTGGGTCAGGATCGCCTCGGCCAGCGCCGGGTCGCCCTCCACCTTCACCCGGTCGGCGACGGTGTGCGCACGCACCCGGCCGCCCGCCAGGCGCACGTACGTCTCCCAGTCCAGGGTCAGCGTCACCGCGGGCCCCAGCGAGGGGGCCTTGTCGATGGTGCCGCGGCCCTCCGCGTCGACCCGTACGGTCCGCATGAACTCCAGCGCCCCGTGCACGTCGATGACGACGGCCGAGTTCGCGGGCGCGCCCGCCTTCTTCGCGACCACCTTCGGCAGCCCGGACAGCAGCACGTCCCTGGCCACGTAGGCACCCGGCGAGTCCCAGTTCCCCGGTGCCCCCAGGGCCGCGCGCAGGTCCTGCTCGTGCATCCACACGTCGAACGCGCGCAGCCGCAGCGAGTGCTCCAGCGTCGCCGGCTCGCCCAGCGGGCCGCGGATCATCGTGTCCGGTTCCCGCTTCTCGTTCCGCAGCTGCCGGGAGCGGCGGATGATCGTGTACTCCAGCTCGGAGGTCATCTCGGGTGCGGTGTGGTGGCGCCGCACGTCGACCTGCACCTCCATGTACCGGGAGAACTCGTCGACCACGTGCCGCAGGTCCCGCGGCAGGGTGTGGATCGGCCGCGGGTCGCCCAGCTGCTCGCACTCGATGCCGATGACGTGCGACACGACATCGCGCACGGACCAGTTCGGGCAGGGCGTCGCCCGGCTCCACTCGCCTTCCGTCAACGGAAGGACCAGCTCGGATATCGCCTCGATGGAGTGGGTCCACGCGTCGGCATAGGGCTGAAGGCTGGGATGCGGATGGACGGTCAACGGGACCCCTCGCGTGCTGTTCATCGGCCTGTTGGCGCGTTAGGTGCATTGGCGCGTTCTGGAAGCTTGTGCAATGGCTTCAAAACTACGCTGCCGGTGAGCACCCCGGCAGTGCTTTCGTGTGACGATCGTAGGCCCGAGTTGACGGCTTGAAAGCCAGGACGGTGGTACTGTGCGCGCTTCCCTGATCCAAATCGCGGTGAATGAGGGGGAGTCGGTGGTTTCCCGCCGCTCCCGGGTCGCCGACCTCGTGCGCGAACAGTCCGGTTCGGACCTCGTCGTCCTGCCCGAACTGTGGACCGTGGGCGCCTTCGCCTACGAACAGTTCGAGACAGAGGCCGAGCCGCTGGACGGCCCGACCTACGGGGCCATGGCCGCGGCCGCCCGCGACGCCGGGGTCTGGCTGCACGCGGGCTCCTTCGTGGAGCGCGCGGGTGACGGCTCGCTCTACAACACCGCGCTCGTCCTCTCCCCGACGGGCGAGCTCGCCGCCACCTACCGCAAGATCCACCGCTTCGGCTTCGACCAGGGCGAGGCCGTCCTGATGTCCGCGGGCGAGTCCCTCACCACGGTCGACCTGCCGGAGCAGACCCTCGGCCTCGCCACCTGCTACGACCTGCGCTTCCCGGAGCTGTTCCGCGGTCTGGTCGACGCGGGGGCCACCACTCTGGTCGTCTCGGCGGGCTGGCCGGCCCGCCGCCGGGGCCACTGGACCCTGCTGAACCGGGCGCGCGCCGTCGAGGACCAGTCGTACGTCCTCGCGTGCGGGACGGCCGGCACCAACGGGGGCGTGGAGCAGGCCGGACACAGCCTGGTCGTGGACCCGTGGGGCGAGGTCCTCGCGGAGGCGGGCCCGGGGGAGGAGGTCCTCACGGTGGACCTCGACCCGAAGAAGGTCGCCGAGACCCGCGAGCAGTTCCCGGCCCTGAAGGACCGCCGCCTGGGCCTCTGAGCCCGTCGAGCGGCCCGTCGGAGGGCCCGCAGTACGCGCGTGCTTTACTCGCCCGGACCCACCGGGGGCCTCGGGCGGGTACGGGTACGGGAACGGGGTGCGGGCCATGAGGGACGTGACGGCGGAAGCGGGACCGGCGCAGGCAGGGTCCGAGCGGTCGCGTGCGGTGGAATCGGAGCCGGTGGAACGGATCCACTGGCTCCAGCGCTCGCTGGCCGGCCTCGCCACCCTCCTCATGGTCGCCATGACCGCCTTCTGCGCGACGTCGCCGCTCGGCATGGTCCTGCTCCTCCCTCTCGTCGCCCTCGCCTGCACCCTCTTCGTCCGGGAGCGCGATGCGTTTCGGACCCTGTGCGTCGCCCTCGGCGGCTTCGGGCTCCTCGTCGGGACCCTGCTGGCCCTCTTCGGGTTCTTCCCGGTGATCCCGTCGGCCGTCGTCCTGCTGCTCGCCGCGTGGGCCGATCCGCGCCGCAGTCCCGGTGGTGCCCCCGTGTGCGCCGGTGTGGCCGTGCTGGTGGCCGCGTCGGCGCTGACCGCCGCGGGCTCGCTGGCGTACAACGCCTGGCTGAGGCCCACGTACGCCTACTCCGTGGTCATCCCCGGCCCCCTGTACGGCGAGGACGGCCTGGCCAAGGGGGACCTGTGGCCGTACGGCGTGACCGGCATTCACGAGTCGCCCGTCGGTTCCCTGACCCGGCTGGAGGTCACGTACGACGAGAGCCTCACCGGGCCCGAGCGCGCCGCCCTGCGCGAGGCCCTGACGGCCATCCCGGGCGCCGGCCCGCTCAAGGACTGCGGACGCGGCAGCTGCGACTGAGCGGCGGCGGTGCGTCTAGGCGTCGTCCCCCGGGCCCTCCCGCTCCTTCTCCGCCATCCGGATCACGCACACCGCGACGGCGATCAGCAGCGAGGCGTCGGCGTCCTCGCGGACCACGTCGACGGCGTACGTCTCGCGGATCCGGTACCACTGGCGGGAGATCAGCGCGAGCAGTTCCCCCTCGTACTCGACCTTGAACTCCCGGTCCAGGATCCGCCCGCTGACATCGAGCTCGGTGCCCTCGTTGAGCGTGACCAGGTAGTGGTTGCGCAGCAGTGAGAACCGCTTCTTGCGGATCACCGCGAGCCGCCGTTCGTCGCGCTCCAGCGTCATCGCGTCGCGCAGGGCGAAGAGCTTCTCCCGCAAAGTGATGAGGATCCGCCCGTCGGGGTCCTTCAGCTCCAGGGTGTCCCGGAACCGCAGAGCCTTCCCGTCGACGAGGAAGGCGTGCCGCCCGTCCTCGTCCTCGATCCAGTAGTCGTCCCCGACGGCCAGCATTTTGTCCCGTACCAGGTATTTCACGCCCTCATCGCTGCCCGCGATAGGTTCCGGTCATGCCTCTCCTCTACGTGACCGACCTGGCCTACCCGGCGCGCGGCCGCCGCTACGGCGACGAGGACGTCTTCCTCACCGCACGCCTGCGCGAGCACTTCCCCCTGGCCCTGTGCCACCCCCTGGACGCGGAGGCCCTCCTCCCGGCCTTCGACACCGTGGTCGTCCGCAACAGCGGCCCGGTCCTGCACCACCAGGAGGCCTACGACTCCTTCCGCGCGGCCGCCCTCGCCGCCGGCACCCGGGTCTACAACCCGCTGACGGGCCGCGGCGACATGGCGGGCAAGCAGTACCTGGTCGACCTGACCGCCTCGGGCCACCCGGTCATCCCCACGGTCGACGACCCGGCGGACCTCGCCCTGCTGCCCCCGTCCCCCTCCTACGCGGTGAAGCCGAAGCAGGGCGCGGACTCGATAGGTCTGACCTTCACCCCGCACCCGGACTGCGCCCCGGGGGAGTTCCTGATCCAGCCGCGCATCGACTTCGCGTACGAGGTGTCCTTCTACTTCGTCGACGACGCCTTCCAGTACGCCCTCTACGCCCCCGACCCGGCCCGCCGCTGGGAACTGGTCCCCTACGACCCCACCCCGGCGGACCTGGCCTTCGCCCGCACCTTCATCGCGTGGAACACCCTCACGCACGGCATCCAGCGCGTGGACGCCTGCCGCGCCCCCTCGGGCGACCTCCTCCTGGTGGAGCTGGAGGACCTCAACCCGTACCTCTCCCTGGACCTCCTCCCGCCCGAGGTCCAGAACACCTTCGTCACCGCCCTGGTCGCCTCCCTCCGGAGCTTCGGAGCCTCTTAGCCCCGAGCGGCGGCGACGACGGCCCGCCGGGCCACGTGGCGGAGCAGGGCCCAGATCGCCCCGGCGTTGACGAGGGCGGACCGCCCTGCTGATCACCGGCGAGCGGCACGTGGCCGACGACCTGGTGCAGTCCACGCTGGAGCAGGTGTGCCGGCACTGGCGCAAGGTCCGCTCCGCCGACGCACCGGAGGCCTACGCCCGCCGGATCCTGGTGAACCTCGCGAACGACCGCTGGCGCGGGCTGCGAGGCCGTCCGGAAGTGCCCCTGGACGACGGCATCGGGGGCGGGCACGTCGACCCGTACAAAGGGCTCGTGGCCCGCGACGAGTTGATGCGCGGACTGCAGTCCCTGCCGGTCGGCATGCGCACCGTGCTGGTGCTGCGGTACTTCGAGGACCTCGACGACGCGGAGATCGGCCGCTTGATGAACATCTCGGCCGGCACGGTCCGGTCCCAGGTGGCCCGGGGCCTGTCGAAGCTCCGGTCGACCGTCGGTACACAGGCACTGCGCGCGGGTTCGGAAGGGACGGCATGAAGGACTTCGACCTGGAGGAGGAGCTGGCCGCGGCCATGCTCGACCGTGCGGCCCAGGAACCGCCCCGCGGCTACGACGTGGACGGCCTCATCGGGCGGGTACGGCAGCGCCGGCGCCGTCTGCGGGCGGGTGCGGCGGCCGCGGTGATCGTGGCCCTGGGCGCCGGCTTCGTCGTCCAGGAGGGCCGGGACCACACCTCGACGCCGGCACCGGCGGCGACCGCGCCGAGCCCCGACCTGCCTCCCGCCCCCTCCCCGCCCGTCGAACAGCCCCCGATCGACCCGGGCCGGGCGACCAACACCCTGTTCCTCACCGCCCTGCGCTACCAGAACCCGGCCACCCGCGCCCGGGTGGATCCGGCCGCGGTGGCGGCGCTGTTCGCCAACGAGCCGACGTACCGGCGGATCTGGGGCACCGACTCGCTCGGCGTGACCTGCGGCGAGGCGGTCGACGGCGTGCTGGTGGCGGGGCAGGTCCTGCTGTACCGGGGGACCGAACCGCTCGACCGGAGCCCTTCCCTCACCTTCGACGTGACCACGGGGAAGGTGGTCGACGTGACCTGCACGAGGAACGCCGGAGACGGCAAGGGCGGCGACCCGACGGTGTCCGGTTTCTACGGCGGACTGGTGGCGGCCACCAAGTCCGGTGACCCCTCGGCCCTGGAGACCCTCGGAAAGCAGTTCGTGACCCCGCACCTCCGGTCCGCCGAGGCCCAGGGCCCGACCGCCGGCACCTGCTCCTTCACCACACCCCCCTTCTGGCTCGCCGACAACCCCTCGTCCGGCACCGTCACCCACGGATGGACCGTGAACCTCGGCGGCGGCTCCGCCTTCCCGGTCGAGATCGACGGGAACGAGAAGATCGCCCGATCCTGCGGCGGCTGACCCGGACCGCGCCCGTACGGTGGCGCGCATGCCCTGAGCAGGCGCTTCGTACGGGCGTGGTCCCGGGTTCACAGACGGGTGGCAAGCTTGAAGGATGAACGATGCTGCCCCGGCGCCCACCCCCGCGCCCGCACCCCGTCGCGCCCGAGTCCGTGCCCCCGAGCTGATCGGCAAGGGGGGCTGGCTCAACACCGGCGGGAAGGATCTGACCCTCGCCGACCTGCGAGGACGGATCACGATCCTCGATTTCTGGACCTTCTGCTGCGTGAACTGCCTCCACGTGCTCGACGAGTTGCGCGAGCTGGAGGAGAAGCACCGCGACACCGTCGTGATCGTCGGCGTGCACTCGCCGAAGTTCGTGCACGAGGCCGAGCACTCCGCCGTCGTCGACGCCGTCGAGCGGTACGGGGTGCACCACCCCGTGCTCGACGATCCCGAGCTCGCGACCTGGAAGCAGTACGCCGTCCGCGCCTGGCCCACGCTCGTGGTGATCGACCCCGAGGGGTACGTCGTCGCGCAGCACGCCGGCGAGGGGCACGCGCACGCCATCGCGAAGCTCGTGGAGGAGCTGGAGGCCGAGCACGAGGCCAAGGGGACGCTGCGGCGCGGGGACGGGCCGTACGTGGCGCCCGAGCCGGTGGCGGGGGACCTGCGGTTCCCCGGGAAGGCGCTCGTCCTGCCGTCCGGGAACCTGCTCGTCTCCGACACGACCCGCCACCAGCTGGTGGAGCTGGAGCCCGACGGGGAGAGCGTCGTACGGCGTGTGGGTGGCGGGGAGCGCGGCTTCGGGCCGGATGCCTTCAGCGAGCCCCAGGGGCTGGCGCTGCTGCCCGACGGGTCCGTGGTCGTCGCCGACACCGTCAATCACGCGCTGCGGCGGTTCGACCCCGTGACCGGGGCCGTGGAGACCGTCGCCGGGACCGGGCGGCAGTGGTGGCAGGGGTCCCCGACCTCGGGGCCGGCCCTGGAGGTCGACCTGTCCTCGCCGTGGGACGTGGCCTGGTGGCAGGGCCGGGTGTGGATCGCCATGGCGGGCGTGCACCAGCTGTGGACCTGGGACCCCGAGAGCGACACCGTGGCCGTCGCCGCCGGCACGACCAACGAGGGGCTGCACGACGGTCCGGCCGCCGAGGCCTGGTTCGCGCAGCCGTCCGGGCTCGCGGCCACGGAGGACCGGCTGTGGATCGCCGACTCCGAGACCAGCGCACTGAGGTACGTCGAGGCGGAGGAGGGCGGCTACGCCATCCGCACCGCCGTCGGGTCCGGCCTCTTCGACTTCGGGCACCGCGACGGCGACGCCGCCCAGGCGCTGCTCCAGCACCCGCTCGGCGTCACCGCGCTGCCCGACGGGTCGGTCGCGGTGTGCGACACGTACAACCACGCCCTGCGGCGCTTCGACCCGTCCACCGGGCAGGTCACCACGCTGGCGACCGACCTGCGCGAGCCCAGCGACGCCGTGCTGGTCGGGGACGACATCGTGGTCGTGGAGTCCGCCCGGCACCGGCTGACCCGGCTGCGCCTTCCCGAGGAGGCCGTACGGGTCGACGCGGTCGCCCACCGGACCCGGCGGGCCGCCACCGAAGTGGCCCCCGGCACGCTCCGGCTCGACATCGTCTTCCAGGCCCCGAGCGGCCAGAAGCTCGACACCCGCTACGGGCCCTCGACCCGGCTGCTGGTCTCCTCGACGCCGCCCGAGCTGCTGACGGCGGGCGACGGCGCCGGGACCGACCTGTTCCGGGAGCTCGCGCTGAACCCGGAGCTGACCGAGGGCGTCCTGCACGTCTCCGCGATGGCCGCCTCCTGCGACGACGACCCGGAGAACGAGTACCCGGCCTGCCACGTCCACCAGCAGGACTGGGGCGTGCCGCTGAACATCACCGCCGGCGGCGCGACCCGGCTGCCGCTGGTGCTGGCGGGCATGGACGACTGATCCCGGAACCGACCGTGCCCGCCGGGGAGATCTCCGGCGGGCACGGTCGGGAACCTACGGTGACGCGGGCTCAGTTCTCCAGGAACGCCAGCATCACGTTGGCCAGGAGGTACGGGTCGTCCGCGCCGCACAGCTCGCGGGCGCTGTGCATCGAGAGGATGGCCACGCCGATGTCGACCGTCTGGATGCCGTGGCGGGCCGCGGTGATCGGGCCGATCGTCGTGCCGCACGGCATCGAGTTGTTGGAGACGAAGGTCTGCCACGGGACGCCGGCGCGTTCGCAGGCGCTCACGAACACCGCGCGGCCGCTGCCGTCGGTGGCGTAGCGCTGGTTGACGTTGACCTTCAGGATCGGGCCGCCGTTGGCGCGCGGGTGGTGCGTGGGGTCGTGCCGCTCCGCGTAGTTGGGGTGCACGGCGTGGCCGGTGTCCGAGGAGAGGCAGATGGCGCCGGCGAAGGCCCGCGCGCGGTCCTCGTAGGAGCCGCCGCGGGAGAAGACTGAACGTTCCAGCACGTTGCCCAGCAGGGGCCCGTCCGCGCCGGTGTCCGACTGCGAGCCGTTCTCCTCGTGGTCGAAGGCGGCCAGGACGGGGATGTGCGTGAGCGTGTCGGCCGTGGAGGCGGCGATGAGGGCGGCGACGGCCGCGTGGACCGACAGGAGGTTGTCCATGCGGGGGCCCGCGAGGAGCTCGCGGTCGCGGCCGAGGTAGGCCGGGGGCTCGATCGAATGGACCATCAGGTCCCAGCCGGCGACGGAGCCGCGGTCCAGCTCTTCCTCGTCCTCCAGGAAGGCGATCAGGTCGCCCTCGTGGACGTCGCCGAGGCCCCAGATCGGCTGCATGTGCCGCTGCTTGTCCAGCTTGAGGCCGTCGGAGTTCACCGACCGGTCCAGGTGCACGGCGAGTTGGGGCACGCGCATCAGCGCACGGTCGATGTTGACGAGCCGTTCGGTGCCGTCGAGCAGGGTGAGGCGGCCGGCCAGGCCCAGGTCGCGGTCGAGCCAGGTGTTGAGCAGGGTGCCGCCGTAGATCTCCACGGCGATCTGCCGCCAGCCCTGGGCGCCGGTGTCGGGCAGCGGCTTGACCCGGAGGTTGGGGGAGTCGGTGTGCGCGCCGATGATCCGGAACGGGGTGTGCGCGGCCGCGCCTTCGGGCACGTACCAGGCGATGATCGCGCCTCCGCGGAGTACGAACTTGCCTCCCGTGCTCGCGTCCCACGCGTCGGTCTCGGCCAACTGCCTGAATCCGGCCTTCTCCAGCCGCTCGGCCGCGTTGGCCACGGCGTGATACTGCGACGGACTTGCCGCCAGGAAGGTCATCAGGTCGTCGGTGTGGCCGCGGTCGAAGCGGGCGGCGGCGGGAGAGCTCATGTGGGTCACCTTAACGACGGTCGTGTTCGTCATGGCCGGACTGCGGCGGATGGCCGGAGGAAGGAGCCGCGGGGGTGTTGCCCGGGCCCCGGAGCTGGGTCAGCCCGGCGGACGGTCGAAGCGGCGCTGCAACTGTCTGCGCTCGCCCCGGCGGATGCGCGGGAGCATCTCCGGGGTCTGCGCGGAGCGCTGCGCGCGTCTCTTGCGTCCGGCGCAGAAGATACAGGCCTCACCGGGAGGGGCGTCGGGATCGATGGGTGCTCCGGGGTGCTCGGAGCATCCGGAGGCGTTGCGCGGGCGCGACAGTTCGCGCGCCACGATGAAGGCGCGGTGCAGGTCGTCGGCCATCGCGACGAAGTCCTCGGGGGGCGAGGACAGGCTCAGGTGGAAGCGCCGCTCCTCGACCGTCCTCAGCCGGGTCTGGAGGGCCTGGAGCGTGTACGGGGGCTCGGGCACGGGATAGCCGAGCCGCCGCTGCTCCCCGGCGGGCGGGGTGGCGGCGGCCGCGGCGCGGGCGCCCTGGGCGCGCAGTCCGAGGCGGCGCCGGTCGTTGCAGATCAGGCAGCGCCCCCAGCCGTCGGGCGCCTCGGGGTCCAGCGCCCCGTTGGGGTGCTCCGGGCAGCCGGTGTAGCTCTTGGCGGGGGCGAGCCCGGCGGCGGTCTGGAAGGCGGTGTAGAGGGCGTCGGCCACCGATTCGTACTCGGTGGGGTGGGCGCCGTCGTAGAGCTCCTTCAGGTGGTCTCCGAGGCTGCCCACGGCGGACTGCAGCTCTTTGAGGGCATAGGGGCGCCCGGTCGGGACCGAGTACCCCCTGCTGCCGCGCTGCTGCTCCTGTGGACTCATACCCACGAGCGTCCCACGAACCACGGACATCCCGGGAACCCCGCAGCCCACAGGCGGTACGGGGCCCCTGGCGGGGGCGTCGGGCCGACCTCCGCGCACGCCGACGGCCGGGCCCCCGTGCGGAGGACCCGGCCGTCTGCGCGTACGTACACCGCGTACAGCTGTGGGATGGGGGCTACGGGCCTAGAAGGCGGCCTCGT
Organism: Streptomyces sp. NPDC002886; assembly: GCF_042888445.1. Lineage (NCBI taxonomy): Bacteria > Bacillati > Actinomycetota > Actinomycetes > Kitasatosporales > Streptomycetaceae > Streptomyces > Streptomyces sp. NPDC002886. The sequence continues at coordinate 346,195 of NZ_JBIAPV010000007.1, forward strand.
CGAGCTCCATCAGGGTGTTGTCGACGGCCTCGGCGAGCGCGCGGGCCACCGCGACGCCCGGGAGGACCTCGCCGGCGAAGAACTTCGCCGCCGCGATCTTGCCGGTGTAGAACGGCACGTCCTTGGCGGAGGCGGCCGGCAGCTTCTCGGCGGCCACGGCCGCGCCCTTGAGGAGCAGGTAGCCGACGACCACGTCACCGGAGGCCATCAGCAGGCGGGTGGTGTTCTGGCCGACCTTGTAGATGTTCTTGACGTCCTCGCCGGTGGCGGTGAGGTCGACGACCATCTGGCCGACGATGGCCTCGAGGTCGACGGCCGCCTTGGCGAGCGCGTCGCGGGCCGGGGCCAGCTCCTCGCCGCCGTCGCCCTCGGCCAGGAACTTCTTGATCGTCTCGGTGAGGACGTTCAGCGCGGCGCCCTGGTCGCGGACGATCTTCCGGAAGAAGAAGTCCTGGCCCTGGATCGCCGTGGTGCCCTCGTAGAGGGTGTCGATCTTGGCGTCGCGGATGTACTGCTCGATCGGGTATTCCTGCAGGTAGCCCGAGCCGCCGAAGGTCTGGAGCGACTGCGCGAGCTGCTCGTAGGACTTCTCGGAGCCGTAGCCCTTCACGATCGGCAGCAGCAGGTCGTTGAGGCCCACCAGGGACGCGGTGTCCTCGCCGGCGGCCTGCTTGACCTGGATCTCGTCCTGGACGGAGGCGGTGTACAGCACCAGGGCGCGCATGCCCTCGGCGTACGCCTTCTGCGTCATGAGCGAGCGGCGCACGTCGGGGTGGTGCGTGATGGTGACCTTGGGGGCCGTCTTGTCCATGAAGTTGGCCAGGTCGGGACCCTGCACGCGCTCCTTGGCGTACTCCAGGGCGTTCAGGTAGCCCGTCGACAGGGTGGCGATGGCCTTCGTGCCGACCATCATCCGGGCGAACTCGATGATCATGAACATCTGGCGGATGCCGTCGTGCTTGTCACCGATCAGCCAGCCCTTGGCGGGGTGCTGGTCGCCGAAGGTCATCTCGCACGTGTTGGAGGCCTTGAGGCCCATCTTGTGCTCGACGTTCGTCGCGTAGACGCCGTTGCGCTCGCCCAGCTCGCCGGTCTCCCAGTCGAAGTGGAACTTCGGGACGAGGAAGAGCGACAGGCCCTTCGTGCCCGCGCCGTGGCCCTCGGGGCGCGCGAGGACGTAGTGGAGGATGTTCTCCTCCATGTCGTGCTCGCCCGAGGTGATGAAGCGCTTCACGCCCTCGATGTGCCAGGAGCCGTCGTCCTGCTGGACCGCCTTCGTGCGGCCCGCGCCGACGTCCGAGCCGGCGTCCGGCTCGGTGAGGACCATGGTGGAGCCCCAGCGCTTCTCGACCGCGAGCGCGGCGATCTTCTTCTGGACCTCGTTGCCCTCTTCGAAGAGGACGCCGGCGAACGCCGGGCCGGAGGAGTACATCCACACGGCCGGGTTCGCGCCCAGGATCGTCTCGGCGAAGGCCCAGATCAGGGAGCGGGGCGAGGTGGTGCCGCCGATCTCCTCGGGCAGGCCCAGGCGCCAGTACTCGGAGTCCATGAAGGCCTTGTAGCTCTTCTTGAAGGACGCCGGGACGGGCGCGGTGTTCGTCGTCGGGTCGAAGACCGGCGGGTTGCGGTCGGCGTCCTCGAAGGAGGCGGCCAGCTCGTTCTCGGAGAGCTTGGCGATCTCGCTGAGGATCGTCTTGGCGGTCTCGGTGTCCATCTCACCGAACGGGCCAGTGCCGTACACGTTGTCGCGGCCGAGTACCTCGAAGAGGTTGAACTCGATGTCGCGGAGATTCGACTTGTAGTGCCCCATGGCGACGGCTCCGTTAAGGCTCGGTGAGAGTGGTTCCTCGTACATACCAATCGGTAACGTAATGATGCTACCCACCGGTAATAAGAGCAACCCCTGGCGGCCCGACTGTGACGACTCTCTCGGCGGCTCACGCCGGGCGGAGGGCTGGTCCGGGTGAAAGTCGAGGTGGCGGCTGGGGTGGGTGCCGCCTCGCCTCTCCGGAACGTTCAACTCCGCGCAGGCGCGCGGAAGTTCAGCCAAAAAAACATTGCCGGAGCGAGCTCGTCCTCCTCTACAGTCCCGCTGGAAACACAACGGGAGGATTGCCAAACCTTGAACATCAAGCGCACCATCGCCACCGCCGGGCTGGGCCTGACCCTCGTCTTCGGCCTCACGGTCAACGCGACCGCCGCCACCCCGGCCCCCGCCGCACCCGCCGGCGGTGCGGTCAACACGGGCCCCGCGGACCAGCCCGACCGGGCCCGCGATGCGAAGGCCCGCAAGGGCAAGATCATGGGTCTCCACAAGGGCAAGAAGATCGACCTCGCCGGGAGCTGGGGCACCGCGAAGGTCTGTTCGGAGTACCCCGACCTGAGCGTCCGCTGTTTCGACACCGACGAAGAGGCCCAGGCCGACATCGCCGCCTTCGCCAAGAAGGACGCGCGTGTCCTCCCCGCGGTCCCCAAGGGCCGCAGCGCCAAGCTCGCCCCCAAGGCGGCCGCCAAGAGCGCCGCAGGCGCCACGGCGACCCCCCTCGCCGCAGCGGGTACTCCGACTTGCTCCTTCGGGTGGGTCTGCATCTGGGAGCACAAGGACTGGGACGGCCGCAAGCTCCAGTGGTCCGAGGACGGAACCAAGACCCTCGGCCAGTACGGCTTCCGTGACCAGACCACGTCCACCTGCAACAACGACCAGATAGGTGGCATGGGTCTGGTCGACTACCGCGACAACATGCCCGACCCGGAGATCATCACCGGCCTCGGCGGCTGCCTGAGCAACCTCTCGAACAACGACTACCCCGGCATAGGCACCGGCTCGTGGAACGACCGCGCCGACGCCCTCTGGATGTAGTACTCACCGAACCCTGCACCTGTTGCGCCCCCGCCCACTACGGTCGGGGGCGCAGTCGTATCTCTTCCCCCAAGGAGCCGCACCGTGTCGACCTCCCTGAAAGCAGCCGCCGTGGCGGCCGTGGTCCTGATAGCCGTCGTCGTATGGCTCGTCCTGGACAAGCCGTGGACCAGCGAGCCCGAGAGCGACGTCAAGCTTCCCCGCCCCTCGGCCACGGCTTCGCAGTAGGACCGCCCCCGGAGGCCATCTCGCACCAGACGGTCTTGCCCCCGGCACTCCGCGTGACGCCCCAGCGCTCCGCCAGCCCGTCGAGGAGCGTCAGCCCGCGCCCCGACTCCTCGCCGGCGGATGCCCGGCGGGGCACGGGGATCGCGTGCGGGTCGGGGTCGGTGAGCTCGACCCGTGTACGGGCTGCCCTTCCGGTGACCCGCAGCGTGACGGGCGTGCCTTCGCCCAGGTGGGTGAGGGCGTTGGTGAGCAGCTCGCTCACACAGAGCTCCAGCTCGTGGCTCCCCAGGTGCTCCCGCACCAAGTGGCGGGCCAGCGGGATGGCGCGGGGGCTGGCGAGCAGCCGGAGCGTGAGGTCCCCGTTCACCGGCCCGCCAGCGCTTCGGCCAGGCGCTGGGCCGTGGCGGGGTTGCAGTTGCCGAGGGTGATCAGGGGTGGGCTCGTGTACCGCCCGGCGTAGGAGAGGAGGTGGAGGTCGAGGGAGGGGAGGGTGATCCCGTGCGATGCGAGGGCGGCCCGGAGGTTGTCCAGGGCCTGGGTCGCCTCGTGGTCGTGGGGGTGGTCGCTCATGCGGATTCCTTCGCAGCTGGGAGTGACGAACTGCTCACAGCGTGGCGCGCCCGGGCGTAGCGTTGGAAGGGTTTCGAGTTCCGCTGGACAAGTGGCAAATGGCGGTGGTGGGTTGTGCCCGCTCGTAAGGACCCCGACGCTTCGGCGAATGTCCCCTCCTTCTACGGGGCCGAGCTGCGCTACAAACGCGAGGCTGCCGGGCTCACGCTGGAACAGCTGGCGGAGGGCAGCTTCCGGGGTGTGCCGTTCTTGAGCCAGATCGAGCACGGGGAGCGCCGGATGCCGCCGGATCTGGCCCGCCACGTGGACGTGAAGCTGGGGACGGACGGGTTTTTCGAGCGGCGCTGTGAAGATGCGCGCAAGTCGAAGCAGTCCGGACATGCGGAGTACTTCGCGGACGTCGCGGAGATGGAGCCGGACGCCCAGACGATCGAGGACTGGGCGCCGATGCTGGTACCCGGGCTGTTGCAGACAGCCGCTTACGCACGGGCGCTCACGCGGGCCGCGATGCCACGGGCCCTTGAGGGGGAAATCGAGGAGAAGGTGACCGCGCGTATGGCGCGCGCCCGTCTTTTCTCCGGGGAGAGCCCCCCGGAGTACTGGGGGATCCTGGATGAGTCGCTGCTCCGGCGTCCGGTGCTGCCCCCGGAGGCGATGGCCGAGCTGTTCGAGCACATCGGGAACGTGGTCCGAACCACCCGTTCCATTCTGCAGATCGTTCCGGAAACCGTTGCTGCGCACCCGTTCATGATGGGAATGGCCAGGCTGATGACCTTCGGGGATGCGCCCCCCGTGGTCTATACCGAGAGCCTGCACAGTGGGCAACTCATCGACTTTCCGGCCCTCGTGAAGGACTACCGCAGGTCGTACGATCTGCTCAGGGCTGCCGCGCTGTCACCTGAGGCGTCCCTGGCGAGGATCGACGCAGCTGCAGAGGACTTCAGAAATGGCAAGCACCGCGATTGACTTGACGTCCGCCTGCTGGCGCAAGAGCAGCCACAGCAACGGCACCGGCGGCGAGTGCGTCGAGGTCGCCGACGGGCTCACCGGAACCGTCCCCGTTCGGGACTCCAAAGTGCAGGGCGGGCCCGTCCTCATGATCGGGGCCACCGCTTGGGCGGGCTTCGTTACGGGGCTGAAGTCCCACTGACCGGAACTCGACGCACCGGCGGGCCCCCGCCTCGGTAGGCTTCGGGCCATGTACGGCTATGACCAGAACGTGAGCGCGGGGCAGCAGGGCGGCTACGCCCAGCCCCAGCAGGGCTACGCGCAGCAGCAACAGCCGCCGCTGTACCCCGAGCCCTCGCCGCCCTCCCTCGCGGACGCGGTGCGCGCCTTCACGACCGGGTCGCTGTCCGCCGAGGACTTCCAGCAGATCTTCGCCTCCTCGAAGGTCTACTGCCCGCGCGGCGACACCCCGGGCTTCCTCGCGCTGCACAACACCCAGCAGCCGGTCATCCCGATGTTCACCACGCTCAAGGAGCTCCGCCGCTACGCCGGCAAGGAGTCGAAGTACTTCGTGATCACCGGCGCCGAGGTGATCGACCTGCTGCCCACCGGCTACGGCTTCGTCCTCGACATGGAGGGCGACCACCGGATGGTCTTCGACGCGAAGGCCGTCGAGCAGATGGTCGACTTCGCCATGCGCCGCATGTACGGCTAAAAGCCAAGGCCGTGTCGCTCGGGGGGATGCCATGCTGCGCGTGCACTTCGAGGCCGAGGACCTGCTCAACGTCACCTTCGCGAGCGAGCCGCTGCCCCTGGTGGAGCTGGCCCTCGCGCTCGTCGCATCGCAGCGCACGGACCAGCAGGCGGTTTTCGGCCGTTGGCGCAGCCTCGCCGCCCGGGAGCTGCCCGGGCGGGTGCGGCCGCTGTTCGACCTCCTCCGCCCCGACGGCGACAACCCCCACTTCGTGGAGCCGTACGCGCGCAGCCTGGAGGAGGGCATCGGCGTCATCCGGGACCGGGTCCCCTTCCTCACGCCCGAGGGGCTGGCCCGCGCCGCCACCCGCGCGCCCGGGTCCCCGTCCTGGCTGCGCGCCCTGTGGGGACAGGACCGGGAGGCCTGGGAGCAGCTCGACTCCGCGATCCGGTCCGCGTACGACGTGCTGATCGCCCCGCAGTGGCCGCGCATCCGGCAGTCCTTCCAGGCGGACGTGGCCTGGCGGACCCGGCTGCTGGCCGCGCACGGGATCAAGGCCTGCCTGGCGAGCACGCACCCGGCGGCCGACTGGTCGGGCCTGGTCTTCGAGGTGGGCCGGCCGCCGGACTACGAGGTCCGCCTCGGCGGGCGCGGGCTGGTCCTGATGCCCTCGCCGTTCTGGACGGGCCGCCCGCTGCTGGACGACCACCCGGACGGGACGTACGTACTCCTCTACCCGGCGCTGACCCCCCTCCCCCTGGTGTCCCCGGACCGGGCGGACGGCGCGCTGGACGCGCTGCTGGGGCGGACCAGGGCGGCGGTGCTCCAGCTGCTGATCCAGCAGCGGACCACCTCCGAGCTGGCCCGCGACCTCGACATCAGCCTCCCGTCGGTCTCGGAGCACACCCGCACCCTGCGCGCGGCGGGCCTGATCACCACGGCCCGCGACGGCAAGGCGGTCCTGCACTCGGCGACGGCCCTGGGCGTGGACCTCCTCCACAGCGGCGGCTGAACGCTTCGGCGACGTGTCTCAGGAGCGGTGGCGGAGCCGCCAGAAGGCCGCCGCCCCCGCGGCCAGCGCGACGGCAAGGCCGCCGTACGTCCACAGGAGCTCGAGGTCGGGGCGGTGGGCCAGGGAGGTCCGGATGCCCCCGAAGGCCAGGGCGCCGATGGCCTGGGAACCGCCCTCCACGCCCTCGAACCCCGTCGACCAGCGCAGCAGCATGCACAAGGCCAGGCAGAGGGCGCCCCAGGTGGCGAGGTAGGCCCACGGCGAGCCGGGGAGCGGTTCCAGCGGGAGGCCGGTGGCCGGCCATCGGTAGGTGGCGTACCCGACGGCCACGACCACGGCCGTGACGGCGCCGGACCAGCCCAGTGCGGCGAGCGCGGCCCGCGGGTTCGCGGGCTCGGCGGCCGCCTCCGCGCCGGGCTGCCGCGGGTCGGCCTCGTTCGTCGAGGTGGTCACTGATCCGGCTCCTGTCGTGCGGTGGTTCGTACGTGTCGATCAAGAGGACGCCCGTCCCGGGCCCCTGGTTGTCCGACCTTTCGGCCACCACCGAAACCATCGCGGCGCCGGCCGCGACTCCCGAATATCAGTGCTGCGGGGGCAATCCCGCTCCGACTGACAGGGGGATTGTGATGTCGCGTCCGTCCTTACGCAGGAAGCTCGCCACATGGGCGACCGCGGGGGTGATGGCGCTGGGTACGGGGGTCCTGGCGGCATCGCCGGCCTCGGCCTCGGACCAATGCCCGAACGGGTTCGCCTGCGTCTACTGGGGCACCACCTTGGACAGCGGGATCCGCAACATGTGGAACCGCTACGGCGCCCACAAGATCTACTTCTACTCCGGCAGGCACCTGGTCGACAACAACCAGACCGACGGGTGGAAGATCTGGCTGTGCCGGAACAACAACGGCACCAACTGTGACTTCGCGGTGTATCAGGACCACCGGGCCGTGGTCGACATGACCCCGTTCAACTCGGTCTCGCTCGAGCCGTAGGCCCTGCATCCCGGCCCAGTGCTGCGGGGGGCGCACGGGGGGTCCCCCACGGCCCCGCTCGATCCAGATCCGGACTTCGACCTGAGGAGACAGCAATGACCCGTACGACTTCCACCACCCGCAAGGCGCTCCGCGCGAAGGCGGGTGCGGTGCTCGCCACGGTGGCCCTGGCGGTGGGCGTGGGCGTCCTCGCCGCGGCCCCGGCGCAGGCCGCCACGGCCGGCCTGTGCCGCTACCCCGCTCCGTCCTGCAGCGGCTGAGCGACCGGCGCACACTGAGCAACGGGCCCCGGGGGAATTCCCCCGGGGCTCCTTCTGTTCTGTCGGGTGGCAGAAAGTTCGGGTTTCAACTAAACTCGACGCCAGAAGGAGGTTCCGACCATGCCTGCAGTGACTGTGGAGAACCCGTTGACGCTCCCGCGCGTCGGGGAGCCGGCCCAGGAGACGACCGCCCGCAAGGTGCTGGCCGTCACGACCGCCCCGGGTGGCTTCGAGGGCGAGGGGTTCCCGGTGCGCCGTGCGTTCGCCGGGATCAACTACCAGTACCTCGACCCGTTCATCATGATGGACCAGATGGGCGAGGTGGAGTACGCGCCGGGCGAGCCCAAGGGCACCCCCTGGCACCCCCACCGCGGCTTCGAGACCGTCACCTACCTGATCGACGGAACCTTCGTCCACCAGGACAGCAACGGCGGCGGCGGCGTCATCAACGGCGGCGACACCCAGTGGATGACGGCCGGCAGCGGCCTGCTCCACATCGAGGCTCCGCCGGAGTCGCTCGTGGTGTCCGGCGGGCTCTTCCACGGCCTCCAGCTGTGGGTGAACCTCCCGGCCTCCGACAAGATGATGCCCCCGCGCTACCAGGACATCGGCGGCGGCCAGGTCCAGCTGCTCTCCACCCCGGACGGCGGCGCCCTGCTCCGCGTCATCGCCGGTGAGCTGGACGGCCACCAGGGCCCCGGCATCACCCACACCCCGATCACGATGATCCACGCGACGGTCGCACCCGGCGCGCAGATCACCCTCCCGTGGCGCGAGGACTTCAACGCCCTGGCGTACGTGCTGGCCGGGCGCGGCTCGGTCGGCGAGGACCGGCGGCCCATCCACACCGGGCAGACCGCGGTCTTCGGCGAGGGCGGCTCGCTGACCCTGCGCGCGGACGAGGGCCAGGACTCCAACGCCCCCGCGCTGGAGATCGTCCTGCTCGGCGGACAGCCGATCCGGGAGCCGATGGCGCACTACGGGCCGTTCGTGATGAACAGCAAGCACGAGCTGCAGCAGGCGTTCGACGACTTCCAGGCCGGCCGGCTGGGCCGCATCCCCACCACGGAGCGCACCGGCCTCGGCCACCGCGGCACGGGTGAGGCCGACACCGAGTCGTAGGCCGCGGACCCGAACCCGAACCCCGCACGGCGAAGCCCCGGCCACCGGCCGGGGCTTCGCCGTGTCGCCTGACAGGCGTTCACGTGCCGCCCCGATGCACTGAATTGACCGTCGGAATCGTCGGGATCACCGGAAAACAGCCGAAGTGGAGCACGGCCGGAAGTCGCCTGTCCATGCCCGGTGGGACGGTGGACGTCCCCGTCCCTACGACTTATTCTTTGGGCGCTCGGCCCGGAAAAGCGCCGGTGGGCCCATGCCCCGGTCCGTCCCCGGCGGAGCCGCCGGGCGGGTCCGGAGCGACGCCCGTGGCAGTCCATCCCGCTCACGCTCATCGGAGTCTCCATGCTCGTTCGTCGGGCCGTGCCCGGATTCGCGGCGGTGCCGCAGTCGGACATACCTGATGCGACCGAGACGGTTGAGACGGTTGAGACGGTCGAGACAGCTGAGACGACCGAGACAGCTGAGACGGCTGAGACAGCTGAGACGGTCGATGCGGCGAGCGGTCTGTCCGGCCGGAGAAAGTGGCTGGCCGCCGTGGCCGTGGGGGCCGTGATCGCCACGCTCGGCGGGCTGGGTGCGGCGCTGCTGGTGAAGTCGCCGGCGCAGGTCGCCGCGGACGCCGCCGCGCCCCGGGCCGATGTGCTGACCGCGACAGTGGAGCACCGGGTGCTCACCTCGTCCGTCATCACCCGGGGCCAGGTCGTCGCGGGCCAGACGGTCGAGGTGATCCCCCAGGTGACCGCCGGGGCGGGTGCGGCGCGTCCGGTGATCACCAAGCTGCGGGTCCGGGCCGGGGACACGGTGAAGGCCGGGCAGGTCCTGATGGAGGTCTCCGGGCGGCCCGTGTTCGTCTTGGAGGGCAGCCTGCCCGTCTACCGTGACCTGAGCCCGGGCGCCACGGGCGACGACATCGCCCAGCTGCAGAGGGCGTTGAAGGTGCTCGGTCACTCGTCGGGACCCGACGCCGCCGGTAGTTTCGGGGCTGGTACGAAGGCTGCGCTCAACTCCTTCTACAAGGCCGTCGGCTACAGCCCGGTCTCCGCGAACGCCGCCGAGGGCGACCCGGTCGCGGAGGCCCGGAGCCAGGTCACCGCGGCCCAGCGGGCACTGGAGGACGCCCGCAGCGCGCAGGCGGAGGCTTCGAAGCCGGTGGTGAGGCCTGGGGAGAAGCCGGGGGCGAAGCCCGGCGCCACACCGAGCGCCAAGCCGAGCACCGAAGCGGTGGAACCCGTACGTCCGGCCGCCGGCGACGGCGGGAAGGCCGTGCGCAGGGCGCAGGAGGACCTGGCCGAGGCGAAGAAGAAGCTCGCCGCCGCCGAAGCGGCCGCCGGGCCCAAACTGCCCGCGGCCGAGGTGGTGTTCCTGCAGAGCTTCCCGGCCCGGGTGGACTCGGTGGTCGCGAAGGTGGGCGCGGAGGCGACCGGCACCGCGATGAAGCTGTCCGCGGGCACGCTGGTGGTGCAGGCGTACGTCCCCGAGTACCAGAAGGACCTCATCCAGGCGGGACGCGCGGCCGAGATCTACTCCGAGTTGAGCGGCCTGTCCGCGACGGGTCAGGTCACGCTCGTCTCCGACAAGCGCTCCGAGCCCGGCTCCGCGCCCGGACCGGCGCAGCCCGGCGCGGACGCGCCCGCGCCGAGTGGCCAGGGGCAGACCGGGTGGCTCGTGGAGATCACCCCCGGCACGCCCCTGAAGGCGGAACTGACCGGCCAGGACGTACGGGTCACCGTCACCGCGGCCTCGACGGAGGGCAAGGCGCTCGTCGTGCCGATCACCGCGATCAGCTCCGGGGCCGACGGCCGGACCACCGTGACCGTGCTGGAGGAGAGCGGGGTGCGGCGCCGGGTGGAGATACGGGCCGGCACGGCCGGGGACGGCTTCGTGGCCGTCACCCCGGTGGCGGACGGTGCGCTGGCGGGGGGCGACCGGGTGATCACCGGAGTCGCCCGTGAGAAGGCATCCCCGTGACGGTGACCGTGACCGTGACGGAGTCCGGTTCCGGGCCGGTCATCGAGCCCGAGCCGGTCATCGAGTTCCGCGGGATCGGGCTGACCTATCCCGGGCCGCCTCCCGTGGCGGCCCTCAAGGCCTGTGATCTGATCGTCGAGCGGGGCGAGTTCGTCGCCGTCGTCGGTCCGTCGGGTTCGGGGAAGTCCACCTTCCTCAACATCGTGGGACTGCTGGACGCGCCCACCGGCGGAACGTACCTCCTGGACGGCATCGACACCGGCACGCTCCGGGACGCCGACCGCACCGCGTTGCGCGGTCTGCGCATCGGGTTCGTGTTCCAGTCCTTCCATCTGCTGCCCCAGCGCAGCGCGTTGGAGAACGTCATGCTCGCCCTGGTCTACGACGGCACCCCGCGCCGGGAGCGGCGTACCCGGGCCCGGCACGCGCTGGAGCAAGTGGGGCTCGGCCACCGCGTCGACTCGTTGCCCACGCGGCTGTCCGGCGGGGAACGGCAGCGGGTGGCCATCGCCCGCGCGCTGGTGACCCGGCCCTCCCTGCTGCTGTGCGACGAACCGACCGGCAACCTCGACACGGCCAACGCCGATGCGGTGCTCGCCCTGTTGGAGAGGCTGCACGGGGACGGCATGACGGTCCTGGTGATCACCCACGATCCGCTCGTCGCCGCCCGTGCCAAGCGCACGGTGACGATCCGGGACGGGGTCCTGAGCGTCTCGGACCCGGCCGCGTCCGCCGTGCCGGCCGCAGAGGTGGCGCGGTGAGGCCGGTGTGGCCGGTGTGGCGCGTGCGGCGCAGGAGCGGGATCCGGCCCTCCGTGTTCGGCTGGCGCGACGTGCTCTCCGAGTCCCTCGCCGGGATGCTCCAGCGGCCCGGCCGCTCGGCGCTGACGGGCCTCGGGACGGTGCTCGGCGTGGGCACGTTCGTGGCGATCCTCGGGCTGACCGCCACCACCTCTTCGCAGATCGACACCCGGTTCAACGCCCTCAGCGCGACCGAGGTGAACGTCGAGGACATCGCCCACGAGCGGGACGAGTTCGCCGGGCCCGCCTTCCCGAAGGACGCCGACGCTCGGATCGAGGCCCTCAACGGGGTCGAACACGCAGGGGTGTTCTGGCCGGTGCGGCTGACGTCGGAGGAGGCCGTGAGCACCTCCGCGGTGGTCGGGGACCGCCGTACCCAGGGCGGCACCGAGGTCGTGGCCGCCTCGCCCGGGGTGCTCGCCGCGGCGGGTGCGCGCCTGGCCGAGGGGAGGCTCTACGACGCCTACGCCTCCGCGATCGAGGCGCCGGTGGCCGTCATCGGCACGGGGGTCGCCGACCGGCTCGGCATCACCACGCTGGAGACCAACCCGGCGATCTTCATCGGCGGCCGGCCCTTCACCGTGATCGGCATCGTCGCCGACACGGACCGCAAGGCCGACCTGCTGACGTCGGTCGTCGTACCCCGCACCACGGCGGAGCGGATCTGGGGCGGGCCCGACTCCGGCGGGGCGAGGATGCTGATCGCGACCAGGATCGGCGCGGCCGCGCAGATCGGCCACGAGGCCCCTACGGCGCTGCGCCCCGACCATCCCGAGTACTTCAAGGCCGTTCCGCCGCCCGATCCCAAGATGCTGCGCGGCCAGGTCGGCGACGACCTGAACCGGCTGTTCCTCCTGCTGGCCTCCATCTGCCTGGTGATCGGCGCCGTCGGCATCGCCAACACCACCCTGGTCGCCGTACTGGAGCGCACGGGGGAGATCGGCCTGCGCCGGGCCCTGGGCGCACGCGGGCGCCACATCACCGTGCAGTTCCTCGCGGAGTCGGGGGCGTTGGGCGCGCTGGGCGGCCTCGTGGGAACCTCCCTGGGCGTGCTGACCGTGGTGACGGTCGCGGTGTTCCGTGACTGGACCCCGGTGGTCCACCCGGCCACGGCGGCGGCGGCGCCGGCCATCGGCCTGCTGACCGGCCTCGTCGCGGGCCTCTATCCCGCATGGCGCGCCGCGCGCATCCAGCCGGCGGAAGCCCTGCGCCGCTGAGGGCCGCCCCGGGCTCTTGCGGGCCGCGCGCCCGTCGCCGATCGTCCTCTCCATGGGGTTACTGACGACCTGTCTGGTCTCGTTGGCGGCGGTGAACATCGCGCTCGCCCTGATCCGGCTGTGGCGCCGGTCGGTGGAGTCCCGGATGGTCCGGCAGGTGCGGGCCCTGCCGGAACTCGACGCCTACCACGCGGAACTGCTCAGCGCTGCCGAGCCGTTGTGCGCGAGGGACTTCCAGCCCGACAGGCTGACGCGCAACTCCTACCGGGCGGCCGCGGTGGCGCTGCGCTTGCTGGGTGAGGAGGGTCGACTCCGCGAGGACGACAGCGATGACGATGGCGATGACGACGCCCCGGCAGTGGGGGAGGGGGCGGCCGAGCCGGCCCACCCCGTCACCGCTGCGGCGGTCCACGCGCTGCGCCGGTACACGTCGGACGGGGGCGGGACGCGCCTGCGCGTCGACGGCGGAGATCCGAACTTCCAGGCCGCCGTCCGTGCCCACCTCGACGAACTCTTCGCCCTCGCCCCGGCGACCCGCCTGCACATGAGCCCCTTCGGCCATCAAGCGGCCCTGTGGGCCTACGGCATCGGCGCGGCGGCCCCCGCCGTCCACACCTTCTTCCTCCTGCGCGCCATCGCCCCCGCCGACCCCGACATCGTCGGGGGCTCCTTCGTCCTGGCCTCCCTCGTCTTCGTGGCGGCCCTGATCGTGCTCACGGCCCAGGCCGGCAATACCTGGCACCCCCTCGAGGACCTGGAAGTCCCCGCCGCCTTCAGGCCGCCCGTTCCGGATTGAGGGAACGGGCAAAAGGCGGGCACACCGCGCTCGGCCCGGGCCGGGGGGTTATCCCCCGTCGCGATCTTGGGGTGCGCCGGATGGCACCCCGGTGGGGGCGGAACTAGCGTCCAGCCATGACTTGGACCCTACGAAAGCACCTGTCCATGGCACTGGTCGTCGCCACGCTGGTCGTCGCCGAGGTGGCCACCGCCGTCGCCCAGCCCGCCGGTTCCTCTCCTGCGGAGCAGTTACGCCGGGACACCGAGGCGATCCACGCCCTCGGTGTCAGCGGTGTACAGGCCCGCGTCATCGCGCCTGACGGCAGGGAGTCGGTCGCCACCAGCGGCACCGCCGACCTGAACACCGGCCGCCCGGTCCCCTCCGACGGCTACTTCCGCATGGCCAGCACGTCCAAGACGCTGGTCGCCACCGTGGTCCTCCAACTGGAGGCCGAGGGCAGGCTGTCCCTGCACGACACGGTCGACCACTGGCTGCCGGGAGTGGTGCGGCGCAACGGCAACGACGGCAGCCGGATCACCATCCGCCAACTCCTCCGGCACACCAGCGGCATCAAGGACGCCCTGCCCGGATACACCACGCCGGAGGAGTACTACCAGCAGCGCCACACCGTCTACGAGACCGAGCACCTGGTCGACCTCGCCATGGCGCACAAGCCGGACTTCCGGCCCGGCAAGGGATGGAAGTACTCCAACACCGGCTATGTCCTGCTCGACATGATCATCCGGAAGGCCACCGGTCACCCCGCCCATCAAGAGATCGAAAACCGCGTGCTGCGCCCGCTGGGCCTCGACCAGACCCGGTGGATGGGGACCTCGCCCACCCTGCCCCGGCCCCACGCCCAGGCCTACCAGCTCTTCGGCCCGGGTTCCCGCGTGGACGTCACCGACCAGATACCGGTGGACCACGAGAACCTTTCGTGGGTCACGACCACGCGGGACGAGAACCTCTTCCTCCGCGCGCTGCTCGACGGCCGCCTGCTGCCGGCACGGCAGCTGGCCAAGATGAAGCAGACCGTCCCCGTGAGCGCGGAGGTCCAACAGCTCTGGCCCGGCGGCCGATACGGGCTCGGCCTGGTCGAACGCCCCCTGAGCTGCGGAGGAACCTACTGGAGCCATGAGGGCGGGGACGGCGGCTACATCACCCTCAACGGCGTCACCGACGACGGCAGGCGAAGCGCCGTGGTCTCGATGTCCGAGGCCCGCGGCGACACCCTGAAGCACATCCTGGAGCAGGAGAACGCGGGCAGCGCCCTGATCGACCACGCGCTGTGCGCCAGGGGACCCGGCGCCCCGTAGAAGCGTCGTCCCCCACCCGGTCAACGCCTCGGCGCCGCCTCCTGCAGCAGGCCGATCAGCCGCGAGCTGCTGTCGGCGCCGAAGCCCGCGGCGACTCCGCGGCGATAGAGGTCGGCGTGCGCGGTCAGGATCCCGGTGTCCACACCGGAGTCGGCGGCGGTGTGGAGGATGTGCTCGACGCTCGCCGCGCACATCGCCAGGCGCGCGTACGTGCCCTCGTGCGCCTCCGCGTCGATCAGGGGCGCGGAGCCCTCGTAGAACCCTCGCATGGTGTCGGCCGTGTACCCGGCGTACGGCACGATGTCCGCGGCCGTCAGGCCGTTGGCCCGCGCCACGGCGAGTGCCTGGTACCAGCCGGTGTACGCGGTCCAGAACATGATCATGTTGAGCTGGTAGTAGAGCTGCGCGTACCCGGCGTCGGCGCCCCGGTAGTCGGTGGCGGCGAGTACGTCGAGCGCCGCGCGGTGGGCGGCGTAGACCTCCTCGGGGCCGCTGACGAACATCGACGAGCCCTCCTGGCCGATGCCGGTCGGCGGTACGTTCACCCCGCCCGTGAGGTACGAGGCCCCGCGCTCCTGCGCCCAGCGGGCGGCCGCCCGGGCCTTGTCGGGGACGTCGGAGGACAGGTTGGCCAGGACCCGGCCGTGGAGGTCGGCATCGGCGAGGGCCGTGTGGGCGGCCTCCACGTCGATGAGGCTGAGCACGGTGAGCGGGCTCGCCGCGACCGCCTCGGCGGCGCTGGCAGCCCGCCGCGCACCGCGTGCGACGAGCTCGGTGTCCTTGCCGGGGCTGCGGTTCCAGACGGTGACCTCGTACCCGGCGTCCAGATAGGCGGCGGCCATGGCCCGGCCCATGGGGCCGAGGCCGACGACGGTGACCTGGTTCGGGACCTGGGTGGGCACCTGGTTCGGGACCTGGTTCATGGCAGAGCTCTCCTCGGGTCGATGCCTGCGGTTCTCTAGAACGAACGCTCTATCCAGCGCTCGGAACGAACGTAGCACGCACTAGAACGAACGCTCTATCTAGATCCCGAGGTATCGTTCCGTTCATGGCAGCAGCAGAGGTGAAGGCGACGGCGGACGGACCCGGGACGCGGGAGCGGCTGGTCCGCACGGCCTCGCGCCTCCTCCAGCACGGCGGGTACGAGAACACGCCGATCAAGCAGTTGGTCCGCGAGGCGGAGGCCACCCTCGGCTCGCTGTACCACTTCTTCCCCGGAGGCAAGCAGGAGCTCGCGGTCGCCGCGATCCACTTCGGCGACGAGGAGTTCGCCGAGGGCCTCCGCTTCGGGCTGTCCGCCCACGCGGACCCGGCGCGCGCCGTCGAGGGCGTCGCGGAGCTGCTCGCCGAGGCCCTCGAGGCATCCGACTGGCGCGACGGCTGCCCGGTGACGCCCACGGCCCTGGAATCGGTCGGCCGGCTGCCGGAACTCCAGGCGGCCTGCGCGCAGGCCTTCGCGAACTGGCAGGAGCTCGTCGCCGCGAAGCTCCTGGCCTGCGGCCACCCGGAGACGGAGGCGCGCGAGCTGGCGGTCACCGTGATCAACACCCTGGAGGGCGCCGAGATGACCTCCCAGGTCACCCGCAGCCGCACCCCCCTCCTCCTGGCGGGCCGCCACCTGTCGCGCCTGGTCTCCTCCTACGCCACCGCCGCCGGCACCGCGCAGGGGCGATCGGACTGATCATCGGGACCTTCGGCGGGCGCCGGCGGCACGTACGCCGGGCAGGAAATGCCGAAGGCGGTGAAGAGAGCGCGGCCTGGTTCCGGCGGCCCGGGCCGTAGCCGGTCCCGGTTCCGGTCTCGGTCACGGTCCCGGCGTGGTGTCTTCTCCGGGCCCCGCCCGTCCCTGCAGAGTGGGAGCCAGTCATGCCCGCAGAGCCCGAGTTCCTCCCCGTGGTGCCCGACGGCGCCCAGCCGCCGTACGTCCTGGCCAAGCAGGCCCTGGCGCACGCCATCGCGGCCGGCGCCCTCGCCCCCGAGCAGCGGCTGCCCTCCGAGCGGTACCTGTGCGAGCGGCTCGGCATCAGCCGCTCCACCCTGCGCCGCACGCTCAAGGAACTCGGCGAGGAGGGGCTGGTCGAATCCTCCGAGCGGCGCGGCTGGCGGGTGAGGCGGGTGGGCTTCAGCCACTCCCCGGACGCCGCGGCCCTGGTCGGTTTCGCCGACCTCAACCGGAGCCTGGGGCGGGCGGTGACCGCCCGCGTCCTGAGCGCCCGTACCCGCCCGGCCGCATCCGAGGAGGCCGAGCGGTTCCAGGTCGCCACCCGGGCCGAGTTGTTCGAGCTGCGCCGGGTGCGCTTCCTGGACGGCCTGCCGGTGTGCGTCTCCCACGACCTCGTCCCGCTCGCCGTGGCCCCGGCCGTCGCCGGGGCGGACTTCACCACCGCGTCCCTCTTCGGCCTGCTGGCCGCCGCCGGTCACGTACCCGTCGGCGCCCGGTACACGGCCCGCGCGGCCCTCGCCGACGCCGAGCAGAAGCGGCTGCTCGACCTGAGCGGCCCCTCGCCCGTGCTGAACACGCGGCGGCTCTCGCTCGACTCCGCCGGACTGCCGTGCGCCGACAGCCGCGAGACGTACCGGGCCGACCGCTACGAGGTGCGGCTCACCCTCGGCTGACGGCCCCCGGCTGAAGGGCCCCTCGGCCCTGTGCGGCCCCGGGTCCTTGGTCGGCAATCCGTCCGCCGATTTCCCCTTTATCAGTGGAATGTAAGCAACTGCCCCTTTTTGTGGTCTATACCTGAATCATCTGGTCTGCATCTGGTGTAAGCGGCGGACCGTCCGTGCGTTCAGGAGGAACCGGCGATGAGTACGACCACGGCTGCTGCCGCGCCCGCGAAGAAGCGAGGCGCCGGCCTGATGCAGGGCATGCAGAAGGTCGGCCGCAGTCTGCAGCTGCCGGTGGCCGTGCTGCCCGCCGCCGCGATCCTGCTGCGGCTCGGCCAGGACGACGTCTTCGGCAAGGACGGCCTGCACTGGGGCAAGCTCGCCGACGTCTTCGCCACCGCCGGCAACGGCGTCTTCGCCAACCTCCCGCTGCTGTTCTGCGTGGGTGTGGCCATCGGCTACGCGAAGAAGGCCGACGGCTCGACCGCGCTCGCGGCCCTGGTCGGCTTCCTCGTCTACAAGAACGTGCTCACGGCCTTCCCCGTCGACGGCTCCGTCACCGAGCTGCTGCCCAAGGGCACGCCGCAGGACCCCGGCGTCCTCGGCGGCATTCTCGTCGGCCTGGTCAGCGCGATCGTCTGGCAGCGCTTCCACCGGACCAAGCTGGTCGACTGGCTCGGCTTCTTCAACGGCCGCCGCCTCGTGCCGATCCTCATGGCCTTCGTCGGCACCTGCTTCGGCGTGCTCTTCGGCCTGGCCTGGGGCCCGGTCGGCAAGGCGCTGGGTTCCTTCAGCGAGTGGCTGATCGGCCTCGGCGCGGTGGGCTCCGGGGTCTACGGGGTCTTCAACCGGGGCCTGATACCCGTCGGCATGCACCAGTTCCTCAACACGTTCTTCCAGCAGCAGGTCGGTTCCTTCACCAAGCTCGACGGCTCGATCGTGCACGGCGAGATCCCGCGCTTCTTCGCGGGCGACCCCACCGCGGGCCAGTTCATGTCCGGCTTCTTCCCGATCATGATGTTCGGCCTGCCCGCCGCCGCGATCGCCATAGCCCACTGCGCCAGGCCCCACCGCCGCAAGGCCGTCATGGGCATGATGGTCTCGCTCGCGCTCACCTCGTTCATCACGGGCGTCACCGAGCCGATCGAGTTCACGTTCCTCTTCCTGGCCCCCGCGCTGTACGCGGTGCACGCGGTCCTCACCGGTGTGTCGATGGCCGTCACCTGGGGGCTCGGCGTACACGATGGATTCGGCTTCTCGGCCGGCCTGATCGACTACTTGCTGAACTGGAAGCTCGCGGTCAAACCGTGGCTGATCCTTCCGATCGGTGCGTGCTTCGCCGCCGTCTACTACACGGTGTTCCGCTTCGTCATCACCAAGTTCGACCTCCAGACCCCAGGCCGCGAACGGGACGAGGAGACCGCCGAGGACGAAACGAGGAGCAGCGCGTGAGTACGTACGACCTGTCGACGGCGCGTCGGCGCAGCGCCGAGCTGGAAGAGCGGATCGCCGCCGATCCGGGGAGCTTCCGAGTCCTGACCGGCGACCGGCCGACGGGGCGGCTGCACCTCGGGCACTGGTTCGGGACCCTGCAGGGCCGGGTACGGCTCCAGGACCTGGGCGTGGACACCTTCGTGATCGTGGCCGACTACCAGGTGCTCACGGACCGGGACGTGGCCGACCGCCTCGGCGAGCACGTCGAGGACCTCGTCCTCGACTACCTGGCCGCCGGCATCGACCCCGAACGCTCCACGGTCTTCGCGCACAGCGCGCTGCCCGCCCTCAACCAGCTCCTGCTGCCCTTCCTCTCCCTGGTGTCGGTGGCGGAACTGCGCCGCAACCCCACCGTCAAGGACGAGATCGCGCACTCCCGGCAGGCCTCGGTGAGCGGGCTGATGTTCACCTACCCGGTGCACCAGGCCGCCGACATCCTCTTCTGCAAGGCCGGTGTGGTGCCCGTGGGACAGGACCAGCTCCCGCACCTGGAGGTCACCCGCACCATCGCCCGCCGCTTCAACGAGCGCTACGGGGCGAACGGGCCGGTCTTCCCCGAGCCCGAAGCCCTGCTGTCCGCCGCGCCGTTGCTGCTCGGCACGGACGGCACCAAGATGAGCAAGTCCCGGGGCAACGCGATCACCCTGTCGGCCACCGCCGACGAAACGGCCCGCCTCCTCAAGGGCGCCAAGACCGACGCGGTCCGCCGCATCACCTACGACCCGGCGGCCCGCCCCGAGGTCTCCAGCCTCGTGCTGCTCGCCGCGCTGTGCCAGGGCCGCGACCCGCAGACGCTCGCGGAGGAGATCGGCGACGGCGGCGCGGCCCAGCTGAAGAAGGTCGTCACCGAGGCCGTCAACGAACACCTCGCCCCGCTGCGGGCGCGCCGTACGGAGCTGGCGGCCGACCGGGGCCACGTGCGCGAGGTCCTGCGGCGCGGCAACGAGCGTGCGAACGCCGTCGCCGAAACCACCCTGGCCGAGGTCCGTGCCGCCATGGGGACCACGTATTAATGGGCGCCGTCTGATGGGCAACGTCTGATGGGCACCTGTCCGATGGGAACCCCCTCCTGATGACCCGCGTCCCGGAGTGGCTGCGCCACACCGTCCGGATCCGCTCGGTCCCGGTGGACCGCGCCCTCGTGGCCCGTGGCGCCGTGGGCATGCTGGTGCCGCTGGCGATCGGACAAGCGGCCGGGCGGCCCGACCTGGGAGCGGCAGCCGCGCTCGGTGCCTACGGCGCCGCCGTCGACGATTCGTCCGCCCCTTGGCGCACCCGCGCCCTCACCCTGCTCCTGCCTCAGCTCGGCGGCGCGATCGGACTGGCCCTGGGCCGGCTCACCGACGGGCAGGCGTGGGCGCAGGTCCTGCTGGTCGCCCTCGTCGCCCTGGTCTCGGGGCTGATGTCGACGGTGGGCCGGATCAGCGACATGACCGCTCTGGTCCTGCTGCTCGCGACCGCCATGGGGCTCGGGATGCCCAGCGCCCCGCCCTGGTGGCAGGTACCCCTGCTGTTCCTGGTCGGCGGCATCCCGCTGATGCTGCTCTCCCTGTCCGACGCACTGCGCCACCCCGGGCGAGCGGAACGGCGGTCCGTCGCGCGGGCGATGCGCAGCGTCGCCGACCTTCTCGAGGCCACCGAGGCGAATTGGACCGAGCGCCGCCATCGGGTGACCGAAGCCATGGACGCCGCCTACGACACCGTGGTCGTCCGCCGCCTCTTCCCACCCCGCCCGGGCAGCACCACGGCCCGCCTGGCCGGCCGCCTGGACTCGCTCGTAGAGGTCATCGCAGCAGCCCCGGCCATGGATTGCCCACCCGCGTACCCCGAGGCGGTGCGCCGCGTCGCCGACGCGGTCGAGGCGGCTGGCGGTGCGGCGGATGGCGGTGCGGCGCCGATCAGCCTCCCGGCCACCCCGCGGCAACCGACGGTGCGCGCCCTGCACGCCGCTGTCGCCGGACTCTCCGAGCCGGACCAGGAGCCGCCCGCCGACCGGACGCCCCTCCTCCCGACGCGTCCCACACCCCTACGTCGCCTCGCCGGCACCCTGGCCGCACGCATCGGCGACCCGGTGGCCCGGCGCTACGCCCTGCGCCTGACGGCATGCCTGGCGACCGCCCAGGTGGTCGCCTCGTTCAGCGGCCTGCCGCGCTCCGGCTGGCTGGTGCTGACCGTCGCCCTCGTGGTGCGCCCCGGGCTGGGCACCGTGCCGGCCCGGCTCGTGACCCGTGCCCTCGGGACCATCGCCGGAGTCCTGATCGGCCTCGCCGTCATCGCGCTCTGCCCCGCTGGATGGTGGCGCATCGCCGCCACCGTCGTCCTGACCGGCCTTCTCCAGGCGTACGCCCGCCGCAACTACGCCCTGCAGACCCTCTTCCTCACACCGGTCATGCTGCTGCTCGCCGACCCGCTGGGCCAAGCCGGCGCCACCGTCCCCCAAGCCCGCCTGCTGGACACCGTCATCGGCTGCGCCATCGCCTTCGTCGTCGGATACGTGTTCTGGCCCGAGGACGTCCGCGCCACAGTGGACCACCGGCTGGCTGCCGCCCACGAGGCCATCGCGGACTATGCCGACACCCTGGACGACGACGGCGCCCCCGCGACCCTCCACACCCTGCGCCGGCGCGTCCACGGCGACCTCGCTGCCGTCCGTACCGAACTGATCCGCCTGCGCACCGACCCGCGCCACCACCACACCCTCCGGGCGCGGCAGGACGAACTCGCCTACGCGGACGCGGCGATCGCCCGTCTCACCAGCCTGGCCGCCACGGGCCGCCGGGGCGCGCCGGTGGTGACCGAGGAGATGACCGGCGAGCTGTCTGAGGACCTGCGCCGACGGGCCGCGCGGCTGCGAGAGCACCGGCCCGGGCGAGCGCGCCGACCGCACTGACCCACTTCGGCGGCGTGGGGGCCAATGGGGGTACCCCGGGGCGTCTCCACCGGAGCCGCCGCGGTCAAGACCGTACATTTGCGCACATGTCGGCCACTGCGCGCACCACCGCGAATCGCTATCCCGAGCGGGTCACCTACGAACGGGACGCGGTCTACGCGATCCTCGACGAGGCCCTCGCCGTCCACGTCGGGTTCAACACCGATCTCGGCCCGGTGGTCATCCCCACCCTTCACATGCGGGTGGGTGACCAACTCCTGCTGCACGGGTCCGCGTTCGGCCGTTTCATCACCACCGCCGCGTCCGGCGCTCCGCTGTGCGTGACCGCGACCCTGATCGACGGCGTGATCCTGGGCCGGGCCTCCTCCCACCACTCGGCCGCCTACCGGTCCGCCATGATCTTCGGCACCGCCACGGCGATCGAGGACGAGCAGGAACGCGCCGACGCCCTCGCGGACGTCGTCGAGAGCGTCATCCCCGGCCGCCTGTCCGGACCTCATGCCGCCCGCCGCCCCAACGTCGAGGAAGCCCGCTACACGGCCTGCCTGACCATGCCGATCACGGAATTCTCGATGAAGGTCCGCGAGGGCTTCGCCCGGGACGAACCCAAGGACGACCAGGTCGAATCCTGGGCGGGCTGGATCCCGCTGACCACCACGCCCGGCACCCCTGTCCCCGACGCGATCACCGGCGACCGCTTCCCCGCCCCCCACTACGACCCGTCCATCCACCGCTTCCGCCAGAACTGACCACCCCCGGACGGAGCTCAGGCCTCCGGCGCGTAGCGGGACTTCAGTTCCGAGACCACCCCGAAGAAGGCCGCGGTCAGGGGTACGGCCAGCAGCATGCCGAGGATGCCGGCGACGCTCGCGCCGGCCGTGATCGAGAGCATCACCACCGCCGGGTGCATCTGCACGGTGCGGCTCTGCACCATGGGCTGGAGGATGTAGCCCTCGATCATCTGGACCGCCAGCACCACGCCCAGCGCCCACAGGCCGATGACCCAGCCGCGGTCGGCGAGGGCGACGAGGACGGCCACGGCGCCGGAGAGGAAGGCGCCGAGGTAGGGGATGTAGGCGGTCACGAACACCAGGGCGGCCAGCCCCACCGCGCCGGGGACCTGAAGGATCAGCAGGCCCGCGCCGATCAGTACGGCGTCGACCAGGGCCACGAAGGTGGTCCCGCGCATGAAGCCCTCGACGGCCCCGTACGCGCGCCGCCCCATCGCCTCCATGAGGTCGCCCGAGCGGTGGGGCACCATCGAGCGCAGGGTGCTCACGGCACGGTCGGAGTCGCGGAGGAAGAAGAAGATCAGCACCATGGCCAGCAGGGCCGTCGCGAGCATCGTCGCGACGACGCTGAGCCCGGTGACCACGCCCGAGGCGGCCGTGCCGCCGAACTTGGTGAGCAGGTCCTTGGAGTTCTTCGCCACGTCCTCCAGGGAGGTGCCGAGCGCCCCGAAGTGCTGCGCGAGGTCCGTGCCGGCCTTCCGCAGGGAGTCGATGATCTGGTCGCCGGTCTCGATGAGCGCGAGGACCACGATGTAGCCGGCCCCGCCGACCACGGCCGCGACGGTCAGGCAGGTGAGGGCCGCGGCGAGCGAGCGGTTGACCTTCCTGCGGACCAGCCACCGGTGCATCGGCCCGAGCAGGGCGGTGCCGAGCACGGCGAGCAGTACGGGCGTGACCACCGTGCGGAAGACGGCGCACAGCCATACGACGAGCGCGAGGACGGCGGTGGCGAGGAGGACGACGACGCACCAGGCGGCGAGGCGGCGTACGGGCTCGGGCAGCAGGGGAGTTGTCGTCACGACTCATACAAACACGGGCAAAAGCCGCCCCCGTCCGCGCCCCGCCGGGGAGCGCGGCCGGGGGCGCGGGTGCTACGGAGTGACGACGACTTCGTCGACGCGGCTGGAGGCGGCGAAGTGGGTCACTCCGGTCTCCTCGTAGCGGGCGGTCCAGGAACCGGTGGCGCCCGCGGTGAACGTCTTGGTGAAGGTGCCGCCGTCGCCGGTCGTGGAGTGGCCCATGAGCTTCCAAGCGGTGCTTCCGGCCGGGCGGAAGTAGTAGTGGACGGTCTGCTGGGGGAGGGGCTGCCAGGTCGGGATGGAATGGGTCAGCTTGCCGGTGATGGTGAGGGGCTGCCCCTTCTTGACCGGTTCCGGCGAGGCGTTGAAGTCCGGGATGGCGGTCATGACCCGGGCGACCTTGACGGCGGGGGTGACCGAGCCGTGGATGGTTGCCGTGCCGGCGGCGAGCAGACGGATGTGGCCGGCGCCCGGGTAGGGCAGCTTCGTGTCGATGTTCGCCGAGGTGTTGCTGCCCGCGTCGGTGGGGACGTTGAGGCTCTTGCGGGTGGTCCAGCCGGTCTTGCCGTCCGCCGAGTGCTGGATCTCCACCTTCAGCGAGGTGGTGCCGGCCGGTATCCGGGCACGGTCGAACAGGGCGCTCACCTGCACGGTCTTGTCCTTGTCGACCGTGGCCACGAAGCCGAGGAACCGGGTCCCGGCCGTGGTGTTCACCGCCACCTGCGTGCCGCTTCCGTACAGCCAGGGCGAGTTCTCGACGACCGTCCACGGGGCGTCGTCGAGGAACATCGGGGACGCGGTGAAGCGTCCCGCGGCGTCCGTGACGCGGTTCTCCCGGCCGGCCGAGATCTTCGTGCCCGCGGGGACCGGCTTGTAGGTGCCGTCGGGGGACTTCCAGGTGACGGCGCCGCTGATCTTGCCCCGCGTTCCGTAGGCGCCGGTCTGCTTCGAGGAGTCCAGGGCGATCCGGGCCCGCATCGTGTTCACGTGGGCGCGGGCGGTGTTCAGCTTCTTGAAGCCGTCCACCGAGGCCGTCAGGGTGACGGGCACGTGAGAGGCGCTGGACTGCCAATTGTCCTGGTAGACAGGTTCGTTGCCGACGAGCTTGAGTTTGGACGTGAAGCGGCCCTGTGCGTCGGCGGCGATCGAGGTGGTCGCCTTGCCCAGCTGGACCGTGAGCGGGCCACCCGCGTACGGCTTCTTCGAGGAGTCGCGCGGGTCCTGGATCTGGACGGTGCCCGCGACCACGGTGTCCCGCTTCGCCAGCGAGAGGTCCCCGGCGCTCACGCCCTCGAAGACGGGCTCCAGCCGGTAGTCGAGTGTTCCCCGGTCCTTGTGGAGGACGGTCTCGCCCTCGGTGCCCCGGTACTCGACGTCCACGGTGTACTGCCCGAGGGCGGCGAGGCGCACCGGGCCGGTTTCGAGGGACATCTCCCACACGGGCGTGTCCAGATCGCACGTCTCCACGCAGTGCGTCGACTCGGTGAAGTCCGTGATGGTGGCGACCGGAGTGGAGGTTCCCTTCGCGCGCACGTGCACCTTGAGGCCCTCGGGCCGCTCAAGCGCGTATTCCGGGACGGGGAAGGCGAGCCCGATGGACGAGCTGTTCGCATAGGTGCGGAACGTCCGGTAGGGGTCGGCCGCGTGGGCGGCCGTGGGCGCGGCCAGCATGGCCCCCAAGGCCGTTGCCGTGCAGAGCACCGCACTGATGCGCTTCTTCATGTGTCCCCCGGGGATGTCCGTTCAGCGGCTGGTCACTTGACCGACCGCTGAAGGGACCGCTCACCCCGCCGGATGGTTGTACGGGGCCCTAGGCCGTCGCGGGCCCGGCAAGATCCGAAAGAGACGACCTAGACCGTCTCCGGCTCGGCGGGCTTCGACTGTTCGACGAGCACGAACCACGTGGACTTGCCCTCGCCGCGCGGGTCGACGCCCCAGTCGTCCGCCAGCATCTCCAGCAGCAGGACGCCCCGCCCGCTCGACGCCATCTCTCCCGGGTGCCGCTTGTGCGGCAGCTCGTCGGAGGCGTCCGCCACCTCCACCCGCAGCCGGCGCGAGCCGAGTTCGCCCACCGCCTCGGCGATCAGCAGCGCGTCCCCGTCCGTGTGGACCAGTACGTTCGTCAGCATCTCGGAGACCATCAGCACCGCCGAGTCGACCTGCTCCGGGTCCGCCCAGTCGTGCAGCAGCTCCCGGATCTGGTGGCGGACCCCCGCGACCCGCTCCGGCTCCGCCTGGGCGACGGTCGTCATGGTGCGCCGGGCCGGCCGCGACGGGTGCAGCAGCGGGGTCTCGCAGCCGCAGCCCTCGCCCTCCCGGCAGAGCAGGACGACGGCGATGTCGTCCTCGCGCCGGTCGGCCAGCGGGCCGGTGGTGTGGTGCGAGGACGGGCCGTGCACCGCCTGGACCAGCAGGTCGGCCAGCCGTTCCAGGTGGCGGGGCTCCGGGTCCGCGTCCTGGCCGTCGTAGGGGGTCTGCGACTCCAGGATGGCCCGCAGCCGGGCCCAGCCGGTGTCGAGGTCGTGCCCGCCCGTCTCGATGAGCCCGTCGGTGCAGAGCATCATCGTCTCGCCGGGTTCCAGCGTGAACCGGGTCGTCGGGTAGTCGGTGTCCGGCACGATGCCGAGCGGCAGCCCGCCCGCCGTGGGCCGCATCAGGACGGTGCCGTCGGCCATCCGCACCGCCGGGTCGGGGTGCCCGGCGCGGGCCACCTCCAGCAGCCCGGTCGCCGGATCGCACTCCACGTACAGGCAGGTCGCGAAGCGCGGGCTCTGGAAGTCCAAGTCCCCGGCGCCGCCCGCGCCCGAGCGGCCCGGGCCCGGCCCGGTGTCCTCCTGCTCCGAGCACAGACCCGCCAGGAACCGGGAGGCGCGCGAGAGCACCGCGTCGGGCCGGTGGCCCTCGGAGGCGTACGCGCGCACCGCGATCCGGAGCTGGCCCATGAGACCGGCCGCCCGGACGTCGTGCCCCTGGACATCGCCGATGACCAGCGCGAACCGTCCCGAGGGCAGCGGGATCATGTCGTACCAGTCGCCGCCGACCTGGAGCCCGCCGCCCGTCGGCACGTAGCGCGCGGCGAGGGTCATCCCGGGGATCTCGGGGCCGAGCTGCGGCATCATCGACCGCTGGAGGCCGGTGGTGAGCTCCCGCTCGGATTCGGCCACCCCGGCGCGCTGGAGTGCCTGCGCGAGCATCCGGGCCACCGTCGTCAGGACGGAGCGCTCGTCGGGGGAGAAGGACACCGGGTGCTTGAAGGCGGCCATCCAGGCACCCATGGTGCGCCCCGCGACGATCAGCGGCAGGAAGGCCCAGGAGTTCCTGCCGAAGCGCTGGGCGAGCGGCCAGGTGGCCGGAAAGCGCCGCTTGTAGTCCTCGGGGCTGGGGAGGTAGATCGCCCGGCCGGTACGGACGACCTCCGCGGCCGGGTAGTCGGTCAGCAGCGGCATGTCCGCGAAGGGGCCCTCGTCCCCGGGATCGTGCCCGTGGTGCCCGATGATCGACAGCCGGTCGCCGGACACGCCGAAGACGGCCAGCCCGTCGGGGATGAACCCGGGCATGGACAGCGAGGCCGCCACCCGCAGGACCTCGGCGGTGGACCGGGCCTCGGCCAGCGCCCGCCCGGCGTCCAGCAGGAACGCCTCGCGCGAGCGGCGCCAGTCGCCGGTGATGGGGGTGTGCACGGCCGTGGTGCCGGGCTGGGCCTCGGCTATCTCCTGGATGGTGCCGATCAGCTCGTAGTCGACGCGGCCGTCCGCGCCCCGGTTCTCCAGCGGCTTCGAGCGGCTCCGTACGGTGCGCAGCACGCGCCCGTCCTCGTCCATGATCCGCAGCCGGGCCTCCGCGAGGGTGCCCTCGGCGACCGCGAGGTTGACGATGCCGTTGATCTCGTTCCAGTCCACCGGGTGGAAGCGCGAGCGCACGGCGACCTCGGGCAGCGCGACGGGCTCGGCGGGCAGCCCGAGCAGCCGGGCGGCCTCACCGTCGAGGGTGACCGTCCCGGAGGCGTTGTCCCATCGCCACAAACCGGTCGCGATGGCGGCCAGGACGTCCTCTGTGCGCACTCGGTCATCTTTACAGGTCATCCGCCCGACGTGCCTGTTCACCACCCCGGTCACGGCCCCGGTCACGGCCCCGGCGGGCGGCCCCGCACGGGCTCGCGTCCCGGACGGTAACCTTGGGACGGTTGAATCCACCCTGGTATCACGTAGAACTGGATGACTGATGCATCGGTACAGGTCCCACACGTGCGGCGAGCTTCGTGCCTCCGACGTCGCCTCCGACGTCCGGCTGAGCGGCTGGCTGCACAATCGTCGAGACCTGGGCGGCATCCTCTTCATCGATCTGCGTGACCACTACGGCATCACGCAGCTCGTCGCCCGTCCCGGCACCGCCGCGAACGAGGCGCTCAGCAGCGTCACCAAGGAGACCGTCGTCCGCATCGACGGCAAGGTCGTCTCCCGCGGCGCGGACAACGTCAACCCGGAGCTCGCCACCGGCGACATCGAGGTCGAGGTCACCTCGGTCGAGGTGCTCGGCGCCGCCGCCCCGCTGCCCTTCACCATCAACACCGACGACGGGGTGAACGAGGAGCGCCGTCTGGAGTACCGCTTCCTCGACCTGCGCCGCGAGCGCATGCACCGCAACATCATGCTGCGCTCGGCCGTCATCGCCTCCATCCGCTCCAAGATGGTGGCCCTCGGCTTCAACGAGATGGCGACCCCGATCCTCACCGCGACCTCCCCCGAGGGCGCCCGTGACTTCGTCGTCCCGTCCCGCCTGAACCCGGGCAAGTTCTACGCGCTCCCGCAGGCGCCGCAGCAGTTCAAGCAGCTGCTGATGATCTCCGGCTTCGACCGGTACTTCCAGATCGCGCCCTGCTTCCGCGACGAGGACGCCCGCGCCGACCGCTCGCCGGGCGAGTTCTACCAGCTCGACGTCGAGATGTCCTTCGTCGAGCAGGAGGACGTCTTCCAGCCCATCGAGCGGCTGATGACGGAGATCTTCACCGAGTTCGGCAAGGGCCGCCCGGTCACCTCGCCGTTCCCGCGGATCCCGTTCCGCGAGTCGATGATGAAGTACGGCAACGACAAGCCCGACCTGCGGTCCAAGCTGGAGCTCGTCGACATCACCGACGTGTTCGAGGGCTCGGAGTTCAAGGCGTTCGCCGGCAAGCACGTGCGCGCCCTGGCCGTCCCGGACACCGCCGCCCAGCCCCGCAAGTTCTTCGACGGCCTCGGCGAGTACGCGATCTCGCTGGGCGCCAAGGGCCTGGCCTGGGTCCGCGTGGGCGAGGACGGCGGCCTGACCGGCCCGATCGCCAAGTTCCTCACCGAAGAGAACGTCAAGGTCCTCACCGAGCGCCTGGGTCTGGCCGCCGGTCACGCCGTGTTCTTCGGCGCGGGCGAGTTCGACGAGGTCTCCAAGATCATGGCGGGCGTTCGCGTCGAGGCCTCCAAGCGCGCCGGACAGTTCGAGGAGGACGTCTTCCGCTTCTGCTGGATCGTCGACTTCCCGATGTTCGAGGCGGACGAGGAGACCGGCAAGATCGACTTCTCCCACAACCCGTTCTCCATGCCGCAGGGCGGCATGAAGGACCTGGAGGAGAAGGACCCGCTCGACATCCTGGCGTGGCAGTACGACATCGTCTGCAACGGCATCGAGCTGTCCTCCGGCGCCATCCGCAACCACGAGCCCGAGGTCATGCTGAAGGCCTTCGAGATCGCCGGTTACGAGGCCGAGACCGTCGAGCGCGAGTTCGCGGGCATGCTGCGCGCCTTCCGCCTCGGCGCCCCGCCGCACGGTGGCATCGCCCCGGGCGTCGACCGCATCGTCATGCTGCTCGCCGATGAGCCGAACATCCGCGAGACCATCGCCTTCCCGCTCAACGGCAACGCGCAGGACCTGATGATGGGCGCGCCCACCATCCTGGAGGAGTCCCGCCTGCGCGAGCTGAACATCGCGCTGCGCAAGCCGGTGGAGACCAAGACGACCGAGCCGGTCGACAAGGCGGTCAAGCCCCACCAGTAAGCCGGTGCGGGTGATGTGACGAAGGGCGGGGCTCCGTACGGAGCCCCGCCCTTCGTCATGACCCGGTGGGGCTCAGGCCCTGCTGTTGCTGTCGCCGTTGCCTTCGCCGAGCGCTGCCGCTGCTCCTGTCCCCGCCGCGGCGCGTGCGGGAACTCCCGCGCGGGGTCCCGTCGGCCGGGGAGGGTTCGGCTCGCCGTTCGCCCCAAGGGTGAACGGCGAGCCCAACGGGTCCGCCTAGAACTGCTCCAGCAGGCCCTTCAGGAGGGCTGCCGAGGTCAGTTCGGCCGGGGCGGGGCCGGCGTGGAAGAAGCCGGCGTTCTCGGCGTTCTCGGCGGTGAGCTTGCGCAGGAAGTCGAAGGCCTTGGCGTCGTGCTCGCCGAACGCGACGAACTGCCATTGGATGCCGGGGGCGGTGGTGGCCGCGTCGACGATCGCCTGGCGGGCGGGGCGGACGCTGTCGGGCGCCCCGTCCGTCTGGAACACGACCAGGGCCGGGCCCTCGCCGCCGTCCTTCTGGTAGCGCTCGAGGACGGCCTCCACGGCCACGTGGTAGCTGGTCCGGCCCATGCGGCCGAGCTCGGCGTGGCGGGTCTCGACCCAGGCCTCGTCGTACGCGTCGAGGGCCAGGTCGGCCGCGCCGTCCAGCTCGGTGGAGAAGAACACCGTACGGACGGTGGCCTCTTCGTCGAGGTGCGCGGCGAGGGCGAGGGCGTGGTCGGCGAGGCGCTGGACGCTGCCGTCCTTGTAGAACGGGCGCATCGAGCCCGACCGGTCGAGCACGAGGAACACGCTGGCGCGGGCGCCGGCCTTGCCCTTGGCGCGCAGGGCCTGTCCGGCGGCCTTGTACGCGGCCGCGAGCGGGGGCGCTTGCCGCTTGAGGGCGGCGAGGTCGTGCGCGGGGCCGCCTGCGGCGGCGTCGGCGGGGAGGAGGTCGGCCTCGGCCGGGGTGGGCTCCGCCTCGGCGGCGGCCACCACGGGCTCCGGCTCGGCCACGATGGCCTCTGCCTCGGCGATGACCTCGGCCACGACCTCGGCCTCGGCCACGACGGGCTCGGGCTCGGTGATGACCTCGGCTTCGGCGGCTACGGGCTCCGCTTCGGTGGCGGCCTCGGCTTCGGCGGCTACGGGCTCCGCCTCGGTGACGGCCTCCGCCTCGGCCACGACGGGCTCGGGCTCGGTGGCGGCCTCCGCCTCGGCCACGACGGGCTCGGGCTCGGTGGCGGCCTCCGCCTCGGCCACGATGGCCTCCGCCTCGGCGATGACCTCGGCTACGACCTCGGCCTCGGCTACGACCTCGGCCTCGGCCACGACCTCGGCTTCGGCCACGACGGGCTCCGCCTCGGTGACGGCCTCGGGCTCGGCCACGACGGGCTCGGGCTCGGTGATGACCTCGGCTTCGGCGGCTACGGGCTCCGCCTCCGTGACGGCCTCGGCTTCGGCCGCTACGGGCTCCGCCTCGGGCTCGGTGGCCGGGGCCGGTTCGGCCTCGGCGGCGACCGGCTCGGCCTTCGTCTCGGCTTCGGCCGTGAGGGGCTCCGGCGTTGCCTCGGCCTCAGCGGCTGCGGCCGGGGCCTGCTCGGCCACGGCCTCCGTTTCGGCTGCGGGCTCGGCAGCGGCGGCCGGTTCCGCTTCGGCCGGGGCCGGGGCCTTCGGTGTGGACGGGGAACCCCCGGTGGGGGAGCGGCGGGCCTCCGGGACCGTGGGGTCCGGGTTGGGGGCCGGGGCCGGGGCGGTCAGGACGGTGCCCGGTTCGCGGTCCCTGGGAGAGGACTGCGGGGGAACCGTGGGGTTGTCGAAGGAGGCGGCGACCAGTTCGGCGGCCGCGTCCAGGGGGGTGCGTTCGGTCTGGCTCGGGAGGGCCGCCGAAGTGGTGCCGGTCGTCTCCGGAACCTGTTCAGCAGTCCGTCCGAACACCTTGCGCAACAAGCTCCGAATACCCATGGGCCAGGCCTTTCGCATGAGTGCGTGCGTCATTTGTCCGTGAGGCGCGGTAGATCCCTGCCCAGAGTGGACACGTAAGGTTATCGGCCCCTTGGCTGGAACTTCGGGAGGGGCACCTTTCGTGGCGCCCGCGAAACAAACACACCCCTTCCGCCCCCGAACTGCCGCCCCGACGTGCCGGATTCACCGGCCGTTCATCCCTCGGCCGCCGCTTCGGCGCAACCCGCCCATAGCGTCACCGACGGATTGTTCCGACACGTTGTCGGGGACCGTGCATCAACGGAGGACACTCGTGCGCAAGCTCCTGCCGCTCATCGGCTCATCTCACGGGGGCGGCCGTTCCGCTCTCACCTGCCGCTACCGCTGCGGCGACGCCTGCTTCCACGAGGTGCCGAACACCAGCGACAACGAGTACGTCGGCGACGTCATAGCCCGCGCCTACTCCCGCCGCGCGATGCTCCGCTCCGCCGCGGTCGTCACGGTCGCCTCGGCCGCCGGTACCGCCCTCACGCTGAGCGGCAACGGTTCCTCCGCCTCCGCCGACCCCACCGTCGAGGCGCAGCGCGCCGGCGCCGCCGGGGTCAACGCCGAGGGTGCCCGCGGTCTGCGCTTCAAGCCGGTCGCGCCGAACACCGTCGACCAGGTCACGGTCCCCGAGGGCCACGAGCAGAACGTGGTCATCCGCTGGGGCGACCCGATCGTCAAGGGCGCTCCGGGCTTCAACCCGGACAACCAGACCGCCGCCGCCCAGGCCGGTCAGTTCGGCTACAACAACGACTTCCTGAGCCTGCTCCCGCTCGGCGGCGCCTACGAGCGCCAGCAGCTGCTCGTGGCCAACCACGAGTACACGGACGAGAACCTCATGTTCAAGGCGTACGACCCGGCCAACCCGACCCGCGAGCAGGTCGAGATCGCCTGGGCCGCGCACGGCCTGTCCGTGGTCGCGGTCCAGGAGGACCACCGCAGCGGCAAGCTGACGGCCGTCAGCCGCCACCGCCTCAACCGTCGCCTGACCGCCACCAGCGAGTTCCGGCTGACCGGTCCGGCCGCCGGTACCGAGCTGGTGAAGACCTCGGTCGACGCCACCGGCACCAAGGTGTTCGGCACCCTGAACAACTGCGCCGGCGGCACCACCCCGTGGGGCACCACCCTCCACGGCGAGGAGAACTTCAACCAGTACTTCGGCAACGCCGGCCTGGTCACCGAGCCCACCCAGGCCGCGCGCCTGAAGCGCTACGGCGTGACCGCCGGAGCCACCGAGCGCAAGTGGGAGCGGTTCGACAAGCGCTTCGACGTCGCGCAGGAGCCCAACGAGTCGCACCGCTTCGGCTGGGTCGTCGAGCTGGACCCGTACGACGTGAACTCCGTCCCGCGCAAGCGCACCGCGCTCGGCCGCTTCAAGCACGAGGCCGCGCAGCCCCGTCTGACCGAGGACGGCCGCCCGGTCGTCTACATGGGCGACGACGAGCGCTTCGACTACTTCTACAAGTTCGTCTCGTCGAAGCAGATGAAGAAGGGCGACTCGCGCGCGGCGAAGGAGCACAACCTGACGCTGCTCGACGAGGGCACCCTCTACGTCGCCAAGCTCACCGGTGACACCCCGGTCACGGAGTTCGACGGCACCGGCAAGCTCCCCTCCGACGGCGAGTTCGACGGTTCCGGTGTCTGGATCAAGCTCCTGACCTCGTCCCCCACGGGGAACGTCTCGCACGTCGAGGGCATGACCGCCGAAGAGGTGTCCGTCTTCACGCGCCTCGCCGGTGACAAGGTCGGCGCGACCAAGATGGACCGTCCCGAGGACGTCGAGCCGTCCCCGCGCACCGGCCGCGTCTACATCGCGCTGACGAACAACACCGACCGCGGCAAGCCGGGCAAGGAAGGCGCCACCGAGGCCAACCCGCGCAACCTGAACAAGCACGGCCAGATCCTCGAGCTCGCCGAGAACTTCGACGACCCGGCCGGCGACGGCTTCGCCTGGCGCCTCTTCCTGGTCGCGGGTGACCCGAACGACCCGGCGACCTACTTCGCGGGCTTCCCGAAGGACAAGGTCAGCCCGATCTCCTGCCCGGACAACGTCGCGTTCGACCCGCACGGCAACCTGTGGATCTCCACGGACGGAAACCAGCTCGGCTCGCACGACGGCCTGTTCGGCGTCGCGACCGCCGGTGAGCGCCGCGGTGAGCTCAAGCAGTTCCTGACCGTTCCGCGCGGCGCCGAGACCTGTGGCCCGCTCATCCAGGACAAGCGCGTCCTGGTGGCCGTGCAGCACCCGGGCGAGATCGACGGCGCGTCCGTCGAGAAGCCGCAGTCGGTGTGGCCCGACGGTCCGGGCAAGATCGTCCGCCCGTCGGTCGTCTCGGTCTGGCGCAAGGACGGCAAGAACATCGGCGTCTGACGTCCGACGTCCGAGCCGGGGTGAGTTGATCCGTGCGGGGGCGGTGGTTGTTTCACGTGAAACAACCACCGCCCCCGCTCAACTTCCGTCCGGCAGCCGCCCGACCGGCAGGAGGAGCGTGGTCACGGCGCCCCCGTCGGGGGCGTTGGAGAAGCGCAGCTCGATCTCCAGCGCCTCCGCCTGCCCGGCCGCGATGGTCAGGCCGAGCCCGTGGCCCCGCCCGCGTCCGGGATCCCCGGTGCGGAACCGCCGCGGGCCCTGCTCGATCAGCTCGGCCGGATAGCCGGGTCCGTGGTCGCGTACGGTCACCAGCGGTCCGGTGACGGTCACTTCGATCGGCGGCCGCCCGTGCTTGTGGGCGTTGACCAGCAGGTTGGCCAGGATCCGGTCGAGGCGGCGCCGGTCGGTCAGCACCACCGCGTCCCGCTCGATCCGTACCGCGACGGGCAGTCGGGTGCTCGCGGCGGCCCGCTCCACCGCGCGGCCGAGCTCCACCCGGGCCAGGTCGGCCCGTTCGACGCCGGAGTCCAGCCGGGAGATCTCCAGCAGGTCCTCGGTGAGCAGGTGCAGGGCCCCCAGCCGGTCGTTGATCATCTCCTTGGGCCGGCCCTCGGGCAGCAGCGCGGCGGCGGCCAGGGACCCGGTGAGCGGGGTGCGCAGCTCGTGCGCGACGTCCGCCGTGAACCGCTTCTCCGCCTCCAGCCGGGCCTGGAGCGAGGCCGCCATCGAGTCGAGGGCCTGCGCCACGTCCCGCACCTCGTCGCGGGTGCGGGTGCGGGGCCCTTCGGCGTCGGCCGGGAATCCGACGCGCGCGTCGAGGTCCCCGGCGCTGATCCGGCGGGCCACCGCGGCCGTGGTGGCGAGCCGGCGGCTGATGCGGCCCGCGAGGAAGATGCCGGCGAGGGCGACCACCCCAGCGGCGAGGACGGCGGAGACCAGGATGGCGGCGTCGATCTCCCGGAGCCGGGTGCGGGTGCTGTCGTAGGGGACCCAGACCGCGAGGGGCTTGCCGTCGGCGGGGCCGGCCGCCCACATGACCGGTTTTCCGTCGTGGGTGCCGGTCATGGAGCCGGTCAGTCCGCGGGCGACCAGGTCGCGCAGCGGGGCCGGGAGGCCGGGCGGGTCGAGGGCGCTGTTCCCGTCGCCGTGCGCGGTGCCGTACTCGTACTGGCTCAGGGCGTAGTCCAGCTCCCGGTCCACGTCCTTGCGGACCTCGCCGACGAGCTGGCGGGCGACCACGTTGTGCACGAGGATGCCGAGCGCGGCCGCGACGGCGCAGCACACCGCCGTGGTGGTCATGGCGATCTTCCAGCGCAGGCTGCTCGTGCGGTGCATCGGTGTCCCGGCCTCCTCAGCCCTTGCGGGCGCCGGCGCCCGCGGCCGGGCAGGGGGAGGTGTCGCCCTGGCCCGGGCACTCGTCGAGGGTGAGCTGGGAGAGGTTCATGATCCCGGCTTCCGGATCCCACACGTAGTCGGAGATGGAGACCTTCTTCGGGTTCGAGGTCGGCTCGCGGACCGCAAGGTGCTCGGCGGCCACCTCCACGCCCTCCAGGACCCCGCGCCGGGACAGGATGCGGGCGATCGTCCCGTCGCCCTGGACGGTGTAGACGCGCAACTCGCTGACCCGGCCGTCGATGTCCAGGGCGGTGATCAGCTCCGGGATGCCGTTGCCCGTCACATCGGCCAGGACCGCGGGCCGGACGGGGCAGTCGGGGCCGCCGTCCACAGCCTGTGTACAGAGCGCGAGGCGCTGGATCGCCCGGGGGTCGACGAGCCGGCCGGTGCCGGCGTCCGCGGCGGTGGCGGCGGTGATGTCGGCCCGTACGACGTCCACGGCGTTGACGCCCTTCATGGACAGATCCGGAACCTTGGCGAGACCCGGGACGGCGGTGGCCGCACCGGACTGCTGGCCGGGGGCCGGGGGATCGGGGCGGAATTCCTTCCACAGGGTGCGGGGGGCGCGGGCGGTGCCGAGGTCGCCGTCGTTCCGCAGCCCCTCCACGTCGGCGCACCCCGCGATGACCGCCAGGGCGGCCGCCGGCAGGAGGGCCCGGCTGCGCCGGAGGAAGGGCCTCATGTCCTGATGCTCTCCCGCCCCGGGCGGGGTGGCCCGGGGGCGGGGCCATTGGGGGGACGGCGCGGCGCCTAGTCGTGGGTCGGGTTCGCGATGGCTCTGGCTGCCGCGAGTTCCTGGCGGACCGGGGAGAGGACGGAGGACTCGTCGACCTCGGGGGGTGCGGTGCGGTGGAGCTGGGCCGGGTTGTGGACCCGGCGGACGCCGTGGGCCAGGGCCCGGAGGTCTTCGGCGATGGCCTCGACCTCCGCGGGGACCGGGCGCTGTGCGCCGTGGTTGACCCGGACCCGGGCGGCCGTCGTCGCGTCGACGATCCGCTCGACGGCGACCACCAGGGGCCACCACGCGGCGGCCCGTTCCCCGGTCGGCGGCGGCTCGGTCAGGGCCCGCTGGAACTCGCTGCGCACGCCCGACAGGTCCCGGTAGATGCGGCGGCGGGCCTGGAGCCGGGCGGTGCGGGCCGCCCGCAGGCCCTCCTCGGTGTCGGGGTGGGCGCCGAAGGCGCGCTCCACGTACCGGGCCGCGTCGTCCACCGTGTCGGCGAGCCGGTCGCCGATCCGGGTGTGCCAGCTCTCGGGCCAGAGCAGGTACCCGGCGATCAGGGTGATGGCGCAGCCGATCAGGCTGTCGAGCAGCCGGGGCCGGACCAGGTCGAAGCCCTGGTGGTTGAGCAGGTCGGAGAGGAGCAGGATGACCGGGGTGATCGCCGCGGTCTGGAAGGCGTAGCCCTTGACCGAGAAGACGGGGATGAGGGCCGCCAGGACCACCATCACGGGCACGTCCCACCACCCCCGCGGCACCTCGGAGAGCACGGCGGCCGCGACGACGAGCCCGCCCGCGGTGCCCAGCGCACGGAGCACGGCGCGGGAGAACACCGAGCCGAAGTCGGGCTTGAGGACGAAGGTGACGGTCAGCGCGACCCAGTAGGAGCGCTCGATCTCCACCACCGAGACGAGTGACTGCGCCAGCCCGATGCACAGCGCGAGCCGCAGCCCGTAGCGCCAGGAGGCCTCGGAGAACATCATGTCGCGCACCACCCGGCGGGCCCGGACCCGCAGCGCGGCGGGCCGGCCGAGCCGGTCGTCGACGTTGTGCATGTCGGGCTCGGCCAGCGGAACGATGGTCGCGGCGTGCCGCAGGGCCGCGTCGATGGCCTGCTCGGACTGGCCGTCGGGCGCGGGCAGGTCCAGTACGGGGGTGTCCGTGCGGCCCTCCTCGACCGCCGTCGCCAGCTTCCGTACGGCCTCGGGGATCGCGGGGGAGAGGGCTCTGCGGCGCAGGTGCGCGGCGGGAGCGGCCTCGACGATCGGGATCAGCACGTTCAGCTGGGCCAGCATCCGTACGAGCGAGGGACTGTGGCCGTGCACCCGGGCCCGGCGGCCCAGCACCAGGTCGTAGGCGTGGTTCAGGGCCTGGGTGACCTGCTGGCGGCGTTCCTCGTAGGCGGGTCCCGGTGCGCCCGCGGCCTCCAGGGTGTCGGCCAGGGCCCGGTAGGCGGCGGCGACGGCGGCCCGCTCCGGCTGCCGGCCGCGCAGCGGCCAGCCCAGCAGGGTCAGCAGCAGCACGAACAGTCCGCCGGCGCTCAGCAGCAGGGGGGCCGTCCACCAGGGACTGGGCATCGGGAGGCCCGCGCCGACCACGGCGTTCAGCAGGAGCAGCAGCCCGGAGACGGAGGCCACCGTGCCGATGGAGGAGATCATCCCGGAGATCAGGCCGAGCAGGGTCAGGACGCCGACCGCGACCCAGCCGTGCCCGAAGACCAAGGTGCCCAGCGCTACGCCCACGGCTCCGAAGAGCTGGGGCACGGCGATGTTCAGGATCCGCATCCGGTAGGCGTCCGCGGTGTCGCCGATCACCCCGGACAGGGCGCCCATCGAGACGAGCGCGCCGTACTCGGGCTCGTCGATGGCGAAGCCGACGGCCAGCGGCAGGGCCATGGCGACGGCCGCGCGCAGCGCGGCGGCCCAGGGGATCGGCGCGGAACTGGGCCGCAGACCCTTCAGCAGCCAGGTGGGCGGGGCCAGCGAACCGAACCGTCCGGCCGCCGCCGGCACGGCCCGTCCCGTCCGTCCGGGCCACCCTGGCCGTCCGGCCCGCCCGGGCGGTATGTCTTCGGTGCGTTCGGTGCTCATCCCGCTTCCGTGCCGCCGCTCGTGAATCGGTTCTTCTGTGCTGTTCTCAGGATTCTTCTACGGAATTGCGTGGCAATCCGCCGGTTCCGAGCTTATGGGGTGCGGCGCAGTCGGCCCGCCAGCCAGGCGGCCAGCGCGGCGGCCAGCCCGACGGCCAGCACCACCCAGGCGGTGGTCCGCAGGAACGCGGTGAGGGCGTCGTACACCGCTTCGGCGGCCGGCCGGTCGATGTCGGCCGGCAGGTCGTCCAGGGTGAGGCGGCGGCACACGACCACGGCCACCCACAGCAGGACGGCGCCGACGGCCAGCCCCAGCCCGGTGGCCAGGACGGCCCGGCGGCGCCGGACGGCGACGACGATGGCGACCGCGGCCAGCACCACGGTGAGCACGGGGAGCCAGACCCCGGCGATCTGCAGCATGCGGAAGCCCTTCCGGAGCGCGCCGAGGTTGTCGTACTCCATGACCTTCACCGAGACGTGGGTCTCGGGGATGCGGTCGGCGAGGGGCACCCCGTTCTCGACGAGTTCGCCCTTCACGCTGGCGATCACGGGTGCGAGGTCGATGGTCACGGCGTTGCCGTCACCCGTGGTGAGCGCCTGGAAGAAGGCGCCGTGGGCGGCGCGGTTCGCGGCGTCCCAGGCGGTCTGGTAGGCCGGGGTGCCGACGAAGGAGCGCAGGGCCTCGCCGAGCAGGGCGTCGACCCCGCCCTGGAAGGGGCCGGCGTCGATCTGCCCGGAGAGGGCCCGGCCGGCCTGGGTGACGACGAGGTTCCGTACGGCGGGATCCGAGGCCAGCGGGGACATGGCCGCGGTGTAGCGGTCGGCGCTGCCGAGCTCGTGGTCGGCCCAGTACGCGACGGCGCTCGCGGGCACCAGCAGGGCCACGAGCGCGATGAGTACCGCCGAGAGGAAGGTCCGCACGTCACCAGGGAAAGGGGGCCGGGCGCGCGGCGCGAGCCGGGTTGCTGCGGCCGGGTGGTGCGGGCCGGGCGCGCCCCTCTTGCCGACCTCAATCTGGACATCTAATATCCAGATTATGAAGATGAGCGAGGGCGTCGAATGGGCCCTGCACAGCTGCCTCAACCTGGCCTGGAGCGGCGCCGGCTCCGACGGCGGACGGGCGGTCTCGGCAGCGCGGCTGGCGGCCTGGCACGAGCTGCCCGCGGCGTACCTGAACAAGCAGCTCCAGGCCCTGGCCCGGGCGGGCATCGTCACCTCCACCCCCGGCCCGCGGGGCGGCTTCCGCCTCGCGCGCCCGCTCGACTCCATCTCGCTCATGGACGTGGTCGCCGCCGTCGAAGGGCCGGACGAGGCCTTCCGGTGTGCGGAGATCCGGCAGCAGGGCCCCGGCGGCGGGGAGCCGCCCGCGGCCGACTGCGCCGTCGCACACGCGATGGGCCGGGCCGAGATGGCCTGGCGCCGCGCGCTGGCCGCCCAGACCCTCGACGAGATCCGGCAGCAGGCCGAACGCCAGGCCCCCGAGGCCCCCGAGCGGCTCCGGGCCTGGCTCACCGACAACTGACCCAGGAGCTTGGAATGACGCGCAGCATCACCAATCCGGCAGCACTCCACGACCCCACCGGCTACGGCTACAGCCACGTCGTCTCCGCCCCCGGTGAGCAGGTCTTCATCGCCGGCCAGTACGGCTCCGACCCGACGGGTCACGTGGTCTCCGCCGCCTTCGACGACCAGGTCGGGCAGGCCTTCGCCAACCTGCGCACCGCCCTGGAGTCCGTGGGCCTGGGCCTCGGCGACGTGGTCCGGATCGGGACCTACGTCGTCGGGCACGACCAGGAGAAGCTGGAGGTGCTGCTGAAGTACCTGCACGCCGCCTGGGGCACCGAGCTGCCCGCCCAGACGCTGATCGGCGTGGCCGCGCTCGCCCTGCCGGACATGCTCTTCGAGATCGACGCGGTGGCGGTGCGCGCGGCCTCCGCGGCCTAGGACGACCTAGCCCGTCGGACTGCTCCGGTTGCCGGTCCCCGGTTGCGGGTGTGCCCTGGAGGATGGGAGAGAGGAGCCCGTCATGGCACATGCGGCACCCACCGCCCCCCGGGGGCACCGGCAGCCGGCCACCGGTACGGCGGCCCACACCAGCAGGTCGGCCCTCGTGCGACCGCTGCTCATGGGACTGGTCTACGGCGTCTACGCCGCCTTCATGAAGCGTCAGATGGGGCCCGTCGACGCGGGCAACGTCTTCTTCGGGATCCTGTGCGGCGCGATCTTCGCCGCCTGCCTGGTGGCCCTCGCCCGGATCGGCCCGCGGTTGGCGCAGGAGCCGCACGCGGCCGCGTACGGGATCTTCGCCGGAGTCTCCTTCGGCTACCTGTACAGCCTGGCCGACGAGTCGATCCTGAAGAGTTCGGGCCTGGGCCTGCTCGTCGGCGCGGCCGTCGGCGCGGCGGCCTTCTACCGCTACCACACGCGCAACGCGAGGTAGTCCGCCCGGGCCCGCCCGCGTATGCCGGAGCCCCGGCCGCCCGCCGTGTGCGGGGGGGCCGGGGCTCGGTACTTTCGGCGGGCCGAATCCGGACGAATGGCCGAGGTGGGGCGGCGGGTGGCTGACGGAGACTGAATGAGGCGCCGGTTCCCGTGCCCCGTGGTCGAACCTCACGTGACCACTCTCCGTTGCCGAGGGCGCGGGAACCGGTGCCTCCCCATGTCCTGACGCCCCCGCGCGGTGTCCCGCGCGAGCCCCTAAGCGGCCGTGTCGTCCCCGGCCGGGGTTTCGGCGGTGGTCTGGGCGGTCTTCGCGGACTCGGGTTCCGGCTGGCGTACGGGCGGGGCCGGCGGGGAGAAGCGGGCGGCCTCGGCGCGGAGCATGGCGTTCAGGGCGAGGTACGGGTCGAAGGACATGGCGGAGCCTCACGGTGTCTCGGGGTGTGGGGGGACGCGCGCCAAGGGCACCGGTGTGCCGGGCGCGCGGTGCTGCTGCTCGGCCTCTCGGCCCGGTCAGCAGCGCAGGACCACACTCCGTACCGCCCGCAGGGACGCCATCGGTGCGCCGGCCCCCGCCGGACGCGGGGCCGGCTCCGAGGGGCCGGACCGGGGAGGTTTCACGTGAAACACCGGCCGCTGCAGTCCCCGTACGCCGGGGACACCTCGCGCCGGAACGCGTACGGCCACCCGCACTTCGGGGTCGCCGGCCGGATCGGAGGGCGCCTCCGTGGGCTCGGCCGGGGCGCTGGGGGCGGAGCGGGGACCTTCGGCCGCCGCGGTGGACGGGCCGGCTCCGCCGACGCCGAACAGGCACAGCAGCACGGCGCAGAGCACCGTCAGGGCCGTCATCAGGGCCCTGTCCGGTGCCGTTCGCGCCCGCCGCGTACCGCTCATGCGGAGGGTGTGCCCCGACACGCGGGCGGACTCTCCCCTCAGGCCGCAGCGTCCCCCGACCGGGGGACGAAGACACCCCCCACGGCTGTCAGGTGGCCGCAGGGGGTGTCCGTCTTACGGGGGCCACCACCGGTCAGGACAGGGTCCGGCGGTGGCCGGTGAGGCGTGCCAGCACGGCCGTTTCACCGCTGATCAACCGGAGTTGGGCCCGCCCGGACGGCCCGCCCCGCCCGGAGATCCCGGGGGAGACCCGGGTCACGGTGAACACGGCCGTACGCCGGTCGGCGCGCGTGATCTCGATCGTCTGCCCGCGCCGCAGTTCCCCGAGCCGGGGCAGGTCTCCGGAGACCACGGCGGTACCGGCCGCGCCCGGGGGCGGGCCCGCGGAGTCCCACACGGCGCTGTCCGGGACGGGAGGCTTGGCGTCGGCGGCGCCGGGCTGGAGCTCCACCGCGTAGGGCTCGCCGGACGGTGTACCGCCCGTCAGCGGTACGTCCGTTCCGAGGGCCGGGATGACCAGGCGCAGCGGCGGTGAGGCCGGCAGGGCCGTGACCCCCGTCCGTCCGGGCCGCCGGGCGCCCTTGCCGGTGACGTGACCGCCGGAGTGCTCCAGCTGCCGGGCCAGCCGGCGCGGCCCGGACAGCCCCAGGACCCGCGAGGGCAGGGCGTCGCCCGCGGTCGGGGCGGCCGGCCGGCCGCCCTCGGTGGTGCGCAACACCCCTAGTCCGGTGCACAGCAGAGTCACCGTCAGTACGCCGACCACCCACTTGGCGCGGGGCATGGGAATCCCTCCTGGTCCGGCTCGGGCGGCCGGGTCCCGAGACAGTGGACCCTTCCCCTGCCCCCGGTGGGGCGCGTAACACGGGGAACTGACGGCAAGTCATCGCTCCGTCACCCGTCTTCCGGCATGTCTTCGCAGCTGGAGGCCGGTGGGCAGGGCCCGCAGCCGGCCTGGGGGGCGTGCGCCCGAACGGGTGAGAAGGTCAAGGGCGGACCTTGGGCGTGTCGGATCGGCGGCACGTTCTGCCACATGCGAAAACCTGTCAAGCGGGACGATATGACGAGCCGTCGGCCGGAGTTGCGGGGCGGGGGCGGGCGGCTTGTCCTTGGATCATGAATGATCCATACGCATATGCCCTGGCCATGGGGCCCCACTACTTTCCGGCCTTCCCGACCCGGTCCGACCCCGATTCCCCCGCGGGTGCGGACGCCGCCCTCGCCGACGGCCGGCCGCTGCCCGGGAAGCGCTCCGAGACCGCCTCCCGCAGCGCGTCCGCCAGGCCGTCCACCACGCGCCGCTCCCGCCAGGGGCGTGCGGCCGCGCTCACACCCGCTCCGGTGTCCGGGCGGGCCGCCGGGCGGGAGGCAGGACGGGCGCGGCTGCCCGGGTGAGGTACCCGGCGCCGAGCGGCGGGCCGTCCAGCGCGGTCGTGGCGGCCGCGGGCTGGAGCCCCGACAGCCGCCGCAGCAGGCCGGGGGCCAGCTCCGGGCCGACCGCCCGGGTCAGCGCCGAGGCCTCGGTGGGATGCGCGTGCACCCAGCCGATGTGGCGCAGCCCCGACCAGCCCAGCTCCTCGGCGGCCTCCGCCAGGGCGCGGGCCGCCGGGGCCAGGGGCAGCAGCCCGACCGTGGCCGGAGCCCCCGGATCCGGTGCTCCCGGCGGATCCGCCCGGACGGACTCGGCGACGGCGAGCCGGGTGAAGGCCGGCCGGGGCAGCTCCGCGTGGTCGGCCAGGTCGCTGACGGTCGGGGCCAGGCAGTGCACCCCGGCCGGGAACCCGTCCCGGACGGCCGCGGCGGCGACCGTACGCCCGGCCGGACCCGCGTCCCCGACGGTGACCAGGTGGAACGCCGTACGCCTCTCCCCTCCGGAGGCGAGGGGCAGCAGCGCGGCCGCGGTGGCGGCGGGCTGCTCCACGCACCAGACCGCGTCGAAGCGGCCGGCGGGTGCGGAGCCGGCCGGCGCCGGCGACGCCAGGACCTCGGCGCCCCGGCGGGCGTCGAGCCGGGCCGCGAGGAGGTCCACGTACTCGGGATACAGCCCGATCAGCGCGAGCTGACGGGCCAGCAGGAGCCTGCTCTGCCGGACGTCGCCGCCGGTGAGCAGGGTCAGGTGGTGGCCGCGGCCGAGCAGCTCGGCGGCGAGCCGGATGCCGGTGGGGCTGGCGGCCCCGGCGAGGGCGATGTGCACGGCGGACTCGTTTCGAAGGAGGTGGGGCGCGTGCGGCTACGCGGTGGCGGTGGCGGTGGCGGTGGGGTGCGGGGCGCCGGGTGTGCGGGCGGGCACGACGGCCCGGGCCATGGAGGCGGCCCGGGCCATGGAGGCGGCCCGGGCCATGGAGGCGGCCCGGGTCATGGAGGCGGCCCGGGTCGTCGGGGCGGCCCGGACGGCCCCGGCGGCCCGGACGGCCCCGGCGGGGCGGGCGGGTCAGGTGGTCCCGGCGGCGCCGACGGGCTGGGTGGCCCGGGCGGTCTCGGCGGCGGCCGGGACGGGCGGCAGTGGTGTGGTCACGGTGACCTCGCCGGGGATGCCCACCCGCGCGAGGAAGGCCCCGCGTTCGGGGCCGGCGCCGATGACGGAGAAGCAGACGCAATCGCCCGCGCCGACCAGGCCGTTCACCACGTCGGTGTAGAAGAGCACCGGGGTCGCGGAGGTCACGAGATTGCCGAGCTCGCGGGCGTGCGCGGGGGCCTTCCCGGTGTCCAGGCCGGCGAGTTGGTGGTAGTTCTCGACCAGTGCCGGACCGGCCTGGTGCGTGTAGACACGCCGGACCTCGTCCACGAAACCGGGGCGGTGGGCGTCCATCGTCTCCTGGTTCATCATCATGCCGCGCGAGTAATAGCGGGCCAGTTCAGGTCCGTTGAGTCCGAATGCGGAGAGCTCGGCGGATCCGGGAAAGCCCGGCGGGTGGGCGGCCCCGCCTCCCGGGTAGTGGATGAGCGGATCGCTGAATCCGGGCTCGCCCCCGAAATCGAGGGAATCGCGCGAATAGAAACCGAGGCCCGCCTCGAAGGTGTCGTCCCGCTCGAATACCAGGGCGGTCGCCGCATCGGAGAACAGCGCCCCGGAACACCACAGGGTGTGCGCGA
The DNA here is from genome assembly GCF_042888445.1 of Streptomyces sp. NPDC002886. Classification (NCBI taxonomy): domain Bacteria; kingdom Bacillati; phylum Actinomycetota; class Actinomycetes; order Kitasatosporales; family Streptomycetaceae; genus Streptomyces; species Streptomyces sp. NPDC002886. The sequence goes on from NZ_JBIAPV010000007.1 coordinate 390,746, forward strand.
AAGGATGATCCCCGTCGGCGCCGCTGTACTGGGAAATGATGCCGTTCTCGTCGATCCCGATGGGGCTCGCGGCGTTGTACGAGATCACCAGCGCGCGACGGGCCCCCGTCCGGGCCAGGTGCGCGGCGACGCGGGAGAGCCCGCCGCAGCCGGCGCCGAGCTGGAAGGGGGGCACGCTGTCCGGGATGCGCAGCCGGCGCAGCAGGTTGAAGGCGTCCTGGTCGAGCATGATCTCGTACGGGGTGCACGTGGCGACGAAGACGGCGTCGATGTCCTCGGGCTCGGCGAGTGCGGAGCGCAGGGCGGAGCGGGCGACGTCGACGACGGTGTCGAGCGAGGCGAAGCGCTCCCGGTCCCAGCTCTTGGAAGTGACCCCGAGTATGCGCTCGATATCGGCGCCGCTGATTTCCTTCCCGGCCTGCTTGCGGTGCGGGATGTGCGCGAGCCGGGCCCAGTCCTCGACGGAGATGACTTCGCCGATCTGGGCGCCGACACCGGAAATCCGATAGGGGAACGGGTACGCGTACGCGGCGGGGGCGGGGGGATTGGCCGTATCCGAGGCAGACATGCTTCTCCGGTCCGTGGAATCCGATGGGGACGGCTCCAGCGAACACCAGCGGGAGGGCGGGGAGAAGGGAATGCGGGGGGTGCAGTGGTGAAAGCGTTGAATGCGGGATCCCGGTCCCGGCCGGGGCGGTCGGTGTGAGCGGGCGGCGGGTGGCCAATGCCTGGCTGGGCGACCTGCTGGCCGAGGCCGGGTGGAGCGGGGCGGAGCTGGCGCGGGCCGTCAACGCGCTCGGGACCCTGCACGGGCTGGCCCTGCGCTACGACCGGACCGCCGTCGCGCACTGGCTCTCCGGCACCCGGCCGCGCCGGCCCGTGCCCGAGCTGATAGCGGCGGCGCTGACGGAGCGGTGCGGGCGGCTGGTCACGGTGGCGGAGGCGGGCCTCGGCGCGGGCTCGGCGGGGCCCGGCGTACGGACCGGCCCCGGGGCGCCGCCCGAGAAAGGAGGCCCGCTCCGGCTCGCGCTGCAGGCCAGGGCGGACGGGGACCCGCACGGCAGGGGGCCGCTGCTGCGCAGCCCGTACCAGCCGGTGCCGGTGCCCGCGGCGGTGTGGGACCCGGATCCGGCGGAGGGGGGCGGGCCCGGCGCGGAGGGCGGGGGCACCCGTGCGGGAACCGGTATGTCGGAGCTCGCCGCGCGGCGGCATCTCGCGGCGCACGCCGAGCAGTTGAGGGCGCTCGCGGGAAGTTTCTCGGGCCTCTACCTCACCCACGGCGGCGTCCACACCCGTACGGCCCTGGCGGCCTGGCTGGCCCAGGACGCCGGCGCCTTCGCGGCCCGCCACACGGAAGGCCCGGGGGCCGCCGTACGCGTCCGGGGTGCGGCCGGCCGGGCGGTGTCCGGGCCGCGGTGCGGGGTGGCCGACGTCTGGCGCGGGTACGCCCAACTCGCGCACTTGCTCGCGGAGATGACGGTGGACTCCGGGCATCACGGGCTCGCGCAGGAGTACCACGGGATCGCCCTCGGGCTGGCCCGGCAGGCCGGGGACCGGCGGATGTACGCCATCACCCTGCGCGCGATGAGCGCGCACGCAGGCCGGCTCGGCCAGCCCGCGCACGCGGTACGTCTCGCCCGGACGGCGGTGGAGACCGCGCCCGCGGACGGGGAGCCCGGCACGCTGGCGTTCCTCCTGGTCCAGCGTGCGGCCGCGCACGCCCAAGCCGGGCAACGGGCCGCCGCCGCCGCGGATCTGGCCGCCGCCGACCGGTCGCACGGGCGGCACGCCGTCGACCCGCCCGAGGGGCCCTTCGACTCGTACGCCCGGGCCGATCTGGACTTCGCCCGGGCCCGCACCCACCTCGCCCTCGGCGAGTTCCCGGCCGCGGCCGCGGCGCTGGAACGGTCCCTGCACGGCCGCGCGGCCGGACAGCACCGGGCCACCGCACTCACCCACGCCGCGCTCGCCGAGACGCTGCTGCGCCTCGGACACCTCACCCGGGCGTGCGAGCACTGGCGGGCGTTCCTCACGGCCGCCCCGGCCGTGCAGTCGCGTGCGGTGCGCGAGGCGCTCGGCCGGCTGCTGCGCGACCTGACCCCGTACCGGCGCACGAGGGAGGCGGTCCCGACCGTCGCGATGGCCCGGGCGCTGGCGGAACGGCTGCCGTGAGCCCGACAGGGCGCGCGGGCGGCCGCGGCCGCCCGCTCAGCCGGTGGCGGCGGCCGCCCGGCGGTAGCAGAGCTCGGGCACCGGGGAGCCGTCCGCGTACTCGACGAGTTCCCCGCCGTTGGGGCTGAAGCCCGCGATCTCGTAGAACCGGCGTGCCCGGGCGTTGCCTTCGACGACCCAGAGCCGTACCGCGGGGTAGTCCGCCCGGTGCAGCACCTCGGTCAGCAGGGCCCGGCCGACGCCGGTGCCGATGACGTCGGGCCGCGCGTACAGGGCGTACAGCTCGCCCTCGTCCGACGCCGTGCCCTCGGGATCCGTGGTCGTGGCGGGGCCGTAGGCGGCCCATCCGAGGACCTCCCCGTCGGGGCCCTCGGCCACGAGGTTGCTCACGGCGCCGTCCGGGTCGGCGAAGGCGGCGCGCCTCCTCTCGGCGAACGCGGCGGCGTCGAGGCCGTCCAGGTAGGACCGGGGCATCAGGTCGGCGTAGGCGTAGCGCCAGGCGTCCATCCGCACGGCGGCGACGGCGTCGATGTCGGGCTCGGTCATCTCGCGTATGCGGAGGCGGGGTGCACCCGCGGCGGTGGCGTCCATGCGGGGAGTGTGCCAGCGCGGTGGAGCACCCGGCACCGGGATTTCAGGGCCGGCCGGGCCCGTCCAGCCAGGGCCTGCGCCCCGGTCCGGTCGGGTGGGTCCCGGTGACGCCCATGACCACGGAGTAGAGGCTGGTCTCGGCGGTGATGAAGAGCCGGTTGCGCTTGGCCCCGCCCCAGGCGATGTTCGACACCGTCTCGGGGAGGTCGAGCCGTCCGAGCAGGGTGCCGTCGGGGTCGTAGCAGTGCACCCCGTCGCTCATGGCGGCCGCCCAGAGCCGGCCGCCGTCGTCGAAGCGGAGGTTGTCGAAGCGGGCCCCCGGACGGGCCGCCGCGTCGGCGAAGACCTTGCCGTCCGAGAGGGTGCCGTCCGCGCGCACGTCGAAGACCCGGATGAGGCCGGCGCGGGTGTCGGAGACGAACAGCCGCTGCTCGTCGGGGGAGAAGACGAGGCCGTTCGGAGCCTCGAAGCAGTCGGCGACCAGCCGTACTTCACCGGTGCCGGGATCGATCCGGTAGACGTTGTGGGAGCCGATCTCGCTCTCGGCGACGTAGCCCTCGTAGTCGCTGGTGATGCCGAAGTCCGGGTCGGAGAACCAGATGGAGCCGTCGGACCGGACCGCGGCGTCGTTCGGGCTGTTGAGGCGCTTGCCCTGCCAGCGGTCGGCCAGCACGGTGACCGTGCCGTCGTGCTCGGTCCGGGTCACCCGGCGGTTGCCCTGCTCGCAGGTGACCAGCCGGCCCTGCCGGTCGAGGGTGTTGCCGTTGGTGTGCCCGGCGCCCCGCCGGAAGACGGCGACGGCCCCGGTCTCCTCGTCCCAGCGCAGCATCCGGTCGTTGGGGATGTCGCTCCAGATCACCTGCCGCCACGCGGGTACGTAGACGGGTCCTTCGGCCCAGCGGGAGCCGGTGTGCAGGACCTCCGGCCCGTCGTCCCCGTTCATGCACCGTCCGGTCCGGAACCGGTCGTCGAACATCTCGTACATGAGATTCCCCCTCATCCCGCACGTACCGCTGGAGAACCGAATCTGCTTCGGCTCAATGGTCATAATCCAAGATTCCATATGGCTACCACTAGGTCATTCCGAAGGAAGAGGTGTGGATCACAGCGGCAACCTCCCCTCCGGGTGCCGCCGGGCCCCGCCGGAACCGGACCGAAGGCCCTGGCGGGACGGCGGGTCGGGCGGTCACCCTCGGAAGAGAACAGAACACCGGCCCCCGCACCAGCGAAGGAGCACCATGTCGGTCAGCGCCCCCGCCCTGAAGTCCCTCTTCCGGCACGTCCTGCAAGGTCTGAGCCGCCCGGAAGCAGCGGTCCTCCTGGAATCGGACAACCTTCTGGTGAAGACCCCCGGGCCCGACGCGGTCTGGCCGCGCGCCAGCAGGCAGGCCGTCGCCTGGTACGTGGTGGGCCCGGCCGGCGACGTGGTGGACATCGAGCTCGTCACGATGGACGGCTCCCAGGCCCGGACGGCGGCCGTCCTCGCGACCGGCGTGGCGACCCACCGCACGAGCGTCACGGTGACGGTCCCCCGGGTCGCCCCGGGCCGCTACCTCGTCCTGGTCACCTCCGCCGCGGGCATGCTCGACGCCTACAGCCAGCCGGTCACCGTCACCGCGTGAGCGGTCGGCCCCGGGCCGGATCGGACGCCTTCGGGCGGCTCGATCCGGCCCGGGGCCGTTTCGTGGGTCGGTGGCTCCGGCGGGCCGTCAGCGCGTGAGGTCGCGCAGGGCCGTGTTCAGTTCCAGGACGTTGACGCGGGGCTCGCCCATGAAGCCGAGGGTGCGGCCCTCGGTGTGGGCCTTCACCAGCTTCGCGACCTCCGCGACCGGGAGTCCGTTGCGCTGGGCGACGCGGGCCGTCTGCAGGTCCGCGTAGGCCGGGGAGATGTCGGGGTCCAGGCCGGAGCCGGAGGAGGTCACCGCGTCGGCCGGGATCCGGTCCAGCCGCGGGGCGTAGCCCGGGACGGTGTTGTCGAGCAGGACCCTGGCCTTGGCCTCCCGCACCGCCTTCAGCAGCTCGGGGCTGTCCGCCGCCTTGTTGGTGGCGCCGGAGACCAGCAGCTCGTACTGGTCGTTGACGGTGTTCTTGGCGAGTCCCGCCGCCGGGCGGCCCTGGAACCAGCGCAGGTCGTCCCCGTACGACTGGCCGATCAGGGAGGAGCCGACGACCTTGCCGCTCGCGTCCTCGATCTCGGAGCCGTTGGCCTTGCGGCCGAAGGCGGCCTGCGCGATGCCGGTGACGGCGAGCGGGTAGAGGACCCCGCACAGCACGGTGAGGACGAGGAGGGCGCGGAGCCCCGCGCCGAGCAGGCGGGTGGTGTTGCCTACGGAGTTGTTCATGAGGTTTCTACGTTCCTAGGTCAGCAGAGCCCTGGTTCAGCGCAGGCCGGGGATGAGGGAGACGACCATGTCGATGAGCTTGATGCCGATGAACGGGGCGACGAGGCCGCCGAGTCCGTAGAGGGTGAGGTTGCGCCGGAGCATCTTGTCGGCGCTGGTGGGCCGGTACTGGACGCCCTTGAGGGCGAGCGGGACCAGGGCGATGATGACCAGCGCGTTGAAGATGACCGCGGAGAGGATCGCGGAGTCGGGGGAGTGCAGGCCCATGACGTTGAGCTTGTCGAGGCCCGGGTAGACCGCCGCGAACATGGCCGGGATGATCGCGAAGTACTTCGCGACGTCGTTGGCGATGGAGAAGGTGGTCAGCGCGCCGCGGGTGATCAGCAACTGCTTGCCGATCTCCACGATTTCGATGAGCTTGGTGGGGTTGGAGTCGAGGTCCACCATGTTCCCGGCCTCCTTGGCGGCCGAGGTTCCGGTGTTCATCGCCACGCCCAC
>NZ_JBIAPV010000008.1:0-336566 GCF_042888445.1 Streptomyces sp. NPDC002886
AGCGGGTCCACTCATGCGTCCCCCCGGCCCCCCCCCCCCCCCCCCCGCCCCCGGCCCCCACCCCCCACCCGCAGCAACCAAGCCCCCCGCCGGCACCGCCGCGCTCACCCCGGGGCCTCCGCAAAGCGCGCCGGCGCGAACGGAGCCGGGTCCAGGACGGGGGCCGCCCCCGTCAGCGCCGAAGCGATCAGAACCCCGGTCCCCGGCGCCAGCCCGATGCCCGCCCCCTCGTGCCCACAGGCGTGGAACAGCCCCGGCACCCGCGGGTCCGGACCGATCGCCGGCAGATGGTCCGGCAGGTACGGCCGGAACCCGTGGTACGTGCGCAGCACCCGCACGTCGGCCAGCACCGGAAAGAGGGCCGCGGCCTGCGCCGCCAGCCGGCGCAACGCCTCCAGCGACAACGACCGGTCGAAGCCGACCCGTTCCCGCGTGGCACCGATCAGGACCGGCCCCGCCGGAGTGCCCTCCACCACCGCCGAGGACTGCAGCGCCGCCGATCCGCTCGCGACGTCCGCGATGTAGTCCGCGGCGTAGACCTTGTGCCGCACCACCCTCGGCAGCGGCTCCGTCACCAGGACGAACCCCCGCCGGGGCAGCACCGGAAGGCCGACCCCGGCCAGCGCGGCCACCGCCCCGCCCCAGGTGCCGGCGGCGTTGAGCACCGCCGGGGCGAGGAGGTCGCGCCGCTCCGTGCGCACCCCGCGCAGCTCGCCCGCCGGCCCGAACAGCACCTCGGTGACCTCCTCCCCGAGGTGCACCTCCACACCCGGCGAAGCCGACAGCGCCGCCGCCAGCAGCCGCGCCGCCGCCTGGGCCGGCTGGACCTGGGCGTCCTGCGGGTAGTGGAAGCCGCCCGCCAGGTCCGGCGCGAGGTGGGGCTCCAGTTCCCGCAGCTCCCCCGGTCCCACCTCGACCGCGTCGACCCCGGCCGCGCGCTGGCCGTCCGCGAAGCCCCGTAGGGCCTTCACGGTGGCATCCTCGGCCGCGACGACCAGGCCGCCCTTGGCCTCGTACTCGATCTCCTGCGGGAGTTCGAGCGCGAGCTCGCGCCAGAGCCGCGCCGACAGCAGCGCGAGGTCCAGCTCCGGGCCCGCTTCCTTGTCGGAGACGAGCAGGTTGCCTTCGCCGGCGCCGGTCGTGCCGCCGGCGACCGGGCCGCGGTCGACGACGGCCACGCGGAGTCCGGCGCGCGCCGCGTAGTACGCGCACGCGGCTCCGACGACGCCGGCGCCGATGATCACGAGGTCCGGGGACGGGGAATGTCTGAGCACGGCAGTAATATGTCACATATCTTTAGAGGTGGACAGAGGTGGCGCCGGAGGCCGCGCCGTACGCGGCGGACGCGGCGACCCGCCGCCGGGTCAGCCGCGCAGCGGACCCTCGCAGCTGTAACTCGACGTGCCGGCCACCCGATTGGTCCAGATGTCCAGCGCGCCGAAGGAGCAGTTCATGTCGGCCGGATTGTTCGAGGCGGCGCCCGCCCGGTCGAGGATGAAGTAGTCGACCGTCTCGGACATGTCCTTGAAGTTCTGGTCTTCGCTGCGCCAGTCCTTCAGGTTCGCCGTGATCCTGCCGGTACAGGTGAACCGGCGCTTGCCCGGCTCGCCGTTCTCCACGCAGTCCGGGGTGTTGTACGTGGCCGTCGCGAAGGTGGACTTCACGTCCGCGAGCACCGCGTCGCGCAGCTGCGCGTTCGGGGTGAAGACGGTGTTCGGCACGTACAGCCGGTCGACCTTGGCGATCTGCGCGTCCAGGAACCGGTCGTAGGCGGTCTGGACGGCCGCGTCGCGGCCCATCCGGTTCCGCCAGGCGTCGAAGGCCGCCGGGTTGTCGGCGCGCAGGTAGCCGTACATCTCCCGCAGCTTCGAGGGCTGCTCGTTCCACAGGAACTCGAAGAACGCGCCCGAGTACCCGTAGAAGCGGAAGCCGTCGTTGGCGTACGTGGCGTGCAGGAGTTGGTCCACCGACATGCGCGGGCCGCCGCCGGCCGTGTCGGCGATGATGCTCTTGATCAAGGACTTGCGCACGGCGATGCCGTCGTCGCGGGTCGCCCCGTCGAAGAACTCGGCGGTGCCCTCGTCCATGGCGGTCGTGCGGTCGCCCTCATACCAGGCGCCTTGCCCGAAGGTGCCGGGGACGGCGAAGCGGCCGTTGAGGTAGTGGGTGTACTCGTGGCGGAAGAGCTCTTCGAGGGTGAGCTGGGAGTCCTGCGGGACGCGGCGCTGATAGGTGTAGAAGGTGGCGCCGTTCTCGATGTACATGCCGCCGTTGTTGATCCCGTAGCCGGTGAGCAGCGGCTGGTAGTTCACGTAGTCGGCGCGGGAGGCGTAGAGCACGATGTTCAGCGTGGCGTTGACGTCCCCGGCGATCGGCTGGTCGGTGCCGACGACCCGGTGGTACTGGGTCTTGACCTGCTTGCTCGCGTAGTAGAGCTGGTCGACGGTGGCCCGGTCGAGGGCGGTGCGGACCTTGATGGCGCCGTTGTCGTACGTGTAGGTGTTCGGGAAGAGCTCCCGCTCGATGTCCTCCTTGCACACCCCGTACGGCTTGCACGCCTGGTAGAAGTTGAGCCAGGAGACGGCCTTCGCCCACGGCTCGCCGCCGTCGCCGAAGGCGGCCCTGGCCGGGGCGAGCAGCGCACCGAGGTCTGCGGTGATCCCGTCCTTGAGGCCCGCGATCTGGCCGAAGCGGCCGAACTCGGCGATGGCGTCGCGCGCCACCCAGGCGTTCGCGGTGCCCTTGAGGTGGGCGTACGTCGCGAAGTCCTTGAAGGCGGCCCGGTACGGGGCGTCGGAGGCGGCCGCCGCGTGGAACGCGGTGTCGTTGTTGTACACGCCGAGGTAGTTGACGGACAGGGCGGCGAGCGCCGCGCCCGCCCAGGCGGTGTCCAGGTGCGTCGCGGGGTGCGACGGGTCCATGGTGGCGAGCACGTTCTTGATCAGGCCGAGCTGATGGTGGCGCAGCCCGGGGGCGCTGCCGGCGTAGAGGGCCTCGCGCAGGGTGCGAGCGTTGGAGCCGGTGGCGTCGAAGGTGCGGGCGGCGCCCGCGAAGGCGGCGATGGCCTGGCGCATGGCGTCGACGGTCGGGGCGTCGGTGACGTCGATCTCGGCGCGGGAGTGGTCGTGGTAGGCCACGGCGTGCAGATAGGTGAACATCTCCTCCAGGTGGGAGGAGTTCAGGCCGTCGTGGGAGGCGGCCAGGCCGGATATCCGGCGGGAGACGGCCTGCACGTGGGCGTCCGACATGACGGGGGCCAGGCGGGCGTCCCAGGTCCAGATGAGGCCCGCCAGGCAGCCGCCCTTGGCCGCCGTGACGGCCGGGTCGGCGAGGAAGTCTGCGAACTGCTCCGGGGTGAGCCCGGCGATCCCGTCGAGGGTGCAGGGGACCCCGGTGGCGGTGGCCTGGGCGGAGGCGGCGAGCCTGCCGCTCTTCGTGGCGGACGCGGAGGCGGGCGCGGAAACGGCGGTCGGCTCGGTGACGGCGCCGGGCACCTTGCCTTCGGCGACGGCACGGCCGCCCGGGGCCTGCCCGCCGGGAAGCCGCCCGCCGGGCGCCGGAGCGGGTGCGGCGGCGGCCTGCCGCGCGTCGGCGAGGTGCTCGACCTCGTCGAACGGGTTCGCCCCGGCTTCGGCACCCGCGGCGCCCCCGGTGAAGGTGCCGGGCGCCGCGGCACTCGCGGCGTCGGCGCGGGTGCCGGTCTCGGCCGCCTGGGTCACGGCCTGCCCCGCGGTGGCGAGGAGGGTGACCGCGACGGCGGCGGAGAGGAGGGACGTGCGCACGACTCTGTGCTGGGACACCAAGAACTCCTGGCTGGGAGGGGCGGTGGGGGAAGGTGCGGAACTGCCCTGCTTCACGCGGCGTTTGACGAGGCTTAACGGGGCGCGGTGTGAGCTGTAACATAGTAATGTGAAATTGCACTGACAAGACCTGTGCGCCCACCAGTTCGCATCTTCTTGAGGGAGCCCCTGTGACCGACACCCCCTCCCGCCCCACCGCCGGGCTCAACATCGGCAGTCACGACCTGCCCGTATCAGCCGAGTTGTCTCGTTTCATGGCGTCGGACTGGGCGGCCTCCCCCCTTCCCGACTCCACCCGCGTGCCCGCGTACGCCGTCACCCCGGCTCGCCGCGCACGCCTCTCGGCCCGCTTCCCCGGCGAGCGGCTGATCATTCCCGCGGGCGAGCTGAAGGTCCGCAGCCACGACTGCGACTACCGCTTCCGCCCGCACAGCGCGTACGCCTGGCTGACCGGGCTCACCGGCGAGGACCAGGTCGGCCACGTGCTGGTCCTGGAGCCGGCCGGCCCGCACGGGCACGAGGCCGTCCTCTACCTGCGCCCGCGCTCACCGCGCACCGGCGGCAACGAGGAGTTCTACCGCGACCGCCGCTACGGGGAGTTCTGGGTCGGCCGCCGCCCCGACCTCGCGGAGGCGGAGCGACTCTCGGGCATCCGCTGCGCCCACCTGGACGCGCTGGGCTCCCCCACCGGCCGCAACGCCGCCGCGGACCCGGAGCTCGCCGTCGCCCTCTCCGAACTGCGCCTGGTCAAGGACGCCTGGGAGGTGGCCGAGCTACAGCTCGCCGTCGACCACACCACCGCCGGGTTCGAGGACGTCGTACGGGACCTCCCGCGTGCGCTGGCCCACCCCCGCGGCGAGCGCTGGATCGAGGGGGTCTTCAACCGCCGCGCCCGGGCCGAGGGCAACGGCACCGGCTACGAGACGATCGCCGCGTCGGGCGCGCACGCCTGCGTGCTGCACTGGATCCGCAACGACGGCCGGCTGAACGCGGGCGACCTGCTCCTCATGGACGCGGGCGTGGAGACCGACGGCCTCTACACGGCGGACATCACCCGCACCCTCCCGCTGTCGGGCCGGTTCTCCCCCGTCCAGCGGCAGGTGTACGAACTGGTCCTCGCCGCACAGGACGCGGGCATGGCCGCGCTGCGGCCGGGCGCGAGCTTCCGCGACTTCCACCGGGCCGGTATGCGGGTGATCGCGGAAGGGCTCGCGGAGTGGGGGGTGCTCAAGAACGCCGAGGGCGATCTGCACCGCCGCTACACCCTGTGCAGCAGCGGGCACATGCTCGGGCTCGACGTGCACGACTGCGCCCGGGCGCGCGCCGACACGTACCTGGACGGGGTCCTGGAAGAGGGCCAGGTCCTCACCGTGGAGCCGGGCCTCTACCTCCAGCCCGACGACGAGACCCTGCCGCCCGAGCTGCGCGGCATCGGCGTCCGCATCGAGGACGACCTCGTGATCACGGCCGAGGGCGCCCGACTGATGTCGGGCGCCCTGCCGCGCACGGTGGCGGGCATCGAGGAATGGATGGGGAACCTACTGGAGGACGGCGGCCGGTAGCGGGCCGGGCGGGGCGTGGCCGCGACAGCAGGCGACCGCGGCGGCCGCGCCACGCCCACGAGGCGCGAACCGCGGACGTGACCGGCGCGTGTTCGCCACGCAGAGTCACGGCGCCACTATGTTCGGTGCATGCCGATCTCTCCCGACCGGGCCCCCCGGCACCGGGCACCCCGCTGGGCGGCGTTCCTGTGCGCGGCCGGGCTGCTCTCCGCCGGCGCCTTGTTCATGCGGTACCTGCAAGACCGTCCGCACGGTCTGGGCGAGCACCGGGAACAGCGACTCCAGTTCGCCGGGCGGCGCGAGGAAGCGTGCCAGGCCATCTACGAGCTGGGCCGGCGGTGCGAGACCACCGGTGCGCGCATCGACGCCTTCCAGCACAGCATCAGCGCCGACAGCCACTGGTTGGTCCCCGCGTACTCCCTGGCCCTCCTGTCGCTGTTCGGGCTGGGTGTCCTCTTCCTGTACCGCCTGGCATCGCGGAGGTTCGCCTTCCGGGCGATGCTCCTCACCCCGGTGGCCGCCGCGGCGGACCTGGCCGAGAACGCCTTCCTGAGCAGCGCCCTGCGGCACATGGCCGACGGTCCCGACTATGAGTTGATGGCCGCGGCCTCTTTCGCGCTGCTGAAGTGGGCGCTCGTCGCGCCGCTGATCATCTCCGCGTGCTGGGTGCTCCTCACCCTGCTGGCCAGGTGCTTCACGAGGAGGGCGAAACTGCGGCTCGCCCCGAAGCCACCGGTCCTGCCGGGAACTCGGGGGATCGCGCGCCGGATGGCGCGGACCCGGGCCGGCGAGGGCCTGCGCGAATCGGCGCTCGCGGCGGGCTTCTGGGCGCTGTTGATCAGCCGGAGGATCCGGCGGCACGGCCCGCGGCTCCCCGTACGCTTCGCCCACCGGCTCGCCCACGGCACCGGCGAGCCGCCGGACGATGTGCAGATCGTCGTGCCGCCGGCGGCGCCGCACCGCTCCTCGCCCTTGGAGGACTGGACCGCGCCGCCGAGCGAGGCGGCGCCGCCGGAGAGTGCGCACCGCCGCTGGCGCAGCCGCTCCCTCCCCCTGCCCGGCCGCGAGGCGGCGGAGATCGGCATCTGCGTGTCCGGCGGCGGTATCCGCTCCGCGTCGGTCACGCTCGGCGCCCTGCAGGCCCTGCGCGAGGCGGGGGTGCTGACCAAGGCGCGCTATCTGGTGTCGGTGTCCGGTGGCGGGTTCACAGCCGGGGCCTTCCAACTGGCGCTGACCACGAGACAGCCACGGAACCGGGGGCCGCAGCCTCCGCCCCGGGCCGACCTGGCGACGCCGCAGGACGTGTTCGCTCCCGGCAGCCCCGAAGAGCACCATCTGCGGCGGCACGCCAAGTACTTGGCCGACAGCCCCCAGGAATTCGTGCGGGCCCTGGGCGCGGCACTGCGCGGGGTGCTCGTCTCCCTCACGCTGCTGGCGCTGACGTTCACGGTGGCCGGGATCGTGCTCAACGCGTTCTATTCGCTCGTCCCCGTGATCGAGATCGAACGCTTCCGGCCGGGCGGCTTCGACCCCACCTCGGCCTCGGGTACGCCCACGGGCGTCCGGAACCTCTTGCTCCCCCGCTACGCCTGGCTGCCCATCGCCGGCCTGGTCGCGATCGCCGGCGGGATCTCCCTGGCGGGCTCCCTGTTCCGGCCCCGCACCGGGGGCGGGTGGCCGCGCTGGCTGCGGCTCTCGGTGAAGGGCATCGTGTGGATGGCCATCGGGATCGCGGTGTACGCGCTGCTCATCCCCCTCGTGCTGTGGTTCTTCGGCTGGCTGATCCAGCGTCAGAACCTGTTCCCCGAGGGGACGCAGGGAGTGACCCTCCTCGCCGGCCTCACGGCGGCCATCACCTGGCTGGGCGCGATGTTCGCCGCGCTGTACGAGCAGGTGAAGAAGATCCGGCCGGACGGCGAGAAGGCGGGATGGCTCTCCGCGGGCGGCACCTCACTGGCCGCCAAGGTCGGTACGGGATGGCTCCAGTTCCTCGTCGTCTGGGTGGTGCTCCTGGTGCTCGGCTTCGTCGGCCTCGCCGTGCTCTCCTGGTCCACCGTGCTGTCCGGCGGGTGGCACTGGGGATGGCAGCTGGGTCTGCCCGCCGCCCTGCTCGCCCTGTCCGTGGTGCTCGACCAAACCATGTGCAGCCTGCACCCCTTCTACCGGCAGCGGCTGGCCAGCGCCTTCGCGGTGCGGCGCGCGGTGCTGTGGGACGGCTCCGTCGGCGCCCTGCCGTACGACTACCACACGGAGCTGACCCGGCTGAGCACGCACGCCCAGCGGGTGAAGCCCTTCCCGCAGGTGATCTTCGCGGCGTCCGCGGCCCTGTCCGGCCGCAACCGCACCGCGCCGGGCAGGCCCGCCGTCCCCTTCACCTTCGCCTCCGACTACGTCGGCGGACCCGATGTCGGCTGGGTGAAGACCTCCACGCTGGAGAAGACCTCGCACCCCTTGATCCAGCGCGACCTCACCGTCCAGTCCGCCGTCGCGGTCTCGGGCGCGGCGTTCGCTTCCACGATGGGCACCCAGTCGAAGGCGGTGCAGCGGCTGCTCGCCCTGTCCAACCTGCGCCTGGGCACCTGGCTGCCCAACCCGCTGTACCTCGCCGAGGTGGCGAAGTTCGCCCCGGACTGGACCATGCCCCGGCTCCCCCGGATGCGGCGGCTGCGCTATCAGCTCCAGGAGCTGATCGGGCTGTACTCCGACACCAGCCCGATGCTGCTGTGTACGGACGGCGGACACATCGACAATCTGGGCCTGGTGGAGCTGCTCAGGCTGCGCTGCCGGAAAATCTACGTCATCGACTCCAGCGGGGACGTCCCCCCGCTGGCCACCACGCTCGCCCAGGCGATCGCGCTGGCGTACGAGGACCTCGGCGTCGAGATCGACTTCGGCCTGCCGGATCAGGACATGCTCACGCTCGTGCCGGGCAGCGCCGAGAAGCTGAGCCCGGAGAACCCGATGTCGGCCCTCAACGCGCGCTTGTCCGCGCGGTGCGTCGTCCGGGGCACCATCCGCTACCCGGAGCCCATCGAGTTCACCCCGGGCGAGGAGCCGACCCGGGAGGGCACGATCGTCTTCGCCAAGGCCAGTCTGACCACCGACATGCCCTACAAGCTGCTGAGCTACGCCCTCACCGAGAAAGTCTTCCCCCGCCAGAGCACCTTCGACCAGTCGTTCGACCATGAGCAGTTCGACGCCTACGTCGCACTCGGGCGCCACCTCGGCGAGGCGGCCGCGGGCAGCCGGCCCGTCAAGCGCGTCCAGCCGAACCTGCGCCTGCGGCACGACCGCTAGGGCTTCTCCTTCGGCCTGGCGGCCACCTGACGGGGCGGAGTGGGGCCCCGGGGGGGGGGGCCCCCCCCCGGGGGCCCCCCCCCCCGCCCCCCCGGCCCCCGCCGGGGGGGGGGGGGGCCCGCCCCCCCCCCCCCCCCCCCCGCGGGGCCCCCCCCCCCCGCCCCGCGCCCCCGGCGGGGGGGGGGGGGGGGGGGGGCGGGGGGCCCGCGGGGGGGGGGGGGGGCGCCGGGGGGGGGGCCCCCCCGCCCCGGGCCCCCACCCCGCCGTTCAGCCGGTCACGGCTCGGTCAGTTGCGGTGACCTCCGCCGCCGCCTCCACCGCCGCCGTTCCAGCCTCCGTCGCCGCCTCCACCGCCTCCACCGTCACGCCAGTTGCCGCCGTTGTCGTGGTTCCAGTTGCCGCTGTCGCGGTCGTGGTTCCAGTTGTCGTTGTTCCAGTTGTCGTGCCGGCCGTCGTTCCAGTTGTCGTGCCAGTTGTCGTTGCTCCAGTTGCTGTTGTCCCAGTTGCTGTTCCAACTGTCGTTGTCCCAGTTGTTGTTGTCCCAGCACCAACTGGGGCGGTCCGCGCGTGAGGTGTCGCAGCAGTAGCGCCACCAGTCGTCTCCGCGCCAGTCACTGCCGCGCCAGTTGGAACACCGGTCGTACGTCTGCGGAAGACTCGATGCGAAGGCACTGCTCACGGGCATCAGGCCGAGCGTGATCCCGGCGGCCCCCGCCACGGCTGCCGCAACAAACCCACGGCGCATACTCATACACCTCCGAGAATGAAGGATGAATTAGCCCGGATTGCTCCGTTATGAGGCATTTCCACCCTCCCCCCTCCCCTGCCCACTGTCAAAGGCACCCGCGCGACACCCGCGCTCACCAGCGAAAAGGCCCACGGGGGCAAAGGCCTACGGGAGCACCGCCAGCCCGTCCAGCTCGATCAGCGCCGCCTCGTCCCACAGCCGGACCACGCCCACGACCGCCATCGCCGGATAATCCCGACCCGCCAACCGCCGCCAGATCCGGCCCAGTTCGGGGGCACAGTCCCGATAGCCGGCCACGTCCACGGCGTAGACCGTCACCCGCGCCAGGTCGGCCGGCGAGCCGCCCGCCCCCGCCAGCGCGGCCAGCAAGTTCGTCAGCGCCTGCTCGAACTGCTGCGGCAGCGTCGCTCCCACCACCTTCCCCGCGCCGTCGAGGGCCGTCTGCCCCGCCAGGAACACCAGCCGGCCCCCGCTCGCGACGACGGCGTGCGAGAAGCCCGTCGCCGGGGACAGCTCCTCCGGGTTGATCCGCTCCAGGCTCACGCCTCCTCCACCTCCCGCGCCTCGCCCATGTCCCGCGCCTCCCGCTCCTCCCGGTAGAGCTCCTTCGCGATGATCGTGCGCTGCACCTCGCTCGCCCCCTCGTAGATCCTCGGTGCCCGTACCTCCCGGTACAGGTGTTCCAGCAGGTGCCCCCGGCGCAGCGCGGCCGCCCCGTGCAGCTGCACCGCGTGGTCGACGACGTACTGGGCCGTCTCCGTGGCCAGCAGCTTCGCCATGGCCGCCCGGCGCGGCACCTGCGGGGAGGACGCGTCCGCGTCGTAGGCCTCCGCCGCCGCGTACACCAGGAGCCGGGCCGCCTCGGTCCGGGTGGCCATCTCGGCGACCCGGTGCGCCACGGCCTGGAGGTCGCCCAGCACCCCGCCGAAGGCCGTACGGGCGGCCGTGTGCGCCACCGTGGCGTCCAGGGCGGCCCTGGCCATCCCGACGGCGAAGGCGCCCACGCTGGGGCGGAAGAGGTTCAGGGTGTCCATGGCCACCCGGAAGCCCCGGCCCGGTTCCCCCAGCAGGTCGGCCGGGCCCACCGGGACCCCGTCGAAGGCGAGCGCGCCGATCGGGTGCGGGGAGAGCATGTCGAGCGGCTCCCCCGAGAGCCCCGGCCGGTCCGCCGGAACCAGGAAGGCGCTGACGCCCCTGGCGCCGGGGCCCTCGCCGGTGCGGGCGAAGACGGTGTAGAAGTCCGCCTCGGGGGCGTTGGAGATCCAGCACTTCTCCCCGCTGAGCCGCCAGCCCTCACCCTCCCCGCCGGCGGGGGCCGCGTCGAGCGCCAGCGCGCCCGCGTCCGACCCGGCCCCCGGCTCGCTCAGCGCGAAGGCCGCCACCGTGCGCCCGGCCCGCACCCCGGGCAGCCAGCGCTCGCGCTGGGCGTCGCTGCCCGAGCGCAGGACCGGGTAGGCGCCCAGTCCCTGGAGGGCGAGGGCCGTCTCCGCCTCCGTACAGCCGTAGGCGAGGGATTCGCGCAGCAGGCACAGCTCCAGTGCGCCCGAGGTGAACACCCGTTCCAGCAGCCCCTCTTCGCCCAGTGCGGCCAGTAGCGGCCGGTTGACCCGGCCCGGTTCCCCCTTCTCCGCCAGCGGCCGCAGCCGCTCCGCCGCCAGTGCGCGCAGCCGCGCGCACCACTCCTCCTGGTCCGCCCCGAGCGCGAATCCCGTGAATCGGGTCATCCGTATGCCCCAGCCTCTATCGCGTCCTGTTGACTCCCGTCACCATGACGATACGCTCGTGCTGCGTTCGTACGGCCCGGCTCTTCCACTTCGGTCCACAGTCCATACGCAGGGTCCGGCCCCCACCCGGGGCGCGGGCCGTCGCAAGGGGGCGAACCCGCCTTGGAGCTCAAGCCTTCCGCTCATCGAGACACCTTCGCGCGCGACCACCTGCCGCCCGCGCACGCCTGGCCGCGGCTCCACTTCGAACTCCCCGCTCTGGCCTACCCGGACCGCCTCAACTGCGGCGTGGAGCTGCTCGACGCCACCATCTCCCGGCTGGGACCCGACCGCCCGGCCTTCCGCGGCGCGGACGGGTCGGTGTGGACGTACGGGGAGCTGCACGCCCGCGTGGACCGGCTCGCGCACGTCCTCACCACCGATCTCGGCGTGGTCCCCGGCAACCGGGTGCTGCTGCGCGGCCCGACCGGCCCCTGGCTCGCCGCGTGCTGGCTCGCGGTGATGAAGGCGGGCGCGGTGGCCGTCACCGTGCTGGCCCAGCAGCGTGCGCAGGAGCTGGCCACGGTGTGCGCGATGGCCCGGGTGAGCCACGCCCTGTGCCAGGCGGAGGTCGTGGACGACCTGGTCAAGGCGGGGGTCCCGGGCCTGCGGATCACCGCGTACGGCGGCGCCGAACCGGACGACCTGCTGCGCCTGGCGGAGCGGCATCCGCACCCCTTCCCGGCCGTGGAGACCTCCGCCGACGACGTGGCGCTGATCGCCTTCACCTCGGGCACCACCGGGCGCCCCAAGGGCTGCATGCACTTCCACCGCGATCTGCTCGCGGTGGCCGACACCTTCTCTCGAGAAGTGCTGCGCCCCCGCCCCGAGGACGTCTTCGCGGGCAGTCCGCCGCTCGGCTTCACCTTCGGCCTGGGCGGGCTGGTGGTCTTCCCGCTGCGGGCCGGGGCCTCGGCGCTGCTGCTGGCGGACGGCTCCCCGCGCCGGCTGCTGCCCGCGCTGGCCGAGCACCGGGTGTCGGTGCTGTTCACCGCGCCCACCGCGTACCGGTCGATGCTGGACACCCTGGGCCCGTACGACACGGGCGCCTACGACCTCTCCGCGCTGCGCCGCTGCGTCTCGGCGGGCGAGAACCTGCCGGCCGCCACCTGGCAGGCCTGGTACGAGCGCACGGGCCTGCGGATCATCAACGGGATCGGCGCCACCGAGCTGCTCCACATCTTCATCTCGGCGGCCGACGAGGACATCCGGCCCGGTACGACCGGCCGCGCGGTGCCGGGCTGGGAGGCCCGGGTGGTGGACGGGGCGGGGCTGCCGGTCGCGGACGGGGTGCCGGGGCTGCTGGCCGTACGGGGGCCGGTGGGCTGCCGCTACCTGGCGGACCCGCGGCAGGGCGAGTACGTACGGGACGGCTGGAACCTCACGGGCGACACCTACGTCCGGGACGCGGAGGGCTACTTCCGCTACGTGGCCCGGGCCGACGACATGATCATCTCGGCGGGGTACAACATCGCGGGCCCGGAGGTCGAGGAGGCCCTGCTGCGCCATCCCGACGTGCTGGAGGCGGCCGTGGTGGGCCGCCCCGACGAGCGGCGCGGGCAGATCGTGGTCGCGTACGCGGTCCCCCGGGAGGGCGCGGTCCTCACCGAGGACGCCCTGCGCACCTTCATGCGGAGCGAGCTCGCCCCGCACAAGTGCCCGCGCACCTTCGTCTTCCTGCCCGCCCTGCCGCGGACGGCGACGGGCAAGCTCCAGCGCTTCCGGCTGCGCGATCAAGAAGAGCACCTAGAGTGAAGCCGTGGTCGAGCAGCACACTCCGCGATCCCTGATCGTCACGTTCTACGGTGCCTACGGGCGGGCCTTCCAGGGCCCGGTCCCGGTGTCCGCGCTGGTCCGCCTGCTGGGTGCGGCCGGCGTGGACGCTCCGTCCGTCCGCTCCTCGGTGTCCCGGCTGAAGCGGCGCGGCTTCCTGCTGCCCGCGCGGACCGGGGACCGCGCGGCGGGGTACGAGCTCTCCGGGGAGGCGCGCCGGCTCCTGGAGGACGGCGACCGGCGGATCTACGGAGCCACCCGCCCGGCGGAGTCCCAGGAGTGGCTGCTGGCCGTCTTCTCCGTTCCGGAGCAGGAGCGGGCGAAGCGGCACCTGCTGCGCTCCCGGCTCGCCGGGCTCGGCTTCGGCTCGGTGGCGCCCGGCGTGTGGATCGCCCCGGCGCAGCTGGACGGGGAGACCCGCCGCACCCTGGAGCGGCTGCACCTGACGGGGTACGTGGAGCTCTTCCGCGGCGCCCACCTGGGCTTCGCCCCGACCGCGGAGTCGGTGGCCCGCTGGTGGGACCTGGCGGCGCTGGCCAAACAGCACGAGGAGTTCCTCGACCTCCACGAGCCCGTCCTGCGCGCCCTGCAGACGGGGACGGCCGACCCCACCCCGGAGGCCGCCTACCGCGGCTACCTGCTCGCCCTGGACACCTGGCGCCGGCTCCCGTACGCCGACCCGGGCCTGCCGCGCGGGCTGCTCCCCGCGGACTGGCCGGGCGACCGCTCGGCGGCGGTCTTCGCGGAACTGCACGAGCGACTGCGAAACCTCGGAGCCGGCTTCGTGGAACCGTAGCGGCGGCCGGGCGCGGCACCTGCTCTCGTGACAGGAACCGAACGGCCCCCGCGAGGAGCCGGAGCCCCGCCCCTGCCCGCGCGGGGAGCGATGGTGCTCTGCTTCCTCGCCGTCAGGGGCACCCTGGACGGGTCTCCGGGGGACCCGGCCCGGTGCGGACCGGACGACGTGCCGCCGGGGTGGCCGGGGTGGCCGCCGAGCCGACCCGGCGCGGCGGGGCCGGGTGGAAATCCGGCTGCGCTCCGCACCCGGCACGGGTGACCATGTGCCATGCCTTGGACCTTCACTTCCGACCTGCCGGCCTTTCTGGCCGCGGCGCGTCCGGCCCTCGCCGCCGACCCCGTCGTCAACACCTCCCTCATGACCGTGGTCGACGCCCTGGAACGGCGGGGACCCGACGCCTACGGCTCCGACGCCCCCCTCTTCGGCTGGTGGACCGACCCGCGGGCAATCGACGCCGCCGTCGCCGGCGTCCTGGTGCACACCCCGCCGTACCCGCTGCTGACCGGGGCGCTGCCTGCCGGGGCGGTCCGGGAGCTGGGGGCCGCGCTCACGGCCGAGCCGCTGCTCTCCGGGGTCGACGCGCTCAGCGTCCGCCGCGAGGACGCGGGCACGCTGGCCGACGCCTGGGGCAGGCCCTCGGAGGTCGTCGAGGAGAACCGCCTCTACCGGCTCGCCGGGCTCATCGCCCCCGACCCCGCCCCGGCCGGCAAGGCCCGCCCCGCCGGGGAGGCCGACCTGCCGCTGCTCCTGGACTGGATCACCGCCTTCAAGCAGGAGTCCGGCGAAGGCGGGGCCGCCTCCGAGGAGGCCCTGCGCGACCGGTTCTCGTACGGGGGCATGCTGCTCTGGGAGGACGCCGGGAGCCCCGTCTCGCTGGCCGGGTTCACCCGTCCCCTCGGCGCGATGTCCCGGATCGGCCCGGTCTACACACCGCCGGAGCTGCGTGGCCGGGGGTACGCGGCCGGGGTCACCTACGCCGCGACCGAGGCGGCGCACGCGGCCGGCGCGCACGAGGTGCTCCTCTTCGCGGACTTGAAGAACCCCACCAGCAACGGCGTCTACCAGCGCCTTGGCTACACCCCGGTCGAGGACCGGGTGGAGGTCGCGCTGAAATGACCGGCCGCACCCGGAGCCCTGCCACTGACACGAGTGCCTGACCCTGCGGCCGCGCCGGTAGGCGGGGCGGCAGGGTGCTATCCGCGCCCCGTGGGCGGCTTGCGGCTGCCGGCGAGGTAGGGGGCGGGCCAGGGGGCGGCCGGGCCGGTGTAGGACTGGTCGGCGGCCGCGTGCAGGGTCCAGTGCGGGTCGTAGAGGTGGGGGCGGCCGAGCGCGCAGAGGTCCGCCCGGCCCGCCAGCAGCAGGGAGTTGACGTCGTCCCAGGAGGAGATCGCCCCGACGGCGATCACAGGGACGTCCAGGGCGCCCCGGATCCGGTCGGCGTACGGGGTCTGGTACGCGCGTCCGTACTCGGGGGTCTCCTCCGCGACCACCTGGCCCGTGGAGACGTCGATGGCGTCCGCTCCGTGCGCCGCGAAGGCTCCGGCGATGGCCACCGCCTCCTCGGCCGAGGTGCCGCCGGGCGCCCAGTCGGTGGCGGAGAGACGGACCGTCATCGGCCGGTCCGCGGGCCAGACGGCACGGACCGCGTCGAAGACCTCCAGCGGGAACCGGAGCCGGTTCTCCAGGGAACCGCCGTAGGCGTCGGTGCGCTGGTTGGTCAGGGGGGAGAGGAAGCCGGAGAGCAGGTAGCCGTGTGCGCAGTGCAGTTCGAGGAGGTCGAAGCCGCTCGCGGCGGCCCGGACGGCGGCGGCGGCGAACTCGGAGCGGACGGCGGCGAGGTCGGCGGCGCCCATGGCCCGGGGCACGGCCGAGACCCCGGGGCGGTAGGGCAGTGCGGAGGCGGCCATCAGGGGCCAGTTCCCCTCGGGCAGCGGGGCGTCCATGCCCTCCCACATCACCCGGGTCGAGCCCTTGCGGCCCGAGTGGCCGAGCTGGACGCCCAGCGCGGTGCCGGGCGCCGAGGTGTGCACGAAGTCGGCGATCCGGGCCCAGGCGGCCGCCTGGGCTGCGGTGTAGAGGCCCGTGCAGCCCGGGGTGATCCGGCCCTCGGGGCTGACGCAGACCATCTCGGTCATCACCAGGGCGGCCCCGCCCAGGGCCCGCGCGCCGAGGTGGACCAGGTGGAAGTCGCCGGGCACGCCGTCGCCCTCCGCCGTGGAGGCCGAGGCCCCTCCGCCCGCCGAGGCCCCTCCGCCCGCCGAATACATGTCCATCGGGGAGACCACGACCCGGTTGCGCAGGGTCAGGCCCCGCAGGGTGAACGGGGTGAACATCGGCGGGGTTCCCGGCTCCTCCGGGCCGCCCTCGGGAGCCTCGGGGCAGCCGAAGTCGCGTTCCACGGCCCGGGTGAAGCGCGGATCTCGCAGCCGCAGGTTGCCGTGGGTGACCCGCAGGCTGCGGGTCAGGAGGTTGAAGGCGAACTGCCGGGCGGGCTGCTCCACGTACCCGGCGAGCTCCTCGAACCACCGCATGCTGGCGGCCGCCGCCCGCTGGGTGGAGGCCACGGCCGGCCGCCGCGCGGCCTCGTACGCGGCCAGCGCGGCCGGGACGTCCGCCTCGGACTCCACCGCCCGGGCCAGCGCGAGCGCGTCCTCCACCGCGAGCTTGGTGCCGGAGCCGATCGAGAAGTGCGCGGTGTGCGCGGCGTCGCCGATGAGCACCGTGTTGCCGTGCGACCAGCGCGCGTTGACCACCGTACGGAACCGCGTCCAGGCCGAGCCGTTGCCCCGCAGCGGCCGTCCGCGCAGGGCCTCGCCGAAGATCTTCGCGCAGCGCGCCGCGGATTCCGCCTCGTCGCAGAGGTCGAAGCCGGCGGCCTGCCACACCTCCTCGCGCATCTCGACGATCACGGTGGAGGAGTCCGCCGAGTAGGGGTAGGCGTGCAGCTGCATCACCCCGTGCTCGGTCTCCGCGATCTCGAAGCGGAAGGCTTCGAAGGCGAAGTCGGCGGCCAGCCAGATGTACCGGCACCGCCCGCCCGTCAGCGTGGGCCCGTAGTGCTCCGCCGAGGCCTCCCGGATCCGGCTGCGCACCCCGTCGGCCGCGACCACCAGGTCGTACGAGGCGGCGAGCACCTCGGGGCCGGGGGCCGGGGTGCGGAAGCGGAGCCGGACCCCGAGGCCCGCGCAGCGCTCGTGCAGGATCTCCAGGAGCCGGCGCCGCCCGAGCGCGGCGAACCCGTGGCCGCCCGAGGTGAGCAGCCGGCCCCGGTGCACGATGTCGATGTCGTCCCAGCGGACGAACTCGGCGCCCAGGGCCGCGTAGACCACGGCGTCGGCAGCTTCGATGCCGCCGAGGGTCTCGTCGGAGAGGACCACCCCGAAGCCGAAGGTGTCGTCGGGGGCGTTCTTCTCCCACACGTCCACCGCGTGCCCCTGCCGGGCCAGCAGGGCGGCGGCGTACAGCCCGCCCGGGCCCCCGCCGACCACGGCGACCCGCAGGGCGGCGCTCTCCCGGCCGGTGCTCGTCGCGCTGCCTGCCCCGATGCTCATCGCGCTACCTGCCCTTCCACTGGGGCGGCCGCTTCCCGGTGAAGGCCGCGTGGAACTCCCGGTAGTCCTCGCCGTTCATCAGCAGGGCCTGGGTGTTCGCGTCGAGTTCCACCGAGGCGGCGAGCGGCATGTCCAGCTCGGCGGTCAGCAGTGCCTTGGTCTGCGCGTACGCGAGGGCAGGACCGGCGGCGAGGTGCGCGGCGAGCTCCGCCGCGCGTACGGAGGCCTTGCCCTCCTCGGTGACCTCGCTGAGGAGCCCGATCCGCTCGGCCTCAGGAGCCCTGACCTGCTCCCCCAGCATCAGCAGCCGGGTCGCGTGCCCGAGCCCGACGACCCGGGGCAGCAGGTAGGCGGCGCCCATGTCCCCGCCGGAGAGGCCGACCCGGGTGAAGAGGAAGGCGAAGCGGGCGGTGGGGTCGGCGATGCGGAAGTCGGCGGCCAGGGCGATGACGGCCCCGGCGCCGGCGGCGACCCCGTGGACGGCGGCGATGACCGGGAAGGGGCATTCGCGCAGGGCGCGCACGACCTGTCCGGTCATCCGGTTGAAGTCGAGGAGCTGGGCGGTGTCCATCGCGAGGGTGGCGCCGATGATCTCGTCGACGTCGCCCCCGGAGCAGAAGCCGCGGCCTTCGCCGCCGAGCACAAGGGCGCGTACGGACCGCTCCCTGGACAGTTCGGCGAGCAGGTCGCGCAGGTCGGCGTAGGCGCCGAAGGTGAGCGCGTTGAGCTTCTCGGGGCGGTCGAGGGTGACGGTGGCGACCCCGTCGCGCCGGTCCACCCGGAGGTGGTTCCAGCGTTCGGTCGCGGGTGTGGAACCGAGGAAGGGACTCACCCTCCCGAAGGTATCACCGGTCCATGACTGTCGTCAGGGAAGCGCGATAACTGTGGGTCCGTGCCCGGTCCCGGACGCCACACGCACCGAACGTCCCGAGCCGATGTGCCCGACGTCCCTTGCGATCACGTCGGGGTGCCCTACGGCAGGACATTTCCACTTCGTATCGTTGAAAGCAGGATTTCCCCCGCCGCACCCCGTACGACCCCACCGCGGCCCCCTGCGATCCCACGGAACGGACGGTCCTGCCTTGCCCGACGCCTCCGCCTGGCGGATAGCCCTGCCGCACACGACAGCGGCCGTACCCATCGCCCGCGCCCTCGTCCGTACGGCCCTCGCCGACATCGACGCACCCGCCGACAGCGACACCGCCGAACTCCTCACCGCCGAACTGGTCGCCAACGCCGTGGAGCACACCCCCGGCGACGCCCCCATCGAGCTCGTCGTGGAACTGCTGGCGAACGGCTGCCAGGTCGAGGTCCACGACGGGGATCCGCAGCCCCCCGCCGACCTGACCGCCCCCGGCCGGGACGACGCCCACCCCGACCCCTGGCAGGAGCACGGCCGCGGCCTGCTGCTGATCCGGACCCTGAGCTCGGCCTGCGGTCACCGCGCCACCCCGCACGGCAAGGCCGTGTGGTTCACCCTGCCGTCCCGGCCGCCGCTCTAGCCGCCGCTCTCGTCGGCGCTCCAGCCGGCCGCTCGCGCCAGTGGTCCCGTAGACGCCCCAGAGGGCGGCCCGCCCCGCCGCATGACTATGCGGCCGGCCCCGCGAGGGTCGCCACGAGTACGGCCTTGATGGTGTGCAGCCGGTTCTCCGCCTCGTCGAAGACGACGGAGTGCCTGGACTCGAACACCTCGTCCGTCACCTCCAGCGAGTCCAGCCCGTGCCGCTCGTGGATCTCCCGGGCCACCTTGGTGCCGAGATCGTGGAACGCCGGCAGGCAGTGCATGAACTTCACGTCCGGGTTCCCGGTGGCGCGCAGCACGTCCATGGTGACGGCGTACGGGCTCAGCGCCTCGATCCGCTCGTCCCAGACCTCCTTGGGCTCCCCCATGGACACCCAGATGTCGGTCACCACGAAGTCGGCCTGCCCGACTCCCTGCGCGAGGTCCTCGGTGAGGGTGATCCGGGC
Organism: Streptomyces sp. NPDC002886; assembly: GCF_042888445.1. Taxonomy (NCBI): domain Bacteria; kingdom Bacillati; phylum Actinomycetota; class Actinomycetes; order Kitasatosporales; family Streptomycetaceae; genus Streptomyces; species Streptomyces sp. NPDC002886. The sequence continues at coordinate 19,262 of NZ_JBIAPV010000008.1, forward strand.
GCCGCTGGCGGCCGCCAGCTCGCGCGCCGCGGCCACCACCGGGGCGGCCGGCCAGTAGTGCTCCGGCGCCACGATCCGTACGTCCATGCCCAGCAGCGCGCCCGTCACCAGGTACGAGTTGCCCATGTTGAAGCGGGCGTCGCCGAGGTAGGCGAAGGCGATCCGCTCCAGCGGCTTGGCGCAGTGCTCGGTCATCGTGAGCACGTCGGCCAGCATCTGGGTGGGGTGCCAGTCGTCGGTGAGGCCGTTGAAGACGGGCACCCCGGCGTGGGCGCCGAGCTGATCGACGGTGTCCTGGGCGTCGCCCCGGTACTGGATGCCGTCGAACATCCGGCCCAGCACCCGCGCCGTGTCCCGGACCGATTCCTTGTGGCCCATCTGGGAGCCGGCGGGATCGAGGTAGGTGGTGTGGGCGCCCTGGTCGGCGGCGGCGACCTCGAAGGCGCAGCGGGTGCGCGTGGAGGTCTTCTCGAAGATCAGGGCGATGTTCTTGCCCACGAGGCGGCGCCGCTCGACCCCGGCCTTCTTGTCCGCCTTGAGTGTGGCGGCGAGCTCGACCAGGCCGCGGAACTCGGCGGCGGTGAAGTCGAGCTCCTTGAGGAAACTGCGGCCGACAAGATCGGTGGCCATGGGGGCGCTCCAGAGTCACGGTGACAGGGGATGCTGGAAGTCTATACGACGGGATGCATTGATATACAGAGCCTTCGTGTACCGGCCCGGGCCCGGCCTCCCGGAGCCCGCTTCCCCCTGTCCCGCCCCGCGCCCCGTCCCCGCGCCCGTCCCCGCGCCCCGCCCGGCTAGGCCACCGCGTCCCGCTCGACCGGGCAGCTCATGCAGCGCGGCCCGCCCCGCCCCCGCCCCAGCTCGCTGCCCGGGATCTCGATCACCTCGATGCCTTGCTTCCGCAGGTGGGTGTTGGTCGTGACGTTCCGCTCGTACGCGACGACCACGCCCGGCTCCACGGCCAGCACGTTGCAGCCGTCGTCCCACTGCTCCCGTTCGGCGGCGTGCACGTCCTGGGTCGCCGTGAGCACCCGGATCGCGTCCAGCCCGAGGGCGGCTGCGATGGCCCGGTGCATGTGCTCCGGCGGATGGTCGGTCACCTTCAGCTCGCTCGGGCCGCCGCCGGGCTCGATCGTGTAGGAGCGCAGCATGCCCAGGCCCGCGTACTGGGTGAACGTGTCCGCGTCGACCATCGTCATCACCGTGTCCAGGTGCATGAACGCCCGCCGCTTGGGCATGTCGAGCGCCACGATCGTCGTCGCCGACCCCGCGGCGAACAGCCCGCGCGCCAGCATCTCCACCGCCTGCGGGGTGGTCCGCTCGCTCATCCCGATCAGCACGGCTCCGTTGCCGATGACCAGGACGTCGCCGCCCTCGATGGTGGAGGGGTAGTCGGCCTGCCCCTGGGACCAGGTGTGGAAGGGCCCGGACCCGGTGAAGAGCGGGTGGTGCTTGTAGATGGCCTCGAAGTGCACGGTCTCGCGCTGCCGGGCCGGCCAGCGCATCGCGTTGATGGACACCCCGTCGTAGATCCAGGCGGAGGTGTCGCGGGTGAAGAGGTGGTTGGGCAGCGGCCCCAGCAGGAAGCCGTCCAGGTCCAGGGCGTGGAAGCGGACCGACACCGGCTCCGCGTGCCGCTCCAGGAACTCCCGCTTGGTCATCCCCCCGATCAGCGACTCGGCCAGGTCCGCCGAGGCCAGCCCGTCGAAGACCGCCCGCAGGTGGTCGGTGGCGAGGGGGCCGTACTCCTTCTCGTCGAAGACCCGGTCCAGGACGAGGTGTCTCGCCTCCGGGATGTCCAGGGCCTCGATCAGCAGGTCACCGAAGAGGTGGACCTCCACGCCCCGGTCGCGCAGTACGTCGGCGAAGCCGTCGTGCTCCTGGCGGGCCCGGCGCACCCACAGCACGTCGTCGAAGAGCAACGCGTCCTTGTTGCTCGGTGTGAGCCGCTTCAGCTCCAGGTCGGGCCGGTGGAGGATGACGCGGCGAAGCCGCCCGGTCTCGGAATCGACATGGAATCCCATGCCGTACACGTTCGCAGACCGGGCGGCTTTTTGACGTGGCGTCGGCCCAGGGCGTCTCCAGCGGATCCGTCCCGCCGGATCCGACGGCGGGCGGTGGCCCGCCGGTTCAGCGCAGGCCGAGCAGGGCCTCCGGGGTGCCGGTGAGGTCCGGGGCGATGACGCCCAGCGCGGGGGCGGTCACGTTCGGCAGCCCGTAGTTGGACGCGTCGGGCATGGTCAGCGGGGAACCGACCAGCAGGCCCGGGGTCCGGGTGCGCATGGTGGTCGCGGGGGCGTCCAGCGAGCCCTCGCCGTCCGTCTCGGGCTTTCCGGCCAGGTTGGGCACCGGGGAGGTGAGGAGGGTGTTCCCGAGCTCGGTGCCGATCGGCACCGCCGGCAGCAGCGGGGTCGGCAGCATGTCGCCCTTGTGGAAGCGGGGCGCCTCCGGCGCTCCGACCACGGGCACCGGCACTCCGGTGGCCAGGTGCGGGACGTCCACGCCGAGCGTGGTCCGCACCGCGTCCAGGGGGACTCCCACCGGCACCGCGTCGGCCATGGCCGGGGTGGCCGCGCCTGCCGCGGCCATACAGGTCATGAGTGCCGCAATGCTTCCGCGCGCGGTCATCTTCATAGGTGACGTTCCGTCCTTCCAGGGTCGCGGACATTCCGCTGCCCTGGATGAACGATCCCGCCGGTGGTTTTCCCGGAGTTCTCCGCGAAAGTTCCCCCATACGACCTAATGCGCGGCCGTACGGGGGTCCTTCCTTGACGCCGTCAGCGTCCCGGGGTGGTGCTTCAGAGCCGCGGGTCCACCGGCTCCGACTCCAGCGCGAGGACGGCGAAGACCGCCTCGTGGACCCGCCACAGCGGCTCCCCGGCCGCCAGCCGGTCCACGGCCTCCAGGCCGAGCGCGTACTCGCGCAGGGCGAGCGAGCGCTTGTGCCCGAGGTGGCGTCCGCGCAGCCGCTCGAGGTGGTCCGGACGCGTGTACTCGGGACCGTAGATGATCCGCAGGTACTCCCGTCCGCGGACCTTCACGCCGGGCTGGACGAGCCGGCCCTTGCCGTCCTTGGCGTACGCCTGGAGCGGTTTGACGACCATGCCCTCGCCGCCGGCGGCCGTCAGCTCCAGCCACCAGTCGGTGCCCGCCCGTACCGAGGCCTCGTCGGCGGTGTCCACCAGGATCCGGCCGGTGCGGCGCAGCAGTCCGGTCCCGGAGGCCTCGTCGGCGGCGACCAGCCGGTCCAGCCAGAACAGCTGCTCGTCGTGGGGTACGGCCGCCAGCGAGCGGCCGGCCGCCGCCAGCAGCTGGAACGGGGCGAACCGCACGCCGTCCAGCCCGTCGGTGCTCCAGCAGTAACGCCGGTACGCCTCGGTGAACTTCGCCGCGTCGGCGGCCCGCCCGCGCTGGCGCTCCAGCAGCTCCCCGGTGTCGACGCCCCGGGCCGAGGCCGCCTCCAGAGCGGCGATGGCCTCGGGGAAGACCGCGCCGGAGGCCGCGCCCACGGCCGCGTACTGGTTGCGCAGCAGGCCGCCGGACTTCAGCGACCAGGGCAGCAGTTCGCCGTCGACGAGCAGCCAGTCCGTGTCGAGTTCCTCCCACAGCCCCGCGTCGGTGACCGCCGAGCGGAGCCGGGCGAGGACCTCCTCGGTGACTTCGGAGTCCTTGAAGAAGGGCCGTCCGGTGCGCGTGTACACGGACCCGGTGGGTCCGTCGACCCCGAACCGCTCGCGGGCCACGCCGGCGTCCTTGCAGATCAGCACGGTGGCGCGGGAGCCCATGTGCTTCTCCTCGCAGACGACCTGGGCGATGCCGTCCTTGCGGTACTGCGCGAAGGCCTCGGCGGGGTGCTCCAGGTAGCCGTCCTCGTGCGAGGTGGCCGTCGGCGCCATGGTCGGCGGGAGGTACGGGACCAGGCGCGGGTCCACGGCGAAGCGGCTCATCACCTCCAGGGCGGCGGCCGCGTTCTCCTCGCGGACGTTGACGTTGCCCAGGTGCCGGGTCTCGACGATCCGGCGTCCGTGCACGTCGGCCAGGTCGAGCGGACGCCCGTCGTGACCGCCGGGCACCTCGGTGACGAGCGGCTTGACCGGCTCGTACCAGACCTTCTCGGCCGGTACGTCGACCAGTTCGCGCTCGGGCCAGCGCAGGGCGGTCATCCGGCCGCCGAAGACGGCTCCGGTGTCGAGGCAGATGGTGTTGTTGATCCAGGTGGTGTCCGGGACCGGCGTGTGGCCGTAGACCACGACGGCCTTGCCCCGGTAGTCCTCGGCCCACGGGTAGCGCACGGGCAGCCCGAACTCATCGGTCTCGCCCGTGGTTTCCCCGTACAGGGCGTGCGAGCGGACCCGGCCGGAGGTGCGGCCGTGGTACTTCTCGGGCAGCCCGGCGTGACAGACCACGAGCTTGCCGCCGTCCAGGACGTAGTGGCTGACCAGGCCCTGGATGAAGGCGCGGACCTCCCGGACGAACTCCTCCGGCTCCCTTTCGAGCTGCTCGATGGTCTCGGCGAGGCCGTGGGTCCGCTGGACCTTGGAGCCCTTGAGATAACGGCCGAGCTTGTTCTCGTGGTTCCCGGGCACGCACAGGGCGTTGCCGGAGCCGACCATGCCCATCACCCGGCGCAGGACGCCCGGACTGTCCGGGCCGCGGTCGACGAGGTCGCCGACGAACACGGCGGTACGTCCCTCGGGGTGTGCCCCGTCCCGGTAGCCGAGCTCGGCGAGCAGGGTCTCCAGCTCGGAGGCGCAGCCGTGGATGTCGCCGATGATGTCGAAGGGGCCGGTGAGGTGGGTGAGGTCGTTGAACCGCTTCTCCAGGACCACCTCGGCCGACTCGACCTCCTCGGGCGTGCGCAGCACGTGCACCTTGCGGAAGCCCTCGCGCTCCAGACCGCGCAGGGAGCGCCGCAGGTCGCGGCGGTGGCGCTGGATGACGGCGCGCGGCAGCTTCGCCCGCTCGGGGCGGGCCGCGTTGCGCTCCGCGCAGACCTCTTCGGGCAGGTCGAGGACGATCGCGATGGGCAGCACGTCGTACTCGCGGGCGAGCTGGACCAGCTGCCGGCGGGACTCCGCCTGGACGCTGGTCGCGTCGACCACGGTGAGGCGGCCGGCGGCGAGCCGCTTGCCCGCGATGTAGTGCAGGACCTCGAAGGCGTCCTTGCTGGCGCTCTGGTCGTTCTCGTCGTCGGCGACCAGGCCCCTGCAGTAGTCGGAGGAGATGACCTCGGTGGGCTTGAAGTGCGTACGGGCGAAGGTGGACTTGCCGGAACCGGTGGCGCCGATCAGGACGACGAGGGACAGGTCGGTGACGGGAAGTACGCGCTTGCGGTCGGTGGTGCTGCTGGTCTCGGTATCGGTATCGGTATCGGTGGTCATGCTGCCTCGCCCTCCTTCGGGGTGTCGGTGCCGGTGCCGGTGCTGGTGCCCGTAGCGGTGGCGGTGGCGGTGTTCAGGGTGAAGACGGCCATTTGGGTCGGCGGGCCCACCTCGGGGTCGTCGTCCCCGACGGGCAGGTACGCGACGGTGTAGCCGTGCCGCGAGGCGACGTCCCCGGCCCAGGCCCGGAACTCCTCGCGGGTCCACTCGAAGCGGTGGTCGCCGTGCCGGACGTGCCCGGCGGGCAGCGACTCCCAGCGGACGTTGTACTCGACGTTCGGGGTGGTCACGAGGACCGTACGGGGGCGGGCCGAGCCGAAGACCGCGTATTCCAGGGCGGGCAGCCGCTCCGGATCCAGGTGCTCGATGACCTCGCTGAGCACGGCCGCGTCGTAGCCCACGAGCCGCTTGTCGGTGTACGCGAGCGAACCCTGCGTCAGGCGGACGCGGGAGCTCTGCCGCTCCCCCAGCCGCTCCAGCCGCAGCCGCTTGGCGGCGATGTTCAGCGCCCGGACGGACACGTCCACACCGACGATCTCGGTGTAGGCCGGGTCCTTCAGCAGCGCCTGCACCAACTGGCCCTGGCCGCAGCCCAGGTCGAGGACGCGGGCCGCACCGGCCGCCCCCAGCGCGGCGAGGATCGCCTCGCGGCGCAGCACGGCGAGCGGTACGGGCTTGTCCGCCGCCTCTTCGTCGTCTTCGGCCTCGTCCACGGCGTTGTCGAGCTCCTCGACCTCGCTGCCGTCCGCCTCGGCGAGGCGGACCAGCTCCAGGCGCTCCAGGGCGTCCTGGGTCAGCCGCTTGTGGCGGGCCAGGTAGCGGGAGGTGATCAGCCCGCTCTCCGGGTGCTCGGCGAGCCAGCCGTCCCCGGCGCGCAGCAGTTTGTCCACCTCGTCGGAGGAGATCCAGTAGTGCTTGGAGTCGTCGAGCACGGGCAGCAGGACGTACAGGCCGCGCAGGGCGTCGGAAAGGCGCAGCTCGCCCTCCAGGACGAGGCGTACGTACCGGGAGTCGCCCCACTCCGGGAAGGTCTCGTCGAGCACGACCGGGGTGGCCGTGACCGCATCCCAGCCGAGCGGGCCGAACAGCCGGCGCACGAGTTCCGCGCCGCCCCGGGCGGGCAGGACCGGGATCTCGATGCGCAGCGGGCGCACCTCGTCGGGCAGCTCGGGGCGGGCCGCGCACTGCCCCTTGAGCGCGCTGCGGAACACGCCGCTCAGGGCGACGGCCAGCAGTGAGGAGGCGGCGTAGGGGCGGTCGTTGACGTACTGCGCGAGCGCGGCGTCGGGGGTGCCGCCCTGGCCCTTGCCCTGACCGCGCCGCACGAGCGCGACGGGATCCACCTCCAGGAGCAGGCCCGCCGTGCACCGCTCGTCCGTGGCTTCGGGGTAGAAGACGTGGGCGGTGCCGTGGGAGGTGGAGAACGCCTGCGTTCTGCCGGGATGCTTGTGCAGCAGGAAGCCCAGGTCGGTGGCGGGTCGCTCGGGAGAACCGGTGGTGGAGATCGTCAGGAACACACGAGCGATTGTTGCTGGTCACCGGTGGCGGGCGCGCCCCATTTTTACGGCGGCGCCCACCTCCGGAACCCGAGCGGCGCCGTCGTTGTCAGTCGGTGCCAGTCGGTGTCAGTCGGTGTCCGTGGCCGCCAGGACGGCGAGGCGGAGGCCGTCCGGGGAGAGGCCCGCGACGCCGTAGTCGTCGCCGTCCTGGTGGAAGAACGCGGAGTCGGCCCGGAAGTGGAACCAGCTGTACTGCTCGGCGAGGCGTTCCACGTCGCCCGCGCTCGCGTCGAACGGGAGGCCGCACAGGCCCATGAGCGAGCGCCACGCCTGATGCCGGCCCCAGGCCCCGTACCTGCCCGAGTTGTAGTAGCCCCCCATGCAAGCGGTGGCGAAGAGCAGCGACCAGATGTCTCCCACCGGGCGGGCCGCTATCTCGAAGCGGCCGGTGGGACCGAGGTCCGAGACGCACTCCATGCCCAGGGTGGGGAGCAGCGCGGGCACCTGGGCGGGGGTGATGGGCTGGTCGGCCCGGAAGACCCAGGCCTCGGCGTAGCCCCAGTTGTCCTCGGCGGCGGTGACGATGAGGTCGCGCTCGTCCACCGTCACGGAGTTGCGCAGCGGCGACGGGCCGGTCGGCCGGGGGGTCGGCGGATCCAGCCGTCCGTGCCCGGGCAGGCCGCTCTTCACGCCGCCGGACGAGCCGTTCACGGAATGGTGCGCGAACTCGGGTTCGGTCTCCAGAGCGCGCCGGCGGTCGGGGAGCCAGGCCAGGGGATGGTACGCCTCCGAGCCCGCGAGCAGGGCAGGAAACTCGTCCGGGTCCACCCCGCGCAGCAGCAACTCGTGGAACAGGAGCCCCCGCAGCGCGCGGAGCCAGTGGTCCTCGGCGGTGCCGGCGAACACCGTCCGGGCGATCACCTCGGCCGACTGGTGCTGGGCGAGCATCGTCGCCATGAGCGGCAGTTCGGCCGACATGGATCCGGCGGCGGCTTCCTGTTCGCCGAGCAGCCGGAGCAGGAGCTCGACGCTGTCGCTGCCCGGGGTCGTGATGAGGAGCCGCCGGAGGTAGGAGAGGTCGGTTCCGTGGACCCGGGCGGCCCTGGAGGCGGCCGCGTAGCGGGTGCTGAGGTCCGACCCCAGTCGCCGCAAATGGGCGATGTCGCCGGCCAGGGCGTGCTGGAGGGCCTCGTCCTTCGAGATGTACTCGGGCTCGCTACTGATGATCGTCGGGTCGTTCGCCGCGTCGTCGTTCACGGTGCGTCAGCCTAGCCACGCGGTGGATCGGCGCGTCCGGTGGATCCGGTGGACCGACCACGAAGGTCTCGTTCCCCGCCGCCCGAAGGGGGGTTGAAGGGTGATGACGTATCCATCATGACAGGTCAGAGGCCGTTTTCGTAGGACGGACGGCACAGTCGATCTTCCTTGTCCAGAGCCCTGCGCGGCTCACAGAATCTCCCTCATGAATCCCACGGAGAACATCAATCACGACGCCGTGCTGCGCGCCCGGGTGGCGCTCCTCGGATCGGGCACGCTGCCCGTCCGGGAGCGGGTGGCCGCCTACCGCGTCCTCGTCCAGGTGAGTCCGTTGGCCTATCTGCCGCTGCTGGCCGTCGCGTTGTACGCGTACAGCCGTCAGGAGTTCGCCCATCGGCCCGGCATCGCACTCGCCCTGCGCGCCGAGTCCGTCGACGCCGCGCGCCGCATGTGCGCGCTGGAACCCGGGGAGACCCAACTGCTGCTCAGCGCGCTGGTGCACTACCGCGAACAGCTGCTCCTGACGGAGCGTCCGGATGAACTGGCCTCCGTGGAGGCCGAGATGAGCGCACTCGCCGCCTCGGGCGGCGGATCCCCGGGCCTGCGCTGGGACCTCAGCCGATCGTAGCGGCCAGTTCGGCGATGCGGTCGGGGCCGATGCGGCAGCAGCCCCCGACGAGGCGGGCGCCGGCCCGGTGCCAGGCCGCCGTGGGCCAGCGGGCGGAGGTGGCCGGGGCCCGCCAGGTGGCGGTGTCCGGCTCCCAGACCGAACCGTCGTTGGGGTAGGCCAGCAGCGGTTTGGCGGTGACGGTGGCGGCCGCCCCGAGGGCGGGCAGCACCTCAGCCGGGTCGCAGCAGTTCACGCCGACGGCGATGACCTGCGGTGACCCGGCGGCGAGGGCGAAGGCCTCGGGCAGGGGCTGCCCGGCCCGGGTGCGGCCGCCCTCCACCGTGTAGCTCAGCCAGGCGCGGGCACCGGTGTCCGCGAGCACGGTGAGCAGGGCTTCGGCCTCGGTGGCGTCCGGGACCGTCTCCAGCGCCAGGACGTCGGGGCCCTCGGCCAGCAGCGCCTCGATCCGGGGCCGGTGGAAGTCGGCGAGCTCCCGCACGCTCAGGCCGTACCGGCCCCGGTACTCGGAGCCGTCCGCCAGCACCGCTCCGTACGGGCCCACGGACGCGGCGACCCACACCGCGCGCTCCGCCGCCCGGGCCGCCTCGTCGGCCAGCCGCACGCTGCGCCGCAGCAGGGCCGTCGTGCGCTCCGGGCCGTATCCGCGCCCGGCGAAGGCGGCGTACCCCACCTGGTAGCTCGCGGTGATCAACACCTCGGCGCCGGCCCGCGCGTAGGCGGTGTGGGCGGCCGTCACCTGCTCCGGGCTCTCGGCGAGGACCCGGCCGGTCCAGAGGCCGCCGGACAGGTCGCAGCCCTGGTCGGCGAGCTGGTTGCTCAGTCCGCCGTCCAGGAGCACGGTGCGCCCGCCGGGGCCGGCCAGGGCCTCGGCGAGCGGTCGCGGTGCGCGGGGCACGGTCGTCTCCCCGTCAGCCGAGCTGGGTCTGGACCCGGGAGGAGATCAGCTCCAGGTGCTCCAGATCGCCGAGGTCGAGCAGTTGGAGGTAGAGGCGGGAGGAGCCCACGGCCTCGTAGGCCGCGATCCGCTCCACCACCTCGTCCGGGGAGCCGGCCAGGCCGTTGGCCTTGAGCTCCGCCACGTCCCGGCCGATCGCGGCGGCCCGCCGGGCCACCTCGGCGTCGTCCTTGCCCACGCACACGACGAGGGCGTTGGAGTAGACGAGGTCGCCGGGCGCGCGGCCGGCCTCCTCGGCCGCCGCGCGGACCCGGCCGAACTGCCGCTCGCTGTCGGCGATCGAGGCGAAGGGCATGTTGAACTCGTCCGCGTACCGGGCGGCGAGCCGCGGGGTGCGCTTCGCCCCGTGGCCGCCGATCAGGACCGGGATCTTCTCCTGGACCGGCTTGGGCAGCGCCGGGGAGTTCTCCACCTGGTAGTGGACGCCCGCGTAGTCGAAGGTGGCGCCGGGCTGGGTGGCCCACAGGCCGGTGACGATCGCCAGCTGCTCCTCGAGCCGGGCGAGGCGCTCGGCCGGGAAGGGAATGCCGTACGCCTTGTGCTCCTCCTCGAACCAGCCCGCCCCCAAGCCCAGTTCGATCCGGCCGCCCGACATCTGGTCGACCTGCGCGACCTGGATGGCGAGCACGCCGGGGAGCCGGAAGGTGCCGGCCGTCATCAGCGTGCCCAGCCGGATCCGCTTCGTCTCGCGGGCCAGACCGGCCAGGGTGATCCAGGCGTCGGTGGGACCGGGCAGACCGTCGGCCCCGCCCATGCGCAGGTAGTGGTCCGAACGGAAGAAGGCGTCGAAGCCCAGGTCCTCGGTGGCCTTGGCGACGCGCAGGAGGGTGTCGTAGCTCGCGCCCTGCTGGGGCTCGGTGAAGATACGGAGATCCATGCCTCCATCCTGCCCTTTCGGCCCCGGCCGGGTGAATCTGAGTCAACCGGGCACTCCCCGCCGCCCGCGCCAGTGACCAGCCCGGATGGGGATCGTTGGCTCGGACGGAGCCGGACCGCCCGGCCCGCGCGCCGGCGGAGTTCGCCGGTGCGTCCACCGCCCCCTTCCGCCTCCCGGAAGGGCCAGGGCCGAGGAGGCCGCCATGTCCCAGGAGTCCGCGCCGGAGACCCCCCGGCAATCGGGTCAGGACTGTCAGACCGGGCAGGCAGCGCACGACCACGCACGCCAGGAACCCGCCGTACCCGCCCAGGGCGGTGCACCGAAGGGCCTGCTGCAGCAGATGGAAGAGCTGATGGCGGCACTGAACGCCGACCTCTCGCAGCTCGACGCCGACCTCCAGTCCTCCACCGACCGCACGCCCGCCGCTCCACTGTTCCAGGGCATCCGTACCCCGGAGAGCGAAGCCCGCCCGTCCTACCGGCCCTCCTGACCAACCCGGGTCCCGCCGCCACACGGCGGGACCCCACCCCGGCTCAGGCCACGCCGGAGGCGGATCCCCGCTCGCGCACGGTCAGCCGGCGCAGGATCGCCCGGACCCGGTCGCTCGACTCGTCGGCCGCGTCTATGGACTCTATGCACTGCCAGTACAGACTCTCGTCGTCCGTCCCGCAGGCCACCCCGACCAGCGCTATGCCCACTTCTCCGAGCAGCGCCTGGAGCCCGAGCAACGCCTGCCGGGTGTCCGTCACCTCGGTCAACTGCGCGGCCCGGGGCGGGAGATCGGGCGCATAGCCCTCTCCGCGCAGAGCCGCCCGGTCGAGTACCCCGCAGCCCCTGCCTCCCGCTTCGCCCAGCCCCCGTGCCTCCGATCTCAGCTCCGGCGGCCCGGTGACCGCCATCCAGCTCCCGATGCCCTGTGCGAGGGCCTGTGCCTGCCAGGCCTCTCCCACGATGTCCCATGCAGCCCCGCTCTGCGCCAGCGCGTGCCGGCCGGCTGCGATGAGCCGTACCGCGTCCATATGCCGTCCCCCGTCCGCACGACATCTCGCCGTTCTCTCCACTACCCAGAGTGAGGGCAACGGGCCGGTAAAGCCAGGGGTATTCGGAAATTGTGGACACCGAAGATGGTTGTGGATATCGCCATCACTCCGAAGAGTGACGATCTGCCCCCGAAGTGCCCGGTACGGGGAACCTCAGCTCGTTCCGCTCGATCTTCGCGGCGAGCGCATCCAGCACATCGACCCCGAGCACCTCACAGAACTGCAGCAGGTAGGCGAGCACGTCGGCCACCTCATCGGCCACTCTGTGTGCGGTCTCCGGCTTCTCCATGACCGCCGCGGACTGTTCCGGTGTCAGCCACTGGAAGATCTCGACCAGTTCGGACGCCTCGACGCTCAGCGCGACCGCCAGGTTCTTCGGCGTGTGGAAGGGCTCCCACCCGCGCGCCGCCGCGAACTCGGCGAGCCGCCGCTGGAGCAGGTCGATCCGCTCGCCGCCCCCCTTGTCCTCTCCTGTCACTCCACGCTCCCCAGCCACACTGTTCTCTCCACTCTCTGCGCCCGTGCGCCGCTCTTCGCTCATGAGCCCAGGTCTACCACCGAGATGCCGGGCACTTCCCGGGCGGCCGCCGCGCAGGCCTCGCCCGCCGAGGCCGCCAGCCTGACCTGCCCGCGCGCGCAGGCCAGTACGGCCAGCCGCAGCAGTTCTGCGGTCTGCCGGCCGTCCAGGTCCCGGTCTAATCCGTCCGCGAGCACCGTCAGCGCCTGACGCGCCGTCGGCAGTTCGGCCGCCGGATCCACGTCCAGGACCCCCGGCCCGGTCAGCAGCACCAGCGCGAGGGCGAGGAAGCGCAGCTCGCCCGCGCCCAGCCGGGCCAGCTCGGTGGCGGGCCTGTCGGGGCCCCGGTCCAGCAAGCCGGTGACCGGGCCGCCCTCGGGAGCCCGTACGTCCAGTCCGGCCACCCACCCCGCGCAGCCGGTACGGGCGGCCCCGGTCAGCAGCCCGTACCGGGTGCCGCACTCCAGTCGGGTCCGGCGCAGTACGTCGGCCAGGTTCGCGCAGTCGCCCAGCAGCCGACCCTCCCCCGGCCGGGCCGGCTCCCGCATCCGCTCCGGGCGGGGGTCGCAGGGGAACACCGAGCGCAGCGCGACCACGACCTGCTCGGCGGCGGCCAGCACCTGCCGCTGCCCCTCGGTGGACCCGGCCACGCGCAGCGGGAGCAGCGCGGTCCCGAGCCGGTCGTCGGGCAGCGGAGCCCGGGTGACCCCGATGGCCCCGCCGGTCAGCCAGGCCGCCTGGACGGACCGTCGCCCGGGATCGCGCAGCGCGGTGGCGAGGAGCACCTGCCCGTCCACCGAGAGCCGTTCGCCGACGATCCGCAGCTCGGGCTCCGCCTGGACGGCGAGGTCGAGCCGGACCGGCCCGGCGGGGCCGTCGACCGTACAGCCGATCCGGAACCCCCTGCGCCGCTCGGCGTCGGGCACCGCCCCGTCGGGGATCCGGGCCCGCGCGTCGGGGAACACCTCGCCGAGGGTGGCCCCGGCCCCCAGGGCGGCCAGGGCCCCGTAGGCCTCCAGCGCCTGGGACTTGCCGCTCCCGCTCGGCCCGGCGAAGAGGGTGACGGGCCCGAGGGCGAACCGGGCCCCACGGTGCGCCCCGTAGGCGGAGAGCCGCAACTCGGTGACGGCGGGCCGCACATGCGCGGCGCCCGCGGCGGGCGAAGCCGCGCCCTGCGCCCGAGCGGAGCCCCGCGCCGCCCCCTGAACCCCGCCCGGAGCGGATGCAGGAGCCGGAACCCGGCCCACGCCTAACCCCGGTGCAGCGAGCGCGGCGGTAGCCGCAGGAACGGCGGGCACGGCGGAAGCAGCGGAGTCGGCAGGCCCGGCCGGTGAGGCGGAGGCCGCGGGAGCCGCGGGGATGTCCGTGGGGATGGGCGTGGGGGCGGCGGGAGCCGTGGGGGGTGAGGTCATGCGCGGGACGGTACGGGCCGCCGGACCCCCCGTGGGTGCGGCGAACCGTTCCGTCCGCGGGACCTTCCTACGATCGGGGGACGGCCGCGGCCGCGATCCCCTCCACCTCGGTCCCGACGGGCGCCAGCAGGAAGACGTTCCGATCGACCCGGTGCATCCCGCTGCCCAGCCCGAAGACCACACCGCTGCTGAAGTCCAGGATCCGCTTGGCCACTTCGCCGTCCGCGCCCGTGAGGTCCAGCAGCACCGGGATCTGCGCGATCAGGTACTCCGCCACCTCCCGCGCGTCCGCGAAGACCTGGACCCGGATCACCACGAAGCGCCGCTGCTCCGCCGCGGACGCCCCCGGAACCGTGGGGATCGTGCGGTGATCCACCCGGGAGGGCCACTCGTTGCGACTCCGCAGGGGGACCACCTGCGCGAGCCCCTCCCACTGTTCGTCGGTGACGTCGTACCTGCTCACCAGGCCGCCTCGGCCTTGCGCTTCATGTGCATCCCCCCATCCTCTCGCGTTTCACCCGTTCAGCCCAACACCGACACGAGGCAGCTGAGACACCCCCGGCGACCCACCCCGGCCGCGACCCCGACTACCCGCCACCCGCCCGGTAGGTTAGGTTAGGCATACCTAAGTACGTGCCATCTCGCCACTCGGGACGACGGAGATCCACATGCACCTGCCCCTGCCGCTGCCCACCGACGCCGAGCGGATCCGGTCCATCCTGACCGCCGCGCACTCCATGACCGTCGTCACCGACGGGCAGCGCACGGAGATCCGCCACCTCGACGGCACCGATCCCCTGGGCCGCCTGCACCTGCACCCCGTCGAGCCGGGCGGCCGCGCCGAGCACCGCCCCGCGATCCGGCTGGAGTTCACGGACATCGCGCCGACCCCGGTACGGGACCGCGTGCGCGCCCGGGTCACCCTCGTCGGCCGCCTGCTCACCCCGTTCGGCGAGGAGGGGGCCGACTCCACTTGCGTGGAGTTCGAGCGTGCCGTTCTCGAAACCGCCGACGGCGCCCGCTCGTACGTCGGGCTCGACGAGCTGGACGCGGCCCACCCCGACCCGCTCGCCTCCTACGAGGCCGGGATGCTCACCCATCTTCTCGACGACCACGCCGAACTCGTCACCCTCCTGCTGCGCCTGGTCCGGCCGCGGCCGGCGGCGGAGGCGGGCGCCGGGTCCGCCGTCCTGCGCGCGCTGCCCCTCGCCATGGACCGGTACGGGATCACCCTGCGCCTGGAGGAGCGGCGCGGCCACCGCGACGTCCGGATCCCCTTCCCCTCCCCGCTCGACGACGTGGAGCAGTCCGGGGCGCAGATCCAGGCCCTGTTCAGCGCGGCCCGGCGCAGCTCGCACCGCAACACCCTGCCCGCCTGAGCGCCCTCCCCGGGGAGCGGGTCATTCCGGAAGAGAGCTCCGAAAAAGGCCGGAAATGAGCATCGGAACCCGGAACAACGATCCCCCGGCGGCCTGTTGGGACGATCATGAAGGCAATCACATACACCGCATACGGAACGCCTGACATCCTCGCCCTCACCGAGGTTCCGGAGCCCAAGGTCGGTCCGGGCGAGGTTCTCGTCCGCGTCAGGGCCGCCGGGGTGAACCCGGTGGACTGGAAGCTCGCCGCCGGTTACCTCGATTCGATCCTCGAAGTCCGCTACCCGGTCATACCCGGATGGGACGTCGCGGGCGTCGTCGAGGCGGTCGGCGAGGACACCTTCGACTACGCCGTCGGCGACGAGGTGTACGGCTACGTCCGCAAGGAGTGGGTGGAGCTGGGCACTTACGCCGAGCTGGTCTCCGCGCCCGTCCGCACCCTCGCCCGCAAGCCGCGCGAGCTGACCTTCGAGCAGGCCGCCGGCATCCCGCTGGCCGGGCTCACCGCCTACCAGTCACTGACCCGCGTGGGGCTCCGGGCCGGCGAGACCGTGCTCATCCACTCCGCCGCGGGCGGCACCGGTTCCCTCGGCGTGCAGATAGCCGTCGCGCTCGGCCTGCGCGTCATCGGCACGGCCGGCGCGCACAACCACGAATACCTGCGCTCGCTGGGCGCCGAACCGGTCCTGTACGGCGAGGGCTTCACCGACCGGGTCCGCGCGCTGGCGCCCGAAGGGGTGGACGCCGCCCTGGACTTCTTCGGCGACGACGTCGTCCCGGCGCTCCAGTCCCTGGTCAAGGAGCGGCACCGGGTGGTGTCGATCGCCGACTACACCGCGGCCGCCCAGGGCGCGCACCAGCTGTGGGTCCGCCCGGACACCGCCGACCTGACCTTCCTGGCCGAGCTCGCGGACAAGGGCGGGCTCGCGGTCAACGTGGAGCACGCCCTGCCGCTCGCCGAGGCGGCGAAGGCCTGGGAGCTGAGCGCGGCGGGCCGTACCCGCGGCAAGATCGTCCTCACCGTCTGACCAGCCGCCCCGTCCGTCCGCCGCCCACGGACGTGCCGCCGGAGCGTCTCGCTCCGGCGGCACGGGGTCGGTCCCTGGGCGACGCTCAGGACGTGATCGGCGGCGCCGTCCCGCCGCCGGTCCCGCCGCCCGCCGCGCCGAGCGAGGGGCCGACCGCGCGCAGGGAGCCCGGTGTGCGCCCCTCGCCCCAGCCGATCTCCCGCCGGTAGCTGCCGAGCAGGCCGCGGCCGGCGAGGGCGGCCTCGTCCCGTACGGCCGGGTCCTCGGGGACCGGCCGGGTCAGCGGGGACACGAACAGCGCGTCCACCGGGCAGTTGGCCTCGCACAGGAAGCAGGTCTGGCAGTCCTCCTGCCGGGCGAGCAGCGGGATCCCCTCCGGCCCCCGCTCGAAGACGTCGGTCGGGCAGACCTCCACGCACTTGTCGCAGGCGATGCACCGCTCGGCCGACACCAGCTCGATCATGCGACCAGCTCCGCCGGCCGCGTCCACACCCGGTCGAGCCCGCCCGTGACGATCCGGTGGTGCTGCGCCGGGTCCTGCCCCGGGTGGTCGAGCCGGCGGGCCATCCCGCGGCTCTCGGTACGGGCCAGTGCCGAGGCGTACATCCAGCGGGCGTGCGCCGTCATGGCCGCCGCCTGCCGGACCTTGACGAGCCCGGCGCCCTCCCCGCGGAGGGAGCGCACCTGCGCCCAGACCTCGTCGAGGGCCCCGAGCGCGCCGGTGAGGACGGGGCCGCGCCGCAGGTAGTTCTTGTCGTACGGCAGCACCTCCTCCTGTACGAGCCGTACGAGTTCCCGTGCCTCCTCGGACCCGGCCGCGGACCCGGCGCCCCCGGTCGGCCGCAGGCCCGCCCCGCCGGCCCCGGTGACCGGCCGGAAGGCGGCCCGGCCCGAGCCCAGCGCGCGGGCGTACCGGGCCGCGCCGGCCCCCGCCCAACTGCCCGAGGACATCGCCCAGGCGGCGTTGTGGCTGCCGCCTCCGGTGAAGCCCCCGCAGATCTCCTCGCGGGTGGCCGCGTCCCCGGCGGCGTACAGCCCGGGGACCGAGGTGGCGCAGTCGTCCCCCGTGATCCGGATGCCGCCGGTGCCGCGGACGGTGCCCTCGGCCAGCAGCGTGACGGAGAACCGGTCGGTGAAGGGGTCGATGCCGAGCCGGTCGAAGGTGAGGAAGAAGTTCGGCTGCGCCAGCCGCATCGCGGCCTGCGCGGTGGCGTCGGCCCGGTCGAGGCGGGCGAAGACCCGTGCTCCGGTCAGGAGTTCGCCGGCGATGGCAGAGCGCCCGCCTTGGCTGGCGGCGCCCTCCAGGACTTCGCCGTCCTCCCGGTAGAAGGTGGCGAAGGAGTAGAAGGCCGTCTTGGTGACGGAGGTGCCCTCGGGTGCGATCCCGTAGGAGTTGGAGAACTCCATGCCGGACAGCTCGGCCCCGGTCTCGGCGGCGAACAGCGCGCCGTCCCCGGTGTTGGTGTTGGTGCCGAGCGCGCCGCTGAGGAAGGCGCAGCCTCCGGTGGCCAGGACGACGGCGCCGGCCCGGACCCGGTAGGGATCGCCCGCCTGGCGCCGGTATCCGGCGGCGCCCGCGACGGCTCCGTCCGCGTCGGTCAGCAGCTCGGTGACCGGGCTGTGGTCGAGGATCCGGACCCCGGCGCGGCGGATCCGGATGCGCATCCGCCGCATGTACTCCGGCCCCTGCAGGCCGTTGCGGAGCGGACGGCCGTCGGGGCCGGTCGGGAAGGGGTAGCGCCCCTCGTCGGCCAGCTCGTTCATCCGGGCGTACGTCTCGTCGAGCACCCGGGACATCCACCGCCGGTCGGCGAGGTACCCGCCGAGCCCCTCGCGGCTCGCCATCGCGGCCTCACGGGCCGCCGGCTCCGGCGGGACGTACCAGACGCCGGTGCCGCCGGCGGCCGTCGCCCCGCTGGTGCCGCAGTAGCCCTTGTCGGCGAGGACGACGGAGGCCCCGGCCCCGGCCGCCTTGAGGGCGGCCCAGGTGGCGGCGGGGCCCCCGCCGACGACGAGCACGTCGGCGACGTGGTCGCTCACGCCCCGGCTCCGTGGCCGGCCGCCACCGCCGCTGCCGTCGTGTAGCGGTTGGCGGGGCGGGCCAGGCCGTAGTTCTCGCGCAGGGTCCGGCCCGTGTACTCGGTGCGGAAGAGCCCGCGGCGCTGCAGGATCGGCACGACCTGGTCGACGAAGTCGGTGAGCCCGGTGGGGAGTACGGGAGCCATGATGTTGAAGCCGTCGGCGGCCCCCTGGGTGAACCACTCCTCCAGCTGGTCGGCGATCTGCTCGGGCGTCCCCGCGAAGACGCGGTGGCCGCGGCCCGCGCCCAGGCGGGCGATCAGCTCGCGCAGGGTGAGGCCCTCGCGGCGGGCGAGCTCGGCGACGAGCGTGAAGCGGCTCTTGTTGCCGTTGACGTCCCGCTCCTCGGGCAGGTCGGGCAGCCCGCCGTCGAGCGGCAGCCCGGTGAGGTCCACGTTCAGCATGTTGGAGAGCTGCGCGAGGCCGTACTCCGGGATCTGGAGCTCGGTGAGCTCCTGCTCCAGGGCCCTGGCCTCCGCCTCGGTGGAACCGATGACGGGGGCGATGCCCGGCAGCACGAGCAGCTGGTCCTCGGAGCGGCCGTACTTGGCGAGGCGCGACTTGAGGTCCTTGTAGAAGGTCTGCCCGTCGGCGAGGGTCTGCTGCGCGGTGAAGACGGCCTCGGCGTACTGGGCGGCGAACTCCTTGCCGTCCTCGGAGGACCCGGCCTGCACGAGCAGCGGGTGGCCCTGCGGGGAGCGGGGCACGTTGAGCGGTCCGGCGACGCCGAAGTACTCGCCCTTGTGCGCGGCGGGGTGGAGCTTGTCGGTGTCGGCGTAAACGCCGCCCTCCTTGTCGAGGACGATCGCGTCGTCCTCCCAGCTGTCCCAGAGCTTGGTGGCCACGTCGAGGAACTCGCGGGCCCGCTCGTAGCGGAGGTTGTGCTCGAGGTGCTCGTCGCGGTTGAAGTTGCGGGCCTCGTCGGCGCTGCCGGAGGTGACGATGTTCCAGCCGGCGCGGCCGCCGCTGATGTGGTCCAGGGAGGCGAACTTCCGGGCGAGGTTGTAGGGCTCGTTGAAGGTGGTGGAGACGGTGGCGATGAGCCCGATGTGCTCGGTGACGGCGGCGATCGCGGAGAGCAGGGTGAGCGGCTCGAAGCCGCCGACGGCGTTGTAGCGGGCCTTGCCCCAGAGGGCGACCCCGTCGGCGAAGAAGATCGAGTCGAGCCGCCCGCGCTCGGCGGTACGGGCCAGTTCCTGGAAGTAGCGCAGATCGGTGATCCGCTCGGGGCTGCTGGAGGGGTGGCGCCAGGCGGCGTCGTGGTGGCCCGCGTTCATGAGGAAGGCGTTGAGGTGGAGGGTCCGGGGTGCGGTCATGTCGTGTCCTCGGTGGGGATCTGGGCGCGCGGCGCCCGCAAGGGTGTGGTCGTGGCGGGCCGGGCGGCCCGAGCGGCCGCCGGCCTGGTGCCAGGGAGGGCCTGGGGCCAGGAACGGCCGGGGGCAGGGACGGCCGGGGGGCAGGGACGGCCGGCCGGCCGGGGGGGCAGGGAGGACCTGCTCAGCGCCTCAGGACGGGACGCGCCATGTGCTCAGGCGGCGTTCGATCGTGACGAGGATCTGGTTGAAGGCGAGGCCGATCGCGGAGATCGTGACGATGCCCGCGTACATCTGCGGGATCGCGAAGTTGAACTGCGAGGCGTTGATCAGGTAGCCGAGGCCCGCCTTCGCGCCGATCATCTCGGCCGCGACCAGGACCAGGATGGAGACGGCCCCCGCCAGCCGGATGCCCGTGAAGATGACCGGCACCGACGCCGGCAGGATCACCTTCTGGAAGAGCTTCGGCGTGGACAGGTCCATCGAGCGCGCCAGTTTCACCAGGGTCGGATCGGCGTTGCCCACGGCGCTGATGGTGTTCAGCAGGATCGGCCAGACGCAGGCGTAGACGACGATCGACACCTTCGAGGTCTCTCCGATGCCCAGCAGCAGGACGAACACCGGCAGCAGCGCGAGCGCCGCCGTGTTGCGGAACACCTCCAGCAGCGGCCCGAGCAGCGCCGCCACCGGCCGGTACCAGCCGATCAGCAGCCCGAGCGGGACCGCGACGGCCACCGCGATGCCGAATCCGCCGAAGGAGCGGGCCAGGCTCGCCTTGCTGTGCTCCGCGAGCTGCCCGTTGCCCAGCAGCTCCCACCAGGCCTTGGCGACCTCGCTCACCGGAGGCAGGAACGTCGCGTCGACCAGCCCCAGCCGCGGCGCCGCCTCCCACAGTCCCAGCAGCGCCAGGATCGCCGCCGAGCGCAGGGCCGCCGCCCGCAGCACCCGAAGGGCGCGCAGGGCCACGGCCGCGGCCGGCGACCGTACGGGGGCCCGCGCGGGGGTCCGTACCGCCGGGGGCGCGAGGTCCGGTACGGCTGCGGCCGCCACGTCCGCCGTGACGTCCGACTCCGCCTCTACCGCCTCTACCGCTGCTTCCACCGTCGTGCTCATACGGCGACCTCCTCCTTCTCCAGTTGCTGGGCGCGGGCCACCTCGTCGTGGAGCAGGGTCCAGATCTCGTGGCGGTAGCGGGCGAACTCCGGGCTGGAGCGCAGGTCTTCACCCGTGGCTCCGGTGGCCCGGTCGCCGAACGACACCGGGACGACCTGCTTGACCCGGCCGGGGCGGGAGGTGATGACCGCCACCCGCTGCCCGAGGTACACGGCCTCCTCGATGCCGTGGGTGATGAACACGATCGTCTTGCCGGTGCTCTGCCAGATCCGCCGCAGTTCGTCCTGGAGGGACTCGCGGGTCTGCGCGTCGAGCGCGGCGAACGGCTCGTCCATCAGGAGCACGTCCGGGTCGTACGCGAGCGAGCGCGCGATGGCGACCCGCTGGCGCATGCCGCCGGACAGTTCGTGCGGATGCCGGTCCTCGAAGCCGGTGAGGCCGACCAGGTCCAGGAACTCGCGTGCCTTCGCCGTCCGTTGGCGGCGCGGGACGCCGGTGGCCTCCAGGCCGAACTCGATGTTGCCCAGCGCGGTGCGCCACGGCAGCAGCGCGTACTGCTGGAAGACGATGCCCCGGTCGAGCCCCGGCCCGGTGACCGGCTTGCCGTCGAGCAGGATCCGGCCGGAGGTGGGCGGGGTCAGGCCGCCGAGGAGGTCGAGGAGGGTGGACTTGCCGCAGCCGCTGGGGCCCACGACGACCACGAACTCCCCCGACCCGATCTCCAGGTCGATGCCGTCGAGGGCGGTGAACTCCTCCTTGACCCCGTTCTTGTTCTTGCCCTTCGTCGGGAAGGTCTTCGTCACGGACTCGAACACGATCTTCGCCATGGTGCCGTCAGCCCTTCCCGGACGCGTTGAACTCGTTGGTGTAGAGGTCGGCCGCCTTGAGCTGACCCTTCTTGATCTCCCCGCGCCCGCCCAGCCAGTCGATCCACAGCTGGAACTCCTTGTCGGCGATCCGGCCGCCGGGCTCGGCGACCCCGTAGGAGCGCCAGTACTTCAGGGTCGAGGTGTCCTCGTTGCGACCGCGCTTCTTGACGATCTCCGTCATCCGCGCGATGACCTCCTCGCGCGGGGTGGCGCGGGACCAGTCGATGGCCTTGCCCACGCCCGTGGTGAAGGTGCGGACCGTGTCCGGGTTCTCCTTGATGAACTTCTTCGTCATCACGTACGAGCCCGCGCTGAACGCGCCGAGCAGTTCGAAGTCCTTGAACAGCGGCCGTATGCCGCCCGTGGCCAGGGCCTTGTCCCGCAGCACGCCGCTGAGGACGCCGACCTCGATCTGCTTCTGCCTCAGCGCCTGTTCGGTGTTGACGGGGGGCACGACGAGCGATTCGACCTTCGCGGCCTCCGCCTTGGGTACGCCGTTGCGCTCCAGGTAGATGTCGAGCAGGGCCTGGGCGTGGGCACCCAGGGTGTTCATGCCGACCTTCTTGCCGATCAGGTCGCGGGGGGACCGGATCGGGCTGTCCTCCAGGACGTAGTACCCGAGGTAGGTGTTCTCGTCGGAGCCGTAGTAGGAGGTGACGGCCTGGATCTGGGCCTTGCTGGACGCCAGTTTGACGATCGCGCCGTTGAAGGCGCCGCCGAAGTGGGTCTGGCCGGTGGCCGCGGACTGGATGTCCTGGGGGCCGCTGATGGTGTTGCCGACCCAGTCCAGGGTCACGTCGCCGAGATAGCCGAGGTCGGCGGCGAGCTCGGGCAGGCTGACCGCGCCGACGTTGCCCTGGTACTTCAGGGAGGTGATCTGGCCACTGCGGGAGCCGGTGGCGGTCGCCGTCCCGCAGCTCACCGCGGCCGCCGAGATGCCGAGCAGGGTGAGGAACTGGCGTCGGGAGGTACGGGTGGTGGTGAAAGCTGCGGACATCGCGATTCCTTGTCGATCCGGGTCGGGCGGGTGGGGCGGGTCGGGCGGGCGGGTCGGGCGGGTCGGGCGGGCGGGTCCGTACGAGGGTCAGCGCGCGGTGGCGAGCGCGGCGGCCTGGGCGGCGCGCAGGGCCTCGGCGAACTCGTCGACGGCCTGGTACAGGTCCAGCTCCGCCTCGGGCCGCAGCCGGTCCGGGCCGGCCCCGCGCTCGACGGAGGAGTCCAGGACGAAGCGGCCGGCGGTGACGTGCCGGGCGCCGAGCGCGGCGAGGACCGGGCGCAGGGCGTAGTCGATGGTCAGGACATGGGCGAGGCTGCCGCCGGTGGCCAGCGGGAAGACCGTCTTCCCGGCCAGCCCGTCCTGCGGGAGCAGGTCGAGGAAGGCCTTGAGGAGACCGGTGTACGAGGCCTTGTAGACGGGCGTCGCGATGACGATCCCGTCGGCTTCGGCGACGGCTTCCAGGGCCCGGCGGATCTCCGGCTCGCCGCGGCGCGCGGCGAGCAGATCGGCGGCGGGGAGTTCCCGGACGGAGAGCTGCGCGGTCTCGAACCCGGCGTGGTTCAGGCGGCGCAGGATGTGGTCGGCGACCACGTCGGTACGGGAGTGGACGGACGGACTGCCGGTGAGGGCGAGCAGCTTGGGCACGGAGCGCTCCTTGGCTGACGGGGAGGGGCGGTGGGGTGGGGTGGGACGGGTGGTCCGGGGCGGGCGGGGCCCGGCCGGGCCTGGCCGGGCCTGCCTGCTCAGGCTCAGGCTCAGGCTTCGGAGGCGGAGGCTCCGGACGCGATGCCGAAGGCCGGGTCCGGCACGGTCTCCGGGCTGATCAGCCGGGACGGGACCCCGTCGGGACCGACCGGGACGTCTCCGTCGACCGTCACGCGGCGCAGGGTGCGCTCGTGGTCGTCGGAGTCGTCGACGCCGTAGTGCTGGGTGGCGCGGTTGTCCCAGATCGCGACGTCACCGGCCTGCCACTGCCAGCGGACGGTGTTCTCGGGGAGCTCGATGTGGGCCTGGAAGAGGTCCTGGAGGATGCGCGAGTCGCGGCCGGTGAGGCCGTTGATCCGCTGGACGAAGTTGCCGAGCAGCAGGGTGCGTTCGCCGGTCTCGGGGTGGACCCGGACCACCGGGTGCTCGGTGAGGAACTTGGTCGAGGTGAACACCTCGCGGTACTGGGCGAGCGCCTCGGGCAGGGCGTCGGGCTTCAGGGCCGCGTAGTCGTACTCGTTGGTGTGCACGGCGCGCAGGCTGTCGGCGAGGACGCGCAGCGGCTCGGGCAGGCCGGCGTAGGCGGTGGCCGTGTTGGCCCACAGGGTGTTGCCCCCGTACGGCGGGATGGTCACGGCGCGCAGGATGGAGAAGGCGGGGTAGGCGGGGACGAAGGTGACGTCCGTGTGCCACTGGTTGGCGCGGGCTCCGTGGTGGGAGTCGATGCCGAGCGCGTAACGCCCGTCGGCGGAGGGCACGGTGGGGTGGGCGACGGGCGCGCCGAGCAGCTCGGCGAAGGCCTCGTGCCCGTCCTCGTCGAGGTGGTCCTGACCGCGGAAGAAGACGACCTTGTGGGCGAGCAGCGCGGCCCGGATCCCGGCGACGGCCTCGGCGTCGAGCTCGCCGCCGAGGCGGACCCCACCGATCTCGGCGCCTATGCGGCCGCCGATCTTGGTGACGGTGAGGTCGGTGCGGGTGGCAGTGGACATGAGAGGCTCCTTGTTTATTTCCGCAGGGGAAGAAATGAGGCAAGCGAGAACGCCGGGATCCGGCCGGGGCAAAGGGACGGAGGTGGCGCGTACGACGGGGTGACGAGGTGCGGCGTGGCGACGAGGTTCGGCGGGCGGCGAGTTCCAACGGGCAACGGGCAGGGCCGGCGGCGGGTCAGCGACGTTCAGCCGGCAGAGTGCGCGGGTCGACGGACGGCCGCCGTCGGACGGCGACAGGGCGAGCGGGCGGGCGGGGACGGGCGGTGCTCGGATCCGATCGGCCCGGACCCGCGGCGTTGGTCACCAGCACTCCGCCGGCGACTCGGCGCGAGTCCTTGAGACCACCCGGACGGCGGGGCACGAGGGCCCGGCCACTCGGCACGTCGGTGTCCCAGGAGCCCAGCGGCCCCATGGCCCAGTGGCCGAAGGACTCGAGGGCTCAGGGACTCAAGGGCTCAGGGCGCAGACGCTCAGGAACAGCGCGGGGCCGTACAGCGACGGCCCTGACACTCGCCCGGCGCGGTACAGACGCCGGGGGTGTGGAGCCGCGGGGCGAGGAACTCGGTCGCGGTCATGTCCCGGAGACTGCCAGCGCCCCCAGCCCCGGTCAACCCCGACGAGCGCCCCCCACCCGCACGCCTGACCCCCCGCACATACACACTGCGACCTGCGCTTTCACCATTTCCCGCCACTCCCGGAACGGCCGAAACCCATGGCCTGATTTCACGCCCCCGCAACGCACCCGCCACGCAGCCCTCCCGCCATCGGCTCGCCCGCCCGCGCCGAGCGCGGCGACACGGCATGATCGGGACCACACCCCACCCTCCGAGGAGCCCGCCCGTGTCCTCCACCCCCGGTGACAGCCGGGCCGTCGCCAATGCCGCCGCCGTGCTCCGTGCCGTCCTGAGCCACGGCCCCCTCGCACGGAGCGACATCCCGCAGCTCTGCGGTCTCAGCCCGGCCGCCGTGTCCCGGCAGACCACGGCCCTGCTCCGCGCCGGCCTGCTGTGCGAGCGCCCCGGACCGGAGCAGCCGCCCGCGGCAAGCGGCGCCGGGTCCGGAACCGGTGCCAGCGCCGGTGCCGGAACCGGTGCCGGACACGGCTCCACCACCCCCGGCTCCACCCCCGGCCCCGGCCGCCCCCGCATTCCCCTCGACCTGCACACCGGCCCCCTCGGCGGCCCCCTCGCCGCCGGACTGCACATCGGTGTGCCCGCCTCCACCTTCAGCCTCGTCGACCTCCGCGGCCGCGTCCTGGCCCGCCGGGCCTTCCCGCACGCGGGCCTCTCCTCCGACCGGCTGCCCGCCGCCATCGCCGCCGAGCTCGGCCGGTTCCTCCGGGACTCCCACCCCGCCGGCCGCCCCCTGCTCGGTGTCGGCGCGGCGCTCGGCGGCTGGGTCCGCCCCGCCGACGGGACCGTCGTGCGCCACGACGCCCTCGGCTGGCGCGAGCTCCCGCTCGCCGCCGAGCTCTCCGACCGCCTCGGCCTGCCCGTCTCCGTGGACAACCACGCCCGCGCCATCGCCCACGCCGAGATCCTCTTCGGCCGCCCCGAAGCCCGCTCCAGCCTCCTCCACCTCTTCATCGGCAACGTCGTCGACGCCGCCTTCGGCATCGAGGGCACCGTGCACCAGGGCCCGGGCGCAGCCGCCGGGGACGTCGCGCACCTCCCCGTGCCCGGTTCGCGGACCCCCTGCGCGTGCGGCCGTACGGGCTGCCTCCAGGCGAGCGCCTCCGACGGGGTCATCGGCGCCGAGGCCGTGCGCCGCGGCATCGTCCCGGAGCCCTCCATCAACCTCCTGGTCGACGCCGCCGCCACCGGCGACCCCCGCGCCGACCGGCTGCTGCGCGAACGCGCCCGTACCGTCGGCCGGGCCGCGGCCCTGCTCCTCGACGTGTTCAACCCGGCCGTCATGGTGGTCTCGGAGCTGGCCGGCATCCTCCACGAGGGCTACCTCGACGAGATCCGCGACGCGGCCGGCGCCCAGGACCGCTACGGGCGCCGGATCGTCGCGCCGCACGCGGGTCCTGCCGTACTCCCGGTAGCCTCGGCGACCGTCCTCCTCGCCCCGCTCTTTCGCGACCCCTCAAGGCTCACTTGAGAGGGCGAGATCACATCCGGTGGTTATAGGTCGTTCACAAGGAGCCCCCCTACCATTCGAGCCATGACGGTCCTGCCTGATGACGGGCTCTCCTTGGCCGCCGAATTCCCTGACGCGACGCATGAGCAGTGGCAGCGCCTGGTAGAGGGCGTGCTGCGCAAGTCGGGCAAGGAAGTTTCCGGCGAGGCAGCGGAGTCCGCGTTGTCCACGAAGCTCGAGGACGGGCTCACCACCCGCCCGCTGTACACCGCGCCCGAAGCCGCGCCCGACACCGGTTCCACTGGGTTTCCAGGGTTCGCTCCCTTCGTACGGGGCGGGCGCGCCGAGGGCGGCGCCGCCTCGGGCTGGGACGTGCGCCAGCAGATCGCGGGCAGTGACCCCGTACGGGTGAACGACGCGGCCCTGGCCGACCTGGAGAACGGCACCACCTCGCTGTGGCTCGCCGTCGGCGACGCCGGCCTCCCCGCCGAGGGCCTGGGCCGGGCGCTGGAGGGGGTCTACCTCGACCTCGCACCCATCTCCCTTGACCCCGGCGCCCAGTTCACCGAGGCCGCCCGCGCCCTGCTCGCGCTGTACGCCGAGCGCGCGGTGGCCCCCGAGGCCGCTCACGCCTCGCTCGGCGCCGACCCGCTGGGCCACGAGGCCCGGACGGGCGAGGCACTCGACCTGGCCGAGGCCGCCGCGCTCGCCGCGCAGACGGCCGCCTGGCCCCACGTGCGCGCCCTGACCGTCGACGCCCTGCCCTACCACGAGGCGGGCGGCAGCGCCGCCGAGGAGCTGGGGCTGTCCCTGGCCACCGGGGTCGCCTATCTGCACGCCCTCACCGAGGCCGGTCTGAGCACCGAAGCGGCCTTCGGCGAGCTGGAGTTCCGCTACGCCGCCACCGCCGACCAGTTCCTCACCATCGCCAAGCTGCGCGCCGCCCGCCGGCTGTGGGCCCGGATCGCCGAGGCCTGCGGGGCCCCGGCTGCCGGCGCCCAGCGCCAGCACGCCGTGACCTCGCCGGTGATGATGACCCGCCGCGACCCGTGGGTGAACATGCTGCGCACCACCGTCGCCTGCATGGCGGCGGGCGTGGGCGGCGCGGACGCGGTCAGCGTGCTTCCCTTCGACCAGGAGCTCGGTCTGCCCGACGCGTTCGCGCGTCGCATCTCCCGCAACACCTCCACGATCCTGCTGGAGGAATCCCACCTGGCCCGCGTGATCGACCCGGCCGGCGGCTCGTACTACGTCGAGCAGCTCACGGACGAACTCGCCCACGCGGCTTGGGAGTTCTTCCAGACCATCGAGAAGGCGGGCGGCCAGGCCGCCGCCCTGCGCTCCGGCCTGGTGGCCGACCGGCTCGCCGCCACCTGGGCGACGCGCTCGAAGAAGCTGGCCACGCGCCGCGAACCCGTCACCGGAGTCAGCGAGTTCCCGCACCTGTCCGAGAAGCCGGTCGTACGAGAGCCCGCGCCGGCCCCGCTCACCGGCGGACTGCCGCGCGTACGGCGCGACGAGGCGTACGAGGCCCTGCGCGCGCGCAGCGACGTACACCTGGAGGCGACCGGGGCCCGGCCCACCGTCTTCCTGGCGGCCCTGGGCCCGGCGGCCGCGCACACCGCCCGCGCCACCTTCGCCTCGAACCTGTTCCAGGCGGGCGGCATCACCCCGGTGCACGACCCGGTGTCGGTGACCCCGGAGACCGCGGCCGCGGCCTACGCGGCGAGCGGCGCCGACGGCATGGCCGTGCTGTGCTCCAGCGACGCGCTGTACGAGGAACAGGCCGAGGCGGTGGCCGCGGCCCTGCGCTCGGCGGGCGCGACGACCGTGTTCCTCGCGGGCAGGCCCGGCACCGCCGAGACGGCCGTGGACGAGTACGTCTTCGCCGGCTGCGACGCGATCGCCGTGCTGTCCTCCGTACTCGACCGGATGGGAGTCGCGTCTTGAGCACCGACCGCACCCCCCGCATCCCCGATTTCTCCGAACTCCCGCTGGACGGCGGGGCTCCGGCAGCCGGCTCCGAGGACCAGTGGCGCACCGCGCTGAAGGAGTCCACCGGCTCGGGAGCCGCCGAGCTGCTGTGGGAGACCCCCGAGGGGATCGGCGTACAGCCCCTGTACACGGGCCGTGACCTGGAGGGCCTGGACTTCCTCCACACCTACCCGGGCGTGGCCCCGTACCTGCGCGGCCCGTACCCGACGATGTACGTGAACCAGCCCTGGACGATCCGGCAGTACGCCGGCTTCTCCACGGCCGAGGAGTCCAACGCCTTCTACCGGCGCAACCTGGCCTCCGGCCAGAAGGGCCTGTCGATCGCCTTCGACCTGCCCACGCACCGCGGCTACGACAGCGACCACCCGCGCGTGACCGGCGACGTCGGCATGGCGGGCGTGGCGATCGACTCGATCTACGACATGCGCCAGCTCTTCGACGGCATCCCGCTGGACAAGATGACGGTGTCGATGACGATGAACGGGGCCGTGCTGCCCGTCCTCGCCCTCTACATCGTGGCGGCGGAGGAGCAGGGCGTCTCCCCCGACAAGCTCGCCGGGACCATCCAGAACGACATCCTCAAAGAGTTCATGGTCCGCAACACCTACATCTACCCGCCGAAGCCCTCGATGCGGATCATCTCCGACATCTTCGCCTTCACCTCGCAGAACATGCCCCGCTACAACTCCATCTCCATCTCCGGCTACCACATCCAGGAAGCCGGGGCCACGGCCGACCTGGAGCTGGCGTACACCCTCGCCGACGGTGTGGAGTACCTGCGGGCCGGGCAGGCCGTCGGCCTGGACGTCGACGCCTTCGCGCCGCGCCTGTCCTTCTTCTGGGCGATCGGCATGAACTTCTTCATGGAGGTGGCGAAGCTGCGCGCCGCCCGCCTCCTGTGGGCGCGCCTGGTCAAGCAGTTCGACCCGAAGAACGCCAAGTCCCTCTCCCTGCGCACCCATTCGCAGACCTCGGGCTGGTCCCTCACCGCGCAGGACGTCTTCAACAACGTCACCCGTACCTGCATCGAGGCGATGGCCGCCACCCAGGGCCACACCCAGTCGCTGCACACCAACGCGCTGGACGAGGCCCTCGCCCTGCCCACCGACTTCTCCGCCCGGATCGCCCGCAACACCCAGCTCCTCCTCCAGCAGGAGTCGGGCACCTGCCGGACCATCGACCCGTGGGGCGGCAGCGCGTACGTCGAGAAGCTCACCTACGACCTCGCCCGACGCGCCTGGCAGCACATCCAGGAGGTCGAGGCGGCCGGCGGCATGGCGCAGGCCATCGACGCGGGCATCCCCAAGCTCCGTGTCGAGGAAGCGGCGGCCCGCACGCAGGCCCGTATCGACTCGGGACGCCAGCCGGTGATCGGCGTCAACAAGTACCGGGTGGCGACGGACGAGCAGATCGACGTCCTCAAGGTCGACAACTCCTCGGTCCGCTCCCAGCAGATCGCCAAACTCCGGCGGCTGCGCGAGGAGCGCGACGAGGCGGTCACCCAGGACACCCTGCGGGCACTGACGAACGCGGCGGAGCGCGGCGACGGCAACCTCCTCGCCCTCGCGGTGAACGCGGCGCGCGCGAAGGCCACGGTCGGCGAGATCTCGGACGCCCTGGAGAAGGTCTACGGGCGCCACGCGAGCCAGATCCGTACGATCTCGGGTGTGTACCGCACCGAAGCAGGCGAGTCCCCGTCCCTGGAGCGCACCCGCGCGCTCGTCGACCGGTTCGAGGAGGCGGAGGGCCGCCGGCCGCGCATCCTGGTCTGCAAGATGGGCCAGGACGGGCACGACCGCGGCCAGAAGGTGATCGCGACCGCCTTCGCCGACCTCGGCTTCGACGTGGACGTCGGCCCGCTGTTCCAGACCCCGGAGGAAGTGGCCCGCCAGGCCGTCGAGGCCGACGTGCACGTGGTCGGCGTCTCCTCGCTGGCCGCCGGACACCTGACCCTCGTCCCGGCGCTGCGCGAGGCCCTGGCCTCGGAGGGCCGCGAGGACATCATGATCGTGGTCGGCGGGGTCATCCCGCCGGCGGACGTCCCCACGCTCCTCGACATGGGCGCGACGGCCGTCTTCCCGCCCGGCACGGTCATCCCGGACGCGGCGCACGACCTGGTGACGCGGCTCGCCGCGGACCTGGGCCACGAGCTGTAGGCGCCGCCGTGCCGCCCCGGATCGACATCCCCGCCTACACGAAGGGCGTACTCGACGGGAAGCGCGCGTTCATCGCGCGCGCGATCACCCTCGTCGAGTCCACCCTGCCCGCACACCGGACCCTGGCCCAGAGCCTGTTGACGGAACTCCTGCCCCACGCGGGGCGGGCGCGCCGGATCGGCATCAGCGGGGTCCCGGGCGTCGGGAAGTCCACCTTCATCGACGCCTTCGGCACGCTGCTGACCGGCTTGGGCCACCGGGTGGCGGTCCTGGCCGTCGACCCGTCCTCCACCCGTACGGGCGGCTCCATCCTGGGCGACAAGACCCGCATGGAACGCCTCTCCGTGGACCCCGCGGCCTTCGTCCGCCCGTCGCCCTCGGCGGGCACGCTGGGCGGGGTGGCGAAGGCGACGCGGGAATCGATCATCGTGATGGAGGCGGCGGGCTACGACGTGGTCCTGGTCGAGACGGTGGGCGTCGGCCAGTCGGAGACGACGGTCGCCGGCATGGTCGACTCCTTCCTCCTGCTCTCCCTCGCCCGCACGGGCGACGGCCTCCAGGGCATCAAGAAGGGCGTCCTGGAACTGGCCGACGTCCTCGCCGTCAACAAGGCGGACGGCCCGCACGAGCGCGACGCGAAGTCGGCGGCGCGCGAACTCTCCAGCGCCCTGCGCCTGATGCACCCGGCCGACGCCGCGTGGACCCCGCCGGTCCTGACGTGCAGCGCCCGGGAATCCACGGGCCTGGAGGAGGTCTGGAACCGCCTGGAACAGCACCGCCGGCTCCTGGAAGCGGGCGGCCGGCTGGCGTCGAAGCGCGCGGCCCAGCAGGTGGAGTGGACCTGGTCGATGGTCCGCGACGAACTCCTGGAACGCCTCCGCTCGAACCCGGCAGTACGGGACCTGGCCCCGGCCCTGGAATCACAGGTCCGGGCAGGCACCCTGACCCCCACCCTGGCAGCGGACCGCCTGCTGTCGGCGTTCACCGACTCCTGAGGGGGCGGCCCTCCCGGGACACGTGCACCGGGAGGGCCGCTCGCCGGACACCGGGGTCGGGCGGCGACCAGGTCAGGCGGCCATCAGGTCGGGCGGCGACCGGGGGCAGGCGGCGACCAGGTCAGGCGGCGACCAGCACGGACCCGCCGCTGGCCAGCACCCGCCGGAGCACCTGCACCCGCTCCTGCGCGTCTCCCTCGGAGAGCAACGCCGCGAGCACCGCGACCCGCGCCTGCGGCGCCCGCAGCGTCCCCGTCGGCACGGCCCCGGCGGCGACCAGGTCCACCGCACCCCCGTGCGTGTAGATCTCCGTCACCGGCCCGGCCGCGACCCGCGTGGTCAGCGCCACCAGCACGCCGTCCGCGACGGCCGCCTTCACCGCGTCGACGACCTCCGGCGTCGCGTTCCCCGCGCCGGTCCCGACCAGCACGATCCCCCGCGCCCCCGCCGCCACCGCGGCGTTCAGCAGCACCGCGTCACCACTCACGTGGTGCACCACGACGTCCACCCGCGGCGGCCCTTCCGGGTCCTCCGGCATCGCCGGCAACGGCAACGGCTCCGGCCGCACCGGCGTCCGCAGCACGGTGACCTTGCCGAATCCGACCTTCCCCAACAGTTCCTTCGACGGGTCGGCGAACGCGTCGAGCGCCACCGCCTGCGCCTTCACGGTCCCCCGGGCCGCGTGCACCCGCCCCGCGAACGTGATCAGGACGCCGAGCCCGCGCGTCTTCGACGCGGTCAGCAGGGCATCGTAGAGATTCCCCGGACCGTCCCCGTCCGCCGCCCCCATGGGCCGCTGCGAGCCGGTGAAGACAACCGACCGCTCATCATGATGATGAAGATCCACCAGGAACGCCGACTCCTCCAGCGTGTCCGTGCCGTGCGTGACCACGACCCCGTCCACACCCGGGTCGGCGAGCACCTCGTGCACGGTCCGCAGCAGGGTCAGCTGGTGCGCGGTGGTCAGCCGAGGGCTGTTCACACTGAACAGATCGACGACCTCGACGCTCACGCCCTCGGGCAGCGGCGCGGTGGCCATGACCTCCGCGCCGTCGGCATCGGCCGCGAAACCGGAACCCTGCCAGCGGCTGGCTATCGTCCCGCCCGTACTGATGACGACGATGCGTCCCATGGCTCCGACCCTTCCCTCACACAGTCCGAAACGGCCCGTACAGATTTTCTACAAACGGCAATGGTAGGCCGATCTACGCGCAACGCGATTGCTATCTCACCCACCCCCGCAATAAAACATGCGTGATAATTGCGCCATGGACGCGATCGACAAAGAAATCTTGCGCGAGCTTCAGGCGGACGGCCGGCTCAGCAACCAGGAGCTGGCCCAGCGCGTGGGCCTCACCCCCTCCCCCTGCATGCGGCGGGTCCGCCAGCTCGAAGAGGAAGGGATCATCCAGGGCTACCGCGCGGTGATCTCCCCCGAAGCCGTGGGCCGCGGCTTCGAGGTCCTGGTCTCCGTGGAGGTCCGCCGCGACCGCGAAGCCGTGGAAGCCTTCGAAGCCGCCCTCCAGGACATTCCCGACATCATCGAGGCCTACCGCCTCTTCGGCAGCCCCGGCTGCCTCCTGCGCATCGCGGTGGCGGACCTCCGCGCGTACGAACGCCTCTGGATCGAAAAGCTCACGGCCCTGTCGGGCGTCACGGAGGTCAACTCCCAGATCATCATGAAACGCATCAAGGAACCGACGGGCCTGCCGGTCTGACGACCGGGATCAGTCGCCCTTGGGCAGGCTCGCGTACGAGAAGGTGCACCGGACCGTCCCGTCGGCCACGGGCACGAGGCGCACTTGCTCGGCCGGCATCTGTACGGACTTCCCCGCGGCCTCGTCCCACAACGAGACCGTCCCGCCGGCCTCCCCGAAGGAGACGTACGGGCGCTCGGGGCGCAGGACGCCGCCCCGCGTGCCGAGCTTCGCCGCGGGGACGGTGGGCTCGACGCAGGTCCACTCCGGCTCCACCCCGAAGTACGAGGGCAGTTCCGCCTTCCGGGCCGCCGCCGCGCGGAGGTGCTTGACCGCGTCGCCCGCCGACTCCAGCGCACCCAGCAGGCACACCACCACCACCACGAGCTGGGCGACCGCGTACAGCACGCCGCCGAGCCGCTCGGCCGGGCTGACGAACGGCGCGTGCACGTGCTTCGCGATGCCCCACAGGGCCGGCACGAAGAGGGCGAAGCTCAGCAGGCTCAGGAGCTTCACCGCGGATGTGGCCTGCCAGATCGCGGGCACGTCGAGGTCTTCGGGCGTCAGGTCGAGGCCATCGGCGTACATCGCGTGCAGCACCGACCCGGAGGACACCACGAGGGACGCGACGGCCGCGAAGGCCAGAGGCGCCGCGCAGGTGATCCATTCGGACCAGGTCCACCGCCGGACCAGGAGCCAGATGCCTCCCGCCGTCGCCGCGACGGCGAGGACCGCCAGCATCTGCAGGGGGGTCCAGCCCCTGCTGTCACCCATGTCCGCCCCCAGGGCGGACGCCAGGATGTACGCGGCCACCGCAGCGCACAGGACGAGGCTCCCGCCACGCCCTCCGGACGCGAACATGCCGTGAGCCAACCTCGCCGCCACGAGGAGGCACAGAATCGCCGCGCAGCCCCACACCCATGTCCGTACGCCGTCCTGCTGCCGGGCGACCACGGCGCAGAAGGTCATGGCGAACAGCCAGGCCACGAGGCGGTAGGCCCTGCGGTGGAAGTCCTCCTCGCGGCGCGGCACGATGTGGCCGCGCTCCCGGCCCGAGCTCGGGCGCACATCGGTGGCGGGGCCTGCGGCGGACCCGCCGGGCAGGTCCATGCGGGAGATGCGGCGGGCCTCCGACGCCGTACCCGTCACCACCATGCCGGTGTCGTGGTGGCCGCGCCGCTCCGTGAAGCGCGCACGGGCCACCGCCGCCGCGCGCCGCAGCTTCGCCATCGGCGTCGAGGGCCTCGGCTCGGGTACGCGGGGCGGCCGGTGGGCGACGCCGTGCGCCCACCAGACGGTCAGCTGCTCCCTGTCCCGGTCCATCGGCTCGCAGCGCCGGGCGTACATCTCCAGCCGCTTCACCCGCGCCAGGCGCTCCACCTGCCAGGCCGCGGCCCGCCCCGTACGCCGGTTTCGGGCTCCGAAGAATCGCACTTCGACGGAGTACAGCCTGGCCGAGGGGTCTTCCCTCAGCACACCCAATGAGGGCTCCTCGCCCCGTGCGAACGAGGTGACGACCGGCCAGTCCCGTTCACCGAAGGCCCGTTCCGCCTCGTCCCAGTCGCGCTGCCCGCCTCGCACCTCGACCAGCACCAGGACCCGTTGGTCGTACCGCCTGTCCTGCATCGGTTCCCCCGCTCCCCCGTCGGTTCGCGAAGGGTAGGCGACATTGACCAGCCGTCGGCCATACGGTTAGGCTTACCTAAGTCGGATGTGGCGGCCCTTGGCGCGCATTCCGACTCGTGTACATACGCGTTGCCGCCACGGGGAGTTGGACCGCCCATGCTGTGTTCGAGGCTGATCAACGCGAACATCCTCACCATGGACCCGGGTCGGCCCGTCGCCCGGGTGGTGGGGATCTGGCGGGGGCGGATCGTGGGGTTCGACGAGGACGTCGCCTCGTTGCCCGCCCGGGAGGTCGTCGATCTGCGGGGGGCCACCGTGCTGCCCGGGTTCATCGACAGCCATGTGCACCTGGCCTGGACCGGGCTGAAGCAGAGCACCCCGAGCGTCGCCCCGTGCGAGCGGGTCGAGGACGTGCTGGCGGTGGTGGCCGGGGCCGTGGCTCGCTCGGCGGGTGGGGACGGGGCCTGGGTCGATGTCATGGGGTACGACCAGCGGGCGCTCGGGCGGCATCTGACCGCCGCCGAGCTGGACGCGGTCAGCCACGGGCGCAAGGTGTTCCTGATGCACGACTCGGGACACGCGTGTGTGGTCAACAGCGCGGTGCTGCGCATGCTGCCCGACGGGGTTCCGCATCAGGACGGCTTCCTCGCCGAGGCGGCCATGACCGCCGCGCGGCGGCTGCGGCTGCCGTACGGGCAGGACGAGATCGCCGATGCCGTCGAGCGCGCGGCCCGGACCTGCCTCGCCGAGGGCGTGACGGCGGTCGCCGAGGCGGGCATCGGGGGCGGGCTGCTCGGGCACAGCCCGGTGGAGCTCGGCTCCTACCAACTGCTGCGGGACCAGGGGAGGCTGCCCCTGCGGGTGCAGCTCATGCCCGCGGGCGATACGTTGCGGCCGCGCGAGGTGCACCGGGAGGACGGCATTCCCCGGGCTCTGGACCTGGGCATGCGTACCGGGTTCGGGGACGACTGGCTCTCGCTGGGCGCGCTCAAGATCTACACCGACGGCGGGATGATGGCCCGTACGGCCGCGCTCACGGCCCCGTACGCGGGCACGGACCACACCGGTCAGCTCCAGGACGATCCCGACCGCCTCACCCGGCTGATCGTCGACGGTCACCTCGGGGGCTGGCAGCTCGCCGTCCACGCCATCGGGGACCGCGCCGCCGACCTCGCGCTCGACGCGCTGGAAGAGGCCCAGCGGCTGCGGCCCCGGCCGGACGCGCGGCACCGGATCGAGCACGCCGGGCTGATCCGCCCCGACCAGCTCCCGCGCTTCGCCCGCCTGGGCGTCAGCGCGGTCGTCCAGCCGGCCTTCCTCCACTCCTTCGGGGACGACTACGCGGACGTGATGGGTGAGGAGCGGGCTCCCTGGATGTACCGGGGGCGCGGGTTCCTGGACCACGGGGTGACCCTCGTGGGGAGTTCCGACCGGCCGGTCACCGACGGGGCCCCGCTGCGGGCGATCCAGTTCATGGTCGAGCGCACCTCCGCCTCGGGCCGGCCGATCGGGCCGGACGAGGCGGTCACGGTCGAGGAGGCGCTGCACGCCTACACGGTCGCCGGCGCGTACGCCTGCCGGTGGGACGACCGCGCCGGCAGCCTCACCCCGGGGAAGCGGGCCGACCTGGTCGTCCTGGGCGACGACCCGCGATCCGTCGACCCCTCCCGGATCAGCGGCATCGAGGTCGTGGCGACCTGGGTCGACGGAAACGAAGCTACGGACAAAGGAAAGTTGTGAGCAGCGCTGTGATCGGTCAAACGAACGTCCTGGAACGGTTCTCCCCGCTGTGGGAGGTGGCCGAGACGCCGCCGCGCTGGGTGATCTGGCACGCGGGCGCGGGTGACTCCTTCGTCTTCGACCGGGAGTTCAACATGCCCGTCGACGTGGACGACACCCTTCTCGGGGAGGTCCTGTGCCGGATGCGCGAGGCCGGAGCCCCGGAGGGCGACGACTACCCCGGCCGCCCGTGCGGATGACGGCCGCGGCCGACCTGGATCTCGACGTCGGCCCCGACGCCCCGGCTCGGCCCTGGCTCAGCTCTCCCGGACCGGGGCTGTGGGCCGTGCGCGTGAGCCTGTACGCCGATCGGGCGCGGGAGGTGGAGGGGATACTCGACGACGGCGAGCGGGCCCGGCTCCAGGGGCTCAGGCGCGCCGGCGACCGTGACCAGTACCGGGTCGCCCACGTCGTGCTGCGGCAGTTGCTCGGCGACCGGCTCGGACGGGATCCGGCGCGGGTGCGGTTCTTCCGCGAGCCGTGCCCCGGCTGCGGCGGGCCGCACGGCCGGCCCGCGGTGGTCGGCGTACCGCTGCACTTCTCGCTGTCCCACGCGGGCGACGCCGTGCTGCTGGCCTTCGCGGACGGCCCGGTCGGTGTGGACGTCGAGCGGCGGCCGGCCCCCGCGCTGGCGGCCCAGGTCGCCTCCGAACTGACGGAGGTGCTCCATCCCGCCGAGCGTGCCGAGCTGTCGGCGCTGCCGGCCGGCGAGCGCCCCGCCGCGGTGGCCCGCTGCTGGTCCCGGAAGGAGGCCTACCTCAAGGGAGTCGGGATCGGCCTCGGCGGGAACCCGGCCCTGACCTACGTGGGGACCGGCGCCGCCCCCTCGGCTCCGCCGGGATGGACCGTCGCCGATGTGCCCGCCTTTCCCGGATACGTGGCCGCACGCGCCGTCCGTACGGGGCGACTTGGCCTCGATGGCTAGGTAAGGCTAACCTTACCTCGATCGTTCCGCCGGGAGGCCCCGCCCCCGTACCCGCACACGGCGGAACCGAGGAAGGAACACCTTGACCACGGCCACGCTGCCCCCTGCCGCCGCGCACGCCACTTCGACGCCCCGCGCCCACACCCACGCACACGCACCCGCCCCCCGGTGGCACGAGGTCCCCGAGTTCACGGTGCGCCCGGCCCGCCGGGACGACGGTCCGGCGCTCGCCGCCCTCTCCCGTCCGTTCGCCCGGGCCGGGGCGCTGCGCGAACGCCCGCTCTCGCTCTACCTCTCCCGCACGAGCGACTTCCTCGTCGCGCAGGCGCCCGACGGAACCCTCGAGGGCTGCCTCGGCCTGCGCGAACACTCCGCCGCCGACGGCGTGCTGTACAACTTCTGCGTCGCGGCCCACCGGCAGGGCACGGGGATGGGCGCCCGCCTGCTGCAGGCGGCGCTCGCCAGGGCCCGCACGCGCTCCCTGGCCACGCTGTTCACGGCCACGACCGGCAGCGGCCGCCTCTTCCTCGGCCACGGGTTCCGCCCGGCCTCCCCGAGCCTGGCGCCGGCCGACTGGGCTCAGTCCCTGGACCCCGCCCGGGGAGCACGGGTCCTGGCCCGCGCCCTGTAGACGGCCTCGTACGGCGAAGGGGCGGGTCCCTGGTGGAACCCGCCCCTTCGCCGTACCTCCGGCCGGGCCTACGCGGCTTCGAGGATCGCGGGCAGCGCCGCCAGCAGGGCGTCGGCCCGCTCCTGCGGCAGTGTCAGTGCCGGAGCCAGCCGTACGACGTCCGCACCCGCCGCGTTCACGAGGAACCCGGCGTCCTGCGCGGCCCGCTGGACCCGCCCGGCGACCGGCTCGGCGAGGGCGATGCCCAGGAGCAGTCCGGCGCCCCGCACTTCACGGACCAGGGGGTGGTGCAGGGCCTCGACGCCGAGCCGCAGCCGCTCCCCCACCCGCGCGGCATGGGCCAGCAGCCCTTCCTTCCCGATGGTCTCCAGGACCGCGAGCCCGGCCGCGCACGCGACCGGGTTGCCGCCGAAGGTGGAGCCGTGCTGACCGGGGGTCAGCAGTCCGGCGGCGGCGCCGAAGGCGACCGTGGCGCCGATCGGCAGGCCGCCGCCCAGCCCCTTGGCCAGGGTGATCACGTCGGGCTCGGCTCCCGGCTCCGCCTGGTGCGCGAACCAGTGGCCGGTGCGGCCGATCCCGGTCTGCACCTCGTCGAGGACGAGCAGGGTTCCGGTGGCGCGGGTGATCTCGCGGGCCGCCCGCAGGTAGCCCGGCGGCGCCGGGACCACTCCGGCCTCGCCCTGCAGGGGTTCGAGCACGACCGCGGCCGTCTGCTCCGTGACCGCTGCGCGGAGCGCCTCCGTGTCCCCGTAGGGCACGTGCGTGACCTCCCCGGGCAGGGGCAGGAAGGGGGCTTGCTTGGGCGGCTGGCCGGTGAGGGCCAGGGCCCCCATGGTGCGCCCGTGGAACCCGCCCTCCGTGGCCACGAGGTGCGGGCGGCCGGTCCGGCGGGCGATCTTGAAGGCGGCCTCGACCGCCTCCGCGCCCGAGTTGGCGAAGAACACCCGGCCCGGCCTGTCCAGCAGGGCCAGGAGCCGTTCCGCCAGCGCGACGGCCGGCTCCGAGACGAACAGGTTCGACACGTGGCCGAGCCGGGCGACCTGCTCCTGGACGGCCGCGACCAGGGCCGGGTGGGCGTGGCCGAGGGCGTTGACGGCGATCCCGCCGGTGAAGTCCGTGTACGCGCGGCCGTCCTCGTCCCAGACCGTGCTGCCCTCGCCCCTGACCAGGGCCAGGGCGGGGGTGCCGTAGGTGTCCATCATCACCGCGCGCCAGCGGTCGGTGAGCGGGGCCGTCGTCGTGCGGTCGGCGAGCGGCATCGTCGTACGGTCGGCGGTCACGCGCCGTCCCCCTCGCCGCCCGGGCCCTGCGGGCCGGGCTCGTCGTCCGGCACCACCGTGGTGCCGGGTCCGTCCTCGGTGAGGACTCCGCGCAGCAGCGCGTGCGGCGTCCGGCCGTCGATGACCTGCGCCCGGGCGACGCCGGCCCGTACGGCGCGCAGGCAGCCCTCCATCTTGGGGAGCATGCCGCTGGCGAGCTCCGGGAGCAGGGCGTCCAGTTCGCCGGCCGTGAGGCGCTCGATCACCTCGGTGCTGTGCGGCCAGTCCGCGTACAGTCCCTCGACGTCGGTCATCACCACGAGCCGGTCGGCCCCGAGGGCGACGGCCAGGGCCGAGGCCGCGAGGTCGGCGTTGACGTTGTAGACCTGGCCGTCCTCGCCTCGCGCGACGGGCGAGACGACGGGGATGCGGCCCTGGTCGAGCAGTGCGGCGATCGCACTGCCGTCCACGTCGACGATGTCGCCGACCTGGCCGATGTCGACCGGCCGGCCGTCCACCCAGGCCGGGCGCCGTACCGCGGTCATCGTGTGGGCGTCCTCGCCCGACAGGCCCACGGCGAACGGCCCGTGGGCGTTGATGGCCCCGACCAGTTCGCGCTGGACCTGACCGGTGAGCACCATGCGCACGACGTCCATCGTCTCCGGCGTGGTCACCCGCAGCCCGGCCTCGAAGCGGACCTCCAGGCCGAGCCGGTCGAGCAGTGCGCTGATCTGCGGCCCGCCGCCGTGGACGACGACGGGTCGCAGGCCCGCGTGCCACAGTTCCACGACGTCCTGGGCGAACGTCCGCTGCGTGGACGGGTCCACCATGGCGTTGCCGCCGAACTTGACGACGACCGTGCGGCCTTGGAGCTGCTCCAGCCAGGGCAGGTCCCGGGGGGCCGGCACGGTGGCCGGCGTCCGCGCCTGCGCCTGTGCCCGCGCCTGCGGATCCACCTGCGGATCCGCCTGCGTCCGCGCCCGCGTCGTCTCCATCGTCATCTCGGCCCCGTTCACGAGCTGTAGGCGCTGTTCTCGTGCACGTACTCGGCCGTCAGGTCGTTGGTCCAGATCGCGGCCGAGGAGTCGCCGGAGCGCAGGTCCACGGTGATGGCGATGCGGCGGCCGGACAGGTCGACCTTGTCCCGCGACTCTCCCCCGGCGCCGTCCCGGCACACCCAGACGCCGTTGATCGCCACGTCCAGCCGGTCCGGGTCGAAGACGGCCGAGGTCGTGCCGATCGCCGACAGCACCCGGCCCCAGTTCGGGTCCTCGCCGTGCAGCGCGCACTTGAGGAGGTTGTTGCGGGCCACCGAGCGGCCCACCTCCACGGCGTCCGCCTCGGAGGCCGCGCCGACCACGGACACCTCGATCTCCTTGGAGGCGCCCTCGGCGTCCGCCACCAACTGGAGCGCCAGGTCCCGGCACACGGCGTGGACGGCCGCGGTGAGTTCCGCCCGCTCGGGCGTGATGCCCGAGCTGCCCGAGGCGAGCAGCAGCACGGTGTCGTTGGTGGACATGCAGCCGTCCGAGTCCACCCGGTCGAAGGTGGTGTTCACCGCCTCGCGCAGCGCCGCGTCGAGTACGTCGGCGCTCGCTTCGGCGTCGGTGGTCAGGACCACCAGCATGGTGGCGAGGCCCGGGGCGAGCATCCCGGCGCCCTTCGCCATGCCCCCCACCGTCCAGCCGGGGCCGGTTGCCACCGCCGTCTTGTGGACGGAGTCCGTCGTCTTGATCGCGACGGCCGCCTCCTCGCCGCCCTCGGACGACAGCCGGTCCGCGGCGGCGGCGATGCCGGCCGTCACCCGGTCCATCGGCAG
Organism: Streptomyces sp. NPDC002886; assembly: GCF_042888445.1. Taxonomy (NCBI): domain Bacteria; kingdom Bacillati; phylum Actinomycetota; class Actinomycetes; order Kitasatosporales; family Streptomycetaceae; genus Streptomyces; species Streptomyces sp. NPDC002886. The sequence continues at coordinate 60,270 of NZ_JBIAPV010000008.1, forward strand.
CCGGACACCGATGAGGCCGGTGGAGCACACCGCGACCTCGTCGGCGGCGGTGTCCACGGCCAGCGCGGTGTGCTCCGCCGTCGCCCGGGTGTCTTCCGCGCCTCCGGGGCCCGTACAGGCGTTCGCGCCACCGGAGTTGAGGACGACGGCGGAGATCCGGCCGTCGGCGAGTACGCGGCGGGACCAGCGTACGGGCGCGGCCTGTACGCGGTTCGAGGTGAAGACACCGGCGGCGGCGCGCGACGGCCCCCGGTTCACCACCAGGGCCAGGTCCGGGTCACCGGACTCCTTGATGCCGGCGCGCACGGCGCCGGCAAGGAATCCGCGGGCGGCGGTCACACTCACGGAGCCACTCCATTCATGGGCAGGCCCAGCCGTTCCGGCAGGCCGAGGGCTATGTTCATGCTCTGCACCGCGCCACCGGCGGTGCCCTTCGTCAGGTTGTCGATGGCGCTCACGCAGATCAGCCTGCGGGCGTCGGGGTCCACGGCGATCTGCACCTGGGCGGTGTTCGAGCCGAGGACGGCCGCGGTGGTGGGCCACCGGCCGGGCGGCAGCAGCCGTACGAACGGCTGGTCGGCGTACGCGGCTTCGAACACGGCGCGCACCTCCTCCTCCGCGAGCGTCTCGGCCGCCGGGCTCAGACGGGCCGAGCAGGTGGCGAGGATGCCGCGGGGCATGGGCGCCAGGGTGGGCGTGAAGGAGACGGTCACGGGCGCGCCGGCCGCGCGGGACAGGTTCTGGGCGATCTCCGGGGTGTGCCGGTGGCCGCCGCCGACTCCGTACGGGCTCATGGAGCCCATGACTTCGGAGCCGAGGAGCTGCGTCTTGAGCGCGCGTCCGGCGCCGGAGGTTCCGCTGGCGGCGACGATGACGGCCTCGGGCTCGACCAGGTGCGCCGCGTAGGCGGGGAACAGGGCCAGGGTGACGGCCGTGGGGTAGCAGCCGGGAACGGCGACCCGGGTGGCACCTTTCAACTCCGTGCGCGCGCCGGGCAGTTCCGGCAGTCCGTACGGCCAGGTGCCGGCGTGGGCGGTGCCGTAGAACCGCTCCCAGGCGGCCGGGTCCCGCAGCCGGAAGTCGGCCCCGCAGTCCACCACCAGCGTCCCGGGCTCCAACTCGGCTGCCAGAGCGGCGGATTGGCCGTGGGGCAGCGCGAGGAACACCACGTCGTGCCCGCGCAGGGACGCGGCGGAGGTGTCCAGAAGGATCCGGTCGGCGAACTCCGGGAGCTGGGGCTGTACGGACCCCAGCGGACGCCCCGCGCTGCTGTGCGCGGTCAACGCACCGATCTCCACGCCGGGGTGCGAGCTCAGCAGGCGGAGCAGCTCCCCGCCGGCGTAGCCGCTGGCACCGGCCACCGCGACCCGTACGGTCATGTTCTTCCGCTCTCTCTCGGTTCGTTGGGCGCGCGGCCGGTGCGGGCCGGACCCGCGGTCGGGCGCCGAAGGGGTGGACTCAGGCATCCTTGCGCACGTCCGGGGACCCTCCGGCGAGCAGCAGCTCGCGGAGCAGGGTCCCGGTCGTGCACACCACCGCGCTGCGGGCGGCCCAGCGCAGGGCCATCGCGTGTTCCTCGGCGGAGAAGTCGGCGATGGCGTCGGCGACCACGAAGGGCTGGATGTCGTTCATGAAGGCGTCCGCGGCCGTCAGGAGGACGCCGAGGTGGGCGTGGATCCCGCAGACGATGAGCTGGTCGCGCCCCTCCGAACGCAGCAGTCTCCCCAGGTGGCTGTGGAGGAAGGCGTTGTGGCGGACGTTGGCCAGCACGCGCTCGCCGGGGCGCGGGGTGAGCGGCGGGACGATCGCGGCGGCGTCGGTCCCGTCGTCGCCGATGCCCGGCCCCCAGACGTCCGCGGCGAGGCCGCGCCGGCCGGGCGACTGGGCGGCGGGCTCGGCGGTGAACACGACCGGTATCCCGAGTGCCGTGGCGAGGGCGCGCAGAGCCGAGATGTTCTCCACGAGTTCCACGACCGGGGACCGGTCCGTCGGGAGTTCCCCCACGAAGTGGTTCTGCATGTCGTGGACCAGTAGCGCGGCGCGGCCCGGGTCGATGGCCCAAGACGCGCTGGACGGGGGCAGGTCGGCCCGGTCGGGCATGGCGTAGGAGCCGATGGCCGGCAGACCCATGACGATCCCCTCCCCCTGATGCCGTGCGCGCGGTCCCATGCAACGCAACGTGGTTAGCTTAGCCTAACCTAACCACTTGGTCCCCCTAGGGACACACGGCGGCCCCGGACGGGCCGCGAGCGCGGCGCGTCCGGGGCCGTCCCGGTCAGGCTTCGACGGCCGCCGCGAGGGACTTGGGGCGGAGGTCGGTCCAGCTCGACTCGATGAACTCCAGGCACGCGTCGCGGGTGGTCTCGGCGAGGGCGACCGTCCATCCACCGGGGGCGTCGGCGAAAGACGGCCAGAGGGAGTGCTGACCCTCGTCGTTCACCAGAACCAGGAAACGGCCGTCGGCGTCGTCGAACGGGTTGGTGCTCATACTGGGGTTCCTCCAGGAGCCCGATGGGACGGCGGGTGGCGCCGGTGTGCGGCGCGCGTCGCGCCCGGTCCGGCCGCGGGCGCCGTGCCCGTGGGGAAGGTCGATCAGGAATGAAGAGAGCCGTTCACTTAGGTTAGGCTCCCCTAATTATAGAGCTTAACGTTTCCCCTTCCCCCTCACAAGGAGGCACCGGTGCCTGCACTCGAACGGATCCTGGCCGAGGACGGCTCGGAGAGCCCCTTCGCCGCGTTCGGCCTGCCCAACGCGCCCGGCACCGATGAGTTCTGGGCGGCCGCGGCTCCCGTGTCCGCGCCTTCCGGTGACGGCGGTTGGGTCACCCTGTTCCTGTGGCGCGGCAGCCCGACGGTCATCGATTTCGAAAGCTGGTCGGATCCGGTGGCGCTGCTCCGCTGGCGCGACACGGACTGCTGGTACGCCGAAGTGCGCATGCCCGCGCGGCTCCGGGTGACCTACCGGTTCCTCGCCGATGACGGATCGTCGTACCCCGATCCCCTCAACCCCCTGCGGGCCGGCGGCGAACGCTCCATCGTGGCCACCCCGGACGCTCCGCCCCAGCCCTACTGGCCCACCGTGGGCGCCGACGACGTACTGCCCCTGCCGCGCACCCGGATCCGCTGGGCGAGCGAACGGCTCGGCGGGAAGCGCACCGTACGGGTCCACCCCGTGGGCGGCGGCGGCCCGGTGGTGCTGCTGCTCGACGGGGACGACTGGCTGTACCTCCACCCGGCCATGACGGCCTTCGACGCCGCCTTCGAAGCCGGCGACATGCCCCCGGCCACCCTGGTGTTCCTGCCCGTCAAGGACCGGCAGGCGGAGTTCGGTTGCCGGCCCGAGCTGTGGGAGGCCGTACGGGACGAACTGCTGCCGCTGGTCGCGGACAGCGGGGTGCCCGCGGATCTCGGCCGGCTGGTGGTCGCCGGGCAGAGCCTGGGCGGTCTGAGCGCGCTGTACGCGGCGACGGAGTTCCCGGAGCTGGTGTCCCGGGTCGCCTGCCAGTCGGGGTCCTTCTGGTGGACCCCGGAGGCCTCCGGCCTCCCGGACCCGCTGGGCGGTCCGCGCGGCGGCGCCATCGCGGCCCGGCTGCGCGAGCGCCCCGCCCCGTCCGGACTGCGGATCGCCTTCGACCTGGGCGAGCACGAGACGCGCATGCGCCCCCACTGCGAGCTGGTGGAGGCGCTGACGGAACAGGCCGGTGCGACCGTACGGGTCTCCCGGTCCGCGTCGGGGCACGACCGCGCGGGCTGGCGGCAGGCCCTGCTCAGGGACGTGGCCTGGGCGCTGGCCTGACGGCCCCGACCACACGACAAGGGGGCCTGGCCGCCCGGCGGATCGCCGGGCGGCCAGGCCCCCTTCCGTTCACCGGCTCACGAGCTCAGCGCGTGACCGCCGCACAGTACGCCGGGTCACTGGCCAGCAAGTGCCGGTGCGTGCCCTCGGCCGTGACCACCCCGTCGTCCAGGACCAGGACCCGGTCGGCCGCGTCCAGCAGGGCCGGGCTGCTGGTGATGACCACGGTGGTGCGGCCCCGCCGCAGCTCCGCGATCCTGCGCGCGACGAGCTGCTCGGTGACCGCGTCCACGGCCGTGGTCGGATCGCGCAGCACCAGCACGTCGGAGTCCGCCGCCAGCGCCCGGGCCAGCGAGAGCCGCTGGCGCTGCCCGCCGGAGAGGTTCGAACCGCGGTCGCGGACCTCGTGGTCGAGTCCCTCCCGGTGCAGGGCGACGACATCGGTCAGCATGGACGCCTCGACGGCCTCGCTCACCGTGCGGCTGGTGCCCGACGGGTCGATGTTCGTACGGAGGGTTCCCGCGAAGATCTCCCCGTCGTACGGGTTCACCAGCATGAGCTCGCGGACCGCCTCGACCGACAGCTCCGCGAGGTCCTGCCCGCCGATCCGCACCGTGCCGCCGTACGCGGCCGGAGGCACGTTCACGGCCAGGATCGAGGCGAGTTCGGCCGCCGCCCGCGGCTGGTAGACCGCGATCGCGGTGAACTGGCCCGCCGGGACGTGGAACTTCAGGCCCTGGAGGGACTCGTAGCGGACGCAGTCGATCTCCAGGTCCCCACCGGGTGCCGGGCGGGCCGTCCCCGTGGCCGCCACCGGCGGGGCGGTCAGCACCAGGGCCATCCGCTCCGCCGAAGCGCGGGCCATCATCACGTACTTGGGCATGTCCGAGAACAGCCGCAGCGGCTCCATGATGAACTGCGCCAGGCCGACGGCCATGACGAGCTCGCCGATGCTGATCTGCCCGTCGAAGGCCAGCCAGCCGGCGGTCAGGGTGACCGCGGCGGCGAGGGTCGAGTTCAGGGCCAGCGCGGTGCCCGTGTAGGCGCCGTTCACCTTGGCGACCGTGATCGCCTGCTCCTTGGCCTCCGTGCTGACCTTCCGGTAGGACCGGAAGGCCGCGTGGTTGCCGCCGAAGCCGTGCAGCGGTCGCAGGCCGGTGATCAGGTCGGCGACCTTGGCACCCGCCCGCGCCACCCGGGCCTGCTGCTCCTGGGTGCTGCTGCCGATCCGCTTCGACATCACGCTGAGGGTCGACAGGATCGCGACCGTGCCGATCATGACCAGCAAGCCGAGCCGCAGGTCCGCCAGGCCCAGCGCGACCGCCGCGACCAGCACGGCGACCGAGGAGCTGATCAGCATCGGTACGACCTCGACGATGTCTGCGGTCTGGTCGGCGTCCTCGGTGGCGATGGTGAGCACCTCGCCGGACTTGAGGTCCACATCCCGGGCCACCGGCTGGAGGCCGCAGGACGCGACCCGCACCCTCCAGTGGTGGGCCTCGGTCGTGTTGGCCTTCTGCAGGATGCGCATCCCGAACCGCCACGACAGCGACACGGTCGTGATGATCACGGCCAGCACGGCGATCGAGAGGACCAGCGCCCCCGGGCTCCGCTCGCGCATCGTGTGGTCGACGATCATGCCGAGCGCGATCGGGAAGGCCGTCTCGCCGGCCTGGTACAGGCCCATGAGGACGGTGCCCCAGACCATGGCGCCACCGTTGCGGCGTACGGCGGCCTTGAGGATGTCGGATCCCGCGCGGCGGGATCCGTGGACGTCAGGAGTTGTCATCGATGTGCCCGGCAATCGCTTCGGGGGTTCGCAGGGTGAGCAGGTCGCGGATGGTGATGGTCGGGCCGAATTCACGGCGCAGGAGTCCGACCAGGCGTACGGCCAGCATGGAGTGTCCGCCGAGCGATACGAAATCGCTCACGGCGCTCACCTCGTCCTCGTCCAGGTCCAGGGCCTCGGCGAAGAACTCGCAGACCAGGGACTCGGTCTCGGTCTCCGGGCCGCGCTCGACCGAAGTGGTCAGCGCGCCCAGCGGCTTGGGCTCCGGCAGGGCCTTGGTGTCGGCCTTCCCGTTCACCGTGAGCGGGATGGCGTCGACCCGGGCGTAGTGCGTCGGGCGCAGGTAGTCGGGCAGCCCGGCGCCCACCTCGGCGGCGACCGCCGCCAGGTCGGAGCCGTCCGCCAGCACGAGGTACGCGGCCAGCCGGTACGCGCCGTCGACCTGCGGGTCGGGCTGGGCGACCGCGGCGGTGAACCGTACCGCCGGGTGCGCGGCGAACGCGGCCTCCACCTCCCCCAGCTCGACGCGGTGGCCGCGGATCTTGACCTGCTGGTCGGTGCGGCCGAGGTACGTCAGGTTCCCGTCCGGCCGGCGGATCACCAGGTCGCCGGTGCGGTACATGCGCTCGCCGGGGGCGCCGAACGGGGAGGCGACGAACCGGTGCGCGGTCTGGGCCGGCTGGCCGAGGTAGCCGCGGGCGATGCCGATGCCGGAGACGTAGAGCTCACCGGGAACCCCGTCGGGCAGCGGCCGCAGCCACGGGTCCAGGACGAACACCTCGGTGTTGTCGATGGCGACGCCCACCACCGGGTCCTGGCACTCGAAGGTGCCGACGCCCAGGGTGTTGATGGTGTATTCCGTGGGTCCGTACAGGTTGTACCCGACGGTGCCCTCGGTCTCGGCGAGCCGCTGCCACAGGGTCGGGGTGACCGCCTCGCCGCCCAGGAGCACCAGCGCGGGGCGCCGGTCCGGGTTGTCGAGCAGGCCTTCGGCCGCGAGCTGCTGCGCGTAGGTCGGGGTCACGTTGACGACGTCGATCCCGTGCTCGCGGCAGTAGTCGACCAGTGCGGGTGCGTCGCGGCGCAGCTCCTCGTCGCAGATGTGCACCTCGTGGCCGTCGGCGAGCCAGAGCAGCTCCTCCCACGACATGTCGAAGGCGAAGGACACCGTGTGCGCGATGCGGAAGATCCGGTTGCCGTGCTCCGCCAGCACCGGTGCGAAGATGCGCCGCTGGTGGTTGATCAGCATGTTGGTGAGTCCGGCGTACTCGGTCACGACGCCCTTGGGCTTGCCCGTGGAGCCGGAGGTGTAGATCGTGTAGGCGGGGTGGCGCAGCCGGTCCGGGTCGTCCGGTGCGAAGGTCACGAGCGGCTCGGCCTCCGGAAGGGGCCGGTCCAGCTCGATCAGGTCGCCGGACCCGACCGGGCCGCCGGTCAGCCGGGGCGAGACGGCGCTGACGGTGAGGATCACCTCGGGCCGGGCGTCCGCGACGATCGTGGCGATCCGCTCGTCCGGGTGGTCCAGCTCCAGCGGTACGTACGCGGCTCCGGTGCGCAGTACGGCGAACAGCGCGACGATCCAGTCCAGCGTGCGCGGGATCGCCAGGCCCACCGTCTTCTCCGGGCCGATGCCGCGTCCGGCGAGCACGCCCGCCAGCAGGCGGCTGCGGCTCTGGAGTTCGGCGAAGGTCATGCTGCGGCCCTGTGCGACGAGCGCGACCCGCTCGGGTGCGCGGTCCGCCGCCAGGTCGAAGCGGTCGACCACCGTGTCGGTGCCGATGTCCGTACGGTCGGCCGGCGCGGGCACCGGCCCGAGGCCGGGCAGTGCGCCCACCGGGCCGGTGGAGCGGGCCAGGTCCTGGAGCAGGCCGACGTAGTCGTCGAGGAGGCGGCGGGCGCTCGCGGAGTCGCCGTGGCGGTGCTCCAGCTTGACCGTGAGCCGGTCGCCGGGGGTGACGACCCAGGTGAACGGGTAGTGGGTGGAGTCGTCCGACTTCACCTCGGTGATGCCGTGGCGGGCGTTCATCTCCGCGAGCCCGTCCAGGTCCAGGAAGTTCTGGAGCACGAACAGGTTGTCGAAGAGCGTGTCGTGGCCGCTGGCCCGCTGGATCTCGCCGAGCCCGAGGTGCTCGTGCTCCATCGCGTCGACCCGGGCCGCCTGTACGGACGCCAGGTACTGGCCGACCGTATCCCCGGGCCTGGCCCGGGTCCACATCGGCACGGTGTTGAGCAGCACGCCGACGATGTCGGACAGGCCCTCGCCGTCGCGGCCGGACACGGTGACGCCGAACACCGCGTCGCCGCGGCCGGTGTGGGCGCCGAGGAGCAGGCCGAAGGCTCCGGTGAGGACCGAGTTGAGGGTGACGCCGTGCGCCTTGGCCGTCTCCCGCAGCAGCTGCGACTGTTCGGCGGTCAGGGTGTGCAGGAGTGCGGGCGGCAGGTCGTCCGAGAGGGCCGGAGCCGGTCCGGCGAGCAGCGTCGGGCCGGTGAGCCCGGTCAGGTGCTCGGCCCAGAACCGCTCCGAGAGCGCCGGGTCCCTGCCGGCGAGCGAGCGGGCGTGGTCCTCGAAGGCCGGTACGGCCGGGGTGGTGTCCGGCTGTTCGCCGGCCACCAAGGCCCGGTAGGCCTCGAACAGGTCGCGCAGCACGATCGCCCGGGACCAGCCGTCCCACAGCAGCAGGTGGTAGCTGAGGAGCAGGCCGTCGCGGCCGTCGGGCAGCCGGATCACGGTCAGCCGGACCAGCGGCGGCTCGGCCGGGTCGAAGCCGGTGTTGCGGTCCCGGACGCGCAGGGCCTCGACTTCCTCGTCGGTCGACAGCTCGACGGTGTGGACGCCGACCCGGCGGCCCGCCGTGAGGACCTGGACCGGGTCGCCGTCGTCGTCGGTGGTGAAGCCGGCGCCGACGACGGGGTGGCGGGCCATGACCACGGCCATGGCCTCGGTCAGGGCGTCGGTGTCGAGGCGGTGGTCGAGGGCGAAGTAGCTCTGCGCGACGTAGTGGCCGGCCGTGCCGGCCAGCTGGGCCTGGAAGAACAGGCCCCGCTGGAGGGCGGTGACCGGCGCCGTGCGCTCGGCCGTCACGGAGGCTTCCGCCAGGGTTTCCAGGGCGCGCAGCCAGTGCGCGGTGATCTCGTCGGGGATCTCCTCGGCGAGGGTGAAGTGCGCGTGCAGGCTGCCGGTGGCCGCGTCGGTCCAGGCGTTGACCTCCACGGCGTACGGGCTGCCCTGGTCGCCGCCGGTGATCTGCGGGATCTGGGACTCGCCGCCCCGGCCGAGGTAGTTGAAGAGCACCTGCGGGCGGGCGGTGAGCAGCGGGGCCGTCTGCGGGTTGAGGTAGCGCAGCCGGCCGTAGGCGAGGTGCCCGGACTCGTCCGGCTGGCGCGCCGCGAGCTCGCGGGCCGCCGCGACCGGGTCGGTGTGCGCGGTGAGCCGGACCGGAGCGATGGCGGTGAACCAGCCGACCGTACGGGTGTAGTCGTGGTGCTCCTCCACGGCCACCCGGCCGTGCCGCTCCAGCTCGATCGCCAGGTCGGTGGGCACGGGCTGGATCCGCGTCAGTGCGGTGCGCAGGGCGCCGCACAGCAGCTCGGTGAGGGCGACGCCGAGCGCGGCGGGGGCGGTGCGCGTCACCCGGTCGCCGGCCTCGGGGCCGAGGACGACGGTGGTGTCGCGCAGTGCCCCGAACGCGGGCAGCAGCGGGGGCGCCTCGAGGGTGTCCACCCAGTGGCCGAGGTCGTCGGCGCCGGCGGCGGACCGCAGGGTCAGCGCGTCGGCGTACTCGGCGTAGGAGGTGGTCGCCGGCGCGAGGGGCTCCCCGCGCAGGGCGGCGGTCAGGTCGTCCAGCAGGATCAGCCAGGAGACCGCGTCGACCGCGAGGTGGTGGACGGTGACCACCAGGGTGCCGGTGGCCGCGAGCCAGGTGAAGGCGGTGACCTCCCCGGTCTCCGGGTCGAGCCGTCCGGCGGCCTCGTTGGCGGCGGCCGTGGCGTCGGCGGTGTCCGCGCGGACCACGGTGGCCCCGCGGGCGGGTTCGGTGCGCAGGGTCCACACGCCGTGCTCGGTGCGCAGGCGCATCCGCAGGGCCGCGTGGGCGGCCAGTACGGCGTTCGCGGCGCGCTCGATGTCGGCGAACGCGGTGCCTTCGGGCACCTCCACGGTCCGGGCCTGGGCGAACCGGGCGAGGGAGCCGCCCAGTGCGCGCTGGCGCAGGATGATCGGCGTGGGCGCCAGCGGGCCGTCCTCGCGGCGCGCGGGGGCGGCGGCGGGGGCCTGGGTCTGCGGTGCCCGCGTGCCCAGGAGCCCGGCGAGCGCGCGCGGCGTCTTCAGGAGGAACACGTCGCGGGGTGCGATCGGCAGGCCGAGCGCCCTGGCCCGGTTGACCACGGTGATGGCGATGATGCTGTCGCCGCCCGCGCCGAAGAAGTCGGTGTCGGCGTCGGCGGCCGGGTGGGACAGGGTCTCGGCGAAGATGCCGACGAGCGAGTCGAGCGCGGAGCCGGTGACGGAACCGGTGACGGATCCGCTGACGGAACCGCCGTCCACCGGGCCGTCGTCCTGCGCGGCCCGCGCGATCAGGGCCTTGCGGTCCAGCTTGCCGTTGACGGTCAGCGGCAGGGCGTCCACCGGGAGGACCCGGCCGGGCACCATGTGCACGGGCAGCTTCTCCGCGAGGAGGACGGACAGGTCGCCGGGCACCCGGCCCACGACGTGCGCGACCAGGTGGTCGCCGCTGTCGGCCACGGTGACGGCCACGTCGACCACGCCGTCGAGGTCCCGCAGCGCGGACTCGACCTCGCCGAGCTCGATGCGGAAGCCCTTGAGCTGGACCTGGTCGTCGGCGCGGCCGGTGAACTCCAGCTCCCCGTCGAGGGTACGGACGGCCAGGTCGCCGGTGTGGTACATCCGGGAGCCGTCGTTCGCGAACGGGTTCGCCACGAACCGGCCCGCGGTCAGGCCCGGCCGCCCGAGGTAGCCGAGGGACACCTGGTCGCCGGCCACGTAGATCGCGCCGACCCGACCCGGCGGCACCGGCCGGAGCCGGTCGTCGAGCAGGTGGGTGACCAGGCCCGGGATGGGCCCGCCGATGGGGCTCGCCTCGTCGCCGAAGGCGAAGTCCTCGTCGGTCAGCACCCGGTGGGTCACGTGGACCGTGGTCTCGGTGATCCCGTACATGTTGACGAGCTCGGGCGAGGCGGCGCCGTGCCGCTCGACCCAGCCGCGCAGCCGCCCGAGGTCCAGCGCCTCGCCGCCGAAGATGACGCGGCGCAGCGCCGGAAGGGGCTCACCGCAATGCCGGTCGGCCTCGACGAACTGGTAGAAGGCCGAGGGCGTCTGGTTGAGCACGGTCACCCCGCGCTCGCGCACGAGCCGGTGGAAGTCGACCGGGGAGCGGGTCAGGCCGTAGTCGGGCACGAGCAGCTCGCCGCCGTGCGCCAGGGCTCCCCACAGCTCCCAGACGGCGAAGTCGAAGGAGTAGGAGTGGAACTGGACCCAGACGTCGTCGGGACCGAAGTCCATGTCGGGCCGGGTGTTGGCGAGCAGCGCCACCACGCTGGAGTGCGGGACGACGACGCCCTTGGGCCTGCCGGTCGACCCGGAGGTGTAGATCACGTAGGCCGGGTCGTGCCAGCTGACCTCGTCGGCGGCGGCCCCTTCGGTCCCGGCGGCCTCCTGCGGCAGTTCCTCACCCTGTACGAGGACGCGTGCGGGCACGCCCGCCCGCTCCAGCAGGGCCGTGAAGCGTGCGCGCTGGGCCGGGTCCACGAGGACGGCCTGCGGGGCGGCGTCGCCGAGGACGTACTCCAGTCGGTCGTCGGGGTAGGCCATGTCGAGCGGGACGTAGGCGCCGCCCGCGCTGACGATCGCGACCAGGGCGACGACCTGTTCGATGGTGCGCGGGACGGCCACGGCCACGCGCCGGCCCGGGCCGACCCCGGCGGCGCGCAGGGCCGCGGCCAGTTCGTCCTTCGCGGCGGCGAGTTCGCCGTAGGTCAGCGAACGGGTGGTGCCGTCGAGCGCGCACTGGGTGACGGCGGTGGCCGCGGGGTCCCGCCGCGCCGCGGCGTCGAAGAGGGCGCCGAGGGTGGTCGGGGTGATCCGCTCGGGGGTCCTGCCGTCCTGCGGTGCGAGGTCGCCGACCGGGGCGTCCGGCCGGGTGAGCAGGCCGGTGAGGGTGTGCGAGAACCGGCTCAGGATGTCCCGGGCGCTGCTCTCGCGGAGCAGTTCGCCGTCGTAGATCAGGTTGAAGCGCGGGCGCCCGTCGAGGGCCCGCTCCACGACCAGGGTCAGCGGGTAGTGCGGGGCCCCCTCGTTGACGAGGGCGGTGACGCGGAGGGTGTCGCCGGTGCGGCGCAGGGCGGCCACGTCGGTGGCCACGTCGAACACGACGAGGGTGTCGAAGAGGGAGCCGACGCCCGCCAGGCGTCCGATCCGTGCCAGCGAGACGTGCTGGTGCGGCAGGACGGCGCCCTGGTGCTCGCGGACCGAGGCGAGCAGGTCGCGCGCCGTGGTGGCGGCGGACCACCGCGCACGCAGCGGGACGGTGTTGATGAACAGGCCGACCATGTCCTCGATGCCGGGGACGTCGGCGTCGCGGCCGGACACCGTGGAGCCGAAGACCACGTCGGCGGAGTGCAGGATCCCGCCCAGGGTCACCGCCCAGGCGCTGTGCACGGCCACGCTCAGCGGTACGCCCGCGGAACGGACGGCGGCGTCGATGTCCGGTGAGGGCAGGACGGAGGTGTCGGCGAACCGGTCGGACGGGGTGTGCTGCGGGGCCACCAGCGAGGGGCCGGGCAGCCCTGCGAGCTCGGCGCCCCACACGCGGTCGCTCTCGTCGGCGTCGCGCTCCGCGAGCCAGCCGACGTAGTCGGGGAAGCCGCTCAGCGGGTAGGTGCTGCCCGGCGCGTGGTACTCGGCGAGGAGGGCGCGCAGCATCGGGGGGACCGACCAGCCGTCGGCGAGGATGTGGTGGACGGTCTGCACGAGGACGTCGCGGCCCGATTCGGGGTCGCGGACCAGCGTGAACCGCATCAGCGGGCCGGTGGCCAGGTCGAATCCGGCGCGGCGGTCCCGCTCGGCGAGGTCGTGGAGTTCCGCGTCGGTGATGCCGGGCCGCTCCACGGTGGTGAAGGGTGCCTCGGCGCCGCTCTCCAGGACGGAGACGACGCGGCCGTCGGCGAGGGCGGTGAACCGCGCGGCCAGGTTCGGGTACAGGGTGAGCAGCCGGGTGGCCGCGGCCGCGAGGCGGGCGGGGTCGAGCTCTCCCTCCAGCGTCAGCAGCTGCTGTTCGACGTAGCTGCCCGCGGAGTCTTCGTCGAAGACCGAGTGGAAGTACAGGCCTTCCTGGAGCGGGGTCAGCGGGAGGACGGCGCGCAGCGCGGGTCCGTCGAGGGCGTCGACGTCGGCCTGGGTCAGCCGTACCAGCGGGAAGTCGCTGGGCGAGTGGCCGCCCTCCTCCAGTGCGGCCAGGGCGGTGAGGGCCGCCTGGAAGTACCCGCCGATGGCCTCGATGTCCTCGGCGGTGAACATCCCGTCGGGCCAGGAGACGGTGGTGACGAGTTCGTACGCGCCGGTGGCGGAGGGTTCGGCGATCGCGTTGAACTCCAGGGCGCGCGGCAGGCGCATCCGCGGGTCGCGCTTCTCGCCGAGCTGACCGGTGGTGCCGGAGAGCTGCCAGTCCCCCGGGGCGCCGGCGTCGAAGCGGCCCAGGTAGTTGAAGAGGACCTGGGGTGCCGGGGCCGTGAAGGCGGCGTCGGCCAGGTAGCGCAGGGCGCCGTAGGAGACGCCGTTGCTCGGTACGCGGGCCAGGTCCTCCTTGACCGCCTTCAGCGCGGCGGCGAGGTAGCGGGGGTCGGTGAAGTCGCCGGTCGTGCCGGGGTCCACGGTGACCGGGAACAGCGTCGTGAACCACCCGACGGTCCGGGACAGTTCCGGCTCGACGCCGGCGGGGCCCGCCACGTGGCGGCCTTCGCGGCCGTGGCCCTCCAGCTCGACGTGCGCGAAGGTCTGCTCCTGACCGCGGCTCCGGCGCCAGCGGGCGAGGGTGACGGCGAGCGCGGTCAGCAGGACGTCGTTGACGCCCGCGTGGAACTTCGCGGGGATCTCGCCGAGCAGTGCGGCCGTGGCCTCGGAGCCGACGGTGAAGACCCGGGTCCGCTCCCGCTCGACCGTGTCCGTCGCGGACGGGGCGCGCCTGCCGAGCGGCGCGTCGGGGCCGGGCAGGGGGCGCTCGAAGTAGGCGCGGTCCGCGTCGAATGCGGCGCCGCCCAGGAGCTGGGTCCAGCGGCGGAACGAGGTGCCCACCGGGGGCAGTTCGATCCGCGCGCCCGCGGAGAACTGGCGCCATGCCGTGGCCAGGTCCTCCATCAGGATCCGCCAGGACACGCCGTCGACCACCACGTGGTGGGCGACGAGGACCAGTTGGCGGGCCTCGCGGCGCCAGACGGCCCGCAGCATCACGCCGTTGTCCGGGTCCAGTCCTTCGGTCGCGAGGGCGACGCACGCGTCGAGCGGCCCGTCGCTCTGCTGCCAGTCGGCCGCGGCCGCGCCGGCCTCGGGGATGTCGAAGCTCCAGCGGTCCCCGCGCACCAGCCGGGCGCGCAGCATGTCGTGCCGGGTGACGACGGAGTCGAGGAGGGGCCCGAGGGCGTCGGCGGTGAGGCCCGCCGGGGTGTTGAGTACGACCGCCTGGACGAAGCCGTCGATGGCGTCCGTGGTCCGGCCGAGCCACTGGACGATGGGCGATCCCGGTACGGGACCGGTCGCGACGTCGGCGTGGTCCACCCGGGCCGCGTCCTCGCGGCCGGCCACGGCCGCCAGGGCGCCCAGGACGCTGTTGGCGAAGATCTGGCCCGCGGTGACGTAGAGGCCCGCTTCGCGGAGCGCGCTCAGCAGCGAGATGGCGAGGATGCTGTCTCCGCCGAGCTGGAAGAAGTCCTGGTCGACGCCGACTTCCTCCAGCCGCAGCACCGAGGCGACGGCGGCGCACACGGCGCGCTCCTCGTCGGTGGAGGGCCGCAGATGCGTCCCCGTCACGACCTCGGGTTCGGGCAGGGCGCGGCGGTCGAGCTTGCCGTTCGCGGTGAGCGGGAACTCGGTCATCACGACGATGTGGGTGGGCACCATGTACTCGACCATGTGCTCGGTGGCCCAGGCCTTGACCTCGTCGGCCCGCAGCTCTTCGCTGCCGGCGGCCGGGATCACGTACCCGACGAGGTAGGTGCCGCCCGCGCTGTTCTTCTTCGCGATGACGCAGGTGTGGCGTACCGCGGGGTGCTCGGCGAGGCCGACCTCCACGTCCTCCAGTTCCAGGCGCATGCCGCGGATCTTGATCTGGTTGTCGGCGCGACCGAGGAAGTCCAGCGAGCCGTCGGGGGCGAACCGGGCCAGGTCGCCGGTGCGGTAGAGGCGGGAGCCGTCGGTGGCGAAGGGGTTCGCCACGAACCGGGAGGCGGTCAGTCCGGGCGCGTTCACGTAGCCGCGGCCCAGGAGGAAGCCGCCGACGTAGAGCTCGCCGCCGACGCCGACCGGGACGGGGCGCAGCTCGTCGTCGAGGACGTACAGCTGGGTGTTGGGGTTGGCCTTGCCGATCGAGGTCGACAAGCGTTCGGCCTCGCCGCGGTAGATGACGTGGGAGACGCCGATGGTCGTCTCGGCCGGGCCGTAGCCGTGGTACATGGGGATGTCGAGCCGGGTGCGGTACCGCTCGTACAGCTCGGGGGTGAGCACCTCGCCGCCGCACCACACGTGGCGCATGCTGTCGAGGCGGTCGGAGTCCCCGGCGATCTCCAGCAGGACGTCCAGCATGGAGGAGACGAGGTAGGTGAAGGTGACGCGGTGTTCGGCGATCACGCCGAGCAGGTGGTGAGGGTCGCGTTCGCCGCCGGGCCGCAGGACGACGAGGCGGCCGCCGCACACCAGCGGGAGGAAGATCTCGTTGATGGATATGTCGAAGGAGAGCGGCGCCTTGAACAGCGAGGCGTCGTCGTGGCCGAAGCCCAGGATCTCCTCGACCTGCCACAGCAGGCGCTCGCTGATCGCCTCGTGGCGGATCATCGCGCCCTTGGGGCGGCCGGTGGAACCGGACGTGAAGATCACGTAGGCCAGGGAGTTTCCGTGCGCGGTGATTCCGGTGCCCTGGCTGGACTGGTCGGCGTACCGCCAGTCGTCGAGGTCGACGGCGGCGGCGGCCGGTTCCGCGGGGTCGTGCTCGCCGGAGTCGTTGAGCTGCAGCACGACCCGGGCGTCGTCGATGACGACGGCGCGGCGCGCGGCGGGCCACTGCGGGTCGAGCGGGACGAACGCGCAGCCGGCCTGGAGGACGCCGAGCAGGCCGATCACCATGTCGGCGGAGCGGCCCAGCGAGATGCCCACGACCTGCTCGGAGCCGAGTCCGCGGCCGATCAGGTGGTGGGCCAGCTGCGCGGACAGCTCCGCCGCCTGGCGGTAGGTCAGCGAGCGGTGTTCGTCGACGATGGCGACCGCGTCCGGCCTCAGGCGCGCCTGTTCGCGGAACAGTTCCACGATGGTCGGCCGGACCCGGTCCGCCGCGTTGTCGTTCCATTCGGCCAGGGTGGTGAGCCGCTCCGCCACGGTGGACGGGCTGATGGTGCCGAGGGCCCGGTCGGGGAAGTCCGCCAGGTCGTCCAGCGCGAGCTGGGCGTCGGACTGCGGGACGCTCGCGGGGACCGCGATGGCCCAGCCGTCCGGGGCGGCCTCGCCGGTCTCCCAACCGCCGGGGGCGCCGCCGCCGTTGTCGACCCATCCGAGGACGTCCGCGAAGAGCGTGCCGGGGGTCAGGTCGATTCCGTCGGGGCTCTCGCCCGTCGCCCAGTACGACAGTCCGAGGGCGCAGGCCTCGGCGATGGTCCGGTCGGAGTATCCGCCGGTACGCCGGCGCACGTCTGCCAGGCGCGTAGGAGAGATCAGCACGAGACGAGCGCTCGGTTCCATCATTGAAGACTCAACACCCTTCCAAGGTAGCAAGGTCAGCCTAACCTAAATTAGGGTGACCTAACTAGCGCCTAACCAGCGTCTCTCCAGGCCCGCCAGAGTCGCGCGTAGCGGCCACCCAGAGCCACCAACTCCTCGTGCGTTCCCTGCTCCACGACGCGTCCCGCGTCCAGCACGGCGATCCGGTCGGCGGCCACCGCCTGGGTCAGCCGGTGTGCCACGAACAGCGTGGTCCGCCCGGCGCAGGCGGCCAGGACGGCCCGCTCCAGCTCGGCCGCGCCCTCACTGCCCGCCTCCGCGGTGGACTCGTCGAGCACCACCACGGGAGCCCGGCCCAACACCAGCCGGGCCAGGGCGACCTGGGCCACCTTCGTGCCGTCCAGCCGGGCACCGCCCTCACCGACCGCCGTGTCCAGCCCCTCGGGCAGCGCGTCGACCCACTCGGCCGCCCCTACGGTGCCCAGCGCGGCCAGCAGTTCGGCGTCGGTCGCCTCCGGCGCGGCCAGCCGCAGGTCGTCGGCGAGCGGCCCGGAGAACACGTGCGTCTCCTGGGTCAGGATGCTCACCAGCGCCCGCGCCGCCGCCTCGTCCAGATCGGCGAGGTCGGTCGAGCCGATCCGCACCGACCCGGCCTCCGGGGTCCCGATGCCGGCGATGAGCGCGGCCAGGGTCGTCTTGCCGGCCCCCGTCGCGCCGACCAGGGCCAGCGAGCCGCCCGCCGGGATCGTCAGGCTGACGTCGCTCAGCACCGGCTCCTCGGAGCCCGGGTAACGGAACGTCAGCCCCTTCACCGTCACCGGGTGCGACTCCCGGTCCGCGGGCGCGGCGGTCGAATCCCCGACCAGCCGGTCCTGCGTGGACTCCGCCAGCACCCCGACGAGCCGGGTCAGGCTCGCGCCCGACTTCTGGGCCTCGTCGAAGGTGAACATGATGGCGCCCAGCGGGGTGAACAGGCGGTGGAACACCAGCGGAGCCGCCGCCACTTCACCGAGGGTCGCCGAGCCGGTCTCCAGCAGGACGTAGCCCACCACGAGGATCAGCGTGAGTCCGATGAACTCCGCCCGGTTCTCCCGGCCGACGAAGCGGCCGAAGAAGTGGAACACCTCGATGCCGAGGTCCCGCACCCGCCGCGAATCGGCGGAGACCTTCTCGCGGAAGGCCTCCTCCAGGCGGTGCGCCCGGACCGTCTCGATGCCGTTCAGGCCGCTGATCAGGGCTTGCGCGCGCTCGGCCTGGGCCACCGCGCGTTTGCGGTAGAGCGGGGCCGAGCGGGGCAGGTACCAGCGCAGGGCCAGCGCGTAGGCCGGCAGCGCACAGGCGCCGGCCAGGCCGAGCCGCCAGTCGAGGCCGAACATGCCGATCGTGGCGATGGCCACCAGGATCCCCGCGGAGAACACCGTGGGGATGGCCGAGCGGATGCCCTTGGACAGGACGGCGACGTCGTCGCCGACCCGGGAGAGCACGTCCCCGCGCCCCACCTGCTCGACGCGGGCGCTGGGCATCCCCAGGACGGCCCGTACGGCGCCTTCGCGCAGGTCCGCGAGCAAGTCGGCGCCGAGCCTCCCGATCAGGTAGGCGGACAAGGCGGTGGCCGCCGCGCCGAGCAGCGCGGCGGCCACCATCCAGGCCCCGATCGTGATCAGGATCGAACGCGGTTCGCCCCCGGTCACTCCGTCGACCACCCGGCCGAGCAGCAGGACCGGGAGCATCTGGAGAGCCGCCCCGGCGACCGTGCTGAGTACGGCTCCGGACGTCAGCCAGGGCATCGTGCGGCAGTTCGCCGCGACCCATCGGGCTGCTTCACGTCCGGTCGTCGTACGCAGGGTTGCCGGGGCGACCCGAGTCTCCGTGGTGCTCACACCTAGCCGACCGACTTGACGAGCTCGTCGATGGCGAACGGCAGGGCCGGCAGGGTGGCCTGGGACACGGCCGCGCCGACGGCCGGACCCTCGCTGTCCAGCAGGTAGGACACCTTCTTGGCCTTGGTGACCTTCAGGTTGGCGAAGAGGTCGAACTTGTTCAGCGCCTCCGTGTCGGCCTTGTCGTTGATGACGAAGACGCGGTCGACGTCGATGAGGTCCATGCGCTCCGGGGACAGCGCGAAGGAGAACTTGCCGTCCGAGATCTTGTCGAGCTCGGTCTGGCCCTTGAAGCCCATGCCGGTCAGGAGCTGGCCGCGCACGTCGGTGGTGGTGAAGGGGTTGACCGCGTCCTTGTACCAGGACACCGCGACGGCCGTCTGGGTGGCGAACTCGGGGTGCGCCTTCTTGACCGTGGCGAGCTTGTCCTGGACGCCCTGGATCATCGCCTTGCCCTCGGTCTCCTTGCCGACCGCCTTGGCGATCTGGAGGGCGTTGTCCTGCCACGGAGCGCTGAAGGGCTCCTTCTCGGCCTTGGTGCGGCCGACCGTCGGGGCGATCTTCGACAGCTTGTCGTAGGCGGCCTGGTCGACCTCGGAGTAGACCGCGATGATCAGGTCGGGGCGCAGGGCCGCGATCTTCTCGAAGTTGGGGCCGGCGTCACCGTTGTTCATGATGACCTCGGGCTTGGTCTCGCCCCACTTGTCCTTCACCCAGGGCCACTGGGTGTTGATGTCGGGGCTCTGACCGGCCGGGTTCGGGTACTGGTCGACCATGCCGACCGGCTTGATGCCGAACGCGAGGACGTTCTGGTCGTCGGTGTAGCCGACGGTGACGACCCGCTGGGGGGCCTTCTTGACCTCGGTGGAGCCGAAGAAGTGCTCGACGGTGACCGGGAACGCGCCCTTGGCGGCCGGGGCGTTGGCGCTGTCGTCCTTCTTCTTGTCCTTGTCGGCGGAGTCGGAACCGCAGCCGGCAAGGAGGCCTACACCGAGGGCCGCGGCGGACACGGTCGCCGCCAGCTGCCGCCAGGGCTTCATACGTGTCGTTCGGTCGAGGAGCATGCGTGTTCCCTTGCTTTCGTGCTGTCCACTGCGGCCCCCACTTAGGGCAGGCAAACCGTACCCCGGGGAAGTGAGGTAAGCCTAGCCTAAGTAATAACTATCTGGTGTCGGCTGCCCGCACTCCGGCTTCCACGCTCCGGACGTGGGTGCGCCCGATCGGCACCACGAGCGGACGGTCGCCCACCGGATCGTCAATCACCATGGCACGCAGGCCGAATGCCTCCTGCAGCAGCTCGGCGGTCAGCACCTCGCGCGGATGCCCCTGCGCGAGGACCGAACCGGCCTTCATCACGATCAGGTTGTCGCTGTAGCGCGCGGCCAGGTTGAGGTCGTGCAGCACCATGACCACGGTGCATCCCGACTCGTGCAGGTCGTCGACCAGGTCGAGCACGTCGACGGCGTGCGCCAGGTCGAGATAGGTGGTGGGCTCGTCGAGCAGCAGCAGGTCAGTGCCCTGAGCGAGGGTCATGGATATCCAGACGCGTTGACGCTGACCTCCGGAGAGCGCGTCGACGGGGCGGTCGGCCAGGTCGGCCACCCCCGTCATGGCCAGCGCGCGCTCCACGACGGAGGCGTCGTCCGAGGACCACTGACGCAGCCAGCTCTGGTGCGGGTGCCGGCCCCTGGCGACCAGATCGGCCACGGTCAGGCCCTCCGGCGCGACCGGCGCCTGGGGCAGCAGGCCGAGCTTCTTCGCCACGTCCCTGGTCCGCAGCCGGGCGATGTCCTCGCCGTCCAGGACCACGGATCCGCTGGTCGGCTTGAGCAGCCGGGACAGGGTCCGCAACAGGGTGGACTTGCCACACCCGTTGGGGCCGATGATGGTGGTCACCACGCCCTCGGAGATCGACACGTCGAGCGAGTCGATGACGGTCCGGTCGCCGTACCCGACCGTGACACCCTTGGCCGCCAATCGCGGGACCCCCGCGGTCCCGGACTGGATCCCGGTGATGGACTCAGCGCCCACGACTCCCCCTCTATTTAGGCTTGCCTAACCTTTCTATCACCTAGCGGCGGTTCGCCCGCACCAGGAGGTAGATGAGGAAGGGACCGCCGATCGCGGCCGTGACCACACCGACCGGCAGGCTGATCGGCAGTGCCGTACGGGCGACCAGGTCGGAGCCGATCAGCAGCAGCGCCCCCGTCACGGCGGAGGCCACCAACGGCGGCGTGGGCGACTTCGTCAGACGCAGCGCCACCTGCGGCGCCACCATGGCGACGAACGGGACCGGTCCCGCCGCGCTCACCGCGAAGCCGGCCAGGAGCACCGCGCACAGCAGCAGGACGGCCCGTACGAGCGCGAACCGGACGCCGAGACCGGCGGCCACGTCGTCGCCGAAGTGCAGCGGCTTGAACTGGAAGGCCACGCACGCCACGACCGCCGCGAGGGCGAGCGTGCCCCAGAGGGCCACCGACACCTCGTCCCACGAACGGTTGTCCAGGGAGCCGACCAGCCAGGCCTGGGCCCGCGCCACGTCCCTGATGTCGGCGGTGACCAGCAGCCAGGTGGTGATCGCCTCCATCACGGCGCTCACGGAAAGGCCGATGAGGATGAGCCGGAAGCCGTCGACCCCGCGCCGCCAGGCCATGAAGTAGACCAGCAGTCCGGTGGCGAGGCCTCCCGCGAGCGCCGCCCCGGACAGCCCCACGGAGCTGACGACCGCGGCCGTGGCCCCGCCCGACACCGTCACCAGGCACACCGCGACCGCACTGGCGCCCCCGGTGATCCCCAGGATGTCCGGACTGGCCAGCGGATTGCGGGCGATGGACTGGGTGATCGCCCCGGACATCCCCAGCGCGACGCCGACGACGAGCCCGGCCAGGGCCCGCGGCATGCGCAGGTCCATGATCACGAACTGGTCGACCTGCTCGCCGCCGCCGAAGAGGGTGGCCACCACCTGCGACAGGCCGAGGGGGAAGTCCCCCACGGCGATGGACAGGCAGAACAACAGGAAGGCCGCCGCCGCCAGCAGCAGCGTGACCAGCACGATCCTGGGCCGCCAGACGAACGACAGGCCGCCGAGCCGCACACCCGGCGCCACCGAGGGCTTCCCGGCGGCCTTCTCGCCTGATGCCTCGCCTGACTTCTCGCCGGAGTTCTCGGCGGACTTCACATCGGTCACGTTCATGCGCTCTTGAACTTTCCCCGCCACACCAGGACCGCGAAGAACGGAGCACCGAGGAGAGCGACGAGGATGCCCGCGTCCAGCTCTCCCGGCCGCACCACGACGCGTCCCACGATGTCGCAGACCAGAAGGACGACCGCGCCGAGCAGGCCCGCGTACGGCACCAGCCAGCGGTAATCGGGCCCGGCCAGATACCGGGCCACGTGGGCCACCATCAGCCCGAGGAAGGCGATGGGCCCGCACGCCGCCGTGGCCGCGCCCGCCAGCAGCGTGATGGCGACGATGCCGACGGTCCGGATCAGCGTGATGTTCACGCCCAGTCCCCGGGCCACGTCGTCGCCCAGGTTCAGCAGGTTGACGGAGGGCAGGGTGGCCAGGGCCAGTACCAGCCCGACCGCGATGAAGGCGGTCACCGGCCAGATGACGTCGAAGCCGACGCCGGCGACCGACCCCGCGTTCCAGAACCGCAGCGCGTTCAGCGCCGCCTTGTCCGACAGCGCGACCGCCGTCGTCATGGCCATCAGGAACACCGTGACCCCCTGCCCGGCCAGGGCGAGCGTCAGCGGATTGCCCGCGCCCCGGCCGATGCTGGAGAGCCCGAACACGACGACCCCGGCGAGCGCGGCGCCCAGGAAGGCGAACCAGACGTACTGGAACGGGTCGGTGAACCCGAACAGGGCGATCGCCGACACCACGGCGAACGAGGCCCCGGTGTTCACCCCGAGCAGGCCGGTGTCCGCGATGGGGTTGCGCGTGTACCCCTGGATCAGCGCCCCGCCGACGCCCAGGGCGATGCCCGCCACGATCGCGAGGACCGTACGGGGCACCCGTACCGTCCGCATGATGAGCCGGGCCTCGGAGAGCTTCTGGTCGGGGTCCGGATCCGCGAAGAGCCCGTGCCACGCCTCGGCGGGGCTGAGCGCCCGCGCGCCCACGGCGAGGGACACCAGCGCCGCGGCCACGAGGATCGCGAGGAGGGCGAGCAGACCCACGATCCGCCGCCGCCGGGCCCGCGCGACGACCCTGGAGGGTGCCGGGCGCCCGACCGCGGGCGGGCCGCCGGCGGGGAGGCGAGTACCAGTGGGCACGGACGTTCCTTCGGTATGGGGCAACTGCGTGACGGAGCAACCGGATGCATGGGGCACCGGTCGCACACTACTGCCGTGCCTCAGGCGCGAGAACGCCCGGGAGGCACGGCAGTGGGTGGGTGGGGACCGGTCAGACGGCCGGCTGGCGGGCTCCGCCGCCCGCTCCCCCGGCGACCGGACGAGCCTGGTCGGGGACGGCCTTGAGGCTCCGGTCGAGGATCGAGTCGAGTATCTCGCCGACCCTGACCGCGGTGTTGGACAGCAGGGAGGAGGTGATGCCGTGCGTGTGCTCGGTGCCGCCCTGGAGGTAGATGCCGCAGCTCAGTTCGAGGTCGGTCGTGACCCGGTAGTCGCGCTCGACCCGGATCCGGCCCTGGTCGTCACGGTGGCAGCGGTCGGCGACCTCGCCGAGCAGGCCCAGGCCATCGGCCTGCTGGTACCCGGTGGCGCACACCACGACGTCGGCGTCGAGCACGCTCTCCTCGCCGGTGACCAGGGACTTGACGGTGGCACGGACCCCGTCGGCGGTCTCCTCCACGCCCGTCAGGCGCGAGACGTTCAGGAAGCGCAGCCGCTCGGTGCCGAGCACCTTCTCCTGGTACGACTGCCGGTAGAGGTCGTCGATGAGGTCGATGTCCACCACGGAGTAGTTGGTGTTGCCGTGGTAGCCCATCAGCCGCTGCTTCACGTCCTCCGGGGCGGTGAAGTACTCGTCCACCGCCTGCGGGTCGAAGATGCGGTTGGCGAAGCTGCTGTCGTCCGCCGGGCTGTAGCCGTAGCGGGAGAAGACCGCGCAGACCTCGGCCTGCGGGAAACGGCGGTGCAGGTAGGCCACGTTCTCGGCGGCGCTCTGACCGGCGCCGACCACGACGAAACGGGTGGGCTCGCTGCCCTCCAGGCCGTCGATCTTCTTCAGCAGGTCGGTGTTGTGCCAGACGTGGTCGGTCCGCTCGACGCCCTCCGGCATGACCGGGCGCAGTCCGGTGGAGATGACGAGGTTGCGGGCGCGGTGGACGACGACCTCGTCGCCGGAGCGCGCCGTCACGTCGAGGTACTCCACGACGCCGTCCCGCACCACGGGCTCGACGGAAACGACCTGGTGGCCGTACGAGACCATGTCGTCGACCTTGGCGGCGGCCCACTCCAGGTAGTCGTGGAACTCGACCCGGAGCGGGAACAGGTTCTTGTGGTTGACGAAGTCGATCAGCCGGCCCTTCTCCTGCAGGTAGCAGAGGAAGCTGTATTCGCTGGTCGGGTTCCGGAGCGTCACCAGGTCCTTCATGAAGGACACTTGCATCGTCGCGTCGTCGATGAGCATGCCGCGGTGCCACCCGAAGCGGGGCTGCTGCTCGAAGAAGTGGGCGGTGACCGCCTCCTGCCTTCCGACGCGCACGTTGTGCTCGCTGAGCGCGATCGCCATGGCGACGTTCGACGGCCCGAAGCCGATACCGATCAGGTCGTGGATCAGTGGTGCGTCGCCAGGAAGAGCCTGTGACATGTCACTCCCATTGGTGCGGGACAGCCGCCTGCCAGGCGTCGTGTCAGGGGTGGGGGAAAGGGGGCGTCCAGGCGCACCGGTGACCGGCAGCCGAGTGGAACTTAGGTAAAGCTAACCTGATCCAGACGCTCTGTCGACCAGACAAACCACGCAAAACACCCCCACTCGCCCCAATCGAGCCCAGAATCGGGGCTGTTGCGTCGTTAGGTAAGCCTTGCTTTACTTACCTTTGCTCATTTCGCTCTTCTGAGGAGGAACCCCGATGCGGGTCGTCATGTTCGGTTATCAGACCTGGGGACATCGCACCCTGAAGGCGCTCCTGGACTCCGAGCACGACGTCGTGATGGTCGTGACCCACCCCAAGAGCGAGCACGCCTACGAGAAGATCTGGAGCGACTCGGTCGCCGACCTCGCCGAGGAGCACGGCGTCCCGGTCGTCATCCGCAACCGCCCGGACGACGAGGAACTGTTCCAGCAGCTCAAGGAAGCCGACCCGGACATCCTCGTCGCGAACAACTGGCGCACCTGGATACCGCCGCGCATCTACACGCTGCCGCGCTACGGCACCCTCAACGTGCACGACTCCCTCCTCCCGAAGTACGCGGGCTTCTCCCCCCTCATCTGGGCCCTCGTCAACGGCGAGCCCGAGGTCGGCGTGACGGCGCACATGATGGACGAGGTGCTCGACGCCGGCGACATCGTCATGCAGCATGCGGTTCCGGTCGGCCCCACGGACACCACCACGGACCTGTTCCACAAGACGGTCGACCTGATCGCCCCGGTCACGATCGGCGCCCTCGACCTGATCGCCTCCGGCCGGACGGAGTTCACGAAGCAGGACCGCTCCCAGGCCACCTTCTTCCACAAGCGGGCCGAGGAGGACATCCGCATCGACTGGTCCTGGCCCGCCGAAACCCTGGAACGCCTGGTCCGCGCCCAGTCGGCCCCCTACCCCGCCGCCTTCGCCTTCCACCGGGGCAAGCGCCTGGAGATCCTCACGGCCGTCGTCTCCGAGGGCCGCTACGGCGGCACCCCGGGCCGCATCTTCTACCGCGAGGGCGAGGGCGTGGTCATCGTCGCCGGCCCGACCGCCCACACGGGCCACAACCACGGCCTGTCCATCACGTCCGTCCGCACCGAGGACGGCCGGGAGCTGCCCGCGTCCGAGTACTTCACGTCCATGGGCGGCTACCTCACGTCCCGCCCGTAACGGGGACACCCCAAAAGCCCCGGCCCGCCCAGGACGGTCCCCGGGCGGGCCGGCCGTGGCGGCGGCGTGGCCGGTCCCGTCCAGACGGTCTCAAGAGGATGTCGTGCCGGTCATGCCTTCGCAGAACTCCCGGTACGCCTGCGAGATGTCCGAGAAGCGCACCGTGGTGATCTCCTCGCGGGTGAGCGTGCCGCTGCTCCCTCCGTGATGCTCGTACAGCCGCAGATCCCGCAGAGCCGCCGCCTTGCGGCACAGTTCGCGGGCGAAGCGGCCATTGCCCAGCTGGTCGACGAGCCCGTCGTCGACCGCACGCCGGCAGCAGGCCTCCAGCACGGAGGCGGCCTCCTCCTCGAGCACGTCGCCCTGGGCTTCCAGCAGGTTGTGGGCGATCCGGACGAGCTCGTCGGCGGAGTACGAGGGGAAGTCCACGCGCGTGGTGAATCTGGACGCCAGCCCCGGGTTCGTGGCGAGGAGTTCGGTGATCTCGTGCGGGTAGCCGGCCAGGATGACGACGAGCCGGTCCCGGTCGTCCTCGGCCCGCTTGAGCAGGACCTGGAGCGCTTCGTCCCCGAAGGCGTCGCCGCCGAAGTAACCGCTGTTGGACAGGGCGTACGCCTCATCGATGAACAGCACGCCGTCGAGCGCGGAGTCGATGGCCTTGGTCGTCTTGATGGCGGTCGAGCCGAGATGCTGGCCGACCAGGTCGACCCGCTGGACTTCCACGACTTGCCCCCGTCCGAGCAGCCCGAGTCCGGCGAACACCTTCCCGACCACCCGGGCGACGGTGGTCTTCCCCGTCCCGGGCGGGCCGGTGAACACGAAGTGCTGCGGAGCCGCGGTCGAGGGAAGCCCCTGCTCCTTGCGCACGGCGGCCATGCGCAGCTGCGCCGCCAGCGTGCGCAGCTGCCGCTTGATCGCCTCCAGCCCCACCATGCCGTCCAGGTCGGCCATGGCTTCGGCCAGGAGGAGCTCCCGTGCCCGGGAGTCGTCGGAGACGTCCGCCGTGTCCGGCCCCGGCTCCGGCGCCTGCGGTTCCGGCGCCGGGGCCGGGGCGGCCCGCACGGTGACGGCCTGGGCGCGGGTCGCGACATCCGCGAGCGTGGGGAAGCAGCGGAAGGCGTACTGGAAGTGCCGCAGCGCTTCCTCCTGCTGCCCGAGCCCCTCGTGCGCCAGGCCGCGCAGGTAGGCGACCTCTCCCTCGTACCGGCTCTCCTTCCCCAGGGCTTGCGGGAGTTGGGAGAGTGCGTTGAGCGCCTCGTGGAACACGTGCTGTTCGATCAGGGCGCGGGCCACGTAGAGCTGCGCCTCGTCACGAAGGAACTTGTCGGTGATGTTCCGCGAGAAGTGCAGCACGAGGTGCCAGTCCACCTTCAGGAAGGCGTACCTCGTGGCGGTGAACCGCGTTTCGTCGCAGTCGAGCTGAGCCTTCTCCAGCGAAGTCCAGGCTTCCTCCAGCCTCCGCTCGCTCAACAGCCCCGACACGGCGGCGAGCCAGAGGTCACGCGCCGATTCGAGGCGCAAGGTGACATACACACCGAGGTCGAAGCGCGATTGCAGCGGCATGTTGCACTTGCCGCGTAACGCACCGAACGACCGGTAGTGGAGTGACATCGCGTCAAGCGCTTCTGCCTGCCGCCGCCCCGCCGCGTGCAGGCCCAGCCAGGCATCGGCAGCCGAGGGGGCGTACCCGATGGCCTGCTCGAAACGCCCGGCCGCCCAGTCCGGCCGCCCCTGCCGCAGGAACCCGACCCCTTCCACCCAGGCCCGCTCGCTCCGCCTGGCGGATCCCCACGGTGCGGACACTCCGGACATCGCTTCCCCCACCCCGCCGGACCTCGGCTCCGATCACCCACTGGAGCGCGATTATCGCACCCAGCCCAGAGCCTGCCGGCGCACCGAACCTCCCCACCCCCCGAGCGGCCGGGCATGCCCGAATCGATCCGGGAACCTTGAGATTCGGCCAACTGTGCAGGCTACCCACCGGCACGGAGGAGCGGTGGGCTCAACACCCATGCAGCCCCTCTGCGGTAGAGCGCGGCCGGGCGACCCGTCGAGGGCATCCTCTGTCCGCCCGTGGGCTCCACGAACCCTTTCGTCCCCAGTGCCTTGCGCCGGAAGTTGCTCGGGTCCAACGGTTGGCCCCAGACCACTTCATAGACCGTACGCAACTCGCTGAGGGTGAACTCCGAGGCGCAGAAGGCCGTGGCGACAGGGGTGTATTCGAGTTTGCGGCGGACCTCCTCCAAAGCCTCGGTGAGGATCTCGGAGTGATCAAATGCCAGCCTCGCCTTCCCCTTGCCCAGCCCCTCCACCGGCGCCCAGTAGGCCCGTTCGGCATCGGTACCACCCACAGGCACGGGCAGGTTGGGCCCCAGGGCCAGGTAGGCCACGGTGACCACTCGCCCTCTCGGATCCCTTCCGGGATCACCGTAGGCACCCAGTTGTTCCAGGTGCAACAGCCCACCGTCGATGCCGGCTTCCTCCCACAACTCGCGCAGGGCCCCTTCGCGCAGGGTCTCACCCTTCTGGACATACCCGCCGGGGAGCGCGGGCCTGCCGATGAAGGGCTCCACCCCGCGGTCGATCAGGAGCACCATCAGGCGGGCACCTCGCATCGTGAAGATCGCGAGGTCCACCGTGACCCACGAGGCCTCCACCTCATCGGAGTCTTTCAGCCAGTCATCCACGAGAACCCCTAAAGGTCACATTGACTTGAATACCCTCGCCACTTATGGTCACACAGACCTTAACCCTAGGAGGTGAGGGCAGGGCATGGCCGCTCCCCGCGTACCACCCGAAAAGAACTTCCCGGACGAAGTGACGTCCGCAACACGCCACTTATGCGCCGGCCCCTACGTGGACGAAGACTTCCGCGACCTCGTGATCGACAAGGTCTGTACGTCTCCGCACCGCAGGGTCGCCCCGTCCTACGGGTTCGACATCGTCCCCGTCATGCGCCATGCGTGGCGAGCCGCCACCCTCACGGCCGTTCTGCGCGTCACGCTGCTGGCATCCGTGATCGCACCGGCCTGCACGGGCGCCCTGCCCGCGAGCGTCCTCGTGACATGCGGTCTCTCCCTCCTGTGGCTGCTCCGCATGGCCCTGCTCATACACCGGGGCGATCGCGAGCCCCAGGCCGGCCGGGATTCCGGACGCCGCAACAAGGGTCGGAGACAGCGCCATCGGCGCCGTCTCCAACGGATCCTCCCGCGAAGAAGTTCGGAGAAGTCGCAGGCTCTACGCCGCATCGGAGGCATCGCGCTCGGCGTGGCGACAACCGGCTTCGCGATCGGACTCACCCACCCCCATCACGCCACCACAGCGCTTCACTTGGGGGCCGGCATCGTGCTCACATGCCTCGCCATCGGAGCGACGCGCCAACTGCAACTCAACCGGATCCTCCGGGCACCGGCCCTACGACCCGCACGATTGTCCCCCCGACAACGGGTGGTCGACGCGCAGCAGAGGGACGTGCACACCGTCTATCGCCGCCCCAGCCACAGTCAGGACAAGGAAGCACCAGACGACGACCTGAACGTGTTCACCCTCTTCGGAAGGGAGTCACCGTTCATTGGCGCCGGAGAGATCGTTTATCAGTGGAACCCACCGATGAGCGTCCAACTCCTGCGCCCCGTCGAGGACGATGACGCCCCCCTACACGAACGGGAGCACCCCATACCCCCGTTCCAGGCCCACGAGCTCGTCGATCACCTGCGCGACGCGGTCCGCCTGCTGAACACCGACAGCCACGATGTCCGCTTGCCCGCCCAAGTCAGCGACCGTGTCTACGTGTCCGAGACCGACGTGGCAACCAATCGCTCTCTACTCCCCCAGAAACTCACTGACGCAGATCTACGGGAGATCATCAACACTCCAGGATCGAGGGGGCATCATTTCCTCGAGGTCACGACACCGCTGGAGGGCGCGGAATACGTCGCGACCGTCCTGCTCCACGTCAGCATACGGGGACGGACCCTGATCATCTCCACCGCAGCGTGCGTGCTCGCGCACACACCGAGGTCCTTCCAACGGACGGCCGAGTTCGGCCAGCACGGCTTCGTCGCAGTCATTTGGGCGGCCTTCCGCGAATTGTCCACCCTCCCTCGGCAAGTCCAGCACTCGTGGCGCATCATCCGATATCTCCACGCCCTGACCAAGGCCGCCGCCCTCCCTGCCGACCTCACTTCCACGCCGATACCCAACGTCCTCATCGGCAGCCGCGTGAGCATCCGGGAGCAATCGGCCCAGGCGTGGTCCAAGGTGCAATTGGAGAAGACCGACATCCTGGGCCGGATGAAGACGATCGAACAACGGCTGCTCAGGGCGGCGGGCGACTTCCTCCTGACCAAGGACGTGGACGCGTCGGAGTTCAACAATCGAGCACTCAAGATCATCAATAGTGGGATCTTCAACTTCGGCGACAACAACACCATCAGCAACAACGCCGTGGGTGACGCGGCCCAAGTCGGCGCCCCGGCGCATCCCGCCACGGGGACCGACAACCCCAGCGACGGAGGAACCCCGTGAACGCGAACCGAGGCATCAGCTCCTACGGCGATGGCAACACCATCAGCAACAACGCCGTGGGCAACCACGCCCGAGTCCACGTGACGCCTCCGGCGAAACAACGCGACGCGAAGGCTGCCGGCTCCGTGGCATCAACGGATCGGGGCGCGTGGGACATCGGAATCGTCACCATCCTCAGCGAGGAACTACGCGCACTCTGCGATGAGTTAAAGCTCGAACGACACAAGGAGCCAGGCGGCCTCTACTTCTATCGCGGAGAACACACCACTCCGGACTCAACCGTCCGCATCGTAGCCACACAGGCTCAGAGCCAGGGGCAGCGGTCGGCCATGGCCGCTCTGGACAATCTGCGACGTCACTACACGCCTCGGCTATGGGCTCTCGTCGGAGTGGGCGGAGGCATCCACGAGCATGCCCGCATCGGAAATGTCATTGTCTCGACCGACGTCGTCTACTACGAGAATCGCAAGATCAATCCGCTCGGTGACGTGCGGAGGCGGGGCGAACACCGACAGGCTCCGGCCCAAGTGGTCCATGCCGTGAACGCCTTCTTCACCGAGCACGGTACCCCCGCCCGTATCCACGATCAGCTCGCCTCGCAATCCTCACAGGAATACGAGGTGTATCCGGGGCCGATCGGCTCCGGTGAAGCAGTCATCGCCGACCGCGGCAGTGACATCCGCCGATACCTGGCTCACTACAACGAGAAGGTACTGGCGGTGGACATGGAAGCGGGTGGCTTGAGCCAGTACTGGCAGGAGAACTCCGTCCACGACGAGACGAACCCCGGTTGGATCGTCATCCGAGGTGTTTCCGACAACGCCGACGAAAAGAAGGGGCACGCGCACCACGAACTTGCGGCCCGAAACGCCGCCCACGTTCTGCGACTCCTGCTGCCTTTCCTCTGCTGACGCAATCGGCGCCCCGCCGAATCCGACCCGACACCGGAAGTGGGATCCACATGACCGATTTTATGATAGGGATCCTCGGCTCTCTGGCGGCCAGCGCGATCCTCCTCGTCCTCGGCCTGCTCCGTGGCTCCCGTCCCGTGTGGTGGCTGGTCGCCGCCTGCTCCCGGTGCACGGGGACCAGGATCGGGCGCGTCTACCGTCACCAGTCCTCGGCCGAACAGGACCTCGCTCGCGACCTGCGGCAAGCCCGCTGGGTCAAAGTCCTGGCAGGCCGGGGAAACGTGCTCACCCGTGAGGTCTTCTCACCCTTGTGGTCGGCAGAGCCTTCCCCGCAGTCCGTCCAAATCCTGTTGCCCGACCCCGGCCCCCGAGAGGATTCGTGGCTCGATCGGCGTTCTCAGGAAGTGTCCCGATTCGACCCGGGCTTCACGCGGGGTCTGCTCAGAACCCAGGTCCGAACGAACATCGACTACCTGACGCGGGTGATGCAGGCGAGGGCCGGCATCGAACTGCGCACCTTCAACCTGCCGAACAACTGTCGTGTGATCGCGACGGACCGTGCCGCGTACCTCACGTTCTACAGCGCGTCGGCCCACGGCAGAAGCTCTCCGTGCCTGTACACCCGAGCGCCCGGCATTCTTTACACCGCTGCTCTGCGCCAGTTCGACGCGACATGGGCACACGCCACACCGCCTGTTCCGGCCCCGCCCCCCTGACGAACGGGAAAGCGAAAGCCCGCCGCGGGCTCCCGGTCCGGGGAACCCACCAGCGGGCCTTCATCATCGGAGAACCGCGAGCGAGATACATCGCGCCCGAATCGGCGTACCCTCAGCCAACTTGCACCTCAGGCGTCCTTCGCCACCCGCTCCAGGATCGCCACGCACTCCACGTGGTGGGTCATCGGGAAGAGGTAGGCCCGGGCATGGTTGGCAACAAGTGCAGGTCAGAGGCTGTTCTGTGTACACAATCGCGGCGAGGTCTGGGGCCCGAGCGTCATATGAGCGTCAAGCGGACCAGGTCCCAGGCGAGTGCCGGAGTTCGAGTACAGCTCACTGCACCGCCTGGTCCGCCAGGGTGACAGACGGGGACTGTCAGTAGATCTCCTCCGGCTCTTCGTAGAACTTGGTTGAGGCCATGCACCAGGTCGAGGATCTCGTTCGCCGTGCCACAGCCCTGGGAGGGGCGGCCGGACCAGCGAGGACCGCACCGGCCGCACCACGTACGTCCCCAGCAACAGTGCCCACGACCTCTCCAACTGTCCCAGCGAGAAAAGTGCTCAGCGCCCCTACCGCTCCTGGCTGACCGAACTGCTCACCGAGTCGTACCGAGCCTCCGCCGAGCACGCGGTATCCGTGGTCTTCGCTGACTGCTTCCAGGAGCCGACTACGACCGGTGCCCTGCAGATAGCGGGTGGACCTGGAGCAGCACCATTCCGTGGATCACACCCGCCAGCAGGCCCCGCAAGGACCGGGCAGGCAATACCCAGAAGCCCGTTGAATGACGGAGCAGCTCGTCCAGGTCTGCCCCGAAGGCGCCACCGTCCTCGACCCGTTCACCAGCAGTGACTTCCCAGTCATGGCGGCCTCTCGTGAGAGACCCCGCTTTGTTGGCGTCGTCCTCGCACTACGCCGACGTTGCCGAGCAGCTACTCCGCGCGGAGCTGACGCAGAACGACTGCACCCTGGCTGGGCCGGAGGCATGAGCATCAGACCAACCAGGCCGAAGTCGACGGAACGCGACGCAGAGGGACGGCTGGGGAATCAGCTCGAAGACTCCAGCTGACTCGCCCAGCCAACGACCTCCGGTTCGGCATCACGCGATGCGGAGTCTTGTCGGAAGGTCATGCGGCCCAGCATTTGCGCCCCCGCAGGGCAGACCTTCGTCTTTCAATATCGGGAAATATAAGGGCTCGGCGCCCCGTGCCAGCTGATGCGGAGGGTGTCGCGGGCGCGGGTGGCGGCGACGAAGAGGAGGGAGCGGGCCTTGCGTTCCTCGCGGGCGTAGCGCTGGGGGTCGGATTCGCGGTAGCGGTCGATGACTGCGGTGCGGGGGATGACACCGTCGCGGGCGCCCACAATCGCGAGCTTCTGGTATTCGAGGCCCTTGAAGCGGTGCATGGTGCCGACGTGGACTTCGCCGTCTCCCTTGACCCCGTCCTTGGTGAGTTCGGCTACGGTGATGCCGGCCTCGGTGGCGAGGTAGTACATGACCTGGTGGACGGAGTCGCGGTCGGCGACGCAGACGGCGATATTGCCGCGGGGGTCGCGACGCGAATTGTTGCCACCGTCGCCGGAAGTGAGTTCCTCGCGCCAGGCGTGGAGAGTGGTGGCAAGTTGGGTGAGCTCGTCGTCCCAGGTGTCGCAGGGGGCGAGTTCGGGGACGGGGCCGCGAAGGACGGAGCGGTAGCCGGCGAGGGTGTCGGTGCCGTCGTCGAGGTCGTCGTAGGCGGGTGCGTTGCCCTTGGTGTCGACGACCTGCATCGCGCGGGCGAGGATCTCCTTTGTGGTGCGGTAGCTGAGGGTGAGGCGGGAGGAGCGGCCCCGGATGTTGATGCCGACGGTGCCGAGTGTGACCTGCTGGTCGTAGATGCGCTGGTAGGTGTCGCCCGCGATGAACATGTCGTCGGGGCCGGGGGCAACCATGGCGCGGAGCATCTTCCAGTGGGCGGGGCGCAGATCCTGGGCCTCGTCGACGACGACGTGCTGGTAGCGGTGGGCGATGTAGCGCATACCGGAGCTGTCGTCGCGGTGGATGAGATCCTTGCCGCCGACCTCGTCCTTACGGTCCTGCCTGGCCTTGATCTTGGCGGCACGTTCCATCTCGAAGCGGGCCGCGCGTTCGGCCGCCTGGCCCCAGGTTTCGCGGTTCTCCTTGTCGAGGCGGGCGGTGAACTGCTCGAGGATCTTCCAGATCTGGGCGCGTTCGGGGCGGCTGACGGACCGGCCTCGGCCCGCGCGGCGGGCGTCGAAGTACGCCTTGCGGTTGCCGAGCGACTGGCCAAGGATCACCTGTTCCCATTCCTCGTAGAGGAACTCGGGCTCCCAGCGCTTCTCGTCGAGTTCGAACAGGAGGCGTTGGAGGATGCCGATCGCGACGCTGTCGTAGATGCGCTGCTTGCCTGTTCCGCTGAGTGAGTTCTCGTTGAGGACCCGGGCTGCGAGCTTGTCGATGTTGGTGATTTCGACGCGGGCGACGAGGTCGGGTTCGAGGAGGGAGGAGAGGCGGGCGCGGAGGTCGACGGTGAGGTTGGTGGTGAAGGTGGTGAGCAGGATGGGCTTGTTGTGGCCGGGAGGGAGCTGCTGGGCCAGGTGCTTGACCCGGTGGAGGGCGACGATCGTCTTGCCGGTTCCAGGGCCGCCGGAGACCCTGGCGGGACCGTTGTAACGGCGGCCGACGAGCTTGGCCTGGGCGGGGTGGAGGAAGACCTTCCAGGCCCGGAAGTCGCCTTCTTCCAGTACGACGCGGAGGTCGTCGTCGATGGTGGTGACGGTGGTGCGGGCCAGCGCCGCGCCGAGGTCGTCATGTTCGGTGTCGGCGAGTTCAACCTCGACAGGGGCCGTGATCTCGCGCCGGACCTCGTCGACGGACATCCCGGCAGCCAGGCCGTAGAGGATGTCCTTGGTCAGGAGCGGAGCGCCGGAGACCAGCTGGTCGAGCTCGCCGCTCTCGGTGACGGCGAGTGCGAGGTCGATGAGCTGTGCGGCGACACCGAGCGAGCGCAGGTTCTCTCCGGTCATCCCGGAGAGGAGCGGTGCGGCGGGCTCTACGCCGACCGACTCGTGAACTTCCGGGGTCGGCGCCGGCTCCTGGAGCTCGGACTCGGACGCCGGGTCGACCGGCGTGAGGGTGACGCCGGCGCGCTGCAGCACGCTCTGCCCGACGACGGAAAGGTCGACGAACTCGATCTCACCGGTGACACGGTTGATCGCGACGGAGAGTTCTTCGTAGACGTGCTTGCGGTGGCGTACCGCGACGACGAGCCACCGCTCCTGGCCGTGATCGTCCACGCCAGCCTTGGCGAGGAGAGCACGGTAGGACTGGTCGATCTTTGCGCGGAAGACCCGTCCGTCGCCCTTGAGGGGCTTCAGGTCGAGGCCGGGGTGGTCAGGATTCTGCCGGAAGCGGTGACAAAAGTCGTAGAACTTTCCCTTGACCGAGCGGTCGAGTTTGTACAGCTCGTGTTCGGCCTTCTCGTACAGGCTGAGCCGGGCGGTCATCAGGAGATCGAGCCTTCCGTGTCGGGGAGGAGTGTCAGGAGGGTGTCTAGGTGGTCGAGCCAGTCGGCGGCAGTACGTACGGTCCAGCCGTCGGCGGCGTACGCCTCGTCGCGTTTGCGGCGC
The DNA here is from genome assembly GCF_042888445.1 of Streptomyces sp. NPDC002886. NCBI lineage: Bacteria > Bacillati > Actinomycetota > Actinomycetes > Kitasatosporales > Streptomycetaceae > Streptomyces > Streptomyces sp. NPDC002886. Next base: position 95,432 of record NZ_JBIAPV010000008.1, read on the forward strand.
TCTTCCTCGGCCTGGGACCCGTGTGTGTCCGGGGCCACTACGACGGCGATCTTGATCTGGGAATCGGTCCAGGCGAAGTCCGTCTGCCAGCCCCGTTCGCCCAGTTCATAGCCGAAGACGGGGGCCTTCTTGCCCTTGGCGGCGATTCTCTTGGCGAGCCGGGTGAGGTCGGATTCCGGTTCGTCCTCCTCGAGGAGCTCGATGATGTCCTCGTCCCACGCCCGGTCCCGCAGGACGCCGGCGACCACCTTCTCCAGGGAGGACTCCTCCGTCGATTCGGCGTCGGCCGCACCGGCGAGTACCGCGGTGCGGCTGTCCACGACCGAACTCACCTCGCCGACAGCCGGGTTCCGCTGGACGATCAGCGATTCGAGTTCACCAATGCCGCCGCCGATGGTGAGGACCTCCACCGGGTAGTCGGCGGCCTGGCTGCTCGCGAGCTGGATGCCGTCGCCGCCGGCGAAGCCCAGGAACTGCAACAGGTTCGACCAGTACAGCCAGGACCGCCACATCAGTTTGTGTTCGGCCGTGCCCAGGCTCGCGGCGCGGTCGTCGAGTACGGCGATGGCGCTCCAACCCGGCTCCTGGCCGGAGGCGTCCACGGTGTAGACCAGCGGCAGCCCGGTCTCATCCACGGCGTGCAGGACGAGGATCGCTCCGTCGCCTTCCCCGGCTTCCGGCCCCGGCGCCTGACCGCGGCCGAGGGCGGAGAGGGCGGCCCGTACGGCTTCGCGTGCCTGGCCCCGGTCGGCCTGTTGCACGAGCGGCTCCGGCGCGCTCATCAGCCCACCGACCAGCGCCTTGGCCCGCCGCCCCCATGCGGTAAGGGAGGGCGTGCGCAGATAGGCGAGGAGCGTGTCGATGGGATTGGCGAACACAGCGGCCGAGAAGTGGGCGCGGTCGCCGCCCAGCTCCTCGTACCACTCCTTGGCGGTGTCCTGGCCGATGCGCCGGTAGGGCGGCCACACCGGCTGCGCCTTGGCGGCGTCGCCCTTTTCGAAGAGCTCCAGGTCGTCCCAGGTGATCTGGAAGACGATGTGCCCGTCGGCCCGCAGATGGTTGCGCTTGGTGCAGTCGGGCGCGATCTGGTTGTGCTTGCGGCTGGCGTGGTACCTGTGGCCGTCGAGGTAGACGGTGACGAGCCGGCGGGGGCCGTCGGTGGATTCAAAGGTGAAGTCGGTACGTGTGTGCTCCATACTGCGCTGGGCGGTGAGCCGCCACCCGGTCGAGCGTACGGATCCGGTATCGGCGGCCTCTCCCGCACTGGCCGAGGAACCGGTGAAGCGGAGGTATCCGCTGTTCGTTCCGCTCTCGTCGAGTGCAGCGTCGTCCTGGTTCTCGCTCCACTTGCGCAGGGCGGCCAGGAAACGGGCCTCCAGGTCGGACTCGACCTGCTTGTCCAAGCCGATCAGTTCGGTGGACGCCACCTTGGTGACCGCCCACCCATCGACGGGGTTACCGTCGGCGTCGCGCAGCGGCTCGCCGTTCTCGTCGACCGGGCCGAGGAGGTCACCGAGGATCTGCAGGGCCTCGTGGCGTGAGACGACGTCCTGGTGCCGTTCCTCGGTGTAGCGGTGCAGACAGCGGTGGCAGGCCCGCAGGCCCTCGTCCTGACAGGGGCAGGCGAGGAGCACGGCACGGGCCTTGAGGAGCATGTCCTTGAAGTCGCCGGGGTCGGTCAGCCGGTCCAGATATCCGGTGCCTCCGGGGAGCCGGTCGAAGAGCACCAGGAAGTGGCGCTTCTCGCCGGTGGCCTGGTCGGGCATACGGGCCAGCGTGGTGTCCAGGTGCGCCGGGTCACCGCCGAACTGCCGGTCGACGCCGAGCCGCAGCGCGGCCTTGAAGGAGTAGATCTTCTCCTCGACGAGCACGGTGGCCGCGGGAAGGAGCACCCGCAGCGCCTCGGTGTTCAGCTGGTGGGCGAGGAGCACCGGCTGCTGGGGCACGGTAGCGGCCTTCTTCCCACGCCGCAGCGGGCACCACGGCTGGTGGTGCTTGACCTTCGGGTTGCGCGCGGCCGAGGAGTCCAAGGCGTCGGTGGCGTGGTCGAAGACCGGTTTGCCGTCGGCGGTCGCCGCCCCGCACGCGGTGCATACGTGGAACGGGGCCATGCGGACGTCCTGCCCGGCGAGTTGGTCCTCGGTCTGGCTGTCGAACCGCATCGGGCCGACGTTGATGCGGCGAATCACCGCCTTGCGGCAGTAGTCGACGCCGAAGGTGTGGTGGGCGTGCCGCCAGGACGCGCCGTGCTTGATCTCCTCCCGGGGGATGTCCACCGCATCGACGACCGTGTAGTAACGCTGTTCCCGGTCGTCCTTGTCGTCACCGATACGGGCGTCCTCGCGCTTGTCGCGGGAGGTGACGGTCGTGGGCTCGATGATCTGGTGCAGGCAGGAACCGTCGTCCGCGATCCCAGTACTGCCGCAGCGCGGGCAGGAGGTGCGATCGTTCTTGGCATCCTCGGTGCGAACGTAGCCACACTCCGGGCAGAACCGCCAGGCCGTCCAGTCCGGCTGAGAGGGGCTGCCGATGTCGATGCCGGTGATCTCGTGCTTGTAGCCGTTGACGTAGAACGTGTTGCCAGGCGCGAGTTCGGACAAGGCGTAGCGGCGGGGCCGGTCGTAGGAGCGGATCTTGGAGTCGAAGCGGTCCCGGCCGGTGTTCGGATCCATACCGTCGACCCAGTACAGAGTCGCGTTGAGGGTGGTAACAGAGTCGATGAGCGCATAGTTCGGCAACAGCCCGAGATCGCACAGGGCCTGCTGGGCGGTGATGAGCCCAAGCTTGCTCAAGCGCTTGCCGAGCGCGCGGTGTTCGGCGTCGAGTTCGGCTTTACGGTCGCGCTGTTCGTCCTCGGTGTCGTGGAGTTCGTCGCGGGCCTCCGCGATGTACCGCAGTCGCCTCCGCAGCACCTCCTCGGCGTGGAGCCACTGTCGCTCCGCCCGCTCTACCGCGCTGCGCAGCCCGCGTCCGGCGAAGGCCCGCAGGTCATCGGCGGCCTGCTCGTTGACGCCGACGGGGAACAGGTCCAGGAACCCCTCGACCAGGTTCGAGGCGTCCGCGAGCGCCGCTTCGACGAGATCGGCGAGGTATCCGGACGGGCCGAAGAGGGCCGGGGCGTCCCGTACGACTGCGGGCAGCGGACGGCCGTCAGTGCGCGACAGCCGGCCCCGCGCGGCGAGGTCGAGGAGGTGTGCGAGGTACTGGCGGCGCAGGATCTCGATGGCCGACAGGTGACTGCCCGGCGGCACGATCTGCCCGGCGATCATCTCGCGCGGCTGCTCCAGGTAGTACAGGTCTCGGCGGCTGCGGTCGGGGATGGTCAGCAGGAACGCGTTTCCGGTACGACGCCCGGCTCGGCCCACCTGCTGGGCGTAGTTGGCAGCACGCCTGGGCAGCGCGGCGAGCACGACGGCCGACAGGTCGCCGATGTCGATGCCCATTTCGAGCGTCGGCGTACAGGACAGCACGTTGGGATCCTTGAACCCGCTGCCATCCTTGAAGGCCGCTTCGACCCGCTCCCGCTCCGGCCGGGTCAGCATGCCCGTGTGCTCAGCCGTGATGACCTGGTACGTGCCTGCCTTCCGGTACAGCCTGCGGTAGTAGTCCTCGCGGTAGTTACGGTCCCGCTGGTGCTTGCCGAGCCCCTCGGGCCGGTTGCCGGCGACGAGAAGGCCGGTGCGGCAGCGGTAGGACGGGCAGCGCTGCCCGTCCCACTGCACGAGCAGGCCGGGGTGGACGGTCTGCTCCCAGAAGCAGTCCGGGCAGCGCACGAACGCCTCGTTGACCTCGGCGTCCTTCAATAGCTGTACGTCGATCGCGCCCGGCTTCAGTCCATAGACGCGCAGGCTGCCGTCGGTCGGGGTACGCACCGATAGCAGGCCCGCCTCGACCAGCGCGGGCAACAGCCGCAACCAGAACTCCGCGGCCTGCTCCCGCGGCAGCCCGAGCGTGCGCTGCGCCCACCGCTCGTGCCAGGAGAGCCGGCCAGTCGCGAAGTCGAACTCGCTCTTCGTCTTTGGCGAGCTGAGCAGGAACACCGGGGCCGCGATGCCCTTGGGGAAGGCGCGCATGCCGGGAGGCCGCTTGCCCCAGATGAAGTACCGGCTGGTACCGGCCTCGGAGAGGTATCCCTCCAGCCACTTGTGGCCGATCGCTCCACGGGTCCGGAGCCGCTCCAGGAAGATCCGCAGGAACCCGAGGTAGCGGGCGTCGTCCTGCTCGATGACCGGCAGTCCACCGCCTCGCCCGTACGGCTCGGTATGCGCGGCCTTGACCAGGGCGATCGCGGAGGCAGGGTCCTCGATGCGCACGTGGGCGGCGGCGGTGCGGGTGAGTTCGAGGGTGCGGCCGTTACGGGAGCGGAAGCCGAACTCCATCAGCGCCTCGAACGCGAAGCGCTCGCCGATCAGCTCCCAGGTCTTCCTGTCCCCGCCTCGCCCCTGACCGGACAGGAGCCGCTTGACGCCCTTGAAGTCGTGCAGGTCTGTGGGGACGACGGCCGCAAGGGTCTCGCGGTCGGTGGTCGCCGCGACCACGTCGGCGATCAGGTCGTGCAGCGCGATCGGCGTCTCCTCCGACAGGTGCTTCTTGAACAGTGCACGCAGGGAGAAGGTGTACGAGCGGCTGGCCACGAATCCGGCCCGGTGTGCGGCATCCTGCACCGAGTCGTTGAACATCAGGGTCTTGTCCTCACCCTGAGCCCTGTCCATCTCGCCGCCGGTGAACAGCTGGGTGACCGAGGCCGCGGCGAGGGCGGCGGCACCGGTACCGAGGAAGCGGATCGCGTTGTGCGAGCCGCAGGCCGGGCACCAGTCGTCCTCTGCGGCGGTGGTCGCGGTGTCCCCGAGGTAGACGAGGACAAAGGCAGAGTCGGAGCCCGCCAACCGGGGCGCGCCGGTCTCCTGGTCGTAGTCCTCGACCGGATCGGGTAGCCGCAGGCGGCGCTTCGGCCCGTCCAGTACACGCAACTGCCCGGCATTGGTGGCCGCGAGGGCGGTGCCGCCGCGGCCAGCACCGCGCCCGGCCTCTTCCATCGGGGCGGCACCGGAGCCCTCCTGGGCCTCCTTCTCGGTGGCCGCTATCAGGTTCCGGACCCGCATTTTGTCCTGGCTGACCGAGGCTCGCCGGATCTTGTGTGTGTCGACCTGTACGTCCGCGTCGTCGGTCTCCGGGGAGAACACCGCCCAGCCCGAACGGCCGCAGTCACGGCAGTAGACGGCCGGCAGAAACAGGTTCGCGGCCGCGCCCGCGGTCGCCGTCGTCACCGGAGCGGTACGGGCCAGCTGCTCGCCCGAATGGTGGGTGGAACCGGCCGAGTCCCACTGGAACTCGGCCTTGGGCCAAGGCAGCACACCGCGCACGACCCGCGACACAGACCGCGCCCACTGATGCACTTCGACCTGCACGAAGGGACGCGGCCGCTCGGGGGTGGAGGCCGGATCACGGGCCACCGAGAGCAGCGCCAGGAGCCGGGCGAGGGCAGACGCCGCCACCTCCGGCTGCCGGGTGATCGCCTGCCCCCAGGAGAACGCGCCCCGCCGCCACATCAGGTCCAGCACTTCGGGCACGGTCCGCACCTGCCCGTCCAGGGCGTGCATCACCGCCGAGGTCAGCATGTGCTTCTTCAACAGGCCGCCGAGCACGAGCGGGTCGGTCTCGCGTGTGCCCGTGACGGCCTCGACGAGCGCGAGGAACTCCTCCTCGCCGAGTGAGGGGTCGGGGAGGGTGGCCAACTCGTCGGGGACCGTGATCGCCAGCATCGGATCGAAGCCGCTCGGCGGCACGAACTCGTCCACCGTCTGCCGGTGCTCCCCGATGATCGAGGACGGGTCGAACTCCGTACCGAACACCTGCGTCGCGACGTCGAGCAGCTGACGGACTCCGTCCTGGTCCGTGCTGTCTGAGGCGAGGGTCGCCGAGGTCGCCACCGGGCAGATCCGCCCCAGCGGACGGCCCTTCTCCGCCACCCCGACCGCCGAGGCAAGGCGCCGCAGCAGCATCGCGACGTCCGTGCCCTGCGCGCCGTCGTAGGTGTGGAACTCGTCCACGACCACGTACCGGATGTCCGCGTCCGCCCACAGCTGGGCGTCCTGGGCCCGCTGGAGCAACAGGTCCAGCATCTTGTAGTTCGTGATCAGGATGTCCGGCGGCGAGATCTGCATGTCGGACCGGCGCGTGTACACCCGGTCGTACTGTGTCGCCGCCTTGTCACCGATGTAGAGCCCCGCCCGTACTCTGCTCAACGCTGGCTGCTCGGAGAGGAGTTCGTTGATGCGAGCGGCTTGGTCGGTGGCGAGCGCGTTCATCGGATACAGGAGCACTGCCTTGACGCCGGAGCGTCCGGCCGCTCGCTCACGGGCGCAGTGATCGAGGATCGGGTAGAGGAACGACTCCGTCTTACCGGAACCGGTACCGGTCGTCACGAGCGTGGGCTTCGGCGTACGGTCACCCGCCGAGGACAGTCGCTCGAAAGCCTTCGCCTGGTGCGCGTACGGCGTCCAACCATCGTTCCGCCGCCAGTCGAGATACCCGGTCCAGGACGCGTCGGCCGCGACGAAGGGCGTGCGCAGGCGGAGGAAAGGCCCCCGGAACATCCCTGAGTTCTCGTCTCCCAGGAACCGGTGCAGCGCCTGCCGTGCACCCTCGTCGGTCAGCGCGTACGTGGTGGACAGGTACTGCAGCAGGCTCTCCTTGAGCCCCTGCGCCTCGAGCGTCGGCCTCACGGCTTGGGCACCTCCTGCGTGACCGGGTCCCACTTGCCGGCCTCGACGGCGGCGTCGAGACGCTTCTGGAAGTAGGCGTGGGCTTCGCGCATCTCGGTCTCGCGGTCGGCCTTGTAGAAGGGGGCGGTGTAGCCGTCGGGGACGGGGGTCGTGGCGGGGTCGGCCTGGTACTTCTCGAAGGCCTTCCAGTGATCACTGGTCTGGCCGTGACCGAAGGCATTCCGATGAGCGGCGATCTTGCATTCACTGCTGTCGAACCAAGTCGCGTCGTCGTATCCCTGCAGAACCGGGAATCGGGCCCGGTACATGATGACGAGGGTTTCGGCGTCAATCCCGAGCCAGACAGCCACGAGCGCGTCAATCTCTACGAGGGCAGCCCGGCGGGCGTACTCGGTACGGAGGGGGGTGTCACGCTGCCAGGTGGAGGTGACGGCGTGGAGCTCGGTGCTCATGTGCGGCCAGCGGCGGGCCCAGGGCTCGTAGGTGGTCCAGGTCGGATCGTGGAGCTCCTGCCAGAGGTCGGCGTAGGCGGTGGTGAGGCAATTGAGGCGAAGAGTTCGGAGGAGGAGGGCGGGGGCAAGTGGATGGCCCGAGTGAGGGGCAGGCAGCGACTTTGAACGTGTCACGTGCAAGTCGGAGACGTTGATCGTCCGAAGGAAATAATCCAGCGGGAGTGAAGACCACATGCCGCTCACCAAGACGGTGTCTGTAGGCGTTGCAGCTACGGCACTCCTGAGGCCTCCTAGATGGACCACCCTTGGCGGTAGTAGCGCTACGTACAGGGCGCGTTCCGTATCTGGTGCGATCTGCCTGCGCCAGGCGAGGCGGTAACAGGACGTGTACGGCTTCGTCGCTCGGGCGAAGAACTCTTCGTCCACCGCCTCGGGTGCAACTTCCGCGGGCAAGCACTCGAACGCCTCGGCGAGTCGGACCCGCGCCTCCCTGGCCTCCGACTCAGAGTCGCGCAGGCGCTTCAGCTCCGTGTGGTCCAGCCACCGTTCCTGCGCATCGAGGTAGGTGGCCTCGCTTACCACCCGTCGGTACTCCGATTCCGGCACAGCATCTGATGCCAGCTCGAGGTGGTTGAGTCCCCGCGCCTCCCCGCTGCCTTGACTCGGCTGCTTGAAGAATGGGTTGGCTACGCCGAGCTGCGGCCCCTTTAGGATTACATCGCCCCAAGACTTTACCTGATAGCCCTCGCGACCATCTTGGCTCCCGTTGTGCTCAATTAGCTGGGTGTCCCTACCGGGACCGTTGACAGATTTTTTGGCATTTGTCTCGTTGAAGCCCTCGAAAATCTGCGGGTCGAGATTACCGAGCCTTAGCGGGTAGTTCGCAAGCGCATCGATCGCCGGATCTTCCGCTGTGCTCACGGGCGCGAGCAAGCGCACTCGCTCTAGCGGAACGCCCTGCTCCCCGGAGAGTCTCGCCCAACGCGCAAGCGTGTCCAAGGTAACCCGGACCACCCGCTTGCTGTGCGGTCGCTCGTCCCACGCGCCATTGGATTTCAGTCCTGGCGCATCGCCACTGCCGTCGTGGTTGGCCGATTCCCGGAAGGCCTCGGCGGAGTAAAGCCATGAGAGATGTTGGAAGTCGATCTCACCAGAGGCGCCGTAGATGTGCACACCAAAGTGCGTGGCATCACTGACAGGGCGGGGAAAGAACCGCTGTCCCGCATTAACGAAGTCACCGTGAACTCGCAGCCTGCGATATGCGGCCTGCCGCAGAGCAGCCTCCTTATCGCCGCTAAAGTGCGAGTCTGGATGGAGCATGCCAACACTGCCACTGGATGTCGCGTGATCCCACACCTGGCAAATGAATGCCCGGTACAAGTCGGGTCGGCTCCCGGAGATCAAAGGGTACACCTGCGGCGCCGCCAAGTAATCCGCCGTCGTAATCGTAGCCGTGGCCTCGCCCAGCATGTACGTCGCTACCTTCGGCTTCGCCAGCTCGACTGCACGCCGACGGCTCTTGTCCGCCATCGCAGGTTTCTCCGTGAGCATGAACCACGGCTCGAACTCCGCAAGAATAGGACTCTCATCCCAATTGGGCCGCACCCACGGCGGGTTCCCTACCTGAAGGTCAAACCCGCCGCCCTCGGCAAAAGCCAGCGCAAAGTCCAACTCCCAGTGCAGAAAACCCTGATCCTCCGCGATGTCGCGCACCGCACCCATCCACGGGAAGCGTGCCTCCGGCTCCCGCTGGTCCATGTCCATCTCGGTCTCGTCCTGGAGGAGCTGCTCGTACTTGCTGAGCTCCTCCAGGGTATTGAGGGACCCGATGAGCGACCCGGCGTCCGGGACCGGTCCACGGCCGAGCATGGCCTCCAGGAAGTCCAGCCAGTCGTCGAGGTCCTTCAGTGCGATGAGCGGGCGGCGGGCGGGGCGGGAGAGGTCAGGGGCGGGCTGCTTCCTGGTCTTCACCGTCGTCTTGGACGGGCCGACCTCCTTGACCTCCACGTGGACCACCCCGTCGGAGGACGCCTCGATGTCGGACATCGAGATCTGGTCTCCCGTCATGGCGAAGAGCATGGTGTTCTCCACGAAGCGCGGCGCGCTCGTGGGCATGGGCGGGGACGGAGGCTGGGTAGTCACCCCGGGCTCAGTCGCCGGCGGAGACTCGATGGGCGGCGCCGCATCGCCCGGCACCACAGTCGCGGACATCGCCTCGATCAGGTCGCCGATACTGCTGGCGCCCTCACCCCCCACCACCGGGGCACCCGCATACGCGTCGTCCGTTCCGTCGAGCAGCCCCGCCTTGCCCACCGGCCAGAACCACAGCGCGCACCACGCGTCCATGACACGCTTGAGTCGCCAGTACGGGGTTCCCGCCGCACGGAACAGGTCCGCGTACACCTTCTCCTTCGACATCCGGACGGCAGCGGCATCCGAACTAACGCCGTCGCCCTCGGAGCGCCGCAGAAAGGCGAACTCCTCGTCCTTCGTGTCCGCGCCCCAGACCTCGATACTGCGGGCGATCTCCCGCTCCGACAGCTCCATCCGCTTGGCGACCAGCGACCACAGGAATTCCGCCCGCCGTGCGGCATCCCTCAGTCGTGTGTACTGCGAGGTCGCCTCGTCGCCAGACTTACGGTCGAGGATCGGCTCGCCGGTCTTCTTGTTCAGCCGTCGTGCCGGCGTCTTCAGGATCCCCTTCTTCCACTCCGCGAGATCCTTCACCCCGCCCTCGGCCAGCTGTACGAGCAGCTTCTTCGCGTCGCCGCTCGCGCCCGTGACCGCTGCCCACCCCGGCGTCGGCAGCAGGAACTGGTGCACCGCCCCATCCGGCAGCGGCTGCTCGGCCCCGTCCTTCAGGAACGGCAGCGGCTCCGGTGCGAGCGGCTTGGCGTTGAGCCAGGGGGCCTTGCCCTTCGGCGGGGCCACGTCCCCCGCCGCGTACACGGCCCGCCGCCCGCCGATCAGCGAGTTGCCACGCCTCAGGTGCAGCCCGAACCACGGGGCCCGCATCCCGGGATGCATGGTGTTCAGCCACATCGAGACCTCGGCAAGTTCGACGCCGGTCGCGTTGAGGTCGACTCCGTAGGCGTTGTGCAGGGCGATGTACGCCTTGGCCTTCTGCTTCTCCGTCAGCGCGTCGCCCGTCGGCACGGACACACCCAGCTCGTCCTGCCGGCGCCTCAGGTACTCCTCGGCGACCTGGTTGATGGCCTCGTTGAGGAACGCTCCCGAGCCCAGAGCGGGCTCACAGATCCGGTACTTGAGGAGCTCCGAGGCACGCGTCTTGACGACGTTTCCGTCGGCGTCGCGCTCTTGGTCGAGACGATGCTTGAGCGCCAGCTCGACGGTGACCTTGGTCAGCGACTCAGGTGTGTAGTACGAGGCGGACGTCTCCCGGTCACGGCCGGCCAGGCGGTACACGAACCGGCCAGGCGGGTACTTCTTCGGGCCGCGCAGTCCTTTCACCGCGTCCCGGTCGTCGTACGTCACCCAGGTGTCCTCGGGATACTCCTTGAGACGCTGCGAGGGCACCAGCCAGGAGCCCTTCGCCGGGTCGCCACCCTTGGCGACCTCGCACAGCTCTTCCTCAGCGATGATGCCGGTGTACGACATCAGCCCCTCGTACACGGCGCCGAGCTGGTTGATGCCGAGGTTGCGGTAGGAGATGAACCCGGCCCGGCCCCCGGCCCGTTCGGCCTTCTTCAGAGTCAGCAGACGCAGCACCTCGTGCAGGGCGCTGTTGCGCGGACGCAGGTCCAACCAGACCGGCGCGCTGTCCTCGTCGCTGCGCGGGTCGCGGGTCTCGTTGCCGATGAGGCGGACGGAGTCACGCTCGAAGAGCTCGCTGCGCAGGGGCTCGAACCGCAGTCCGCGGTCCTCGCTCCGGTACTTCGCCTTGCGTCGCCGAGTGTCCTCGTCGTCGCCGGGGAGGGCGTCGTTCGGTTCGGTGCCATAGGGCCGGTAGCCGTTGTTGACCTTCTTGAAGAGGACGTCGAGCGAGGCGTGTAGATGGAAGCCGTTACGGGCAGTCTCCTCGGTCAACAGCTCGTCGCGCTCCACCAGTTCACGCAGACGCGCCATCGAGTAGCCGGCCTCGTAGGAGCCGTCGTCTGCGGGCAGGATGCCCAGTTCAGGACGGGCCTCGGCGTACAGCAAGAACAAGATGCGGTATAGGTAGCGCAGCGACTCCCGGGTGAGTTGCCGGGCGAACGACAAGTCCGGGCGCTCGATGTCGCGCGGGTCGAGCCCGGAGTCCTCCAGGCGATCCAGGACCGCGTTGGCGATGATCTCGACGGACTTCTGAAGTCCTTCGCGCAGCTCTCCGGAGACTCCGACCGCGTTGTCGCGGGACGCCTTGACCAGGGCGTCGATGGCCGGCGGCTTGCCGTCCTCGGCCGGTGCGAGTACGTCGTGGCTGAACAGGCCCGCGATCGTCGCGAGTTCGCCATGCTGGCGGCGGTCGTTGCGCTCCAGGGCTGCGTCGAGGTTTGCGGAGAGGTAGCGGCCCTCGCCCCAGGCATACCGGTCGGCGAGGATGATGACGCCGCCGCACAGGAGCAGTACGAACCGCGGGGCCGTGCCGCCCTCCTCACCCAGCTCGCTCTGGAACAACCAGGTGGCGAGCGCCTGCCCGGTCTCGTAAACCTCACCGCTGCCCGCCCGCAACGGGTGGAGCAGGCGGCCGTACCCGTCCGCGTCGAGCGCCGTGTCGTTGCTCGCCGACCAGCCGCAGTCCAGGGCCACGATGCCGTCGCCGTGCCAGGCCACGGCCACTTCGTGCTCGCGCCCGGCGCGGTGCACGGTCAGTGCCCGTGCGGTGGGTTCCGTTGAGACGAAGGGGAAGCCAAGCGCGGCGAGGACCTGCCGGTGCCAGTCCTGAACGCGCTTGCACCACTCCTCGTCCCCGTAGGTGTTGAAGCGGGCCTCGAAGGCCGCGGCGCCCGGGTACTCGTCATCCTGCTCGTCGGCCTTCGCCTGCTCGGCGAAGAAGCCGCGGTAATTCTCGTCCAGGTACGTCGAGCGCAGTGCCCGCACCGACTCGCGCGGCGTGGGACGCGGGTCGTGCTCGTCACTCTCTCGGTCAGCCCAGGCGGCGAAGACGCCCTTCTTGAGGCCATCGCCGAGCTGCTCGGCGAAGTAGAACGCGGACAGGTACTCACCGCGGTTGGAGAAGGAGTCGAAGTCGGTACTCATCAGGCGGTCGTCTCTCCGGCAACAGGCGCAGCGGATACATCGGTTACTTCGGCAGGCGTCGCAGACAGGGGTTCAAGGACACCAAGCAGGCGCAGCATCGGCGCTCCGGAGGTCCGCAACGACCGGATCATGGACTTGCGGCGGCTCGCCGTGAGGTTCACGTCTTGCTTGGCCTTCTGCGAGCGGGCCGAGGCGGCGAACAGCGCGTCCTGCTGCCACTGGGCGACCCGCTTCTCGTACGGGGCGAGCACCGCGTCGATCGCCTCCTTGTACTCCGCCGCGCGGTCCGTGAGAAACCCGGTCGCCGCGTCGACGGCCGCCGGCACCAGCGTCTGGAGCCCCTCCCCGTCGGCCGGGGTGGCGCGTCCGGGCATCTTCGGGCCGACATTGCACGCGGCGAGGAAGGCGTCATCGATCCGCAGGACGCGCGGGGCGCCTGGCAGACCGACGACGGCCATCCACTCCACGACGGTGGGGCGCCCCACCGCGTTGGAGTAGATGCCCTGGAGCAGGTACACGGGACCGGCCAGGTCGGCCGGTAGCTGCTCGTCCAGCTTCCCAGCCGCTTCAAGATCGGGGGCGAAGGCGAGAACGAACGCCTCATCGTGGCGCAGGGCGGCCAAGGCCTTGTCGGTCACCCAGTCCAGGACGGGATGGACGTCCGACACGTAACTGACGTTGGGCCACTGACTCTCGGTGGTCTCCCGGGCGACCTCGAGACGCTTGGCCGCGAGCCCCTTGTCGAAGGTGAGCCGCAACCGGCCCTCCTTCTTCGGGGTCGGCAGAATGCCCTGGTCGGTCAGGTACGACTTGGGCAGCGACTTCAGCCGGTACACCAGGTCCGGCGGCGGTTCGAAGGCGATTGTGCCGTCGTCCTCACGGCGCAGTTTGAGCACGTTCTCCGGCTTGTCGGGGAAGTACGTCTGACGCAAAGCCTCGTCGAAGTAGGCGGCCGTGGAACCCGACGCGCCGAAAAGGCTCGGCACCGTGGCGACAGGCACGTCGTCGGTCGGCTTCTTGGCGCCGACGTTGCCCATCAGCCGGCCGAGCATAGCCTTCGCGCCGCCGCTGGACTTCTTGATGGACTCCTCGACCGTCCGCCCGGAGATCAAGTCGCGCGTCAGGCGGTCCTCTTCCTCCTTTGCCCGGTAGATACCGGTGACGGCCTCCGCCGAGCCCTCGATTCGGTGCGCCTCCTCCTCACGGGCCAGGAGCTTAGAGCCCACCAGGCGGTCGTCCAGATACAGCGGCTCGCCCTTCTCACCCGTGCGCCACTCCACATCGCCGGTGAGGACCATGGCCCGGAACTGAGGGGCCCTGCTCTGCCCGTAACGGTCGATACGGCCGTTGCGCTGCTCGATGCGGATCAGCGACCACGGAAGGTCGTAATGAATCAACTGGTGGCACTGCTGGTGCAGGTTGACGCCTTCGGAGGCGACATCGCCGGTGAACAGGATGCGGACCGGGTCGGTCTTCAACCCGAATTTGGAGACGATGTCCTTCTGCTCGTCCTCGTTGCTGGCCTCGCCATGCATGACCTGGACCGCGCCGCCGTGGGCCAGCCAAGGCTTCGACTCCGCCACGGACTCCTCCAGCTTGGTCCCGGCCCGGAAACCGAGCCTGGGCGGGACCACTTTGGCCAGCCACTTCAATGTGGGAATGCGCTCCGAGAAGACCACGACCCGCATGTCCGACCCCGGACCCACACCGATCTCCTTCAGCTCGCGCACCAGGGCGTCGAGCTTCGCGGAGTCATCGTCGCCGATGTCGGCGGCAAGGCGCTCCAGCTCCACGATGGCCTCGCGCTCGATCCGGCGCTCGGCCTCGCGGGCCGCCGGATCCTGCCCCCTCCTGACCTTGAGGGGAGCCTCCAGAACCTTCCGCCGCGCCACGACGGAGTCCTGGAAGGCCCGGTGCGAGGACAGGAACGACTTCAGCAGGTTGTAGGCCACCATCGTGTCCGCACACACCGAAGAAGCGGCCGGATCGCGGGGTGTCCACCGCGCGGCGAGCTCCTCCAGGACCGCCCGCTCCTTCGCCCCGGCCTCGCAGACCACCGGCCGGGACGGACCACGGTCGGCCCACTTGCCCTTGAGGGAGTCACGGACCTCTCGGTCGGTCTTGGTCCGCCGGATGTACAGGTGGCCGAGGTCCTTCACCTCGTACTCCGACGTGTTCGCGATCGCCGTCTTGTCCAGCATCCGGATCAGCTCGGCGAAGGACTCCGTCGCACCGTTGTGCGGAGTCGCGGAGGCCAGGATCAGCGCGTCCGTGTGCTCGGCGAGGGCGCGGGCGAGGTCGTTGTTCTTGGTGCCCCGGTTGACCAGGTTGTGCGACTCGTCGATGACCACCGCGTCCCAGTGGGAGTTCTCCAGGTGGTGTGCGTAGACGTCGCTCTTCAGGGTGTCCACGGAGATGATTGCGCGCTTGAAGTACGCGAACGGGTTGCGGCCGGCCGGGATGTCCCGCTGGATGCGCTGGATACCGGTGGAATCCAGGCGAACCAGCGGGATGGAGAAGCGGGTCCACAGCTCGCGCTGGAACTGCTCCAGGACGTGCGCCGGTGTAACCACCAGGATGCGCTCGCCGCGCCCGCGGCGGATGAGCTCGGCGAGCAGGATGCCGATCTCCAGGGTCTTGCCCAGCCCCACCACGTCGGCGATCAGGACCCGCGGCTGCGGATTCTCCTTGGACAAGGCCAGCTCGGCGGGTCGCAGCTGGTGGGTCTGCTGGTCCATGAGAAAGTTGTCGGCCAGCGCGAGACCGTGCTCGGTCTGCGGGAGGGCAGTCTTGCGGATGACCGCCTCCAGGTAGAGGCGGGCCTTGCGGTGGTTCGGGGAGTCGTCCGGGACCAAAAGGGTCTTCTTCGGGTCGAGGGCCTCGATGTAGTCGAGCTTGTCGTAGAAGACGGCGTCGGTCCCGCGGACGAAGGAGGAGACTCCAGTCGCCTCGACCATCCAGTCCTCGTCACCCACCGGCGTGACGGTTTTGACCAGCCATTGCTCGTCCCGGACCCGGACCTGCGCGCCCGGCGCGTACTTGGCCTGGCGGATCAGGGAGGCGTCACCTGCGGGGCTGAGGACGGCGGAGTCCACGGCTTCATCCGCAGTGTCCTCCGTGTCGAACGCGCCCTGACCGTCGCCGGTCTCCGTCACGCTGGTCACTTACCGCTCCATTCCTTCATACTGCTGTTTCACATGCGCTCCGGAGAAGCCCGGCGATGAAGTACAGCGACTCGATCGTCTGCCGTTGTTTTACCGCAGTGCACTGACATTGCCTCCGGCGGACGATTTTCCTGATAGCCGAGCTACAGCGCGGATTGCATCGCGTACCGCTTCCGCAAGTCCTCGGAAACTGTCAGAGAGGCCGGTTTCCGGCCTCGCCTCGGCTCCTGGGTCGGCGGCTCCGGATCGGGAGTTCTATCGGCTTCCCGCACGATGTCTTTCGTGAGATCGGCAGGCGCCTCAGCGCCGGCACCTTCTGAGGCCGGGAGAGGACGGTCGAGCGGGCTGTCCTGGTCATCCTCGTCTGCAGTGCCGGCCTCGCCGACCGGGGCCGTGAACTGTTCGATGCGCTCCCACACCGAGGGGGACGGGCCGTTGTCCTGCGTCGCGCGGTCACTGTCCTCGGAAGAGGCCGTTGCACTCACCAGCGCATGGCGGGCTTGTGCTGCCGACAGCCCTGCATCCTGTACGAGGGCCACACACTGTCGGGTCACCTCGGCCAGCACGGGACGGTCGGCCGGCGTGTACGCGAGCATTGCTGTGATCAGCGGGAGGAGCGCATCAGGCAGCCCCTCCAGATTTGGGAACTGCTCTTCGTCCGCCACCTGAGTGGCGATTCCGAGCCAGTCCCCACCCTCGTACGGGTAGTGGCCGGTCGCCGCATACAGCAGCACTGTGCCGAGCCCGTACACATCGGCAGGTTCTTTCGGCTTGGTGCGGGCGAGCGCTTGTTCGGGAGGTATACACCGAATGGTGCCGATGATCATCCCGGCCTGCGTCAGGTTATCCTTGTCGGCGTCGACGAAGGCTCCGAGACCGAAATCGATCAATATCGGACCGTACTCACTGAGCATGACATTCTGCGGTTTGAGGTCGCGGTGAAGCAGGCCTACCTTATGAACCGCTTCGAGTCCTTCGGCGAGCAGAGCACCGAGGCTGGCGACGAGCGGGGTAGGGAGCGTGCCCCGGCTCTGCACTTGCTCGTGAACCGTATGTCCTGGGACATACTCGACGGCCATCCAGGGCTGCTCGGCGTACGGATCAGCATCGAGGAAGCGTGCCACTCGGTTCGTGCCCACGACCGTTCGCGCGATGAGCGCTTCCTTCTCGAATCGGGCGCGCGTGGCCTGGTCGAGGCGATCCCGTCGAATCACCTTCACCGCGACTGGGTCCCCGCCAGGGGAATAGGCCAGATAGACCTCTCCCATGCCCCCCGAGCCCAGCTCGCGCTCGACCACATAGCGGCCGATCTGCGCGGGCACCTCTGCCATGTTCCTTACGTCACCCTCTCGCGACCGCGTCACCTTATTGCACCATCACCGAAGGTCACCCTATCCCTGCGGCTACGGGAACAGAGCGGGTTTCTTGCCCTTGACGTGCGCAGACGTCAAGGGCAGGCCAATTGGCCCGACGGGAATCAGCCAACGTACCCACCAAGCAGGTCCGCGAACGCCGTCTGGTCACGCAGGCTCCGCCGGGGGGGGCGTCGCCATGGGACTCAGTGAGGTGGGTCAGACCGATGCAAGTGAGGGCGAGTGGGTGGTTCGGTTTCCTCCCATGGGGCAGTTTCAGGTCTGCTCGTTCATCGCCATGAAGCGATGCTCCTTGGTGGTTCGGTAAGGCCGTTGCGGCCGTTGAAGGCCGGGCGCTGCCCGTCGCCCCAGCGAAGGCGGTACCACAGGTGTCACCGGTCGGTCTCGCTCGCCTTCTGGCCGAGCTCGACACGCCTTACATCAGTGCCCGATCTCGACACGATCAGTTCGAGGAAGAAACACCCGAACGTGCGAGCGAACGAGCGTCCAGGTTGCCCTTCGCCCTATCGTGGCAATCCATACGTCGCTCGTCCAGGTGGAGGCCGAGGTCGTGAAGTACACATTGTCGGCGCAGCAGGCCGATCTGCTCCGTCAGATCGCAGCAGCACCCGGTGCCCTGACCATCACACCCAACCGTTCAAACACCGCGTGGGCCCTTCGCCAACGAGGGCTCATCCAGCAGAGCGGGCAAGCTGCGGTGGTGACCTCAGACGGTCGCTACTTCCTCAAGCACGGCAAGCACCCCAAAGAGGTCCAATCGGAGAAGGATCGCCTGGCCGGAGACGCCGAGCGAGCTGCACGTGCTCCCGCTGACGGGGCCGAATTGGTCTCACGCCTACGGGCCACGGCCTACGGCCAGCTCACTGTTCCTGATCCGGGCCCGCAGACCCGGGGCCGATGGCGGGCCGCCTACTACGACGCTCTTCATCACGACCGCGTACCAGCAGGGCAAAAACTGCGGTGGTCGGGACGCCAGCGCGGCGATTGCGCCTTCGCCCTGGTCGACGAAGAAGCCGAACTGGCAGCTCAGCCTCAGCCGGTGCATGCCATCGCGATCCCCGACACAATCGATCGCCCTCACCAGCTGGTCCGTGCGACACGCAAGGCCATCGGTAGATCCAAGAGCGCCGTAGACACCCGCGAAACAGCTGGCGTCATCCCTCTGAATGTCTCCCGCGCACAGGTGGATCGCGCCCTGCGGATCCTGCACGCGCTACTGACGGAAGTCGAGCGCCGCGGCTATCAAGTGGACGCCCGAACCGATCTACAGCACGGGCAGGCCCTACACGAGATGGTGGTCGTCATCCGTGGGCACGACTTCCCGCTCACGCTCACAGAGCGGACCACCAAAGTGCCGCACGAGCCTACGCCGCAGGAGATCCGCCGGGAGCAGCAAAGCCCCTGGACGCGCATCCCCAAGTACGATCACGCGTTCAACGGACGCCTCGAACTCGGTGTACCGGCCGGGAGCCGGCACCGGCATGTCTACACCTACAGCGATAGCGCGCGGTGGACCCTGGAATCCCGACTGGGGCATCTGCTACGCGATCTCGAAGAGCACGTCACGGCGGCCGAAGGCCGGCAGGAAAAAGAGCGCCTCCAAAAGGCTGAGCAACGACGCCGTTGGTATGCGACTGTCTCCCAGGCCCGTCAGCAGCAAGTCGACCGGCACCGAACAACGTTCCTGAGCGAGCAAGTACAGGCGTGGCGCCACGCCTCCGAGATCGACGCCTTCTGTCAGGCAGCTCACGCCCGGGCCGACGGGATGCCCTCCTCGGAGGAGGAGATTGCATGGTTGCGGTGGGCCGAGGAGTACGCGGAGCGGATCGACCCACTGCGATCGCCACTGAGACCACCGCCGGATCCACCATCCAGTCGCGAGGCACTGGGTAAATTCGTGCAAGGCGATCTCGATGCCCACCCCTGGCCGTTCGACAGCAGGGGGCGCTGGTCGCCACCCGACGAGGACGTCAGTCCCGTGTGAGTGCGCAAACGCCTCCGCCCTGCCTATGCGGGGCAGGGCGGAGATGCGTCTATCCGGCGACAGTCAGCGGCGCCTCCAGCCGCTCCCAGGCCCCGAGGACTGCCTTGTGCGCGTCCGGCTGCAGGTGCGCGTAGCGCTGGGTGGTCTGGAAGCTCTCGTGGCCGAGGAGGTGCTGAACTTCGTAGAGCGAGACTCCCTTCTGGACGAGCCACGAGGCGCAGGTGTGGCGCATGGAGTGCGGTGGAAAGTGTGGGACGGGTAGCTGCTCGCCATCGGTGTCGAAGTGGTGGGCTCTGCCGATGGCGGGCCACCAGGTCTGGCGACGCCAGTTGCCGTCATCGAGGCGACGGCCCGTTCGTCCCTTGGTGATGGTGGTGAAAACCAGCGCATCGCGTTCCAGAGGATGGATGTGCCGCTCGAGAGCCTCCAAAGCATGCGCCGGAAGCGGGACCTCCCGACGGCTCTTCGAGCTCTTGGGATATTCCTTGATCCCACTCTTCGTGTTGACCTCCACCACGAAGAGACGTCCGCGGCGGCGGTCGATGCGGTGGCTATGCAGTCCGGAGAGCTCACCCCAGCGCAACCCTGTGTAGAAGCCGAGCAGGCACATGGTCTGCCATGGAACGGGTAGCTCATCCAGGACGCTCTGCGCTTGATCCAGGGTGAACCATTCGGGCGGCTTGACCGCGATGACGGGGAGGTCGATGCGACGGCACGGACTCACGGCGATCACATCGTCGTCCACAGCAGCGCGCATGATGGACGACATCAGGTTGTACGCGCGCTTTATAGCGGAGGCGCCCGCACCCTTCTCCACCAGCGCGCGAATCCAGCTCTGTGTGTCCATACGGGTGATGGCTCGCATCTCCCACGCTCCCCAGTGTGGTAGCACGTGGTTCTTGATGCTGGAGGCATCACCGCGCAGGGTATGAGGTTCTACGATCCTGGCGTTCCACCAGCGGTCGTGCCAGTCACTGAAGGAGATCTCACCCGCTCTCGGGTCGCGCTGTGACCCACGGGCGAACTGGGTCTCCAGCTCGGCGCCCCACGCGCGTGCCTGTGTTTTCAGTGGGAACGTCTCGCTGAACCGGTCACCCGCCCGGTTACGTACGGTGGCCTGCCAATTGCCGGTCTTCAGCTTACGCAGGTACAGCTTTACTCCTCGGTGTGGCCAATTGAAAAGGGCATCGGCATGTGATCAGCGGCGAGCCGCAGCGGGAACGATCGCCCTGCTCCTGATGAACTCGTCGAGTCCTGAGGCAGGGACGCGTACCCGGGAGCGCCCTGGGCCGGTTCGAAGGTCAACGATGGGCAGGTAGCCGGCGGCAATGAAGCGGTAGACCGTACGACGGTCGACATCGAGCAAGGCAGCAACGGCAGGGATGGACAGCAATCTCGCGGGCAAAGCGAGCTCCTTGGAATCGGAAGGTGCGCATTCCGCACACTTGGGGGCCTGCAGCTCGGCGTCGTCCCGCTGCCTGCCAGAGAGGGCGCTGTGTCGGCCAGGACCACGGACCTGGTCGCCCCCGCCCGGAACCTCCAGCAGGGGTTGAGCCTCTCCCCGGCCCTGTTCAGCGAGCGGACGGAAGCGCACGGGACCAGGAGAGATGCTCCGGGCGTAAGCGCCTTAGCGCATCGGCGGCACGTTCCACCAGCAGGAAGCTGTCGGCGGAGACTCAAGCACGGCGCAGGTGCTCAACAGTCGACGCGTCGCCATGGGCGGATGCCCTGGTCAATCGAGCGCGAAGGCCGCTTCGAGGCGGTCCCAGGGAACCTCGCCAGTGCACTGGAAACAGAACGGATATCTCAAATAGAGAGAGCACACACTGACACCGGCGCGCTCAGCAATCTCCACTACTTCAATAAGGGATATGCTCCCGCTACCCAGCCAGCCGACGATGCAGGAATCCCGCAGCACAGAGATGTTCACACCAGCCGCAAAGTCGGCCCCGTCCACGTCTCGCGCAGCTTCGCAAGCTTGCTTCCAAGCCCGGCGGTACATCGCTCCAGACAGCGGGCGCCCGCCTTCACACACGATCAAGGCATCGTCAGGCCCGAGCCCTCGCTCGGCGAACTGCCGCCTCAGCATCCCCAACAGCTGGGAACACACCGGCACGAGCCGCCGCTTACCCATGCCACCTTTCTTCCGGTCCGCAGATTCACCGCTACTGGCATTGACGATGAGCACACCGGACCCATCACCAAACACCTTCACATCTCGGACGCGCAGGCCAAGCGCTTCCGCGGGCCGCAGCGCAGCGAAGGCGATAACAGAGAAGAAGAGACGCAGAGTGCTCCCGTTCCTCTGTCGCCGACCAACCCATTCGAGAAGGTTGCCACGCTGCCGACCCGACAACTGGAGCTGTTCGTCAAATTTAATACTGGACATACAGCGAGTACCCCTTGCGTCATTTATCCGCCACCTGAAGGCGACCAGGAAGATCCCCTAGGGGTTAAAGGTTGGCATGCTCTCACAGAGCGAATCCACTCGATCGATGACTGGACTTGTCTGCGGTCAGCGAACCAAAAAAAATACCCGCCCCTCGGGCAACCCGGCCACTAACAATGATCCGGAGGATCCCGGAATTCGGAAATCTCGGATGTTGTGATAGAAGCGGCGAGCGCTCTACTGGCTGGGATCTGCGGAGTCTTACGCATGTGCCGGTCAGGGAAATTCCCAGGAGTCGAGCGGACGCGCGAAGTACTTACGGAAGGATTGGCCAAGGCCAGCGGCGATGTTGCTGCGCCGGCTTCGCGGGCGTGTCGATAGCCAGGTCCGACAGGGGCGCCATGTGGGGCGGTCCCGTGAGCCTGGGAGCCCTTGAGACGTCCTCACGAAGGGTGGAGTCGCCGACGAAGCGCGGTCCGCTGCGACCAAACGAGCAGGGGGCAACAGTCGACGTAGGCCTGATGGAGGATCAGCCCGCGTGCGACAGGGCCGCCTGGCCAGTTCATCACCGCGGAGGAGTGCACGCGACCACCGTGGGCGTCACTCATGGCGCAAGCGGTGACAAGCTATGGAGCAGGTGCCTTCTAAGCACCTACTCCATCCTGTCCAACGCTATTTCCACACGTTGGACAACACCCGTTCGAAAAGCGTTCAGGCACCGTGGCGCTAACCACCGCCAACTACCGCCCCACCTTCCACCACTGCGGCAGCAGCGGTTCTCGCTACGGCAATCAAAGCGCCGGACCGGGCAAGGGAGCTGCGAGATCAGTCGCCACCACGGAACAGTGGGGATGGCGCCGGCAGGTTCGAACAACTCGCCGAACCGCGGAAGCGCCACCCGCTGGCTGCCCTCCTCGCCAGCGTCGACCGTCCACTCCCCCGGCTCCACCCCAGCGTGGAGGGACACCATCGGCGCCCCAGTGGATCGGCAGTATCACACCGTGCGGCTTGGATCCTTGCAGGTCAAGGTAGGATGGTGTCCCGCGGAGTGCCGTAGCTGATCTTGGCTGGGAAGTGCGCCTTCGCTGTGCCCCGCGTGCATCGGCTGTGGGTAAATGCTCCTTGAAACGGCTCCCCCATCATGTCCCGCATCTCAACATGGACATGCCCACCGAGCAGCCCGGGACCGCGATCAGTAGCACGATCGAGCAATCACGAACGAAGAGAACTCGGACTTAACGACCACTCAGTGGCCGTAGGCCGTGCTCGCCGTCCTCGAGCAGGGCGAGGAACTGGCGGGATGCGGATGGCAGCGACTCAGAGCCGCCCACTCGGGTGCGGTTGGACTCCGCTCTGGTACACCATGACGGTCTGGGCCGAGATATAGCTAACTTCGTCCATCTGCTGTCATCTGACGCTGTTGCCACTCGAAGGGTTCAGCATCGGCGACGCCCCGGCGCGGCACAACGGCAACGTTCCTGTCCCCGTCCCTGACACCAATGCGAGCACGAAATCGCCATGCCGAGACAGCGGTGGCGCATACTCGAAGCCGTTCTCGGTGCGGGTGATCACGATGCTACCCGCGCAGCATCGACTCGCGGAGCGGCCACGGGCCATGGCCTGGGAGAGATGCCCCTCGGGTGGCGGCGGAGAGCCTGTCTCGTGACAGTGGGCCGACAGCTGCGTACAGGCGATGTGTGCGTCGGGTGCCGCCGCCCGTACTCCTTCGATGATTTCAGGTCGCGGATTGGCCGTTCGGCCGCTCGTCCCCATCGAGAAGATCACCACGCGCGGGTCAACCGCGGACGTGAGCGAGCGGGCGAACTCCACCGGATTCATAGCCCCGGGCAGGCCGCCATGATGCGGGAAGACGAGAACATTCGCGCAGAGTTGCTGACTCCGGCGATCCAAGATGTCCTGTAAGCCGATGCCGTCGATGTCGCTGGCAAGGAGCACGGCCGCAGCGCCGTCGAGATGGATCCGGATGACGGCGGACATGGTGTTGCTCGTCACCGTGCCGAACCGGGCATCGCGCGTGCGCGGACCCGAGAGCGCCATCAGCGACCGAGGATGACACACTTCGAGCTCCGCCCGACCCACCCGGATGGGCAGGCCCGTATCCGTGTAGACCGGCAGGATGCCCGTGATGCGCTTGTCGTCTGCCACGAGCTGCAGGGTTTCCTGCAGGTGCCGCCACGCCCGCGTGTCCTTGGACGCGTCAGCGTTGACCCGGACGCGCCCGAGCGACCACTGCGGGTCCAGGAGGAGCCTGTTCATTCCCGCGATGTGATCGTTGTCGACGTGCGAGACGATGACTTCCTCAAGATCCGTGCAGCCTAGTCGTTCGAGTTCGGCGTGTGTGGTGTCGTCCGCAGCGTCGATAACCGCGCACCGTTTCCCGTCTCGTACGATGGCGGAGTTGCCATGCCCTACGTCCAGGATCGTGACCGCGAGATCGCCCTCGGGAGATGCGCTCTGACGGGGGAGAAATGGAACGGTCACAGGGTACGGACTTCCTCGGACAGTTGAGGGGCCAGGGAGATGTGTGCGAAGCAGAGGTCCTCAGCCCGAGGGGCGTAGCAGTTGACCTCGGCCCGCAACCAGGTGCCTGGCTGCAGGGCATCGGCCGGGATCCCGGTGTCCTCCTCGAAGCGCAGGAGTGGCAGGTGCGCTGCCTGCATCAGGCTCCAGCCGCTGACCAGCACCTCGGCATACGGCGTTTCGCCTGCCGGGTACACGGCGAGGACCTCGACCGGGGTGCGGAACCGGCTCCGCTCTCGTGACCACTTGCCGGCCGCCTCTTCCAAGGCGTATCGGACGGCGTCGAGGACTTCTTCTTCGTCGGCCTGTTTGGGAACGACTGCGGGGATGTCGGCCCGCCAACGGTGGATCGAGGATGCTTCATGGGTACCTACGTGCGAACTCATGACGATGGCCGGGAGCTTGTGAGGGCGGCTGTTGGCCCGGGCGGCGAGCTCCGCTCCTGTGAACGCGACCGGCCAGCTGTTGCTCAGCTGGTGGTCGCAGACGAGTACGTCTAGAGGGGGGAGCGTCGACAGATACTCCTCCGCCGTGGCGCGGGACAGGGGCCGGGGCATGATCAGAGCCTGCATGTCGAAGTCTTCGAAGAGCCGCCCAAGGGCTTCCGCGTCGGCCTGCACATCGTCCACGATGCCGACCCTGTGCACACCCTCAAGGTGCAGAGCCATCGTCACTCCTCCCGGTCTTCGTTCGCGCTCCCGGCGGCGGGGGCTGACGTAGAGGCAGGGAACTCGACCAGGAGACGAGCTCCTCCCAAAGGACCATTTTTAAAAGCCTTCTGACGTCCCAGCATGTCGCCGACCGTGTCACGGACGATGGTCAGGCCCAAGCCTGTCCCGCCGTCTCGCGTCGTGAATCCGGGAACCCAGATCTCTTCGGTCGAGGCATCCTGGATCCCTGGACCCGAGTCATCCACGATGAGGCGAATCCACGGAGTGTCCTTGTCGACGAAGGAGCACGTCGCGAGATGGATCCTGCGCTCGGAACCACCGTGCGTACGCGTCAGCGCGTGGATGGAGTTGACGAGCAGATTGGAGACGATGGATTCGACCGCAGCCTCATAGGTTCGTACACGAAGGTTCTGACAGTCGAGGTCCTGGGTGACGTGAATGCCGCGGTCGCTTAGGAAGTTATGGAACAGCCGCAATGTGGCCAGACACACTTCGTCGATGTCCACGAATGCCAGATCCCGCTTCTTGCGGACGAGGAGTTCCAGGGGGAGCTTCGCAAAGATCTGCAAGGTGCGAGCCCCGTCCGCGATAGCGCTCAGAGACGGTTTGTAGCGGTCGTCGACGGTTGCCGGATCGAGGTCCCGACGCACCCTCCGGTCGACCGTGCGCACCTCCTGAAGGATGCGATCAGCGGGCTGCTGCGCCTCGTGGGCGAACACCGCGGTACTGGTTCCCACGGTGGCGAGGGCCCGGTAGAGGAGCAGCTCGGAGTGGAGATCCTTGATTTCTCGCAGACGCTGGTCCGCGAGGAGCTGCGAGGTGGCCAGGATGCGCTGAACCGACGCGCGGTCGAAGTTGCCGTCCAGACGGCCCTGGTTGTCAGCGAGTTGCTCCTCAAGAGCCTTCTTGGCCTCAGTGAATTCGGCCTCGGCGTCGGCCGTTTGCGCCTTCGCGCGCTTGCGTTGTTCCTGCCGTTCGGCCTCGCGAATCTGGCGACGGCGCTGTGATGCCCACTCGATCGCGGACCGGGCGAACTCACGCAGCTCACCGAAGGCCGCGTTCTGGACGAAACCGCTACGGTCTGTCTTCGGCTGGAGGCGATTCTCTGGGTCGTTGACGACCAGAGCCCCTACGGAGTTGTTCGTGTAGGGCCGGAACTCGGAGAGCACAGCACGGCGGACGTTGATGCTCAGCCAGTCGTCGTCAGGGTCGCCGTAGGGCTGGACGCGCAGCCCGTGGTGATACAGGTGCACACCGCCGACGTCTGCGAGCCAGCTCTTGATCTCCGATGTCGGCTGAATCGAGTCACGCAGGGCGACCGAATGTCTCGGGTTGAGGTTGAACATCCACAGGTCGAACTTGGCCGCAGGGGAACTGGTGAAAAGACGCTGGACATCGTCGGTCGTGGTTCGGCGTCGTCCTCCAGCGGCCGCGGACCGAAGGTCGCCCGCCGTTGCGGTGCCGATCAGATGCCCTTGGTGGTCTCTGAGTTCCGCCGACTGGCTGCCACCTGCACCGAGCCGCCCCGACAAGTGGAACTCGGCCCATTGCAGATGTTCATCCGTCACGGCCGAGGTCAGGTCCTCGTATCCGAACGCCGTTTGGTTCCAGAGGATCTTGAAGGTCGACTCTGTCTGAAACGGGCCCGTGAGCAGCGTGAGCGAGCGCGTCAGCCGCTCGACATCGGCGACACTCAGCCCCTGCCGGAGATCATGTATCTCGATACGAGTTCCCACGCGGGCGTGAGGCGGGACGTCGCGCAGTTCGAGCGATACGTCCTCCACCGCGTGAGCGGAGTCGAGTTCGTCCCAGTCGATCGCCAGGGTGTACTGCACCCCGGGGGTCGTCTTGGATCGTGTCGTGACCTTCACACGCCGGCCCAGGCGCAGCGCTGCAAGCCGCCCGAGCCCCTTCTCACCAACTCGCCTTCGACCACTCCTGGTGAACGGCGACGACGGTTTCCTGGAACTGCCGATCAGCAGGAAGTCGGAAGTGAGCTCGGCATCGGTCATACCGTGACCGTCGTCCGAAACAATAATCGAGCCGCCAGGGCGCGCAGAGTCGACCAACTCGATGCTGCACTCGGTAGCGTCGGCGTCGTACGCGTTGCGCACCAACTCCATGATCCCCATGTCCGGATGCGGAACAAGCTCTTCTCCGAGACGCGTGAGGATCTTAGGCGCGAAGCGCAGATGATGCCTGGCCAAGCGGCGCCACCTCTCGTCAGCAGTGGGATTTAAGCATGCTAGCTGTACAACGACCCTGCAAGTGCAGCTTTCTGACGCTCCGCCATAGCGCGGCCACTCAGGCCCGCTGAACTCATGCGTGATCGGGTGACGGCGCGGTTATGCGGCAGGGGCTGGGGCTGGGGCTGGGGCTGGGGCTGTCAATCGCGACCCCCTCATCGCTCCGCAGCATCCTTCGCCGACACCCGCTGCCCCGTCGACTTCGGCCCCGGCATATTTCAACCGTTACACGCATCGCAGTGGTACTGGGTGGTATCACGGTTCAGGACGGATGCTGTCGTCACCGCCACGGACGAGTCGTTGACAGTGCTGTGACACGCGCATAGGCCTTCGAGTCAACACTTGACGCGTTGGACGGCCTCCGCGCCCTTGACGTGCTCTTCTTCACCCGGCACAGCCGAATGCCAATCGTCATGCATCTACTCCACTACCGTAAGTGAAATTTCCGTCGTGACAGCACCTTGTCTCGGCCTTGCCTGACTCATCCAGCGGCCGTGTTCTACAGCCGGACCGAGACCGCGCTGACGCCCGCCGTTCCGCCGAAGACGAGCACAGGGTCCACGAGCTGTGGGTCGACTCCTGCCGGCGGCGCGCAGAGCGACGTCAGAGCAGCGCCAGTAACGATGCGTGTCAACTCCTCACCTGTACGGGGCTCCCACACCCGAACGGTGGTGTCCTGTTGCCCCACCGTGGCAAGGAGGACGGGCGAGGTGGGCGAGGCCCGGAAGCTTGTGATGGCAGTGACCGGGCCCTGATGGCCGTGCAATGCGGGGAGCACCTCCTGTTTCGGCGC
Source organism: Streptomyces sp. NPDC002886 (assembly GCF_042888445.1). Classification (NCBI taxonomy): domain Bacteria; kingdom Bacillati; phylum Actinomycetota; class Actinomycetes; order Kitasatosporales; family Streptomycetaceae; genus Streptomyces; species Streptomyces sp. NPDC002886. The sequence goes on from NZ_JBIAPV010000008.1 coordinate 122,969, forward strand.
ATCTGGAGACCAGAATCGAACGCTGCCGTCGGAACCGCCGGTAGCGAGGAGCACGGTGCCGTCTTCCGCCGTCCAGGTGGACAGGCAGCCTACTGCGCCGATGCGGGCGGGAAGACGCCGTTCCAGTGGCTGCCCAGGACGGCAGAACCGTACGGCTGTAGCGGCTGAGTAAGCCACGATCGTGCCTTCTGTGCTTGGCAGGGCCGCAAGGGCGCGGATGGCACCTGATGCGCGGACGACGACGGGCCACGGCTCCCCGGTGGCCAGATCGTGGAAAGCCACAGTGCCTGAACTGGTACCGCTGACGAGGAGCACCTGGTCCATGTCATCGGCCCGGAAAGTAATCAGCGCACGAATCCGTGTCAGATCATGCACTGGCATATTCAAGAACTTTCGGGTCGCCTCAGACATCTGAGACCATCCGCTCTCCTGGTCCCAGCGGACGATGCCGCCACCGAACGTACCCCCGATCACGGATACCGATCCATCGGGCCACAGGTGGCTGGTGACAGCGGTCAGCCCTTGGAAAGCCACCTCTTCGGGCAGGTGGATCTGCTGCCGCACTTCCCCAGTGGCTGCTGAGACGACGTTCAGGGAGCGCAGGGACTTCGATTTCATGAGGAAGGCCGCACCTCCCGGCACCGGGAGCGGTGCCATGATCGACCCGTCCCACGGCGATTCCCGAAGATTGCTTCCAGGGTCGGAAGGGTCCCAAACCCGGACGGCGTGATCGTCGGACCCAGACACGAGTATCGGTGCTTGCCTTCCTGTGTCAATGGCGGTTAGGCCCTTGACCCTCTTGTCGTGCTTGGCTGCGAAGTCGCGCACTGCCAATCCGGTTTCCGGTTCCCAGAGGCGTACGTGCCCGCCCCGGCTGGGTCCCAGAGCGAGCAGCGTTCCCATGCGTGGATCGCGTCCTGCGGGGTACAGGCAGATGCTCACGGCGGACTCTCGAATGACAGCTGCAACGTTCTCCTCGCCTGTCCACGCGTCGTAGTTGCGCACGCACCCCGTGGATCGCGAGGCCGCAGCCAGCCGCGGTCGGCCATCAGTATCGAGGTACAGAGCAAGTGCCGAAACTCCTCTGCCCTGGCCGCCGAGTTCACTGACCAGCGTGAGCGATTCGGCATCGAGGACTTCGACCGTGCTGCCTTCTCCACCGGCGGCGAGCAGAGTCTGACCGGTGGGGAGCCGCAGCGCCGCCAGGGCCTTGATGGAGCTGCCCCACATGGTTGCGCGAGGAGTTCTGGAGAGCACCTGGCGGGCAACGGGGTCGCAGATCACCAGGCCCTCCGTGGTGCCCAGCGCTATCCGGGTGCGCCCCGCCGTGGCGAAGACGGACAGGGCGTGGACGGGGGATGAGACAGGAAGATCGTCGATCCGGCCGCTCTGTGGATCGTAGATCCACGCACCATTTGCGCAGCCGACCGCGAGCAATGGCTCTCCCTGGTGGCCGGCCAGCACGGCCAGAGCGCGTGCGTAGGGACCGCGTCGTACCGGTAGCCCGAAATCGGTGCCGGTGAGCGGGTCCCACAGGCGGACCTCGCCGTCGCTGTCCCCTGCCGCCACGAGGGTTGTGCCATCGGGCAGGGCGAAGGACACGAGTGAGGAGACCTCTGCCTGGGTACGCCCAAGCAGGTTTCCGGGCACCCGTAGCTCGTTCCACCGCGGGGTGAGACGGGGCTGTGTGGGTGCTGCGTCGTGCTCGCCGCGGGAGGTCGGCCCGGCGTCGCCCTCCGTCGCATGCTGCGTGCTCAGTGCGGCGCCGTCGTAGTCGCGCGCCATGCCGAGGGCAGCCATAGCCAGGCTGTCGACGCGTGCCGAGTGCGGGGCATCGACGAGGAAGGGCTCGATGCGTGCCCAGGAGGCCAGGTGCAGAGTTCGGGACGTGGGGGTTGCCGGCAGCCCGAGAGCGCCTCGTACAGCGCCGCTGGTCTCCCATGGGAGGAAGTGCGGTGGAACGTGGCTGCTGTCGAGGGCCTCGGCAGCTGCGGCATGGGCCATCAGGTGGCGCCGGAGATAGGGGTGAGGCGCACGGTGGTGACCGGCACGGGGGATCAGCCGCTCGAACGCCGAGACCAGTGTCTGGTGGGTATCCGAGATCTCTTCGTCCGAGAGGCTTCTGTGTCCGTCGGCTTCTGGGTCGCCGAGCAGCGTGTGCGGTGCGTTCCGGAGCGTCTCGCTGATCCGCTCGTGCACCGGCCGATATACGGTCCGGCCGTCCTCGACCGCGGTGGTGAGGTAGCCAGCGAGGCGGCTGTCCCAGATTCTCCGGATGACGTCATCCGGGTCGGTGACGAGGGACGGTGACAGGCACTCGACGGCGGCTGGCCAGATATCGGCCCATGGCAGACCGGCCCCGAAGGCGAACGCCGTGGCACGCAGGGCGGACATGAGTTGCTCGGCGGCGGAGCGCGTGGCGGAGACCTCGCGGAGGTCTTCCCGTAGGAGGGCCACTGTGCCCTGACGCAGGGTCTGAAGCCACTCAGGGTCCTCCGGATCCGGCAAGACGCATCGTGCGCGCAGCCGCTCGGCGGCGATGCGGGCGTCCAGGAAGGAAGGAGTCACCTCCCGGGCCACCGCCTCAGCCAATTCCGCGTAGCGGCCGAGCGGAACCGCCGCCTGCCCCTCCCCCGCCTCCTGATCCCCGTATGGTGCGTCCAGCAGCGCGTAGACGTACGCGGCAATGTCTGGTTCGGCATCGGAACCGTCCGTACGGACGGGGGGACTGGCGGCGGTGGCCCGGACCAGCAGGTCAAGGAGGTCCGGGGTCTGGGTGCGCGTGGCGGGAGCTTCCACGGCGGCCACGGTATCGGGGCGGGTGCTGCGGATGCCGAGCAGCAGCCGGACGGCAGGGCGTTCGTCCGGCATCCGAAGATCTGCCAGGGGACGTAGCAGGTCGGTGATGGTGCGTATCGGGTTCTTGGCTTCGTCTATGCCGTCGACCACGAGAGTGAGCGGCTCGCCCCTCTGCCGGGCTGCTCTCTGCACCAGATTCCGCAGCCGGGCGAGGTGTCCGCTCTCGTGGCTGCTGGCCCGGCCCGGGGCATCGCCGAGGGCGTCGCAGAGCACCCGAGCGAGCTCGTCCGGGTCGGTGTTGCGAGCGAAGACGGCAGCGTCCACGGAAGCTTCCGGGACCTGAAGTTCCTCCGGGATCGCGGCGACCAGCGCGCGGTACGTCTCGTCGGCGCGGAAGCAGGTATCACTCAGGGTCACGGTGCGGGCGAGGAGCGCAGACTTCCCGGAGCCGGCCACGCCGGTGACAATCAGTACGCCCTCGGTGCCGGTCAAGAAGGCAAGGATGCGCCCGACGAGATCGGTGCGGCCGGTGAAGTACCAGCCCGGACTGTCCGGTTCGGAGGTACCACTGGCACGCGAGATCCAGAACCTGTCGAGCTGGGCCCTCGTCCACCCAACCTGGTGAGAGGAAGCCTTCAGCACCGGTTCGCCCCCTGTGTGGCCGGGGTTGGGGAGGCAGGGGCTCAGCTGTTCCTGCGCCTTCTCTATGCTGGCCGAGAGCGTGGGCCAGGCATACATGGGGTCGGCCATTGTGCTCTGGTCGAACACCTCGCTGACAATGCTCCTCCAGTCCTGCCAGCTGAGGTGCGGCTCGGCGAAGCCTTTGCTCTTGTCCTCGCAGTGTGCCCGCACGGCTCGCAGGACGTTGGCGAAGGCGTTCGGGCTGGGCGTGCTCTGGTCGTCGCCGGCGACGAGGACGACCAGCGAGGCGAGGGCGCGGCGCTCCTGCCGCAGGCCTTTCAGCTTGGTCTTGAGCTCGGTCTCGAGTAGTCCCGAGAAGCAGGAGTCCACCATCACCAGGACGTGCGTGGCGTGGGAGTCCAGCACAGTGGTGATGATCTCGGCGGTCGGGAACGCGGTGGCGTACGGCCTGTCCACGTACGTGTCCCGCAGTTGTAGGAAGTGCTGGGGGGAGTTCGTCGGGGCCAGGCCGTGCCCGGTGATGTAGACGACGAGGGCTTCGTCGTCGTCCACGTTCCCGAGGTCCTCCTCCAGGAGGAAGGCGCGCAGATCGCGCAGTTCGTGGAGCTGCTTGGCTTCGGAGGGCTCGAAGCGGCGCTTGTCGTCGAGAGAGGGGTGTGCCCACCAATCCTTCACCGCCGTCACCTGCGCGGTGATCGCCTTGCCGAACGCCTCCTGCTCGGCGGCAGATCCGTCGTCGTACTCCGAGACCGCAATGACGACGAGTCGGCGGGCGAAGGTATCCGGGGCCGGCGCGCGCGTCACGGTCGGCCGCCCGCCACGGCGCGGGCCACGGGCACGCTGCGGAGATAGCGCAGTGCGCTATGGGGATCGCCGATCCCATTGTTCACCGGGGCTTCGGTGAGCCCCCGCGCGACGGTGGACAGGCTTACACCCCCGGTGATCAAGTCGCCGGGGTCGAAGACGTTGACCCACCTGATGTGCGACTCGAGCTGGAGAGGCATACCGTCGGTGACTCCCATGAGCCTCCGCACGGCGGGGATGCCCAGCGGCGAGCCACAGGTTACCAGCGTGTGGAGGCCAGATCCGGGTGTCCCCGCGGCACCAACCTCCTTGTGGCGGAGCAGATCGTAGGCGATAACACTGCCGAGCGAATGGCCGATGATCACGGCGGCATCCAGCGGGAACTCGTCCCGAAGGAACGCTCGAACCTCAGCAGCCAGGGCTGGCTTCGTGAGGTAGTAGCGCACCTCCCGCAGGCGCCGGACGACGAACTGCACTCCACCGCCCGGGAAACGGTGGTCGTAGGCCATGACCAACTGGGTCAGGCGTGGTGACCACAGTTTGGGCAGTCCCAGCGTGGCCAGGGGCTGGTTCTCGGCAAAAGCCACGTCTTCGGGCCGTACCAGGTCGGCAAAAGCCTCTGCGACGAAGTCCTCTTCCGATGGCTCCATCGGCACGGACTCGCCGAAGAGGTCGTCCTCGGGGCCAAGGCGGTCCCTTCGCCTCGCCAAGAGTGCAGTCCAGTGCGGTACTGCGAGGGACACTGCACAGGCTGCTGCGCCAGGCAGTGAGTCGATGCCTCGCTCGAGTGCTCGGCCCCAGTCGGCGGTCAGCCGATGCCCGGAAGTCTGCGACTGCCCGATTCCGTGTACGCCGACGATCTGTACCGTTTGCACGCCTGACCCCGCCCCGCTCCACGTGTGCCTGCATTCAAGCCGCGGATGTGGTGTTGCCTCCTCCCGGCTGAAGACCATTGTCGTGCATGTGCTGCAAGCAAGAGGCAATGGCCGGCAGCTCCGCGAACCCACCGTCGAACGTCAGAGTCACCTCCCAGGATCTCGTTCCCCTGATGCGGGGAGTGGGTCAGCCCCTTGGTCTGTAGGTTCGAGAGAAGAGCGCCCAGGTGCGGCTTCCCCCAAGGCGGCCGTGATCAGTGAACGGACGCTTCGCCCGGCTCGGGGCGATCACCTGGTGTCGCGCCACTTGAAAGGTGCACGGTCTGTGTGCGCACGACTACACAGGCCGATCCGTTTGAGGACGGTCCCGGCGTGAAGCCCACGGGCCGCTTCTGCCGCTCCGCGCGAGCCGGCCCATCGATGTCCCGGACGACCCACTCGCGCTCCTCGGGGAACCGCCGAGATCGCAGCTTCAACCCGATGTCCAATGGTTGGCATGGCTGGAGGCCACAGTCGGCTTCTGGTCACCGAATCGGGACTCGAACGCCGCCGTCAGTAGAGGAGGCGGTAGCGCACGATCCGCGAGGCTGCGACTTCGCAGGACATCAGCCGCAACGAGGTCACCCAGCACCTCGTACGACCGCAGGGGCCTCCAAGCCCGGAAAGAGCGCTATCGGCTCCTGAAGGCGTGCTCGACCTCACGCCCATGGGACGGGCTCGGTCTCACCAACCCACCTGTTGGTCCTAGAGAGGTCCTGGTAGGAGCCTAGGTAGCCCATCGAACGGAGCACCAGCAGCGCGAGGTAGTGGCGGTCAGGAGCCCGGTGTCGGTGACCAGTCCTTGGACGCCGTAGACGGGCTCTTGCGTCTCCTTGGGATGCACAAGACGGTTACGGACTCGGGTGACGACGTCGGCGCCGTCCGCCGGCCGAGCGCCGCCTACCTGCTGTCTGGTCGCATAGGCAGCGGCTGCCGGCAGACGGTCTGCACACACCCTCAGATCGACCCCGGACTCCGTCAGGAGCGTGCGCAGCTTGTCATGAGCCGGCCGTGCACGGGATGCGTACTCGGCTTCCGTGAGCCGGCCGCTGAGCACGAGTTCCTGCCACATCACATGCTCCAGTCCGGCAGCTCCGCTCATGATCCGCTGTTCGACAAATCCCCGATCGGTGATGGCAGTAATCGCGTACTGCATCTGCAGGCGCAGCGCCTGCCCCTTGTCGGGATCACGGAAGGCGGGCAGGAGGCAGACCTGCCAAGGACTCCTGGTCTTCGGGATGCCACCAGCCGGAGCTGATGCGGCGTGCCGGGTCGCAGAGCATTGGACCCCACTGGCCCCACACCGCATGCTCCTGGTCGTTCAGGCCGACGGGCAGGGCGGGGGCAACCCAACGGCCGAGCGCGAAGGACAGCCCGACGTGCAGCGCACTGAGAACCGGGGAGACCTCGGCGGCCGTGAACGTGGTTCCGTCCAGCCGACGGATCTCCATCACATGGGTCATGACGTAGACGTCAGCCTGGCGAACACCAGAGAAGACGGCCTCATGGTCGGGGCGGACATCGAGCGTGATCATCCATCCGCCCGCTACGTACACGCTGCGCCCGGCCGACACTCGTCGCGGCGTTCCATCAGCAGCATGAGCCTCAAGGTGGGCTGATCCACGCCATCGCGGGAGGTTGAACCAGTGGGCAACAAGACGGTCGAGCGGGGCGGTGGGGTCTCCGTAGGAAGTGCCGTTGGACCAGCCGCTCACAGCGCCTCTGGCAGACACCGGCAGTTCGATGCCGAGGTCGAGCAGACTCAGCTCAGTCCTGTCCATAGAGCTGGGGTCATAGTCCTCGGTACGCAACTGCCAAGAGATCCCGGGCTTCGGGGAGCACTCATAGTGGACAACCCCGGGCACCTCAGCCCCGGTCGGTCCAATGGGTCCGTCATAGAGAGTGATCGGCTCCCCTGGCACATTGAAGGGGTACATCGGCGCCAGGGGCTCCTCAGTCTTGAGGTCAGTCGATGTAGCAGACATGTGCCGCACCCTAAACGTCGCCACCGACATTGGCCGCGCAGTGCCGCCGGGCACTGCGCGGCTCCCCCCTGCAAGCTCAGCTCTCCACAACGCGTGCTCGGACAACAACCCGCGCCGCGAACAGCCCTGTTGTCATCGGGCAGACCACCGGACTGTTCGGCTTCTTGCGAGAGATCGCCCAAAGCAACCACCAGCGTCTACGGGACGACCGGCTTTCGCGGGAGCGTTTGTGGCTCGCCAGTCTGCCGGCCTCCGCACAACGCCCCATCGACCGGCCCGACGGCATCCTGCTCACCCTCGACCACGTGCCCCAGGCCGCCCCGCCACCGCTGCCGGAAGTGCTGGACGGGTGGGAATCCCCTGAACTGTGCCGGGACGCGGACGGATCCGCCGCTCGCGAGCGAGGACCGAGGAAGGAGTTGGTGCGGGCCCACCACCCTTCCGATTTTTCGGCCTCGAAGGAGCCCGCGAGCCACTGGCCCATGCGGCCGCGATCCGGTGTAAGCGCCCGGGCAGCCAACCGCTTGCCCCGCCCAATCCCGATCGCACCCAGTCCTTGCCACAACAGCACAACTACGGGCCAGGCAGGCACCAGTCAGACCAAGATCCGGACCAGCCCCCGACAGAGAGTCTCATCTCCTACCGCTTCCCCTGGTCAGCATGGGTGCAGCTGCTCTACCACCAGGAGACGAAGAACCTGATGGGCGCCCTGCCGGTGCAGCTGAGCATGACTGCCTGACACCAGAGATCTCCGGCATCCCCGCCTCGCGGACTTCCCATCCGGCCAGCCGACCAGCGACGCAACGGATCTGATACTCCATCAGGACGAGCGTCAAATGAGCGTCACGAGCGTCGTTTCGGCGTCAAGATATCGCCCGTAACGCCCACACCGCACATAATCCGCACGGGCAAAACCACAGGTCAGGCGTCCTTCGCCACCCGCTCCAGGATCGCCACGCACTCCACGTGGTGGGTCATCGGGAAGAGGTCGAAGGCGCGCAGGGTGCGGACCTTGTAGCCCGCCTCCTGGAAGTAGCCCAGGTCTCGGGCGAGGGCCGCCGGGTCGCAGGCCACGTAGGCGATGCGGCGCGGGGTGAGGCCGGCCACCTGGCGGACCGTCTGCTTGCCCGCGCCCGCGCGGGGCGGGTCCAGGACGACCAGGTCGCACTCGGTGATGCCGGTCTTCGGGAGGATCTGCTCGACCTTGCCCTGCTCGATGCGGACGCGGGGGAAGTCCGTGAGGTTGTGGCGGGCGTCCTCCACCGCGCGCTTCGTGGACTCGATGCCGAGGACGGCGCCGGTCTCGCCGAGGCGCTCCGCGAGGGCGCCCGCGAAGATGCCGACGCCGCAGTAGAGGTCGAGGGCCATCTCCCCCTTGCGCGGCATCAGGCCCTGCATGACGGCCTTGATCAGGGTGTCCGCGGCCTGCGGGTGGACCTGCCAGAAGCCGCCCATGCCGACGCGGTACGTACGGCCGTCCGCGCGCTCGCGCACGAAGGGGCGGCCGTGGACGCGGTGGACCCCGCCGTCCTTCTCCTCGACGCGCAGGACCGAAACCGGCTTGTCGAGCTCGACCAGGGGCAGGCGGCCGCCCGGGCGGGGGGTCAGGACGACCTGGCGGTCACCGGAGCCCGTGGCGGCGATGGCCTCGACGGTGGCCATCTGCGGCCAGTCCTGCTGCTCGATGCCGAGCTCGCTGACGCCGGGCGCCGCGATCATGCAGTGCTCGATCGGCTCGATGTCGTGCGAGCGGTGCTTGCGCAGGCCGACGACGCCGTCCTCGTCGATGGCGTACTGCACGCGGGTGCGCCACTGCGGGACCTGGCCCGCGGGCACCTTGTCGCCCTCGGCCGGCATGACCGTACCGTCCCAGCCGGCCTGCTCCGGGGTGAGCCCGGCGAGCCGCAGCAGCTGCTCGGCGATGACCTCGCCCTTGAGCCGGCGCTGGGCGCCCGGCTTGGCGTGCTGCCAGTCGCAGCCGCCGCACTTGCCGGGTCCGGCGTACGGACAGGGGGCCGGGGTGCGGTCCTTGGAGGGGTCGAGGACGGTGATGGCGTCGGCGCGCAGGAAGCGGGACTCGACGTCGCCCTCGGTGACCTTGGCAATGATCTTCTCGCCGGGCAGCGTGTGCCGGACGAACAGCACGCGGCCCTCGGCGGTCCGGGCGATGCAGTGCCCGCCGTGCGCGACGGGGCCGACCTCGACCTCGTACTCCTCCCCGACCAGTGACTGCTTCTCGTTCTGCTCGCTCGTCATGGTGGGGAGACTCCAAGGAGATGTGGATCAGAAGATCGGATCGGATCAAAAGGAACGGCCGGACGACCGACCCACCAGTTTACGTGGATCTCGTCCGGCCGTTCACCACGCCGAAACGCCGGGAGGGGCTACTTCCCCGCCGGACCCGCCGGGTCCTTCGGACGCGTACGCGGGGTGTCGACCGGCCCGCGGCGCACCGCGCCCGGGGCGTTCCACTCCGCGCGCTTCTTCGCCCTCTTCTTCGCCAGCTCCGAGGACTCCAGCTGGTAGGGCACCGAGGTGACCATCACGCCGGGGGTGAAGAGCAGCCGGCCCTTGAGGCGCAGCGCGCTCTGGTTGTGCAGCAGGTGCTCGTACCAGCGTCCGACCACGTACTCGGGGATGTACACGCTGACGGCGTCGCGCGGGTTCTCGCTGCGCAGGCCCTTCACGTACTCGACGACCGGGCGGGTGATCTCGCGGTACGGGGAGTCGAGGATCTTGAGCGGGACGTTGATGCCGCGCCGCTCCCACTCCTCGCGCAGGGCCTTGGTCTCGACCGGGTCGACGCTGATGCTGAGCGCCTCCAGCCGGTCCGAGCGGGTCAGCTTGGCGAAGGCCAGGGCCCGCAGGGTGGGCTTGTGGACCTTGGAGACCAGGACGATGGAGTGGACCCGCGAGGGGCGCACGCTGTCGTCGCTCGGGCCCTCGGCGGCGGCGATCTCATCGGAGACCCGGTCGTAGTGCTTGCGGATCGCGGACATCGTTCCGTAGAAGATGACCATGCCGAGCAGGGCGACCCAGGCGCCGTGGGTGAACTTGGTGGCCAGGACGACCACCAGCACCATGCCGGTGAAGAAGGCGCCGAAGGTGTTGATCGCCCGGGACCGGTGCATCCGGCGGCGCGCGGCCGGGTCGCGCTCGGCGCGCAGGTGGCGGTTCCAGTGCCGGACCATGCCGATCTGGCTCAGCGTGAAGGAGACGAAGACGCCGACGATGTAGAGCTGGATCAGCTTCGTCGAGTCCGCGTCGTAGATCCACACCAGCAGCATCGCGGCGCCCGCGAGGAGCACGATGCCGTTGGAGAAGGCGAGGCGGTCGCCGCGGGTGTGCAGCTGGCGCGGCAGGTAGCGGTCCTGGGCGAGGATCGAGCCGAGCAGCGGGAAGCCGTTGTACGCGGTGTTCGCGGCGAGGAACAGGACCAGCGCGGTGGCCGCGGCGAGCACGATGAAGAGGAAGCTGCCGTTGCCGAAGACGGCCTCGGCGACCTGGGAGATGACCGGGTGCTGGACGAAGCCTGCGCCGACCGGGGTGCCGTTCTCGAGCAGGTCGACGGCCGGGTTCTCCGCCATCTTGACGTCGGTCGCCATGGCCAGTCCGATGATCCCGCAGAACATGGTGACGGCCAGCAGGCCCATGAGGGCGAGGGTGGTGGCCGCGTTCTTGCTCTTGGGCTTGCGGAAGGCGGGTACGCCGTTGCTGATGGCCTCGACGCCGGTGAGGGCGGCGCAGCCGGAGGAGAAGGCCCGCAGCAGCAGGAAGACCAGGGCGAATCCGGCCAGTCCCTGGTGTTCGGGTTTGATCTCCAGGGCGGCCGTGGGGGCCTCCATGGTGTCGCCCATGACGATGCCGCGCCAGGCACCCCACCCGATCATGACGAAAACGGCGCCCACGAAAACATAGGTCGGGATGGCGAAGAGCTTCCCGGATTCCTTCATGCCGCGCAGATTCATCAGCGTGAGCAGAAGGATCATGATCATCGCGGAGAGCACTTTGTGCTCGATGACGAAATCGACGGCGGAGCCGAGATTCTCGACCCCCGAGGAGATCGACACGGCGACCGTGAGGACGTAGTCGACGAGCAGGGCGCTCGCGACGGTGAGACCGGCCTTGGGCCCGAGGTTGGTGTTGGCGACCTCGTAGTCACCGCCGCCGCTGGGGTAGGCGTGGACGTTCTGCCGGTAGGAGGCGACCACGGTGAACATCAGCACGACGACCGCGACCGCGATCCATGGGCTGAAGTGGTACGCCGACACGCCTGCGATCGACAGGACCAGCAGAACCTCGCCGGGGGCATATGCCACCGAGGAGAGCGGGTCGGACGCGAACACGGGGAGGGCGATCCGCTTGGGAAGGAGGGTTTCCCCGAGGCGGTCGCTGCGTAGCGCCCGGCCGATCAGGATCCGTTTGGGCACGTCGGTCAGTTTGGACACGCAGAGGATCGTAAGCGTTCGAAATCAGCCTGACGAACCCCCCACCCCCATGGGGCGGGAAGTCCCACCTCATCCAGGGCAAACGAGCCCCGCATCCAGGGCAAAGACGGGCCGCCGACCGCACGCCGACCGTACAAAGGGGCACACTGGTGACCGCCCGTGTGTAGCTTGGGCCATGGTCTGAGACCCTGTTAAGCCAGAGCAGCAATGAGGCTGGAATCCAGCGAGCCGCTGACAGCCGGAAGGACGGCCGTGCACATCGTCATTATGGGCTGCGGAAGAGTGGGCTCCGCCCTCGCGCAGACCCTGGAACAGCAGGGGCATACGGTCGCGGTCATCGACCAGGACCCCACCGCATTCCGCCGGCTGGGAGCCGGATTCGGCGGCCGTCGCGTCACCGGGGTCGGCTTCGACCAGGACACGCTGCGCGAGGCCGGCATCGAGGACGCGGGCGCCTTCGCGGCGGTCAGCAGTGGTGACAATTCCAACATCATCGCCGCCCGGGTGGCCCGTGAGATGTTCGGCGTCGAGAACGTCGCCGCCCGCATCTACGACCCCAAGCGCGCCGAGGTCTACCAGCGTCTGGGCATCCCCACCGTCGCCACCGTCCGCTGGACGGCCGACCAGATGCTCCGCCGGCTGCTGCCGTCGGGCGCCGAGCCGCTGTGGCGCGACCCGAGCGGCGGTGTCCAGCTCGCGGAGGTGCACACCTCCACCGCCTGGATCGGCCAGAAGGTCAGCCGGCTGCAGGAGGAGACCGGCGTCCGCGTCGCCTTCCTCACCCGGCTGGGCGAGGCCATGCTGCCGACATCGGCGACCGTCCTCCAGGAGGGCGACCTCGTCCACGTGATGATGCGGACGGACGAGATCGAAAAGGTGGAGGCAGCCTTCGCCGAGGGTCCTGAGGAGGCACACGCATGAGGGTCGCGATCGCCGGAGCCGGCGCGGTGGGCCGTTCCATCGCGGGCGAGCTCCTGGAGAACGGCCACGAGGTGCTCCTCGTGGACAAGGCCCCGACCGCCATCTCCGTGGAGCGGGTGCCGCAGGCCGAGTGGCTGCTGGCCGACGCCTGCGAGATCACCTCGCTCGACGAGGCGGCGCTCCAGCGCTGCAACGTGGTCATCGCCGCGACCGGCGACGACAAGGTCAACCTGGTCGTCTCCCTCCTCGCCAAGACCGAGTACGGGGTGCCCCGGGTCGTGGCGCGGGTGAACAACCCGAAGAACGAGTGGCTCTTCAACGAGTCCTGGGGCGTCGACGTCGCCGTCTCCACGCCGCGCCTGATGTCGGCGCTGGTCGAGGAAGCCGTCAGCGTCGGCGACCTGGTCCGGCTGCTGCGCTTCAGCCACGGCGACGCCAACCTCGTCGAGCTGACCCTGCCCGCCGACTCCCAGGTCGCGGGCAAGCAGATCAGCGAGATCACCTGGCCCGAGGACACCTCGCTGGTCACGATCATCCGCGGCAACCGGGTGCTCACGCCGCACGGCGAGGAGACCCTGGAGCCGGGCGACGAGCTCCTCTTCGTGGCCGCCCAGGCCCGCGAGGAGCAGCTGGAGGACCTCCTCCAGGCCGCGGACTGACCTGCGCTCCCGCCGAACGCCCGAAGGGGGCGGCCGACCATCGCGGTCGGCCGCCCCCTTCGCACTTCGCGGCTACGGAGCTGCGCGGCGTACGGCTCAGGCTCCCGGGCCCCCCGCGGCCTTCGCGGCCTTGGCTGCGGCCTTGGCGGCCTTCTCCGCCTCCTCCTCCGCCTCCCACTCCGCGATCACGTTGATCGGCGGCGGCGCCTGCGCCAGGAAGAGCCAGGTGAAGTACACCGCGAGGACCATCGGCGGCAGCTTCAGCGCGATCAGCACCCAGCCGAGCTGCGTCGCGTCGCCCCACCAGTACAGCGGGAAGAGGATCGCGTACTTCGCGAGGAAGATCAGGCCCCAGGCCAGGCTGGCCTTGACGTACGCCTTCTTGCGCCCGGGGTTGCGCGTGCGCCAGGACAGGTTCTCCTTGAAGACCGGCCCCAGGATCACGCCGAGCAGCGGGAAGCCCACCAGCGCGGAGAGCGTGAAGGCCACGCCCAGGCCGGCGCCGTAGATCATGCCGGGCAGGTAGAAGCCCTTCGCGCTGCCCGTGAACAGGGCGAAGGCCACGCCCACGCCCACGCCGAAGACCCCGCTGAAGGCGTGCTTGACGGTGTCCTTGCGCAGCAGTCGCACGATCACGAGCAGGACCGCGACCGCGCCCGCCGCGATGGCGGACAGCTTCACGTCCTTGTTGATCGTGTAGATCATCACGAAGAGCAGACCGGGGAGCATCGTCTCCACGGTGCCCCGGATGCCGCCGAAGGCGTCGAAGAGGGCGGCCTGCGTGACGGCCTTCTGGTCCGCGGTCGGTTCCGCGGCGGGATCCGTCCCGGGCGTGGTCGGTTTGTCGAGTGACGTCACCGTCAGTGCTCCTGTCCGAGCGGTCGGAGTTCGTACTTCGGGTTGAAGAGCACCCGACGGCCGTGGCTCATCGAGATCCGCCCGGAGGCGATCATGCGACGGCCGGGTTCGATTCCCACGATCGAGCGACGTCCGAGCCAGACGACGTCCAGCGCGGCCGAGCCGTCGAACAGCTCGGCCTCCAGGGCGGGGACGCCCGCGCGCGGCCGCAGGGTGACGGTCCGCAGGGTCCCGGTCACCTTCACTATCTGACGGTCGTGGCAGTCGCAGATCCGCGTGCACCCCGCGGCTTCTGCGTCCTCCTGCAGTTCAGCCGAATGCAGCTCCTCCTGCGAGGTGGACAGCCGCTCTATCATCCGGCGGAACCTGCCCGCAGGCCTGGCGGGCTTCGCCGGCTTCGCGGGCTTCTCGGGACGCGGTTCAGCACTCATACAGGAAGCGTACCGGCGCCCCCGCTACCTCTCGAAGCGGTATCCCATGCCCGGTTCGGTGATGAAGTGCCTCGGGTGCGAGGGGTCGGCCTCCAGCTTGCGCCGCAGCTGCGCCATGTAGACCCGCAGGTAGTTGGTCTCGGTCCCGTACGAGGGCCCCCAGACCTCCTGGAGGAGCTGCTTCTGGCTGACCAGTTTGCCGCCGTTGCGCACCAGCACCTCCAGCAGGTGCCACTCGGTGGGCGTGAGGCGTACGTCGCGTCCGGCGCGCACCGCCTTCTTCGCCGCGAGGTCCACCGTGAAGGTCTCGGTCTCGACGACCACCTCGTCCTCGCCGGCCCCGGCGCCCGGTTCGGCCCGCCGGACGGCGGCGCGCAGCCGGGCGAGCAGCTCGTCCATGCCGAAGGGTTTGGTGACGTAGTCGTCGGCGCCCGCGTCCAGGGCCTCGACCTTCTCGTCGGAGCTGTGCCGGGCGGAGAGCACCAGGATCGGGACCCGGGTCCAGCCGCGCAGCCCCTTGATCACCTCGACCCCGTCCATGTCGGGCAGGCCGAGGTCCAGGACGACCACGTCGGGGTGGCGGGCGGCCGCCAGTTCCAGGGCGCTCGCCCCGTCAGCGGCCGCGTCGACCTCGTACTTGCGTGCCTTCAGGTTGATCACGAGGGCCCGGACGATCTGGGGTTCGTCGTCCACCACGAGCACCCGGGTCATTGAGGTCCTGCCTTCTGTCGTGTCTGTCGTATCGAATCGAGATCGAGATCCGCCGGGAGTCCCCCGGCCCCGCCGGGCTCCGGTCCCCCGGTCCCGGCGGTCCCACCGGGCGCGCTGCGCCCCTCGCCGTCCACGCTCACCGTGACCGGCGGGCGCCCGCCGGTCGCCGCGCGCAGCGTCAGCACCATCGTGAGCCCGCCCCCGGGGGTGTCCTCGGCCTCCAGGGTGCCGTCCATGGCCTCGGCGAAGCCGCGCGCGACGGCCAGGCCGAGCCCGACCCCGGCGCCGCGGGGCGCGTCGCCGTGCCGCTGGAAGGGGGCGAAGATCCGGTCCTTGGCCTCGTCGGGCACGCCCGGCCCGCGGTCCACGACCCGTACCTCGACCCGGTCGCCGAGGAAGCTGGCCGCCACCAGCACCTGCTCCCCGGGCGGGCTGTACTTCACCGCGTTCTCCACCACGTTGGCCACGGTCCGCTCCAGCAGCCCGGGGTCCACGGCCACCATGGGCAGGGTTTCCGGGACGTCGAGCAGCACGCTGCCCTCGGGTACGCCGCCCAGCGCCATCGGGACCACCTCGTCGAGGTCGATCTCGCGGATCAGCGGGGTCACGGTGCCGGTCTGGAGCCGTGACATGTCCAGCAGGTTGCCCACGAGGTGGTCGAGCCGGTCGGCGCCGTCCTCGATGCCCTCCAGGAGCTCGGCGCGGTCCTCCTCGGACCATTCCACGTCGTCGGAGCGCAGGGAGCTGACGGAAGCCTTGATGGAGGCCAGGGGCGTACGGAGGTCATGGCTGACGGCGGCCAGCAGCGCGGTCCGGATCCGGTTGCCCTCGGCCATCCGGCGGGCCTCCTCCGCTTCCCCGACCAGCCGCTGCCGGTCGAGCACGACGGCGGCCTGGGCGGCGAAGGCGCCGAGCACGCGGCGGTCCTCGGCGGGCAGCACCCGCCCGGACAGGGCCAGCGCCATGTGGTCGCCGATCGGCATGTCCACATCCGCGTCCTCGGGGCGGGCGACCGGGTTGGGGCCGACGCTGCCGGCCGGCCGCCAGGGCTCGACGTCGCTCTCGCGCTCGAGCAGCGCCACCGACTCCATGGCGAAGGTCTCGCGGACCCGTTCCAGCAGCGCGTCCAGGGTGGTCTCGCCGCGCAGCACGCTGCCGGCGAGGAAGGAGAGGATCTCGGACTCGGCGCGCAGCCGGGCGGCCTGGTGGGTGCGGCGGGCGGCGGCGTCGACGACGGAGGCCACGGAGCCGGCGACGCCGAAGAAGACCACGATGGCCACGAAGTTCTTGGGGTCCGAGATGGTGAAGCGGTGGAGGGGCGGGGCGAAGTAGTAGTTCAGCAGCAGGGAGCCGACGGCGGCCGAGGCCAGCGCCGGCCAGAGCCCGCCGAGCAGGGCGGCGCCCACGGTCAGCGCCAGGAACAGCAGCATCTCGTTGGCGAGGCCGGGGTCGTTGTCGATGTGCGTCAGCAGGGTCGCGAGCGCCAGCGGCAGGGCCACCCCGACCACCCAGCCGGCCAGCAGCCGGGTCCGGCCGAGCCGGGCCGCCGAGCGGGCCACGGGCCGCAGGCCCCGGCCCTTGGCGACCTCCTCGTGCGTGACGATGTGCACGTCGAGGTCGGGTCCCGAGTCCCGGGCGACGGTGGCGCCGACCCCGGGGCCGAACACGTACCGCCAGGACCGGTGGCGGCTGGAGCCGAGCACGATCTGGGTGGCGTTGACCCCGCGGGCGAATTCGAGGAGCGCCTCGGGGACGTTGTCGCCGATGACGTGGTGAAACGTTCCGCCGAGGTCCTCGACCAGCGTCCGCTGGACCGCGAGCTCCTTGGGCGAGGCCGCGGTCAGCCCGTCGCTGCGGGCGATGTAGACGGCCAGGATCTCGCTGCCGGAGCCCTTGGCCGCCACCCTGGAGGCGCGCCGGATGAGGGTGCGCCCCTCGGGCCCCCCGGTGAGGCCCACGACGATCCGCTCGCGCGCCTGCCAGGTGGAGCGGATGTTGTGCTCGCCCCGGTACTGCTGGAGGTACTCGTCGGCCCGGTCCGCGACCCAGAGCAGCGCGAGCTCGCGCAGCGCGGTCAGGTTGCCGGGCCGGAAGTAGTTGGACAGGGCCGCGTCGACCTTGTCGGACTTGTAGATGTTGCCGTGCGCCATGCGGCGGCGCAGGGCCTGCGGGGACATGTCGACCAGCTCGATCTGGTCGGCCCGCCGGACCACCTCGTCGGGGACGGTCTCCCGCTGCCGGACGCCGGTGATCGACTCCACCACGTCGCCCAGGGACTCCAGGTGCTGGATGTTGACCGTGGAGATCACGTCGATCCCGGCCCGCAGCAGCTCCTCCACGTCCTGCCAGCGCTTGGCGTTGCGCGAGCCCGGCACGTTGGTGTGCGCGAGTTCGTCCACCAGGGCTATGGCGGGCTTGCGGGCCAGCAGGGAGTCCACGTCCATCTCGGTGAAGGCGGCGCCCCGGTACACGAGCTCCTTGCGCTCCACCTGCTCCAGGCCGTGCAGCATGACCTCGGTGCGCGGCCGCCCGTGGTGCTCGACGAAGCCCACGACGCAGTCGGTGCCGCGCTCCACCCGGCGGTGGCCCTCCGAGAGCATGGCGTACGTCTTGCCCACGCCGGGGGCCGAGCCGAGATAGATCCTGAGCTTGCCGCGTCCCATGCGGCCATTCTCCGGGACGTCCGCCCCGTTCACGCGCCGATGACCTGCCGCGGACGGATCCCTGACGGTTCCCTGACGCCCCCGGGCGCGGGCGGGTTCGTACCGCCGCGGAAACGGCCGTGGGGCGCCCCCCCCGCGGGGGGGGGCCCCCCCCCCGGGGGGGGCGGGGGGGGGGGCGCCGCCCCCCGGGGGGGGGGGGGCCCCCCCCCCCCCCCCCGGGCGGGGCCCCCCCCCCCCGGGGGGGGCCCCCCCACGGCCGTGACGGATCGAGCCGGGGTCAGCGGACCTCGGTGATCTCCGGGCCGCGCTCCAGCTGGCCCATTCCGCCGCCGAAGCGGGAGCCTTCCTGGTCCGCGGCCTCGTCGGTCTGCACGCCGTCCGGCACCATCTGCGCGTCGTTCGGCAGCTTCAGGACGATCGGGTCGCGCGGGGCCATCGGGCCCTCGCCGCGGACCACGACGGTGTCCAGGAAGATCCGCTCCAGCACACCGGCCGACTCGGGACGCACCGCGCCCTGGCCGGAGATGACACCGCGCAGGAACCAGCGCGGGCCGTCCACCCCGACGAAGCGGACCAGCTGGGCGCCGGTCTGTCCGTCCGGGAGCGGTACGGGGACCTGCGCGCGCAGCTCCCAGCCCAGCGGACCCTCGACCTCGTCGATGATGCCGCCCTGCTTGGTGATGCCCTCGGCGATCTCCTCGCGGACCTCGCCCCAGATGCCTTCCTTGCGCGGCGCGGCGAAGGCCTGCAGCTGCACGGCACTGTCGCCGAGCACCACGGTCGCGGCGACGATCGCGTCCCCGGCGACCTC
Source organism: Streptomyces sp. NPDC002886 (assembly GCF_042888445.1). NCBI lineage: Bacteria > Bacillati > Actinomycetota > Actinomycetes > Kitasatosporales > Streptomycetaceae > Streptomyces > Streptomyces sp. NPDC002886. The sequence continues at coordinate 141,615 of NZ_JBIAPV010000008.1, forward strand.
CACCCGCAGCTCCATGCCCTCGACACCCGGTACGAGGATGCCGCCGAGGTCGACCCGGCCTTCCTCGGGGTTGCCGGGGACCTCCGAGATGTCCCACGGGCCGTCGGGACGCGGGGCCGGCGGCAGGTTCACCCTGCGCGGCTGTACCGCGTCGTTCTCCTCCGTGCCGTCCTGCTCATCGGCACCGACGCCGTCGACGACCTGCTCGGCCGCGCCGCCGTCCTTGACGGAGTCGTTCTTCTTGCGACGTCCGAACACGTCACTGTCCTTCCCGGTCGTGTACGACCGAAGCGTAGCCATTCCCACCCTGCTGACCAGCGCCGGATCCGGCCACGGCCGCATGACCACCGGTGGAGCCGAAACCCCCCTCGGCCCGCGCCGAGTCGGGAAGCTGCGCCACCTCGCGGAAGCGCACCTGCTCGACTCGCTGGACAACCAGCTGGGCAATGCGGTCGAAACGCTCGAACCTGACGCTCTCGCGCGGGTCGAGATTGACCACGATCACCTTGATCTCCCCACGGTACCCGGCATCCACCGTCCCGGGGGCATTCACGAGTGCGAGCCCGCAGCGGGCGGCCAGGCCCGAGCGCGGGTGCACGAACGCCGCGTACCCCTCGGGCAGTGCGATGGAGATCCCCGTGGGCAGGACCGCCCGCTCCCCCGGCTCCAGCTCCGCGGCCACCGTGGTGACCAGATCGCAGCCGGCGTCGCCGGGGTGCCCGTAGGCCGGAATCGGCACCTCCGGGTCGACGCGCCGGATGGCCACGTCCACGCCGGTGTTGTTCTCAGACATCAGGGGTTCACCTCGAAGGCGCGTGCGCGCCTGACCTGGTCCGGGTCGGCCATCGCCGCCCGGATCTCCTCGGGCCGTCCGTTGTCGATGAAGTGGTCGACCTTCACCTCGATGAAGAGGGCGTCGGCGCGCAGCGCGACCGGTCCCTGCGGTCCGCCTATTCGGCCGACCGCGCTGGAGTAGATCTTCCGGCCGGCGACGGCGGTGACCTCGGCCTCCAGGTACAGCACCGTGTCCACGGGCACGGGCCGGACGAAGTCCGTCTCCAGCCGGCCGGTGACGGCGATGACGCGCAGCAGCCAGTTCAGGGAGCCCAGGGTCTCGTCGAGCGCGGTGGCGAGGACGCCGCCGTGCGCGAGGCCGGGCGCACCTTGGTGGGCCGCCTTGACCGTGAACTCGGCGGTGACGCGCACGCCCTCGCCGGCGCGGGCCGCCAGGTGCAGTCCGTGCGGCTGGCCGTCGCCGCAGCCGAAGCAGTGCTCGTAGTGCGCGCCGAGGAGTTCGCCGGGGGCCGGGGCATCGGGGTGCCGCACCGGCGCCGTGGCGTCGGCGGGAGGCGTCAACGCTGTGTTTCGTCCACTCACAGCCGCAGACCTTACCCGCGCGGCTACCCGCCGGTCGCCTCGTGGCAGGCTTGGCCGCATGCAGCTCTCCCCCGCGCACTACGACGAACGTCTGACGGCCCCCCGCTCCTGGTGGGCCATCACCGCCCTGACCGGCCTGGCCTGCGCGCTGATGCTGCTCCCGCTCGGCACGCTGCCGCTGCTCGCGGGGCTGATCGGGGGCACCGCGCTGACGGGGCTGCTGGTGAGTTCGTACGGTTCCCAGCGCGTGCGCGTGGTGGGCGGCGCGCTGGCCGCCGGGGAGGCCCGGATCCCGGTGGCGGCGCTCGGCGACCCGGAGGTGCTGGACGCGGAGGAGGCCCGCGCCTGGCGTACGTACAAGGCCGACATGCGCGCCTTCATGCTGATGCGCAGCTACGTGCCGACGGCGGTCCGGGTCGAGGTCACCGACCCCTCGGACCCGACCCCGTACGTCTACGTCTCCACCCGCGAGCCGCAGGCCCTGGCGGCGGCCATCCGCGCGGCGCAGGGCCGGGACTGACCCCGGCCGGGACGGTCCCGCGGGTCGCCGATCAGTCCCGCGGGGCGCTGTCGCGGGGGTCGATGGCCCGAGGGTCGAACAGCCTGCCCTCGACGGCGGCCCTGGCTGCCTCGGGAAGGGCCTCGGCGGGCCGCTCCAGGGGCGGGAGCTGCGGCAGCGCGTTCCAGGGCACGGCGCGGGCCCGCAGGTCCGCACGTACCTTCTCGGCGAGTTTGCGGGTGTCCCGGCGGTTCATGACCGCTCCGACCGCGGCGCCGACCATGAACGGCATCAGGTTGGGCAGGTTGCGGAACATCCGCTTCATGATCTGCTGGCGCAGCTCGCGCTTCATCTGGCCGCCGAGCGCCGCGTTCAGCGTGGTCGGCTTGGTCAGGTCGACCCCACGCTCCTCCGTCCAGGACGTGAGGTAGGCGACGCTGCGTTCCTTGAGGCCGCCGGGCGGTCGCAGGCCGTAGACCTCGTGGAGTTCGGCGATGAGCTTCAGCTCGATCGCGGCGACCCCGGTGATCTCGGTGGCCAGCTCGGCGGGCATGGCGGGAGGCACCGGCAGCATGGCGGCCGCGCCGATCCCGGCGCCGACCGTGGAAGTGGCGTTGGCGGCGCCCGAGATCAGCTTGTCGGCCAGCTGATCGGGCCCGAGGCCCGGGAACTGCGCGCGCAGGGTCGCGAGGTCCCGAACCGGAACGCGCGGTGCGTTCTCGATGACTCGGTCGGTGAGGTAAAGGGCGGCGGCCCTGGCACTTTCGCCGCCCTTGCGCACACCGTTCTTGACGGCTTGCAGCCGACGGACCCCGGAGTTCTTCCGGGGCCCCTCGCCGGCCTCGGAGGCCGACGTCACCGCCTCGGCGGTGTCGGGGAGCACGGCGGGTACGCCGGGGGCTCCAGGCCCTGTTTCCAGGCCCCCGGTTCCCTCGTGCGTCTCCGCCGGATCACCAGCTTTTCGGAAGCGCCGCTTCCGAAATGGTGTCGAGCCAGTCACGGCCGACGCCTCTCAGTCGCATTCGCGGCAGATCGGCTGACCGTTCTTCTCTCGTGCCAGCTGACTGCGGTGGTGCACCAGGAAGCAGCTCGTGCAGGTGAACTCGTCGGCCTGCTTCGGCAGGACCCGTACGGCCAGTTCCTCGTTCGAGAGGTCTGCGCCGGGCAGGTCGAGGCCCTCCGCGTTGTCGATTTCGTCCAGGTCCACGTTCGACGACGACTTCTCGTTGCGACGAGCCTTCAGCTCTTCGATGCTGTCGTTGTCTACGTCGTCGTCGGTCTTGCGCGGGGTGTCGTAGTCCGTTGCCATAGTTCGCTCTCCCCCTCTGGGATTTAGCGGGTGTCTCAGCGCACGTAACGCGCGAGAGGCCGGACTTGTGCCCGACCTGAGGCGGAGATTTTGCCTCACATCAAGGTCTGTTACTCAATCGACACCCAGCCGCACATTCAGACGAGCGATTGGCTGGGATGACGACCGGGACCGTACACGGTCCGGGGGCCGTCTTGCACAAACGCCACCCCATGTATTTCCCGCCATCAGGGGGGCCGGAAACCCGGACTTCCCGGGCTTTCCGGCCCCCCCAAGGTCACTGAACGCATATGGCCGGACACTGGCCACTGTGATCGATCGCACAGAAGTCACTGTCTTCATGACCCAAGCATTCAGCCAACAGCGAACACGGGGTGGTCGTCCTCACAAGGGCGGCGGCCGCTCTCACAAGGGCAGAGTGACACGCATCACGAGGCCACCCCCCTCGCGCGGGACCGCCTGGATCCTCCCGCCGTGCGCGCGCGCCACGGAGCGCGCGATCGAGAGGCCGAGCCCGACACCCTTGTCGCTGCCCGTGCGCTCCGTACGCAGCCGCCTGAAGGGCTCGAAGAGGTTGTCCACCTCGTACGCGGGAACCACGGGACCCGTGTTCGATACCAGCAGGACCGCCTGCCCGTGCACGGCCTCGGTGGTCACTTCCACCCAGCCGCCCTCGGGCACGTTGTAGCGCACGGCGTTCTGCACCAGGTTCAGTGCGATCCGCTCCAGCAGCACGCCGTTGCCCTGGACCACGGCCAAGGCTCGCTCCCCGCGGATCTCCACGCCCTTGGCCTGCGCCTCCCCGCGCGCCTGGTCGAGGGCGCGCGAGGCCACCTCCGCCAGGTCCACGGGCTTGCGCTCGATGATCTGGTTGTCGCTGCGGGCCAGCAGCAGCAGGCCCTCGACCAGCTGCTCGCTGCGTTCGTTGGTGGCCAGCAGGGTCTTGCCGAGCTGCTGGAGCTCCACCGGAGCCCCGGGATCGGAGAGGTGTACCTCCAGCAGCGTCCGGTTGATGGCCAGCGGGGTCCTCAGCTCGTGCGAGGCGTTGGCCACGAACCGCTGCTGGGCCGTGAAGGCCCGCTCCAGCCGGTCGAGCATCTCGTCGAAGGTGTCGGCGAGCTCCTTGAGCTCGTCGTCCGGACCGTCCAGCTCGATCCGCCGGGTGAGGTCGGAGCCGACCACCCGGCGGGCGGTCCGGGTGATCTTGCCGAGCGGCGAGAGCACCCGGCCGGCCATCGCGTAACCGAAGGCGAAGGCGATGATGCTCAGACCCATCAGCGCCATCAGCGAGCGGCTCAGCAGGTCGTCCAGCGCGTGCCGGCGCTGTTCGAGGATGCACGTGTTGATCGCGGCGTTGAACTGGTCGGGCATCTGGCCCGTACCGCTCACACCGGGGCAGCTGCTGGTGACCTGGATCGGGCCGCCGCCCACGATGGTGAAGGGCAGCGCGTTGCCCTGCCGCAGCGCTTGGGCCGCCAGCAGGTAGATGATCGACAGCAGCAGGATGCCGGCGATCAGGAACATCCCGCCGTACAACAGCGTCAGGCGTATCCGGATGGTCGGCCGCAGCCAAGGGAAAGGACCCTCGGGCTGGCCGGGGTCCCAGGTCGGTTTCGGTGGCGCGGAGGGTGGCGCCGGGGTCGCGGCCACCCGCGTCAGATCCGGTAGCCGGAACCGGGGACGGTCACGATGACCGGCGGCTCCCCGAGCTTGCGGCGCAGCGTCATCACCGTCACGCGCACCACGTTGGTGAAGGGATCCGTGTTCTCGTCCCACGCCTTCTCCAGGAGCTGTTCGGCGGACACGACCGTGCCCTCGCTGCGCATGAGGACCTCCAGCACCGCGAACTCCTTCGGCGCCAGCTGCACCTCCTTGCCCTCGCGGAACACCTCGCGCCGGTTCGGGTCCAGCTTGATCCCCGCGCGCTCCAGCACGGGGGGCAGCGCGACCGTGGTGCGCCGGCCCAGCGCCCGTACCCGGGCGGTGAGCTCGGTGAACGCGAAGGGCTTGGGCAGATAGTCGTCCGCCCCGATCTCCAGGCCCTCGACCCGGTCGCTCACGTCGCCGGAGGCCGTGAGCATGAGCACGCGGGTGGGCATGCCGAGCTCGACGATCTTCCGGCACACGTCGTCGCCGTGCACGAGCGGGAGGTCCCGGTCGAGCACGACCACGTCGTAGTCGTTCACTCCGACGCGCTCCAGGGCCGCGGCACCGTCGTACACGACGTCCACGGCCATGGCCTCCCGGCGCAGTCCGGTGGCCACCGCATCGGCGAGCAGCTGCTCGTCCTCGACGACGAGTACGCGCACGTCGTTTCCTTCCTCAGAGCCCGTCAGGGCAGGGGTGTCATGTGTCGTCCATCCTGCCCCTTTCGCCGGTAAACCGGCTGTAAGACGCCGCTCGGGGGCGCGCGCGGGGGCTCGAGGAGTGCTCGAGGAGTGCTCAGGCGGTGCTCAGGCGGTGCTCAGGGAGTGTCCGGGGAGGACCTGAGAGGCGGAAGTGAGGATTCCCTCGCCTTACGAGGTTTCTGGGTCCAACGCGGCGGGGAGGACGACTTCACACCCCGAACACCTCCCTGACGGCGCACTGCCACGTGCCGCCGCCGACCCACGAAGAGGGGGCGAACCCACCATGGACGCATTCACCGCGGGTCTCCTGCAGCGCATCAGGAGCACGCAGTCGGACCTCAGGCAGGCTCGCGAAACGGGCGACGACTTCCTCGTGGAAGTGGAACAGGCGGAGCTGGAAGACCTCCAGCGCATCGCAGCCGATCACGGCGTTCCGGTCACCGTCTCCGCCTGCTGACTCCAGCCGCCGGTATCCCACCGGCCACCGCACACCCCCGGACCCCGGAGGCCGCCACCCGGCCGCCGGGGTTCCCTCATGCCCGGGGGCCGGTCCGACCGCTCAGTCGTGCCAGGCCCCGGCCTCCTCCAGCAGCGGCCGCAGCGAGGCGAACACCGCCGGGGTCGCCGCCAGCGCGAGTTCGCCCGAGGCGGGCTCCCCTGGGCGGCCGCCCGTCACCGCGCCCGCCTCCCGCGCGATCAGCTCGCCCGCCGCCAGGTCCCACGGGTTCAGCCCCCGCTCCCAGTACCCGTCCAGCCGTCCGGCGGCCACGTCGCACAGGTCGATCGCCGCCGAACCGCCGCGCCGGACGTCCCGGACCAGCGGGATGATCCGCTGCGCCACGTCGGCCTGGTGCGCCCGCCGGCTCTGGACGTACGCGAACCCGGTGCCGATCAGCGCCTGGTCCAGCGGAGCGGCCGGCCGGCAGGCGAGGCCGACCCCGCCCAGCCAGGCCCCGCGCCCCAGCACCGCGTGGTACGTCTCCCCGCGCATCGGCGCCGCCACGACCCCGACCACCGTCTCGCCGCGGTACTCGGCCGCGATGGAGACGCCCCAGGTGGGGAGCCCGTAGAGGTAGTTCACCGTGCCGTCCAGCGGGTCGATGACCCACCGCACGCCGCTGGTGCCCGCCGATTCCGAGCCCTCCTCGCCGAGCAGCCCGTCCTCGGGCCGGCGCTCCGCGAGGATGCCGGTGATCAGCTTCTCGGCCGCGATGTCCATCTCGGTCACCACGTCGATCGGGCTCGTCTTGGTCGAGGCGACCGCCAGATCGGCGGGCCGCCCGTCCCTCAGCAGCGCGCCCGCCCGGCCGGCCGCCTCCAGGGCCACGTCCAGCAGTTCGGTCTTCAGCTCTTCGGAGATCACGCCCGGCTCCCGTTCATCGAATTCTGCGGACTTCACTGCGCTACGGCTACGCGTACGGGCTGTCCACGCCCGCGGCCGCCGGCCGGGGCCCGCGCGCCGGGCAGCAGCCCACCGCGCACAGGTCGTGGCTCGCGCCGAGCAGCCCGAGCGCGCAACGCTCCACGGACTCGCCGCGTTCCGCCGCGGCCCGCTCCAGCACGAGGTCCCGTACCGCCGCCGCGAACCGGGGGTCGGCGCCGACCGTGGCCGAGCGGGCGATCGGCAGCCCCAGCTCGGCGGCCTTGGCCGTCGCCTCCGTGTCGAGGTCGTACAGCACCTCCATGTGGTCCGAGACGAAGCCGATCGGCACCATGACCACCGCCGGGGCGCCCGCCCCGTGCAGGGCCTCCAGGTGGTCGCAGATGTCCGGCTCCAGCCACGGGATGTGGGGGGCGCCGCTGCGCGACTGGTAGACGAGCTCCCAGGGCAGCTCGGTGCCGGTCTCGGCGCGGACCGCGTCGGCGATCACCTTGGCGACGTCCAGGTGCTGCTTGACGTAGGCCCCGCCGGCGCCGTCCGCCGTGTGGTCCTCCACCGGTCCGGAGGCGTCCGCCGCCGCGATCGGGATGGAGTGCGTGGTGAAGGCCAGGTGGGCGCCGGCGCGCACCTCCTCGGGCAGCGCGGCCAGCGAGGCCAGCACCCCGTCGATCATGGGCTGCACGAAGCCGGGGTGGTTGAAGTAGTGCCGCAGCTTGTCGACCTTCGGCAGGTCCGCCTCGGCCACGCCCTCCTCCACGAGCAGGGCGAGCGCGTCGGCGAGGTTCTCGCGGTACTGCCGGCAGCCCGAGTACGAGGCGTACGCGCTGGTCGCGAGCACCGCGACGCGGCGGCGCCCGTCGGCGGCCAGCTCGCGCATCACGTCGTTCAGGTACGGGCCCCAGTTGCGGTTGCCCCAGTACACGGGCAGGTCCAGCCCGTGCCCGGCGAAGTCCTTGCGCAGGGCGTCCAGCAGCTCGCGGTTCTGGGCGTTGATCGGGCTGACGCCGCCGAAGCCGAAGTAGTGCTGCCCGACCTCCTTGAGCCGCTCGCGCGGGATGCCGCGGCCGCGCGTGACGTTCTCCAGGAACGGCACGACGTCGTCGGGGCCCTCGGGGCCGCCGAAGGACAGCAGCAGGAGGGCGTCGTAAGGGGCGGCGGGGCCCTCGGTCGAGCCGGGGGCGCCGGCGCGGAGCTGGTCAGACATGCTTCGAATCCTGCCACCCGCCGCCGCCCCGCGGAAAACAGGTCCGGGCTCCGGGACCGCTCGACCCGGGGGTACGGGCCGTTCGGCCCCTGTCCGGTTCCTCCCCGCGCGGGCGGCTTGTGCGCGGCCGTAACCTGTATGGGCCAATGACGTCCCTTACGGAGGGCACCTTGCCCAGTCCCTACCGCGCGATCTTCGCCGCCCCCGGGAGCCGGGGCTTCAGCGCGGCCGGCCTCATAGGCCGGCTGCCGCTCTCCATGGTCGGCATCGGCATCCTGACGATGATCTCCGAGCTCACCGGCCGCTACTCACTGGCCGGCGCCCTCACCGCCACCCTCGCGCTCTCCGCCGCCGGGATCGGCCCGCAGGTCTCCCGCTTGGTCGACCAGTACGGCCAGCGCCGCGTCCTGCGTCCGGCGAGCCTGCTCGCGATCCTCGCCATCTCCGGGCTGCTGCTGTGCGCGGCCAACCACGCGCCCGACTGGACCCTGTTCGTCTTCGCCGCGCTCGCGGGCTGCGTACCCAGCGTGGGCGCGATGATCCGGGCCCGGTGGACGGCCATCTACCGGGACTCGCCGCGCGAACTGCACACGGCGTACTCCCTGGAATCCGTCCTGGACGAGGTCTGCTTCATCTTCGGGCCGATCCTTGCCATCGGGCTCTCCACCACCTGGTTCCCCGAGGCGGGTCCGCTGGTCGCCGGGGTCTGCCTGCTCGTGGGCGTGGGGTGGCTGACCGCGCAGCGCGCCACCGAGCCGGCCCCGCACCCGCGCGACGAGAACTCGGACCGGACCTCGGCGCTGCGCTCCCCCGGACTCCAGGTACTGGTGGCCACCTTCGTCGCCACCGGGGCCATCTTCGGCTCCATCGACGTGGTCACGCTGGCCTTCGCCGAGGAGCAGGGGCACAAGGCGTGGGCCAGCTTCATCCTGGCCGTCTGGGCGGTCGGATCCTGTCTCGCCGGCATCGTCTTCGGCCTGCTGCACCTCAAGGGCAAGGCCGAACGCAGGTGGGTGCTGGGCATCTGTGCGATGGCCGTGAGTATGATCCCCCTCCTACTGGCCGGGAACCTTCCGTTTCTGGCCGTGGCGCTCTTCGTCTCGGGCCTCGCCATCGCTCCCACGATGATCACCACGATGGCCCTGATCGAGGCGCACGTACCACGCGCGAAGCTGACCGAGGGAATGACCTGGACGGGCACCGGGCTCGCGGTCGGGGTCGCGCTCGGGTCCTCCGTGGCCGGCTGGGTCATCGACGCCGCCGGCGCGAAGACCGGGTACGTCGTCTCCATCTCGGCGGGGGCCGCCGCGGCGGCGGTTGCGTTCGCGGGTTACCGCCGGCTGACGAGGCCGGCGCAAGGGGAGGAGCCTTCCAACGATGGCGACGACGGGGACAGCAGGCAGCAGCGGGACACGGACCGCCGCGTGGCATAACTGGGCGGGCAACATCAGCGCCACGCCCGCGCGCGTGGTCACCCCGGCATCGGTCGGGGAGCTCCGGGAGGCGGTCCGCCGGGCCGCCGGGGACGGGCTCAAGGTGAAGGCGGTCGGCTCGGGCCACTCCTTCACCGCGGCCGCCGCGACCGACGGCGTACTGATCCGCCCTCAGTCGCTGGCCGGGATCCAGTCGATCGACCGGACCGCCGGCACCGTCACCGTGGCGGCGGGCACGGTCCTCAAGGACCTCAACCTGGCCCTGGCACAGGAGGGCCTGTCGCTCACCAACATGGGCGACATCATGGAGCAGACGGTCTCGGGCGCCACCAGCACCGGCACCCACGGCACCGGTCGCGACTCGGCCTCCATCGCCGCCCAGATCCGCGGCCTGGAGCTGGTCACGGCGAACGGGGAGCTGCTGGTCTGCTCCGAGAAGGAGAATCCGGAGGTCTTCGCGGCGGCCCGGCTGGGCATCGGGGCGCTCGGCGTGGTCACCTCGATCACCTTCGCCGTGGAGCCGCTCTTCTTCCTGACCGCCCGTGAGGAGCCCATGAGCTTCGACCGGGTGACGGAGGAGTTCGACCAGCACCACGCGGAGAACGAGCACTTCGAGTTCTACTGGTTCCCGCACACCGGCAACTGCAACACCAAGCGCAACAACCGCAGCCAGGGCCCGGCCGCCCCGCCCGGAGCGGTCTCCGCCTGGGTCGAGGACGAGCTGCTGTCCAACGGCCTCTTCCAGGCCGTGAACTCCTTCGGCCGCGCCGTCCCCGCGTCCATCCCCTCCATCGCCCGGATCGCGAGCCGCGCCCTGTCGGCGCGCACCTACACGGACATCCCGTACAAGGTGTTCACCAGCCCGCGCCGGGTGCGGTTCGTGGAGATGGAGTACGCCCTTCCGCGCGAGCGCGTCGTCGGGGCGCTACGGGAGCTGAAGGCCATGGTGGACCGCTCCGACCTGCGGATCAGCTTCCCGGTGGAGGTGCGGACCGCTCCGGCGGACGACATCACCCTGTCGACGGCCTCGGGCCGCGAGAGCGCGTACATCGCGGTGCACATGTACAAGGGCACCCCGTACCAGGCCTACTTCACGGCCGCCGAGCGCATCTTCACCGAGCACGGCGGCCGGCCCCACTGGGGCAAGGTGCACACGCGGGACGCGGAGTACTTCGCCGGGGTGTACCCGCGCTTCGGAGAGTTCACCGCGCTCCGGGACCGGCTGGACCCGGACCGGGTCTTCGGCAACGACTACCTGCGGCGCGTCCTGGGGGACTGAGCCCGGAGCTGATCCCGGGGGCCGCGCCCTCAGGGGGCCGGCGACTCCTGACCGGTGCCCGGCGTCGGGGACTTCGGGGGCTTGCTGCTCGGCGAAGGGTCGGGCTTCGGGGGTGTGGGGGTCGGCGAGGGGTCGGGCTTCGGCGGGGCCGGGCTGGGGCTGGACGACGGGTCGGCGGACGGCGAGGTGTCCGGGTCGGGCTTCGGGCTCTTGTCGCCGTTCGGGTGCGAGGGGCTCGGGGAGGTCCCGGTGTCCGGGGTCTTCCCGCCCTTGCCGCCCTTCTCGCCGTTGCCGTTGCCCTTGTCCGCGCCCTTGTCGGACGGGTCCTTGGGCGGTTTCGGCTTGTAATCGCGGGCCTTGACGGTGCCGCCGGTGAGGATCGTGCCGCCGTCGGCGCTGATCGCGGTACCGGCCACCGCCTCGTAGGTCCCCAGGCCGCCGAGGGCGATGGCGAAGGCGGCGCCGGAGGCCACGGCCGTCCGCTTCCAGCCCCGCACGCGGGTGCCGTGGACGGTGCCCGCGCCGAACTCCTCGTCGGCCGACGGCCCGCCGGCCGGGACGGTGCCCAGCATCATCGTGCCGTCCGGCGCCCGCCCCGCGGGGGCGGGCCCGGGCCCGGCCACCGGGACCTGACGGGCCTTCGGCCGGGCCGTCTCGCGGAGCTGGTCGCCGGTGCGGCGGAAGAAGTGCTGGATGACGGGTCCGCCCGCGGTGGCCACCACGCTCACGATGCCGGCGCCGATGATGGTCCCGTAGAGGCCCATCCCCGAGGCCAGCACGGCCGCCGCGACCGTGGCGAGGGAGGAACCCGCGACCTGAGCCACGCTCAGATCGAGCTTCTTCTTCTCCGTCTCCTGGTCCGGTTCCACGTCCAGCACCGTCTTCTGACCCATCGCCATCCCCTGCGTGTCCTGCCCTTCGCGCTCCAACGCCTTCTCCCGTTACTGACACGTCAGCGAAACGGATAGTTCCGTTTCCGGAGATTCTGTGAAGCAAGACACCCGAAATCGGGTGCGCACGCAGGTCCGGCAGGATGGGGGCCCGATCCAGGGCAGCCCAACTCCCGCCGTCCGGGACAAGTTCGGCGGCGCGGCGGTCCACCCAGGTGGCCCGAATGGAGTACTGTGGCGAGCCCTGGGGCCGTCCTTCCTTTCGGATGTCCGGACTCGGGAGAGGGGGCCGGCTGATGGAAAAACGGCACTCGAGACCGGCGATGCCGCGGTTTTGCACGGGATCCTGCTGCGCACAGTAATCGTTCGGTCACTGTGCGTACCCAACAGGTAACCGTGCCATAACAGCGATCAAGGGCGCATGCCCGACACGCCGGTTTAACTCGGCAAGGTAGTGGCAGGCTGCACCCGGGCAGGCCACACTCGACTAGCGGAAGCAGCGACGCACGTGACGTCGGCAGGCACCACCCGGGAGGTCCCCATGCCCGAACTGCGTGTCGTGGCCGTCTCCAATGACGGCACACGACTGGTGCTCAAGGCTGCGGACAGCACGGAGTACACGCTTCCGATCGACGAGCGTCTCCGGGCTGCCGTACGTAACGACCGTGCGCGCCTGAACCAGATCGAGATCGAGGTGGAGAGCCACCTCCGCCCCCGTGACATCCAGGCCCGCATACGGGCCGGCGCCTCCGCGGAGGAGGTCGCTCAGATGGCCGGCATCCCCGTCGACCGGGTGCGCCGCTTCGAGGGCCCCGTGCTCGCCGAGCGCGCCTTCATGGCGGAGCGGGCCCGCAAGACCCCCGTGCGCCGGCCCGGTGAGAACACCGGGCCCCAGCTCGGCGAGGCCGTGCAGGAAAGGCTCTCGCTGCGCGGGGCCGAGAAGGAATCCGTGCAGTGGGACTCCTGGCGCCGCGACGACGGCACCTGGGAGGTCCTGCTGGTCTACCGGGTCGCGGGCGAACCGCACTCGGCGAGCTGGACGTACGACCCGCCGCGCCGGCTGGTCGTGGCCGTGGACGACGAGGCCCGCTCGCTGATCGGCGAGTCGGACGACCTGCCGGCGACCCCGGAGCCGAGCTTCCCGTTCGTGCCGAGGATCGCGCGGCTGCCGCGCGACAGGCCGCTGGACCGCGCGCTCGACCGTCAGATGGAGCGGCCCGTCAGCCACCCGGCTCCGCCTCCCCCGCCGGAGCCGGAGCCCGAGGAGGAGCGGGACACGCTGACCGCCCTGCTGGAGGCGGTCCCGAGTTTCCGCGGCGACCTGGTGGTCCCGGAGCCGGTCACGGAACCGGAGGTGGAGGAGCCGCCCGCCGCTTCGGCGTCGGCCGGTGCGGGTTCCGCGTACGCCGACGTCCTGATGCCGCGCACCGTCGCGGGACACCGGGACCGGCTGACGGGAACCACCGACCGGCAGGCGGAGGCCGACGGGGTGCGCCCCGGCCGCCGCGCGGCGGTGCCGAGCTGGGACGAGATCGTCTTCGGCACGCGCCGCAAGAAGCAGGAGTAGCCCGGCTCGGGCCCCGGCGGCGGAGTCCGCCATCGGGGCCCGGGGCCGCGTGCCTAGCCCGGCAGCTCGCCCACGGCGACCTCGCGGGACGGGTCCGCGGACCATTCCGACCAACTGCCCGCGTACAGCGCCGCCGGGATCCCCGCCGTCGCCAGCGCCAGGACCTCGTGGGCCCCCGAGACGCCCGAGCCGCAGTAGACCCCGACCGGAGTGCCGGTGTCGGCGTGGACGCCGAGGCCTTCGAAGCGGGCCCGCAGGGCCTCGCGGTCCAGGAACAGGCCGTCCGGGCCGGTGTTCTCCGTGGTCGGAGCCGACAGCGCCCCCGGGATGTGGCCCCCGACCGGGTCGATCGGTTCGACCTCGCCCCGGTACCGTTCGCCCGCCCGTGCGTCCAGCAGCACACCCGTCCGGGCCAGCGCCGCCGCCGCGTCCGCGTCCAGCAGCCCGATGGCACCCGGATTTGGCTTGAAATCACCCTCGCTCACAGGAGTGACTTCGGCCGACAGTGAGCCGCCGTCGGCCTGCCACGCGGCCAGTCCCCCGTCCAGGACCCGCACGCGGGCGTGACCCGTCCAGCGCAACAGCCACCACGCGCGCGCCGCCGCCCAGCCCAGCCCGCCGTCGTACACGACCACCGGGGCCTCCCCCGAGACCCCGGCCCGCCGCATCACCGCCCCGAACTCCTCGGGATCGGGCAGCGGGTGCCGGCCGCCGGAGCCCGCCGGGCCTGCCAGTTCCGCGTCGAGGTCGACGTAGACCGCGTTCGGGAGGTGTCCGGCTTCGTACTCGGGCCGCAGGTTCGGGCCGCCGAGCTGCCAGCGGACGTCGAGGAGCACCGGCGGCAGCGGGCCGTCCAGCTCCTCCCTCAGAGCGGCGGCGGAGACGAGCGGGGAGCGGGGCGGGTTCACAGTCATGCCGCCAATTTTGCTCCCCGCCACCACCTCGCGTAACAAGCCTGACATCGACGGGCCGCACTGATCCGGACATCTCTCCCGGCTCCCGCGAAACCCGGCCGGTCGGGGCGCGCCGGGCCTCCTGGAGTGGAAGCATCAGCTCCGGGAAAGGTCACGTGCGTGACGACGGAGGAGACGGCTGACATGACCGAGGCATCGGAAGCAACGCGGCGCACACCCGGCACGCCGTGCTGGGCGAGCCTGATGGTGCACGGCCTCGGGACCACCGAGGAGTTCTACGCCGACCTGTTCGGCTGGGAGTACGAGCCCGGCCCCGAGCAGCTGGGCCCGTACGTCCGGGCCATGCTCGGCGGGCGGGAGGTGGCCGGCATCGGCGAGATGCCGCCGGACCGCCAGCTCCCGGTGGCCTGGACCACGTACCTGGCCACGGACGACGCCGACGCGACGGCGGAATCCATCCGCTCCTGCGGCGGCACGGTGGCGGTGGGCCCGCTCGATGCCGGGATCGCGGGGCGGGTGGCGATCTGCTCGGACCCGCTGGGCGCGATCTTCGGGCTCTGGCAGGCGGCGTCCCACCTCGGGACCCGGCTGGCCGGGGGGCCCGGCACCCCGGTGTGGCACGAGCTGGTCACGCAGGACACCTCGACGGTCGGGAAGTTCTACGAGCACGTCTTCGGCCACGAGGCCCGGACGCACGCCGACGCCTGTGAGGACTTCGACTACCTCACGCTGTCCCTGCAGGGCCGTCCCGTGGCGGCCGTGCACGGGGTCGGCCGCTCCCTGCCCCACGACCGGGGGCCGCACTGGATGACGTACTTCGAGGTGGAGGACACCGACGCGGCCGTCGCCCGGGTCCGGCGGCTGGGCGGCGGAGTCGTCCAGCAGCCGCGCGAGGGTCTGAGCGGCCGACTGGCGGTGGTCACGGACCCGGAGGGCGCGGTGTTCACGCTCGTACGCGGCAGGGGCTGACCTCCTACCGGGACTACAGGGGCTACCGGGCTACCCGGCGGACTACCCGGCCGGCCCGGCGTCCCTGGGCTCCCTGGCGGTGACCAGCAGGCCGCCGGCGAGGGCCGCCAGCAGCAGGGTGCCGAACCCGCACCAGAGGAACGTGCCGTAGCCCTCCACCAGCGTCCGGTACTGCTCGTCCGGTTCCGCGGACCGGGCGGCGACGACCACGACCACGGCGAGCAGCACCCCGCCGATCGCGTCGCCCAGCTGCTGGGCCGTGGCGACGGCGGCCGAGGCCGCCCCGGCGTACCGGGGTGCCACGCCGGCGGTCACCGTGGCGAGGAGCGGGACGAGGGCCGCGCCGAGACCGAGCCCGGTGAGGAACATGCTGGGCAGTGACAGGCCGGTGGACAGGTATCCGTTGTCGCCGGTGGCCAGGACGAGCACGCCTGCGGCCGCGACCACCAGCCCCGCCGCGATCAGGACCTGGGGTGCGGCGCGGTGCAGCAGGCGGGCGGAGACCTGGGTGGAGCCGATCACCGTCCCGATCAGCAGGGGCAGGAGGTACCTCCAGGTCTCGTCCGTCCGGTAGCCGGCGATCTGCTGGAGGTAGAAGGCCAGCGAGGAGAACAGGGCCAGGGAGCCGATGCCCACGAGGAGCAGGGTGAGGAGGGCGCCGGCCCGGTTGCGGTCCTTGAAGACGGACGGGGCGAGGCGGGGTCCGGAGGCGCCGGCCTGCCGCCACAGGAAGCCGGCGAGGAGGGCGGCGCCGACGGCGAGCAGGAGCACTGCCAGGAGGTCGATCGTCCCGTCGGACTCGATCTCGGTGAGGCCGTAGGTGAGGGCGGCGAGCCCGCCGGTGCCGAGCAGCGCACCGGGCACGTCCGGGCGGACGCCGGAGGCACCGGGGTCGTCCCGCGGCACGGTGAGCGCGACCGGCAGGAGGAGCACGGCGATCGCGGCGGGGGCGTACAGGCACCAGCGCCAGCTCAGGCTCTGGAGGAGCGGTACGCCCAGGAGCAGCCCGACGGCCGAACCGCCGCAGGTGAACGCGGCGTAGACCCCGAGGGCCCGGCCCCGCCTCCTGGTGTCGGTGGAGTCCGCGACGACCAGTGCGAGCCCGGCCGTCGTCAGCAGGGCGGCGGAGGCACCCTGCACGACACGGGCCCAGAACAGCGTGCCGGAATCGCCGGCCGAGCCGCCGAGCGCGCAGGCCGCCGCGAATCCGAGCAGTCCGACGAGCAGCGACCGCCGGCGGCCCATCAGGTCCGCGAGGTGCCCGCCGAGCAGCAACAGCGCGCCGAAGGAGACCGCGTAGGCCGTGAACAGCGGGCTCAGGCCGGCGGAGTCGACACCGAGGTCCGACTGGACGGACGGCATCGCCATGGTGAAGGCCGTCGCCGCGAGCACCACCGTCAGCTGGGCCAGGGAGGCCACCAGCAGGCCGCGCCGGCGTCCGGCGGCGCGCGGGGCGCCGGCCGGATCCTGGCCCGGGGGCGTGAACGGGGGCGTGGACGGGGCCTCGTGCGGCACGCCGGGGGGCGGGCCGAATCCTCCGGCGGGGGTCGCGTCGGCCGGGGCCGTCGGAGCGTACGGGGGCGGCAGGGGGTGCGGGCGGGCGGCGGGGACGCGGGGGTCCGGCCGCGGGGCTGGCTCGGGGGCCGCGGGCATCGCCGGGGCGTAGTCCAGCAGCTTGGCCGCGTGGCGGCCCAGTTGGGCGAGCACCGTGCCCGGCAGCCATTCCCCGTCCCGGTCCGGCGACGTGCGTTCGGCCACCTGCGCGGGGGTGGGCCGCCGGGCCGGGTCCTTGTGCAGGCAGTCGCGTACGAGGTCGGCCAGGGTCTCCGGTACGCCCGTCAGGTCCGCCTCCTCCTCGGCGACGCGGAAGAGGTGGGCGTTCAGGCCGGTGTCCGCGGCGCCGAAGAGGAGCCGTCCGGTGGCGGCGTAGACGAGGACGGCCCCGAGGCAGAAGACGTCGCTGGCGGGGGTGAGTTCGAGGCCGCGGACCTGCTCCGGCGACATGAACCCGGCCGAGCCGATCAGCATGCCGGTGTGGGTGAGCAGACTGTCCCCGGCCAGGCTGTCCATCGCCCGGGCGATGCCGAAGTCGATGACGCGCGGGCCGTCGACGGTGACGAGCACGTTGGAGGGCTTGAGGTCGCGGTGGATCAGGCCCGCCTCGTGTACGGCCCCCAGGGCGAGGGCGAGCCGGTTGGCGAGGGTGCGCACGGAGTGCTCGGGCAGCGGCCCGAAGTCCTTGGCGACCACGGCGTGCAGGTCGGGCCCGGGTATGTACTGGGTCGCCACCCAGGGCACCGCGGCCTCGGGGTCGGCGTCGAGGACGGCGGCGGTCCAACTCCCGCCCACCCGCCGCGCGGCGGCCACCTCCCGGGCGAAGCGCCTGCGGAACTCCGGGTTCCCGGCGTATTCGGCCTGCACGACCTTCACGGCGACGGTGCGCCCGCCCTCGGAGCGGCCGAGGTAGACCAGGCCCATGCCGCCGGCACCCAGCCGGGCGATCAGACGGTACGGGCCGATACGGGTCGGGTCTTCGACGATCAGCTGATCCACGCGCCGAGGATAGTGCAACTATCCAACGCCTGCGGGTGCATCGGCGGAAATGACGGGCGGCCATCGTCGCCACCGGAACTCCTCCCACACCTGAACCGGGCGCCGCCTCAGCCCTCGGTCAGTCCTCGGCGCTGGGGCTGCGCTCTCCGTGCAGTCGCAGGAGGTCGGCGTCGCTGCGGAAGCGGTGGGCCCACCGGCGGCCGTCGAAGACGCTCAGGCCGGGGATGTGACGGGTCTCCAGCGCCAGGATCACGAAGGCCGTCGCCGCGACGGCCAGGGCGAGCCGCCCCTGTCCGGCGGCCGCTCCGATCGCGGCCGCGGCGAAGATCGCTCCGGCGGTGGTCACCCCGTGGACGAGGTCGCCCTCGGTGCGGTTCTGCCGGAACACCAGGCCGCCTCCGATGAATCCGACGCCGGTGACGACTCCCGCGAGGGCGTTGGGTGCGCCGTCCAGGGCGAGGACGGCCACCACGGCGGCGCCGACGCCGATCATGGCGAAGGTCCGGTTGCCGGCGGCGGCCCCCCTCAGGGTGCGCTCGAAGCCGAGCAGGTAGGTGAGGACGAAGGCCACCGCGACGTGGCCGATCGTGACGAGGGTGGAGGTGTCCGCCTGCCGGTAGTCCATCGGCCGCCCTTCCGGAGTCCTCCGCACGCGGAGGCACGGCTGTCCGCGCCGGCGGCCGTGCAAGTGGTCGTGCCAGTAGAGCGCGCGGGGGCCGCTCCGGGCGTCGGGCGCGCCGCCGCGGGGGCTCAGTTGTGCGGGGCCGTTCCGCTGACCCGGTGGTCGGCGTGGCTGAGGGCTTCCAGGACGAGTCGGCGCAAGTGCCCGTCGCGCAGGCTGTAGTGGATGCGGCGGCCCTCGCGGCGGGTGTCGACGAGGCCCGCGAGCCGCAGCTTCGCCAGGTGCTGGCTCACCGCGGTCCTCGACGCGGCGCACCGGTCGGCGAGGGAGCCGACGTCCGACTCCTCTTGGGCGAGCAGCCACAGCAGGTGCAGCCGGGTGACGTCCGACAGCATCGCGAAGACCTCGGTCGCCTCGGTCAGGCGCGCCCTGTCGGGATCCCGTAGGTGCGCATCGGGTGCAGGTGGCTGGGATTCGCGAGCTGGCATACCCCACAGGGTAGGTCGCCGGGGGCGGCTCGGGGTGAGGGCGGAGCCGTGATCCCTCAGACATGTGCGCAGATGCGCATGTGTGGATACATTGGAGGTCCCGCACCACCGTCCCGCCCGGAGGGCCATCGCATGCCGAGCGTGCTGCGCGACCGCACCTACCGCCGCCTCTTCGGCGCCCAGGTCATCGCCCTGACCGGCACGGGCCTGGCCACCGTGGCCCTCGGCCTGCTCGCCTACGACCTCGCGGGCGCCGACGCGGGTTCGGTGCTCGGCACGGCGCTCGCGATCAAGATGGCGGCGTACGTGGTCATCGCCCCGGCGGTTGCCGCGGTGGCCGACCGGCTGCCGCGCCGGGCCCTGCTGGCCGGCTCGGACCTGATCCGGGCGGCGGTCGCGCTCTTCCTGCCGTTCGTGAGCCAGGTGTGGCAGGTCTACGTCCTGATCTTCCTGCTGCAGACCGCCTCGGCCGCCTTCACTCCGGCCTTCCAGGCCCTGATCCCCGAGGTCCTACCGGAGGAGCGCGCCTACACGCGGGCCCTGTCGCTGTCCCGGCTCGCCTACGACCTGGAGAGCCTCTTCAGTCCCGCGCTCGCGGCCGCACTGCTGTCGGTGGCCACCTACGACCGGCTGTTCCTCGGTACGGCGGCCGGATTCCTCGGCTCGTCCGCGCTCGTGATGTCCGCCGCACTGCCCCGGCGGGGGCCGGCCCGCGCCGGGGTCAGCCCGGGGGCGTACGCCAAGGCCACCGCGGGGGCGCGGCTGTTCCTCGGCGCCCCGCAGCTGCGGTCCCTGCTGGCCATGAACCTCGCGGTCGCGGCCGCCGGAGCCGTGGTCACGGTCAACTCCGTCGTGTACGTACGGGACGTCCTGGGGCTGTCCGCCGAGTCGGTCGCCCTGGCTCTCGGCGCGTACGGAGCCGGTTCCATGGCCGTGGCGCTGGCCCTGCCGCGGATCCTGGAGGACCGCCCCGACCGGCGCGTGATGCTGGCCGGCGCCCTGCTGCTCCCGGCGGCGTTCGGCGCCCTCGGCGTCATCACCGCCGCGCACGGCGGAGGTTGGCGCTGGCCCGCCCTGCTGGCCACGTGGGCGGGGTTCGGGGCGGCGTGCTCGATGGTGCTCACGCCCGCCGGGCGGGTGCTGCGGCGGGCGGCTCCGGAGGGGGACCGCACCGCGGTGTTCGCCGCCCAGTTCTCCCTGTCGCACGCCGCCTGGCTGCTGACCTATCCGCTCGCGGGCTGGCTCGGGGCGAAGGCCGGGCTCGGGTGGGCGACGGCGGCCCTGGGTGCGATCGCCCTCGCGGCCGCGGCCCTCGCAGCCCGCCTGTGGCCGGCCGGAGCCGGGGCCGGGCAGCCGGGCGCCGCGGCGGCGGCGGTGGAGACGGCGGCGGCGACGGGCCGGGGCCACGTACACGAACATGAGCACACTGGCCTGACTCCCGGGCATCCGCACCTGCGCGGGGCACGACGGGCCGGGGCGGGATGGCGGCACAGCCACCACCACTCCACGGACGCACTGCACGCCGCGCACGGCTGAGCCGACGACATACGACCGACGGACTGAATTCGATCACCCATTGGTCATAAGCGATCAACCAAGGCGCACCCTTCCTGACCATTTGTGTGAATAGATCACCGCACTGGTCCTCTTTGGGCGAGTTCTCCTCCCCGAAGGGCAGCCGATGCGACGTGTCGTGAGAAGCCGCGCCGGTGGCCCGTACCGGCGTCGGCGCACCGTGTCCGCGCTCTCCGCGGTGGCGGCGTGCTGCTTCCTCTCCGCGGCTCCTTCCGCGGCATCGGCGCTGGTGCCGGCACCGGCGGACCCCGGCACCAGCACCCCGTCCGGATCCCCGAGCTCCCCCGCGTCCGCCGCACCGGCGGCGCCCGTCGCGGGTACGGGGCAGCCGCCCCCGGGAACAGGACCCGACGGGAACGGCGTACGGGCGGCGGACGAGTCCGGGGAGAGCGCCACCGGAGCCGCCGCCTCGGAGCTCCCGGAGAGCGCGGACCTCGCGGTGTCGGGCACCCTGCGGCGGGCGGCGGCCGCCGAGCAGGACGACCCGGAGAGCCGGGAGGGCGTCGCCCCGGCGGGGCGGGAGACCTTCGACTACGTCGTGACGGTGACCAACCGGGGACCGTCCACCGCCCGGCAGGTGCGCGTCACCGACCGGTTGCCGCCCTCCCTGGAGTTCGTCTCGTCCCGCGACGGCTGCGTCGCGAGCGGACGGACGGCGGTGTGCGGGCCGTTGGCCACCCTGGCGGTGGGCGCCTCGCACGCGTGGGTGATCACCGTACGGCTCGCCGCCGGCTACCGCGGAGACGGTTCGGACATCGTCAACGAAGCGGTCGTGGACTCGGCCACCGCGGACCCGGACTCCCGGAACAACACCTCCTCCCTGACCGGACTGGAGATCCCGCCCAGTGCGCGGACCGCGGACCTGTCGCTGCGGAAGACCGCGGTGCTCGCGAAGGGGCGGGAGCACGTCAGGCCCGGCGAGAAGTTCACCTACCTGATCACGGTGCGCAACGAGGGCCCGGCGACGGCGCGGCAGCTCCAGGTCACCGACCTGCTGCCGCCCTCGCTGACCCTGCTCTCCTCGCCCGACGACTGCGCGGTCGCGAAGGACGGGGAGCGGCTGGTGGTCTGTCCGCCGCTGGACCGCCTGGCGGCCGGCGAGAAGGCGGAGTACCGGATCACGGTGCGCGCCGTCACCGGGGACCGGGCGGCCCGGCCGCCGGACGGCCGGTGCACGCCCATCGAGAACGTCGCCCGCGTCACCTCGGCGAGCTTCGACCCCGACCTCTCGGACAACGCCAACCGGCCCGGGACCACGGGGCCGGGCGGCGGCCGGCTGTGCCTGGTGTCCGAAGGGCGCGGGGAGCATCACGACGGGCACGACGAGCACGAGGGCCACGGGGGTCACGGGGACGGCCACCACGGCCGCGGCGACCAGCACGACGGCCGGGAGCAGCACGGCGGGCACGGCGACCTCGCCGACTCCGGGGCCACGGTCCCTTCCTGGCTGCTGTGGACCTCCACCGCGCTGGTGGCCGCGGGCGCGGCGCTGCGGACGGCCTTCCGGGTGCGGCGCCCGTGACCGGCCGTTCGCCGCGCTCCCCGCGGCGGACGGCCGCCGCAGGCCCCACCGCAGCGCGAGCAGACGAGGAACGATCCGGTATGACGATGCCCCGGAGTGCCCGGAGTGCCCGGAGTGCCCGGTCCGCCCCGTGGCGCAGGGCCGCGGCCGCCTTGCTGTGCACGACGGCGCTGGTCCTGCCGGCCGCCCTCGCCGCGCCCGCGACGGCGGGCACGGCCGCCGCGGCCGACCCCGCCGACGGCCCCCGGCCCCGCGCGCTCGCCTTCCCCGTCAACGAGACCTTCGACAGCTCCGCCAACCTGGGCGGCACCAGCGGCAACGCGAGCTATCCCGAGGGCGGGGGCTGGCTGCGGCTGACGTCCGCGAGCTCCGGCCAGGCCGGGACCTGGAAGCTGAAGGACTCCTTCCCCTCCAGCCTCGGGATCGTCGCCGAGTTCCGCTACGCCACTTACGGGGGCACGGCCTTCGAGGGCAAGCGGGGTGACGGGCTGTCGTTCTACCTGGCGGACGGCGCGGCGGCCGACGGGACCGGCGCCGTCGGCGGAGCCCTCGGCTACGCCTGTTCCGGTACGGCGGACGCCTGCGCCGCCTCGGGCGTACCGGGTGCCTACCTCGGCATCGGGCTGGACGAGTTCGGCAACTTCTCCTCGAACACGGTCGGCAACGGCGGCCCCGGCGGACAGCCCAACAGGATCGTGGTCCGCGGCGGAGGCAGCGGCAGGGCGGGGTACCGCTTCGCCACGGCCGCCGACGGGCCGGGCAAGACCGTGGAGACCGGCAGCCGCGCCAAGGAGCGCACGATCCGCGTGTCCCTCCTGCCCAGCGGTACCAAGATGCTGCTGTCGGTGTCGTCCGACAGCGGCCCCGGCACGGCCATGACCGCGCTGATCACCGACTACGACGTCACGGGCATCACCGGCCAGCCGAAGCTTCCGGCCACCCTCAAGGTGGGTTTCTCCGGGAGCACCGGCGGCGCGACGAACGTGCACGAGATCGACGACCTGCGGATCAACGTGCCGGCCGACCTGACCCTCACGAAGACCGGCTCCCCGGCGACGCTTCCCGCCGGCGGCGGACCGGTGACCTACACCCTGGCCGTTTCCAACAGCCAGGCCAACGAGGTCACCGGCGCCGTCGTGCGCGACACCGTGCCCGGGCTGACCAACGTGACCTGGACCTGTCGCGCCGGCACCGGCGGGACCTGCGGGCGGGCCTCCGGCAGCGGGAACGTCCTGGACACCACGGCCGACTTCCTGCGGGGCGGCTCCGTCACCTACACCGTCACCGGTACCGCCCCGGCCCAGCCCGTCACACTGTCCAACACGGCCACCGTGACCGCCCCGGCGGACCGTACGGACACCAATCCCGCGGACAACAGCTCCACCGCCCCCGCCACGGTGGTGACGGCGCGGGCCGACGTGGCCGCGGAGAAGGAGGGGGTCGGCTCCGGACCGGTGGTCCCGGGGCAGGAGTTCGCGTACCGGATCACCGCGCGGAACCTGGGGCCCTCCCACACGAGCGCCGTCCGGGTCTCCGACACCCTTCCCGGTCCGCTGCGGTTCGTGTCCTCCGCCGACGGGTGCACCGCCTCGGGACAGCAGCTGTCCTGCCCGGTCCGCGATCAGTTGAACGCCGGTTCGAGCGCCTCGTGGACCGTACGCGTACGGCTGGACCCCGCCTATCAGGGTGACGGCTCGGACCTCGGCAACGTCGCGTCCGTCCGGCACGCCCTCCCCGATCCGCAGCCCGCGAACGACACCAGCGCCGCCACGGGTCCGCCGGGCGGAGTGGCGGCCGCCCAGGCCGACCTGTCGCTGGTGAAGGCCGTCGAGGCCCGCTCCCCCGTGGCCCCCGGGGAGACCTTCACGTACACGGTGACCGTACGCAACGGCGGCCCGTCGGTGGCCCGGACGGTCACGGTCGCCGACCCGCTGCCCGCGGCGCTCGCCTTCGTCTCCTCGGCCGGCGGCTGCACCGCCGTCGGCCGGGACGTCACCTGCGGTACGGCGGCGACGCTGGACCCGGGCGGGGTCCGGTCGTGGACCTTCACCGTGCGCCTGGACCCGGCGTACACCGGGGACGGGACGGGCCTGCGGAACACCGCGACCGCCCGCGCGGACACGGCCGATCCGAACCCGCTCGACAACAGCGGCTCCGCCGGTGTGCCCGGCGGTCGGGTCCGCCCGCCGACCGCCGACATCGAGCTCGCCAAGCGCGCGACGGCGGGCTGACGGGGCCGCCCCCTGCCCGCCCTCCCCCGACTCCCGTACAGCTCTCTCTGTACGGTCCCCTCCCGCACGAAACGGAACGATGCGCGATGACGACGACACCCGGCCGGCGGTCGGTGGTGTGGGCGCTGGCCCCGCTGCTCAGCGCCGCGGCCCTGTGGGCCGGACCGGTCCCCGGGGCCGCCGCCCTGCCCGGCGGAGGGCCCAGGATCGAGGTGACGGCGCAGCGGGCCAAGGCCCCCGGTGACCTGATCACCTACACGCTGACCGCGAGGAACAAGGGCCCGTCGGTGGCCCGGAAGGTCACCGCGACGGACAAGCTCCCCACCGGGATCTCCTTCGTGGGCTCCTCCGACGGCTGCACCGCCGTCGGCCAGACCGTCACGTGCGGGCCCGAACCGCAGCTCTCCGCCGGGGAGACCAAGAGCTGGAGCTTCCAGGCCCGGCTGAGCCCCTCCTACCAGGGCGACGGCTCCGACCTCGGCAACAGCGCCACGGGCAGCTCCGAGGCCACCGATCCCGACCCGGCCAACAACAAACCGGATCCGGTGCTGCCGCCGGGGCCGTTCGATCCCGTGTCGGACCTGGCCACCGTCAAGACCCCGCTGGGCGCGGGGCCGACGGTGCCGGGCCAGGAGTACGAGTACGAGGTCCGTACGACCAACAAGGGACCCTCCGACGCGCGCAACGTCGTGGTGACCGACGCCCTGCCCGTCGGGCTGGACTTCGTGTCCTCCGCCGACCCGTGCGCGGTGTCCGGACGGACCGTCACCTGCGGTCCGCTGGCCCGGCTCGTCCCCGGCGGCGAGGTGGTGTGGACGTTCAAGGTGAAGCTGGACGCCGCCTACTCCGGTGACGGCGGCGACCTGCGCAACACGGCGACCTCCGCCTCCGCGTCCAAGGATCCGGAGCCCTCCGACAACACCTCGCGCGCCGTGCTGCCGCCGGGCGGGGTCACCGCCCCGCAGGCCGACGTGTGGACGAGCAAGGCGCCCGCGACCAGCACCCCGATCGCCCCCGGGCAGACCTTCGACTACGTGGTGACCGCCGTCAACGACGGCCCGTCCCGCGCCGTGGGCACCACGATCACCGACAAGCTGCCCGCACAGCTCTCCTTCGTCTCCTCCCCCGACGGCTGCTCGGCCACCGACGGC
This sequence comes from Streptomyces sp. NPDC002886, assembly GCF_042888445.1. Classification (NCBI taxonomy): domain Bacteria; kingdom Bacillati; phylum Actinomycetota; class Actinomycetes; order Kitasatosporales; family Streptomycetaceae; genus Streptomyces; species Streptomyces sp. NPDC002886. The sequence continues at coordinate 166,927 of NZ_JBIAPV010000008.1, forward strand.
ACGGTCACCTGCGGGCCGGTGACCGTACTGGAGCCCTCGGCGACCCGGATCTGGCGGTTCACCGTCCGCCTCGACAGCGACTACACCGGCAACGGATCCGACATCCGCAACACGGCCACCGCCACCTCGCGGACCAAGGACCCCAAGCCCGAGAACAACACGAGCAGCCCGGCGGGCCTGCCCGGCAGCACCGTCAACAAGCCGACCGCGGACCTGGAAGTGGTCAAGGAAGCAGTCGGCACCAAGCCCCCGGTGCCGGGCGAGACCTTCGACTACCGGATCCGGATCACCAACAACGGCCCGTCGGCCGACGCCTTCAACGTCAAGCTCTCCGACGCGCTGCCCGAGGGCCTCTCGTACGTGACCTCCTCCCCGGCCGGATGCACCGTCGCCGGGCACCTGGTGTCGTGCAGGCGCACCAGCCCGCTCAGGGTCGGTGAAACGATCGAGTACCTGCTCACCGTGAAGGTGGATCCCGCCTACGCGGGAGACGGCAGCGACCTGAAGAACACCGCCCAGGTGACGGCCGACAACATCGACCCGGCGAGCGGGAACGACAAGAGCACCGCGACCGTTCCCGGCGGGCACGTCACGGATCCCGCGGCGGACCTCGCCCTCACCAAGAAGGCCGTCCAGACCAGCCCGGTGGCCCCGGGCGAGACCTTCGACTACGCCCTGACCGTCACCAACAACGGCCCCTCCCAGGCCGAGCGGATCACGGTCTCCGACACGCTCCCGACCGCGCTGAGCTTCGTATCGGGCGACCCCGGCTGCACCTCGGGGCGGACCGTCACCTGCGGCGCGCTGCCGCGGCTGGCGTCCGGGGCCTCGATGACCTGGGTGATCAAGGTGAAGCTGGACCCGGAGTACACCGGGAACGGCTCCGACATCCGCAACACCGCGATCGTCGACTCCCTGACCCGCGACCCCAGGCCCGCGAACAACACGAGCGCGGCCGCCGGCCCGCCCGGCGGCACGGTCAAGGACCCGACGGCCGACCTGGAGGTCGGCAAGACGACCCCCTGACCCCACACCCCACGGAAGGCCGGCAGGGCTCCCCGCCCCGCCGGCCTTCCGGCGTGCGCCCACCCCCCACGCAGTCGGGGCCCTCGCGCGGATTCACCCGAATGGCGGCGCTCGAATGTCCCCGTCCTCCCCCGCCACGGACGCTGGGCGCAACGCAGGACCCACGGCGTCCCGCCCGACGAAGGAGCCTCTCGTGGCACAGGCAACGCCCCCCAGCAGGGCCCCCCACAGCAGGTACACCACTGACGAGAACCCGTGGGCGGCGAGCGGCACCGTGTTCGCCGGCGTGCTGATGCTCGTCGAAGGCGTCCTCGGCATCCTGAAGGGGATCGTCGGCATCGCGAACGACGACGTCTACGCGACCGTCGGCGACTACACCTTCAAGTTCGACGTCACGGCGTGGGGCTGGATCCACCTCGTCCTGGGCATCGTCCTCGTGGTCGTCGGCACGGGCATCCTCAAGGGCGCGGCCTGGGCCAAGGTCACGGGTGTGGTGATCGTCGCGCTGGACATCATCCTCAACTTCCTGTGGCTGCCCTACACCCCGCTCTGGGGCCTCATCTCGATCGCCATCGGCGTCTTCATCATCTGGGCCCTGTGCACGGACAAGGGCACATCCCGCTCCACCACCTCCTGAACGGCGCTCCGGGCGCCCTTCCCGCTCCGCGCACCGGCCGCCGGCCGGGTGTGGCGCACGGGCAGGGCGCCCCCGGCGCGTTCACACCTCTGAGTGAGTCCGGTGCGGTTCACGAGGGGTGTGGGCCCGCCCCTGCCTAGGGTGACCACCGGTGGGCGGGCAGCCGCTCCGACCGGCGCGAACGGCGCGTCGACTCAGGTACGGGAGCTTGTGTGGCGCAGCGGCACACGACGTCACTCCGGCTCCGCTTCCGGTACCGGTTCGACCATCTGGTCTCGGGCGGAACGGCCGCGCTGATCGGCTGGCTCGCCGTGGCCTGCCTGGCCGTGGTCGTCCCGGCGAGCATGGTGCTCGTCTGGTCCGACCGGTCCGCTCCGACCACGCTGTCCGGCCGGCTCACCGCCGTGTGGGTCAGCGTCGGCCAGACCCTGAAGATCGGGGGCGCCGTCGGCTCCCCGCTCTACGTACTGGCCTCCGTGGCCCTCGCGCTGGTGGCGCTGCTCTTCGTGTCGACCCTGGTCAGTCTGATCACCACGGGGATCAACCGGCGCATCATGGCGCTGCGCCTCGGTCACTCCACCGTTCTGGAGACCGGGCACACCGTCGTACTGGGCTGGTCGGACCAGGTCTTTCCGGTGATCGGGGAGCTGGTGGCCGCGAACGCGAACCAGCGCAGGTCCGCCATCGCCGTGCTCGCCCCGCAGGACAAGGTGTGGATGGAGGACGAGATCTCCACCCGCGTCGGCGACGGCGGCAGGACGCGGATCATCTGCCGCAGCGGGAGCACCACCGACCCCACCGAGCTGTGCCGGGTGAGTCCGGGCGGCGCGAAGGCGGTGCTGGTGCTGCCCCCCACCGGGGACGGCGGTGACGCCCACGTGGTGAAGACGCTCCTCGCCCTCGGCGCGGCCGTCCCCGGGTCCGGCGAGGGGCGAGCGGTGGTGGCCGCCGTCCGCGACTCCCGCAACCACGTCACCGCCCGGCTCGCCGCCGGGCCCGCGGGGCACGTCCTGTGCGTGGACGACATCGTCGCCCGGCTGCTCGTCCAGACCGCCCGGCAGCCCGGTCTCTCCCTCGTCTACTCGGAGTTGCTGGACTTCGAGGGGGACGAGTTCTACCCGGTCGCCGCCGAGGACCTCGCCGGGCGGACGTTCGGCGAGGCCCTGTTGTCCTTCGCCACGTCCTGCGCGGTCGGCCTGCTGCACGCCGACGGGAGCGTCACCCTCAACCCCGGCCAGGACACCGTGATCGGCGCGGCCGACCGGATCATCGTCATCTCCCCCGACGACGACACGGCCGTCCGGGAGGACGCCGCCTCCCTCGGCTCCCTCGTGGAGGAGAAGGCGATCGTGTCGGCCCGGCCCCGGCCCGCCCCGGCCGAACGCCTCCTGCTGCTCGGCTGGAACCGCCGCGCCCCGCTCGTCATCGAGCAGCTGGACCAGTACGTGAGCCCGGGAACGACCCTGGACGTCGTGGCGCTCGGCGCGTACGCGGACACCCACGGCGCCCGGTTCGCCGCGGCCTCCCGGTCCCGCCTCGAGGTCTCCCTCCACACCGGCGACATCACCGACCCGCTCACCCTGGCCAAGCTGGACGTGCCCTCGTACGACGGCGTGATCGTGATCGGCGAGGCGCGGCTCCCGGCCGCGGCGGATCCGGAGTCAGGGGCGGGAGCCGGTACGGCGGAGGCCGGGGCGGCGGAGGAGGCCGGGGCGGACGACAGGACGCTGGTGACCCTGCTGCACCTGCGGGCGGTCGGGGACGCCGCCCGGCGGGAGCTCGCCCTCACCACCGAGATGTCCGACGACGGCAACCGGCTCCTCGCACCCGCCCGGGACGGAGCGGACTTCATCGTGAGCGGCAGGCTGATCAGTCTGCTGATGACGCAGATCTCGGAGAGCCCGTATCTCGCCGAGGTCTTCGAGGAGTTGTTCACGGCGCGGGGCCACGAGTTCCACCTCAAGCCGGCCGCGGACTACGTCCGGGCCGGCTCCGAGGTCTCCTTCGCCACGGTCGTCGAGTCGGCGCGGCGGCGCGGGGAATGCGCGGTCGGCTACCGGCTGCGCGCCCGGAGCGCCACGGCCCCCGACCACGGGGTGCGGATCAACCCCGACAAGCGGCAGCGGATCCGGTTCTCCGAGGAGGACTGGCTGATCGTGCTCGCGGAGAGCTGACGGCCGCCCGGGACGGCCGGGCGGCCGGGCCGCCGGCTAGGCGGTGTGCACTTCCAGGGCGGTCCGTACCGCGGATTCCAGGGCTCCCTCGATCCACGCGGGCTTGATGGACGTGTGGCACCCGGCGAAGTGCAGGCGGCCCTCGGCCCTGCGGACGTCGGGGAAGAGCTCGGTGTGCTGGCCGGGCAGCAGGACGGAGGCCTCTCCGTAGGCGTACGGGTCGCGCATCCAGGACTGGGTGCGGCCGACTCCGGTGTAGAACACCTCGACGCGCTGTCCGAACACCTCCTGCACTCCCGCGAGGGCGCGCGGGTAGCGCTCCTCGTCATCCAGCGAGTCCCACTTCAGGGCGTCGTCCGACCAGCTGTAGGAAGCGAGGATCACGCCGCCCGCGCTGCCTTCCACGGGGTGGGAGGGCTGGAACATGAAGCGGTTGGGGTTGTCGGTGGCCGAACCGCCGCCGATGACTCCGGCCGCCTCGGGCTGGTCGCGGCTGACCACACGGCTGGCGGCGTAGTGCGCGCGCTGGCCGGCGGAGATGTGGCCCGCGCGGACGGAGGAGTGGGCGCCCAGCAGGGATCCGTCCACCGGGGTCCGCCCGGTCTGGTACTTCCGGTACAGGCCCGGCCGCACGGCCTCCAGCTCGCGCTTCCAGTCGGCCTCGTCGAACTCCCACCAGCGGCGGCTGAATTCGAGCAGCACCTTGGTGGCGGCGTCGTAGTGCAGCTCGGTGACCGCGCGCCGCTTGCCGTAGGAGAGCGCGGGGGTGATGGGGATGTGGCGCAGTCCCGAGAAGGGGACGGTGATGACGGCGATGTCGGCGGTGAAGGTCTCCCGCCGCACGGGGCTGCCGCCGCGGCCCTCGGACACGGTGTCGACAGTGACCTCGTCCTCGCCGTGGGTGATGCGGGTGGCGCGCCGGTCGAGCCGTACGAGGTCCTTGACGCGGGCGTACATCGCGTCGGCCAAGGTGGCCGTACCGCCGGGCAGTTCGTAGAAGGCGGTGTCGGGGCTGATCAGCGAGGCGCCGATGAAGCTGTGCACGAAGGCGAGGTGCAGGCGGGAGGTGAGGTTCTCGACGGTTCCGATCAGGTCGATCGTCCGCACGTCGAGCTTGGCCTCCTCCGTCAGGAAGCGGTACATCGACATGTGCCCGTAGCGCTGGATGACGCGAGCCCAGCCCTCGACGAGTTCCTTGTCCTTCTTGCCCTCGATCTCGCGGCGCACGGGGGCGAAGGCATCGCGGACGATCCGCGAGGCGGGCACGGACTCGTACGCCTGCGGCACGCCGAAGGAACGATTGACCGCCTGCGGGGCGCGCGCGTAGTCGGCGCGGCGGACCCGGAGGCCGTTGACGTGGATCCAGGTGCGGTACGCGGGGCGGCCGGCCGTGTCCACGTCGACCAGGTGGAAGCGCCGGCGCTTGAGGCCGAAGCTGTCCATCAGGCCGGTGACCAGCGGGTGGCTGTCCGGGATCCGCATCGCGCCGGCCTCGGCGTACTGCTTGGGGTCGGCGAAGGGCTGCGCGGCGTTCTCGTGCCCGCCCGTGCGGAAGGTCTTGATCCGGCCGCCCACCCGGTTGCCGTTGGCCTCGATCACGGTGACCTTGTGCCCGGCCTCGCGCAGGAGGTGAGCGGCGGTGAGGCCGGCCGGTCCGGCGCCGATGACCAGCACCTTCTTCCCGGGGCGGCGGGAGCGCGGCAGGCCGCTCTTGAGCAGGATGTCGGCGTAGCGCGGTACGAGCGGCTGGTCCTCGTCGTCCCGGACGAGGATGGCCCGCGCGATCGTCATGCAGGCACCCCAGTCGGCGACCGCGGCCCCGGGTACCGCCTGCGAGGTGTCGGCGGAGGTGACGGCCACCGTCAGCCCGCCGGCCGCGGCGACGGCGGCCGCGCCGGCGATGACGGTACGGCGGGAGGGACGGCGGGAGGGTGCGGAGTGGGCATCGGGGTCCATGATCATGACCCAACTTTCGCCGTCCGCCCGCCCCCGATCGCCCAGAAGGGACCCGCGCGGGCAAGGACCACCCGGACGTGCGTCGCGCGCCCGGCGTGCTGACGAACTGGGTTTCGTACGACCAGCCTTGTGGGCCGTGAGGGGCCCGGCGACCGCGCTCGCGCCCTGCCCGTACGGCGCCCTCAGCGCAAGGGCGCAACGGGCACGGCGGCGGTCAGCACGGCGCCCTCACCGGGCGCCGACTCGATGGTCAGGGTCCCGCCGAGCTGGCGCATCCGGGCCCGCATCGCCGGAACGCCGTGTCCGCGCAGGCCGGACGGAGCGTCGGGGAGGGCATCGGGGTCGAACCCCCGCCCGTTGTCCGCGACATCGAGGACGACTTGGTCGTCGAGCCGGGTGAGGGTGAGCCCGGCGGTGGTCGCGCCGGAGTGCTCCCGTACGTTGGCCAGCGCTCCTTGGGCGATGCGGAGCAGCGCGGACTCCACGCGTTCGGGCAGCGGGGCGATCCGCCCGCCCGCGTCGATGTGGACGCGCACCGTCAACCCGGCGCCGGACTCCCGTTCCGCGAGGGCGTGCAGCGCGGCGTCGAGTCCACCGCCGTGAGCGAGGTCGGCGGGGGCGAGGTCGTGCACGAAGCGGCGGGCCTCCGCCAGGTTCAGCTCCGCGATGGACACGGCGGCGCGGACGTGGCCGCGGGCCTTGGCCTGGTCGGTGTCCCAGGTCCGCTCGGCGGCCTGGAGCAGCATCTGCTGGCTGGAGAGGCCCTGGGCGAGCGTGTCGTGGATCTCCATGGACAGCCGTTGGCGTTCGGCGAGGGTGCCCTCGCGGCGCTCGGTGGCGGCCAGTTCGCGGCGGGTGCGTACGAGGTCGTCGATGAGGGCGTGCTGGCGGGCCGCCTGCCGCTGCATGTGGAGGAAGACGGCCGTGCTGAGCGCGGCGACGGCGGCCGGTCCGATCACCAGGTCGAGGTTGAAGCGGGGGGCCAGGGTCAGCTGCGCGAAGATCACGAGGAGGGTGAGGAACGCGACGAGGACGTACGCGGCGACGGGCGGCAGCGTGCGCAGCACGGAGTAGAAGAGAGGGACCGCGACCCACGCGAAGCTGGGCGCGAGCAGCACGAGGACGGCCCACACGGTGACGACCAGGCCCAGCCAGACCAGCCGGGAGGCGGCGGGCCGGGGTACGCGGCCGTGGGGCGGGGGCGTCCCGGCCGCCGTGGAGGGCCCGCCGAGCACGTAGAGGACGGCGAGCAGGACGGCGAGGGCGATCACCCAGGGGGCCCGGGCCTCCTGGGTGTGCCGCTGGACGAACCGGATCATCGACGTGCCGATCAGCACGAAGAACGTGACGCGCATGACCAGCGCGAGCCGCTGGTCGTCCGGATCGCCCGCGGAGGGGCCGCTGGAGTCGGGCCGCACGTGCGCCTCCTGACATAGGGGTCCCCGAACCGGGCAAACCATCACATTGTCACCGAGCAGGGCGGGCGGCACCGCAGGCAAACCGATCGGATGACCCGCGTGTCACACGGAGCGCGTCCTCAGGTCGGTACCGGATCCTCACCCGAGGCTGACGCTCCACAGGTCCCCGTGGCCCGGCCAGCCGTCCCGCCCGTCCTCACCGTCGACGACGAATACGGACACCTTGATGTCCGGGTTTCGGTATTCCAGGTAGTCGCCCTGTGTCGTGCGCTCCAAGTCCCCCTCGGCCAGACCGGCGGCGGCCAGGGCGCCGGCCACCTCCGACCACGCCGTGTACGGCGCGAAGTCCACGCCCGTCGCCGCGCTCCACTCCGCCGCGAGGGCCGGGTCGCCGGGCAGGCGGTGCAGCTCCAGCGAACCGCCCGTCAGAACCCGGTCGGGCTCGCCCGCGAAGTACAGCTCGACCAGCCCGTAGTCCCGCCGGAGCGCGCCGCCCGGGCCCCCCTCCTCGACGAAGTCCACCGCCAGCGCGCGGTCGGCCTCCGCGACGGCCGATCCGGGCCGCAACCCGAGGAGGCTGCCGTCGGACAGGAATGCTGCGATCAACTCGGGTCCGGTCACGGCCAGTTCTCCAGTGTGTCGATGAGGGCTTGCATTTCCGCGACGCCGCTGCGGCATCCCGCACACAATCCTTCTCACCAGTCCCTACCATCTGGGGAATGGGGGATGACATGTTCGCGCCGGGCGAGTACGTGGCCGACGGGCGCTACCGCATCGACGGGATCCTCGGGAGCGGGGGCATGGCCGCGGTCCACCGCGCCTGGGACACCTCGCTGTCCCGGCCCGTCGCGATCAAGACCTTGCTGGTGCGCCCGGAGGCGGACAGCGAGGCGGCGACCCGGTTCCAGCGCGAGGCCCAGGCCATGGCGGGGCTCGCGCACCCGCACGTGGTCACCGTGTTCGACACCGGCACGGAGCCGCGGGCGGACGGGCCGCCCGTACCGTATTTCGTCATGGAACTGGTGAGAGGACCGTCCCTCGCCGACTCGCTCCGCGAGCGCAGGGCGTTACCCGTCGCCGAGGCATTGCGGATCGCGGACCAGGTGCTGGCGGCGCTGGAGGCCAGCCACGCGCGCGGGATGGTGCACCGGGACATCAAGCCCGCGAACGTCCTGCTCTCCGAGGACGGCACCGCGAAGGTCGCCGATTTCGGGATCGTCCGGGCGGGCGCGGGCGACGGTACCGCCCTGACCGGGACCGGCTTCACCATCGGCACACCGGAGTACATGTCTCCCGAGCAGATCCAGGGGCGGGCGGAGATCGACGGCCGGTCGGACCTGTACGCCGTCGGGTTGCTGCTCTTCGAGATGCTGACCGGCGCCCGGCCCTTCGCCGGGGCGAACCGGCTGACGATCGGTTACCACCACGTGCACGAGGCCCCGCCGACCCTCACGGACGCGGGCCTACCGGGCCAACCCCGCCTGGAGGGCGTGCTCACCGCGGCCCTGGCCAAACTCCCCGAACACCGCCCCCGTGACGCCGCCACCATGCGCACCGCACTCACGACGGCCACCGCGCCCCCACCGGCCACGGAACTCTCCCGCCCGGCCCCGGATCTCCCCCACCCGGCCACGGAACTCGCCCACTCGGCCCCGCCCGCCGAAACCCTGACCGCCGCCGCCCCGCCGCTCCCTGCTCCCCGAACGCCCTCGCTGCCCCTGCTGCCCCCCATACGAAGGACGACCCCCTGGCAGCAGGCGAGCCGCTTCCGCCGATGGCTCCCGCGAACACCCCGCTCCCTCTGGGGCAGGTTCCCGCTCCTCCTGCTCGCGCTGCTGCTGGCCCGGCTGCACCTCGAGGAGACGGGCACGATGAACGCGCCGCCCCGCCCGGCCGTGTTCCTCCTCGTCGGCATACCCGGACTGCTCTGCACGTACTACGGCAGGTCCCGCTCCCGGAAGGAAGCCTCCTCCGGCTGCTTGTTCATGCTGTACGACACCCTCACCGGAGTCATCCTGGTCGCGCACGGCTTGGCGGTGCTGTGGGCACTGATCACGCTCGGCGGGCTGCCGATCGCCACCTGAAACCAGGCCGGTGCCGCCCTTGGTGAGCCGGGGCGGCTGGTGGCACGTCCCGGCACGGGCGCTGACACCGCCGCCGTTTCAGGCGTCGCCTCTCAGCCGCCGGGCGATGTCGATGTCGTTCTGGAGCGCGCTGAGACGGGGGAACGGCTCGCGGGTGGCGTCCAGCACGCAGACGTGGAGCTTGTCGCCGGCCTGCGGTGGCGCCACGTTCTCGTCCCGCCAAGACGGGTGCTTCACCTGGTCGATGAATCCGAAGAGGCCGGCGGACCGGTCCACTTCCGCCTTCGCCCCCACGGGAGCGACCGCGACGACCGTCACGTCGAGTTCTTGATGGTCACGGAACCTCAATGGGGCCCGCCACGTTGCCGGACTCGTCGACGAGCTCGGTGGGGGTGCCCACCAGGTCGGTGACGATCGCGAAGAACCGGGAGTCGATCTCTTCCCGGGAGGCGTCGAGAATGCGTTCCGTCTGGGCTATCGGCCGGATGTCCTGGTGGTCCCAGGTGATGGCGACCACGTGAGACAGATCGTTCGAGCTGGTGGTCTGCTCGCACAGGGTCCTTTTGCTTGGGCATCCACCACGTTTCAGCTCGGTTCCTGCACCGCCAGGGCTTCCTCGGCCCGCAGCGCACCCGCACCGGAACCGACGAGGCAGACCTTCCCATGGTGCATTTCGTCCAGCACCTCCCGGGGCTGCCCGTACCACTCGATCTCCGTCAGTTCCACGGTTCCGGCCGCCGGGGAGGGCAGCTGGTAGGTCGTCCCGACGCGTGCGGAACCGTACAGGCTCCGCACCACGCAGACGGCCCGTGAGGCATCCGCGCTCTCGACCGAGACGATGAGGAGCCGGTGGGTGTCAGCCGCCATACTCGTGAGCCCTTCGAACGAATTCCGAGATCTGTTCCGGCGTCAGTTTAGGGACGTCGTATTCCAGCAGGGGGTCCATGTCCGCCTGGTTGATCCGACTGGGGACATGGATGCCCATGTCCCTGAGGATGTCACGGGCGGCCGCGGACGGAATTTCCGCCGACGCACGAGCCGTGACCTCGGCAGGCGTCAGACCGACGGGGACCTCTGCCTCCCTCCGGATGTAGCCGTGAAAGGTCTCCACCCCGTCCAGGGAACTGCGCGGGACGACTTGGACGACGGCGTCGCCGAACTCCTGGGCCCGGGTCGCGAACACCGTCGCCACACCGGGGTCGGTCGATGTCGGCGTGATGGTCAGCTCTTGGACGCCCGGACTTCCGTCGAATCCGCGTGTGGTGCCCCGGAACAGATGCTCGTCCTCACACGGTGTCAGGCCCAGCGGGTCGGCCCAAGTGTGCGGGTTGTGGACGTAGGCCACGGGGTTGGCTGCCGGGGCCAGACCCAGCGGGTCGGGCGAGAGATAGCGCGCCGTCTCCGGGTCGTAGGTCCGCAGGACGTTGTGGTGAAGGCCCGACTCGGGATCGAAGTACTGCCCGGGAAAACGGAGCGGGGTGTACGCCGTCGCGTCCCGGTTCCAGGTGGTCGTGCCCCATACGGTAGCCCTGGTGTGCCAAGCTATCTGCCCGCTCTCGTCGACGAGTTCGGTCGGCGTACCCACCAAGTCCGTGACGATCGAGAAGAAGCGCGTGTCGATCTCGGACTGAGAGGAGCCCGCGGTGATGCGCTCCGTCTGGGTGAGCGGGTGCGCGCCCTGGTGGTTCCAGGTCAGCGTTACCGGGTGCGGCAGATCGGGCGAGAACGTGGTCTGCTCGCACAGCACCGGGCCGTCCCAGGTGAAGAGTGTCTCCTCCACCACCGCTCCGGATCCGGAGAGGCGCTGTTTGGACGTACGACGGCCCAGCGGGTCGTACCGGTATCGCCAGGTCGTGCCGTCCGGTGTGATCACCGAGGTGAGCCGGTCCTCGCAGTCCCACGTGTACCGCCAGGTATCGGGCTTGCGGGAAAGGCGGACCTTCTGCCGGAGGGTGACACGGCCCGCCGCGTCGTACTCGTAGCGAACTGAGCCGGCACGCTGGATACGGGTGCCCTCGTACACCCGCTCTCCCTGGGCCTTGCCACCGGGATGTGAGGTCGGCCATGAGGCCGAGGTCTGGTTGCCCGCCTCGTCGTAGGCATACCGCTCGGTCCAGCTCTCCGCGTCAACCGCCGTGACGCGTGCAGCCGCGTCGAGGGTGATGGCGCTGAGGCCGGTCAGACTGTCGTCGATACTCGTGAGAGCACCGTCTGCGCGGTAGGCGTAGCCGCGTCGCCGCAGGCCCTGCCCATCGTCGCCGAGCAGCTGCTGCCCCGTGCGGCGGCCCACTGCGTCGAAGGTTTGGGAGAGCGAGGATCCGCCGCCCAGGGAACGTGACACGGTCCGGCCGGCAGCATCACGGACGAAGGTGACCGTTCGGCCCGCCGTGGTGAGGCGGGTCCGGCGGCCGGCCGCGTCGTACGTCCACTCGGTCTGCTCCCCCACGGGGGTGGTCCGACCCGTCCGACGACCCACCTCATCGTGGGTGAATCTCAGCGTGCGGCCGTCGACCGTCTCGGAGTGCAGCCGTCCGGCGCGGTCCCGCACCCGTATGACCTCTGCATCCGGACCGACGATCCGGGCGGGCTTGCCCGTAACGTCGTACTCGTAGGTCGTAACCGCTCCGGCGGCCTCCTTGCGGAGGACCTGGCCCAGCTCGTTGTACGCGTAGGTGATCCGTTCGCCGGTGGCCGTGGTGCGGGACGTGAGGCGACCCGCCGGATCGTAGGTGTAGCCGGTGCGCCGGGCGTCGAAATCCCTCTCCCCGGCCAAGCGGCCTGCCTGGTCGTACGTGTACGACCAGGTCAGGCCCTGTGGGTTGGTGACGTCCGTGAGCCGCAGCTCTGCGTCGTGGGTGAAGGTGTACCGCACTCCGTCCGGACCGGTGCGGGCGGTGAGCAGGTCGAAGTCCCCGTACTCGGAGAGGGTCACACCGCCTGCGGCATCGGTGAACCGGACGCAGTTGCCCTCGCCGTCGTACATCCACGACTCCGAACCGCCGTCCGGGGCCGTACGGAGCAGCATCCGGCCCTCCACGCTCCACTCCATGCGGACGGTGTGGCCCAATGGATCCGTCACTGCGGTGGTGCGGCCGAAGGCGTCGTGCTCCCAGCGGGTGGTGTTACCCAGAGGGTCCACGGTTTCGACGAGGAGACCTGCCGCATTGCAGCGGACCGCCGTCTTGTTGCCCAGTGCGTCGGTCACCGAGGCGATGTGCCCGCGCGCGTCGTAGGCGAAGCGGGTGGTGCTGCCCGAGGGGCCCGTCACCGAGGTGCGGTTTCCCCGCTCGTCGTAGGTCTGCCGGACCACGGTGCCGTCGGCGTTCACGATCCGCACGGGCCGCCCGAGGCTGTTGTACTCCGCCGTCGACCTGCGGCCGTCCGCTCCCACTACGGAAGTGACCCGGCCCGCCTCATCGTACGAGAGGCTGGTCCGGCGGCCCAGCGGGTCGGTATGCGAGAGCAGGCGGTTGAAACCATCGCGTTCGGTACGGATCGACGCACCGGTGGCATCGGTCTGGGCCACCACCTGGGCCCGCTCGTTCGTCTCGTAGCGCCGGACGTGGCCCAAAGCATTCGTGGCTCGGGTGACGCCCGGCTCGTACGCGTAGTGCACGTCGAGGTGGCCGCGCGTGCCCGACTGGGCGATGCAGCGGTCGCGGTCGTCGTAGGCGTACTCGAAGCGATGGCCGTTGGTGTCGGTCCAGGAGGTGATGCGGGCCTGGTCGTCGTAGCCGAAACGCAGTGGCCTCCCCGAGGAATTGACCACCTCGGTGAGGTGGCCGCCATCGAAGCCGTAGTCCAGGATCCTGGTGCCTTCCCCCAGGGAGAGCGAGGTGATCCGGCCTTCGGTGGTGGTGATGCACACCCGGTAGCCGCCGCTGTGGCTGACGGCTGACGGGCTGCCGTGATCGTCGTACTCGTAGGCGATCCAGGCACCGTTACGGTCGTCAAGCAGGATCAGGGCGCCCTCGGCGCTGTAGTGCCAAACCCGGCCCGCGTCGGGGTCTGTGACCGTGAACTCGCCCTCGGGTGTGCGGTCCAGTGGCCAGCGCCGGCCATGGGTGGGGAACACCGGGACGCCCGGAGCGGGATGCGGATAGCGCAGCAGGCTGCCGTCCTCGCCGATCCGTACGAGCCCTTCGGCGTCAATCTCCAGCCGCTGGTCGAGCGTGCCGGCCCAGGACGGACCGAACCAACGGCCGGACCGGTACGAGGACTCGAAGGTGCGGGTGAGGGTCAGCGGCAGCGAGCCCGGCAGGACGAGGTCGGTCTGCGGCAGAACCATCCGCCCGGTCGCGACGTCGACCGGGTCATCGATGCACGTCTTGTCGCCGGGGGCGCGCGAGGGGCCGTCGGGGCCGTCCTTGTCCAGGCCGGTGCGGCCGGGCCCCTTGAGGTCATCGGCGTGCTTGGCGACCGATCCGACCTTCTTCAGGGCGCCCAGCCCCTTGGACCCGACGAGCTCCGGGATCATCTTGCCGATGCCCTCGGAGGGGTCCTTCATGAACTCGTCGAGCATCTTCTTGCCCGCGCCCAACGGGTCGTTGGCCATCGTGACCAGACCCGCGGCCGTGGAGTTCAGGTTCGTCACGTACTCGGCCGGGTGCGTGAGGTTGTACGGATCCATCGGGTTCAGCGCCCGCGCGAAGTTCGCGATCCCCGCCGTGCCCTTGAGGACACCGCCCGCCAAGTGCGTCGTGGCCAGGTCCATGTAGTCCATGCCGTCGCCGAGCTGCTTCGCGTACGAGGGCTTCGGCGGAGCCGCGTCCCGCGCCGCCCGGACCGCCGTACGGACCGTCTCCGCGACGTCGTTGCGCTGCTTGCGCGCCGTGTCGAGCTTGTCCTGCGCCGCCGCCGCGAGCGCGGTCCCCGGGTCGGTGAAATGCTCCGAGGGGCGGGGCGGCAGCGTCTCCTTCTTCGCCTTCACCGCGTCGTTGTAGGTGTCGACCAGCTTGTTGTGGGCGTTGCGGGCGTCCGTGGAGACCCTCTTCGCCCGGTTGTACTCCTCCAAGGCCTCCTTGGCCTGCCCCTGCGCCCACTCCACGGTCTCCGCGAACCGGCCCATGGCGTCCGCGGCCTTCCCGAAGGCCTCTGCCGCCTTGAACCAGCGCGGCGGCTCCTTCGCCACCGCCTCCCGGAACGAATCGGCCGTCTTGCCCTTCAGGCCGTCCGGCTCCCCCATCCCCTTCAGACCGTTGCCGACCTTGTCGAAGGACGCCTTGAAGTCGTTCAGGTGGGAAACCTGCGCGCGGATCTTGGAGACACTGCCGTAGACCAGCTTGTGCGGGTCCTCGGTCTGGCCCAGCTCCATCTCGGAGACATCGGCGCCGAGTTGGTTGGCCGCCGAGCGGCTCTTGTCGCGGATCCAGTCCCCGGCGTCGTCCAGACCAACGTCCTCGGCGAGGTCCGCCGTCTTGTCACCGGCCCACTCGATCGCGTCGCCGACCTTCTCCGTGCCCTTCTCGACGCCGTCCTCGATGACGTCCGGTACGAAATCCCGCCAGCCCATCAGTGACCGCCCCCGTCACGCTTCGCCTGCTCCAACAGGTCCTTCAGCGAGCCGATCTTCCCGGTGGAGGTGAGCTGGTCCCCGGTGTCCGACCAGGTCTTCTTGATGTCCTCGGCGCTCTTCTCGAAGGATTCCGGGCTGTAGTCGGGCTTGTAGGCGTCCGCGGAGAAGATGTCACCCCAGGACTTCTGCTCGATCTCGTCCTCACTCGCGTGCGGATTGCCGAACGCGGCCGCGTTCGCGACCACCTTGAACGAACCCTGGAGGTACTGCTCCTCCTCCCACACCGTGCCGGCCGCGATCCCCAACGACCGGGCCAGTGTGCTCGCGTCCTGGACGAGGCTGCGCACGCCCCACTCCCAGCGCTCGCAGAAGTCCTCGAAGTCGCCCGCGAGCCCGGCGTGCCCGGCCTCCATGCCCGTCATGGCCAGGTTCTCGAAGCCCGCACCCATCGAAGCGCCGGCCGCGTCCCCCGACTCCCGCAGCTCCCCGATCGCACCCCGCAGACCGTCCTGGATGTTCTTGACCGCCGCCGGCGAAACCTCGAGGTCCCCGTTCCCCGCCATCAGGCCGCCTCCCCGCGGCCGGCCGGATCCACGGCACTCGCGTCCGGAACGATCCCCGCCACCGGCGGGAAGAACATCGACCCGTCCCCGTCGGCCACGTTCACGGCCACACCGGCCGGACCGTCCGCCGACGGAACCACCTCGTCGACCAGCCGCGCGCCCAGCATCGAGAGGAACTCCCACTCCCGATCGGACTCCCCGCGCGCCTCGGCGAACCGGGCCAGCGCTTCCTCGTCCGTGAACGCGTAGATCCAGCGGATACCGCCCGACACCGCCGACATCAGACCACCGTCGGGACCGTCCGCGAGGGGAACGAGGAGAGCGGCCCGGCGGAACTCGCCGACCAGGCGTGCCGGATCACCCAGCCCGTCCCGTATCGCCGCGATTTCTGCGGTCAGTTCCATGGCTCGTATCCCCTCCAGCGCCGGGCAGCGTCCTTGGGAAACACGCTACCGGGGACCCCATCGGTTCCCCCTGGCACCCTGAAAAGGCCCCCGTCACACCCGTCAGGCGTGGTTGACCGGGAGGACGTCCGGGGAGAGGGCGCCGGCGTGGGCCGCGGCGCTCGTCATCCGCCTGCGGTGGTGGCGGCGGCACAGGACCTCGTAGCCGATCTCCCCCGCCGGGCGGTTCACGTCGCCGACGACGACCTGCTCGCCCTCGACCACCATCTCGCCGTCTATCGTCCGGGCGTTGTGCGTGGCCCGGGCCCCGCACCAGCACAGGGCCTCCACCTGGAGCTGCTCCAGGCGGTCGGCCAGTTCGATCAGGCGCTGCGAGCCCGGGAAGAGCTTCGTGCGGAAGTCCGTCGTGATGCCGAAGGCGAAGACGTCCATGTCGAGGTCGTCCACGATGCGCGCCAACTGGTCGATCTGCTCGGGCGCGAGGAACTGGGCCTCGTCCACGATCACGTAGTCCGCCTTGCCTCCCTTGGTGAGCCGGGCGACCACGTACGCGTACAGGTCCATGCCCTCGGGCGCCTCCACCGCCTCCGTCACCAGGCCGAGACGGGACGAGAGCTTGCCCTCGCCCGCACGGTCGTCACGGGTGAAGATCACGCCCTGCAGGCCACGGGCGTCACGGTTGTGGGCGATCTGGAGCGCCAGCGTGCTCTTTCCGCAGTCCATCGTTCCGGAGAAGAACACCAGCTCGGGCATGGGGGGTGCAGGGCCTTTCGAAGGGAGGGGTGTGAGGAGGAAGGCGCGCGTCAGGAGCGGATTTCGAGCAGCGGGACCAGCTGCTCCGCCGGGGTCATGGAGCCGTGCATGCCCGCGAGGGCCGACTCGTTGGGCTCGGCCCGCGAGGCGGTGATCGCCACGTCGGCCTGGGCCGCGGCGATCACGTCGCCGATGCGGCCGAGGACCCGCTCGTCGCATTCGCCCGGCGCCCCGAACCAGCCCAGGTCCAGGGCCTCCGCTCGGCTCGCCACCCAGAAGCGGTCGCCGAGCACCTCGCGCCAGACGGTCAGGACGTCGGCCTCGGCGCCCGGTACGGCGTACACGTGCCGGGCCCGGCCCTCGCCGCCCAGCAGGGCCACGCCGGCGCCGAGTTCCCAGTCGTCGTCGTAGTCGATGCGGGAGTCCTCGTCGAAGGGGACGTCCACCATGCCGTGGTCGGCGGTCACGTACAGCGCGGTGCGCGGCGGCAGCCGCTCGGCCAGGCGCTGAACCAGGCGGTCCACGTACATGAGCTGGCCGCGCCAGGCGTCGGAGTCCACGCCGTGCCGGTGCCCGGCCCCGTCGAGCTCGCTGTAGTACGTGTACACGAGCGAGCGGTCGCCGGCCGCGAGCCGCTCGGCCGCGAGGTCCATGCGCTCCTCGCCGGTCATCCGGCCGAGGAAGGTGCCGCCGCTCAGCGCGACCTTCGTGAGCGGGGTGGTCTGGAAGGCGGGCGAGGACACCTGAGCCGTGGCCACTCCGGCCGCGTCCGCCTGCTGGAAGACGGTCGGGTACGGCTGCCAGGGCTTGGGCGAGGTCCACGGGTGCCAGCGGAGCTGGTTCATCAGTTCGCCGGTGGCGGGGTTGCGCACGGTGTAGCCGGGCAGGCCGTGCCGCGCGGGCGGCAGGCCGGTGCCGACGGAGGCCAGCGAGGTGGCGGTGGTCGCCGGGAAGCCCGCGGTGATCGGGCGGCCGGTGCCGCCGCGCGAGGTGGCCAGCAGGGAGGTGAGGTACGGGGCCTCGTCCGGGTGGGCCTTGATCTGCTCCCAGCCCATGCCGTCGACCAGGAACACGCAGTTGCGGTCGGCCGGGGTCAGCTCGGCGATCGAGGCCTCGAAGCCGGGCACGCCCTGGCCGGCCACGAGGGTGGGCAGCAGGTCGGCGAGCGAGCCGGTGCCGTAGTGCGGCACCGGGGCTCCGGCCAGGTCCAGCAGCTCGGGCTCGTCCTGCCAGCTCTGCGCGGCGGAGTACGCCATCAGCGGGCGGGGTGGGAGGTGGCCGCCGTCGCTTCGGAGAGCGCCTGTGCGAAGACCAGGGTCTGGCGCACCGCCTCCGGGCCGTCGCCGGCCTCGCTGACGCGGAGGCTGAGGTCGTCGGCGGTGGAGTTGCCGGTGTAGCCGTGGTCGGCGTCGCAGTTCTGGTCGCCGCAGGCGGCGGGTTCCAGGTCGATGCGCGAGACCGCGCCCCAGCCGATGGTCAGCACGACCTCGCGGGGCAGGGTGCCGGGCGTGTAGGACTCGGGGTTGGCGACGACGCGGCTGAGCACCACGGAGGAGATGCTGGCCAACTTGACCGACTCGGTGGAGGTGGTCGCGTACGGCGACGGGGACCCGGCGTCGGCGGCCTGCTCGTCGGTGTGGCTGACGATGAAGCGGTTGCCGGTCAGGACCAGCACGGTGACGTGCCGGCGCACCTCGTTGGAGTCGAAGGTCGTCTCTTGGTGGACCAGGTACGACGACATCGGCTCGCCGCCCACCGCGGCCTCCACGGCCTCGGCCACGAGGGCCGGGTAGTAGCCGCTGCGCTCGATCGCCGTGCGCAGCCCCTGGGTCGTCGTACCGGATTTCGCCATGAGGTCCATCCTAAGGCCCGTACGGGGCACCCCGGCCGCCCTGGGGCTTTTCGTGAAAGTGCCGTCTCTCCGCGGCCCCCGTCCTCAGTAGCTGGGCAGGGTCCGCGGGCCGAGGTCGCCGCGGGCGGGCGGGTGGGCGACGCGGACCGTCGCACTGAGCACGGACAGCCCTTCGGTGGCGACGACGACGGGCTCCAGGGCCACCCCGACCACCTCGGGGTGATCGTCGACGAGGCGGGACAGGCGCAGGAGCAGTTCCTCCAGGGCGGGGGTGTCCACGGGGTCGCTGCCGCGCCAGCCGAACAGCAGCGGAGCGGTGCGGATCGAGCGGATCAGGCTCGCCGCGTCCCTGTCCGTGGCGGGCACCAGCCGGTGGGCGGTGTCCCCGAGCAGTTCGGAGGCGACCCCGGAGAGCCCGAAGGACAGGACGGCGCCGGCGGCGGGGTCGATGACGGAACGGATGACGGTGTCCACGCCCCGGGGGACCATCGACTGGACCACGGGCAGCAGCTCCTGCGGTTTGCCCAGGGCGTGGGTGAGCTCCTCGTACGAACGGCGCAGCTCGGCCTCGGTGGTGAGGTCGAGGCGGACCCCGCCGAGGTCGGCGCGGTGGCGCAGGTGCGGGGCGGTGGTCTTGAGCGCGACGGGGTACCCGAGCACGGCCGCGGCGCGGACGGCGGCGTCGGCGCTGGGGGCCGGGAGCGTGGAGAGCACCCGGATCCCGTACCGGGCCAGCAGCTCGCGGGCGTCCGGGTCGTCCAGGGTGGCCACCTCCTCCCCTACGCCGGCCAGCAGGCGGGAGAGCTGGCCGGCGGCCCCGCTCTCGTCGATGTCCTCGAACTCGGGCACCTGCCCGACCTCGGCGACGGCCCGGCGCCACTGCCCGTACCGGACGGCTTCCGCGACGGCCTTGACGGCCCGCTCGGCGGCGGGGTAGCTGGGGATCCGGGCCGTGCCGGGAGCGGGCGCGGCCCCGCCCCCGGCGCCGCCGCGGGCCGGCTCCGGCCGGAAGGGCGCGGCCGGGGGGACGGGGGCGGCGGGCCGGGAGACGGGCACGGTGTCGGATACGGGCCCGGTGCCGGACACCGGACCGGCGTCGGGCATCGCCTCGGACCCTGCCGCCAGAGCCGCCAGAGCCGTCGCGGGCGTCGGCAGCACCGCGGGCAGCGCGTCCGCGAGGTCCGCCGCGGCGGCCGGCGCCGTGGCGGCCGAGAGCGCCTCGGCGAGGGCGCCCAGCTCCACGTGGACCACGGCCACCGGCTTGCCGGGGTGCGCGGCGGCGGCCGCCCGCAGGGCCTCCGCCAGATCGTCGGCGAGCGCGTGCTCGCTCACCCACGGGATCGCGGTGACGACGACGACGTCGGTGTCCGGCGAGGCCAGCGCCGCGGAGACGGCCCTGCGGAAGTCCTCCGGCGAGGCGGCCGTGGTCAGGTCGAGCGGCGGCAGCGGCCGCAGCCCCTCCGTGAGGCAGGCGTCGTAGGTGAGGACCCCGAGCGATTCCGAGTTGCCGAGGATGGCCACCCGCGGCCCGGCCGGTACGGGCTGCGAGGCCAGCAGCAGGCCGACGTCCACCAGCTCGGTCACCGTGTCGACCCGGATGACGCCGGCCTGCCGCAGCAGCTCCGAGACCGTCGCCTCGGGCAGCCGGGTGCCGGGGACCACGTGTCCGGCGGGGGTGTGCCTGCCTCCCTTGGCCACGACCACGGGCTTGACGGCCGCGGTGCGCCGGGCGAGCCGGGTGAACTTCCTCGGGTTGCCCAGGGTCTCCAGGTACATGAGCGCGACGTCGGTGGCCTCGTCGTCGTACCAGTACTGGAGGATGTCGTTGCCGGAGACGTCGGCCCGGTTTCCGGCGGAGACGAAGGAGGAGAGCCCCTCCCCGCGCCGCAGCAGCCCGGAGAGCAGCGCGATGCCGATCGCCCCGGACTGGGTGAACAGCCCGATCCGGCCCCGGGCGGGGGCCGGAGCGGGGGCCAGGGAGGCGTTCAGCTCCACCTCGGGGGCCGTGTTGATCACCCCGAAGGCGTTCGGTCCGATCAGCCGCATCCCGTACGAGCGCACCTGGCGCACCAGTTCGCGCTGGCGGGCCATGCCCTCGGCCCCGCTCTCCCCGTACCCGGCGGACAGCACGACCAGCCCCTGCACCCCGTGCTCGCCGCAGGCCGCCACCGCGTCCGGGACCCGGTCGGCCGGGACCGCGATGACGGCGAGGTCCACCGGGGCGCCGACGGCGCCGAGCGTGGGGTAGGCGCGTACGCCGTCGAGCAGATCCCGGGTGACCGCCTCGTTGACCGCGTAGAGGTGGCCGTGGAAGCCGCTGTCGCGCAGGTTGCGCAGGGCCGCCGCGCCCACGCCCGCGAGGGAGCGGCTGACGCCGATCACCGCCACCGAGCCGGGGGACAGCAGCCGCTGGACGGAGCGGGCCTCGGCGCGCTGTTCGCGGGCGCGCTGGACGGCGAGGGACTCGGCGGTCGGTTCGAGGTCGAGCGTGAGGTGGACGGAGCCGTCCTCGAAGCTGCGCTTCTGCTGGTAGCCGGCGTCCGTGAACACCTTGATCATCTTGCCGTTGGCGGGCAGTACCTCGGCCGCGAACCGGCGGATCCCCCGCTCGCGGGCCACCGCGCCGATGTGCTCGAGCAGGGCGGAGGCGACCCCGCGTCCCTGATGGGCGTCCTGGACGAGGAAGGCGACCTCGGCCTCGTCGGAGGGGCCGGTGGCGGAGCGGCCGTCCGCGCCGATCCGGTCGTAGCGGACGGTGGCGATGAACTCGCCGCCGATCGTCGCGGCGAGGCCGACCCGGTCCACGTAGTCGTGGTGCGTGAAGCGGTGCACGTCACGGTCGGAGAGCCGGGGGTACGGAGCGAAGAACCGGTAGTACTTCGACTCGTCCGAGACCTGCTCGTAGAAACTGACCAGCCGGCCCGCGTCGGCGGTGGTGATGGGCCGGATCCGGGCGGTCCCGCCGTCCCGAAGGACGACGTCGGCTTCCCAGTGGTCCGGGTACGAGGGGTCGGACGCGGTGGTCATGGGGTCACCTTAAGGCGCGAACGGTTCGATTGGCCTGGGCGCGGCGCATCGGGCAAGCTGGCTCGAATCAGGGCAAGCTGGGGGAGGTCGAACGGCGGGAAACTCGGGCCGAAGGTCGGTTCGACCATTCCGGACGTCGTGAGAGACTGGTCTAGACAACCCGTAAGCACCTGAAGGGCATCACCATGGCAGAGCGCCGCGTCAACGTCGGCTGGGCCGAGGGCCTGCACGCTCGTCCCGCCTCGATCTTCGTCCGCGCGACGACCGCTTCCGGCGTCCCGGTGACCATCGCGAAGGCCGGCGGCGACCCCGTCAACGCCGCCTCCATGCTGGCGGTTCTGGGCCTGGGCGCCCAGGGCGGCGAGGAGATCGTCCTCTCGTCCTCCGCCGATGGCGCCGAGGCCGCGCTGGACCGCCTCGCGAAGCTGGTCGCCGAGGGCCTCGAGGAGCTCCCCGAGACCGTCTGACCCTTCGGGTTCGACCCGCAGGACTTGCTGGACTTGCACGGCGAAGCCGTTGCCCCCGACCCACGAGGTCGAGGGCAACGGCTTCGCTGCTTTCCGTGCGGGGATCCGGCCGGCCGGCTCTGCCCGGCCATTTCGGAACGGCCCGTCCCGGTGGCCCGAATTCCGGCGGCATAATGGCGCCCGGGGCGCGGGGAATTACAAAGGGGCTCGGGGCACTAATTACCGGCCCGGATATCCTCTCTTTGTATACGGCGTTTGTTAATGCGGAACGCTCGCCGTGTTTACGGCAGGTTGCAAAGTCCTCACGCGCATCCTGTGCGCCCCCGCCGCGCGGTCCACGTGCGCCGCCATCAGCATCCGGGCCCGCTCCGCGTCGCCCCGGGCCACCGCGTCCACGATCGCGCCGTGCTCCGCCCAGGACTCCGCGGGCCGCACCGGGGCCTCCACCACGTACATCCAGGCCACCTTGTGGCGCATCTGGGTGAGCAGGGCGATGAGTCCGGGGCTGCCCGAGGCCTGGGAGAGCGTCTCGTGGAACCAGCCGCCCAGGGAGCGCAGATCCTCCCCCTGGCCCCTCCTGGCGCGCTCTTGGCCCAGCCTGACCAGCCCGCGCAGCACCTTGAGGTGGGCCTCGCTGCGCCGCCTGGCCGCCCGGGCGGCCGCGAGGGGCTCCAGCAGCATCCGCAGCTCCAGGAGGTCGGCCGCCTCCTGCTCGGTCGGCTCGGCCACGCAGGCACCGGCATGCCGGCGGGTGGTCACGAACCCCTCGGACTCCAACGTGCGCAGCGCCTCGCGCACCGGAACGCGCGAGACCCCGTACCTGCGGGCCAGGACCTCCTCGGTCAGCCGGGCGCCGGGCCCGAACACCCCGGAGACGATGTCGTCGCGGATCGCTGTGCATACCGTGTGCGCGGGAATACGCAAGACCGGACCTCCGCCTTTTTCGTATGGCTGTGCGCGTTGCGACTCTATTGCAACACACGATAATTTCCGAGGACGGCCGGAAATACGAAACATTCACACAATGCGGAGTGCGAAACACGACGAAGGCCCCGGCTCTCAAAGAGCCGGGGCCTTCGCGGAAGACGTGCGCTGGGGCGAGCGGGTCAGACGCTGACGCCGTGCGAGCGCAGGTACGTGAGGGGGTTGATGTCCGAACCGTAGTCGGCGCCGGTGCGGGCCTCGAAGTGCAGGTGCGGGCCGCTGGAGTTGCCGGTGGAGCCCGACAGGCCGATCTGCTGGCCCGGGGTGACCTGCTGGCCGACCCGGACGCTCAGCGAGGACATGTGACCGTACTGGGTGTACGTGCCGTCGGCGTGCTTGATGACGACGTTGTTGCCGTACGCGCCGCCCCAGCCCGCCTCGACCACGGTGCCCAGGCCGACCGCGTGCACGGAGGTGCCGGAGGAGGCGTGGAAGTCGATGCCGGTGTGGCTGCCGGAGGACCACATGCCGCCGCCCGCGTGGTACTGCGTGCTGACGTAGGAGCCGTCGATCGGCGAAACGAAGGTGTTGAGGCGCTTGCGCTCCTCTTCGCGGGCGGCGCGCTCGGCGGCCTCGCGCTCGGCCTTGGCCTGGGCTTCGGCCTTCGCCTTCGCCTCGGCGGCCCGCTGGCGGGCGTCGGCCTCGGCCTGCGCCTTGGCGGCGGCGGCCTCGGCGGCCCGCTCCTGGGACTGGGCCTGGGCCTCTACGTCACCGGCGAGCTCGTCGGCCAGCACGATGGTGTTCAGGGCGCCGGTGTCCTCCAGCGAGGGGGACTTGTCCGCGGCGAACGCGGGACCGGCCAGGGAGCCCACGACGCCGGTGGCGGCGAGGGCGGCTATGCCGGCGTAGCCGGCGGTCTTGCGGCTCAGACGGCTCGAACCACGGTGCTTGCCGGCGGCACTACTGCCAAACGCCATGAAGGGGCTGATCCTTTCCTTCCCTCTCGCCTACCGGGTTAGCTGACGGGTTCGGAGCAGGAAGGTCTCCTACGGGCCCCCTCTTGCGAGGCGGTCCGATTCACCCCAGGGACACAAGTGGGTCCCCGGCTCCCCAGGCTCGCGCCTGACGGGGACTCGGCGATCACTGCCCGGTGCCGCGGACGCGGCGGTTACAACTGACGGACAGCACGGCCGACGCTAGGCGGATCATCAGTCAATCGCCAAACAGACGCGCCTTTTTGTTGCGTACGCCACACCACATACAAGCAACCACACCAGAAAAGGGACAAGCAACCCAAAAGGGACCCCAGCGGACAAGCCGCCGGAGCCCCTTCCGCGGCGGGCCAGTTGACGGCCCGCCGGAGATCAACTGACGATCAGTTGGCGACCACGGTCACTTCGCCGATGCCGAGGGCCCGTACCGGCTCCTCGATCAGCGAGGCGTCCCCGACCAGGACCGTGACCAGACGGTCCACCGGGAAGGCGCTGACGACCGCCGAAGTGGCCTCCACCGTCCCCGTTTCGGCCAGCCGCGCGTACAACTGCGCCTGGTAGTCGTCCGGAAGCTCCTGCTCGACCTGGTCGGCGAGCGTGCCCGCGACGGAGGCCGCCGTCTCGAACTTCAGCGGGGCCACCCCCACCAAGTTCTGCACGGCCACGTCCCGTTCGGCGTCGGTCAGGCCGCCCTCCGCGAGGGTACGCAGCACCGTCCAGAGGTCGTCCAGGGCCGGGCCGGTGTTCGGGGTGTCCACCGAGCCGCTGATGGCGAGCATCGAGGCGCCCTTGCCGTCGGCGGTGGAGCGCAGCACCTGGCCGAAGGCGCGCACGCCGTACGTGTACCCCTTCTCCTCGCGCAGCACCTTGTCCAGCCGGGAGGTGAGCGTGCCGCCCAGGCAGTACGTGCCGAGCACCTGGGGCGCCCAGACCCGGTCGTGCCGGTCCGCCCCGATGCGGCCGATCAGCAGCTGCGTCTGGACCGCGCCGGGCCGGTCCACGATGACCACGCGGCCCGTGTCGTCGGCGGTGATCGGCGGGACCGGGCGCGGGGCGGTGGTGTCGCCGGTCCACGCGCCCAGGGTGTCGGCCAGGACGGCGTCCAGGTCGATGCCGGTCAGATCGCCCACGACCACCGCGGTGGCGGTCGCGGGGCGCACGTGGGCCTCGTAGAAGGCGCGTACGGCCGCGGAGTCGATGCGGGCGACCGTCTCCTCGGTTCCCTGACGCGGGCGCGACATCCGCAGGGTGGCCGGGAAGAGCTCCTTCGAGAGCTGCTTGGCGGCGCGGCGCTGCGGGTTGGCGCTCTCGTGCGGGATCTCGTCGAGCCGGTTGCGCACCAGGCGGTCGACCTCGGCGTCGGCGAAGGCCGGCGCGCGCAGCGCCTCGGCGACCAGCCCCAGCGCCTTGTGCAGGCGGGAGGCCGGGACCTCCAGGGAGACCCGCAGGCCGGGGTGGTCGGCGTGCGCGTCGAGGGTGGCGCCGCAGCGCTCCAGCTCGGCGGCGAACTCCTCGGCGGAGCGCTTGTCGGTGCCCTCCGACAGGGCGCGGACCATGATCGTGGCCACGCCGTCGAGGCCCTCGGGCTCCGCGTCGAGCGGGGCGGCGAGGTTGATCTCGACCGCGACGACCTGCTGGCCCGGGCGCTGGCAGCGCAGCAGGGTCAGGCCGTTGGCCAGTACCCCGCGCTCGGGGGCCGGGAAGGCCCACGGCTGCGGCTCGCCGGCCTCGGGGCGCGGGTGGAAGGTCATCGTGACGGCTGCGGTGTCGGCTGCGGTGTCGCTCACTGCTCCGCCCCCTCGTTCTGGTCGCTCGCGTCGGTCTCTTCGGTGTCTTCGGCGTCGTCCGCGGCGATCGGCTCGTAGACGAGCACCGCCCGGTTGTCGGGGCGCAGTCGGGCCGCGGCCACGGCCTGCACCTCCTCGGCGGTGATGTCGAGGACGCGCTGGACGGCGGTCAGCGCCAGCTGCGGGTCGCCGAACAGCACCGCGAAGCGGCACAGTTCGTCGGCGCGGCCCGCCACCGTGCTCAGCCGGTCCAGCCACTCGCGCTCCAGCTGGGCCTGCGCGCGCTCCATCTCCTCGGCCGTCGGGCCCTCGGCGGCGAACCGCGCGAGCTCCTCGTCCACGGCCGCCTCGATGGCGGGCACCTCGACCCCGCTGGAGGTCTTGACGTCCAGCCAGCCCAGCGAGGGCGCGCCGGCGAGGCGCAGCATGCCGAAGCCGGCGGCCACGGCACTCTGGTCACGGCGCACCAGCCGGTTGTGCAGACGGGAGGACTCGCCGCTGCCCAGGACGGTCAGCGCCACGTCGGCGGCGTCGCACTCGCGGGTGCCGTCGTGCGGGAGGCGGTAGGCCGCCATCAGCGCGCGGGCCGGGACCTCCTCGACGATCTCCTCGCGCAGCTGCCCGCCCATGATCTCGGGGAGCGAACCGTCGCGCGGCGGCTGCTTGCCGTCGTGGCCGGGGATGGTGCCGAAGTACTTCTCCACCCAGGCGAGGGTCTTCTCGGGGTCGATGTCGCCGACGACCGAGAGCACCGCGTTGTTGGGCGCGTAGTACGTACGGAAGAACGCGCGCGCGTCCTCCAGGGACGCGGCGTCCAGATCGGCCATGGACCCGATCGGGGTGTGGTGGTACGGGTGGCCCTCCGGGTAGGCCAGGGCCGTCAGCCTCTCGAAGGCCGTGCCGTAGGGGACGTTGTCGTACCGCTGGCGGCGCTCGTTCTTGACGACGTCGCGCTGGTTCTCCATGGACTCGTCGTCCAGGGCGGCCAGCAGCGAGCCCATCCGGTCCGCCTCCAGCCACAGCGCGAGCTCCAGCTGGTGGGTCGGCATCGTCTCGAAGTAGTTGGTCCGCTCGAAGCTGGTGGTCCCGTTGAGGGAGCCGCCGGCTCCCTGGACCAGTTCGAAGTGGCCGTTTCCGGAGACGTTCTTCGACCCCTGGAACATCAGGTGCTCGAAGAGGTGAGCCAGGCCCGTACGTCCCTTGACTTCGTGGCGCGAGCCGACGTCGTACCAGAGGCAGACCGCGGCGACCGGAGTCAGGTGGTCCTCGGACAGCACCACGCGCAGGCCGTTGGCCAGCCGGTGCTCGGTCGCTGTGAGGCCGCCGGAGCCTGCGTGAGCTGTGGCCGTGTGACCCATGGGCATGTGGTCCCTTCGATCGCGATGCAGAGATTCCTGTCAGACCTGCCACTGTATGCAAGCGTGTCGCCGGGCGGAGAAGTTCCCGGCCCAGTCCTGGGTCGGAGTCGGCGATGTCGGTGCCTCGGGCCACAATGGTCCGCGTCACCCCTGTCCGAAACCGCTCGCCCGACCGTCCCAGCCCCGTCCCAGTCCCGTACCCGCCCCACCCCGTGAGAGCTCAGCTCATCCCGATTCTTGGTTAAGGAGCCGCGCAGCGATGGCCCGCCGCAGCACGAAGACCCCGCCGCCGGAGGATTTCGAGGAGAAGATCCTCGACATCGACGTCGTCGACGAAATGCAGGGCTCCTTCCTCGAGTACGCGTACTCGGTGATCTACTCCCGCGCCCTGCCCGACGCCCGCGACGGCATGAAGCCGGTGCACCGGCGCATCGTCTACCAGATGAACGAGATGGGCCTGCGCCCCGACCGCGGCTACGTGAAGTGCGCCCGTGTCGTCGGCGAGGTCATGGGCAAGCTGCACCCGCACGGCGACGCGTCGATCTACGACGCCCTCGTGCGCATGGCGCAGCCCTTCTCCATGCGGCTCCCGCTGGTCGACGGCCACGGCAACTTCGGCTCGCTCGGCAACGACGACCCGCCGGCCGCGATGCGGTACACCGAGTCGAAGATGGCCGACGCCGCCTCGCTGATGACGGACGGGATCGACGAGGACACCGTCGACTTCGCCGCGAACTACGACGGCCAGGAGCGCGAACCGGTCGTCCTGCCGGCGGCGTACCCGAACCTGCTGGTCAACGGCGCCTCCGGCATCGCCGTGGGCATGGCCACCAACATGGCCCCGCACAACCTGGGCGAGGTCATCGCGGCCGCCCGCCACCTGATCCGCTACCCGGAAGCGGACCTGGACGCGCTGATGCGCTTCGTACCGGGTCCCGACCTGCCCACCGGCGGCCGGATCGTGGGCCTCTCGGGCATCAAGGACGCCTACGAGAACGGCCGCGGCACCTTCAAGATCCGCGCCACGGTGGCCCTGGAGGACGTGACCCCGCGCCGCAAGGGGCTGGTCGTCACCGAACTGCCCTTCACGGTCGGCCCCGAGAAGGTCATCGCGAAGATCAAGGACCTGGTCGGCTCGAAGAAGCTCCAGGGCATCGCGGACGTCAAGGACCTCACGGACCGCTCGCACGGCCTGCGCCTCGTCATCGAGATCAAGAACGGCTTCCACCCCGAGGCCGTCCTGGAGCAGCTGTACAAGCTGACGCCGATGGAGGAGACCTTCGGCATCAACAACGTCGCGCTGGTCGACGGGCAGCCGCTGACGCTGGGCCTCAAGGAACTGCTGGAGGTCTACCTCGACCACCGCTTCGAGGTCGTGCGCCGGCGCAGCGAG
Source organism: Streptomyces sp. NPDC002886 (assembly GCF_042888445.1). Lineage (NCBI taxonomy): Bacteria > Bacillati > Actinomycetota > Actinomycetes > Kitasatosporales > Streptomycetaceae > Streptomyces > Streptomyces sp. NPDC002886. Next base: position 195,257 of record NZ_JBIAPV010000008.1, read on the forward strand.
TTCCGCCGCGGCAAGCGGCAGAGCCGCCTGCACCTCGTCGAGGGCCTGCTCGTGGCGCTGCTCGACATCGACGAGGTCATCCGGATCATCCGGGACAGCGACAACTCCGCGCAGGCCAAGGAGCGCCTGATGGAGCGCTTCTCGCTGAGCGAGATCCAGACCCAGTACATCCTGGACACCCCGCTGCGCCGGCTCACCCGCTTCGACCGGATCGAGCTGGAGTCCGAGCGCGACCGACTGGCCGGCGAGATCGACGAGCTGACCGGGATCCTGGACTCCGACAGCGAACTGCGCAAGCTGGTCTCGGCGGAACTGGCCGCGGTGTCGAAGAAGTTCGGCACGGAGCGACGTACGGTGCTGCTGGAGTCGGCGGGGACGCCGGTCGCGGCGGTCCCGCTGGAGGTCGAGGACACCCCCTGCCGGGTGCTGCTGTCCTCCACCGGACTGCTGGCCCGCACGCCGAACGCCGAGCCGCTCCCCGAGGAGGAGGGCGGCGCCCGCGCCAAGCACGACCTGATCGTCTCTCAGGTCGCGGCGACCGCCCGGGCGGACATCGGCGTGGTCACCTCGTACGGGCGGCTCCTGCGGCTGTCGGTGATCGACCTGCCGCAGCTGCCCGACACGCACGCCGCGCCGAACCTGGCGGGCGGCGCCCCGGTCACGGAGTTCCTGTCCGGACTGGAGGCGGACGAGAAGGTCGTCTGCCTGACCTCGCTGGACGAGTCGGGGCAGGGCCTGGCGCTCGGCACCGAGCAGGGCGTGGTCAAGCGGGTCGTGCCGGACTATCCGGCCAACAAGGACGAGCTGGAGGTCATCACCCTCAAGGACGGTGACCGGATCATCGGCGCGGTCGAGCTGCGCACGGGCGAGGAGGACCTCGTCTTCATCACCGACGACGCCCAGCTGCTGCGCTACCCGGCCGGCCAAGTGCGCCCGCAGGGCCGCCCGGCGGGCGGTATGGCGGGCATCAAGCTCGCGGACGGCGCCAAGGTGATCCACTTCTCGGCGGTGGACCCGGCCCGCGAGGCCGTGGTGTTCACGGTGGCGGGCTCGCACGGGACGCTGGACGACTCGATGCAGTCCGGGAAGCTCACCCCGTTCGACCAGTACCCGCGCAAGGGAAGGGCCACCGGCGGCGTGCGCTGCCAGCGCTTCCTGAAGGGCGAGGACATCCTGCTGCTGGCCTGGGCGGGCGCGTCCCCGGTCCGCGCGGCGGCGGCGAACGGCACTCCGGCCGCGCTGCCCGCCGTCGACCCGCGCCGCGACGGCTCGGGCACGGCCCTGCCGGCCGTGGTCGGGGCGCTGGCGGGGGCCGCGCTGTAGGAGGTTGCAGGTCATTCGGGTGGTACGTCCAGGGGACGTACCACCCGAATGGCGACTAGTGTTTTCCCTCTTGGCACTGTCGGGTGGGGCGGGGAGACACAGAACTGATGAGTCGTCGGTCGGGCGGATTGATCAGTGACTGGGCGGAAGCCCAGCGCCGGACGCAGCAAACGCAGCTGATCCAGCAGCGCGAGGCCGAACGCCGGCAACGGATGTACGAACGGGACGTGGCCCGGGGTCAGCGCCAGCAGCAGGCCGCCTACAAACAGCACCGCGAGGCCGAGGCCCGGCGGGCGACCGAGCGGCTCGATGCCCAGGTCGCCGCCCTGCAGGGGCTGTTGGCCACCGGCTGCCGGGCGCCGGCGTTCCGGCTGGCCGACCTCGTCAGGCCCGAGCGGCTCGAACCCTTCGATCCCGGGACCCTGGCACACCCCGTACCGCTGCCGCAGCTGCACCACTTCCAGCAGCAGAGCAGCGGCTGGACGCTGGGCTCGAACCGGCGGGCGCAGGCGGAGCGCGAGGCGCACGCCCGGTACACGCACGCCTGGCAGGCGGCTCAGGCCGCGGAGGCGCAGCGGCAGCAGCAACTGGCGGCGTACCGACAGCAGTACGACCGCTGGGCGGCCGAGCAGCTCGCCGGGATCCGCGGGCACAACGGGGGGCTCACCGAGCTGGCCGGGGCGCTGCGCGCGGGCGACGCCGAGGCCGCCGTGGAGTACTTCTCGGCGGCCCTGTACGCCTCGGCCGGCTGGCCTGAGAACCTGCCGCGACAGGTGTCGGCGGCCTACGACCCCGCACGGCGCCAGCTCGTACTGGACTGGGAACTGCCCGGCTACGAGGTGGTGCCGGAGGCCAAGTCGGTGCGGTACGTGCCGAGCACGGACCAGGACAAGGAGACGGCCCGCCCGGCCACGCAGCGGCGGGCGGTCTACCGGGACCTGCTGGCGCAGTGCGTGCTGCTGGTGGTGCGCGATCTGTACGCCGCCGACGAGTTCGGCGTGCTGGAGTCGGTCGTCGTCAACGGTTTCGTGGACGCCCACGATCCGGTGACGGGACGGGAAGCGCAGCTCGTACTGGCCTCGGTGTCGGCGGCGCGGTCCGCTTTCACCGGGCTGCGGCTGGAGCTGGTGAGCGCGGTGGACTGCCTGGTCGAGGGGCTGGGCGGGCAGTTGTCCACGCGGCCGGACCAGTCGGCCGTCGTCCGCCCGGAACGCCGGCCCGGCGAGGTCGGCGGTGTCGTCAGCCACGGCGGGCATGCGGGCCGGGGCGAGGGCCAGGAAGAGGACGAGCCGGACCTCTTCGCGATGGACCCGATCGCCTTCGAGAACCTGGTCGCGGAGCTGTTCCGGGCGATGGGCATGGAGGCGGTGACCACGCAGCGGTCCGGTGACGGCGGCGTGGACATCGAGGCGAACGACCCGTCCCCGATCACGGGTGGGCGGATCGTGGTGCAGGTCAAGCGCTACCGCAACACCGTGTCACCGACGGCGGTCCGGGATCTCTACGGCACGGTGCAGGACAAGGGGGCGAACAAGGGGGTCCTGGTCACCACCGCGACCTTCGGGCCCACCTCGTACACCTTCGCCAACGGCAAGCCGCTGGAGTTGGTTCCCGGGGCCGCGCTCGTGGAGCTGCTGCACCAGCACGGGCTGCGCGGCCGTCTCGGCCCGGGCGCGGCGCCCTCGATACCGGCCCAGCGGGCGGCCGAACCGGAGCCCGCCGCGGACCACAACGTGCTCGGCATGTCCTGGGCGGGGTCGGTCGCACTGGACGTGTGCGCGCTGGTCTGCGAAGGCAACCGGGTGCTGAGCGAGGACCACTTCGTGTTCTTCAACAACCCGAACACCCCGGACGGTTCGGTACGGACCCACGCGCACGCGGCGCCCGACAAGGCGGCGCTGCTGGTCGCCTTCGACGCGTTGCCGCAGCGGGCCGACCGGCTGGTCCTCGTCGCGGCGATCGACCCCGAGGTCAATCCGCACGCCGATCTGGCCGGCTTCACCGACGCCCGGATCCGGCTGCTGGGGGCGGCCGGCGAGGAGCTGGGCCGGCTGGAGGTCTCCGACGGCCGCGCCGGCGAGACCGCCCTGGTCCTGGGATCCTTCCGGCGCCGCCCGGGCGGCGACTGGGACTTCGTCCTGGGCGGCAAGGGCTACCGGGACGGCCTGGAGCCCCTGCTCGGCGACTTCGGCATCGAGGTCGCCTGAGCGGCGCCGGCCGCTCTCAGAAGTCCTCGGGGTCAACCTCCGGGTCCGGCTCGGGCTCCGGGTCGGGGTCGGGGGTGGGCTCCTGCGCCGCCGGGCGGTCGACGTAGCGCAGGACGCCCCACATGGATTCCGGTGCGGCACGCCACGGCTCCGGTTCGCGGCAGTCCTCCAGCTCGCGCAGCAGCGCTGGGCCGTCGGTGCCCGAGCCGATCAGGACGAGCTGCGTCAGGCGCGGTTCGCCCCGGCCCCAGGCGTGCGGGGCGAAGCGGAGGAAGCGGCCGACCGCGTGGACCTCGTACCGCTCCTCGTGGCCGGGGACGCCGAAGTGGACGGAGCCCTTGATCCGGTAGAGGCCGGCCGGGCGGCGGTCGAGGAAGTCGATGAACCGGCGCGGGCTGAGAGCCTCCTCGGAGACGAACTCCGTGCTGGCGTAGGCCGCGTGAACGTGACCCGTGTGATCACCCTCGTGCGCGTGGTCGTCGGCCTGGGCCAGCAGGTCCTCGAAGGACAGCTGGCCGCGCGTCTCGGTCCAGGGGCGGCGGTCGAAGAGCAGTTCCGGGTCGATCCGCCCGTGGTCCGCGCCGATGACCGGGATCCCCGGTGCGCAGAGCGCGGCGAGCGCGGTCTCGATCCGGGTGCGTTCGGCGGCGTCGATCCGGTCCGTCTTGTTGAGCACCACCAGGTCGGCGACGGCGAGGTGCCGGTCGGTCTCGGGGTGCCTGGCCCGGGTCGCGTCGAACTCCGCCGCGTCGACGACGTGCACCATGCCGCCGTAGCGGACCGCCGGGTTCTCGTTGGCGACGAGCATCCGGACCATCTCCTGCGGCTCCGCCAGCCCGCTCGCCTCGATGACGATCACGTCGATGCGGTGGACGGGGTCGGCGAGCTTCTCCAGGTAGGCGTCCAGCTCGCTGCCGTCGACCGCGCAGCAAAGGCAGCCGCCGCCGAGGGAGACCATCGAGTCGCCGACCTGGCCCGCCACCGACATCGCGTCGACCTCGATGGAGCCGAAGTCGTTGACGACGACCCCGATCCGGGTGCCGCCCCGGTTGCCGAGGAGGTGGTTGAGGACGGTCGTCTTGCCGGATCCGAGAAATCCGGCGAGGACGATGACGGGGATGCTGTTCACCCGGTCGATCGTAGCCAGCCTCAGCCGAGGGCGGGGACCGGCTGGGGCGGGGTCGGGCCGGTGTAGCGGGCGGCAGGTCGGATGATCTTCGGGTCGGCGGCCTGCTCCAGGACGTTCGCGCTCCAGCCGACCACGCGGGCCGCGCAGAAGGTCGGCGTGAACATCTCGCGCGGCAGCCCGCACAGCTCCATGACCACGCCCGCGTAGAACTCCACGTTGGTGTGCAGTTCCCGGCCCGGCTTGAGCTCGGCGAGGATCGCCTCGACGTGCCGCTCGACCTCCACGGCGAATTCCACGAGCGGGCCGCCGAACCGCAGGGCGATCCCGCGCAGCATCCGCGAGCGCGGGTCCTCGGTGCGGTAGACGGGGTGTCCGAAGCCCATGATCCGGTCTCCCGCGAGGACCCGCTCGCGGATCCACGGATCGATCCGGTCCGTCGTGCCGATGGCGTCCAGGGTGTCCAGGGCCCGGCTGGGGGCGCCGCCGTGCAGCGGGCCGGAGAGCGCGCCGATCGCCCCGGTGAGGCAGGCCGCGACGTCGGCGCCGGTGGAGGCGATCACGCGGGCGGTGAAGGTGGAGGCGTTGAAGCCGTGGTCGATCGTGGAGATCAGGTACCGCTCGACCGCGCGGGCCCTGACCTGCTCGGGTTCGCGCCCGGTGAGCATGTAGAGGTAGTTGGCCGCGTACGGGAGGTCGTCCCGCGGTTCCACCGGTTCCAGCCCCTGGCCGAGCCGGTACAGGGCGGTGAGCAGGGTCGGTACGGCGGCGCAGGCGGCCAGCGCGTCGGCGGCGCGGCGTTCGGGGGTCAGGTCGTAGACCGGACTGAAGCCGGCGGAGGCGCCGAGCAGCGAGAGCGCCGTGCGCAGTCCGGCGAGCGGGCCGGAGAGGGCGGTGGCGCGGGCCAGGGCGGGCAGGGCGTCCCGCACCTCGGCGGGGAGGCGGCGCAGCGGGGCGATCCCGGCGGTGAACGCGGCCCGCTCGGCGGCGTCGGCCGGCAGCGCGCCTCGGAACATCAGGTGCCACACGTCCTCGAAGGTGCGGCTCCCGGCGAGCTCGACGGCGGAGTACTGGCGGTAGTGGTAGAAGCCCTCACGGCCTCGGACGTCACCGAGCTCGGTCTCGGTGACCACGACTCCCGCGAGTCCGCGGGGGCTTTCGGCGGGTGCGACGGTGGTGTTCATGGATCGACCATCCATGATGGACTCAATCACTGTCAATATTGATTGAATCAATATATGTAGGGTGTCCGTCATGAGCGTCATGAACGACGAGTCCGGTGAGTCCGGCGAGTCCGGTGGGCGAAGGATCGACACCCGGGAGGCGGCCCGGCTGCTGGGGGTGAAGCCCGCGACCGTGTACGCGTACGTCAGCCGCGGTCAGCTCACGAGCCGCCGCGACCCGGTCGGGCGCTCCAGCAGTTTCGACGCCCGCGAGGTGGAGGCCCTGGCAGCGCGCAGTCGGCGCGAGGCGGCGGGTCCCCCCGGGGGCGCCGCGTCCGCCTCCGCCGGCGAGCTCTCCGTCCGCACCGCGCTCACCCTCATCGAGTCCGGCCGCTACTACTTCCGTGGCGTCGACGCCGTGGAGCTGGCCTCGCGGTACCGCTACGAGGAGGTCGCCGAGTGGCTCTGGACGGGGACCCTGGTGTCCGGGGCCCGGTTCACCGCTCCCCCGGAGTCCCTCGCCGCGGCCCGGCGCGCGGTCGCCGCGCTGCCCGAGCACAGCGGTCCGATCGACCGGCTGCGGGTGGCCGTCGCCGCCGCGGCGGTCGCGGACCCGCTCCGCTTCGACCTGTCCAAACCGTCCGTACTGGGCTCCGCTCGCTCCCTGATCCCCACCCTGGTCGGCGCCCTGCCCGAGGTGGGCCCGGCGCAGTGGGGCGGGGACGGCCGCCTCTCCCGGCAGCTGTGGCCCCGGCTCTCCGCCCTGGACCCCGATCCCGACGCGCTGGCCGTACTGGACCTGGCCCTGGCCCTGCTGACGGACCACGACCTGGCCGCCTCGACCCTGGCCGTACGGGTGGCCGCGTCGGCGCGCGCGCATCCGTACGCGGTGGTCTCGGCCGGGCTCGGCGCACTCGAAGGCCCCCTGCACGGAGCGGCCGGGCGGCTCGCGCACCGGATGCTGGTGGAGGTGCTGGAGCGCGGCGGGGCGGCCCCGGTGGTGGCGGAGTACCTGCGGGCCGGGCGCCGGGTGCCCGGGCTCGGGCACCGGCTGTACGAGGCCGAGGATCCGCGGGCGACGGCGCTGTTCGCGCGGCTGGAGCCGCTGGCACAGGCCGGGCCGGCGCTGGGCGCGGCGCGCCAGGTGGCCGCGGTGATGGCCCGGCACGGCGGCGGCCTGTACCCCAATGTGGACCTGGCGCTGGCGGTGCTGACGGTCTCGTGCGGGATGGCCCCGGAGGCCGGGGAGACCGTCTTCGCGGTGGCCCGTACGGCCGGGTGGATCGCGCACGCGCTGGAGGAGTACGAGGAGCGCCCGCTGCGGATGCGACCGAGTGGGCAGTACCACGGGCCCCGCCCGCCACAACCGTTGCCGTGACGGGCGGGGTGCCCCTGGGGGAGAACAGGTCGTGCCGACGGTCCGGCTGCGGCGTCAGGTCCGCAGCCAGACCGCCGCGTCCTGACCGAGCAGCCCGTCCGCACCCAGGGCGGAGCTGCTCAGCAGGAGGCTCGTGTGGGCCGGCAGCGGGACCGGCTCCGGGGACAGGTTGGCCACGCAGACCAGCCCGTCGGGGCGGGCGAAGGCGAGCACTCCGGCCGGCGCGGGCAGCCACTCCAGCGATCCGCCGCCGAAGCCGGCCGCGGCCCGGCGCAGGCCCAGTGCCGTCCGGTAGAGGGTGAGCATCGAGTCCGGATCCCCGGCCTGGCGGTCCGCGGCGTACGCCGGCCAGTCCGCGGGCTGGGGCAGCCAGGGCTCGTTCCAGGGCTCGGCGGTCCACGGCAGCGGGACCCGGCACCCGTCCCGGCCGGGGTCGGTGCCGCCGGACCGGAAGTGCATGGGGTCCTGGATCCGGCCGAGGGGGATGTCGGCCTCGGGAAGCCCCAGTTCCTCGCCCTGGTAGACGTAGACGGCGCCTGGCAGGGCGAGGCTCAACAGCGCGGCGGCGCGGGCCCGGCGGGTGCCGAGGGCCAGGTCGGCGGGGGTCCCGAAGGCCTTGGTGGCGAAGTCGAAGCCGGTGTCGGAGCGCCCGTAGCGGGTGACCGTGCGGGTCACGTCGTGGTTGCACAGCACCCAGGTGGCCGGGGCTCCGACGGGTGCGTGCTCGGCCAGGGTCTCCTCGATGGAGGTGCGCAGCCGGTCGGCGTCCCACGGGCAGCTGAGGAAGGAGAAGTTGAAGGCGGTGTGCAGTTCGTCGGGGCGCAGGTAGCGGGCGAACCGCTCGGAGTCCGGTAGCCACACCTCGCCCACGAAGATGCCCCCGTACTCGTCGGCGATGGCCCGCCACGAGCGGTAGATGGTGTGCAGGTCGTCGCGGTCGATGTACGGGTGCACCTCGCCGGGCCACGGCTCGGGCGAGCGGCCGGCCAGGTCGGGCAGGGCCGGGTCCTTGGCGAGCAGGGCCGCGGAGTCGATCCGTACGCCGGACACTCCGCGCTCGAACCAGAACCGCAGCACTTCCTCGTGTTCCCGGCGGACGGTGGGATGGTCCCAGTTGAGGTCGGGCTGCTCGGGCGTGAAGAGGTGCAGGTACCACTCCCCGTCCGGTACCCGCGTCCAGGTGGCGGCGCCGTTGAACTGCGAGGGCCAGTCCCCCGGCGGCAGTTCGCCGTGCTCCCCGCGGCCCGGGCGGAAGTGGAAGAGCTCCCGCTCGGGGCTGCCGGGGCCGGCGGCGAGGGCGGCCTTGAACCAGGCGTGCTGGTCGGACACGTGGTTCGGGACGATGTCGACAATGGTGCGGATGCCCAGCTCGCGGGCCTCGGCGATGAGCTTCTCGGCTTCGGCGAGGGTGCCGAAGGCGGGGTCGATGGTGCGGTAGTCGGCGACGTCGTAGCCGCCGTCGGCGAGCGGGGAGAGGTACCAGGGGGTGAACCACAGGGCGTCGACGCCCAGTTCGGAGAGGTAGGGGAGGCGGGCCCGGACGCCCGCGAGGTCACCGGTGCCGTCCCCGTCGCCGTCGGCGAAGCTCCTTACGTACACCTGGTAGATGGCGGCCGAGCGCCACCAGTCGGCGGCGTTTTCGGGCAGGGGAAAGTCAGCCACGGAGGGGTCCTTTCACGGCGTTCTTCTCACAGCGGTCTTTTCACGGGGGCGACCGGGCACGGCGGGGGTGCGGGGTGGTGCTCACCCCTTGAGGGAGCCTGCCGTCAGGCCGCTCATGATGTTGCGCTGGAAGATCAGGAAGATGATGAGGGTGGGCGCCGAGGCCATCGCGAGTGCGGCGACGAGATGGTTCTCGGGCACTCCCCGGGAGAGCGAGTAGATGCCGACGTTGAGCGTCTGCAGGGCCGGGTCGGGGAGGGTGAGCATGGGCCAGAGGAAGTCTTTCCAGACTCCGACGATGGCGAAGATCGACACGACGCCGAGGATCGGCCGGGACATCGGCAGGACCACGGACCGGAGGGTGCGCAGGGAGGAGGCGCCGTCGATGGACGCGGCGTCGAGGATCTCGCCCGGGATGGAGTCGAAGAATCGCTTCAGAAGGAAGATGTTGAAGGCGTTCGTGACCGAGGGCAGCCAGATCACCCAGGGCGTGTTGAGCAGGTTCCGCTGGATGAGCGGCATGTCCAGGACCGTGAGGTACTGCGGTACGACGAGGACGGTGGCCGGGATCATCAGCGTGGCCAGCATCATGCCGAGGACCGCCTTGCCGAAGACCGGCCGGAGCTTGGACAGCGAGTAGGCGGCGGCCACGTCGAGGACGAGCTGGAAGGCCAGGGCGCCGAACGCGTAGTAGAGGGTGTTGAACAGCAACTTGGCGAGGTCCATGACCTCCCAGGCCGCCGAGTAGTTGTCGGGGTGCAGGGAGTCCGGCACCACGGTCGGCGGGACCTGGGTGAACTCCGCCGTGGATTTCAGGCCGTTGACGACCATCCAGTAGAGGGGCCCGAGGAAGACGACCGTGAAGCCGATCACCACCAGGGCCAGGACGGTCCAGTAGACGGCCTTGCCCCGGGGACGGCCGAGCTGGGCCGGCGATATGAGCGTGCGCTCTGACATGTGAGGGTGCTCCCGTCAGTTCTCGTTGTCGCGGCTCAGCCGGACGTACACGGCGGAGAAGCCGGCGAGCAGGACGAGCAGGCACAGGCCCAGGGCCGCGGCGCCGCCGTACTGGTTGAAACTGAACGCGTACTGGTAGATGAGGACGACGACGGTGGTCGTCGACCCTTCGGGGCCGGCTCCGCCCGTGAGCATGAACGGCTCGACGAACACCTGCATCGTCGCGATGATCTGCATGAGCAGCATGAGCGAGAGGATGAGCTTGGTCTGCGGGATCGTGACGTACCAGATCTTGCGCAGCACCCCGGCTCCGTCGAGCTCGGCCGCTTCGTAGAGCTCTCCGGGGATGCCTTGGAGGGCTGCCAGGTAGATCAGGGTCGCGCCGCCCATGTTCATCCACGTGGAAGCGATGACGACGGAGAGCATCGCGGTATCGGTGGATTGCAGCCAGTCTTGCGCCGGCAGGTGCAGGAATTCCAGAATCCTGTTGAAGACCCCGTAACCGGGGTCGTAGAAGTACTTGAAGAGCAGGATCGAGGCCACCGGCGGCATCATCACCGGGAGGTAGACCAGCAGGCGCAAGTAACCCTGCGCGTGCCGGAATTCGTTGAGCACGATCGAGACCACGAACGGCACGGCGAAGCCGAGTACCAGCGCGAGCCCGCTGAAGAGGAGGGTGTTGCGCCAGGCCTGCCAGAACGTCGGATCGTTGAAGACGTAGCGGAAATTGTCCCAGCCGACCCAGTGGACGGCTCCGCCCTCGGTCTTCTGGAAGGCCAGCAGGAACTCCCGGACCATCGGGTACCAGGAGAAGAAGGAGAAGCAGAGGACGGCGCCGATCAGAAAGCCGTGGGCCGAGAGGTTCCGCTTGAACGCCCGGAGGAATTCCTCACGAGAGGTACCGGGCAGGGTGGGAGCCGACATCGCCGCTCGCTCCTTGGTGGTCGTCGCCATCGGTTTGCTGGGGTACGGGGTCTGCGGGCGGGTCCGGGCCGGGGAGGCCGCCCGGACCTCCCCCGGCCAGGACACGCGCCCCGGGACCGCTACTGGTTGGCCAGCACCTGGTTGACGGCCTTCTCGGCCTCCGCGAGGAGCTGCGCCGAATCGGCGTCCTTGTTGGTCAGGACCCCCGACATCACCTTGTCGAGGACCTTGTAGACCTCCTGGGCCTTCGCCGGCTCGGCCTTGCCGGCCACCGGGTTGTCCAGGAAGGACTTGAAGTTGACGACCGGCATGGTGGCGCTGGCGGCCTTCAGCTCGTCGTCCTTGGCCTTGCTGGCACCGGTGAAGAAGGCGGGCTGCGGAAGCCCGACCGGCAGGCCGTCGGCCTTGGAACGGTCGTACTGGAACTGCCCCTTGCCGACCGCGAGCGTCTTGAAGTTCAGCCAGGCGATGGCCGCCTTGATCTTGTCCGGCGAGCTGCCCTTCTTGATCATGTAGCCGTTGCCGCCGGCCAGCGTCGCGGCGCCGCCGGGGATGGGGCCCATGCCGAAGTTCTCGTACTTGCCGGCGAGCTGCTGGACCATGTAGGTGATGTCGTCGGGCGCGGCGAGGAACATACCGAGCTTGTCCGAGGCCATCTGCTTCTGCAGGTCACCCCACTTGAGCAGCTGGGTCTTGCCCATGCTGTCGTCTTCCCAGCGCATGGCCTTGAGGTTGTCGACGACCTGCTTGCCGGTCGCGTTGTTGAAGGCCGCCTTGCCGTCGGCTCCGACCACGTCGCCGCCCAGGCCGTACATGGCGGCCGTGAAGTGCCAGCCGCCGGTGTTCTCAACGCTGTACTCGCCGTAGCCGGCGGTGCCGTTGCCGAGCGCCGCGATCTTCTTGGCGGCCGCGCGGACCTCGTCCCAGGTGCGCGGGGGCTGGTCGGGGTTGAGCCCCGCCTGCGTGAAGAGCTTGCGGTTGATCAGCAGGCCCATCGTGTAGTTGCTGGTGGGCAGGCCGTAGAGCTTGCCGTCCTGCTTCAGGGTGTTGACGACGTTCTTGTCGATGTCGTCGATGCCCGGAACCGTCTTGGCCGTGACGTACGCGGAGATGTCCTCGGCGCCGTCGTTGTCGAGGACCTGCTTGAGGTCCGTGAAGTAGGCGTAGAAGACGTCCGGCTGCGACTTGGCCTTGAGCATCGCGGTGAACCGCGGGGGCTCCAGGCACTGGCCGGGGGTGGAGCGGCCTTCGATCGTGACGTTCGGGTAGGTCTTGTTGAACTCCGCCACGTCCTCCTTCCACTGCTTGAGCTCCGCCTTCTTCGCGGCGGGCGGCATGCAGTCCATGGAGATGGTGACCTTGGTCTTGGGGTCGAGCGGTGCGGAAACGTCCGAGGAACCGCCGGACGGCTGCTCCTTGGGGTCGTCTCCGTCGCTGCTCGTGCCACAGGCCGCGAGGGCGGTGACGGCGAGCGCCGAGACGAGGGCGGTCGCGGTGGTGCGGCGGATGTTGGTTCTCATCGGTGGTCCCCTTCGAGCATCGAGCAGGAGGCGTGGGGCGTGTAAGGAGGCGAGCGCGGCACACTCAACCACCACCGACAGATGAACGCAATATCTCGCGCAGATTTCGCAAGAGATTGGCAGTAGGACGCCGGACTGCCCGGATCTCGAACGCAAAACAGGGCCCCGGAACGTCGGTGAGACGTTGCGGGGCCCTGTGGCCGGGGGTTGAACTCGGTGGAGCCCTGTGGGGCGTTACGCCGGACGGGGGCGCGGAACCTGCGCGGTGGAGCCGCGCACGACGAGCTCGGGCTCGAAGAGCAGCTCTCCGGGCTGCACGGCGGCCCCCTGGATCTGCGCGGTGAGCAGCTCCACGGCGGCCCTGCCCATGGCCTCGATGGGCTGCCGGACGGTGGTCAGCGGGGGCTCGGTGCAGTTCATGAAGGCCGAGTCGTCGTACCCGACGACGGAGACCTCGCCGGGCACGTCCAGCCCGCGCCGGCGGGCCGCCCTGATGGCCCCCAGGGCCAGCGGGTCGCTCGCGCAGATGATGCCGGTCACCCCGCGGTCGAGCAGCCTCGAGGTGGCCGCGTGGCCGCCCTCCAGGGAGAACAGCGCCCGTTCCACGTGCGCGGCGGGCAGCTCCGTACCGGCCGCCGCCGCGACCGCCTGGGCGGCCACCAGCTTGCGCAGGGAGGGGATGTGGTCGGGCGGGCCCAGCACCAGCCCGATGCGCTCGTGGCCGAGGGAGGCCAAGTGGCGCCAGGCCTGTTCGACCGCGACGGCGTCGTCGCAGGAGACGCACGGGAAGCCGAGGTCCTCTATCGAGGCGTTGATCAGCACCACCGGGACCTTGCGGTCGTGGAGCAGCCGGTAGTGCTCGTGCGGGGCGTCGGCCTGCGCGAAGAGCCCGCCGGCGAAGACGACGCCGGACACCTGCTGCTGGAGCAGGAGCTCGACGTAATCCGCCTCGGAGACCCCTCCGGTGGTCTGCGTGCAGAGCACCGGGGTCAGCCCCTGCTGGGCCAGCGCCCCGCCGATCACCTCGGCGAAGGCAGGGAAGATCGGGTTCTGGAGTTCCGGCAGGACCAGGCCGACCAGCCGCGCCCGTTCGCCGCGCAGCTGGGTGGGGCGCTCGTAGCCGAGGACGTCCAGGGCGGTGAGCACGGACTGGCGGGTTGTCTCCGAGACGCCCGGCTTGCCGTTGAGCACCCGGCTGACCGTTGCCTCGCTGACCCCCACCTTCTTCGCCACTTGAGCAAGTCGTCGCGTCATGAGCGCAAGAGTAGCGCAAACAATGCAAGTTCCTTGCAGTTCGATTACGGCCAGTTTGGCCCATCGGAAACCGGCGCGGAACCCCCCGTGTCCCACCGGCCTCGGCCGGCTTCCGGGCGGCGAGCACACGGGCGGGGGCACGGGCGAGCGGCGGGGCACCCCGAAGGGATGCCCCGCCGCCCTCTGCGCCCTGGACCGGCCGCCCGCTACGGCAGCTGGTTGATCTTGAACGTCGAGGTCGTGTTGCGCACGTCCACGGCGTTGTCGCTCATCCTCAGGTTCTGGATGGTGACCTCACCCACCGCCGGCCCTTGTCCCGCCTCGGGCATCTCGTTCGCCCAGAGACCGAATCCGGACTTGGCGTCGAAGGCGTCACCGCTCTTCTTCGCCCCCGTGATGGTGATGTCCTTCAGGATGGTGTCCTTGATGGGATTGACCGGCTGGCCGCCGACGTACTGCGTCTGGAACATGATTCCGCTGTAGGTCGGATCGACGATGTCGACGTTGTTGATGCGGATTCCCTGGAACACCTTGGAAGCCGAGAAGATCCAGATTCCGGGGAAGGTCTGCGCCCCCCAGAAATGGCCTCCGGCCCGGACGATCGAGATGTTCTCGAAGAGCGTCGGGTCGGTCCCGAATCCGTTCATCGGATACCCGAAGTCCAACGAGCTGATGGTGATGCCCGAGTAGACGAGGATGTCGGCGATGTAGATGTTGCGGAAGGTGTTGTTGAAGCCGCCGTAGACGGCGACACCGGCCGCGCGCCAGGTCAGGATGGCGCTCAGGTTCTCGTAGACGTTGTTCTTCATGTCCGCGCCGCCCGCGTCGATGGCGGAGAACAGCGCGAAGCTGTCGTCACCCGTGGAACGGGCCTCGATGTTGGCCACGAGGTTGTCCGTGCTGCCGTTGGTCATGTTGATGCCGTCGGCGAAGGTGTCGCGGATCCGGGAGTTCTTGATCGTGATCCGGTCGGTGTTGGCGCCCCAGTAGAGGCACACCTGGTGTTCGTTCCAGACGTTGTCGATGGTCATGTCGGTCACGTTGGCGAAGTCGAAGACCTTGCCCGGACCGTCGATGCGCGAGGTGTAGTTGCCGAAGTAGGCGAACCCCGTGAAGGACGAGCCCTTCGCGGTGCCCTCCGCGCGCCAGCCGTTGTCGGTGTTGTCCTGCGAGGACGGGGCGTGGAAGCGGGTGAACCACGGTCCGGCGCCGACGACCTGCACGGCCTTCCCGTACACCTGGAACTTGCTCGCCGTGTCGTAGTCGCCCGGCGGCAGGTAGACGCCCACGAGCTTGCCCGTGGTGTCCATGCGGACCTTGTCCAGGGCGTTCTGCACGTCCTGGTGGGTGAAGCCGGCGGGCACCGCGTAGGTCGCCGGGTCGGGGTTGGCGATCACCGTGGCCTGTTCCAGGCTCACGAAGTCGATCGCGTAGGTGGTGGTGTTCGCCGCGTCCTTCTGGAGGCGGATCTTGCTGCCCGCCGGGACGGTCTCGCCGAGGAGGATGTTCGCCTCGTCGTAGATGTGCCGCGGGGCACCGGCGCTCGGGGCGTTGCCCGGTCCGGCCTCGGCCCCGTAGAGCCAGGCGTACTTCGAGGTCAGCGGCAGGGCCTTCTTCAGGACGCCGTTGACGTAGACGTTGATGGTGGAGTCGATGCCGCCGCCGCCCGGGGCGTCCGGGATGGAGAAGCGGGTGACCAGGGTGTTGGTCGCGGCCCGGGTGGTGAACTCGACGTACTCGCCCGTCGCGTCCAGGTTCACGGCCTTGCGGCCCGAGGCCTCGCCCGCGATGTCGCCGACGGTCCGGTTGGGGCCGACCACGTTGGCTCCGCCACCGACGACGCCGTCCTCGGCCTCGTAGGTGTCGAAGGGCATGTTCGCCCCGCGGCCGACGAAGAAGGGCTTGCTGGAGGTGTTGTTGGCGCGCTTGACCGGCAGTTCGTTGGCATCGTCGGCGAGGACCACCTTGACGGTGTACTTGCCGTTGGCCGCGGTCCAGTTGCCGAGTGCGATCGGCGCCGAGGAGGCACCGGCCGCGAGGGCGCCGCTGAAGGATCCGGTCAGCGTACGGATGGTCGCGCCACCCGCGTCCTGCAGCGTGAGGGTGACGTTGTGGGTGCCCGCCGCGGCGGCCACGGTGCCCTGGTTCTTGACCGTGACGGAGAAGCCCACGGACTGACCGGCGGACGGGGCGCTCGGCGACCACCCGACGGAGGAGGCCACCAGGTCGGAACTGTCGACCGGGCGGACCACCAGCGGGGAGCCGGTGAGGCTGTTGTTGGTGTCGTTCTGCTCGACGACCGTGTTGGCCTCGTCGACGATCGCGCTCAGCGGGTAGCTGCCCGCGTCGCGCGGTCCGATGGCGGCCGTGACGGTGGCCGAGGCGCCCGCGGCCAGCGCGGGCACGGTGGCGGAGGCGATCTTCGAGCCGCCGAGCTGGAAGGAGACGGAGGTCGCCGGCGCCGCGGCCGGGCCGGTGTTCTTGACGGTGGCGGACAGGGTGACGGAGTCCGACTCGACCGGGGCGGCCGGACTGGCGCTCACCGCGGTGACCTGGAGGTCCGGGTTGGGCGCCGCGACCCCCATGACCTGGAACTCGGCGATCTGGCCGTTGGAGGAGCCGGTGTTGGAGGTGAAGCGCAGCTGCACGTCCGCGACCCGGGCGCCGACCGGGATGGTGACGGTGTTGGAGCCGGAGGCCGGGTTGAAGACGTAGTCCTTGGCGGCCACCAGGCCGGTGACGCCCGAGGCGCTCTGCTCGCGGCCGAGCACCTGGATGTTCTGGGTGCGGGTGCCCCAGCTGCTGTCCGGGTTGAGCTTGAGGACCAGGCGGTCGACGTCGGCGTTGGCGCCGAGCTTGACGGTCAGGGTGCTCGGGTAGGCACCGCCGGCGCCCTCCCAGTAGGTGGAGGTGCTGTTGTCGTTGGCGTTCTCCGCGACGAAGGTGTGGATCACGGAAGAGCCCTCGATGGGCTTGCCGACGGCCAGGTTGGAGCCGCCCGTACCGCCGCTGCCGTTGCGGGTCACGGAGTTGCTGTCGCCGGAGCGGTTGCCCGCCGCGTCCTTGGCCCGCACGAAGTAGCTCACGGTGGCGGTGGCCGGCTGGGTGTCGGTGTAGGTGGTGACGTTGCCCGCGACCGTGGTGAGCAGGACGTTGTTGGCGAACACCTCGTAGCCGGTGACGCCGGTGTTGTCGGTGGAGGCCTGCCAGGCCAGCTTGATCTGCCCGGCGGCCGGCTCGGTGAAGGTCAGGGCGCCCGGGATGGTCGGGGCCTGGGTGTCACCGGTGTCGCCGGCCCGGGTGACGCTGTTGCTGTTCCCGGACTGGTTGCCGGCCGCGTCCTTGGCCCGGACGTAGTAGGTCACGCTCGCGGAGACCGGCTGGGTGTCGGTGTAGGTGGTGACGTTGCCCGCGACGCTGGTGCGCAGCTGGTTGTTGGCGTAGACGTCGTACCCGGTGACGCCCGTGTTGTCGGTGGCGGCGGTCCAGGTCAGCTTGATCTGGCCCGTGGCGGGCTCGGTGTAGGCGAGCGCCGTCGGGGCTGTCGGGGCCTGGGTGTCGCCGGTCGTCGGGCCGTAGATCTCCAGCTCGGAGAGCTGCCCGCCGGGCTGTACGGAGTTGGACGCTATCCACACCCGTACGTAGCGGGTGGTGGTGGCGTCGAAGGTGATGCTCACCGTGTTGCCGCCGGCGGGGCTGAAGTCGTACCCCTTGGACGCCGTCAGGTCGAGGTAGTCCGTGCCGTTGGCGCTGCCCTGGATCTTGAGGGTCTGGGTGCGGGCGCCCCAGTTCTCGGGGAGCTTGAGGACCACGCGGTCCACGCGGACGGAGGAGCCGAGGTCGGCCTGGAGCCACTGGGGCATGGCGTTGTTGACGCTCTCCCAGTAGCTGGCGGCGTTGCCGTCGTTGGCGTTGCCCGGTACGTAGACCTGGGTGTTACTGCTCGCGGTGAGCGTCTTGCCGAGGGCCAGGTTGGTCCCGGACTCACCGGGGGCGCGGACCTCCAGCTCGGAGAGCTGGGCGGCCTGCCAGCCGGTGTTGGCGGTGATGTCGATCCGCACGTACCGGGCCTGGGTGGCCGGGAAGCCGATGGTGACCACGTTTCCGGCGCCCTGGCCGAAGGTGTAGGTCGCCGAGCTCACGAGGGTGCTGAAGCTGGTGCCGTCGGCGCTGCCCTGGACGGACAGGGTCTGGTTGCGGCTCTCCCAGGAGGCGGGGAGCTTGAGCACCACCTGGTCGACGCGGGTGGTGGCTCCGAGGTCGGTCTGCACCCATTGCGGGAGGGTGCTGCCGGCGCTCTCCCAGTACGAGGACTGGTTGCCGTCGGTGACGTTGGCGGCGGCGTAGGCGCCGTTGGTACTGCTCGCGGCGGCGGGCCTGCCTGCCGAGACGCTCGGTCCGCCGGCGGCCACGGCGGTCAGAGCGGGCCAGCCCAGCATCAGCAGGGCCGTGCTGATCAAGGCGGCCAGGGTCCGCCATCTCCAGTTGTGCCTTCTCATATGTCCTCGTCCCTCGACATGAACTTTCTGAACCATGGGAGATAGGAATTTGCGATGTTCGGTGCGAGAGTTGCAGAGCTTTGCCGAGTCGTCTACATCCCTGACAGCACTTTTATGCCTTCATCACTTGCGCAAGCTGGGCGCAAATAACGCAAGCGATTTGCGTGAGGGGGCCACATTCCGCTTACGTCCGAATCGCCCTACCGTTCGTACTCATGCAGTCCCCGCGGTTCCTCCCCATGAGCGCTCGGCGCCTCGGGCTGCCCAGACGGGCCGCCTCGCAGATCCTGCTGACCCAGCTGGCGATCGCCGCCGGGGTCCTCGCGCTGGCCACCGGCCTGTTCCTGGCCCCGCTGAGCGCGCAGCTCGACGACCAGGCCATGCGGCGCGCCCTGGCCATCGCCCAGAGCGCCGCGGCCGACCCCTCCCTGGCCGCCGGCCTCCTCGGCTCGGCGCCCTCGCCCGACAGCCCCGTACAGGCCGCCGCGGAGCGGATCCGCTCGGCCACGGGCGCCGAGTACGTGGTGGTCATGGACCTGGACGGCATCCGCCGCTCGCACCCGAGCCCCGACCGCGTCGGGCGGCCCGTCTCCACCGACCCCCGCGACGTGCTGGCCGGCCGCCCGGTCATGGAGATCGACGACGGCACCCTGGGCCGTTCCGCGCGCGGCAAGGTCCCCCTGCTCGCCGCCGACGGCGAGGTCGTCGGCGCCGTCTCGGTCGGCATCGCCTACGACAGCGTCCAGGGCCGTCTGCTCGGCGCCATCCCGGGCCTGCTCGCGTACGCGGGCGGCGCCCTGGCGGCGGGCGCTCTCGCCGCCTACCTGCTCTCGCGCAGGATCCACCGGCAGACCCGCGACCTGGCCTTCTCGGATATCGCGGGCCTGCTCGCCGAACGCGAGGCGATGCTGCACTCCATCCGGGAAGGTGTGATCGCCCTCGACCGGACCGGCCGGATCCGGCTGGTCAACGACGAGGCGGCCCGGCTGCTCGGCCTCGCCCCCGAGGCCGCCGGCGCCGTCGCGGGGCGCGCTCTGGACGAGGTGCTCGGCGCGGGCCGCACCACCGACGTCCTCACCGGCCGGGTCACCGGCCGCGACCTGCTCACCGTGCAGGGCCCCCGGGTGCTGGTCGCCAACCGGATGCCCACCGAGGACGGCGGAGCCGTGGCCACCCTGCGCGACCGCACCGAGCTGGAGCACCTGGGCCGCGAACTCGACTCCACCAAGGGCCTGATCGACGCCCTGCGCGCTCAGGACCACGAACACGCCAACCGGCTCCACACCCTCCTCGGGCTCCTGGAACTGGGCCTGTACGAGGAAGCCGTGGAGTTCGTCACGGAGGTGGTCGGCGTGCACCGCAGCACCGCCGAGCAGGTCACCGAGAAGGTGCACGACCCCCTGCTCGCCGCCCTGCTGATGGGCAAGACCACGGTGGCGGCGGAGCGGGGCGTCCCCCTGCGGCTGGCCGATTCCGCACTGCTGCCCGACCGCCTCGTCGACCCTGGGGGTCTGGTCACCATCCTCGGCAACCTGGTCGACAACGCGCTGGACGCCGCCGTCGGTTCGGCCGCGCCGCTGGTCGAGGTCGACATCCGGGCGGACGGCCGCACCGCGGTCCTGCGGGTCCGCGACAGCGGCCCCGGCGTCCCGGTGGCACGCCGCGAGGAGATCTTCACCGAGGGCTGGTCGACCAAGGAGCCCCAGGCCGGCGGCGCCCACCGCGGACGCGGGCTCGGTCTCGCCCTGGTCCGGCGCCTGGCCGAACGGCAGGGCGGCACGGTCCGGGCCGGCGACGCGACCGGCGGCGGAGCGGAATTCTCCGTCGTGCTCCCGGAGGCCCTGCGATGAACGATGCCGGCCGGCCCGGGACATCCGAGGCAGCCGGGATGTCCGGGGCCTTCGACGTCCTGGTCGTCGACGACGACCTGCGCGTAGCCCGGATCAACGCGGCCTACGTGGCCAAGGTCCCCGGCTTCCGCGTCGCGGCCCAGGCCCATTCCGCGGCGGAGGCACTGGCGCTCCTCGACTCCCGCCCCGTGGACCTCATCCTCCTCGACCACTACCTCCCCGACGAGAACGGCCTCGACCTGGTCAGGCGCCTGCGCGAACGCGGCCACCGCACCGACGTGATCATGGTGACCGCCGCCCGGGACCTGGCCACCGTCCAGGCCGCCATGCGTCTCGGCGCCCTCCAGTACCTGGTCAAACCCTTCACCTTCGCGGGCCTGCGCGCCCGCCTGGAGGCCTACGCGGCCCTACGGCGCACCCTGGACACGGGCGGCGAGGCCGAGCAGTCCGAGGTCGACCGGATTTTCGGCGCCCTCGCCGCGGCCGGCGCCGACGCCCCGAGCGATCTCCCCAAGGGCCACTCCCCCACCACCGCCGACCTGGTCCGCGGCATCCTGCGCGCGGCCGAAGGCCCGCTCTCCACCCAGCAGATCGCCGACCGCGCGGGCATCAGCCGCCAGACCGCCCAGCGCTACCTCAAGCTCCTCGACCGCGCCGGCCGCGTGGTCCTCGCCCTGCGGTACGGCGAGACGGGCCGCCCCGAACACCGATACGCCTGGCGTCCGCCCACGACCGGCTGACACCGCCCGGCCGACCATCCGCCCGCAGGCCCGACCGACCGACCGGCCAGCCAGCCGACCTCCCGGCCGATCCCGCTCCCCCGTCGCGCCGGCCCTACACCGCCCCGGCCCCCGTCAGGGCGCGGACCTCGGTCTCCGCGTGCCGCCGCTCGTCCGGCTCCTCCGCCGAGGTCACGGTGCCCAGCCAGCCCGCCAGGAAGCCCAGCGGGATGGACACGATGCCCGGGTTCTGGAGCGGGAAGAACTGGAAGTCCACGCCCGGGAAGAGGGATTCGGGGCTGCCCGAGACCACCGGAGACAGGGCCACCAGCAGCACGGCCGGGAGCAGTCCCCCGTACACCGACCAGACGGCGCCCCGCGTGGTGAAGCCGCGCCAGAACAGCGAGTACAGGAGCACCGGCAGGTTCGCCGAGGCCGCCACCGCGAAGGCCAGACCCACGAGGAAGGCCACGTTCAGGTCCTGGGCGAGCAGACCGAGCGCGATCGCCACCGCCCCGATCCCGACCGCCGCCGTCCTCGCCACCGCCACCTCGCTGCGCTGGCGGGCGTGGCGGCGCTTGAGCGAGGCGTACAGGTCGTGGGCGACGGAGGCCGACGAGGCGAGGGTGATCCCCGCGACCACCGCGAGGATGGTCGCGAAGGCGATGGCCGCCACGAAGGCGAACAGCACCGCCCCGCCGGTCGAGTCGGCCCCGCCGCCCAGGAAGGCCGCGAGCAGCGGAACCGCCGTGTTCCCCGAGGCGTTGGAGGCCCTGACCTCCTGCGGCCCGAGCAGCGCCGCCGCGCCGAAACCGAGCACGATGGTCATCAGGTAGAAGCCGCCGATCAGCCCGATCGCCCACACCACCGACCGGCGGGCCGCCCGCGCCGTGGGCACCGTGTAGAAGCGGGACAGGATGTGCGGCAGCCCGGCCGTCCCCAGGACCAGGGCGAGCCCGAGGCTCATGAAATCGAAGCGGGCCGTCCAGTCGCCGCCGTACTTGAGCCCGGGGCCCAGGAACCGGTCGCCGTGCCCGCTGCGCTCGGCCGCGGTGCTGAGCAGCTGGTCGAAGTTCCCGTGGAAGCGCAGCAGTACGAGCACCGTCAGGGTGATCGCCCCGCCCATCAGCAGCACGGCCTTGACGATCTGGATCCAGGTGGTGGCCCGCATGCCGCCGAAGGACACGTAGATCACCATGAGCGCGCCGACCCCGATGACCGTCAGCGTCCGTGCGGCCCGGCCCGAATCGGCGAGCAGCAGGCCGACGAGGCTGCCGGCGCCGACCATCTGCGCGACGAGGTACAGCACGGAGACGACCACCGAGGAGGTCCCGGCCGCGATCCGCACCGGGCGTTCCTTCATCCGCGCGACGACCACGTCGGCGAGGGTGAACCGACCGCAGTTGCGGACGAGTTCGGCGACGAGGAACAGCACGACCAGCCAGGCGACGAGGAAGCCCACCGAGTACAGCAGGCCGTCGTAGCCGAAGAGGGCGATGAGGCCGGAGATGCCGAGGAAGGAAGCGGCGGACATGTAATCGCCGGCGATGGCGAAACCGTTCTCCATCGGGGAGAACAGCCGCCCGCCCGCGTAGAACTCCTCCGCCGAACCGTGCCGGTTGCGGCTCACCCAGGTGGTGATGCCGAGGGTGACGGCGATGAAGACGCTGAACAGGAGCAGCGCCAGGGTCTGGTGCTCGGTGGTCACCGGCCCGCCCCCCGTCCCCGGGTGCGCTCCCCGGCGTCCGCCCGGCGGACCTGCTCCTGCTCGAAGACCGTCCAGCGCAGGTCCAGCGCCGCGCGGTCGCGCCGCAGCCGGGCGTGACGGGCGTAGGCCCAGGTCAGCAGGAAGGTGCTGAGGAACTGCCCCAGGCCCGCGAGCAGGGCCACGTTGACGGACCCGAACACCGGCCGGGCCATCATCTCCGGCGCCGTGGTGGCGGCGATCACGTAGGCGACGTACCAGAGGAAGAAGCCGGCGGTCGCGGGGACGACGAACCTCCGGTAGCGGCCGCGCACCTCCTGGAAGGCCGCGCTGCGCTGCACTTCGAGGTAGATGTCGGAGGCAGCGCGCGCGGGCGCGCCACCCGGGGAGGAGTTCGGCGGTGACGTTTCCGCTCCGCCGCCCGCCGCTCCACCCGGCCCCTCGCCTACGCCGGCACCATCGCCCTCGCCCCAACCGACGGCCAGCGCGTCGTACCAGGGGTCGTCCAGCCGGATCGTTCCGGCATCACGACCTTCGTGCTTGTCCACCGAACTCTCCTTGTCCGCCGCCGCAGTGGCCGCGTGCCCACAAGGATGTGCGGGAGGGACGGTTTCCGGACTGGTGTCCCGGTGCTCTTCACTCCATCAGGTGATGGAGTGAAGAGCGCGGGTGTGCCAGTGCCCCGGAAGTGCCACCGGAGGTCCGCCGGTGATCCCGGACGGCCCCCCGGGGCGGGTCAGGCGTCGATCCTCGAGCGGTCCAGGGTGGCCGCGGAGCTGGTGATGAACTCCTTGCGCGGGGCCACCTCGTTGCCCATGAGCAGGTCGAAGACCGACTCGGCCGAGTCCAGGTCGCCGATGTTGATCCGGCGCAGGGTGCGGAAACGGGGATCCATGGTGGTCTCCGCCAGCTGATCGGCATCCATCTCGCCGAGGCCCTTGTAGCGCTGGATCGAGTCCTTGTACCGGATGTTCTTGCGCTGGTACTCCAGAAGGGTCTGGCGCAGCTCGTTGTCCGAGTACGTGTAGACGTACTTGTCCTGGCCCTTCTTCGGCTGGACGAGCTCGATCCGGTGCAGCGGCGGCACGGCCGCGAAGACCCGGCCCGCCTCGACCATCGGGCGCATGTAGCGCTGGAAGAGCGTGAGCAGCAGGCAGCGGATGTGCGCGCCGTCCACGTCGGCGTCCACGAGCAGGACGATCTTCCCGTACCGGGCGGCGTCGATGTCGAAGGTCCGGCCCGAGCCGGCTCCTATGACCTGGATGATCGCCCCGCACTCGGCGTTCTTGAGCATGTCCGAGACCGAGGACTTCTGGACGTTGAGGATCTTGCCCCGGATGGGCAGCAGCGCCTGGAACTCGGAGTTTCGGGCGAGCTTGGCCGTACCGAGAGCCGAGTCCCCCTCGACGATGAAGAGCTCGCTGCGCTCCACGTCGTCGCTGCGGCAGTCGGCCAGCTTGGCGGGCAGCGAGGAGGACTCCAGCGCGGTCTTGCGACGCTGCGCCTCCTTGTGCTGGCGGGCCGCGATCCGGGTCCGGGCGGCCGCGACGATCTTCTCCATCACGGAGCGCGCCTGCTGCTTGTCGTCCCGCTTGGTGGAGGTCAGGAAGGCCTTGAGCTCCTTGGCGACGACGGCCGCGACGATCCGGGTGGCCGCCGAGGTGCCGAGCACCTCCTTGGTCTGGCCCTCGAACTGCGGCTCGGCGAGGCGGACGGTGACGACCGCCGTCATGCCCTCCATCGCGTCGTCCTTGACCACGTCGTCCTCGGCGACGCGCAGCAGCTTCGCGGAGCGCAGCACCTCGTTCACGGTCTTGGTGACCGAGCGCTCGAAGCCGGAGATGTGGGTGCCGCCCTTGGGGGTGGCGATGATGTTCACGAACGACTTCACGTTCGTCTCGTAGCCCGTGCCCCAGCGCAGGGCGATGTCCACGCCGAGCTCACGGGTGACCTCGGTGGGGGTCATGTGGCCGCGGTCGTCGAGGACCGGGACGGTCTCCTTGAAGATCCCCGTGCCGGTCAGGCGCAGGACGTCGCAGGCCGCCTTGTCCTGGGCGAGGTACTCGCAGAACTCGCTGATGCCCCCGTCGAAGCGGAAGGTCTCCTCGGTCTTCCCGGCCCCTTCCAGGGCCCGCTCGTCGCGGACCACGATGGTCAGGCCGGGTACGAGGAAGGCCGTCTGGCGGGCGCGCTGGTAGAGCGTGTCCAGCGTGAGCTTGGCGTCCTTGAGGAAGATCTGGCGGTCGGCCCAGTAGCGGATCCGGGTGCCCGTCTTGCCCTTGGCGATCCGCTTGCCCTTGCGCAGGCCGTTGGCGGGGTCGAAGGGGCTGTCGGGGCCCTGCTCGGTGAACATGCCGGGGACGCCGCGGCGGAAGCTGATGGCCTGCGTGGCGCTGCCCCGGTCGACCTCCACGTCCAGACGCGCCGAGAGGGCGTTGACGACGGAGGCGCCGACGCCGTGCAGGCCGCCGGAGGCCGCGTACGACCCGCCGCCGAACTTGCCGCCGGCGTGCAGCTTGGTCATGACGACCTCGACGCCGGAGAGGCCGGTCTTGGGCTCGACGTCCACGGGGATGCCGCGGCCGTTGTCGCGGACCTCCACGGAGGAGTCCTCGTGGAGGATCACCTCGATGTGGTCGCAGTAGCCGCCCAGGGCCTCATCGACGGAATTGTCGATGATCTCCCAGAGGCAGTGCATGAGGCCCCGGCTGTCGGTGGAGCCGATATACATGCCGGGGCGCTTGCGGACGGCCTCGAGGCCCTCGAGGACGAGCAGGTGCCGCGCGGTGTAGTTGGAGCCGTCCCGGTCTGCTCCGGTCAGCAGTGCGCTGGAAGGCACGGACGTGTCGGCGGTCACGCAGTTCGCTCCTCGCTGAATTCTTTTTCTGGCCCGGTCGGGCGCAGTGGTGGCTCGGTTGCCGTTGGAAGGGTACCGAGGCCTGGTAGAGCCGATGCAACGCCATCCCAGCCCCTTCATCAGCCTAGTGCAGATCCGTACGCCTGTTCGATCCCCCGTGAGGGTGAAGCAAACATCACGTTCCCTTCCGCGCATGAACCATTTAGTGTTCGGGCACGTCCTCATCAACATCCGGCACTCAGCCGGGAGAGGACAGAACTGCGACAAGCGAACGACCTGACAACGCGAAACCGTAAAGCAACGCAATACGGCTCCTTCGCCGCCAACCGGCAACAGCCGGCCAGCTTCGGAAGGAAGTTTCGAGGAAAAGCCGCGAGCGGGAACGTTTTCGGCCTGGTTGGATGTTGACCCTGGTACGACAGCTCGTCGAGCTAGAGAAGAGGCGACGTGACTACTGTTCTGACACCCGCGACCCCGCTGACGGCCGCTGACCGATGCGACCGCTGCGGCGCCCAGGCATATCTGCGCGTCGTCCTGCTGAGCGGCGGTGAACTGCTCTTCTGCGCCCACCACGGACGCAAGTTCGAGCCGGAACTCAAGAAGATCGCCGCGGAAATACAGGATGAGACCGAGCGGCTTACGTCCGCTCCGGCGGCCAGTGCCGCCGAACCCGAGGACCGCTGACACAAGGCCTACACCTCGCATCCGACGAGCCAGGACCGGCGATGCCGGTCGACGGGCGGTACCTCTGCGACCCAGAGGGACCGCCCGTCCTCATGTCCGGACGGGCTTCGGCCTCACGTCCGGACGGGGCTCAACGCTTCAGTGCGGGCAGGTCCCCCGCCGCGAGGCCCCTCCCGGGCCCCTGGGCGGGGCGTACGTCCGTCCACAGGACTCCGCGACCACCAGGACGCCCCAGCTCCCCCCGGGTCGTCTCCGGGCCGTTGACGGGCTCGGCGACGAAGCCGATCAGCGGTGCGATCCGCGTGTACACCCCCGGGCTGTCCGCCCGCCCGCAGCCGCGCCCCCAGGACACCAGACCGATCAGCCTCCCCTGGGCCACCAGGGGGCCGCCGCTGTCCCCCTGGCAGGCGTCCTTGCCGCCCTCGCGGTCCCCCGCGCACACCATGGAGTCGGCCCGGTACTGACCGTCGGCGTCTCCCGGGTAGGCACGCCCGCACACCTCGTCCGCCAGCACCGTCACCCTGGCGGCCCGCAGCCCGTAGGCGTAGTCGCCGAAGCCACTGGTGTCGCCCCAGCCGTACACGGCGGCCTCGGTACCGGCCCCGTAGGCCGGATGCCCGAGGTCGGCCATCGGCAGCACGTGCTGCGCGGACACGGCTTCGGCCAGCTCCAGGACGGCCAGGTCGCCGGCATTGCTGCCCGCGTCGTACGCCGGGTTCACCCGGGCGGAACGCACCGCGATCTCCCGGCCCTCGCTCGCGCGCAGCTCCGTACGCCCGGTGATCACACGGAAATCGCGGACGGAGTCGACCGGACCTCCCAGCACCTGACGCGCCAGGCAGTGGGCCGCGGTCACCACCTTGGTCGGGGTGACGAGGACGCCCCCGCAGAACTGGCCGCCTCGCGTACCCCCGAACCGGTCACGGCTGGCGAGGGCCACGACCCACGGGGCATCGGCCACCTTCACCGGCTTCCCGCCGATCACCACGCTGTCCGCGGCCGCTCGCGGCGCCTGGGAGAGCGGCGCCGCCGCCGCTCCCGCCGCCAGGGTCAGCGCTCCCGCCAGGACACGGGCAAAGGGACGACGCATGAGGCCTCCTGACTCCGAGTGTGCATGACTCCACTCAGAGTGGGACGCCCGGTGGCCGTGCGCACCCGCGCGGCCACCGGCGACGACCTGCGACGAGCCCCTCGCCGCGCCGGACGGATCCGGCGGGATCGGTCCGGATCAGGCTGGATCGGGCCGGATCAGGCTGGATCAGTCGAGGTAGTCGCGAAGCACCTGGGACCGGGACGGGTGGCGGAGCTTCGACATGGTCTTCGACTCGATCTGGCGGATGCGCTCACGGGTGACGCCGTAGACCTTGCCGATCTCGTCGAGCGTCTTGGGCTGGCCGTCCGTGAGGCCGAAGCGCATGGAGACCACGCCCGCCTCGCGCTCGCTCAGCGTGTCCAGGACCGAGTGCAGCTGCTCCTGCAGGAGCGTGAAGCTCACGGCGTCGGCCGGGACGACCGCCTCGGAGTCCTCGATGAGGTCGCCGAACTCGCTGTCGCCGTCCTCGCCGAGCGGGGTGTGCAGGGAGATCGGCTCGCGGCCGTACTTCTGGACCTCGATGACCTTCTCGGGGGTCATGTCGAGTTCCTTGGCCAGCTCCTCCGGGGTGGGCTCGCGGCCCAGGTCCTGGAGCATCTGGCGCTGGACGCGGGCCAGCTTGTTGATGACCTCGACCATGTGCACCGGGATGCGGATGGTGCGGGCCTGGTCGGCCATGGCCCGGGTGATCGCCTGCCGGATCCACCAGGTGGCGTACGTGGAGAACTTGTAGCCCTTGGTGTAGTCGAACTTCTCCACGGCGCGGATCAGACCCAGGTTGCCCTCCTGGATCAGGTCCAGGAAGAGCATGCCGCGGCCGGTGTAGCGCTTGGCGAGGGAGACCACGAGGCGGAGGTTGGCCTCCAGCAGGTGGTTCTTGGCCCGGCGGCCGTCCTCGGCGATGATCTCCAGCTCGCGCTTGAGCTTGGGCGCCAGCTTGTCGGAGTTGGCGAGCTTGTCCTCGCCGAAGAGGCCGGCCTCGATGCGCTTGGCGAGCTCGACCTCCTGCTCGGCGTTGAGGAGGGGAACCTTGCCGATCTGCTTGAGGTAGTCCTTGACGGGGTCGGCGGTGGCACCGGCGACGGCGACCTGCTGGGCCGGGGCGTCGTCCTCGTCGTCCGAGATGACGAAGCCCTTGCTCTCGGCGCCTTCCTCCTCGTCCTCGGACTCGGCCTTGGCGGCTCCGGGACCCTCTTCCGTGGTCTCCTCGTCGCCTTCGTCGGCGTCCTTCTTGGCGGTGGTCTTCTTGGCCGCCGTCTTCTTCGCCGCCGTCTTCTTGGCGGGCGCGGCCTTCTTCGCCGCCGTCTTCCTCGCCGCCGTCTTCTTGGCGGCGGGCTCGGTCGCGGTCCCCTCCGCGAGGGCATCGACGCCGGTTTCCACCTGCGCGGTATCCGGTTCCGCCGTCCCGGCCACCGCGTCCGGTGCGGCGGCGGGCGCTGCCGCCGGCCCGGTCGCGGCCTTCTTGGCGACGGGCTCGGTGGCCGTCCGCTTGACGGGGCTCTTCGCTGCGACGCTCTTGCGGGTGGTGCGCTTGGGCGACTCCGCGGCACTGACCATCAGCGTCACACCCTCTTCCTCAAGGATCTGGTTGAGGCTGCGCAGAACATTCTTCCACTGGGTCGCAGGAATCTGGTCAGCCTCGAAGGCCCGACGCACGTCATCGCCGGCGATCTGCCCCTCGGCCTTGCCCCGCTCGATGAGCGCCATCACAGACTCGGAATCGGCGATCTCCGGCGGGAGCGTACGGGATGTGCTGGCCGACACGAACAACCTCTCGGAACGATGGAAACGGCTTCCGACCCCGGCCTGGTGGTGCTGGACCGGAGCCGACGACCACCGACTGGGGATGGGCCGGGGGCGCGGGCAGGGGCCGGGGAGCTGCACAGCACCCCCAAGGGCTGCTGTCTTCCCTCCGTCGGCCATCACCTCTTAGGTCATCGCGTGACCTCGCGGAGCGTTACGCCCAATCTTCGTGGCCCGAGTCACACCCTGTTTGATGCCATGCCGGTCATACCGTTATTTCTGCACGCCCGGTGTGTCCGAACACGCCCCGTTTCGCGGGCCGGACGACTCCCCGGAAGCGGGGCCGAAGCGGGGTCCCGGCGTCCGGAACGGGGCCGGGCGGGCGGCCGGGGCGCTCAGGACCCGGCCGGGGAGCCCTGCCCAGGCCCCGGCGGAGCCGCCCCGGGCTCCCTCCGGGGGTGCCGCCCGCGACGGGCTCCCCGTCGACGCGCCCCACGCCCGTGCGCTGCGGCTCGTCAGTGCTCGCGCGGGGCGGGGACCACACGCTCGACTTCCGGATGCACCGTCAGAAGCTGGCGCATGGCGTTCTCCGCGCCCACCGCGTCGCCGGCGGCGAGGCACTCGACCATGCGCGCGTGGTGCGCGACGCAGGTCTCGCTGGGGCGGTCGCAGGCGGTGATGGGGCTGCCGGACACCTGCAGCGCGGCGGAGACGATGCCGGAGAGGTGCTCCAGCATGCGGTTGGCCGCGACCTGGATGAGCAGCGCGTGGAACTCGTGGTCCGCGCGCGCGAAGGTGATCGAATCGCCCTGCCCGAGGGCGTGCCCCATGATCTCGACCATGTCGGCGAGGCGCTGCTGGATCTCCGGGCGGCCGTGGCCGGCGGCGAGACGGGCGGCGAGCGGTTCGATGGTCCAGCGGAGCTCGCCGAGTTCGCGGCGCTGGTCGTCGCGCTGCGGGCCGAAGGCGCGCCATTCGATGATGTCGGGGTCGAGCAGGTTCCAGTCGGCGACCGGGCGGACCCGGGTGCCGACGTTCGGGCGGGCGCTGACGAGGCCCTTGGCCTCCAGGACCCGCAGCGATTCGCGGACGACGGTGCGGGAGACCTCGAAACGCTGCCCGATCTCCTCGGGGACCAGCGGGCGGTCCGCGCCGAGGTCGCCGGAAACGATCATCTGGCCGAGCTGCTGGACGAGTTGGCCGTGCAGGCCGCGTCCGCGGCTGCCCGCGGCGCGGCGGCCGACCCGGCTCAACTCGACGTCGGATCCGTCCCAGTGGGGCACTCCCACCCGGTCGGCCCCCGAGGCCTCCGGGTAGGGGTAGCGGTCGAGTTCGCCCGCGCCGGCGAGGCCGGAATCGGCATGGCGGGCGGCGGTCATCATGGTGTGCGCAAGGGTACTCACGAATCCTTTGTCGGCTGTGTCTCCGCGACCCTTGAGGTCTTTGGTGAAAAGCACACGAAAGGGTGATCGGTGCCACCTACGCAATTGACGACTTATCGTAAAGAACCGGGCCTTTTGCGGGGAGTTGCGGTCCGCCGGGCTTGATGTGGACCACAACGGTCCCGTTGGGTCCGGATCCATACGGAAACGATCACCAGCGATCCCTCACAAACGGACGCGGCCGCGCAGTCCTGTGAACCCATAGGCGCACAACAGGACCATCAGCGACAACACCAGCGCGGTTCCCACCGGTTGGGCCATCACCCGAATCGCGCCGAGGACCACCCGGTCCGCCTCCGGCGGCCACTGCGCCCAGGCCAGACCGCGCAGCCGCTCCGCGAGTCCGGTGACCGGGTACGCGGACGGGCCGTCCAGCGCCTTGCGCACCAGCGGTACGACCATCACCGGTACGGCGAGCACCGCGGCCAGGCCGGCGGAGGCGGACCGGAAGACGCCGGAGGCAAGGACCCCGGACCAGGCGCAGCCGATGAGCAGCCCCGCCCAACTCGCGGCCGGGGAGACCCACTCCGCGGGCGTACGGAGCGGCGCGCTGCCGAACACCAGCGTCAGGGCGGCGGCGTCGGCGGTCACGGCGAGGGCGCCGAACAGCAGCGCGAGGGTGGCGCTGACGCCGAGTTTCGCGGTGAGCAGCCCGAGTCGGCGCGGGACGGTGCCGCGGTCGGCGGCCAGCGCGGGATAGCGGTACTCCTCGCCGAAGGCCAGGGCCCCGAGCAGCCCGGCGCCCAGCGCCGCGGGCGGCAGCGGGAGCAACTCGGGCCAGGCGGCGAGCAGCCGGTTCTGCGGAGTGTGTCCGGCCCGGGCCAGCACCAGCGCCGTGACGACGGAGACGGCGACGACGAAGGCGGCGGTGAGCACGGGGGTGGCGGTGCCGAACATCCGGTGCAGCTCGTAGCGCAGGGGCCGCAGCGGGCCGCCGAGCCGGCGCACGGCCGAGGCGGGCCGCCCCCGACGGGCGGAGCGGGGCCGGTCGCCACCGTCGGCCCCGGCCCCGGCCGCTGCCGCCGCTGACGCGGTCGGCGTTCCGGCGGCGGCCGCGTCCCGCGCCCCGGTTGCGGCGCGGTCCCGGGCGCGCGGCAGCGTGGGCTGCGCGCCCGCGTCGCCGGTCTCGTCGGCGAGTTGGTGGACGAGCACGCCGTGCCGGAAGGCGGCCTCGCCGACCTCGGCGCAGTTGGTGCCGTAGACGGACAGCCGGCTGCCGCTCTCCTCCACGATCTCCCACGTCCGCCGCGCCGCCCGCGCCTCCCGGCCCAGTACGTCGGCCAGCCGGGCGGCGTGCGGGGTGCGCACGGCGACCCTCGGCCGGAGCCGGGTCCGGGCGAACTCGGCGGCGTCCTGGTCGGCGACGAGCCGGCCCGCCTCGATGCTCACGACCCGGTCCGCGCTGCGGGCGGCCTCCTTCGCGTCGTCGGTGGTGAAGAGCACCGCGCCGCCGAGGGAGGCGTGGCCGCGCAGCAGCCCGTGCAGCCAGCCCCGTTCCCGGGGCGAGAGCCCGGCGGCGGGCTCGTCGAGGAGCAGCGTGCAGGGGTCGGCGAGCAGTGCGGCGGCCAGCGCGACCCTGCGCTCCATGCCGAGCGAGAGCGAACCGAGCCGCTGATCGCGCAGTCCCGCGACGCCGACGACCTCCAGCATCGCGTCGGCCCGTGCGGCCGGCACACCGGCTGCGGCACAGAGCATCCGCAGCTGACCGCGCACGGTGCGCGAGGGGTTGCCGGGGAGATCGCCGAGGAGCACGCCGACCTCGCGGCCCGGATGCGGGATCCGGTGCAGGGGGCGCCCGCGGAAGTAGGTGACCCCGCGGCCCGGCTCGAGTTCGAGCATGAGCCGCAGCGCGGTGGTCTTGCCCGAGCCGGGCTCGCCGAGCAATGCGGTCACGCTCCCGGGGCGGGCCTCGAAGGTGAGGTCGTCCACGAGGGGCGGGAGGTTGCGGCGGGGGGTGCTGGTGAGTCCGATGGCCTGGAGCATCGCTTCTCTCGCGGGGGGTGAGACCGCTCTGCGGCAGGGTGATTACCGCCAACAAGATAACGCGATATGTCCGATTTACGGCGTAGCTCGTCGCGAACCGCACCCGTGTCGGCGCCCCGGCGCGAGTGCGGGGCGCCCTGGCCTCAGACTTCGGGGCGCAGCATCGGCGGGTTGAGCAGGGTCGCCCCGCCGGCCCGGAACAGCTGGGCGGGACGGCCGCCCTGACGCGTCGTCGTCCCTCCGGCCGGCACCAGGAACCCGGGGGTGCCAGTGACCTTGCGGTGGAAGTTCCGGGGGTCGAGGGCGACTCCCCAGACCGCTTCGTAGACCCGGCGCAGCTCGCCGACGGTGAACTCGGGCGGGCAGAAGGCGGTGGCCAGCGAGGAGTATTCGATCTTCGAGCGGGCCCGCTCGACACCGTCGACGAGGATCTGCTCGTGGTCGAAGGCGAGTCCGGCGCCGGTCCGGCCTTCCGTGGACAGGAGCTCGTCGACGGGGGCCCAGCGCGCGCTGTTGGCATCGCCGCCGGCGCGGGGGGCGGGCAGGTCCGGAGCCAGCACCAGATGCGCGACGCTGACCACGCGCATGCGCGGATCCCGTTTCGGATCGCCGTAGGTGGCCAGCTGCTCGAGATGCGCCCCGTTGCCCACGTCCGGAGCGGCCGGGTCGTGGGCGCAGAGGCCGGTCTCCTCGGCCAGTTCGCGGGCCGCGGCGGCCGACAGGTCCTCGTCCCCGCGCACGAAGCCGCCGGGCAGCGCCCAGCGTCCCTGGAACGGCTGCTCACCCCGTCGGATGACCAACGCGCAGAGCGCATGGCGCCGCACGGTGAGCACGACCAGGTCGACGGTGACGGCGAAGGGCGGAAAGGCCGACGGGTCGTAGGGCGACATGCCGCGATCATAGTCGTCTGCCTGACGATAAACAGAGCTTTGGGGATCTTCGGACCACGGAAACGGAAGCCTCGGCCCGATCCGGCCCGGCCGGCGGGGCGTCGGCTACCCGCCCAGTTGCAGCGCATCGGCGGCCTCCTCCACCATGCCCAGGCCGAGCCGGCTGATCCGGACGGCGAAGGGCTCCCCCGAAACCCGCAGCCCGGAGAGGCGGAGACCGCCGAGCGGAGCGCCGGGGAGCGGCACCAAGGCGACCGTTCCCGCGGGGGCGTCCGGGCGGATCCCGGCCAGGGCCGTGAGCACGTGGATCCCCGCGGCCGCGGCGACCGCGGCCGGGCGGCAGGCCGCCGGATGCGGAAGCGGAGCGCTGCCCTCGGTGCGCTGCTCGGCCGCGTACATCTCCGGGAGGCGGTACCCGAAGGCCTCCGCCGCGTCCAGCAGGCCCCGCAGCAGCCCCGTGGCCTCCTTCTCGAAGCCCGCCTGGGCCAGGCCCGCCACGGCGACCGCGCTCTCGTACGGCCGTACCGCGCCCGAGCGGTACCCGAACGGGTTGAACCCCGGCTCCCGCACCGCCATGCTGCGCAGTCCCCAGCCGGAGTCCATGGCGGGGGCTCCGAGCAGCCGGGCCAGCTGTTCGGTGCGGACCCGGTCGAGCAGCCCGCGCGCGAGCCGGCCGCCACCGAGCAGCCCGGTGTCCAGCAGGTGGGCGGCGGCCCCCGTCAGCCGGGGCAGGGGCCGCCCGTCGGGATGCAGGGCCGCCGCGGGCCGGCCGCCGTCGGGGCCGTCGACCCAGAAGCGGGCTGCGAACCGCTCCCGCAGCCCGGCCGCCCGGTCCCGCCACTCCTCGGCTCCGGGACGCCCGCACCCGGCGAGCAGGTCGGCCCCGAGGAGCGCGGCGCGATGGGCATGGGCCTGGGTTTCACAGCGCCGGGGCCCCGGATCGGGGTCGGCCAGGAAGCCGTCCTCCCCGAAGGCGCCCCGGAGCCACTCCAGGCAGCGCTCGGCGGTGGGGAGCAGCCGGTCCACCTCCGCCTCGGGCATCCCCCAGAGCCGGGCTTCGGCGAGCACCGCGGGGAAGGCGAGCGTCGCCTCGGTCCCGGTGCATCCCGGGGGCAGCTGCGGCCCGGCCCCCCGCAGCGGCCCGGGGATCTTCCCCGCGTCGCCGCCCCGCCCCCCGGTCTGGGTCCGGGCCAGGATGCGCAAGGTCGCGGCGGCCAGTCCGGTGCCGAGCGGGAGCGCCATGCGGGCGGCCCACAGGGACTCCGCCGGGGCCAGTCCGAGCCGCCACGGCACTCCCGCCGCCGCGTAGCCGTCGGTCGGCTCCTTCGGGTCCCTGAGCAGCAGCGCGCCCAGGTCCTGCACGCCGGCGCGCAGCCATGCCTCGGCCCTCGGGTCGTCCCCCTCGGCGCGGACGTCGTCGGACAGCGGATTGGCCACCTGTCCGGCCGGGGCCCGGGCCCCTCGGTCCCTCGTGGTCCGCAGCTCGATGGTGCGCGATTCCCCGGGGCGCAGTTCGAGCTGCCAGCGCAGCAGGCCGGCCGAGGCCAGCGCGTCGTCCGGAGGCGGCTCGGCCGCGGTGACCGACTGGGCCTCGCCCTTGGTCCAGCGCAGCCCGGCGGCGTGCACCCCGGCGGGCAGCTCCGGCCCGGCCCGGCCGGCGGCCACGTCGGCCAGCTCCGCCAGGTCCGTGCCCAGCGAGACCTCCACGGGGATCCGCAGGGGCCGGCCGGCGAAGCTGCGCAGGGTGATCCGCTCGGTGCCGTCGGCGTGCCGGATCCGCTCCACTCCGACGTCGGGATCCGGCCCGGGCTCCGCTCCGGTCCGAACGGTCGCGGTGAAGGAGGCCCGGTCGGCACCGAGGCTGCGGCCCTGGACGGCCACCGGGTCGCGGCCGGCGACGCGCAGCACGCAGCGGGACAGCAGCCGGATCCCTGCGCGGTAGATCCCGTCGGCTCCGCGCCCGGTGAGCTGTCCGTGCTCGGGCGAGATGACCATGCACGGCGCGGAGACGCAGATGACGGCGCCGTGCACGGGCGGCAGGTCGGGCCTGCGGGAGGGGGCTGGGCGGGCGGAGGGTACGGGGTGGGACATGGGTCGCCTTGTCTGCGCTCCGGGTGGTTCGGCTGGGCGGCGGCGCGGCCGGGCCCCCACCACCCCCCAGCGCAACGCCCCCGCCCCCGCCCGGGTCACGGGCCCCGGCGGAGGCTGCGCCCGGCGGAGCACCGGCCTTCGCGGGGGCCGTAGCCGCAGGACCCCTCGCGCCCCTTCCCGCAGCCACCCCCGCAGCACGGTGCCGCAGGCCGCCCCCAGGCCCCCACAACTGCCTCCACCCCGGGCTCTGCGCCCGACGCCCAGACCAGCACCCCGCCCAACCCGCAGGCCCGTGCCCCGTCCAACCCCCGGCCCAACCCCCAGGCCGCACCCACTGTCCGTGACCGTGTCCGTGTCCCCGGCCCGGCCGCGCATCACTGCTCGCTCCCCGCGGTGCTGCCGGACTCCCGGCGGCTGCCGCTCGTCCTGCCCGGACGGCCCGGCGGCCTGGTGACGGCGGCCGCTCGCCGGGATCCCGCGGGCAGGCGCCCCCGGCGCGGCTCCCGGCGCCGCCGCTCCTCCCGCAGGCACTCCCGCAGCCCCTCCGGGTCGATCCCCTCGTTGCAGGCGTGGTGGAGCAGCTGCGCGAAGCGGTACCCGTCGTCCGCCCGCAGGGCCAGCCCCAGGGCGATCCTGGCCGTCGGCTCGTCCCCGGTGGACCAGGAGACCCAGCCCGCCAGGGTGAGGGGAGCCGCCGCGTGCTCCCCGTAGGCCCCGACGCAGCGCCGGGCCAGGGCCCGCCACAGCCGCAGGGCGGGGGCGGCCTCCTCGCCCTCCATCCACTCGGCGGCGATGTCGCGGATCTCGCGGTCCTGGAGCCCGAGGATCAACGAGGCGGCCTCGTCGTGGCCCAGCAGCCCGTCGTCCCGGGCGTCGGCTCCGGCGCCGCCTTCGGCCGGCGGGGCCAAGGTCATGCGCTGGATCAGGGCGCGGGCGAGCAGG
Organism: Streptomyces sp. NPDC002886; assembly: GCF_042888445.1. NCBI lineage: Bacteria > Bacillati > Actinomycetota > Actinomycetes > Kitasatosporales > Streptomycetaceae > Streptomyces > Streptomyces sp. NPDC002886. Next base: position 231,269 of record NZ_JBIAPV010000008.1, read on the forward strand.
ACCGTCTCGGCCCCCACCTCCTCCCGGGTGGCCCCGTCGAGGATCTTCGGCACCAGGGCGACGGCCGCCCGGTCCAGAGCCGCCTCCATCTCGTCGGCCACCGCCCCGCCCAGCGGTGTCAGCCGGCGCTCGATCTCCCGGAGGGAGCCGCGCACCTGGAGGCCGGCGAAGGTGGCCGCGGCGGCCATCACCGAGGTGCCGGGCGCGGCCAGCGCGCTGCCCTCGGCGGGGCAGCACCGCTCGTCCGGGCAGCAGTAGGACCAGTACCGCCCGGCGGAGAGGCACAGGGCCTCCAGTACGGGGACGTCCAGTGCTCCGCAGGCCAGCCGGATCCGCTGCGCGAGCGGGCGCAGCCTGGTCATCACCCGCTGCGGACTCTCGCTGCGGTGCGGGTCCTGGCAGAGGAAGACGATGATGCCGTCGGGCCTGGATCCGCGCCGCACGCTGCCGCGGATCAGACAGTCGGCGACCTGACGGGCGGTGTCCTCCCATTCGTCGGGGGCGGCGGGGATGCCCACCCGGAGCCGGCCGCCGAAGCGGCCGGCCTCCCCGTGGACGGCCACCATGACGAGGGAGTCACTCGGATGGAACCCGAGCATGTAGGGCAGCGCGTCGGCCAGTTCGGCCGGGCTGCGCAGGGTGATCCTGGACGCGTCGACTCCTCCGGACGAACCGGTGGACGACGGGGACGCGGAGGACCCGGGCCCCGACGCGGAGAACGCGGAGGACCCCGGTCCCGACGCGGAGGACGCGGATTCGGACGGGTTGTGTGCCGCTTCGTGGTTGTTGTTCGTCATGTCCCGAAGGTCCCGTGTCCGGCCGGATCCGGAAACCCCTGTGGATAAGTCCCCGGCACCGGCGGGCCGGTGGCGCCATGGGGTGGGCTCCGCCGGCCACCGGCCGCCTCCTCACCCAGCCGACCGGATACCCGGCGCGCCGCGCCACACCTTCGGCATAGGAGGCTCCCCCCTCCTATGGGGATCGACCGCCCCGTCAATGGGGCGGTCGAGGCGCTCTCACCCCGCCAGGGCGAGGGTCAGAGGGAGCACCTGCTCGGCCCCGCCCTGGCGCAGGACGCGGGCGCCCACGGCCAGGGTCCAGCCGGAGTCGGCGTAGTCGTCGACGAGCAGGACCGGTCCCGGGGTGGCGGCCAGGGCCGCCGCGAGCTCGTCGGGGACGGCGAAGGAGGCGGCCAGGGCGCGCAGCCGCTGGGCGGAGTTGCTGCGGTGCGCGCCGTACTCGCCGGCCTGCGCGGTGTAGGCGAGGGTGCCCAGCAGCGGGAGCCGGCCGACCCGGGCCAGGCCCTCGGCCAGTGAGCCCACCAGCTGCGGGCGGGAGCGGGAGGGCATGGCCACGATCCCCACGGGCCGGGCCATCGCGCCGGCCGAGCCACTGGCCCAACCGCCCGGGGACCGGGCCCAGTCGGCCACCACCGTCACCACGGCCGCCAGTACGTCGTCCGGGACCGGCCCGTCCGCGGCCCGCTCCGACAACAGCGGGCGCAGGCGGTTGCCCCAGCCGATGTCCGACAGCCGTCCCAGCGCGCGACCCGTGGCGGCCTGCTGGCCGACGGGGATGCGGCCCTTGAGATCGACGCCGACCGCGGGCATGCCCGAGGGCCACATCCGGCGGGGCTCGACCTCGACCCCCGGGCGGTCCAGCTCGCCGGTCGCCGTGTCGAGGGCCCCGTGGGAGACGGCGGGGTCGAGCCAGGGCCCGGCGCAGGAGTCGCAGCGGCCGCACGGGGTGGCCTTCTCGTCGTCGAGCTGCCGCTGCAGGAACTCCATGCGGCACCCCGTGGTCGCCACGTAGTCCCGCATGGCCTGCTGCTCCGCCTGCCGCTGCCGGGCCACCCACTCGTAGCGCTGCGCGTCGTACTCCCAGGGCTGCCCGGTGGAGGTCCAGCCGCCCTTCACGCGCTTGACCGCGCCGTCCACGTCCAGAACCTTGAGCATGGTCTCCAGCCGCGAACGCCGCAGGTCCACCAACGGCTCCAGCGCCGGCAGCGACAACGGCCGGCCCGCCTGCTCCAGCACGTCCAGGGTCCGCCGCACCTGCTCCTCGGGCGGGAACCCCACCGAAGCGAAGTGCGCCCAGATCGCCTCGTCCTCCCGCCCCGGCAGCAGCAGCACGTCGGCGTGGTCCACGCCGCGCCCCGCACGCCCCACCTGCTGGTAGTAGGCGATCGGAGACGAGGGGGAGCCCAGGTGCACCACGAACCCGAGGTCCGGCTTGTCGAAGCCCATGCCCAGCGCGGAGGTCGCCACCAGCGCCTTCACCCGGTTCGCGAGCAGATCCTCCTCGGCCTGCAGCCGGTCGGCGTTCTCCGTCTTCCCGGTGTACGAAGCCACCGGATACCCGCGCTGCCGCAGGAACGCGGCCACCTCTTCGGCGGCCGCCACCGTCAGCGTGTAGATGATCCCCGAGCCCGGCAGGTCCCCCAGCCGCTCCCCCAGCCACGCCAGCCGGTGCGCCGCGTTCGGCAGCTCCAGCACCCCGAGGCGCAGGCTCTCCCGGTCGAGCGGGCCGCGCAGCACCAGGGCGCCGCCGCCTCCCGTGCCCAGCTGCTCGGCCACGTCCGCCGTGACCCGGGCGTTGGCCGTCGCGGTGGTGGCGAGCACGGGCACGCCGGGGGCGAGCTCGGCGAGCATGGTGCGCAGCCGGCGGTAGTCGGGGCGGAAGTCGTGGCCCCAGTCGGAGATGCAGTGCGCCTCGTCGACCACCAGCAGGCCGGTCGTGGCCGCGAGCTTGGGCAGGACCTGCTCCCGGAAGTCGACCGAGTTGAGGCGCTCCGGACTCACGAGGAGGACGTCGGTCTCGCCCCGCTCGACCTCCCCGTAGATCGTCTCCCACTCCTCCGGGTTGGCCGAGTTGATCGTCCGCGCCTGGATTCCGGCCCGCGCAGCCGCCTCGACCTGGTTGCGCATCAGCGCGAGGAGCGGCGAGATGATCACCGTCGGACCCGCGCCGCGACGGCGCAGCAGGGCCGTCGCGACGAAGTAGACCGCCGACTTTCCCCACCCCGTACGCTGCACCACCAGCGCCCGCCGGCGCTCCTCCACCAGGGCCGACACCGCCTGCCACTGGTCCTCCCGCAGCCGCGCCGCACCCCCTGGGGCACCGACCAGCTCAGCGAGGATGGCGTCGGCTTCAGCGCGGAGCTCCAGGTTGTCCATGCCCCCATGCAACCCGATGCCTAGGACAATCGGCCAATTCACCCAGCGTGACGCGCGGCCCACAAGCCGTCCGGATCGCCGCGCCACCACTGACGGCGGGCGGCCGCAAGGACGGTGTTCCCCCCGGCGGCCACGCTCCGGACTTGACGGAATGAGTCATCTTCGGCGTGGCGGGGCAAGGATATGAACGGCATACCGGCGAATTCCGGTCGGCGGCTCCAATTGCTCGTTGCCGCATGCTCACGGGCCACGCGAGAATTGTGTTGCTCCCGCTCGGCTCGACGGCGCTCTCCTGGGCCGTGCCGCGGCGCGCCCGCACCCCAGCTGTGCCCGTTCGCGGGCGTGTACCCGAAGGGAGGACAGTGTCCTTCGGATTCGCCCGGCCATCGACCACGTCCCTGACCACGACCACCGGCGGCGTCAGCCGGCACGGCAGACTGCTGGAGCCCTCCGAGTGGATGGCGTCGGGCGTCCCCCTGCTGCGCAATCCGCGCGAGGTCGTCAGCGGACTGCATTCACGGCACGGCCCCGTCCCGTCCACAGCGATCATCGCCGTCCTCGGGCCCGAGGAGCGGCTCGTGGCCAGCGCCTCCTTCGTTCAGCGCTCCACCGCCGCCGACGGCTGGGAGTACCGCAACGCGCTGCTCTCCCGGCTGCGCCGGGTCATCCCGCACGACCTGCGCCGGCGGACCCCGGTACGGACCGCCGTGCTGTTGTTCTGCCGAGACGGCGACGAGCGCTGGACCGAGGAGGACGGGGCCTGGATGTGGGGGCTGCGCGACGCCTGCACCCTGCACGGGCTGCGCTGCGGCGCGTACATCACGCTGACCCGGGGCGGCTGGCAGGTGCTGGGCGAAGGCCGCGGCGGCCGGAGTCCCAGTTCGGACTCCCGGCCCGAGCGCCTCGGTGAGGCGCCGTCCGAGTTCGCGCCGCTCGCCCTGCGCGGGGGCGGCGGAGCCTCGGAGGCCCTGCGCCGCACCGCCGCACGCTGAGCCGGCGGGCCCGCGTACGCACCACCGCACCGCCTACGCACCTGCCTCTACGCGCCTGCGCCTGCCCTGCGCCTACGCACCACCGAGCCCGCGGGGCCGCGTACCCGGGAACGACCAACGGCCGTACACCCGGATGCGGGCGTACGGCTGGTCAGGCCTCGGACTTCGGCAGGGCCGGCTACGAGCCCGGCCCGCCCCTCGACCGTGCGGGGGTACGGGGCGTCAGACGCCCGCCCCCAGCACGGAGTTGATCTGCTGCGGCTCGCCGCACACGATCAGGATCGCGCCGGCTCGCGCGAGGGCGACCGGCAGGGCTCCGGTGGCGGCTTCGACAGGTCCGCCGTTGACCGCGAAGACCACGACGGGACGGCCGGCCGCGCGCTGCGCCTGCGACGCGTCGGCGTAGAAGACGTCGTCCCCGGCATCGTGCAGGGCCCAGTACGCGGCCTCGCCGAAGGACAGCTCGTGCGCGGCCCACGGGTGCGGGTCGCCGGTGGTGAGCACCAGGATGTCACCGGGCGCGCGCCCGGTGTCGAGCAGCAGGTCGACGGCCTCTTCGGCCGCGTCCAGCGCACCCTCGGCGGAGGCCGGGATCAGCTGGACCTGCGGCACGGACGCCGAGACCGAGGGGGTGGTGGGGGCTACGGGACCGCGGGCGGCCTGCGGCTTCCGCGGGGCGGGCGGCGCGGGCCTGGGAGCGGGACGGGGACCGGGAACGGGACGGGGGGTCTGCGCGCTGCGGCTCGCGGCCGGAGTGACGCGGGGACCCTGGGCACTCTCGTGAATCTGAGGCTCCTCGGGGGCGGGGGTGAGAGGCATGAGCTGATATTTATCAAACACCGGTGCGAAACGTACCGGTTGGTGGCACCTTCGTGCGATCAGAAATCGAAGCCGAGTTGGCCTCCGTTTTCCAGCTCCATCGCTTCCTCGCTGCGGCGCACCTTCTTGAGGTGGCTCCAGCGGGGCAGCGCGTCGAGGTAGGACCAGGAGAGCCGGTGGTACGCGGTCGGACCCTGCTCCTCCAGTGCCGCCCGGTGCACGGGCGAGGGGTATCCGGCGTTGGCGGCGAAGGCGAAGTCCTCGATCCCGGCGCCCTGTTCACCGATCTCGGCCATCATCCGGTCGCGCCGGACCTTGGCGATCACCGAGGCCGCGGCGACGGCGACGCAGGACTGGTCGCCCTTGATCACCGTCCGGACCTGCCAGGGAGCACCGAGGTAGTCGTGCTTGCCGTCGAGTATCACCGCGTCGGGCCGCACGGGCAGCGCCTCCAGGGCGCGCACCGCGGCGAGGCGCAGGGCGGCGGTCATCCCCAGCTCGTCGATCTCCTCCGGGGAGGAGTGGCCCAGGGCGTAGGCGGTGACCCAGTCCTCCAGGACGCCGACGAGCGCGTCGCGGCGCTTGGGGGTCAGCAGTTTGGAGTCGGTGAGTCCCGCGGGCGGCCGGCGCAGACCGGTGATCGCCGCGCAGACGGTGACGGGACCGGCCCAGGCCCCTCGTCCGACTTCGTCGACCCCGGCGATGACCTTGGCGCCGGTGGTCGCTCGGAGGGAGCGTTCGACGGTGTGAGTGGGTGCTTCATACGGCATGGCGCCAGCAAGGTTACGCCGCCCCGGGCCGCCTGCACACCCCGCCCCCTCCCCGCCGGGCCGCCGTGCCCTCCCCGCCGGGCCGCCGCCCCCTCCCGGCCGGGGTCCGGCCACCTCCGCGCCGCGCCGGCGACCCCGGCCCGTCTCACACCCTGAGCAGCGGGACCATCACCCCGTCGATCATCTCGGCGATGTCCCCGTCGGCCCATTCGCTCCCGCACACCTTCGCGCGATACATCATCAGCGCCGGGACCACGTCCACGAGAAACGGACCGGTCGCGTCCGATCGGACGTCCCCCCGGTCGATTCCGCGATGGACCAGCTCCCCGATCAGCCTGTGCGCCGGCTCGTGCAGCCCGGACCAGATCAGGCCGTGGAACCGCTCCGCATGACTGTGATCGCATTCGTGAAGCACCGCCCGCAGGGCCTGCCCGGCCCGGGAGTGCATGACGTCCCGCATCCGCACGCACAGCGCGTACAGGTCCTCGCGGATCGACCCCAGGTCCTGGATCTGGCCGAGCGGGGGCAGTCGCGTCCGCAGCGCCTCGGCCACCAAGTCCGCTTTGGAGGGCCAGCGCCGGTAGAGCGCCGCCTTGCCGGTGCGGGCGCCCGAGGCCACGCCCTCCATGGTGAGGGCGTTCCAGCCGACGGTGCCCAGCTGCTCCAACGCGGCGTCGAGAATCGCCCGTTCGAGTTCGGGCCCCCGCCTGCGCCCCGGGGCCGCCACTGACCAGCGCGAACTCATCACTCCCCAACCCTCCGCCCCGCACGCGCGTCCCACGCACGCACGTACAAGCTTAGTGAACGCTTGCGTTCACTAAGGCTGGCTCCTACCTTGTTCTCGCTGTGAACGCCTACGTTCACTATTTCACTTTGGGGGGATCCACAGTGACAACTCCTCAGCTCTCCAAACTCCGGATACCCGGCGCGGCCCGTCGGGAGGGGCGCCCGGGAGTGGCGCTCGCCGTCATCGCCGCCTGCCAGCTGATGGTCGTCCTCGACGCGACGATCGTGAACATCGCGCTCCCGCACATCCAGACCGACCTCGCGATCTCGACCACCGACCTTTCCTGGGTGATCAGCGCCTACACGCTCGCCTTCGGCGGCCTGCTGCTGCTCGGCGGCCGCGCCGGCGACATCCTGGGCCGCCGCCGGGTCTTCCTGACCGGCATCCTGCTCTTCACCCTGGCCTCCCTGCTCGGCGGATTCGCCGAGGAGCCCTGGCAGTTGCTCGCGGCCCGCGCGCTGCAGGGCGTCGGCGGCGCCATCGCCTCGCCGACCTCCCTCGCCCTGGTCACCACGACCTTCGCCGAGGGCCCCGCACGCAACCGCGCCTTCGGCGTGTTCGCCGCCGTTTCCGCGGGTGGCGGCGCGGTCGGCCTGCTGGCCGGCGGCATGCTCACCGAGTGGCTCGACTGGCGCTGGGTCTTCTTCGTCAACGTTCCGATCGGGTTGCTGATCGCGTTGCTGACCCCGCTCTACATCAGCGAGTCCGAGCGCCACCCGGGCCGCTTCGACATCGCCGGAGCACTCACCTCCACGGTCGGGATGACCTCGCTGGTCTACGGGTTCATCCGCGCCTCCCAGGACGGCTGGCGCGACGGCGTGACCATCGGCGCGTTCGTCCTCGCCGTGATCCTGCTCGCGGCCTTCGTGCTCGTCGAGTCGCGGGCCGCCGATCCGATCATCCCGCTGCGCATGTTCGCCGAGCGCAACCGCACCGGCGCCTACGTGATCATGCTCAGCCTCGCCGCCGCGATGTTCGGCATGTTCTTCTTCATCGTCCAGTTCGTGCAGAACGTGCTGGACTTCAGCCCGATCCGATCCGGCATCGGCTTCCTGCCCATCACCGTCGCCATCGTCACCGCCGCCGGACTCTCCCAGCGGCTGCTGCCGCGCTTCGGCCCCAAGCCGTTCATGGTCCTCGGATCGGCGCTGACCGGCATCGGCCTGACCTGGCTGACCTTCATCGAACCCGACAGCTCCTACGCCTCGGGGGTGTTGGGTCCCATGCTGCTGTTCGGTTTCGGCATGGGCCTGAACTTCGTCACCCTCACCCTCACCGCCGTCTCCGGAGTGGCCCCGCAGGAAGCGGGCGCGGCCTCCGGACTTCTCAACGCCAGCCAGCAGGTCGGCGGCTCGCTCGGACTGTCCATCCTGGTCACCGTGTTCGGCACGGCCGGCCGCAACGAGGCCCACCAGCAGGTCCCCGACTTCATGGCCCACGCCGACCAGGGCCAGGCCGCGGCCTTCCAGCAGACCGGCATGCTGCCCGACCCCTGGGGGGACGCCGTCCTCACGCAGGGGATCTCCACCTCGTTCATCGCCGCCGTCGCCATGTCGGGGCTCGCCCTCGTCACCGCGCTGCTAGTGATCCGGGTCCGCAAGAGCGACCTCGAGGCCCTGAACGGAGCCGCAGCCCAGGCCGGTCCGGCCGCCTGAGCGGGCGGTCCGTACGAGGGGCCCGGCGCGGGAAGCCTCCGCGCCGGGCCCCTCGTCGGCCAAGACGGGTCCTGGGGGTGTCTAGTACTCGATCCGGCTCCCGAAGGTTCCCAGGCTCCTGCACTGCCCGTACGAGGCGTTCGCCCCGCGCTCGCCCAGGATCTCCCGGGCCCGGCGCTCCGCCAGGCTCGTCGCGTACCAGGGTGTGCGGCCCGCCGCCTCCAGCTCCCTGGCGATCCCGCGCAGGGCGCAGGAACGTTGAGGCTCGGGCAGCCGGTCCAGGGCGGGCACCGCGTCCGCCGACAGCGACTGGAAGTAGGCCAGGTCGATCTTTCCGGACCGCTCGTACCGCGTGACGTTCCCCTCCGCGATCACCCCGTCCGGGGACATCAGCCCGAAGGCCAGTACGGCCGCCACGGCGCTCCCCGCGACCGCGCGGGGCAGCCACCGCGCGCCGAACAGCCCGCCGGCCATGATCAGTACGATCACCAGCCCGAGCCACAGCTCCATACCGGCGACCGAAAGCCGCAGCCTGGTCAGCCCGTACGCGTCCACGTACAGGTCCATGCGGCGGAGCGCCGAGGCGACCACCACGAGGGTGAGCGCGCAGAGCGTGCCGAGCACGACGCGCACCAGCCGCCGGTCGCCGGCTCCCGCGCGCGGGGCCCAGCGCAGGGCCAGCGCGATGACGGCGAGGGTGAGCAGGGTGGCCCAGAGCAGCTGCCAGAAGCCCTGGCGCGCGTACGCGGCGTAGGTGAGGCCGGTGGCCTCCAGGACCTTGCGGTAGCCGCCGAAGAGGACGGCGAGCTGGACGGCGTTGAACGCGGCGAAGAGCAGGTTCAGCACGATGAGCGGAAGGGCCCATTCGACCCGGGAGCGCGCCTTCCCCGGACGCACCTCGATCCGGTCCCAGCGGGAAGGGGCGGCGCCCGCGCGGGCGACGGCGATCGCGACGAGCAGGCCCAGCCCGAAGAGCAGGAAGCGGACCGGGCCGCCGATGCCGCTGATATCGGGGGTGAGCCCGCTCAGCAGGTCAGCGAACGCGGCGTCCGCGGAGGCGAACAGGGCGCCGAAGAGAACCAGCAGGACCACCGCCACCACGACTGCCTTCAGCACCGGCAGCAACCGCTCCCGGCGCCCCTCGCCGCGCGAGCGCAGGCCCTGCCAGACCCAGCGCACGCCGAGGACGGCCGAGTCCAGGAGGCCGACCGGGCCGAGCAGGATGCCGGGCCAGGTCCGGCTGCCGTGCAGGGCCAGGGCTCCGGTCAGGAGGGCCGCGAACAGGGCCGCCACGACAGGCCAGGCGGAGGCGCGCAGGGCGGGCACGGCGAGCAGCGCGAGACAGCCGAGCGCCCAGAGGGCGGTCCACGGCCGCAGCCTGCGGCCGGCCGCACGGGCCGCCGCGTGGGCGGCGACGAGCGCGGGCAGCACCGCGAGGAGCAGACCCGGGCCGAGCCCCTCGCCGAGGAGCAGGGAGACGGCGATGCCGGAGGCGATTACGGCGCCCAGCACGACGGCCGGCACCGGTCCGACGGCGGCCGGGCGCGCGGCCTCGGCCCAGGCGAGCGGGGCCATCGACCAGGCACCGGAGGCGGCGCGCTCCTTGCGCGTCTGGTGCCTCTGCCAGCCCTTGGGATCCCACCCCGGCGGCGCGGGTGGAGTGGCGTTCCCCGGCCCGGCGTTCCCCGGCCGGGCGTTCCCCGCACCGCCGGTGTTCTCCGTCCCGGCGTTCCCCGCACCGTCGGTGTTCTGCGTCCCGGCGTTCCCCGGCCCGGTGTTCCCCGCACCGTCGGTTTTCCCTGCTGACATCGGGTTCCCCTCCCCTGTCGGCCTCCCCCCGCCGTCGGGCGGGGATGGCGAAGCCGACAGGGTAGGCCGGTCCTATGCGGTTTTGAACAGGCTCAAAAGATGCCTGTGGCAGGACCGTGACAAAGGGAGGGCCACCCCTTGCACCGCTACCCGCTACCCCGCCGCCTCCGGCAGCCAGGCCGGCAGCGCCTCGGTCCGGGCCAGCCAGGCCGACGGCAGCACCGCGTCCCCGCGTGCGCCCAGCACTCCGCCGACGATCGCGCAGGTCGTGTCCACGTCTCCGCCCACCTGGGCGGTGGTCCAGAAGGCCCGCTCATAGTCCTCCAGGCCCCGCGCCGCCGACCACAGGGCGAACGGCACGGTGTCGTGGGCGCTGGTGCGCCGCCCGCAGCCCAGTACGGCGGCCACCGTGGTCGCGTCGCCGTAGTCGAGCATGTCGCGCGCCCGCCGCACCCCGGCGCCCACCGCGCTCCGCGGGACGAGCGCGATCACCCCGTCCAGCAGGTCCGCGGCCTTCGGCGGCCCGGCCGGATCGGCCGCCAGCGCGGCCGCGGCGGCGACGGCCATAGCGCCGCACACCGCCTCGCGGTGCTGGTGGGTGGTGTAGGCGGAGATCTCCGCCTGGTGGGTGGCCTGCTCCGGGTCGTCGGCGTACCAGGCGCCCAGCGGGGCGACCCGCATGGCCGCGCCGTTGCCCCAGGAGCCCTGGCCGTTGAACAGCTCCGCGGCGAGCGTGCGCCAGTCGGCGCCCTCGCGGACCAGGCGCAGCATCCGGTTCACGGCGGGCCCGTAGCCGCGGTCGAAGTCGTGGTGGTGGGCGAAGGAGGCGGCCAGCGCGTCCTGGTCCACCCGGCCGTGCCCGGCGAGCACGGCCACCACCGAGCAGGCCATCTCGGTGTCGTCGGTCCACTGCCACGGATCGCTGCCCTCGGGCAGCTCGCGCCGCTTGAGCAGCGGGTAGTTCACGGGGACGAAGTACTGGGAACCCAGTGCGTCGCCCAGGGCCAGCCCGCGGAGGCTGGCCATGGCGCGTGCGTAGCGCCCTTCGGGAGAGGAGTCAGCGGTCATCGCGCGTCACTCTAGCCGTCCAGGTCGTAAGGCTCGGGTGTGGTCCACCGCTCAAACGGGCGGTCCATCCGGTACCGGCCGTCGGAGCCCAGCATCAGCACCCGGTACTCGCCGTTGCACGGGTTCGACAGGGCCTCGAACTCGGCCACGGACCAGTGGAACCAGCGCATGCAGAACAGCCGCATCGTCAGGCCGTGGGTCACGAGCAGCACGTTCTCCGGGTGGTCCGGGGCCTCGAAGCTGCGGTAGAGGCTCTCCAGGAAGGCCCCGACCCGGTCGTACACGTCCGCGCCCGACTCCCCCTGTGCGAAGCGGTAGAAGAAGTGCCCGTACGCGTCCCGGTACGCCTTCTGCAGCCGTACCTCCTCCCGCTCCTGCCAGTTCCCCCAGTCCTGCTCGCGCAGCCTCGGCTCCTCGCGCATCCGTACGCGCGTGGGGTCCAGGCGCAGCTCGCGGAAGGTCTGCAGGGTCCGGCGGTAGGGGGAGACGTACGCGCTGACGTGCTCGTCCCCGAAGAGATCGCGCAGGCGTACGCCGGCCTCCGCCGCCTGCTCGCGGCCGGTGGGGGTCAGCCGGAGGGCGTGGTCGGGCTCCCGCTCGTACACCGTGTCATCGGCATTGCCCTCCGATTCCCCGTGTCGGACAAGGACGATGCGCCGTGGTCGAACCATCCCACGACCCTATTCGGCCACCGCCGGGCCCACCGACCGGGGCTCGCCGGTCGGACCCGGCGGCCATACAGTCAGGTCGTCAGTCAGGGCGCCGGCCAGGTCCTCGGGCAGGTCCTCGGGCATCCTCGGGCAGGTCGCCACCCAGGCCGTCAGCCAGGCCCCGTCACACCGTCCAGGACGGTTCGAGGTCGACGACGTCCCCGGTGAGGGCCTCCACGTCGGCCTGGATCTGGGCCCGCAGCGACAGCCGCTCCACGCGCTCCTGCCGGTACTTGCCGTGTTCGGCCGCCGCGTGCCACATCGACAGCACCAGGAACTCGCGGCCCGGAGCCTCACCGAAGAGGCCCCGGACCATGCCGGGCGATCCCGCCATGGCCGGGTTCCAGACCTTCTCCTGCATGAGCGCGAAATGGTCCACGCGACCCTCCCGCACCCGGGTGTGGGCGACCCGGACGACGTCGGCGTCGGTGAAGCGCGGCTCGAAGCCGGTCTTCACGTCGAAGCGGTGGTCGAAGAGCGTGACCCGCGCGTCGGTGTAGGTGCCGTTCTGCGAAGCGGCCAGCCGGTCGTGGGAGCGAGCCATGAAGGAGTCGTAAAAGGAACGGCTCTCCCAGAAGGTGAAGACGTGCGCCACCCCCTGCCGGCCCCGGCTCCAGCCGCCGCCCTGCCCCCGGAATCCCGGTTCGCCGGGGAGCCCGGCCCATTTGCGCTGCCCACGCTCGAACCCGCGTCGGTCCGTCACCGTGCAGCGAATCCACTTGACCAGCACTGCGCCATCGTACGGGCCCGACGGGGCCCGGGTCAGTCCTCGGCGCGGTATAGCCGAAGGAGTTCGGTCTCGTCCCGCTCGGACAGCCGAATCCCGAACTCCCGCCCGATCAGGGCGAGCAGCTCCCCGGCAGGCACCTCCCGCCGCTCGATCCGCCCGTCGGGGAGCAGCCGGGAGAGCTCCCGCCCCACGAGGGCCAGGCGCTCGGAGTCGGCCTGCTTCTGGACGACGACCCGGCCGACGAAGGAGGAGCGGGGGTGCGAGGAGCTGTAGTGGTTCAGCACCACGTAGTCGACGGGGTGGTAGGGCTGCGGGGAGAAGGCGTACAGGTCCCGCCAGACGCCCTCGCGCGGTACGCACAGCACGAGGACCCCGTCCGCCTCCTCCCGGACGCGGAACACCCACTCCCCTTGCCGCACTTCGGCGCCGGGGCGCGCCAGCGGCACGGGTTCGCGCGGCCCCTGCCACCCGAACCCGGCGTCGCAGAGCCAGGGCTCCCCCTCGACGGTGACGACGAGGACGGCGTGCGTCACCGCGGTCAGGGCGTCCCCCCGGGTGCGGTTGCGGGCGCCGCGTCCCGAGACCTCGAAGCCGATCCGCTCCAGGGCGGCGGCCAGCAGGGTGTTCTGCTCGTAGCAGTACCCGCCGCGGCGGTCGTGCACGAGCTTGCCCTCGACCGTCTTGACGTCCAGCCCGACGGTGCGGCCGAACAGTACGTCCAGGCTCTCGAAGGTGATCACACCGACGTGGGCCCGGTGTACTGCCTTCAACGTCGCGAGGTCCGCACGGAGTTCCCCGCCCTCCCAGCCGATCCTCGCCAGGTAGGCGTCCAGGTCCAGTTCGTCACCGCTCCACATGGCTTCCCCGTTCTGCGCATCACGATTTCGCGGGGAGTTCCCCGTCCCCGCCTCGCACCATCATCCCGGCACGGAAAACGGGGACCGGCACCCGGCCGGTCCCCGTTCCTTCGACCACCCGGTCAGATCGGCGGTCAGGCGCGGCAGCGCAGCATCTCCAGCGGGGGGTTGGCGTGGAGGTCCGCCCAGTGGTCCGCGCCGAACTCGCGCAGACCGGCCTCCGACACCTCCAGCGGGACCCAGGTCAGCTCGCTGAACCCGGCCGCCTCCAGGGACTTCTCGTAGACCTCGCGACGCGGGCGGTTGGCGACGAAGGAAACCGGCGGTTCGAGCAGCGCCGTAGTCCTGACCTTCGGTCCGGTCTCGCCCTCCTCGCCGGTGAGCACGCTGCGGAAGCCGTACTTCTCCGGCGTCGGCCCGTCGAAGCGGTAGTCGGGCGACTGGTTGAGCAGGAACAGCTCCGCGCCGGGCTTCAGGCTCCGGTGGATGTTGCGGCACATCAGCTCGGTGGTGGCGGTGTCCGGCGCGTAGTTGAGCAGCTGGACCGCCAGACCGACGTCGAAGCGCTGCTCGAAGGCCCGCAGTTCGGACGCGTCGCCCACCTCGTAGCGCACACCCAGCGGATTCTGTTCCTCCAGCTTCTGCGCGACGGCGACCATCTCGCCGGAGATGTCGATGCCGAGCACGTCCGCGGCACCGCGCCGCTTGAACTCGCGGCTGTAGAAGCCGGTGCCGGAAGCCAGGTCGAGGACCGACTTGCCGCTCACGTCCCCGACCAGGGCCAGGAAGCCGGGCACCACCACGAACTGCTCCAGAGGCAGGGCCTTGAATCCCTCGTACGCCTCGCCTATCTCGTCATACTGCTGTGCACTCATCGTGTTCTCCCCCGTGGTTCGTCGTGTTCACGGCCTCGGCCCCCGTCCCCGGGGTGCGCCTCGGCCTCCGACGGGCAGTCTTCCCGCCCGCCGGCGGACCGCCGTACTGGCAAAACCCACAAAGATCATTGCCGCGCACAGGCCACAAACACGACGAAGGGGACCGACCCCAGGCCGGTCCCCTTCACGAAGCTGCTGGTCGACTCCCTGCACGCACTACGTCGGAGCGCGCCCGAGGCGATGCCGCCAATGTACTGGCGGAGACCACCTATTCCTGGCGTCCGCTATTCCGCGACATCCGGATCTCGATCGGGGAACGCACGCAGCCTGAGCCGCGGCGCCCTGTGGTCGGCGAGCCACCGCATCCGGTTGTCATCCGCCGCGAAGCCGGCGCGAGCGGTGTGGGTCCACGCCTCTCGGTCGAGGACCTCGAGGTACGTCAACCGGAACTCTTCCTGCTGCGCCGCAGTGCACCCCGCAGCCTTGGGAGGCTCCGTGGTCAGGTGCTGAGTGAGCAGCGCGATGGTGAAGTAACGCTCGATGGTCGGGCTGAGCGAACCCACATGTCGAGCATGAGCTTCCAGGACCATTCCCGAATGGGGGTAGTGAGCGAGGGTGAGCCCCATCCCCGCGCAGTCGCTCATCATATGGAGCAGCCGCCCCATATGGTCGACCATCTCGCTGTCTGAATCGAGGTCTGCAAGCGCCTCATGGAGCTTGGCCACTGTGGCGACCTTGCCGGCGAAGTATCCGTTGAGGAAGTCGCCGTCACAGGCCCGGCGAAGCAGCCAGGGCCGGGCAGTTGGATCGTCGAGTCTGCAGAGTGCTTCAACGACATAGACGCGTCCCCAGCCTGTGACTCGCTCCGCGAGCCAGAGCAGGGCTTCGACTCCTCCGGCCTGCCGCTCGAAGGCATGTGCCGCCAGCGGCCCGAAGCGGTCGGAGAGCAGCCCGATCGTCTGGATCAGTGGGATGTCGTCGACGGTTCCCACAACGGCGAGCAGGGCAAGCCCGACGGTTACTGAGCAGCGATCAAGGCCATGGCGGACGAGCCAGCGGCCCGTTTGACGAGCGCGTTCCGTGTCCACCCGCTCAGCCACGGCGGCGATGTGCTCGTTGTGGTGGATCGGGACGTAGACGTCGTGGAAGACATCGGCCAGTTCGCTGGGCAGGGCAGAGGCCCTCGCGAAATGCGCGTCCAGAATGCGTGCAATATCCCTGCCGGCCGAGTGCCGGTCTTTGGGTGCCTTCGAGCCTCGGCGACGGTGCGACGCGTCGTCGGGAAAGGGGTACCCATCGCGCGGAAGCGGCTCATCTGGAGCCAGGAGATGCAGCCGCAGCGCGTGGTCGAACAGTGTTGTCGGTGATCCGGGCAGTCCCATCCCGGTCGTCTCGCTCATCGGCGGACGGAGGACTCGATTCTCTTGATCATGGCCAAGAGGATGTCACGACACCGGTTGCCGCAACAAGCCGTCGACGCAGCGGCTCGTTGCATCGGCAGCCACGCGCGGGTCCCCCGCCGTGAGTTCCTCCACCAGCCGGTGAGTTTCCGCTGAACAAGTTCAGCGTCAGATCCGCCCCTCTGCTCATGTTGCATGGAACGCAACATCGTCGAATTGCTTACGCAGCCCAGGTCACGGGCACGACGAAGGGGACCGGCCAAAGGTCGGTCCCCTTCGTGAGCTGCTGGTCAGCTACGTGCGCGGGCTACGTCGGATGTTGCGTCCGACGCGATTCCGCTCAGTTTCAGCTGCAGCCGCTGGTGGAGCCGCAGCCCTCGCAGATGTAGCAGGAGCCGGCGCGCTGCATCTTCGTACCGCAGGAGAAGCAGAGCGGGGCGTCGGCGGAGACGCCGAGCTGCATCTCGACCAGTTCGGCGTTGGAGTGCGCCGTCTTGGGGGCCGGGACCGGGGCGAGCGTGACCGGCTTGACGACCGGGACGGTCTGGACCGCGGCGACCGGGGCCGCCTGGGTCAGGGACTCCGTGTCGAGCTCCTCTTCGAGGGGCTCGTAGGAACCGGTGTCCAGGTGGCGCTGACGCTCCTCGGCGGAGTGGATGCCGAGGGCCGAGCGGGTCTCGAAGGGCAGGAAGTCGAGCGCCACGCGACGGAAGATGTAGTCGACGATCGACTGCGCCATCCGCACGTCCGGGTCGTCCGTCATGCCGGCCGGCTCGAAGCGCATGTTCGTGAACTTCGCGACGTACGTCTCCAGCGGGACGCCGTACTGCAGACCGACCGAGACGGCGATCGAGAAGGCGTCCATCATTCCCGCGAGGGTCGAACCCTGCTTGGACATCTTCAGGAAGACCTCGCCGAGACCGTCGTCCGGGTAGGAGTTCGCGGTCATGTAGCCCTCGGCGCCACCGACCGTGAAGGAGGTGGTGATCCCCGGGCGGCCCTTCGGGAGGCGCTTGCGGACCGGGCGGTACTCGATGACCTTCTCGACCGCCGTGCGGATCGTGTCCTCGGCCTTGGCCGTGACCTCGACCTTCTCCTCTTCCTTCTTCTTCGCGGAGAGGGGCTGGCCGACCTTGCAGTTGTCGCGGTAGATCGCGAGCGCCTTGACGCCCAGCTTCCAGGCCTCGAAGTAGATCTCCTCGATCTCTTCGACGGTCGCCGTCTCCGGCATGTTGACCGTCTTCGAGATCGCGCCGGAGATCCAGGGCTGGATCGCGGCCATCATGCGCACGTGGCCCATCGCGGAGATGGAACGCTCGCCCATCGCGCAGTCGAAGACCGAGTAGTGCTCCTGCTTCAGGCCCGGGGCGTCGACGACCACGCCGTGCTCGGCGATGTGGGCGACGATCGCCTCGATCTGCTCTTCCTGGTAGCCCATGCGACGCAGGGCCTGCGGCACGGTGCCGTTGACGATCTGCATCGAGCCGCCGCCGACGAGCTTCTTGAACTTGACCAGGGCCAGGTCCGGCTCGACGCCCGTGGTGTCGCAGGACATCGCGA
Source organism: Streptomyces sp. NPDC002886 (assembly GCF_042888445.1). Taxonomy (NCBI): domain Bacteria; kingdom Bacillati; phylum Actinomycetota; class Actinomycetes; order Kitasatosporales; family Streptomycetaceae; genus Streptomyces; species Streptomyces sp. NPDC002886. The sequence goes on from NZ_JBIAPV010000008.1 coordinate 248,477, forward strand.
GACCGATGGTGCCGGTCGGCGCGAGGACGGAGGCCTGCGAGTTGCGGAAGCCGTTCTTCTCGCCGAGGCGGATCACGTCCTGCCAGGCCTCGGTGGCCGCGGCCCAGATGATGTTGTCCAGGTCCTCGGTGCGCGGCGCGACGGCGTTGGCGTCGGCATGCTGCTTCATGACGCGCTTGTGGGACTCGGCGTTGCGGGCGTAGCCGTCGTACGGGCCGACGATCGCGGCCAGCTCGGCGGAGCGCTTGTACGCGGTACCGGTCATCAGCGAGGTGATCGAGGCGGCGAGGGTGCGGCCGCCGTCGGAGTCGTACGCGTGGCCGGTGGCCATCAGCAGGGCGCCGAGGTTGGCGTAGCCGATGCCCAGCTGGCGGAAGGCGCGGGTGTTCTCGCCGATCTTCTGCGTCGGGAAGTCCGCGAAGCAGATGGAGATGTCCATCGCGGTGATGACCAGCTCGACGACCTTGGAGAAGCGCTCGGCGTCGAAGGACTGGTTGCCCTTGCCGTCGTCGTCGAGGAACTTCATCAGGTTCAGCGAGGCGAGGTTGCAGGACGTGTTGTCCAGGTGCATGTACTCGCTGCACGGGTTGGACGCGGTGATGCGGCCGGACTCGGGGCAGGTGTGCCAGTTGTTGATCACACCGTCGTACTGGATGCCCGGGTCGGCACAGGCCCACGCGGCCTCGGCGAGCTTGCGGAAGAGCGACTTGGCGTCGACCGTCTCGATGACCTCGCCGGTCATGCGGGCGCGCAGGCCGAACTCGGTGCCGTTCTCGACGGCCGTCATGAACTCGTCGTTCACGCGGACGGAGTTGTTGGCGTTCTGGTACTGGACGGACGTGATGTCGTCGCCGCCCAGGTCCATGTCGAAGCCCGCGTCGCGCAGGGCGCGGATCTTCTCCTCTTCCTTCACCTTGGTCGCGATGAAGTCCTCGACGTCCGGGTGGTCCACGTCCAGGACGACCATCTTGGCCGCGCGGCGGGTGGCGCCGCCCGACTTGATCGTTCCGGCGGACGCGTCGGCGCCGCGCATGAAGGAGACCGGACCGGAGGCGTTGCCGCCGGAGGAGAGGAGCTCCTTGGAGGAGCGGATGCGGGAGAGGTTCAGGCCGGCGCCGGAGCCGCCCTTGAAGATCATGCCCTCTTCCTTGTACCAGTCGAGGATCGACTCCATGGAGTCGTCGACGGCCAGGATGAAGCAGGCGGATACCTGCTGCGGCTGGGGCGTGCCGACGTTGAACCACACCGGGGAGTTGAAGCTGAAGATCTGGTGCAGGAGCGCGTAGGTCAGCTCGTGCTCGAAGATCTCCGCGTCGGCGGGGGACGTGAAGTAGTCGAAGTCCTCGCCGGCCTTCGTGTACGTCTTCACGATCCGGTCGATGAGCTGCTTCAGACCGGTCTCGCGCTGCGGGCTGCCGACCGCACCGCGGAAGTACTTGCTGGTGACGATGTTGACCGCGTTCACCGACCAGAAGTCGGGGAACTCGACGCCGTACTGCTCGAAGTTGACCGAGCCGTCGCGCCAGTTGGTCATGACGACGTCGCGGCGCGCCCAGGTCACCTCGTCGTACGGGTGCACGCCCGGGGTGGTGTGGATGCGCTCGATACGCAGGCCGCTCTTGGCAGTCTTGGTGCCCTTGGCGCGGGAACCTCGTGCCGAGCTGCTCGCCGTCTCTGTCATGCCGTTCCTCCCAATGCGGGCAAAACGCCCTAAAGTGCCAGCGCTATTCCGCGGCACGGTGCTGTGTGTCTTGTATCTACGTCTTCTTCGCCGGACCCACCGACCGTTCCGCGACGCGCGTGCGACGGGGAACGGGCAGGCCGGTCAGTCGGCGGCGGAGGCGGGCACGGGGACCGGAGCGGTCCCACCGGGCTCGCACTCTTCATGAGGCCGCGGCACGCGGAGTTCCGCGATGGCGGTCTCGAAGTCTTCGAGTGTGTCGAACGCCTTGTAAACGGACGCGAACCGGAGGTACGCGACCAGATCGAGGTCCTGCAACGGGCCGAGTATGGCCAGACCCACGTCGTGGGTGGTCAGCTCGGCGCTCCCGGTGGCGCGCAGCGCCTCCTCGACCCGCTGGCCGAGTTTGGCGAGGGCGTCCTCGGTGACCGGCCGCCCCTGGCACGCCTTGCGCACGCCGGAGATGACCTTGGTACGGCTGAAGGGTTCGGTCACCCCGCTGCGCTTGATCACCATCAGTGAGGCCGTCTCCACCGTCGTGAAGCGACGGGAGCAGTCGGGGCACTGGCGGCGCCGGCGGATCGACGTGCCGTCGTCGGTGGTGCGACTGTCGACGACACGGCTGTCGGGGTGCCTGCAGAAGGGGCAGTGCATGGTTCCCTCACCCTCCTCTTGACACGACTGAATCACCTCGTGAGACCCCTGAACGGCAGAGTCGAAGCTCTGTCGGAGGCTCTCGAAGCAGCCACAAGCATATGCGATGTCGGGGGCCCCGGCAGACCGAGGACCACAACTTCTGGGTGGCAGCGCTCATCCAACCACTAGATCTTGGGTTGTGGTGGATTTACACCGCTCCGCGTGTCGCGGCGTCCGGTGGCCGGATAACAGGCCTCGCGGTGCCACACTGGGCGCAGACCCGGACGGTGGCGACCCGACCCGGAAGGGTACCGTAAGCAGTGGCTCCGGAGCCGAACCTCCGTTCGGCCCGGACGGCCCCAGCGGCGGCATATACACCTCACGAAGTGAACACGGTGGGTGATCTCCGATTTTTCACTCGAACGTGTGTTTGGCGCAACCTTTCGAAAGCAACTACCGTTGTCCAGCTAGGGAGAACATTTCGAGAGGGGCCGACGTGACCACCACCGCAGACAGTGCCACCATCACTGCCCAGAACCGCTCCCAGAGCCGACTTGAGCCGGTGCATGCCATGAATGACGCAAGTCTGAACCCGGAGGCGGAGCCCGTACGCCCCGCACGCTCGCTGCCCGGGCGACCTCCAGGCATCCGCGCCGACAGCTCCGGGCTCACGGACCGGCAGCGGAGGGTCATCGAGGTCATTCGCGACTCGGTGCAGCGGCGCGGCTACCCGCCGTCGATGCGGGAGATCGGCCAGGCGGTCGGCCTGTCCAGCACCTCGTCGGTCGCGCACCAGCTGATGGCCCTGGAGCGCAAGGGCTTCCTGCGCCGCGACCCCCACCGCCCCCGGGCGTACGAGGTCCGCGGCTCCGACCAGCCCAGCTCGCAGCCCACGGACACCACGGGCAAGCCCGCGGCCTCGTACGTCCCCCTGGTCGGCCGGATCGCGGCCGGCGGCCCGATCCTCGCCGAGGAGTCGGTGGAGGACGTGTTCCCCCTCCCCCGCCAGCTCGTGGGCGACGGAGAGCTGTTCTGCCTCAAGGTCGTGGGCGACTCGATGATCGAGGCCGCGATCTGTGACGGCGACTGGGTGACCGTCCGCCGCCAGCCCGTCGCCGAGAACGGCGACATCGTCGCCGCCATGCTCGAAGGCGAAGCCACGGTCAAGCGCTTCAAGCGCGAGGACGGCCACGTCTGGCTGCTCCCGCACAACGCCGCCTACCAGCCGATCCCCGGCGACGAGGCCACCATCCTCGGCAAGGTCGTGGCGGTACTGCGCCGGCTCTGACTGCCCGCGCCCTCATCCAGCTCCGGGACCTACTGCGCCGGTCCCGGAGCTGCTTTGTGTCTCGGCGCTACGTGCCTTCGGCCTGGGCGGCCGCATCGATCGCGGCGAGCGAGCGGCGGACCTGGTTGCGGTCCGTGGTGTACCAGAAGTCCGGCAGCGTGGCCCGCAGGAAGCTCCCGTACCGGGCCGTGGCCAGCCGGGGGTCCAGGACCGCCACGACACCCTTGTCCCCGGTGGCCCGAACGAGCCGACCCGCGCCCTGGGCCATGAGCAGCGCCGCGTGCGTCGCCGCGACGGACATGAAGCCGTTCCCGCCGCGCTCCTCGACCGCCTTCTGGCGGGCGCTCATCAGCGGGTCGTCGGGGCGCGGGAACGGGATCCTATCCATGATCACCAACTGGCAGCTGGGCCCCGGAACGTCCACGCCCTGCCACAGCGACAGGGTCCCGAACAGGCAGGTCTTCGGATCGGCGGCGAAGGCCTTGATCAGCTCACCGAGCGTCTCCTCGCCCTGGAGCAGGATCGGGTTCTCGAGCCGGCCGCGCAGTTCCTCGGCGGCGGCCTTCGCCCCGCGCATGGAAGAGAACAGTCCGAGGGTGCGGCCGCCCGCCGCCTCGATCAGTTCCGCGAGCTCGTCCATCATGTCGCCGCGGGTGCCCTCGCGGCCGGGGGTGGCCAGGTGCTTGGCGACGTAGAGGATGCCCTGCTTGGGATAGTCGAAGGGCGAGCCGACGTCGAGGCCCTTCCACTGCGGCACGTCCTCGCCCTCGACGCCCTCCGGGGACAGGCCCATGGACGCCGCGACGCCGTTGAAGTCGCCGCCGAGCTTGAGGGTCGCCGAGGTCAGGACCACCGAGCGGTCCGCGAACAGCTTCTCGCGCAGCAAGCCGGACACCGACAGCGGAGCCACCCGGAGGGTCGCTCCGAAGCGGTCGTGGCGTTCGTACCAGACCACGTCGTACTCGGAGCCGGCCGTGATCCGCTCGGCCACCCCGTGCACGCTCTCCACCGCGGCGAGCGCCTGCTTGCGGACGGCGTCCTCGTCGTGGACGGACTTGTCCCGCGTGTTGCCGATCGCGGAGATCACGGTGCGCGAGGCGTCCCGCAGGGCCATCAGCGCGTACCCGAGGTCCTCGGGGATCTCCTCCAGCCGGCCGGGGAGCGCCAGCTCCATGACCCGCTCGAAGGTCTCGGACGCGGTCTGCAGGGAGTCGGCGGTCTTCTCGTCGACCAGCTTCGCCGCACGCTTCACGGCGCGGTTCACCTGACCCGGGGTGAGCTCTCCCGTGGCGACGCCGGTCACCCGGGACACCAGCTCGTGGGCCTCGTCGACGATCAGCACCTCGTGCTGCGGGAGGACCGGGGCGCCCTCGATTGCGTCGATGGCGAGGAGCGCGTGGTTGGTGACGACCACGTCCGCGAGCTTGGCCCGCTCACGGGCGGCCTCCGCGAAGCACTCCGCGCCGTACGCGCACTTCGTCGCGCCCAGGCATTCGCGGGAGGAGACGGAGATCTGCGCCCAGGCCTTGTCGGAGACGCCCGGGGTGAGGTCGTCGCGATCGCCCGTCTCGGTCTCGTCCGCCCAGTCGCGCAGCCGCAGCAGGTCCTGCCCCAGCTTGCTCGTCGGGGTGGCCGCCTCGAACTGGTCGAAGAGGCCCTCCTCCTCGTCCTGCGGGGCACCCTCGTGCAGACGGTGCAGGCACAGGTAGTTGGAGCGGCCCTTGAGCATGGCGAACTGCGGGCGGCGGCGGAGCTGCGGATGCAGCGCCTCCACCGTCCGGGGCAGGTCGCGCTCGACGAGCTGGCGCTGGAGGGCCAGCGTCGCGGTGGCCACGACCACGCGCTCGCCGTGCGCGAGGGCCGGCACCAGGTAGCCCAGGGACTTACCGGTGCCGGTACCGGCCTGGATGAGACGGTGGGAACTGTCGTCGATCGCTTCGGCGACGGCTTCGGCCATGGCCACCTGGCCGGGGCGCTCCGTGCCGCCGACGGCGGAGACGGCGGCGTGCAGCAGGTCGGGGAGGGAGGGCTTCGTCATAGCAGTGCCAACCCTACGGGGCTCCACCGACAGTGACCGCACGGGCGAGCGTTCATGACCGGTGGAGGGGGTTCGGCACGGTGCCGTACCGCACGGCGTGCGGGCGGTCCGGCCGGTCGCGGTAGCCGTCCTCGTAGAGGCGGTTCCTGTTCAGGCAGAGCCTCACGATGCGTTCACCGAGGAGGTCGAAGAGCTCGTAGCGCTCCTTGAGCTCCGGGAAGCGGGCCTGGTGACGCAGGATCTCCGCCCGTACGAGGGACCAGAACGTGTCCTCCGGAACCCCGAGCCGGTCCTCGCAGAGGGCGGAGAGGTAGCGGAAGACGCCGACGAAGAGCCCCGAGTGGATGAACTGGGGCAGGAAGTCCGCGGGCGCGGTGAGCAGGACCGCACGTACCTCGTCGGGCATGGCCGCCAGCTCGGGCAGCGGTTCCGCGCTGATGTTGACGTCGTCCACGAAGTCCTTCACCGCGAGCCGGACCGGGACGTCGTGCTCGTCGAAGATCACGACGGCGTTCTCGCCGTGCGGGGAGAAGACGGTGCCGTAGCGGTAGAGGAAGCGGAGCAGCGGAGGCAGCAGGGCGGCGAAGAGGTGCTGGAGCCAGACCGCGGGGCTCAGGCCGGACCGGGCGACGAGCTCGGCGGTGAAGGACCGGCCGCGGGGGTCGGTGTGCAGGAGCGAGGAGAGGGTACGGGCCCGCTCGCCCGGGGCGAGGTGGCCGGCCAGCGGCTCGCGCCAGATCGCGCCGAGGAGCTCCTTGTACTGGTACGGGACTTCGGGGAGCGCGTCGTATACGGGGTGGCGGACCGTGACGGAGGCGACTTCGCCGAGCAGGATCACTCCGCATTCCTGGCGGAGGAAGGGGTCGCCGTCGCGCAGCGAGTGGATCCAGGCGGTGACGGCGGGCGCCGCGAGGGCCAGGTCCGAGGGCAGGCCGCGCCAGACCATGGTGTTGAAGACGGAGAGCGGAAGTTTGACGCTGTGGCGGTCGGGGCGGGTGAGGTTGAGGAAGGTGCGGATCGACTGCTGGGGCAGGCGCAGGTCGGGGTCCGCGGGGAGCGGCACCAGGGTGCCCTCGGCGAGGGCCGGGGCGAAGAGGGGCAGCAGGACCTCGTCCCACTGCCAGGGGTGTACGGGGAGGTAGAGGTAGCCGAGCGGATCGAGGCCGCGGTCGCGCAGGGTCCGGTCGAAGAGGGCTCGGGTGACGGGGTCGAGCTCGGCGGAGTAGAGGCGGGCGGGATCTTCCAGGCCGGCGGTGCCCCGGTAGTGCGCGAGGGAGGTGTGGGCCGCCAGCCAGGGGAGGCGCTGGGCGGTGCGGGCCTCGGGCGCCCAGGCGGCGGTGTCGGAAGCGGAGAGTCCGATCCGCCCCTTGTTGAGGACCAGCCAGGGATGGCCGGTCTGGTGCCCTTCGAGGGCCGCGTAGTCGAGGTCGGCGAGGACGTCCGCGGTGAGCGCGGTGTGGTCGATGCGCGCGTCGGCCGCGAGCGTGGCGCTGAGCTCGCGGACCAGGTGGCCGAGGGTGGCGCCGTCGAGGCCGAGGAGGGTGCGCGCGCGGATGAGGAAGGCGTACGGGTCCCCGAAGGCGGTCGGTGACCCGGCGGAGGCGGGCTGCGGGGTGAGGGTGATCGTGTCGGGTGTGACGTGCCAGCTGCCGTACGCGCGGCGGCGCGCACGGAAGCCGAGGCTGCTGCCGTCGTCGAGGGTCAGCGTCCAGGCGTCGCCGGAGGCGGCCGGGGCGGGGACCGGGGTGATGATCTCCTCGTACGCGAACTCGCCGAGCATCTTGGCGAGCAGGCGGCGGGCGGCGAAGTCCCAGGTCAGCCGGTTCAGTTCGGGCGGCGTGCACGGATGCTGGGGCGACAGGGGCACGGTGTCCGGGAAGTGCGGACCTGAGGAGTCGGGGGCTGCGGAGAAATTCTGCACGGGACTCCTCGGGTCGGAAATTTTGCTGCGCGACGCAGGGTTTTAGGGGTGATGCGTGCGGGCACTGACGAGGTAGACGTGAACTGCGGGACTCCGGGGCAGTGCTCAGAGGTCGTCCTCAGAGGTCGCCCTCAAAGGTCGTTCTCAGAGATCTCAGAGACGTCGGAGGCCTCAGAGGAGATTGCGCAGCGCCCGCTCGCGGATCATCAGGGCGGCACGTTTGCCGGGCAGTTCGATCTCGGCGGGACAGCGGAAACCGGAGTTCAGGAAGGCTGATACGGAGGGGGTGTTGCGGATGTCCGGTTCGGCGATGACGCGCATGCAGCGGGGGCGGTTGTCGAGCACCAGGTCGGCGACGGCGCGCAGGAGCGCGGTGCCCAGACCTCGGCCGCGGTTCGTGCCGTCTCCGATGAGCAGGTGGATACCCGTGTCGTGGGGCCGCGCCGGGTAGTGGGCGGAGAGCGGGTCGAGGTCGGCCCGGTAGATCTCCCAGTAGCTCATCGGCGTGCCGTCGAGGAGGCCGAGACACGGGATGCTGCGGCTGTCCCCGTCCAGCTGCGCCCGGACGTGGGCGGCGGTGACGGCTGCCGGGCCGGAGAGTTCCCAAAACGCGTCCACCTCCGGGTCGTTCATCCACCGCGCGAGCAGCCCCAGGTCGCGGGCGAGCCGTACGGGTTCGAGGCGAAAGACTCCAAACCGCGTCGTGACGCCGCCCCAGGCCGCCGGGGAGTCGAGTAGATCCGCTTCGGCGAGCCGGGGCAGCGACTCGGCGCTGAGCCGCGGCGACGCGATGGTGCGGTGCCCATCGGTCGCGACGGTGCGGTGCACATCGGTGAGGAGCACGCCGGTGTGGAAGTCGGTGGAGGGCATCGGGGGCTCTTCTCCGTTTCGAAGCTGACGGATCAATCGTGGAGGGGGTTGGCGATGGTGACGTAGACGGACTGGGTATCGACGGGGCCGACGAGCTCGTCCAGACCTCCGAGGCGGGTGAGCAGATTCGCCTTGCAGCGCAGGGTGGGCGAGTCGAGCAGCCTCTCGGGGAGCGGGCCGAGGCCCCTGGCCTTGTTGAGGAAACGACGGAAGGCGGCCAGCAGAATGCGCTCGTCGGCGAGCCGCTGGGATCCGAAGGCCCCGATGAGACCGAGCACGTTGTTGATGCCGAGGTAGTAGGCGAAGCGTTCGTCGGTGACGGCGTCCGAGACGAAGGTGTCGCTCGTGGCACCGATTCCGGGGAGCCTGCGCTCCAGTTCCGCGCGACGGGAGGAGCGGAAGTAGTAGCCCTGGTTGTCGCGGTAGCGGCCGCCGACCGGCCAGCCGGCCGGGTCGAGGAGGACCAGCGTGTTCTGCTGGTGCGCTTCGAGGGCGATACCGGCGAGTGCGTCGAAGGCGAGGACCGGCAGGACGACGTGTTCGAGGTAGCGCAGGAACCACTCGGCGGCGACGGCGGAGGTCGTCCGCCCGGTGGTGGTGGCGAGGCGCGAGACCGTCTCGGCGAGCCGGGAGCTCATGGTGGTCCGCCCGGGCCAGGGGCGGGGTGCGGTGAGCGCGGCGATACAGAGGGCGTCGTCGCCCGGTCGGAAGGGGTTGTGCCGGAGCAGGACGTCGAGTCCGGGGACGGGGGTGCCGTCCGGGGCGTCGGCGGCGACCCACGCGGGATCGCGGACGATGTCGAAGCCGGGGTGGGCGGCCTGCCACCGCTCTGCCAGTCCGGTGCGGAGCAGCCGGTGCACCTCGATGCCGCGGTGCAGTTCCTTGCGGAGGTTCTCGCGGCGGGAGTTGGTGATGCGCAGGCCCAGGGAGAGCTTGAGCATCGCGGGGGCGCCGGGCTGGTGGACGGTGCGGATGGAGGAGGTCGGATACCAGGGGGCTCCGTACGGGCCCAGGTCGTGCAGGAGTCCCGCGTCGCGGAGGGCGGCCGCCGCGGGGCGCTGGAGCAGGTCGCGGGCCTGCCAGGGGTGAAGGGGAAGGGGGGTGGCGCCGTCGGGCACCGGAAGCCCTGGGGCGAGGCGGCCCAGGAGCCGGGCGGCGGAGACCGGGCGACCGCGTTCGGTCCAGGCGGAGTCGGTGGCGAGAGCGGCGGGTGCGATCGCCACCCAGTGCAAGGGGAAGGAGCCGTGCAGTTCGGGTGAGTAGCGGCGGACTTCGGCTTCGGAAAGCCCTTCGCGGCTCTTCGGGGTCGGGTGCAGGGGATGGCCGAGGAGAAGGGACTGTTCGGCGGTGAGGAACCGGTCCCCGGCGACGGGGACGGGTGCGGCCGGGCGTTGACGGCGGTCCGTGATGAATTCGGCGGTCCGGCGAACGGAGTCGGCGACCCGCCCGACGAGGTCGGCGCCGCCGGGGGCGCCGACGTTGGGAGCGCCGGTTGCGGGAGCACTGGTTGCGGGGTCGTCAGTTGCGGGATCGTCGCCGTGTTCGTGGGGGCCGATCGCGCGGGCGCCCTCCCCGTGGGCGGGGTTCCCGTGGGCGGAGGTCCCGTGGGCGGAGGTCCCCTGGGCGGCTTCGCCTTCGCGGGAGATCAGCGCCGCGAGGGTGACCGCGTCGACGGCGGGGGCGGCGGCGGGAACGCCTTCGATGCGGGCCGGGCCGAAGCGGTGCCAGCCGGCTGCGGACCAGTAGCGGATCGCGACGAGCAGGGCAGCGCCCGATGCGGGGAGGGGGATGCGCAGGACGGGACCGGCGGGCTGTTCGAGTCCGGTCTCACGGACCCAGCAGCGCAGCAGGTTCTCCACCGAAGCGGCCTCGGCGGCGACCCTGGGGTCGGGGTGGTCCAACGGATCGGCCGCTCCCGCGCGGGGGCGGGCGGAGCCGTCCTTCTGCCGTGGCACCGCGGCAGGTTGCTGCGGCTCGGCCGGCGGCCAGGGCATGCCCGCGGCCGGCATGCCCGGGAAGGCGCCGGCGGGACCGGTGAAACCCTCACCCGGCGCCGCAGACGCTGCGGCCCGCTCCCCCGGTCCGGCTGCACCCTGTCGCGAGGACACCGGGTCCGCGGCGGCGGTGGGCGTACCGGTGGAACCCGACGCCGAAGTGGCCGCCACGGAAGTCCCCTCGGGCGCGGCCTGGCCCTGTCCTCCCGAGGACGGCTCGTCCGCACGTCCCCCGCCGGGCGGCGCCGGGTCGGCCGACGAGCCGGGGCCGGACGCAGCTCCCCGAACCTCCGCCCCGCGGGAGCCCGTCGGCACATCAGCGGACCCCTGCGCGGGCCGACCCTCCGCCAGGTCTGCCACACCGGGGACCGACCGCGAAGCCCCGGTCGAGGACGCACTGTCCACAGCGTCACCGAGAGCCGGTGTCCCGGGGCGCGCCAAGGAACCGGCCAACGGCGGCCGGCCGGTGGGGGCGGCCGAATCATCGGCGGCCTGATGGGGACGGCTCGCTGAAGCCAGCAGCGGCGGCCAAGCGGTGGGGGCAGGCATAGACCCGCTTGGCACAGCCGCATCGGCGGCGGACCGGGGGGAACCGCCCTCCGGAGCGAGCAACGGCGGCCACACCGTGGAGGGAGGCATGGACGCACCGGATCCCTGCGGATCCAGGGCGGGCCGGGGGTATCCGCCCTCCGGAGCGAGCAGCGGCGGCCACGCCGTGGGAGGAGGTGTCGCCCCGCGGGGCACGAGCGGCTCGGCGGCGGGCCGGGCAGAACGTTCCGCCAGTGCGGGTGGCGGCTGCCAAGCCGCGGGAGGAGGTGTCGCCCCGCCGGGCTCGGTGGCGGACGGGGTAGAACGTTCCACCGGTGTGGGTACCGGCTGCCCTGCGGGGGCGGCGAGTGAGAGCTCGCTGCCCGGGGCTGTGGGAGAAGCAGGCGACTCAGGTCCGGGCGTAACACCCGCAGGTGACGGAGCGGGCCAGGTGTCCGAGGAAGGGGAGAGGCCTGCCCATGCCGAGACAGACGTTTCGGAGGAGGTGGCGCTGACCGGGGCCGCCGCCTCCGGGGCCCCCGGGCCTGCCGGGTCCGTGAGCGGACCGGGAGCAGCGGGCTCGGTACCGACGGCCGTCGCCGCCCGGGTCGCCGGGTACCCGACGGATGCCGCCAGGGACGGTGAGGGTCCATCGTCCAGAGGCGCCGCCAACCCTGCACCCGGGGCCGCGGCCGGGGCCGACGGCGGCACGGTCCCGTCTCCCGGGGCCGGGGCTGAAATCGGCGTAGGCGCAGCACCCCAGGCCGGGGCCGATGGCGGCATGGGCGCCTCTCCCGAGGCCGGGGCCGGGGCCGACGGCGGCATGGGCACGGCTCCCGAAGCCGAGGCCGGGGCCGACGGTGGCATGGGCACCTCTCCCGAGGCCGGGGCCGGGGGCGGGGGCGACATAGGCGCGGCTTCCGAGGTCGAAGACGACAACAACAGGGAGCCAGCACCCGGGGCCAGGTCGGCTGGCGGCGTAGCCGCGGCTGTGGAGGCCGGGAGCGACGGCGACACGAGCCCGTCTCCCGAGGCCGGGGCCGAAAGCGGCATGGGTGCGGCTGCGGAGACTGGGGACAACGGCAACATAGGCGCGGCTTCCGAGGTCGAAGACGACAGCAACAGGGACCCAGCACCCGGGGCCAGGTCAGCTGGCGGCGTAGCCGCGGCTGCCGAGGCCAGGAGCGACGGCGACACGAGCCCGTCTCCCGGGGCCGGGGCCGGGGCCGGGGCCGGGGCCGACGGCGGCATAGGCGCGGCTGCGGAGACTGGGGGCAACGGCAACATAAGCGCGGCTTCCGAGGTCGAAGGCGACAGCGACAGGGACCCAGCGCTTGGGACCGGGGCAGGCAGCGGTGTGGGCGCGGCTGCGGAGGCTGGGAGCGACGGCGGCATGGGCGCGGCTTCCGAGGTCGGGGTCGGGATGGGTGCGGGTTCGATGGTCGGGGGCGACGGCGGCTTGGAGACGGCTGGGCTGACGGGGGACGGCGTAGGCGCGCTCTCCGCTACGGGCCGGGTCTCGGGGGCGGGCGGCGGCTGCGGGAGCCCTGCGTTCGGAAGCCGCGAGGGCCGGTGTCCGGCCGCAGCAGGCGAACCCTGCGCGGCCGCCGGGGGCGCCCCGACCATGGGTGGGACATCGGGATGAAGGGCTGACGCCGTCGAGGGGAGCCCGGGTTCTCCGAGTGCAGGCCCCGGTGGGGAGCCGTCGGGGAGGAGCATCGAGGGCGTGTGCCCGTACCCGAGAGCAGCGGAGGGGCCTGAGGTGTCCGGAGAGGGGGCCGGACCAACCCCTCCACCGAGTGGCATATCCAGGGCCGGTACCGACATCGCCGGTGGCTCGGCGGACACCGGGAGCGGCGCCGTCGCAGCGATGGGGGACCGTAGCGGATCGGGATACGCAGACAGCGGTAGCCCGGTGGCGGGCGCGGACGGCACCGGCGATGGGGGCACGGGGTCACCCGGAGCGGACAGGGAGCGTGGCTCATCGCCAGGCGGCACGGGAGGTCTCACCGAAGCAGTCGGCGCGAGCAGCGAGCCCTGTCGATCAGTGGGCACCGAGGGAGGAGGGGACGCGTGGGTGGGCGAGGAAGCCGATGGCAGCAGCGGATTGACCGGCGACCACGACGGCGACCACGACGGAGTAGCGGACTCAGGCGCCGCGGATAGGTGCCGTGGTGCGCCATCGAGCACCGCGGCGGGTGCCGCGGATGTAGTCGGAGGGAGCGGCGGACCCAGTCGATCAGGAGAACCCGTCAGAGCGGGGACGGGAGCCGACGGAGAGTCCGGCTGCGCCGGCAGTGGCTCAGCGGGCGTCGGCACCAGCGGCGCAGGCTCGGCCGGAGCGAGCCCCGGCCGTTGTGGATCGGCAGCCACGGACGAGGGCGGCGCGGAAGCAGCCCTCAGGGCGGGAGAAGGCAGAGAGTCCGGCGAAGCCGGCGGATCGGCGGGCATCGGCATCCGCATCGGCATCGGCATCGCGGGCTCGGCCGGAGCAAGTGGGGACCGTAGCGGAATGGTTCGCGCCGGCGACGGGTCGGGCTCGGTCGGAAGGTGTGCGGACCACGGCGGCGTGGGGAGCTGCGAGGGCGAGGTGGCAGCGGCCTGAGGTCGTACAGACCCGAGCGGAGCCGGGGGCGCGGGAGGTTGGCTGGCAGCGGCCGAAGTCGGCGCTGCTTGCGGGGGGTTGGCGGGCGGTTGCGCGGACACCGGCACCCCGAGGGCGGGGCCCGCGGGGGTGAGCGGCGGCGCGATGGACGGGGCCTGGGACTCCGTGGGCGCCGCCGAGGTGGACGCGGCGCCCGACACCGCTGCCGGCGCCACCGCCGAACTGGCCGAGTACCCCGTAGGGGCGGGCGAGAAGAGGACAGCCCCCGACGCTGCCGACGGCTCCGTGAGCGCGGCCGAGGTGGGGGTGGGGGGTGGGGAGGGGGGCGAGGGGTGGAGGGGGTCGGGCATGGGGGTCCTTAGCGGCGGGTGGCGGCGGAGATGGCGTCGGCGAGGCGGTCGAGGACGGCCGCGGCCTGTTCGTCGGTCAGGGTGAGAGGCGGAAGGAGGCGGACGACGCTGGAGTGGCGGCCGCCGAGTTCCACGATCAGACCGCGGTCCAGACAGGCCTGGCGGACGGCTCCGGCGAGGGCGGGCGCGGCCTCCCCCGTGTCCGGGTCGGCCAGTTCGACGCCGAGCATCAGGCCGCGGCCCCGTACGTCCACCACGCACGGATGCGTCGGCATCAGGCCGCGCAGCGCGGCGAGCATGTGGGCGCCCAGGGTCCGCGCGCGCTCCGCGAGGCCGTTCTCCCGGACGTAGGCCAGGGTCGCGGTGCCCGCCGCCATGGCGAGCTGGTTGCCGCGGAAGGTGCCGGCGTGGGCGCCGGGGGCCCACTGGTCCAGCTCCGCGCGGTACACGATCACCGCGAGCGGCAGGCTGCCCCCGATGGCCTTGGAGAGCACCATCACGTCGGGGACGACCCCCGCGTGGTCGACCCCCCAGAAGGCCCCGGTGCGCCCGACCCCCGTCTGCACCTCGTCTGCGATCAGCGGGATCCCCCGCTCCGCCGTGATCTCCCGCATCCTGCGCAGCCAGGCGTCGGGGGCGGGGTGGACTCCGCCCTCTCCCTGGACGGGTTCGAGGATCATCCCGGCGGGTTCGGGCACCCCGCTCTTGGGGTCGTCCAGCAGGCTCCGCGTCCAACGGGCCGACAGTTCCGCCCCCTCGGCCCCGCCGACTCCGAACGGGCAGCGGTGGTCCTGCGGATACGGCAGCCGGGTCACCCGGACGTCCGTGGCCCCGCCGGAAGCGGCCAGCGCCCCCGTGGTCATGCCGTGGTAGGCGCCGGTGAAGGCGAGCAGCCCCGACCGGCCGGTCGCGGTGCGGACGAGGGTGAGCGCGGCCTCCACCGCGTCCGTCCCGGCCGGTCCGCAGAACTGGATGCGGGCATCGGCGGCCAGCTCCGCCGGCAGGTTGGCGAACAGCTCGGTGGTGAAGGCGTCCTTGACCGGGGTCGCGAGGTCCAGAACGTGCAGCGGGGCCCCCGAGTCGAGGACCCCGCGGATGGCTTCGAGCACCACCGGGTGGTTGTGGCCGAGGGCGAGGGTTCCGGCGCCGGAGAGGCAGTCGAGGTAGCGGCGTCCGTCCGCGCCCTCGATGGTCAGCCCCCGTGCGCGCACGGGCACGATGGGCAGGGAGCGCGCGTACGTCCGTGCCGCGGACTCCCGTTGTGCCTGTCTGCGCAGGATCCCCTCCCCCGCACCCCCGTCGGGCGCCGGACCCGGCCCGGCGAAGTGCCCTGTCTCCGTCGCCCGGTCCGCCTGCGGCGGGACCTGCGCCCCGGCCGTGGCCCGCTCGGCCTGCTCGCCCGTCCAAGCCGTCAAAGGCACGAGTGTCGCTCCTCCCGCACGGTTGCTCTTCCGGGGTGCGCCTCGAACACCCACGCTGCTCCCCCATCCCCCGTACGTACCAACGACGGTGGCGGCGACGGATCACGGGTGGTCCCAAGATCCTTGCTCCGGCCCAAGATCCATGCCTGGGCCCAAGATCCATTCCCCGCCCCAAGCCCCTTGCCCCAGCCCTTGCCGCGGCCCGGGCCCCACCCCGCCCCCGCAACCGCGGAACCGGCGCCCCGGGCTGTGCCGTCCCCCAAGGCAGCGGCATAGTGGGGTGCTGCAACCCCGGCGCCCGTCAACACAGGCACCATCCCGAACCACCGAACCACCAGGGGGATTCACGACATGCGACCGATCCGACCGGTCACCGCGATCCTGTGCTCGGCCGCGCTCGCACTGACCGCCGCGGCGTGCGGGCCCGGCGACAGCGAGGCCGACGCCAAGCCGAGCGTGGCGGTGAGCCTCCCCACCAGCCTCGACGGGGTGCAGATCCCGGACGGGCTCAAGGACAAGCTCAAGGAGCACGGCATCGACCTGGAGAAGTGGAAGGGGGGTGAGTGGAAGAACTGGAAGAAGGAGGACTGGCTCCGCGAGGCGGGCGACTACATCAACCCGATCATCGAGGACCTCTGGGACCCGGACCGGATGCGCGACGCGGCCAAGACGCCGCAGCCGCCCGCCGTCGATCCCGATGCGGGCAAGGACCAGGGCGTCACCGACCCGACGCCGCCTCCGGTACGGGCCAAGGCCGCGGCCGCGCCCTACCACCAGAGCGTCCCCGCCTCCGGCAAGGTCTTCTTCGACGGCCCCGAGGGCTCGATGGTCTGCTCGGCGACCGTGGTCAAGGACCCGGCGCACCCCGGCAAGTCCAACATGGTCTGGACGGCGGGCCACTGCGTGCACGCGGGCAAGGCCGGCGGTTGGTACCGCAACATCGCCTTCGTCCCGTCGTACAACAACAAGGGCAAGTCCGCGGCCGCGCTCAAGGGTGCGCCCCGCGAGGAAGTGGCCCCGTACGGCGTGTGGTGGAGCGACTGGGCGCAGACCTCCGACCAGTGGATCGCGACCGGCGGTCCGACCGGCGGCGCGGGTGCCCCGTACGACTTCGCGGTGCTGCACGTGACCCCGGAGAAGGGTGGCGGCAAGTCGCTGGAGGAGACGGTCGGTACGGCGCTTCCGGTGGAGTTCAACGCCCCGGCCGCGCCCAAGATCGCGAAGATGACGGCCACCGGCTACCCGGCGGCGGCTCCGTTCGACGGCCAGAAGACCTTCCAGTGCGTCGACAAGCCGGGCCGGCTGTCGCTGAACGCGACCGACCCCACGATGTACCGCATCGGCTGCACGATGACCGGCGGTTCCTCGGGCGGCGGCTGGGTCGCGGCGGGCAGTGACGGCAAGCCCGCGCTAGTGTCGAACACTTCCATCGGCCCCGCCAAGGCGGGCTGGCTGGCCGGGCCCCGGCTGGGTCCGGAGGCGAAGGGCGTCTTCGACGCCGTGAGCGGCAAGTTCAAGTAACCGCACCCGCGCACCACATGACTGAGGGCCCCCGCTGCTGCGGGGGCCCTCGGCCGTTCATCCGGAAGGCGTTACGCGTTCCTCGTTACGCGTTCCTCGGCACGCGTAACGCGTTCCTCGGCAGGCGTCACCCGGTACGCATTACGCGGTACGCGTCAGTGCTTCGCGAGCACGTACGGAGCGAACTCCGCCGCCAGTTCGGCGTGCACCCGCGCCTTGAGCAGGGTGCCCTCCTCGATGTGCTCCTCGGAGATCACCTCGCCCTCGGCGTGCGCCCGGGCGACCAGCCCGCCGCGCGTGTAGGGCACCACGGCCTCGATCTCGATCGCCGGCCGCGGCAGCTCGGCGTCGATGAGCGCGAGGAGTTCCTCCATGCCCTGACCCGTGCGGGCCGAGACGGCGATGGAGCGCTTCTCGATCCGCAGCAGGCGCTGGAGCACCAGCGGGTCGGCCGCGTCCGCCTTGTTGATCACCACGATCTCGGGCACCTTGACGGCGCCGACCTCGCGGATGACCTCGCGGACCGCCGCCAGCTGCTCCTCCGGCGCCGGGTGCGAGCCGTCCACGATGTGCAGGATGAGGTCGGAGTCGCCGACCTCCTCCATCGTGGAGCGGAACGCCTCGACGAGGTGGTGCGGCAGGTGCCGGACGAAGCCGACCGTGTCGGCCAGGGTGTAGACCCGGCCGGACGGCGTCTCGGCCCGGCGCACGGTCGGGTCGAGGGTGGCGAACAGCGCGTTCTCCACCAGCACGCCCGCGCCCGTGAGGCGGTTGAGCAGCGAGGACTTGCCGGCGTTGGTGTATCCGGCGATGGCGACCGAGGGCACCTTGTTGCGGCGCCGTTCCTGCCGCTTGATGTCGCGGCCGGTCTTCATCTCCGCGATCTCCCGGCGCATCTTCGCCATCTTCTCGCGGATCCGGCGCCGGTCCGTCTCGATCTTGGTCTCACCGGGGCCGCGGGTGGCCATGCCGCCACCGCCGCCGCCACCCATCTGCCGGGACAGCGAGGCACCCCAGCCGCGCAGTCGCGGCAGCATGTACTGCATCTGCGCGAGCGCGACCTGTGCCTTGCCCTCTCGGGACTTGGCGTGCTGGGCGAAGATGTCGAGGATGAGCGCGGTCCGGTCGACCACCTTCACCTTGACGACGTCTTCGAGGGCGATGAGCTGGCCGGGGCTGAGCTCGCCGTCGCAGACGACGGTGTCGGCGCCGCTCTCCATCACGATGTCGCGCAGCTCGCGCGCCTTGCCGGAACCGATGAAGGTGGCCGGGTCGGGCTTGTCGCGGCGCTGGATGACGCCGTCGAGCACGAGCGCGCCCGCCGTCTCGGCGAGGGCGGCGAGCTCCGCGAGGGAGTTGTCGGCGTCCTGCACCGTGCCGGAGGTCCACACGCCGACGAGCACGACCCGCTCCAGGCGGAGCTGGCGGTACTCGACCTCGGTGACGTCTTCGAGTTCGGTGGAGAGGCCGGCCACGCGGCGCAGGGCCGCGCGCTCGGAGCGCTCGTACTGGGCGCCGTCCCGGTCTCCGTCGACCTCGTGGCTCCAGGCGACGTCCTCTTCCATCAGGGCGTCGGCCCGAAGGCTCTCGGTGAAGCTCTGCGGACCCGGCGCATCCTGTGCGTCGTCCCGCGCGTCCTGGGAAGGGGAAGAAGAGGAGGTCATTGGATCCTTACGTCGTTTTCGAATGCGTCCGCGTCAGGCGAAGCGGAGCCAAGGCCAAAGCTACTCCCGCGCGTGACATAACACTGTCACGTCCAACGTGTGACACTCCCCTGGGATTCCCCCGGACTGCGGAGATTCCCCGGGTGGTGCCCAGCGCGGCGGCCCCGTCGATGGTGGCATGCCCGTTCCGCGGACGTCACACGCTTTTCGGGGCGCTCCACTCCGGGTGCCCCGGCATGGCGGGGGTCTTCTTCCCGTACAGCCACGGCTCCAGGAACGCGCCCAGGTCCCGGCCCGCCTCCTGCGAGGCCAGCCGTACGAAGTCCTCCGTACCCGCGATCGCGTCCCGGTGCTCCCCCACCCAGCGCCGCTCCACCCGGTCGAAGGCCTTGACCCCGATCTCCTGCCGCAGCGCGTACAGGATCAGCGCGGCGCCGTCGTAGACCGCCGGCCGGAACAGCCCGATCTTCTCGCCCGGGGCGGCCGGCTTGGGCGCGGCCGGGGGGCCGCCGGCCGCCCGCCACTGGTCGGAGCGCTGGTACGCCTCGCGCATCCGCCGCTCCAGGGAGTACTTGCCGAGGCCGTCCGCGTACAGGGCCTCGTACCAGGTGGCGTGGCCCTCGTTGAGCCACAGGTCGGACCAGGTGCGCGGGCTCACGCTGTCACCGAACCACTGGTGGGCCAGCTCGTGGACCATCACGGACTCGACGTACCACTCGGGGTAGCCGCCCCCGCCCGCGAACAGCGCGCTCTCGAACAGGGACAGGGTCTGCGTCTCCAGCTCGAAGCCGGTACGGGCCTTCGCGATCAGCACCCCGTAGTTCTCGAAGGGGTAGCGGCCGACCCGGGCCTCCATCCACTCGATGTGCCCGGCGGTCTTCTTCAGCCACGGCTCCAGCCGTTCCCGGTCCGCCGCCGGGACCACGTCGCGCAGCGGCAGTCCGTGCGGCCCGGTGCGGTGGATCACGGCCGAGTCGCCGATCGAGACCTGGGCCAGCTCGGTGGCCATCGGGTGCAGGGTCCGGTACGTCCACGTGGTCGCGGCGCCCGCCCGGTGGGCCGGGAGCGCGCCCGGCACCCCGTTGGCCACGGCCGTCGTCCCGGCTGGCGCGCTCACCCGGAAGGTGAAGTACGCCTTGTCGGCGGGGTGGTCGTTGCACGGGAAGACCCGGTGGGCGGCGTCGGCCTGGTTCGCCATGGCCAGCCCGTCATCGGTGACCACCCAGCCGCCGTCGCCGCGGCCGCGCGGGTCGCTGGTGTGCCGGATCGTGATGTGGAGGGGCAGGTCCGGTTCCACCGGCCGGGCGGGGGTCAGGACGAGGTCCTCGCCCACGCTCGCGAAGGCGGCGGGTTCCCCGTTGACCTCGGCCGAGGCCACCTTCCCGTGGGTGAAGTCGAGGTTGACGGTCTCCAGCCGGGTGAGGCTGCGCGCGTCGATGACGGTGACCGCGTCGAGGGGGCTGCTGTTGTTCTTGTAGGCGAAGGACAGGTCGTACGAGAGCACGTCGTAGCCGGGGTTCCCGAGCTCGGGGAACAGCACGTCGCCGATGCCGAGCGCCTTGGGCGGGGGCACGACGGCGGCGACGAGGGTGAGGGAGGCCGCGGCCAGCAGGGCGGCGCGCAGGCGCGGGGAGGTGAGCTGCATCCCCCACCGCTTATCAGCGCCCGCCACGCGCCCGCGAACGGCGCGCGACGGCTCCACCCGAAAGGGGTCGGACCGGTTACGCCCGGCTGACGTCGTAGACCCCCGGCACGTCCCGCATGGCCCGCATCAGCGCCGGGAGGCCCGTCGCGTCGGGCAGCTGCAGGGTGTAGCTGTGCCGCACCCGCTGTTCGACGGGCGGCTCCACGGTCGCGGACACCACCTCGACCCCCTCGCGGGCGATGGCCTCGGTCAGATCGGCCAGCAGGTGTGGGCGGCCGAACGATTCGGCGAGCAGGGTGACCCGGCAGTCCGCGGTCGCCCGCCAGTGCACGGCGACGGGGGTGCGACCCACCGCCCGCATCTGGGCCACGCTCGCGCAGTGGACCCGGTGCACGGTGACGACCCCGCCGCGGATGACGAACCCCTCGACGGCGTCGGGCGGCACCGGGGTGCAGCACCCCGCGAGCCGCACGGTGGCGTCCGGCAGGTCGGCGACGGCGTTGCCCCCGCCACTGCGCAGGCCGATCACCGAGAGCGGTGCCCTGGGGGCCGCGTCGGCGGGCCGGGCCCCGTCGGGGTGGGCCTCCAGCCAGCTGCTGACGGCGATCCGGGCGGCCGGGGTCCTGGCGTGGTCCAGCCAGTCGGCGGTGGGTCCCGAGGAGGCGTCGTGCGAGAGCAGGAGCTGGACGGTGTCCCCGTCCGAGAGCCGGGAGGACAGGGAGGTGAGGCGCCCGTTGACCCGGGCGCCGATACAGCCGTGGGCCGCCTCGCCGTACTGCGCGTAGGCGGCGTCGATACAGCTGGCACCGGCCGGCAGGCCCAGCGTGCCCCCGTCGGCCCGGAACACGGTGATCTCGCGGTCCTGGGCCAGCTCCGAGCGCAGGACGTCCCAGAAGGTGTCGGGGTCGGGCGCCGACTGCTGCCAGTCGAGCAGCCGCGAGAGCCAGCCGGGCCGGGTCGGGTCCACCCGCTCCTCGTCGCAGTCGGACGCCGCGATCGGCTCCGCCGACGGCGGGGAGGTGTACGGATTGCCCAGCGCCACCACGCCCGCCTCCGCGACCCGGTGCATCTGCCGGGTCCGGACGATGACCTCGGCGACGTACCCCTCGGGCGTGGCGAAGGCGGTGTGCAGGGACTGGTAGAGGTTGAACTTCGGGGAGGCGATGAAGTCCTTGAACTCGGAGATGACCGGGGTGAAGCAGGTGTGCAGCTCCCCCAGCACGGCATAGCAGTCCGCGTTCTCCCCCACGAGGACCAGCAGCCGGCCGAAGTCGGAGCCGCGCAGCTCCCCGCGCTTGAGGGAGATCCGGTGCACGGAGACGAAGTGCCGGGGCCGCACCACGACCTCGGCCGCGATGCCGGCGTCGCGCAGGACGGCCCGTACCGAGTCGGCGATGGCGGGCAGCGGGTCGCGCTCGCCCGCGTGGGCCGCGATGAGCGCGCGGGTGTGCTCGTACTCCTCGGGGTGCAGGATCGCGAAGACGAGGTCCTCCAGCTCGGTCTTCAGGGCCTGCACGCCGAGCCGTTCGGCGAGCGGGATGAGGACGTCGCGGGTGACCTTCGCGATGCGGGCCTGTTTCTCCGGCCGCATCACCCCGAGGGTGCGCATGTTGTGCAGCCGGTCGGCGAGCTTGATGGACATCACGCGGACGTCGTTGCCGGTGGCGACGAGCATCTTGCGGAAGGTCTCGGGCTCGGCGGCCGCGCCGTAGTCGATCTTCTCGACCTTGGTGACGCCGTCGACGATGAAGCAGACCTCGTCGCCGAACTCCTCGCGGACCTGATCGAGGGTCACGTCGGTGTCCTCCACGGTGTCGTGGAGGAGCGAGGCCGTCAGGGTCGTGGTTTCGGCGCCCAGTTCGGCCAGGATGAGCGTGACGGCGAGCGGATGTGTGATGTACGGCTCACCGCTCTTGCGCATCTGGCCGCGGTGCGAGGTCTCGGCGAGCAGGTACGCGCGGCGCAGGAGCGACAGGTCCGCGTCGGGGTGATGGGCGCGGTGCGCTTCGGCGACATGGCCGATGGCGTCCGGCAGCCGGTCCCGGGGCGTGGGTCCGAGCAGCGCGGCCCGTCCGAGTCGTCGCAGGTCAAGCCTGGTCCTGCCACGTCTGCGAAGTTCAGGCAGCGCTTCGGGACGTGCTTCGGGGTTCGTGGCCTCTGCACTCATGGGCACCTCCGACGGCATCGACCGGCGGTGGTGGGCATGGGGTGAGCCCTCAGGGCCGGTGCCTGATGCTACCGACCCCACCACGTGGCGCAGTCCACCTCTCGCTCAGCGTGAAACGGATCACCCATTAGAGGGAAGCTTCAGGCGAAAGCCGTTTCGGTGAGCCAGGCGGGATCGAACTCGCCCTCGGCCACGATCACGGCGGGTCCGGTCATCTCGATCCGCCCGTCGGGGTGCTCGGTGATGACCAGCGTGCCGCCGGGCAGATCGACGGTGTACGTGGCCGGCGCGCCGGTGACGGCCGGGTCGACGCCGTCGCGGCGGATGGCCGCCACGGCGACCGCGCAGGCGCCGGTGCCGCAGGAGCGGGTCTCGCCGGAGCCGCGCTCGTGGACGCGCATGGCGACGTGCCGGGGGCCGCGGTCGACGACGAACTCGACGTTGACACCCGTCGGGTAGGCGGACGCCGGGCTGTACGGGGGCGGGTCCAGCAGCTTCCCGGCGTCGTCCAGGCTGTCAACGAAGGCCACCGCGTGCGGGTTCCCCATGTTGACGTTGCGCGCGGGCCAGGAGCGCTCGCCGACGGAGACGGTGACCTCGCCCTCGGGCAGCTCGGCCCGGCCCATGGAGACGGTCACGTCGCCGGTCTTGTCGAGGTGCACCCGCTTGACCCCGCCGCGCGTGGCGACGGCCAGGTCGCCCGGCTCCACGTGTCCGGCGTGCTGGAGGTAGCGGGCGAAGACGCGGACGCCGTTGCCGCACATCTCGGCGATGGAGCCGTCGCTGTTGCGGTAGTCCATGAACCACTCGGCCTCGCCGGCCAGGTGCGCGGCCTCGGGGTGCGCGGCGGAGCGCACGACGTGCAGCACGCCGTCCGCGCCGATCCCGGCGCGCCGGTCGCACAGCCGCGCCACGGCGGAGGCCGACAGCTCGATGGCGTTGTCCGGGTCCGGGACGATCACGAAGTCGTTCTCGGTGCCGTGGCCCTTGAGGAAGGAAAGGCTGGTCTGCGTCACCCGCCCATCGTACCGAGGCCGCGCACCGTACGGCCGGGCCGCCCCGCTAGCGGAGCCGGGCCACCCGGTACACCGCGAGCGCCACCACACCCAGCGCGACCAGCGCGTACAGCAGGGCGAGGCGCCAGTCGGGGCGCTGCCCCGAGCCGCGGGCCGGGAGCCCCGGCAGGGCGTAGCCCACGCGGCGCGCGGCCATCAGGCCCCAGCCGCCGGCGCAGCAGCTGATGAGGAATCCGAGCATCGCGACGACCGCTCCGCCGTCGCCGAACTCGAAGGCGAGCGGGAAGGCGAACATCAGGGAGCCGGCCGCGGCCAGCATGACGATGGGGGCGATCTGCCAGAGCCTGAGCCTGCGCTGCGGGCGCAGTTCCACCTCGAAGGCGGGGGCTGCGGCGGCCTCCGCCTCGGCGGAGTCGGGCGCGTCCGGACCGTCGGGGGTCAGCCGCGCGGGATCGGCGGGCAGTCCGAGACCGTCGGCGTCGGCGGGCAGGGCGAGGGCGTCCGCGTCCACCGGCGTTCCACCGAGCGGGCCGTCGCCATCGGCGAGGGCGCTGTGTAGCGTCGGGTCCGCTTCCGGCCGGGTGTCGTCCCGACCGGTGTCACGAGGGCCGGCCTCCATCGCCACGCGCCCTCCCCACGTTGGACTTCGTACGCTGCCGTACACCGCCGGTGACGGCACCGGCGGAAGTTTGATGATGGCACGCCGTCAGGCCCCGGACGGGCGTGCGGGGCGTCCCGATGCCATCACGTGATCAGGCTGTGACCGCTCGTTCGACCAACGACTGCGCGAGTCCGGCCAGTTCTCCCCGGTCCTCGGCGGCCCCGCTGAGCCAGTGCACCCGCGGGTCGCGGCGGAACCACGAGTCCTGTCGGCGGGCGAACCGCTTGGTGGCGCGCACCGTTTCGGCGCGCGCCTCCTCCTCCGTGCAGTCCCCCGCGAGGGCGGTCAGCACCTGCTGGTAGCCGAGCGCCCTGGAGGCGGTGATTCCGCCCCGCAGGCCCGCGGCCTCCAGCGTGCGGACCTCGTCCACCAGCCCGTCCTCCCACATCCGGTCCACGCGCAGCGCGATCCGCTCGTCGAGCTCGGGCCGGGCCACGTCCACGCCGATCTGGACCGTGTCATAGACGGACTCGTGGCCGGGCAGGTTGGCGGTGAACGGCCGCCCGGTGATCTCGATGACCTCCAGCGCGCGCACGATGCGGCGGCCGTTGCTGGGCAGGATGGCCTGCGCGGCGGCCGGGTCGGCGGCGGCGAGGCGGGCGTGCAGGGCGCCGGGGCCGCGCAGGGTGACCTCGGCCTCCAGCCGGGCCCGGACCTCGGGGTCGGTGCCGGGGAACTCCATGGCGTCGAGCGCGCCGCGCACGTAGAGGCCGGACCCGCCGACGAGGACCGGCGTACGGCCCTGGGCGAGCAGCTTGTCGATCTCGGCGCGGGCGAGCCGCTGGTACTCGGCGACGCTCGCCGTCTCGGTGACGTCCCAGATGTCGAGGAGGTGGTGGGGGACCCCGCCGCGCTCCTCGGTCGTCAGTTTGGCGGTACCGATGTCCATCCCCCGGTACAGCTGCATCGAGTCGGCGTTGACGACTTCGCCGTCGAAATGACGGGCCAGGGCTACGCCCAGATCGGACTTTCCGGCCGCGGTGGGTCCTACGACGGCGATGACCCGCGGGGCGGGGGCTGCTTTCCTCACCGCACCAGTCTCGCAGCCCTCCGTCAAGGCATCGCCATGTACCCGATCGAGCTACGTGACGGGACCTGAGCGGGGTCGTTGCCCTGACGGGGTTCCGGCCGGGCGTACGCCTGCCGTGCGGCGGCCCGTCCACGGCGGAACTTCACTCACACGAGTAACGTTATAGGAGTAGACATGGGCATTTTGGACCGGCTTCTCGGCCGCAAGACCCCGGCGACGACCGAAGAGGCCGTTTCCGCGGATCTGACGGCGGAGTCCGCGACGGCCGACGAGGCCGGGACCGAGCAGGCTGTGGCGGAGGAGAGCGCGGCGGCCGAGGCCGTCGAGATCCCGAAGCAGCAGACGGCGGAGGTCAGCGCGGACAGCGAGGCCGCAGAGGGTGCCCGTACGTAGCCTCGCTATTGGAAGGTGACCCATGGGCCTGCTGGACAATCTGAAGGCCAAGCTCGCGCCCGCCAAGGACAAGGTCGGCGACCTCGCTGCACAGCACGAGGGCAAGATCACCCAGAATCTGGAGAAGGTGGCCAAGGCCGTCGACTCCAAGACCAAGGGCAAGTACAGCGGCCAGATCTCTAGCGGCGCGGACAAGGCGAAGGACGCCCTGGGCAAGATCGCGCACAAGGACGCTCCCGGCGGGCCGACGCCGCCGGCCGCTTCCTGACGCGGTCCCGGAATCCTCCGGACTCCCCGGTACGACGGAAGGGGCCCGGCACCACGTGGTGCCGGGCCCCTTCTCCGTTCCATGCAGCCGCCGCTACGGCCTACGACCAGGCGGCGACGAAGTACCCGACCCCGTACGGGGCGTCCTCGTACAGCAGCCGTCCTTCGAGTCCGGCTCCCTCGGCGGCGCCCGCGAGGACCTGCCAGGGGGCCCGGCCGGCGACCTGCAGCTCGGCGGCGAGTCCCGCGTCGAGGGCGGCGAGGGCGGGCAGGTCGGCGGCGCCGAGCGCGCGGGCGGCCTCGGCGTCGAAGCCGGCGGCCCGTTCGTCGAGGTAGCCGGGGGCCTTGAGGGTGCGCCGCGCACTGCCGTCGCCCATGACGAGCAGGGCGACCCGGTCCTCGCGTACGGCGAGCTCCCGGCCGGCCTCCAGGCACCGCTCGGTGTCCAGCGGCCCGGCGACCCCGAACCCCTCCAGGGGCGCGGCGCCCCAGCCCGCCCGGCCGAGCAGCCAGGCGCCCACGGCGAGCGGGGTGGGCAGCAGCCGCGGCCCCTCCTCGCCCTCGCCCAGCCGTACGTCGGCCGCGACCCCGAACCCCCGGAAGGTGCCGCGGGCACCCTGGGGGTAGGCGCCGTGATGGTCGGGATCGCAGGCTCCGACCACGACGAGCAGATCGGGCCGGGAGGCGGCGAGCACGGACAGCGCGTCGGAACAGGCGGTCCGGGCGTCGGCGAGTTCGGCGGCGGCGCCCGTGGCGAGCTCCGGCAGGAGCATCGGCGGGGCGGGGCAGACGGCGGCGGCTACGAGCATGATCCGCAGCGTAGCCGCCCGTGCTTCCTTACGCGCCGGACTCCGTCCGGCGGTGGCCGGTCGGGGTCCTGCGCAGCGGGGCGGAGCCGGTAAGGCCGCCAAGGGGCCGCACCGCGCGAGCGACGCCCTAAGAAGGCGTGGGGCTGGCGCAGCCCGAGGTCGTGGCCGGGAGGGGGGCCGGGACGCCCAGGGTCGGGATGCCCAGGAGGACGCCCTTCGGCTGCGCCGGAGCCGCGTTGCGCTTCTCCCACGCGTCGCCCGCGCGGGTACGGCGTACCGCACCCGTCGGGCCCTCCGCGAGGAGGTGGTGGGGGGCCGCGTAGGTGATCTCGACGGTCACCACGTCGCCCGGGCGGACCTCGTCCTCGGGCTTCGTGAAGTGGACCAGGCGGTTGTCGGGGGCCCGCCCGGACAGCCGATGGGTGGCGCCGTCCTTGCGGCCCTCGCCCTCCGCGACCATGACCTCCAGGGTCCGGCCGACCTGCTTCTTGTTCTCGTCCCAGGAGATCTCCTCCTGGAGGGCGACCAGGCGCATGTACCGCTCCTGGACGACCTCCTTGGGGATCTGCCCCTCCATGTCGGCGGCCGGGGTCCCGGGGCGCTTGGAGTACTGGAAGGTGAAGGCGTTCGCGAAGCGCGCCTCGCGGACCGCGTGCATGGTCTGCTGGAAGTCCTCCTCCGTCTCACCGGGGAAGCCCACGATGATGTCGGTGGAGATCGCCGCGTGCGGGATGGAGGCGCGGACCTTCTCGATGATGCCGAGGAAGCGGTCCTGGCGGTACGAGCGGCGCATGGCGCGCAGGATCGTGTCCGATCCCGACTGCATCGGCATGTGCAGCTGCGGCATGACGTTGGGGGTCTCGGCCATGGCCGCGATCACGTCGTCGGTGAAGTCGCGCGGGTGCGGGGAGGTGAAGCGGACCCGCTCCAGGCCCTCGATGGCCCCGCAGGCGCGCAGCAGCTTGGAGAAGGCCTCGCGGTCGCCCAGGTCGGAGCCGTAGGCGTTGACGTTCTGGCCGAGCAGGGTGATCTCGGAGACGCCCTCGGCGACCAGTGCCTCGACCTCGGCGAGGATGTCGCCGGGCCGGCGGTCCTCCTCCTTGCCGCGCAGCGCCGGGACGATGCAGAAGGTGCAGGTGTTGTTGCAGCCGACGGAGATCGAGACCCAGGCGGCGTACGCGGACTCGCGCCGGGTCGGAAGCGTGGAGGGGAAGGCCTCCAGCGATTCGGCGATCTCGATCTGCGCCTCTTCCTGGATGCGCGCGCGCTCCAGGAGGACGGGCAGCTTGCCGATGTTGTGCGTGCCGAAGACCACGTCGACCCAGGGGGCGCGGTCCACGATCGTGTCGCGGTCCTTCTGCGCGAGGCAGCCGCCGACGGCGATCTGCATGCCGGGGCGCTTGGTCTTCATCGGCGCGAGCCGGCCGAGGTTGCCGTAGAGCTTGTTGTCGGCGTTCTCGCGGACCGCGCAGGTGTTGAACACGACGACGTCGGCGTCACCGTCGGAGCCCTGGGGCGCGCGGACGTACCCGGCGTCCTCCAGCAGGCCGGACAGCCGCTCGGAGTCGTGCACGTTCATCTGACAGCCGTACGTCCGGACCTCGTACGTTTTCACAACAGTCGCCTCGCCGCTCTCGGTACTCACCCAGCAAGGGTACGGGTCGGGCGTGGCGGCCCGGGCCGGGCGTGGGCCGGAGCGGGCCGGGGAGGCCCGGCGGGGCGGGCGGGCCGTGACAGGACGGCGGGTCGGTGGCAGGATCGCGGCCATGCCTCTCGTACCGCCCCGGATCAGCAGGCGCCGTGCCCTGCGGGCCCTGGTGGCCGTCCTGGCGGTGCTCTGTGCCCTCGTCTGGTGGCTGCGGCCCTTCGGCCGGCCGGAGCTCACGGGTGAGATCACCTTCAGCACCGGCGTCCAGCAGGGGGTCTACCACCGCTACGGCCTGCTGCTGGAGAAGGCGCTCGCCGAGGACGTGCCCGGGGTCCGGGTCCGGCTGAACACGAGCGAGGGTTCGCAGCAGAACCTGCAGCGGGTGGCCGCGGGCGAGGCCGACTTCACCGTGGCGACGGCCGACGCGGTGGCCAAGTACCAGGTCGACCGGAAGCCCGGAGCGGACCGGCTGCGCGGGCTGGCCCGCCTCTACGACGACTACGTCCAGCTCGTGGTCCCCGCCGGCTCGCCCGTCCAGTCCACCCGGGACCTGCGGGGCAAGCGGGTCGCCGTCGGCCAGGAGGGCTCG
This sequence comes from Streptomyces sp. NPDC002886, assembly GCF_042888445.1. Taxonomy (NCBI): domain Bacteria; kingdom Bacillati; phylum Actinomycetota; class Actinomycetes; order Kitasatosporales; family Streptomycetaceae; genus Streptomyces; species Streptomyces sp. NPDC002886. The sequence continues at coordinate 277,219 of NZ_JBIAPV010000008.1, forward strand.
GGCGTGCGGCTGATCTCCGAGCGGATGTTCAGGGCCGCGGGCCTGGACCCCGCCCGCGACGTCACCCCGGTGGCCATCGGCATCGACACCGTGCCGGCGGAGCTGGAGGCCGGCCGGATCGACGCGTTCTTCTGGTCGGGCGGGCTGCCCACCACCGCCGTGCGGGAGCTCTCGGAGCGGTTCGAGATCCGGCTCGTGCAGCTCGGCGACCTGGTGGAGGCGCTCCAGGCCAGCGGCAGCCCGGCGCGGTACTACCGGGCGGCGGTGATGCCGCAGGACGCCTACGACCACATCCGCAGCAACGCGGCGGTGTCCACCGTCGCGGTGCCGAACCTGCTGGTGACGCGGGACGACGCGGGCGCCGAGCTGACGGAACAGTTCACGCGCACGGTGATCGACAGCCGCGACCCCATCGGCAAGCAGGTGCACGCGGCCCAGCTCGTGGACCTGCGGACGGCGATCTACACGGATCCCCTGCAACTGCACGAGGGCGCGGCCCGCTACTACCGCTCCGTCAAGCCCTGAGACCCGCCGCTCACTGCCGCAGCAGCATCGCCGCCGCGGCGGCGGCCCCGATCAGGCCCGCGTGGGTGCCCAGCGTCGCCGGGACGACCTGGAGGTCCTTGACGAAGGACAGGGTCGCGTACGAGGCCAGGTGCGCGCGGACCGGCCCGAAGAGGGTGTCCCCGCAGGCGGCGACGCCGCCTCCGATGACGGCGATGTCGGTCTCGACGAGGGTGGCGGTGGCCGCGATGGCGGCGGCCAGTGCCCGGCCCGCGCGGTCGAAGGCGGCGAGGGCGACGGGATCGCCCGCGGCAGCGGCGGCGGCCACCCCGGCCGCGGTGGCGTCCCCGGCCGGGACCCATCCCTGGGCCAGGGCCCACGCCGCGATGGCGGTGCCGGAGGCGAGGGACTCCACGCAGCCGCGGCCGCCGCAGGCGCAGGGCTCGCCGTCGAAGGCGACGCTGATGTGGCCGATGTGACCCGCGTTCCCGGTGGGGCCGGTGTGGAGCTGGTTGTTCAGGACGAGTCCGCCGCCGACCCCGGTGGAGACCACCATGCAGAGCGCGTTGGCGTGCCCGCGGGCGGCGCCCAGCCAGTGCTCGGCGGCGGTCATCGCCACCCCGTCGCCGGCCAGCACCGTCGGGATCCCGGCCCCGTGCCGCGCGAGCTCGGCCTCCACCCGGGCCTGGACGGGGAAGCCGCGCCAGGCGCCGATGTTGACCGGGCTGACCGTACCGAGCGCGGTGTCCACCGGGCCCGCGCTGCCGATCCCGCACCGGACGGCCGAGGACCACAGCGGGGACTTCGCGAGCTCCGCGAGGACCTCCGCGACGGCGGCGAACACGGTGTCCCCGTCGGCGTCGCGCGGGGTGGGCCGGCGGGTGGTGGCCGTCATCGAGCCGTCGGAGTCCACCAGTGCTCCGGCGATCTTCGTACCGCCGATGTCGATCGCGACCGTCGGCCCGGAGTCGGCCGGCGCACCGGCGCGCGGGGCGGGGAATGCGGAGGTGGGGGTGGGAGTGGTCACGATGGCGCTCTCCAGGAAGGGGTCGGTTTCAGTATGCGGCCGGCGGCGGCGCCGTACTCTCGCGGGGCTCCAGCCTGGGCAGCTCGCTCTCGCGGGACCTCGGCGGGCCCCCCGCGAGGAGGGCGAGGAGCTCCTCGGCGGCGAGCCGGCCGAAGCCGGCGGTGTCGCGGACCAGGGCGGTGAGCCGGGGGCGGGTGACCCGGCAGAGCGCCGAGTCGTCCCAGGCGACGACGGAGAGCCCGCCCGGGACCGGGATGCCCAGCTCGGAGGCGACGGCCACGCCGGCCACCGCCATCACGTCGTTGTCGTAGACGATCGCGGTCGGCGGCTCCGGCTCGGCGAGGATCCGCCGGGTGGCCTCCGCCCCCTCGGCGTCGGAGTAGTCGGTGGTGACCGAGCGCACCTGACCGGGTCCGAGGCCCAGGCGCCGGGCCTCCGCGCGCAGCGAGACCATCCGGCGGTCGGTGTGGGCGAGTCCCGGCATTCCCGCGACGTGCGCGATCCGGCGGTGGCCGAGCCCGTAGAGGTGGTCGAGCACCTGTGCCATGGCACCGGCGTCGTCGGCCCGGACGGCGGACAGGGCGACGGGGGCGGCGGGGGCAGCCGAGTCGAGGCCGGCGGGGTCGGGGACGGCCGAGGCCGGTCCCGCCTCCCCCACCGTGACGGCCGGCAGCGCGAGCTGTTCGAGCAGGGCGGGGCGCGGGTCGTCGGTCCTCGGGTCCACGACGACGACCCCGTCGACGCGCCGCTCGGCCCACCAGCGGCGGTAGACGGCGCATTCCGCGTCGAGGTCCTCGACCACCTGGAAGAGCAGCGCGATCCGGCCGGCGGCCAGCACCTCCTGGATGCCGGAGACCAGCTGGAGGAAGAAGGACTCCACGCCGAGGGTGTGCGCGGGCCGGGCGAGGACCAGGCCGACGGCGCCGGAGTGTTCCCCGGAGAGGGCGCGCGCGGCGCTGTTGGGCTGCCAGCCGAGTTCCTCGGCCACCCGCCGGACGCGGGCGCGGGTGTCCTGGGAGACCCCGGGCCGGTTGTTGAGCGCGAAGGAGACGGCGCTCTCGGACACCCCGGCTTGGCGGGCGATGTCCTTGATGGTGGGTCTGCGGGCCATGGCCTGTCTCATCCCTCGCTGACGTGGACGGCAATGGCCGGACCGTACGCGATCCTGCCCTGGCAGACCGCCTTGACCACGATCCAGTACTCCCCGGCGGGGGTGGTGAGCGGCGGCCGCAGCTCGAAGAGGACTTGCGTCTCGCCGTCCGCCGGAACCTCCACGGGCAGCACGGCTGGGGCCGTCAGCTCCCAGGTGCCGAACGGGGAGACGGCGTACGCCTGCCCCGTCAGGGCGCTGCGGATGCCCGTGGAGCCGATCCGCGCCCGTACGAGGCCCCGCCCGCCGGGGGCGACGGTGACCGTGTCGACGGGGTCCGGCGCGGCCACCCACAGCCCGGCCGGCGACGCGGCCGGGCCGCCGGGCACGGTGACGGTGAGCACGTCCTCGAAGGTGCCCCCCGGGGTGGTGGCGAGGATCCGGACCAGGTGTTCGCCGGGCCGCGCTCCGGCGGCGGGCTCCACGGCGAGCGGGAAGGAGAGGTGACCGCCGGCCGGGAGCTCGGCCCGCCGCCGGGTCCAGGAGGTGGTCCAGCCCTCCGGGGCCCGGACCTCCAGCCCGACGGGACCGCCGTCCGCCCGGCCGTGGGCGGCGAGGGTGACCGTGGCTCCGGCGGGAACGCCCTCGCACGTCACCGTGTACGGGGCGTCGCCGAGCGGGGCCGTCCCGGTGTTGTGCAGCCAGTACCGGCTGAACACCGGCTGGTGCGCCTCCCGTTCCGCTTCGCGCAGCGGCATGCCGGATTCCGTGAGCAGCAGGAGCGTGGTCGTCGCGGCGCCCTGGACCTGCCCCTCGAAGAACCCGGTGGGGCGGTCCAGCAGATCGGCCTCGGCGGCCGGATCCGTCGGCCACAGGGTGTCCGCCATCACCGGGCGGCCGTGCGTTTCGCGCAGCCGGACGGCGAGGTCGGCGCGGTCGCCGGAGCCCTCGGCCCGCTTGACCGTCTCGATCAGCACCCGGTCGGCCGGCTCCACACCGAGCAGCGAGCGCGCGGGTGGCCGGGGCCCCTCGGCCGGGGCGGCCGTGACCGCGGTGAGCGGCTTGTTGAACTCCCGTCCGCGGCGTGCGAGGTCCACCGCCCGCCAGTCCCCGGAGCCCGCGACCAGCGCGTGCTCGAAGACGTGGGTCCAGTGCTGGAGTTGGAAGGAGCTGCCGTCGGGGGCGGTGCGGCGCGGCGGGTCCATCCACTCCCCGCTCGGGCGGCCGGTGCAGGACCGCATCAGGGTGCTGTGCAGCCGCCCGGCGGTGTCGACGGCGAAGCTGGGCGTGCCGCGCACCAGGATCCCGACCGTGCGGTCCGCGTACGCCTCCCCGTGCGGGTCGGCCGTCCCGTGCGGGTCCGCCGTCTCGTGCGGGTCCGCCGTCTCGTGCGCATACGCCTCCTCCTGCGCGCCCGCTCCCATGGCGTAGCCCGCCGGAGTCGTGGCGTCGATCCGGCCCGACGCGGCGACGGCCCGGGCGAGTTGCTCCGGGGGCCCGGCGTGGACCAGGACCGGCAGGTCCCGCGGGCCCGTCAGATCGCAGCCGGGGCTCCAGAGCGAGCGGAGCCCCGCTCGGGCCGCGATCCAGACCTGCCCGTGTTCCCGTAGGGCTTCTCGCAGGGCCTTCTCGTGGACGGGACCGGCCGATTCCAGCAGGGCCGCCGTGAAGGGGTTCTCCGCGGGGCCGCCGAGCGCGATGCGGAAGTCGGGCAGGCTGCTGTCCGCCGCCAGGTCGCCCCAGCGCGGCCCGGCCGCCCGGGTCGGGGTCGCGGTGACCCCGTACCGCCCGAGGGCGGTGACCAGCTCCCGGAGTCCGGGCGGGGTGAACGCGTCCGGAAGGACGATCTCCGCCGCGCCCAGGGCCCGGCCTCCCGGCCCGGTCATCGGCGCCGAGAGCGCGAACCAGTTCAGGCAGGGGCTGTCCAGGGTCCAGGGCGCCCGGGTGTGGTCGGCTCCGGTGTCCGCCTCGGGGAAGGCGAACCCGCGCCCCACCGCGGCGGCGGCCGTCTCGGCGACGGGCAGTGCCCCGGGCACGTCGGCCGGGATCCGCAGCCGCAGCAGTTGGTCGGAGCCTTCGAACGCGTGCACCGTCGTGGTGAGTTCCGCCCGGTCCAGGCCGTCCCACAGGGTGGTGGTCCGGGTCCAGCGGACGGGCCCGGTGCTCCCGGTGGCCACGATGCGCGAACCGAGCGGCCCGCGCTCCGCCCGGCAGGACTCGGCGGGCCCGGCGCCCGAACCGGTGCCCGGCCCCTTGGGCAGCAGGTGCCAGGGGCCCTCCTCGAAGTAGGGGTGCTTGTCGTACTCCTCCTGCACGACGAGCTCGTCCACCTCGCCGGGGGTGAGGATCTCCTGCCCGGTGCGCCGGTCCAGCAGCCGGGCGAGGCCGCCGCCGCGCGCGGGGTCGGCTTCGGCGCGCAGGAACTCGTTCTCCACGGTGTGCCCGGGCGCCGGCTCCCAGCCGCCCGAGAGCGGCAGCTCCGACGCCGCGAGCCACCAGGTGCGGTGCCCGAGCGAGGGCACGTCCGCGGCGAGGAAGATCAGCTCGGCGGTTCCGTCGGCCACTCCTTCGACGTGCACGGGCGCCGCGCGGCCCGCCTCGTCCAGGACGCTGATCAGGTCGGCGCGGTCGTCGGCGAGGCCGAGCGCCGCCGGCTCGACGCGGGTGCGGACCAGGTCGGTACGGGTCCACGAGACCGGGTTGTGCACGGTGACCGCGAGCGGACCGGGGCCGCGGGTGTCGGCCTCGGCGGTGAGTGCGGCGAGCGCCTCCTCCCGTACGCCGTCGGCCAGTTCGCGGGCCTCGCGCCAGGTGGGGAGCAGGTCGAGGTACACCTGGTCGGAGAAGGTGCCGGTGACGGCGTCGTGGTGGGCGGCGTGCAGCAGGTGGCGCCAGGCCTTGGCCAGGGTCTGCCCGGGGTAGGCGGTCAGGCCTTCGGCGCAGGCGAGCGCGGCGAAGGTCTCGGCCTGTTCGAGGAGGTTTTCGGCGGCCCGGTGCGCCTGTTTCACATCGCCGTAGGTGACGTCCTTGCCGGTGTAGACCGGGCCCATCTCCCGGGTGACCGGGAGCGGCTGCTCGCCGCGCGCCGCGAGTTCGGCGCGGACGGCGTCGAAGTGGGCGCGCGGGCCGGTGTGTTCCATGCGGGGCCAGCAGTAGCGGCGGTTCCAGGCGTGCTGCACGTCCAGGCCCCAGCGGTGCGGCCAGGAGAAGTCGGTGCCCATCGGGATCAGGACGTTCTTCGTCGCGGCGGCGGTGCGCAGCAGCTCGTACAGGTCCAGCAGTTGTTCGGCGGCGGCCTCCGCGTCCGGTGCCTGGTGGGAGAACCAGCCGGCGGAGTAGTGCGCGGGCAGGTAGTGCAGGAGCAGGCCCTGCCCGCCGCTGTCGCCGGGGGCGATCCACTCGTACTCGGCGGGCAGCTGCATGGCGGCGGGTGCGCGCAGCTCGTCGCCCCAGGTGTCCATCATCGGGCCCCACTGGTGGTGGGGGCCGCGGGCGAGGACGGCGGAGTCCAGTCCCACGCCGGCCATCAGGGCGGGGAAGGAGGGGTCGTGGCCGAAGACGTCGAGCTGCCAGGCGGTGCGCGGGTCGGCGCCGAGGGTGCCGCGGTGCAGGGCCAGGCCGTGGACGGCGGAGCGGATGGTGGTCTCGGCGGAGGTGAGGTTGGTGGAGGGCTCGTTGTAGGTGCCGCCGACGATCTCCACGCGGCCTTCGGCGATCAGCGCGCGCAGCTCGGCGCGTTCGGCGGGGTGGGTGTCCCAGTAGGGCTTGAGGTAGTCGACCTCGGAGAGCACGAAGCGGTACGCCGGGTCCTCGCGCGCCTGCTGGAGGTGGAGCGGGATCAGGGTGAAGGCCGGGACGCCGGTGTACTCCCAGCCGCGCTCGGCCTCGCCGGGTTTCAGCGGGGCGTCCCACAGGGCGGTGTAGGCGGCCTGGGTGTTCCACCACATGGGGTCGTAGTGGAAGTGCGGGACCAGCCGTACGGTCCAGCCGGGCTCGGCGACGACCAGGCCGAAGGGCAGTTCGGCGAGCGGCCGGCCGTCGGGGGTGGTGACGCGGACGGTGGCGGGCAGGACGGTTCCGGGGGCGGCGCCCGGGGTGCGGACGGCGACCTCGACGGTGGACTCCACAGCCGCGGCCCCCGGCCCGGCCGGATCCGCGCGGGCATCGGTGCCGGCGTAGGCCTCGGCGGTGTCGGCCCGCACGACGCGGGGGTACGGGGTGGTGATGCCGTCGCCGTGCACCGCCACGTGCAGCGGGCCGGCCGGGCGCGTCCTGCGGATGCGGACCCGGACGACCTGCGAGGGGGTTTCCGGCGCGCCCGTGAAGAGGGCCGGCGTGGTGACCGACGTGACGGTAATTCCACTGTCCATTTCCGCACACTTCCTTGGGTGACAACACCGCTCAACAAGAACTAAACCGCATTAGTCCGCCCAGTTTCAAGCGGCTGAAATCCGCCTGTCAACTGGGCTGAAGCGCATAAGTACCAGTGTCCCCGAGGTCAGGACTTTCATCCCGCCACGTCGGGACGTTCGGAGATAAGGCCGCTGTTGACTTATCCCCCGCGCAGGCGGCAGGTTGTGGGCATCCGGCGAATTCCCCCTGAACTCCAGGACCCTTCATGCACGACGGCAACGCCGCCTCCGCACCCGCCCCCGCTCCCGGCTCCGCACCCGCCGCGGCTCCAGCCTCCGCACCCGTCCGGCCCTTGCGTTTCGGCGCCAACTACACGCCGACGCGCGGCTGGTTCCACCACTGGCTCGACTTCGACCTCGACGAGGTCAGGGCCGACCTCGACTCGATCGCCGGCCTCGGCCTGGACCACGTACGGGTCTTCCCACTGTGGCCGGTGTTCCAGCCGAACCGGACGCTGATCCGCCCGCGCGCCGTCGAACAGCTCGTCGCGCTCGCCGACGCGGCCGCCGAACGCGGCCTCGACGTCAACGTGGACGGGCTCCAGGGGCACCTGTCGAGCTTCGACTTCCTGCCCGCGTGGACCGGCACCTGGCACCGGCGCAACATCTTCAGCGATCCGCAGGTCGTCGCCGGGCAGGAGGAGTACCTGCGCACGCTGGCCGCCGCCCTCGCGGACCGGCCGAACTTCCTGGGCATGACGGTCGGCAACGAGATCAACCAGTTCTCCGACGATCCGCACCCGTCCCCCGACCGGATCACCCAGGAGCAGGCCGGGCGCTGGCTGGAGCGGATGCTCACCGCCTGCGAGGAGGGCGCGCCGGGCCGCATGCACCTGCACGCCGAGTACGACGCCGCCTGGTACCAGGACGGCCATCCCTTCACCGTGGCCCAGGCGGCCCGGCTGGGCGCCGCGACGGCCGTGCACTCGTGGGTGTTCAACGGCACCGCGCAGCGCCACGGCCGGACCGGGACGGCGACCGAGCACCACGCCGCGTACCTGATCGAGCTGTCCAAGGCCTGGGCCCGCGATCCCCTGCGCCCGGTCTGGCTCCAGGAAGTGGGCGCGCCCGCGCCGCTGATCCAGCCCGAGCACGCCGCCTCCTTCACCGAGGCGACCGTGGCGAACGCCCTGGACTGCCCCGGCCTGTGGGGCGTGACCTGGTGGTGCTCGCACGACGTGTCGCGCGAGCTCGCGGACTTCCCCGAGCTGGAGTACGGGCTCGGGCTGCTCACCAACGACCGCCGGACCAAGCCCGCCGGCGAGGTCATCGCCCGGATCACCGGGGAGTGGCGGGGCCGCGAGCACCGCCCGGCCGTGCGCGGGGCCGCGCTCGCCGTGGACGTCGGCGGCGCCGAGTCCGCGCCGAACCGCTCGGTGTGCGCCCCCGGCGGGGCGTTCTTCGAGGCCTGGGCGGAGCTCACCGCCCAGGGGGTCCGGCCGGCGGTGGTCCTGGCCGAGCTCGCCGGGGACGCGGAGCACCTGGCCGCCCGCAGCATCACCGAGGTACTGCACGTGTCCGACGTCACCGCCCGGGCCTGACCGGCCCCGGCCCCTACGGAGGAGATCCCTCATGTCCGAGACCGACAACGGCGTCGATCCTCGAACCGCCCGCCGCCGCCCCGGCACCCCGCTCCCGACCCGGCGCGGGATGCTGCTCGCCGGAGCGGGGGCGGGCGCGGGCGCGGCCGGCCTGCTCTGCGGGACGGCCGCCTCCGCGGTGGCCGCTCCCGCGGTGGCCGCCCCGGCCGCCCTCACACCGGCCGGACCGCCCGCGGACCTCGCCCCGTACGCCTCGTACTGGTTCCCGGACTCGCTCCCGGCGGGCACCCCGGGTCCCGGGATCACCTGGCGTTCCCTGCTGCGGTGGACCCCCGAGTCCGACCCCGATCTGGCCCACAACACCGCGACCGTGCCGCTGGCGCCCCGCTTCACCCCGGTGCCGCCGAACACCACGGCCCGCGCCGGCCAGGCCCGTATCGCCTCGCTCGTCTCCTTCGGGAACACGGCCGGCAACCCGGCGCAGGGGGCCCCGACCGCCGACTACTACGCCCTCACCCACTGGGCGTACATCGACGAGCTGGTCTTCTGGGGCGGCTCCTCCGGCGAGGGCATCGTGCTCGCCCCGAACGCGCCCGTCACCGACGCCGCGCACCGCAACGGCGTCCGGGTGATGGGCAACGTGTTCCTGCCGCCGGTCGCCTACGGCGGCGACCTCCGGTGGACCCGCGACCTGGTCCGCCAGGACTCCCTCGGCCGGTTCCCCGTCGCCGAGAAACTGGTGGAGGTGGCGCGGGCGTACGGGTTCGACGGCTGGTTCGTGAACGCCGAGACCGCGGGCGGCGACAGCGAACTCGCGGGCCGGACGCAGCGGTTCCTGCGGGCCCTGCGCGCCGCCGGCGAACCGCACGGCCTGAGCATCACCTGGTACGACGCGATGAACTCCACCGGCGGGGTCGGCTGGCAGGGCGCGCTGAACGAGCTCAACCAGGAGTTCTACGAGGACCGCCGCGGCAAGGTCTCGGACACCATGTTCGTGGACTTCCGCTGGACCCCGGCGAAGCTCGCCGCCTCCGGCGACCTCGCCGACCGGCTCGGCCGCAGCCGCCACGAACTGTGGGCGGCCGTGGACATGGAGTCCAACGGATGGAACTCGAAGGTGAACTGGGACGCGATCGTCCCGCGCGGGGGCGACCACATCGTCTCCTACGGCTTCTACCGGCCGGAGTGGACCCGCAACCATCTCACCGACCGCTCCCCCGGCGCCTTCCACCGCGCCGACGACCGGTTCTGGACGGGCGAGTCCCTCGACCCGGCCCACCCCTCCCCCACGGACGCCTGGCGCGCCCCCGCCACCGTCGTCGCCGACCGGTCCACCGTCACCGCGCTGCCCTTCGCCTGCTCCTTCAACACCGGGCACGGGGAACGCTGGTACGAGGACGGACGGCCCGTCTCCGACACCGGCTGGAACCACCTCGGCCTCCAGGACCGGCTCCCGGGCCGCCGCTGGGCCGTGCACACCACCGGAACCCGCCCCGAGGTCACCCTCGACTTCGCCGGGGCCTGGCGCGGCGGCTCCAGCCTCCTCGTCACCGGTGAGCTCACCGCCCCGGCGACCGTGGGACTGCACGCCACCCGGCTGCCGCTGACCGGCTCCTGCTTCGCCGAGCTGGTCCACCGCACCGAGCGGGGCCCGGTGACCGTCGAGCTCGGCGTGGCCACCCGCGAGCCGTCCGGCCCGGGGCAGGAGGTCCCGTACACCTGGCTGACGGCGGAGACCCTCGGGACCGGGCAGGGCTGGCGCACGACGAGGGTCCGGCTGTCGGAGCTGGCGGGCACCACCGCCCACGCCCTGGCCGTACGGATCACCCGACGCGGGAAGGAGCCGGTGCGCTGGCGGCTCGGCGCGGTGACGGTACGCGAAGCCGCCGCGCGGCCCCGCCCGGCGACTCCGGGCACCCCGGCCGTGTCCGCCTCGGCCCAGCGGTCCGGCAAGGCCGCCGTCCGACTGGCCTGGCAGCGTTCCGCCGGGCCCGTCCGCCATTACGAGGTGTCCCGCGTCCTGCCGGACGGCGCCCGCCGCTTCCTCGGCGGCACCTGCGGAACCGCCCTCTTCCTCCCGTCCGTCGAACGCGCCGGCCGGGAGAAGGCGGCCGTCTTCGAGATCCGGGCCGTGGATGAGCTGTACGCCGTCTCCGCCCCCGCCCGCACCACTCTCACCTGGACCGAAGCCCCCGCGCCGGCGGCGTACGGCTCGGTCCGTTCGAGCCGGTGACCCTGCGGTTCGCTCGGCCCTAGGGGTTCAATCGGGCCCGGCGGTTCAATCGGGCCCGGCGGGTCAATAGGGCAGGGCGGCGGGATCGGTGCGCGGGACGGCCAGCGTCACGCGCAGCCCGTGCGGCGGGTTCTTCTCGTAGGAGAGGGACCCGCCGCCCGCCGCGAGCAGGATGCGGGAGATGGAGAGGCCGAGCCCGGAGCCCTTGATGTTCTGGTGGCGTCCGCTGCGCCAGAACCGGTCCCCGATCCGCAGCAGCTCCTCCTCGGTGAGCCCGGGGCCCCGGTCGGCGACCACGATCAGCACCCGGTCGCCCTCCACGGAGAGCGCCACCTCGACGTCCTCACCCGCGGGAGTGAACTTGAGGGCGTTGTCGATGACGGCGTCGAGGGCGCTGGAGAGCGCGATCGGGTCGGCCCAGCCGGTGGCGGCGCTCCGCCCCGTCCCGGTGAGCCGCACGCCCTTCTCCTCGGCGAACGGACGCCAGGCGGTCACCCGCTCCGCGGCCAGCCCCGCGATGTCTATCAGGCTGATCTCGGCGGCGGCGTGCTCGGCCAGGGCCAGGTCGAGCAGGTCGTCCAGGACCTGGGTCAGGCGCTTGCCCTCGGTCCGCACCGAAGCGATCTCCTCGTTGCCCTCGGGCAGTTCGAGGGCGAGCAGCTCGATCCGCAGGAGCAGCGCGGCGAGCGGGTTGCGCAGCTGGTGGGAGGCGTCGGCGACGAAGGCGCGCTGCTGTTCCAGCACCTCTTCGACGTTGTCGGCCATCTCGTTGAACGAGCGGGCCAGGCGCCGGAGTTCCGGGGGGCCGCCGCCCGCCGCGACGCGGGAGTTCATCCGCCCGGTGGCGATGCCGTGGGCGGCGGCGTCCAGGGTCTGCACGGGCTTGAGCACCCAGCTGGTCAGCCGCAGGGCCGCGCCGAAGGCCACGAGCATGGCCGCGCTGAGCCCGGCGGCGATGAGCAGCCAGCCCCGCAGGGTCCGGGCGCGCATCTGGTCGGTGGGCGACTCGGTGGCGACCACGGCGACCACGTCCCCGTCGAGGACGACCGGGGAGGCGACGAGGAGCTTGCCGTTGGTCTGCCAGGGCCACACCTGGCCGGGGTCGTGGCTGCGGCGTCCGGCGAGCGCCTGGATGAAGGCGTCGTCCGCCTCCCACTCCGCGGGCAGCTTCCACCCGTCGGTGGAGCGGGCGATGGCGGTGCCGTCCCGGCGGAAGATGCCGGCGCGGATCCCGTACAGCTGCTGGTACCGGGCCAGTTCCTGCTTGAGGGTTTCGAGGCGTTCGTCGGCACCGCTGGACTTCGAGCCCTCGGCGTCGATGACGAACTGGGTGAGCGCGGCGAAACGGGCGCTGTCGTCGATCCGGTCGACGACCACCCGCTGCTGCTGTCCCGCGGCCAGGGCCACCGCGAGCGGGAAGCCGAGGGCGAGCAGGACGCCCGCCATCAGGACGACGAGCAGCGGGAGCAGACGGGCGCGCACGACGGGTGGCCGCTAGACGGCGGGCGGCGCGGAGGCGGCGGGCGGGGCGGGGGCCGCCGGGGCGGGCGGTACGACGAGCCGGTAGCCGACACCGCGGACGGTCTCGATGAGGGCCGGCATGCGCAGCTTGGACCGCAGCGAGGCCACGTGCACCTCCAGCGTCCGGCCGGTGCCTTCCCAACTGGTGCGCCAGACCTCGCTGATGATCTGCTCGCGGCGGAAGACCACGCCGGGGCGCTGCGCGAGCAGGGCCAGCAGGTCGAACTCCTTGCGGGTGAGCGCCACGTCGACGCCGTCCACGCTGACCCGGCGGGTGGACAGCTCGATGCCGACGCTCCCGAGCCGGACCACGCCGGGCGTGCCCGCGGTACCGGTGGCCGCGCTCTCATCGGGGGCGCCGGTGCGCCGGGCCACCGCGTGGATGCGGGCGAGGAGTTCGCCGGTGTCGTAGGGCTTGGTGACGTAGTCGTCGGCGCCCATGTTGAGTCCGTGGATGCGCGAACGCACGTCGGCCCGCGCGGTGACCATGATGACGGGCGTGCTGGTGCGCTTGCGGATCTTGCCGCACACCTCGTACCCGTCCTGGTCGGGCAGGCCGAGGTCGAGCAGGATCACCCCGTACGGGGAGGCCTGCGGCGGGGCGCCCGCCGACAGCAGGGCCTGCAGGGCCTCCTCGCCGCTGCGGGCATGGGTGACCTTGAAGCCGTGCCGGGCGAGGATCGCGGACAGGGCGGCGGCGACGTGATCGTCGTCCTCGACGAGCAGCAGTCTCATGTCGTCCCCCTCTCCATCTCTTGATCTCTTCGCGTTCGCATGGCGGACATCATGGGCCACCAAGCATCCACGCCGATGTGGACTCCCACGTCAAGACGGTTCCGGTCCGTCGGGGGTTCCGTTATGGACCCGGTACGGCCACGGCCGGTGCGGGACGCCCGCGAGTACGGAGCGTATCGGTGCGAGGCCGGATCGTTATGCTCAATTCTCCCTCAGATGTGATGACGCTGTGCGCGCCACGTCACTACTGTCCTCCCAACCGAGGAGGACGGAGCCACAAGCCGATGAGCGGAGTATCAGTGACCAAGGACGTGCAGGACGCGGCAGGTGCCGCGGACGACCTGGTCGTGCTGAGCAACGTCAACAAGCACTTCGGCGCGCTGCACGTGCTTCAGGACATCGATCTGAGCATTGCCCGCGGTGAGGTCGTCGTCGTGATCGGCCCTTCGGGGTCGGGCAAGTCCACGCTGTGCCGGACCATCAACCGCCTGGAGACGATCGATTCGGGCAGCATCACCGTCGACGGCAAGCAACTGCCGTCGGAGGGCAAGGCGCTGGCGAAGCTGCGCGCCGATGTGGGCATGGTCTTCCAGTCGTTCAACCTCTTCGCGCACAAGACGGTCCTGCAGAACGTGATGCTGGGCCAGCTCAAGGTCCGCAAGGCGGACTCGGCGGCGGCGACGGAGAAGGCGAAGTCCCTCCTCGACCGGGTGGGTGTCGGCTCGCAGGCCGACAAGTACCCGGCGCAGCTCTCGGGCGGCCAGCAGCAGCGCGTGGCGATCGCACGCGCCCTGGCGATGGACCCGAAGGTGATGCTGTTCGACGAGCCGACCTCGGCCCTCGACCCGGAGATGATCAACGAGGTGCTGGAGGTCATGCAGCAGCTCGCCCGGGAGGGGATGACCATGGTCGTCGTCACGCACGAGATGGGCTTCGCCCGCTCCGCCGCGAACCGGGTCGTCTTCATGGCCGACGGAAAGATCGTCGAAGAGGCCACGCCCGAGCAGTTCTTCAGCAACCCGCGGAGCGACCGCGCCAAGGACTTCCTCTCGAAGATCCTGCACCACTGACCTTCGCATCTGGTAGTGATCCGGTGACGGATCGTCGTCCAGCACGCACGTCGTACGTCGTACGTCCCACTTCACCGCTGTCTCACGTCTCACTTCGAGGGAAGTCCACCATGAAGCTCTCCAAGGTCGGCGCGGCCGCCGCCATCGCCGTTGCTCTCGCCCTGACCGCGACCGCCTGTGGCGGCAGCGACAGCACCAAGCCCGGTGACGCCGGTTCCTCGGCCGGTGCCAAGAAGGACAAGATCGTCATCGGCATCAAGTTCGACCAGCCGGGTGTGGGCCTCAAGACCCCCGACGGCAAGTTCACGGGCTTCGACGTGGACGTGGCGACGTACGTGGCCAAGGAGCTCGGCTACGCGCCGGACCAGATCGAGTTCAAGCAGGCCGTCAGCGCCGAGCGCGAGAACCTGATCGCCAACGGCGACGTGAAGCTGGTCGTCGCGAGCTACTCGATCAACGACAAGCGCAAGGCGCGGGTCGACTTCGCCGGTCCGTACTTCCTCGCGCACCAGGACCTGCTGGTCCGCGCCGACGACACCTCGATCACCAAGGCCGAGGACCTCAACAAGAAGAAGCTCTGCTCGGTCACCGGCTCCACCTCGGCGCAGAACGTCAAGGACAAGCTGGCCCCGCAGGCCGACCTGCAGCAGGTGGGCGGCTACTCCGAGTGCCTGACCGGCCTGGAGAACAAGAACCTCGACGCGCTGACCACGGACAACTCGATCCTGGCCGGCTACGCGGCGCAGGACAAGAACAAGGGCAAGTTCAAGCTGGTCGGGCTGAGCCTGAGCAACGAGAACTACGGCATCGGTCTGAAGAAGGGCGACAAGGAGCTCCAGACCAAGGTCAACGCCGCCATCAAGAAGATGGAGGCCGACGGTGCCTGGGCCGCGGCCATCGAGAAGAACTTCGGCCCGGCCGGCTACAAGGCCGAGCCGGCGCCCGCGGTCACCGAAGGCAGCTGACCCGGCGGCCGGTCCGCCGGCCGATCCATCGGTGAGGAGCGTCGCCGCCCGCCTGCCGCGGGCGGCGCCGTGACCCACCGGCCCACCTGGCCATCCTGGGGAGAGCGCAGGCCATCGTGTTCGATTTTCTTGATTCCGGGCAGTACGACGTGCTCGGAGCCTTCTGGGTGACGGTTCAGCTCACCCTCTACTCGGCCGTCGGGTCCCTGATCTGGGGCACCGTACTGGCCGGGATGCGGGTCAGCCCGGTCCCGCTGATGCGGGGCTTCGCCACCGCGTACGTGAACCTCGTGCGCAACACCCCGCTGACCGTGCTGATCATCGGCTGTTCGCTGGGCCTCAACCAGACCCTCGGCGTCACGCTCGGCGGCGGCACGTTCAAGGAGATCGGCTTCCGGCTCGCGGTCCTCGGGTTCATCGCCTACACCGGCACCTTCGTCTGCGAGGCGATCCGCTCGGGCATCAACACGGTCCCGGTCGGCCAGGCCGAGGCCTCCCGCGCCCTGGGCATGAGCTTCGTCCAGACGCTCACCCTGATCGTGCTCCCGCAGGCCTTCCGAGCGGTCGTCGCACCGCTCGCCAATGTGCTGATCGCCCTCACCAAGAACACCACGGTGGCTGCGGCGATCGGTGTGGCCGAGGCCGCGCTGCTGATGAAGGAGATGGTCGAGAACGAGCCGCAGGACCTCTTCGCCGTCTTCGGCGTCTTCGCCCTCGGATTCGTTCTTCTGACCCTGCCCACCGGCCTGCTCCTGGGCTGGGTGGCCAAGCGCGTGGCGGTGAAGCGATGACCTCGGTGCTGTACGACGCCCCGGGCCCCAAGGCCAAGGCGCGCAACTGGATCTACAGCGGGATCTTCCTCGCCGTGGCCGCCGCCCTCGCATGGTGGGTGGTGTCCGCCTTGGCGGACAAGAACCAGCTCGACGCAGACAAGTGGAGGCCCTTCCTCACCGGCGAGGTGTGGACGACGTTCCTGCTCCCCGGACTCGGCGAGACCCTGCGGGCCGGCGCCATCTCCATGGTGATCGCTCTGCCCCTGGGCGCCCTCCTCGGCATGGGCCGGCTCTCCGACCACGCGTGGGTACGCAGCATCGTGGGCACCTGGGTCGAGTTCTTCCGGGCCATCCCGGTCCTGATGCTGATGCTCTTCGGCTCCGCCTTCTACG
The DNA here is from genome assembly GCF_042888445.1 of Streptomyces sp. NPDC002886. Classification (NCBI taxonomy): domain Bacteria; kingdom Bacillati; phylum Actinomycetota; class Actinomycetes; order Kitasatosporales; family Streptomycetaceae; genus Streptomyces; species Streptomyces sp. NPDC002886. The sequence goes on from NZ_JBIAPV010000008.1 coordinate 293,483, forward strand.
TGCAGTACACGGGCGTCGACTCCGAGGTGCGGCCGCTGTACGCGGTGGTCACCGGGCTGGTCCTGTACAACTCCGCGGTCATCGGCGAGATCGTCCGGGCCGGCGTCGAGTCGCTGCCGAAGGGCCAGACCGACGCCGCGAAGGCGATCGGCATGCGCAAGGGCCAGGTCATGACCTACGTCCTGATCCCGCAGGCCGTGACCGCGATGCTGCCCGCGCTGGTCAGCCAGCTCGTGGTGATCCTCAAGGACACCGCCATCGGCGGTGCGGTCCTGGGCCTCGCCGAACTGCTGACCCAGTACCGGCAGATCTCGGCGAACTTCAGCAACACCATCCCGACCCTCATCGTGATCGCGGCGATCTACATCGCGGTGAACTTCGCCCTCACCTCCTTCGCCTCCTGGCTGGAGGGCCGGCTGCGGAAGTCGACGCGGTCCACCGGGGCGATGGTCCCGGTCAGCCAGTTCGACGCGGGCAACAACGCGGGCGGCGGCGCCGCCTGACCGGACCCCCGGCAGAACATCGGACATGCGCTCGAACCCGCGTCCGGCACCCGGCCTGACAGACGGTCAGTACACTTGCGGGACACGTGTGGTGCGGCGGAACTCATCCGTCGCACCACACAGCCTTGTCCGGCCCGGCGTCACTTGACGCAGGCACCTCCAGTGGGTTGCATACGTTCTGTGATCACATACCGGACACCGGGAGCCACATCATGGACCCGGTGATCGTCGTCGGCGCGGGGCCCGTCGGGCTGTCCCTGTCCCTCGCCCTGGCCGGCCAGGGCGTGCCCTGCGTCGTGCTCGACGAGGGATCCGGCAAGGACGAGCTCCGCCCCGCCCGCACCGTCGCCCTGCACGCCGACACCGCCGCGATGGTGCACCGGCTGGGCTGTACGACCCTGCGCGACGAGGGCGCGTACTTCACCGCCTGGCGCACCATGCGCGGCGGCCGCGAGTCCCAGCGGATCACCTTCGAGGACGGCCCGGCGCCGATCCACTTGCCCCAGCACGCCCTGACCCGCGGACTGCGCGACGCCGCCACCGCGCACCCCCTGGTCCAGCTGGTCACCGAGAGCAAGCTCGACGCCCTGGAGCAGGACGACCGCGGGGTCACCGCCCACACCCGGGGCGCCGAGACCACGTGGTGGCGCGGGAGCCACCTGGTCGGCTGCGACGGGGCCCGCTCCACCGTGCGCAAGCTGCTCGGCATCCGCTTCCCCGGCCGCACCGCCGTGGAACGGCACGCCGTGGCCGCCCTGCGCACCGAACTGCCGTGGCCCGGCGAAGCGTTGCTGCACCGCAGCCCGCCCGAGGAAGTCACCGCCCGGCCGCTGGCCGACGGGGTGTACCGGCTGGACTGGCTGCTCCCGGCGCGCGGCGAGCTCGTCACCCCCGACGCGCTGGTGACCCGGATCCGCGACAGCCTCGCGCTGTGGTGCGGGGGCACGACACCCCCGTACGAGCTCCTCGACACCGGAGTCCACACCCTGCACCACCGGCTCGCCCGGCGCTGGCGCGACGGCCGCTGCTTCCTCGCCGGGGACGCCGCGCACCTGCTCGGCGCGCTCGGCACCCAGGGCGTGGAGGAGGGGCTCCGCGACGCGGAGAACCTCGCCTGGAAGCTCTCCCTGGCCTGGCACCAGGGGGCTTCCGAGGAACTCCTCGACAGTTACGAGGCCGAGCGCCGCAGGGCGGTGGCCGCCCGGCTGCGCGCCGCCGACCAGGCCATGCCCGTCCTGCGCACCGGGGGCGGCCTGCGCGCGTACCTCCCCGGAGCCTCGCGCGCCGCGGAACTCCTCCTCACCGACGGCCACTTGGGTCGCGGCCCGCTCGGCGCAGGGCCGGTGTACGCCCCGCCCGTGGCCGTCCACGACGTGCCCACCACCACCGAGCCGGGCGGGCCCGTGGAGAACGTCCCGGTGACCGCGCCCGACGGCTCGACGGTGCCGCTGCGCGACCAGCTGGGGCGGGGCCGGCTCCTCGTCGTCCTCGTCGCCCCGGGCACCGGGGTCTGGGACCGGCGGCACTGGGTGGGCGCAGGCCTGATGCCCCGCCTCGCGGCGGCGGTCTCCGCGCTGCCGGTCCGGGCGGAGCTGCTCGTGGCGGACGGCTACCCGGGGGCCGCGGCGCACACCGTGCTCCTCGTACGACCGGACGGGCATCTCGCCGCCACCTTCGCCGGGGTCCAGCCCGCCGAGCTGTACGAGGCCGCCGACGCGCTCCGGCACGGCGCGCCGGAACCTCCCCCGACCAGGCCGGCCCCCAGGGCACTGCCCGCCGCCGCACCCGTGATCGATTGACCCTCCGGCCGAGTCGTGCTTCACTCGCGGACATGACCGGCAACGACGTACGCCTGTGGCGGAGGGTCCATATGGACCTGCTCCGCTACGCGGGCTGCGTGTGTCGCCCTTCCTGCTGATTCGCCTTCCCTTCGCGCGCCCCCATGTGGATGTGCCGCGCACTCTCGCGAACCCCCAGGACGGTCACCCTCCATGTCTGCACCCACGCACGCCCCTGCCCCGGCCGTCTCGGCGGTCTCGGCGGCGGATCTCCTCGCCTTCACCCGGCGCATCGCCTCCGACCCCGAGCTGATCGCCGCCCTCCCGCTCGACCCCGAGGGCCGGACGTGGATCCGCCTCGACGGCCCCGGCGGCAGCGAGGCCTGGCTGATCGGCTGGCCGCCCGGCACCGGAACCGGCTGGCACGACCACGCCGAGTCGCGGGGCGCGTTCACCACCGCGCGCGGGCGCCTCACGGAGAACTCCCTGGCGGTCCGCCTCCCTTCGGAGGGCTGGCAGTCCCTGTCCCTGGCCCCCGACGTGGACCGCACGCGCGCCCTGGACGCGGGCACCGGGCGGGCCTTCGGCGAGCACCACGTGCACGAGGTGCTGAACGAGTCCGCGACGGAGCACGCGATCTCCGTGCACGCGTACTACCCGCCGCTCCCCCTGATCCGCCGCTACAGCCGCACCGGTCCGGTGCTCACGCTGGAGCAGGTCGAGCGTCCGGCGGACTGGCAGTGAGCGGCATCGACGCGCTGATCGACCGGCTGCGGACCACGTACACCCGCGTGGACGCGGCTCAGGCGCACGCGGAGTCCCTGACCGGGGCCCTGCTGGTCGACATCCGTTACCAGGCCCTGCGCGAGCGGGACGGACTCATCCCGGGGGCGCTCGTGATCGAGCGCAACGAACTGGAATGGCGCCTCGACCCCGAAGGCTCCCACCGCCTCCCGGAGGCGGTGGACCACGACATCCGCGTCATCGTCATCTGCAACGAGGGCTACGCCTCCACCCTCGCGGCGGCCTCCCTCCACGCCCTGTCCCTCCCCCGCGCAACGGACCTCACGGGCGGCTTCCAGGCCTGGAAGGCCGCGGGCCTCCCCGTGGCTCCTTGACGCACCCCTCGCGCCGCCGCGCGGGCTTCGCGCCGCCGCGCCGGGGCTGGGGGCGGCCCTCGGGTGTACCGCTGCGACCGTTGCCGCTACGCGGGGCCGGGCCCTCCGCCAGAGCCGGGCTGCGGGTGTGCCGCTGCGCGGGGCGGAGTTCCCCGCTGCGGCCCTTTTCCGCTGCGGGGGGCAAGGTCCCCGCTGTAACCCTTTGCCGCTGCGCGGGGCAAGGTCCCCTACCCGCCCTTCCACCGTTCCCAGGGCGCTGCCCTGACCCGGTCCTCAAGCGCCGGACGGGCTGGGAAGGGGTCCCGGGCTGCGCCCGGACCCCCTGGGGCTCCGCCCCAGACCCCGCTCCTCAAACGCCGGCGAGGCTGAATGAGCCCGGTCCGGGAGGCGCCGGGGGCTGGCCCCCGGCAACGGGTCCGGGCGGAGCCCGGGGAACGGGCGAAGGGCGGGTAGGGGACCCAGCCCCGCAGGGCCAACCCACCCGCACCCGCCCACCGGCCCCGCCACAGGCGGCCATGGCGCCACAGCCGACCAGCCACCGCCGGACAGAGTCCGGCGCAGCGGCGCGAAGCCCGCGCAGCGGTGCGAGCGGCGCGTCGGAAAGGTGCCCCGCCGGCGCCTGAGGCGCGAGGGGCCAAAGGGGGGAGCCCACGGGCGGAGTCGCGAGGGCTAGGCCTTGGCCGTCGCCAGGTCCACCGGGCGGGGCCGCATCGCCACCCGCCCGGCGAAGCCCGTGGCGCACAGCGCCACCAGCCCCGCCCCGCCCACGACCATCGCGTACACCAGCGGAAGCACCACCGCCCCCGCCGTCCCCGTCATGCCCACGCTGAACGCGGTGAGGACCGCCAGCGAGATCCCCGACCCCAGCACCACCCCCATCAGGAGCACCGCCAGCGCCTCCACCCGCAGCATGCCCCGCAGTTGCCGCCGCGTCGCGCCCGCGAGCCTCAGCATCGCGAACTCCCGCAGCCGCTCCCCCGTGGACATCGCCAGGGTGTTGGCCACCGCGATCGCGGTGAAGGCCAGGACGAGCCCCATCGCCAGCAGGTTGATCTCCGCCCCGGCCGCCTGCCGCCCGGCCCGCGCGCCGTCCGCTTCGGCCGCCGACAGCACGGCCACGCCGGGGTAATCCCGTACCGCCGAGGCGAGCGCTTCCCGCGCCGCCGGCCCCGCCACCAGCACGCTCGAAGCCAGCGGATCGTCCACGTGGGCGGCCACCAGACCGTGCGGCAGCGTCACGTCCCCGAAGCCCAGCCCGCGCGCGTACACCGCGGACACGGTCAGGGCGACCGGCGTGCCGTCCCCCAGCGTCAGCGCGAGCGGGCCGCCCGGCTTCAGGCCCAGCTGGTCCGCGGCCAGATCGCTCACCGCGACGCTCTTCTCCCCGAATCCCGCCAGGCTTCCGGCCGTCACCCCGGGGTCCCAGGTCCTGTCGAGCCCGGCCGGGGTCACGCCCTGCGCCGCGTACTTCGTCAGCCCCACCCGGATCGAGGTGTGCACGATCTCGGTGGCCGCGAGGACCCCGGGGGTCCGGCGGATCCGCTCGGCGGCGGCGCCGGGAACCCCCGGCCCCCGGCCCTGGAGCACCCACTCGGCCCGTACGCCCTCACGGGCCTGCGCCCGGGCGGCGTCGCCGAGCGTCGGCGTGACGAAGAGCACCGTGCAGGCCATCCCGATCAGCAGGGTGAGCGGGGTGACGGCGGAGGCCATCCGGGTCGCGTTGCCGCGCAGGTTCGCGGTGGCCAGCCGGCCGCCCGGGCCGGCGAGCCGCAGCGGCCCGGCGAGCAGCGCGGCCGCGCCCTTGACGATCAGCGGGCCCAGCAGGGAGACGGCTCCGGCGAGCACCACGACGGCGAGGAAGGTGACCGGAGTCGAAGCCGGCTCGGTGCGCAGCGTACTGAGTACGGCGACCAGCACCACCCCGGCCGCCAGCAGCAGCGCCCCGGCGACGAGCCGCGCCCAGGTGGGCCGGCTCCGCTCGACGGCGGCCTCGGCCAGTGCCTCGGCGGGACGCACGCGGGCCACGCGCCGTGCGGTGATCCGGGCCGCGGCCCATGCTCCGAGCAGGCTCGCGCCGACGGCGGCGATCATCGGGAAGATCCCGGCGGTGCGCTCCAGCGTCACGGGGACGACGCCCGCGTCGACGAAGCGGCCGTGCAGCCAGGCGGCCAGCGGCAGTCCGGCCAGGGCTCCGGCGATTCCGGCGGCGAACCCCACGAGCAGCGCCTCGCGGCCGATCATGCGCCGGAGCTGCCGGGGCGTGGCGGCGATGGCGCGGAGCAGGGCGAGTTCGCGGTGGCGCTGCTGGATCGACAGGGAGAAGGTGCCGACGACCACGAGGACCGCCACGAGGAGCGAGGTGCCGCCCATCGCGCCCCCCATGGAGACCAGCTTGATCCGGGCGCCGGCCGCGTCGAGGAACTCCACGGGGCCCCGCTGGTCGCCGGTGGCCACCTGCGCGGTGGTGCCCTGGAGCGCCTGGCGGATCCGCCCGGCCAGCTCGCCGGGGTCCACTCCGGCCTCGGGCAGTACCCCGATGGCGCTGACCCGGCCGTCGCGGGCGGCGAGCCGCTGCGCCTCGGCGTCGCCGAAGAACAGCGCGCTCTGGTGCGCCAGGCTCCCGCCGGAAGTGGCCGGATCCGCGATCCCGCTGACCGTATAGGTCTTCGGCGCGCTGGTGGACTGCACGGTGAGCTCGGAACCGGGCTTCAGGGACGCGCGGGCGGCGAGTCCACGGTCGACGACGACCTCGTCACCACCGTGGGGGGCGCGGCCTTCGGCGAGCGCGAAGGGGGTGAGCGCGGCCGAACTCCAGGCGTGCCCGTACGAGGGCTTCGCGCCTTCGCCGCCCGGGGTGAGCGGCACGGCCTGGAAGGTGAGCTCGGGCACGGCCCGCTCGACTCCGGGCACCGCGCGGACGGTGTCCACGGTGGCGGCCGGCAGCCAGGCCCGTTCGGCGACGGGCTTGGCCTTGTGCTTGGTCTTGACCTTCGGCGGATCGCCCTTCTTCACCTTGACCGTCGTCGCGTGGACGTTCTGGTCGGCGGAGACGACCACCGGGGCGCCCGCGTAGCGCTCGGTGGCGATCGTGCCGCGCAGGCCCGTCTCCAGGAGGGTTCCGCAGGCGGTCACGAGGGCCGCCGCGCACAGCAGGGCGAGGAAGGCGCCGAGGAAACCGGCTTTGCGGTGCCTGACGGTCTGGAGTGCGTAGCGCAGCATCATGGGGAAAACTCTGCCGCCGGGGCCGCCTTGAGACATTGGAGCGCCCCGGCGTCCCCGGCCGGGGGCTAGCCCCACCCACGTGCCACACCCCCTGCCCCCGGGGGCCGCGGGTCACCTCGTCAGACCATCACGCATCAACCATCGACCGTCAGCCCATCAGGCCGTCGGGGTCTTCGCCTTCCGCCTCCAGTGCGCGACGGACCACCCGCAGGGCCATGCCCTCGGGGTACCCCTTGCGGGCGAGCATTCCGGCGAGGCGCCGGATCCGCTTGTCCCGCTCCAGGCCCCGGGTCGCGCGGAGCTTGCGCTCCACGAGCTCCCGGGCGGTCTCCTCCTCCTGGTCGGAGTCGAGCTGTTCCAGGGCCTCCTGTACGAGGGTGGGCGCCACCCCCTTGGTACGGAGCTCCTGCGCGAGCGCCCGGCGGGCCAGCCCCCGTCCCCGGTGCCGGGACTCGACCCAGGCCCCGGCGAAGGCGGCGTCGTCGATCAGGCCCACCTCCTCGAACCGGGAGAGGACCTGCTCGGACACCTCCTCGGGGATGTCCCGCTTGGCCAGGGCGTCCGCGAGCTGCCGCCGGGTGCGCGGCATCCCCGTGAGCAGGCGCAGACAGATCGCCCGCGCCTGCTCCTCGGGACTCTGGGGCGGCAGTTCCGGGCGGGCCTCCCGGCCCTCCCGACCCTCCCGGTCCCCCCAGCCTTCCGAGCGGCGGCGGCCCCGGCGACTGCCCTCGCGGCGGTCTTCAGCCCCGTCCGCGCCGTCCGCGCCGCCCCTTTCCTGCTCCCACACGGGTCAGCTCTTGGCGACGGCGGCCTTGACCGCGGTCTTGGCCTTCGACGCGGGAGCGGGCACGGCCGCGGTCTCGGCGGACGCGTCCGCGCCGGCCTCGGCAGCGGCCGGCGCGGCGGCGTCCTTGCGGATGCCGACGCCCAGCTTCTCCTTGATCTTCCGCTCGATCTCGTCGGACAGGGCGGGGTTGTCGCAGAGGAACTTGCGCGCGTTCTCCTTGCCCTGGCCGAGCTGGTCGCCCTCGTACGTGTACCAGGCACCGGCCTTGCGGACGAAGCCGTGCTCCACGCCCATGTCGATCAGGCCGCCCTCGCGGCTGATCCCGTGGCCGTAGAGGATGTCGAACTCGGCCTGCTTGAAGGGCGGCGCGACCTTGTTCTTGACGACCTTGACGCGGGTGCGGTTGCCGACCGCGTCCGTGCCGTCCTTGAGGGTCTCGATGCGGCGGATGTCGAGGCGCACGGAGGCGTAGAACTTCAGCGCGCGGCCACCGGTGGTGGTCTCCGGCGAGCCGAACATCACACCGATCTTCTCGCGGAGCTGGTTGATGAAGATCGCGGTGGTCTTGGACTGGTTGAGCGCACCGGTGATCTTCCGGAGGGCCTGGCTCATCAGACGGGCCTGGAGACCCACGTGCGAGTCACCCATCTCGCCCTCGATCTCCGCGCGCGGCACGAGCGCCGCGACGGAGTCGATGACGATGAGGTCCAGCGCACCGGAGCGGACCAGCATGTCCACGATCTCCAGCGCCTGCTCGCCGGTGTCCGGCTGGGACAGGATGAGGTTGTCGGTGTCGACGCCGAGGGCCTTGGCGTACTCGGGGTCGAGCGCGTGCTCGGCGTCCACGAAGGCCACGGTGCCGCCGGCCTTCTGCGCGTTGGCCACGGCATGCAGCGTCAGGGTCGTCTTACCGGAGGACTCCGGGCCGTACACCTCGATGACACGGCCGCGCGGCAGTCCACCGACGCCGAGCGCGATGTCCAGCGCGGTCGATCCGGTGGGGATGACCTCGATGGGGTCGTTCGGCTTGTCGCCGAGACGCATCACGGCACCCTTGCCGAACTGCCGTTCAATCTGTGCGAGCGCGGCTTCGAGAGCCTTCTCGCGGTCGTTGCCTGCTGCCATGGGTTCCACCCGATTTGCTTGAGTCGATCGCTTCACGCCATTGACGCTAACGCCTGCCACTGACAACGCGGTCCCACGTCCGTTTTGACTGTGGATAACCCATGAGAATGCGTGTTCGATTTCCCTGTCAAGCGCGCCACGCCGGACCCGTACGCCCCACCGGCGGCTGGCATGATCCACTCCCATGACGGACGACACCACCAGCATGTTCCCCGCCGGCCGCACCGCGCTCATCGTGCGGATGCCCGAAGCGGAACCCGTCGTACGGGACTGGCAGGAACGGATCGACCCCGCGACCCGGGCCGGGGCCGGGGTCCCGGCGCACGTGAGCGTGCTCTACCCGTTCCTCCAGGAGCACCTGATCGACGCCTCGATCCTCGCCGGGATCGCTGCGGCCCTGAGCCCCCACCACGCCTTCGACCTGCGCTTCGAGCGGACCGGCCGGTTCCCGGGGATGCTCTACCTCGCCCCGGAGCCGGACGCCCCGCTGCGCCGCCTGACCCGCGCGATCACCGGGCGCTGGCCGGACGTCCGGCCCTACGGCGGCCGCTACCCGGATCCGGTCCCGCACCTCACGGTGGCCCAGCGCGCCCCCGAGGCCGACCTGGACGCCGCAGAGGCGGACCTGAACGGCCGGCTGCCCCTCACCGCCCGCGCCCGCGCCGTCGACCTGGTGGCCTACGACGGGACGGCCTGGCGCGAGCGCGCGAGCTTCACCCTGCGGGAACCAGGAAAGTGACAACCCAAGGTTGACACCCTTTCGACTGTCAACCTAGGGTTGCCTCTATGACGAACCCTTCGGTGGAACCCGTTCGCATGACCAATCCGGTACGCCTCGACGACCTCATCGAGGCCATCAAGAAGGTCCACACCGACACCCTGGAGCAGCTCAGTGGCGCGGTCGTCGCCGCCGAGTCCCTCGGGGACGTCGCCGACCACCTCATCGGCCACTTCGTCGACCAGGCCCGCCGCTCCGGCGCCTCCTGGACCGACATCGGCCGCAGCATGGGCGTCACCCGCCAGGCCGCCCAGAAGCGCTTCGTCCCCAAGGCCGACAAGGCCGGGGAGGGCGCCGAAGCCGACGCCGCGCAGGGCTTCGGCCGGTTCACGCCGCGCGCCCGCAACGTCGTCGTCACCGCCCAGAACGAGGCCCGCGCGGCCGGCAACGCCGAGATCGGCGCCGCGCACCTGATCCTGGGGCTGCTCGCCGACACCGAGTCCCTCGCCTCGCTCGTCCTGCGGGGACAGGGGGTCGCCCTGGAGGACGTGCGCGCCGCCGCGACCGCCTCCCTGCCGGCCGCCGCCGGGGAGCTGCCCGCGCTCGTGCCCTTCGACGCCACCGCCAAGAAGGCCCTCGAACTCACCTTCCGCGAATCGCTGCGCCTGGGCCACGCCTACGTCGGCACCGAGCACATCCTGCTCGCGCTCCTCGAACTCGAGGACGGCGAAGGCGTGCTGTCCTCCCTCGGCATCGACAAGGCCGCCACCGAGGCGGCCGTCACCGACGCCCTGGAATCCGTACTCGGCGACGCCGGGGCTCAGTAACACCCGTACCGCTCCCTCCGGGGGCGTCCTCCCCCGTCACCGCGTACCGCGTCACGTACGCGCCGAGGAAGGCCTGCATCGTGGCGACGGCCGGGATCGCGATGAGCGCCCCGACCGCGCCCAGCAGGGCGGTGCCGGCGATGACCGATCCGAAGGCCACCGCCGGGTGGATGTCGACGGTCTTCGAGGTGAGCTTCGGCTGGAGCACGTAGTTCTCGAACTGCTGGTACACCACCACGAATCCGAGGACGTACAGCGCGTACCAGGGGTTGACCGTGAAGGCGAGCAGCATCGGCAGCGCACCCGCCAGGTAGGTGCCGATGGTGGGAATGAACTGCGAGACCAGCCCCACCCACACCGCGAGCGCGGGCGCGTACGGCACGCCCAGCACCGCGAGGACGATGTAGTGCGCGATCCCGGAGATCAGCGCCATCAGCCCGCGCGAGTAGAGGTATCCGCCCGTCTTCGTGACGGCGATCTCCCACGCGCGCAGCACCTCCGCCTGCTTCCTGGGAGGCAGTACGGAGCACAGCGCGCGGCGCAGTCGCGGCCCGTCGGCGGCGAAGTAGAAGGAGAACAGGCCGATCGTCAGCAGCTTGAACAGTCCGCCGAGCACGGTGGCGGACACGTCGAGCACGCCGCTCGCGCTGTTCTGCACGTACTTCTGCAGCCAGTCCGAGTGCAGGAGGCTGTCCTGGATGTCCAGCCGGGACAGGTCCGTGTGGAAGGTGTCGTTGATCGAGCCGATCAGCGAGTCGAGATAGCCGGGGAAGCCTTCCACCAGGTCGACGATCTGTGCGGCGAGGACCGAGCCGAGCAGGACGACGAAACCGACGGCGCCGACGAACACCCCGAGGAACACCAGGAAGGTGGCGAGCCCGCGGCGCACGCCGCGGGCCGCCATCCGGGCCACGGCCGGTTCGATCGCGAGCGCGAGGAAGAACGCGATCAGGATGTTGACGAGCAGCCCGATGAGCTGGTGGAAGGCCCAGCTGCCGAGCTGGAAGCAGGCCACCAGGGCCAGTACGAGGACCACCGCGCGCGGCAGCCAGCGCGGCATCCGGGCATCCGGCGGAGCCGGTTCGGCGGTGCCGCCCGGCCCCTCGGGTCCTCCCCTTGCGGGGCCTGCGGCCGAGGGGTCCGCCGCGGCCGCCGGGCCCGTCGGCGGCGCGCTCCGGGGGGCTTCGGGCCGGTCGGTCGTCTCATCACTGGCTGCCACGCCGACCAGTCTGTCCCACCGGCGCCGCGAACCACGAAGCGTTCGCCGCGGACCGGCCCGGGAGAGGCCGTCCGGGAGCCGGAACGACCCGCGCGACGGCCGGTGTACGGGCCTGCCGGGCGCGCCGCGCTAGCGCAGCGAGGCGGGCACGTCCACCGCCGAACACACCGCGCGCCACACGTCCTTGGTCTCCCAGCCCGCGTCCAGCGCCTCGTGGACCGTGCGTCCCCCGAGCTCCGTCATGACGTGGTCCCGCGCGAAGGAGTCCGCGTAGCCCGCGCCGAAGTGCTCGGCCATCCGCTCCCAGAAAATCGTCAACCGCATGCCTCCAGTATCCCGCCCCGGAGAGTGCACCCTCCCCGTTCGGGCCACCTCCGCGCGGCCCCGGCCCCTACGGTTCCTGGCATGCCTGGAGACGAAGCCCGCGCCCCGGCGGCGACCACAGCGACGACGGTGACCACGGCGACGGCGACGAGCGCGCTCGCCCGTGCCGAGCGGTTCATCTGGCTCACGGCCCGCGTGCTGGAGCAGCGGCGGTTCGCGTTCCACTTCCTCGGCGGGGACGCCGACCCGGTGGACACCGCCCTCGGCGCCTATCTGGGCGGTGACGGCGGCTACGGCCACGCCCTCGACCCGGATCTGCGCGGTCCGCTGAGCCACCCGCTGCACACCGCCCACGCCCTGCGCGTCCTGGACGGCCTGGGCCGCTGCGCCGGACAGCGCATCGAGCGGCTCTGCGCCCACCTGACCCGGGTCTCCACCCCGGACGGGGCGCTCCCGGCGACCGCTCCGGGCGCCGGCGGCTACCCGGCGGCCCCCCACCACCCGCTGCAGGACGATCCGCCGGGCGACCTGCTGGCCACCGGCCCCGTCGTCGGGATCCTGCACCGCAACCGGGTGTGGCACGCGTGGCTGTTCCGTGCGACGGACTTCTGCTGGGACCGGGTGGAGAACCTGCACCACTGGCACCCGGACGAGGTCCGCGGCGCGGTGGCCTTCCTGGACGGGGTCCCCGACCGGGCCCGGGCCGCGGCGGCCGCCGACCGGCTGGGCCGCCTCGTCCGCGAGCAGCGGCTCGTCGTGCTGGACTCCGTACCGGCACCGGACTCCGCGCCGGCCCCGGCGGCGCCGGGCGAGGACCTGTACCCGTACGACTTCGCCCGCCGCCCGGAGTCCCTCGCCCGCGGCTGGTTCACGGACGCGGAGCTGTACGGCTCGCTGCGCTTCCTGGCCGGCCTGCAGCAGCCGGACGGCGGCTGGCCGGCGGGCCGCGGGGCCTGGGCGCCGGGCAGCTCGCTGGAGCGGCGCCCGATCGCCACGCTGGAGGCGCTGCTGACCCTGCGCGCGTACGGCCGCCTCCCCGCTGCGGCTAGCCTCCCAGGGCCCGCAGCCCCGCGGTGACGGCCACGGCCGCCGCGACCACGACGAGGAACGGGGCCCGCAGCAGCAGCGCGACCGCGGCGGCCGCGAGCCCGGCGGCGCGGGCGTCCAGTACGAGCTGCTGCCCGGTGGCGAAGGTCTGCTGCGCGGTGAGCGCGGCGAGCAGCGCGACCGGCAGGAGGGCGGCGAGCTTGCGCACCGCGGGCCGCTCCAGGGCGCCGGCGGGGACGAGCAGTCCGGCGAGCTTCACGGCGTAGCAGCCGAGGACGGTGAGCCCGATGGCGATCCAGACGTTCACGAGCGGCGTCCCTTCATCCACAGCACGATCGGCGCGGCCAGCGCCGCGATCAGTACGGGCACCCCGGCGGGCAGTACGGGCAGCAGGCCCAGCCCGAGGACGAGGGCGAGCGCGGCGACGGCCCGCTCGGTGCCGCTCTTCAGCATCGGCGCGAGCAGCGCCAGGAACACGGCGGGCCCGGCGGCGTCCAGCCCCCACGCGCGGGTGTCCCCGATGGCCTCGGCGCCGAGCGCGCCGAGCAGGGTGGTGAGGTTCCACAGGACGTAGAGGCTCAGCCCGGTCACGGTGAAGCCGAGCCGCGCGGACTTGCGGTCGGGCTGGGCCAGGGCCACCGCGGTGGTCTCGTCGATCACCCAGTGCGCGGCGAACGGGCGTACGCCCTTGGGCAGCGCGAGCAGCTGGGACAGCCGCAGCCCGTAGAAGGCGTTGCGGGTCCCGAGGAAGAATGCCCCGGCGGCGGCCGTGAACGGGTTTCCGCCCGCAGCCAGTGCTCCGACCAGCGCGAACTGCGAGGCCCCGGTGAACACCAGCAGGCTCAGCACGCAGGCCTGGAGGGTGCTGACCCCGGCCCCGGCGGCGGTCACCCCGAAGGCGAAGCCGGACAGCCCGACCGCCACTCCGACACCGAGCGCGTCCCGGACCACGGCGGCGCGCGGCTTGTCCACCACGGGCGCGCCGGGAGCCGCCCCGCCGGGGGCCTCCCGGTCGGGTTCTTCTCGTATGACCATCCGCTGTTCTCCCACGCCCCGAAATTACGCAGGCCACGCCGTCCCGGTCTTGTACGTTCTTGCACCATGCACGAAAAGATCAAGGAAATGGCGGACCGGCTGGCCGAGGTGCCCGGCGTGCGCGGAGTCATGCTCGGCGGCAGCCGGGCCCGCGGCGAGCACCACCCCGCATCGGACTGGGACCTCGGCGTCTACTACCGAGGCCCCCTCGACCTCGCCGAGCTCGGCGCACTGGCCGGCCCGGACGTGGAGGTGGCCGGACCCGGCGGCTGGGGGCCCTGGGTCAACGGCGGCGCCTGGCTGCGCGTCGACGGGGTGGCGGTGGACTGGATCCTGCGCGACCTGGACCGGGTGGAACGGGTGTGGCAAGAGTGCCGCGAGGGCCGCTACGAGGTGGGCGTGCAGCCGGGGCACCCGCTCGGCTTCTGGTCCCCCTGCTACCCGGGCGAGGTGGCCCTGGGCCAGGTCCTGGCGGACCCGACGGGCGAGCTGACCGCCCTGCGCACCACGGCCTCGGCCTACCCGGAACCCCTCCGCGAGGCCCTGATCGCCGGGGCGTGGGAGGCGGAGTTCCTCGCGGCGGGCGCCGCGAAGGGCGCGGCCCGCGCGGACGCCCTGTACGTCTCCCTGTGCCTGTCCAAGGCCTTCGGCATCCTCGTCCAGGCCCTGTACGCGGCGGACCGCCGCTGGTGCCTCAACGAGAAGGGCGCCCTGGCCGTCGCCGAGCTCCTGCCCTCGGCGCCGCCCGCCTTCGGCACGCGCGTACGGACCCTGCTGGGCGCCCCAGGCACGACCCCGGAGTCCCTGACGGCCACGGTGACCGAGGCCCGAGCCCTGATCGAGGAGACCCGCGCGGGCCTCGGGTCCTAGCGGTCCCGCCGCCGCAGCGGCTCACCGAGCGATGCGGTGAGCCCGCCCTCCACGGCGACGAGCAGTCCGGCGCCCCAGACGCTCAGGGTCTGCTCCCAAGGGTGTCCGAAGGTGCCGAAGCGCAGGTCGGGGTGGACGTAGAGGTAGTAGTCGCCGTTCGGGTAGACCCGGCCGGGCCACCGCGGTTCGCCGGGACCACCCACCCGGTGCGGGTCGAAGTCGTGACAGACGTGCTGCCAGTCGAGCCAGTGCAACCGCTGCCCGGGCCGGGTCAGGGCCCGCAGGGCGGGGCGCAGGATCCGGTCCGGCTCGTCGGTCGGCGCCTGCGGGAGCCGCCAGGTGACGGACGGGGCCGGCGGTTCGACGTCGGGAAAGCCGAACCCGTCCTCAAGGCGGTTCCACAGCAGGGACTCCTCGGCCACGCTCATCCACCGCGCCGGCCGGGTCGCCTGCGGCTTTCCGGGCGGGGCCCAGCGGTAGGTCCGTACGGTCGTCAGTCCGGCGAATCCGGCGCCCCGGGCCGCCTCCCGCAGCTCGCCCCCGGCCTCCAGCACGCAGTGCGTGGCGTCCCGGAGATCCGGGCGCTCCGACAGTGCCAGCTGCCCCCAGGCGCGCAGGAGTTCGGGGTGCGGGCCGGTCACCCCGCCGATGACCACGAAGTCCGTGCGCGGGTGGCGCCGTGCCCAGCCCAGGGCCGTCACCCGGCCGCCCTCGAGGAGCACGGCCGCATCGGCGCGGCCGTACCAGCAACCGCCGTCCGCCTCGAACTCCTCGTACGGGGTCTCGTGCGGTCCGGACCCGGCCGCCAGTGCGCGCAGTGGTCCACCGGGGCCGACGGGCCGCACCGGGGCGTCGGCCGGCTCCGGCGCGAGCACCGCGCACTGCGCCACCATCAGCGACCGCTCCGGCTCCGCCGTGAACCCGGCCGCCTCCAGCTCCCGCGCCAGGCCCGGCGGATCGGCCCCGTACGCCTTCCACTCCACCGGCTCGCTCCGCGCCCCGAAGGCCTCCTGCTGCCTGCGCACCAGCTCCGCGAGCTCCCCGCGCCCGGTGTCCGTCAGCGGCCGGTGCCCGACCGTCCCGTGCGTGCCGTAGTGGGTCCGTACGAGGGGTCCGTCCAGCTCCACCACCGCGCCCGGCGGCGCCCACTCGGGCACCCGGCCGCGCACCTGCTCCGCGTACGCGCCCCACACCGCGGCCTGCTCCAACCGGTCCATGCCCGGGACCCTAACCGGCCGCCCGCCCCCGCCGGTAGGCGCCCGGCGGCACCCCCACGATGCGGGTGAAGTGCCGGTTCAGGTGCGGCTGGTCGGTGAAGCCCACGGCGACGGCCGCCTCCGCCGGCGGGATCCCGGCGTCGAGCAGCCGCCGCGCCCGCCGGACCCGGGCGTCGGTCAGCCAGGTGTGCGGGGGCATGCCGTACCGGTCCCGGAACGCCCGCAACAGGGCGAAGGGGCTCGTGCCCAGCTCCGCCGCGAGCTGCTCCAGCGACGGGGGCTCCCCCATCCGCTCCTCCAGCACGGCCCGGGCCCGCTCCGCGTCCGCGGCCCCCGCGCGGCCCGCCGTACGGGCCGGCAGCGGCCCGGCGTGCCGGGTCAGCATCCGCGCCACCACCCCGCGCAGCAGGGTGTCGGCGGCCAGCGCGTTGCCGGCCTCGGCGGCCCGGTGGACCTCGGTGATGGCCCGCGAGGCCTGCGGGTCGGCGACCATGTCGGCGGTGAAGCCGGGGGTCCCGCGCAGGGTCCCGATCTCGGTGGCGACCTCGGTGATCAGCGCCCGGGAGGGGTACAGGGTCGCGTAGGCCCAGCCCTCGGGGACCCCGGCGCGGGCGGTGTGCGGGACCTCGGGGTTGATCAGGACCACGCTGCCGGGCCCGGCGCGCAGGGTGTCCCCGGGCAGGCCGATCTCCTCGACGCCGCCGGTGACGGCCGCGATGACGTACCCGTCGTGGGCGTGGCGCGGGAAGGTGTGGCGCACGTAGTGGGCGCGCAGGAGGTCCAGCCCGGGCAGTTCCGCGTACCGCCAGTGCCGCGCCCACTCCTGGCGACCCTCGTCCGCTCCGGTCGTCCCCGTGCCCATCCCCCCATTCTGCGCCCGTCCCGGCCGGGCCGTTCCCGCACGTCCGGCCGGGCCGTTCCCGCACGTCCGGCCGGGCTGTTCCCGCGCCTCCGCCCCCGCTGTGTTTCCAGAGGTCCGGCCGGTTGTCAGTGGGCGGGTGCACGATGGGGGCATGTCCGGTACCGCGCTCGACTCGTTCTCCCCCGCGACCCGTTCCTGGTTCACGGGGGCCTTCGTCTCGCCCACCTCCGCCCAGGAAGGCGCCTGGCGGGCCATCGGTGCGGGCTCGGACGTGCTGGTGGTGGCCCCCACCGGCTCCGGCAAGACCCTGGCCGCCTTCCTCGCCGCCCTCGACCAGCTGGCCTCGACCCCGCCCCCGGCGGAGCCGAAGAAGCGCTGCCGGGTGCTGTACATCTCGCCGCTGAAGGCCCTGGCGGTGGACGTGGAGCGCAATCTGCGCAGCCCGCTGACCGGCATCCGGCAGGAATCGGTGCGCCTGGGCCTGCCCGAGCCGGAGATCCGGGTCGGGATCCGCTCCGGCGACACCCCGCCGGCCGAGCGGCGGGCGCTGGTGACCCGGCCGCCGGACATCCTGATCACCACGCCCGAGTCGCTGTTCCTGATGCTGACCTCGGCGGCCCGCGAGGCCCTGGCCGGGATCGAGACGGTGATCCTGGACGAGGTGCACGCGGTCGCGGGGACCAAGCGCGGCGCCCATCTCGCGCTGTCCCTGGAGCGGTTGGACGAGCTGCTGCCCCGCCCCGCGCGCCGGATCGGACTGTCGGCGACGGTCCGCCCGGTGGAGGAGGTGGCCCGCTACCTCGCTCCGCGCGGCAAGGTGGAGATCGTCCAGCCGCCCTCCACCAAGGAGTTCGACCTGTCGGTGGTCGTCCCGGTCGAGGACATGGGCGAGTTGGGCGGCTCCCCCGCCACCGAGGGCAAGGAGGGCGGCGACAAGCCCTCCATCTGGCCGCACGTGGAGGAGCGGATCGCCGACCTGGTCCAGGCCCACCGCTCCACCATCGTGTTCGCCAACTCCCGCCGCCTCGCCGAGCGCCTGTGCAACCGGCTCAACGAGATCGCGTACGAGCGGGCCACCGGCGGCCCGCTGCCCGAGGGCCCGCCCCCGGCCGAGATCATGGCCCAGTCGGGCGCCGCCCAAGGCGCTCCGCCACTGCTGGCCCGCGCCCACCACGGCTCGGTCTCCAAGGAGCAGCGGGCACTGGTGGAGGAGGACTTGAAGGCGGGCCGGCTGCCCGCCGTGGTCGCCACCTCCAGCCTGGAACTGGGCATCGACATGGGCGCGGTGGACCTCGTCATCCAGGTGGAGTCCCCGCCGTCGGTGGCCTCCGGGCTCCAGCGGGTGGGCCGCGCCGGGCACCAAGTGGGCGCGGTCTCCACCGGGGTCGTCTTCCCCAAGTACCGGGGCGACCTGGTCCAGGCCGCCGTGGTCACCGAGCGGATGCGCACGGGCTCGATCGAGTCCCTGCGGATCCCCTCCAACCCGCTGGACGTCCTCGCGCAGCAGCTCGTCGCGATGACCGCGATGGACACCTGGCAGCTGGACGACCTGCTCGCCCTCGTGCGCCGCGCCGCCCCCTTCGCGGCGCTGCCCGACTCGGCCTTCACGGCGGTGCTGGACATGCTGGCCGGCCGCTACCCCTCGGACGCCTTCGCCGAGCTCAGACCCCGCGTCGTGTGGGACCGCGTCGCCGGAACGATCACCGGCCGGCCGGGCGCGCAGCGGCTCGCGGTGACCTCGGGCGGGACCATCCCGGACCGCGGGCTCTTCGGCGTCTTCCTGGCCGGGTCCGACCCCAAGAAGGGCGGGGGCAGGGTCGGCGAGCTTGACGAGGAGATGGTCTACGAGTCCCGCGTCGGCGACGTCTTCACCCTCGGCACCACCTCCTGGCGGATCGTGGACATCACCCGCGACCGCGTCCTGGTCACCCCCGCCCCCGGCGTCCCGGGCCGCCTCCCGTTCTGGAAGGGCGACCAGCTGGGCCGCCCGCTGGAGCTGGGCCGCGCGGTCGGCGCGTTCCTGCGCGAGCTCGGCGCCCTTGACCCCGAGGACGCCCGCCTGCGCCTGCTCGCGGCGGGCCTGGACGCCTGGGCCGCGGAGAACGTCCTGTCCTACCTCGCCGAACAGCGCGCGGCCTGCGGCCACGTACCGGACGACCGGACCATCGTCGTCGAGCGGTTCCGCGACGAGCTCGGCGACTGGCGGGTCGTCGTCCACTCCCCCTTCGGCGCCCAGGTCCACGCCCCCTGGGCGCTGGCGCTCGGCGCCCGCCTCTCCGAGCGGTACGGGATGGACGCGCAGGTCATGCACGCCGACGACGGCATCGTGCTCCGCCTCCCGGACGCGGACCTGCTGGGCATGGACCTGGACCTCCTGGACCACGACCCGGCGCCGAAGGGCGCGGCAGCCTCTTCGGCCTCTTTCGACTTCGACGACGACAAGCCCCCGCTGGGCGCGGCCGACGTGGCCTTCGACCACGGGGACGTCCAGCAGATCGTCACCGACCAGGTGGGCGGCTCCGCCCTGTTCGCCTCCCGCTTCCGCGAGTGCGCGGCCCGCGCCCTGCTGCTCCCGCGCCGCAATCCCGGCAAGCGCACCCCCCTGTGGCAGCAGCGCCAGCGCGCCTCGCAGCTGCTCCAGGTCGCCTCCGAGTTCGGTTCGTTCCCGATCGTGCTGGAAGCCGTACGGGAATGCCTCCAGGACGTCTTCGACGTGCCGGGCCTGACGGAGCTGATGGGGGACATCGAGGCCCGCCGGGTCCGCCTCGTCGAGGTCACCACGACCGAGCCCTCCCCCTTCGCCCGCTCCCTCCTCTTCGGCTACGTCGCCCAGTTCCTCTACGAGGGCGACTCGCCGCTCGCCGAGCGCAGGGCGGCCGCGCTGTCGCTGGACTCCCGGCTGCTGGCCGAGCTGCTCGGCCAGGCGGAGCTCCGCGAACTGCTCGACGCGGAGGTGCTGACGGAGCTGGAGCGGGAGCTCCAGTGGCTGACCGAGGACCGGCGGGCCAAGGACGCCGAGTCGGTGGCCGACCTGCTGCGCCTGCTCGGCCCGCTCACCCCGGCGGAACTGGCCGCCCGCGGCGCGGAAGCCGAGTGGGCCGCGTCCCTCTCCGCTTCCCGCCGGGCGATCCGGGTCCGGATCGGCGGCGAGGACCACTGGGCGGCCATCGAGGACGCCGGCCGGCTGCGCGACGCGCTGGGCACGGCGCTCCCCGTGGGCGTCCCGGAGGCGTTCACCGAGCCGGTGAAGGACCCGCTCGGCGACCTCCTGGCCCGGTACGCCCGCACCCACGGCCCCTTCACCACGGTCGGCGCCGCCGCCCGCTTCGGGCTGGGCACCGCCGTGACGGACGGCGCGCTGCACCGGCTCGCGGCGGCCGGGCGGGTGGTCCAGGGCGAGTTCCACCCGGCGGGCATCGGCCAGGAATGGTGCGACGCCACCGTGCTCCGCCGGCTACGGCGCCGCTCCCTCGCCGCACTGCGCCAGGAACTGGAGCCGGTCCCTCCCGCCTCCCTCGCCACCTTCCTCCCCCAGTGGCAGCACTTGGGCGGAGCCCTGCGCGGCATCGACGGCCTGGCCCGCGCGATCGAGCAGCTCCAGGGCGCCGCGGTGCCCGCCTCCGCCCTCGAACGGCTGATCCTGCCCTCCCGGGTCGCGGACTACTCCCCCACCCTCCTGGACGAGCTCACCACCACCGGCGAGGTCGTCTGGGCGGGCGCGGGCGCCCTGCCGGGCAAGGACGGCTGGGTCTCCCTCTACCTCGCCGACTCCGCCCCCCTCCTCCTGCCTCCCCCGCACCCCCTGGAGCTCAGCCCGCTCCACGAGGCGCTCCTGTCCGCCCTCTCCGGGGGGTACGGCCTGTTCTTCCGCCAGCTCACGGACCGCGCCCGCGCCCTGGTCCCGGACGCCTCGGACGCGGACCTGTCCTCCGCCGTCTGGGACCTGGCGTGGTCGGGCCGCCTGACCAACGACACCCTGGCCCCCCTGCGCTCCCTCCTCGGCTCGGGCCGCACGGCGGGCGCCACCGCCCACCGAGCCCGCCGTACGATCCCGCGCGGCCGGTACGGCACCCTCACCACCCCTGCCTCCCGGACGGGCCCGCCCACGGTGTCGGGCCGCTGGTCCCTGCTCCCGGTCCACGCCCCGGACCCGACCCACCGCGCACACGCCCTGGCCCGCACCCTGCTCGACCGGCACGGGGTGGTGACCCGGGGCGCGGTGGCCGCCGAAGGCGTGGAGGGCGGCTTCAGCGCGATCTACCGCGTCCTCTCCGCCTTCGAGGACAGCGGCCAGGCCCGCAGGGGCTACGTGGTCGAAGGCCTGGGCGCGGCCCAGTTCGCCATGGACGGCGCGGTCGACCGGCTCCGTGCGGCCGAGCGCACCCCGCCCCCGCTGGCCGCGGTGGTCCTCGCCGCCGCCGACCCGGCGAACGCCTACGGCGCGGCCCTCCCCTGGCCGGAGCCCCCGGCCGGAGCCACCCACAAGCCGGGCCGCAAGGCGGGCTCCCTCGTGGTCCTGGTCGACGGCGAACTCACCCTCTACCTGGAGCGCGGCGGCAAAACCCTCCTCGCCTGGCCCGACCCGGACGACCCCCGCCTCACAGCCGCCCTGACGGCCCTCACCACGGCCTCCCGCCAGGGCACCCTGCCCACCCTCACGGTGGAACGCATCAACGCCGCCCCCTCCCTCACCTCCCCCTACGGCCCACCCACAGAAGCCACGGGCTTCCACGCCACCCCCCAGGGCCTGCGCCTGCGCCACTGACCGAGGGGGACCGGCTCACTTCCGCCAGAACAGGTGGTGCGTCACCCCGCTCGGGCTGGGCACCACCTCCAGGTGGAAGCGGTCGCGCAGCTCGTCGGGGGACTCCCAGAGCCGCAGTCCGGACCCGAGCTTCACCGGCGAGACCGCCACGTGCAGGGTGTCGACGAGGTCGGCGTCGAGGAACTGCCGGATGGTGGTGACCCCGCCGCCGAGCCGCACGTCCTTCCCCTGCGCCGCCTCCCGCGCCCGGGCGAGAACGGCGGCCGGGTCGCCGCCGACGAAGTGGAACGTGGTGTCGGAGAGCGTGATCGAAGGCCGCTCGTGGTGGGTCATGACGAACACCGGGGTGTGGAACGGAGGCTCGTCACCCCACCAGCCCTGCCACGTGTGGTCCTGCCAGGGCCCGCGCTGGGGCCCGAACTTGTTGCGCCCCATGATCTCGGCACCGATGTTGTGGGAGAAGTCCCGGGCGAAGTAGTCGTCGAGCCCACGGCTCCCGCCGGGCTCGGTGCGATTGGGCCAACTCGCCGTGGCCCCGGCCCAGGCGAACAGCCGCGCGGGATCCGCATCCCCGAACGGCCTCTCGAGCGTCTGCTCCTCACCGGCACCGATGCCGTCACTCGAGACACTGAAGTTCTGCACCCTCAGGAGTTGAGCCACAAGTTCCTCCTCTGACGTCGACAACAACGATGAGACTCCCCGCCCCGCCCAAACTCATCGCCCGAACCACAAACACCGCCCCCAATCCATCCCACAGCCACCCGTCCGGATCCCACCCCGGCAACGGCACCCGGTGCACAGCCCGGAGTCAGGCCCGGCGGCACAGCCCGGACCGGGCCTCGGCGCACAGCCCGGAAACGAGGCCCGCCGGCACACTCCGGAAACGCGGTCCGGGCCACAGCCAAGAGAACGGGGTCCGGGGCGCAGCCCGGAGACGGGGCCCGAGGCACGGCCCGGGAACGGGGCCAAGCGCACAGCCCAGCAGCAAGCCCCGAGACCCAGCCCGGAAATCGGGGTCCGGGGCGCAGCCCCGAGAAGCAGGGGTCCGGGGCTCAGCCCCGAAGAGCGGGGATCCGGGGCGCAGCCCCGAAGAGCGGGGATCCGGGGCTCAGCCCCGGGGAACAGGGGTCCGGGGCTCAGCCCCGGGGAACGGAGGAAGGGCGGGGCGGGGAGCACGCCCCGCGCAGCGGCGGCCCCGTCCGCACCCGCCGAGCCCGACTCCGCAGGAGAATGAACGCATGCCCGAAGGAGACAGCGTCTACCGCGTCGCGGCCCGCCTCCGCGAAGCCCTCGCGGGCAAGGAACTCACCCGCTCCGACCTCCGCGTCCCCCGCTTCGCCACCGCCGACCTCACCGGCCTCACCACCCTGGAGGTCGTCCCCCGGGGCAAGCACCTCCTCATGCGCTTCGGCCACCCGGCCCTCGGCACCCACCCGGGAGCCACCCCCCGGACCCGCCTCACCCTGCACACCCACCTCCGCATGGACGGCACCTGGCGCATCATCCCGACCACACCCACCACACCCACCACACCCACCACACCGGGCGCCCCAGGCGCTCCCCGCACACCACCCGGCCCCGCCCACGAGATCCGCGTCATCCTCGGCACCGCCGACCACACCGCCTTCGGCTACCGCCTCCCCGTCGTCGAACTGCTCCGCACCGCCGACGAACACCGCGCCGTCGGCCACCTCGGCCCCGACCTGCTCGGTCCCGACTGGGACGAGGCCACCGCCGCCGCGAACCTCCTCGCCGCCCCCGCCCGCCCCCTCGGCGAAGCGCTCCTCGACCAGCGGAACCTGGCCGGCATCGGCAACATCTACAAGGCCGAGCTCTGCTTCCTCGCCCAGGTCACCCCCTGGACTCCGGTGGGCGATCTGCCACCCAGCACCCTCCCCCGCCTCGCCGCCGCCGCACACCGGCTCCTCGACGCGAACAAGGCCCGCCACCGCAGCACCACGGGCAGCCTCCGCCGAGGCCAGGAGCTGTTCGTCTACGGTCGCGCCCACCGCCCCTGCCTGCGCTGCGGCACCCCCGTCCGCGAAGCCCCCCAGGACGACCGCCCCACCTACTGGTGTCCGCGCTGCCAATCCGGGCCGACACGTTAGTTGACGGCCCGTCAGATGCAGTCGTACCGTCCCCGCATGCCTACACCCAGCGCGTACGAACTCACCGGCCGCACCGCCCTGATCACCGGCGCCGCCAGCGGCATCGGCCGGGCCACCGCCGTGCTCCTCGCCGAGGCCGGAGCCGCCGTGCACTGCGCGGACCGCGACGCCCAGGGCCTCCAGGAGACCGTCGAACTCGTCACCAAGGCCGGCGGCAGCGCCACCGCCCACCCCCTCGACGTCACCGATCGTGCCGCGATCAGGGCGGCGATCTCGCAGGCCGGCCCGCTCGACATCACCGCCGCGATCGCCGGGATCATGCACAGCAGCAGCGTCCTGGAGACCTCCGACGAGGACCTCGACCGGGTCCTGGACATCAACTTCAAGGGGGTGCTGCGCACCTGCCAGGAGGCGGCCCGCGCCATGATCGCCGCCGGCCGGCCCGGTTCGATCATCACCATGGCCTCGGGCGCCGTGGACGCCGCCCAGCCCGGCCTGCTCTGCTACAGCGCCGCCAAGGCGGCCGTCGTCCAGCTGACCAAGACCCTCGCCACGGAGGCCGGCCCGCACGGCATCCGCGTCAACGCCGTCGCGCCGGGCTGGATCCGCACCCCGATGACCGGCCGGCACAGCCCCGAGGTCCAGGAGCAGACCGAGGCGATGATGACGCGCATGTCCCCGCTGCGCCGCGTGGGCGAGCCCGAGGACATAGCCCAGGCGGTGCTCTACCTCGCCTCGGACGCCTCGTCCTTCATGACGGGCCAGATCCTTCGCCCGAACGGTGGAGTCGCCATGCCCTGGTAACCACACACCCACCCCGACCCACCCGACCCGACGCCACCCGCCCCCGCCCACACCCAGGCCCCGGATCAGCCGGACCCCTGCTCGCCGCCCTCCGAAGCTCCAGCCACCGCCGCCCCCGGCTCCCGGGCCCCCACCGACCCGGCGGCAGCCCACTCCCCGTCCTCGCCCGTGACGCCGCCGGCACCCGCGGCTCCGCCCCCGTCACCCCGTACGCCTCCCGCCGCCCCACGGCGGCGACGGCCACCCACCGGCCCCGGTACGCAGTGCACCGGAAGCAGGCCCAGCCCCCACCCCCCGACGGCGACCGCACCCTCCACCGGCCCGGCCTCGGCCGGAGCCAGCACGAGCCGCAGCACGGCCCACCACCACAGGACGCCCACCGACAGCGCGAGGGCCAGACCCACGGGTATACCCAGCAACCGCCGCACGGCCACCTCCAGGGGCCGGAGACCCGAACGGGCCCATCCTCCCGCACCCCGCCCGACCCCGCACCCCCGTCGCGCCCCCGCGGCACCGCCACCGGAACGCCGCACCACGCACCCCGCACCCCGCACCGGAACCCACCCCCGGAACAGCAAAGAGCCCCACCCGGCACCCAAGGGCACCGGCCGGGGCTCCGGCCACACTCATACGCTCAGCACACACGCACACGCATCACGCGGCTACGACATTCACCGCTTCCACGGGTGCCTTGATGGTCACCCGTTCCGGGCCACCCGTGACCGAGGCCACGGATACCGAATTGAGCATCGGACGGACCGGTGCGGACACCGGTTCGCTCGCCGCGGCGGACTGGGCCAGCTCGGCGAGCGAAAGCTCGTCGCTGACTTCCCGCATCAGCTCTGACATCCGTACGTCAAGCGCGTCGCAGATCGCGGAGAGCAGCTCGGAAGATGCCTCCTTCTGCCCCCGCTCCACCTCGGAGAGATAGCCGAGCGAAACTCGGGCGGACGAGGAGACTTCGCGCAGAGTACGGCCCTGGCGCTGGCGCTGCCGACGCAGCACGTCACCCAGCAGGCGACGGAGCAGAATCATCGGTGGCTCCCTCCTCTGACCGTGTAGCCGTAACCTTCACGCCCCACCGTACCGCCTCGCGCGGCGGCCGTGCGGGGAGCGATGTCGTGTTCACTCAGGGCTGCAAACATCAAATCCCCCCGTCCTGTTCCGTATCCTGCCCCCGCAGATTCTCGCGGAGTTCGCTCGCGAGCAGCTCGAGCACTGTCCGTGCACTCTCCCTACGAATTTCCTCACGGGAGCCTTTCAACCGCAGCCGGGCCGTTTTCCTGCCCCCGGGACCCGCCACGGCGATGAAAACCGTGCCCACCGGCTGACCGTCCTGCGGGTCGGGACCGGCCACCCCGGTGGTCGCGATGCCCCAGGAAGCGCCGAGCACGCGCCGCACTCCGGCCGCCATCTCCTCCGCGACCTGCGGGTTCACCGCGCCTTCGGCCTCCAGCAGCCCGGCGTCCACGCCCAGCACCCGGTGCTTCAGCTCGGTCGCGTACGCGGTGACGGACCCGCGGAAGGATTGGGAAGCGCCGGGGACCGCCGTGAGCTCCGCGGCCACCATGCCGCCGGTCAGCGACTCCGCAACCGCAACCGTACCGTTACTCTCCGCGAGGAGTCGAAGCACATCGGCCGCAACCTCCCCGCTGCCCCCGGCAGCCCCCGCGGGATTCCGCACCGCTTCACCGGCCACCGAAGAACCGCCCGTCTCTTGCAACACCGCGCCATTGTCCGTCAGGTTCACCGCGCGGCGCGCTCCGCGGCGAGCCCCTTGCGCCGGAGCACGACGGCCTCGCGGATGTAATCCAGACCGGTCACGACGGTCAGGACGACGGCGGCCGCCATCACCCAGAACCGCAGCGTCGCCAGCGGCCCGGTCAGCGCGAGCACGTACATGCCCACCGCCACGCCCTGGGTCAGGGTCTTCAGCTTCCCGCCCCGGCTCGCCGGAATCACTCCGTACCTGATGACCCAGAAACGCAGGAGCGTGATCCCGAGTTCCCGGCCGAGGATCACCCCGGTGACCCACCAGGGCAGATCACCGAGCCAGGACAGACACACCAATGCCGACCCCATGATCGCCTTGTCGGCGATGGGGTCGGCGATCTTCCCGAAGTCCGTGACCAGGTTGTACGTACGGGCCAGATGCCCGTCGAAGATGTCGGTGATCATGGCGACGGCGAACGCCGCCCACGCGAGCGCCCGCCAGACGGGGTCGTAGCCCCCGTCGGCGAGCAGCAGCATCACGAATCCCGGCACCAGGACCAGCCGGATCATCGTCAGGATGTTGGCGATGTTCCACAGGCTGGCCTGATTGACCGCCGCGGCGCCCAGCTTCGCGCCGGGCGCCGGCCGGCGGCCGGTCCCGCCCGCCGCAGATGCCGGGGCTCCGGTCATCCGGCCGCCTCCTCAAGATCCACACCCAGGGGCTCCGCCACCAGGTCCACGCCCAGGGTGCCGACCACCTTCGCGGTGACGATGCGTCCCACGACCAGGCCCGCGCCGTCCGTGAAGACGACCTGGCCGTCGGTCTCGGGCGCCTGGTGGGCGGCGCGCCCGTAGGCTCCCTCGCCGTCCTCCGCCTCGTCGATCGGGACGACCGTCTCGACGAGCACCTCCAGCGTCTCCCCGATCCGCTCCTCCGCGCGCTGCGAGGTGAGCTCCTCGGCGAGGCGCTGCATGTGGGCGAGGCGCTCGGCGATGGTGTCGGCGTCCAGCTTGTTCTCGTACGTGACGGCCTCGGTGCCGTCCTCGTCGGAGTAGCCGAAGACGCCGATGGCGTCGAGCCGCGCGCTGGTCAGGAAGCGCTCCAGCTCGGCGAAGTCCGACTCCGTCTCGCCGGGGAAGCCGACGATGAAGTTGGACCGGACGCCGGCCGTCGGGGCCTTGGAACGGATGGTGTCGAGCAGTTCCAGGAACCGGTCGGTGTCACCGAAGCGGCGCATGGAGCGCAGCACGTCGGGGGCCGAGTGCTGGAAGGAGAGGTCGAAGTACGGGACGACCTTGGGGGTCGAGGTGAGTACGTCGATCAGCCCGGGCCGCATCTCGGCGGGCTGGAGGTAGCTGACGCGGACGCGCTCGATGCCGTCCACCTCGGCCAGCTCGGGCAGCAGGGTCTCCAGCAGGCGGATGTCGCCCAGGTCCTTGCCGTACGAGGTGTTGTTCTCGGAGACCAGCATGATCTCCTTGACGCCCTGCTCCGCGAGCCAGCGCGTCTCGCCCAGCACGTCGCTGGGGCGGCGGGAGATGAAGGAGCCGCGGAAGGACGGGATGGCGCAGAACGAGCAGCGCCGGTCGCAGCCGGAGGCGAGCTTCACGGAGGCGACGGGGCTCTTGTCCAGGCGGCGGCGCAGCGGCGCGCGCGGCCCGGAGGCGGGCGCGAGGCCGTCCGGAAGGTCGGCGGGAGCCGCCGCCGGCTCCTCGGCGGGCGTCGACTGCGCGTGACCCGGGAGGGCCACCTCGGTGTCCTGGCGCTCCGCCGGGCTGATGGGCAGCAGCTTGCGCCGGTCGCGCGGGGTGTGGGAGGCGTGGACGCCGCCGTTGAGGATCGTCTGGAGGCGGTCGGAGATGTCGGCGTAGTCGTCGAAGCCGAGCACTCCGTCGGCCTCGGGGAGCGCTTCGGCGAGTTCCTTGCCGTAGCGCTCGGCCATACAGCCGACGGCTACGACGGCCTGCGTGCGGCCGTGATCCTTGAGATCGTTGGCCTCCAGCAGGGCGTCTACGGAGTCCTTCTTGGCGGCTTCGACGAAGCCGCAGGTGTTGACGACGGCTACGTCCGCATCGGCGGCGTCCTCGACGAGCTCCCAGCCATCCGCCGCCAAGCGGCCTGCGAGCTCCTCCGAGTCCACCTCGTTACGGGCGCAGCCAAGAGTGACAAGGGCGACGGTACGGCGTTCGGGCATGGACTCAAGACTACTTCGTCCCGGCACCGGCCCCCGCCTCCCGTCCCGGACGGCAAGATCCCCGGAGTGCGGCGCGGCACTCCGGGGATCCGGAACGTTCTATTCCCTGCTGGTCAGCCCCGCTGATCAGCCCGCCTGGGCCTGGCCCTGACGCGGGTCGTCCTTGGTGTATGTGAGGCGTTCCACCTGTCCGGGCTGGAACTCGTCCTTGATCTCCTTGCCGTTCACGAAGAGCTTCACGACCCCGGCATCGCCGAGCACCAGGTCGATGGACTCCTTGTCCGTGAACGTCTTCGACTGACCCTGTTCGAGGGTGCCGTCGAAGAGGAGCCGGCCGCTGTGGTCCTTGGCCGAGATCCAGCTCTCGCCGTCGTTGGCCGTCAGGACGACCGTGACGAGGTCCTTGGGCGCGGCGGCGATGGCACTGTCCGAAGGCTCCGGCTTGGGAGACGTGGGCGCCGGCGGTGCCTGGACCGAGGGCTTGGACGCGTTGGGAGTGGGTGCGGGCTTCGGCGCGGCGGAACCTTCCGCCACCGGCCGCTTGGTCTTGTCGTCGGCGCCGCCGAAGGCCGTGAAGCCGACGAAGCCGATCACGGCGACGATGGCGGCGACCATGGCGGCGGTCCAGTTGGGCCGCTGCCGTTCGGGACGGATCCGCTCGGCTTCGAACATCGGCGCGGCGGGGGTGGGTGCCGGCCGGCCGCCGTGGGCCGCGTCGTACGACTCGATCAGGGGTTCCGGATCGAGGCGCACGGCACGGGCGAGCGTACGGATGTGGCCGCGGGCATAGACATCGCCGCCGCAGCGCGAGAAATCGTCGGATTCGATCGCGTGCACGATCGGAATGCGCACGCGGGTGGTGGAACTGACCTCGTCGACAGTCAGCCCGGCGGCGATCCGGGCCTTCTTGAGGGCCGTCCCGATCGACGGCTCTTCGACGGAACGTTCGACGAGGCGGTCCTCGGACCGGTCGTCGGTCGAAGGCCGTTCATCTTCGGGGGATTTGGCGTTGCCGATGGACACGAGGGCGCCTTTCGAGCGTGTAGCCACCTGCTGGAAGTCCAGTCTAGGGGGGTGACGAAAGGGTGGAGCAACCGGAGGGGCACCTCCCTACGCCATACGAATGGTCAGGGGGCTCCCGCCCGGTGCGGCGACCCGGAACGGACCGCCACCTCCCTCAACTAGACACGCGACCGGGGGAAACGGTTGCCCCCGATCCTTTGCGCATTACTCGGGAGTCTCCCCGCGGATCATCGCGAGCACGCCGTCCAGCTCGTCGGCCTTCAGCAGCACGTCGCGCGCCTTCGACCCCTCGCTCGGTCCGACGATCCCCCGCGACTCCATCAGGTCCATCAGCCGCCCGGCCTTCGCGAACCCGACCCGCAGCTTGCGCTGGAGCATCGAGGTGGACCCGAACTGCGTGGAGACCACCAGCTCGGCCGCCTGGCACAGCAGGTCCAGGTCGTCGCCGATCTCCTCGTCGATCTCCTTCTTCTGCTTCTGCCCGACCGTGACGTCGTTGCGGAAGACGGGCGCCATCTGGTCCTTGCAGTGCTGCACGATCCCGGCGATCTCGTCCTCGGTGACGAAGGCGCCCTGGAGCCGCACCGGCTTGTTCGCGCCCATCGGCAGGAACAGCCCGTCGCCCTTGCCGATCAGTTTTTCCGCGCCCGGCTGGTCCAGGATGACCCGGCTGTCGGCGAGCGAGGAGGTGGCGAAGGCGAGCCGCGAGGGCACGTTCGCCTTGATCAGACCGGTCACCACGTCCACCGAAGGGCGCTGGGTGGCGAGCACCAGGTGGATGCCGGCCGCGCGGGCCAGCTGGGTGATGCGGACGATCGAGTCCTCCACGTCGCGCGGGGCCACCATCATCAGGTCGGCGAGCTCGTCGACGATCACCAGCAGGTACGGGTAGGGGCTGAGCTCCCGCTCGCTGCCCGGCGGCAGTTTGATCTTGCCGTCGCGGATCGCCTTGTTGAAGTCGTCGATGTGCCGGTACCCGAAGGCCGCCAGGTCGTCGTAGCGCAGGTCCATCTCGCGCACGACCCACTGG
Source organism: Streptomyces sp. NPDC002886 (assembly GCF_042888445.1). Classification (NCBI taxonomy): domain Bacteria; kingdom Bacillati; phylum Actinomycetota; class Actinomycetes; order Kitasatosporales; family Streptomycetaceae; genus Streptomyces; species Streptomyces sp. NPDC002886. The sequence continues at coordinate 323,773 of NZ_JBIAPV010000008.1, forward strand.
AGCGCCTCGGCGGCCCGCTTCGGGTTGGTGATGATCGGCGTGATCAGGTGCGGGATGCCCTCGTACGCCGTCAGCTCCACCCGCTTGGGGTCCACGAGCACCATCCGGACGTCCTCCGGGGTGGCCCGCACCATCACCGAGGTGATCAGGCAGTTGATGCAGGAGGACTTGCCGGAACCGGTGGCTCCGGCGACCAGCACGTGCGGCATCTTCGCCAGGTTGGCCATGACGTAGCCGCCCTCGACGTCCTTGCCGAGCGCCACCAGCATCGGGTGGTCGTCCTCGGCGGCGTCCGCCAGCCGCAGCACGTCCCCCAGGTTGACCATCTCGCGGTCGGTGTTCGGGATCTCGATGCCGACCGCCGACTTGCCCGGGATCGGGCTGATGATGCGGACGTCGGGCGAGGCCACGGCGTAGGCGATGTTCTTCGCCAGTGCCGTGATCCGCTCGACCTTCACGGCCGGACCCAGCTCCACCTCGTAGCGGGTCACCGTCGGGCCCCGGGTGAAACCGGTGACCTTCGCGTCGACCTTGAACTCCATGAACACGTTCGTCAGCGAGGCCACGACCGCGTCGTTCGCGGCGCTGCGGGTCTTGCCCGGCCCGCCCTTCTCCAGCAGGTCCAGGGAGGGCAGGGAGTACGTGATGTCCCCGCGCAGCTGGAGCTGCTCGGCGCGGGGCGGCAGCGCCTGGGTCTCGGGCGGAGCCTTGGTCAGGTCGGGCACGGACAGCGTCCCGGAGGCCGCCGCGGTGGTGGCGTGCGGCGGGGCCGCGCCCTCGGACGCCGGCGCCGGCTTCTCCTCGGGGGCGGGCCCCTCCTCCCGGGCCGCCGGGACCGGAGCGGTGATCTCCGAGCCTTCGCGACCTTCGCGCTCCACCGAGATGCCCTGCGTGAGGTCGGCGACCAGCGGGGAGGGCGGCATGCCGCCGTACACCACCCCGTCCAGTGCGGCGGCGGCCGCCGCGGCCACGTCGACGGCGTCCATCCCGCGGTCCATGGCCGGCCGGCCCGCGGACCGGCGGGGGCGCCGCCGCCGGGCGAGCGCCTCCTCCTCGGCCGCGTCCGCCGGATCTCCCGACCCGGCGGCGCCGGCGAGGGCCCGCCAGCGCTCGGCATCGTGCCGGTCCGCGGCGGCCGAGCCCGGGGATTCCCCGGACTCCGCGTGCTCGGCGTACTCGGCATCGTGTTCGTTCGGAGCGATGACCCCGAGACGGATGCCCGCGCTCCGCAGCCGCTGCGGGATCGCGTTGACCGGGGTGGCGGTGACCACCAGCAGCCCGAACACGGTGAGCAGCACCAGCATCGGCACGGCCAGCGGCGCGCCCATCGTGAAGATCAGCGGCTTCGAAGCGCCCCAGCCGATCAGCCCGCCGGCGTTCTGCATGGCGGTGGTGCCCTCGTCGCGCCCGGGGGCTCCGCAGGCGATGTGCACGAGCCCCAGGACTCCGACGACCAGCGCCGAAAGCCCGATGCCGATGCGGCCGTTGGCGTCGGCCTGTTCGGGATGGCGGATGAAACGTACCGCCATGACGCCGAGCAGGACCGGCACGAGCAGGTCGAGCCGCCCGAAGGCGCCGGTGACCAGCATGGTCACCAGGTCCCCGACGGGCCCGCTCAGGTTCGACCAGGTCCCGGCGGCGACGATCAGCGCGAGGGCGAGCAGCAGCAGGGCGAGGCCGTCCTTGCGGTGGGCCGGGTCGAGGTTCTTCGCGCCCTGGCCGATGCCGCGGAAGATCGCGCCGACCGCGTGCGCGATGCCGAGCCAGAAGGCGCGCACCAGCCGCAGCACTCCCCCGGTGGGGGACGGCGCGGGCTTCGGCGCGACCTTCCTGACGGGGCCGCGCTTGGCCGCGGGCGCCGCCTTCTTCGCGGGCGGCTTGCGTGCTGGGGCAGCCTTCTTCGCCGGCGCCGTCGTACGGCCGGTGCGGCCCTTCGCGGTGCCCGCCGTGCTCTGGGAACCCTTACCGGACGTACTTGAGGCCATGCGACCGAGGTTACCGGTGCGCGCGCCGGTGGACACGCGTGCCCACCCCTTCACCCGTTCGTGTCGTTCCGGGCCCGGGGTGGGAGACGCCCGCGCCCTCGGCCCTACCGGTGGCCCGCCCTGACGCTCCGCCAGACCTGACGACCCGCCAACCGGGCCCGCACACGGCCCTGGCGGACCACGAACGGCTGCCTCCGACGGCGCCGGCGAACCGCCGGCGGACGGCGAACCTCAGCCCTGGGCTGGCAGTACGGGAGCCCCGCCGCCGGTTCCCGGCTCCAGCGCGTCGAGCGCCCGCCGCAATCCGGTGAGCTTGCGTTCCAGGTGGGCCGCGGTCGCCACCACCGAGGGATCGGCCGACTCTTCGCCGAGCTGCTTGGTCAGCGCCTCCGCCTGCTCCTCCACCGCGGCGAGCCGCGCGGAGAGCTCGGCCAGCAGGCCGGCCGTCTCCTTGGAGCCGTCCACCGCGCCGTTGGAGCTGCCGCCCTCCAGCTGGAGCCTCAGCAGCGCCGCCTGCTCGCGCAGTTGGCAGTTCTTCGTATACAGCTCGACGAACACCGAGACCTTGGCCCGCAGCACCCACGGGTCGAAGGGCTTGGAGATGTAGTCCACCGCGCCCGCCGCGTACCCGCGGAAGGTGTGGTGCGGACCGTGGTTGATCGCCGTGAGGAAGATGATCGGGATGTCCCGGGTCCGCTCACGCCGCTTGATGTGCGCGGCCGTCTCGAACCCGTCCATGCCCGGCATCTGCACGTCGAGCAGGATGACCGCGAAGTCGTCCGTCAGCAGCGCCTTGAGCGCTTCCTCCCCCGACGACGCCCGGACCAGTGTCTGATCGAGCGCGGAGAGGATGGCCTCCAGCGCCAGCAGATTCTCCGGCCGGTCGTCGACCAGGAGGATCTTGGCCTTCTGCACCATGCCCTGTCCTCCTCGCCCCGGCATGGGGCCTCCCCGGCTCCTGGCTCCGGCCTGTGCGCCGGGCCCCGCCCCAGAAGACGGCATCCTTGCGCCGTCCGTCCTTGTGCCGGTCATCGTAGCCCCAGTCCCGAGATCGCCACACCCTGTCACCAAGATGTCACAGCGCACGAACGAGAAACGTGGTGGAAGGGCAGAAGGTTCCCTCGGGAGTCCCCCTCGGCCCGCCCGGTCACGCTCCGGCCCCGCGCATGTGTCCTTCCATGACCGACAGGAGGTAATCGGGCTCGACCGGCTTGGTCACGTAGTCCGAGGCACCGGACTCGATCGCCTTCTCCCGGTCCCCCTTCATGGCCTTCGCCGTCAACGCGATGATCGGCAGCCCCTCGAACTGGGGCATCCGCCGGATCGCCGAGGTCGTCGCGTACCCGTCCATCTCCGGCATCATGATGTCCATCAGCACGAGCGCCACGTCGTCGTGCTGTTCCAGGACCTCGATGCCCTCCCGGCCGTTCTCCGCGTACAGCACCGCCAGACCGTGCTGTTCCAGCACGCTGGTCAGCGCGAAGACGTTGCGCACGTCGTCGTCCACGATCAGCACCCGCTCACCGTGGAAGTCGTACGTCCGCGGCGCCGTCGGCAGCGGCTCCTCCACGGCCCACGCGTCCGCCTCGCCCTGTCCGGGCACCTCCGCCCGCAGCGGCGGCTCGGCCATCGCCTTGCGCCGCCGCCGGAACAGCGCCGAAGAACCCTGCCCGTGCCCTTCCCCGGCCCGCGGCAGCGCCATCGGCGCCACCGGTCCTACGGGGCCCTGCGCCATCGGCGCCGCCGGCAGCTCGGGCCGCGTCTCCTCGGCGGCCGGGCGGCGGTACAGCTCCCCGCGCGCCCCGCCGGGCGTCGGCGGCGCGTACCCCTGCGGGGGCAGCTCGCTCGGGTGCAGCGGCAGGTACAGCGTGAAGGTCGACCCGCGGCCCGGCTCGCTCGCCGCGTGGATCTCCCCGCCCAGCAGCCGGGCGATCTCCCGGCTGATGGACAGCCCGAGGCCGGTGCCTCCGTACTTGCGGCTGGTGGTCCCGTCGGCCTGCTTGAACGCCTCGAAGATCACCAGCATCTTGCTCGCGGCGATCCCGATCCCGGTGTCGGTCACCGAGAAGGCGATCAGGTCGGCGTCGGCCTCCCGCAGCGAACCGGCCTCCAGGAGCTGCTCGCGGATCGCGATGGGCACATCGGCGCCGGCGGGCCGGATCACCAGCTCCACCGCCCCGGTGTCGGTGAACTTCACCGCGTTCGACAGCAGGTTGCGCAGTACCTGGAGCAGCCGCTGCTCGTCGGTGTGCAGGGTGGCCGGGAGCTCCGGGGAGACCCGTACCGAGAAGTCGAGGCCCTTCTCCGCGGTCAGCGGCCGGAAGGTGGCCTCCACGTAGTCGACGAGCTGGACCAGCGCGATCCGGGTCGGGGAGACGTCCATCTTCCCGGCCTCGACCTTCGACAGGTCGAGGATGTCGTTGATCAGCTGGAGCAGGTCGGAGCCGGCCCCGTGGATGGTCTCGGCGAACTCCACCTGCTTGGGCGAGAGGTTCTCGTCCGCGTTGTCGGCGAGCAGCTTGGCCAGGATCAGCAGGGAGTTGAGCGGGGTCCGCAGCTCGTGGGACATGTTCGCCAGGAACTCGCTCTTGTAGCGCATCGAGACCGCGAGCTGCTCGGCGCGCTCCTCCAGGACCTGCCGGGCCTCCTCGATCTCGGTGTTCTTCACCTCGATGTCCCGGTTCTGCTGGGCCAGCAGCTCGGCCTTCTCCTCCAGCTCGGCGTTGGCTGCCTGGAGGGCCTTCTGCCGGTTCTCCAGCTCGTCGGAGCGCTCGCGCAGCTGCTCGGTCATCTCCTGCGACTGCTTGAGGAGCATCTCCGTCTTGGAGTTGACGGAGATGGTGTTGACGCTCGTACCGATCATCTCGGCGATCTGACTGAGGAAGTCCTTCTGGATCTGCGTGAAGGGCTGGAAGGAGGCCAGCTCGATGACGCCGAGCACCTTCCCCTCGAAGAGCACCGGCAGCACGATCACGTGCGCGGGCGGGGCCTCGCCGAGCCCGGAGGAGATCTTCAGGTAGCCGGGCGGGGTGTTCTCGATGAGCACCATCCGCTTCTCCTCGGCGACCATGCCGATGAGCCCCTCACCCGGCCGGAAGGAGATGGGCATCTGCCCGCCGGCGTACGCGTAACTCCCGCGCATCCGCAGCTCGTACGAGCCGTCCGCGCCGCCGTCGGTCCCGATCTCGGTGGTGCCCCCGGTCGGCAGCGCCAGGAAGAACGCCCCGTGCTGCGCGGAGACCACCGGGGTCAGCTCGCTCATGATCAGCGAGGCCACGTCGTCCAGCTCGCGGCGGCCCTGCATCAGGGCGGAGATGCGGGCGAGGTTGCCCTTGAGCCAGTCCTGCTCCTTGTTGGCCAAGGTGGTGTCGCGCAGGTTGGCGATCATCGTGTTGATGTTGTCCTGGAGGACCTGGATCTCGCCCGCCGCGTCCACGTCGATCTTCAGGTTGAGATCGCCCCGCGTCACCGCGGTGGCCACGGCCGCGATGGCGCGCACCTGCCGGGTGAGGTTCCCGGCCATCTCGTTCACGGACTCGGTCAGGTCCCGCCAGGTGCCGTCCACGTCCCGGACCCGGGCCTGGCCGCCGAGGATGCCCTCGGTACCCACCTCGCGGGCCACCCGGGTCACCTGGTCGGCGAAGGAGGAGAGCTGGTCGACCATCGTGTTGATCGTGGTCTTGAGCTCCAGGATCTCCCCGCGCGCGTCGATGTCGATCTTCTTGGTCATATCGCCCTTGGCGATGGCGGTCGTGACCATGGCGATCTGCCGCACCTGGCCGGTGAGGTTGGAGGCCATGAAGTTCACCGAGTCGGTGAGGTCCTTCCACGTCCCGGAGACCCCCGGCACGTGCGCCTGGCCGCCGAGGCGGCCCTCCGTACCCACCTCGCGGGCCACGCGGGTGACCTCGTCGGCGAAGGAGGACAGCGTCTTGACCATCGTGTTGACGGTGTCGGCGAGCTGCGCGACCTCGCCACGCGCCTCGACGGTGACCGTCTTGGTCAGGTCGCCGTTGGCCACCGCGGTCGACACCTGCGCGATGCCGCGCACCTGGGCGGTCAGATTGCCGGCCATGGTGTTGACGTTGTCGCTGAGGTCCTTCCAGATGCCGGTGACCCCCCGCACCCGGGCCTGGCCGCCGAGGATGCCCTCGGTACCCACCTCGCGGGCCACCCGCGTCACCTGCTCGGCGAAGGAGGAGAGCTGGTCCACCATCGTGTTCACGGTGGTGACGAGCTCCAGGATCTCGCCCTTGGCATCGACCGTGATCTTCTTCGACAGGTCGCCCATGGCGACCGCCGTGGTCACCTCGGCGATGTTGCGCACCTGCGAGGTCAGGTTGTTCGCCATGAAGTTGACGGACTGGGTGAGGTCCTTCCAGGTGCCGGAGACGCCCTTCACCTCCGCCTGGCCGCCCAGGATGCCCTCGGTACCCACCTCCCGGGCCACCCGGGTCACCTGCTCCGCGAAGTTCGAGAGCTGGTCCACCATCGTGTTGAGGGTGTTCTTGAGCTCCAGGATCTCGCCCCGGGCGTCGACCTCGATCTTCTGCGACAGGTCGCCGCGCGCCACCGCGGTGGCCACCTGCGCGATGTTGCGGACCTGGGAGGTCAGGTTCCCGGCCATGCCGTTCACGGAGTCCGTCAGATCGCGCCATACGCCGGCCACACCGGGCACCTGCGCCTGACCGCCGAGCCGGCCCTCCGTACCCACGTCCCGGGCCACCCGGGTCACCTGCTCGGCGAAGGCCGAGAGCTGGTCGACCATCGTGTTGATGGTGTTCTTCAGCTCCAGGATCTCGCCGCGCGCGTCCACGTCGATCTTCTGCGACAGGTCGCCGCGTGCCACCGCCGTGGTCACCTGGGCGATCTGACGCACCTGGGAGGTCAGGTTCCCGGCCATGAAGTTGACGGAGTCGGTGAGCTCCTTCCAGGTGCCGGACACCCCCTCGACCCGCGCCTGGCCGCCGAGCCGGCCCTCCGTGCCCACGTCCCGCGCCATCCGCGTGACCTGGTCGGCGAAGGAGGACAGCTGGTCCACCATCGTGTTCACGGTGTTCTTCAGCTGGAGCATCTCGCCGGAGACGTCGACCGTGACCTTCTGCGACAGGTCGCCGTTGGCCACCGCCGTCGTCACCTGGGCGATGTTGCGGACCTGACCGGTGAGGTTGCGGAAGGCCGTGTTCACCGAGTCGGTGAGGTCCTTCCACGTTCCGGCCGCGCCCGGCACCTGCGCCTGGCCGCCCAGTTCGCCCTCGACGCCGACCTCACGGGCCACCCGCGTCACTTCGGCACCGAAGGACTGGAGCTGGTCCACCATCGTGTTGACGGTGTTCTTCAGCTCCAGCATCTCGCCGGCCACGTTCACGGTGACCTTCTGCGACAGGTCGCCGTTGGCCACCGCCGTCGTCACCTGCGCGATGTCGCGCACCTGCGTGGTGAGGTTGCGGAAGACCGTGTTCACCGAGTCGGTGAGGTCCTTCCACGTCCCGGCCGCGCCCGGCACCTGCGCCTGCCCGCCGAGCAGGCCCTTCGCCCCGACCTCGCTGGCCACGCGCGTGACCTCGTCCGCGAAGGTCCGTAGCGTCTCGGTCATCTGGTTGATCGTTTCGGCCAGCTGCGCGACCTCGCCGCGCGCGCTGACCCGGACCTTCTGCGACAGGTCGCCGTTCGCGACCGCCGTGGTCACCTGCGCGATCCCGCGCACCTGGGCCGTCAGGTTCCCGGCCATCGTGTTGACCGAGTCGGTCAGGTCCTTCCACACGCCCGCGACCCCGGGCACCTTCGCCTGGCCGCCGAGCTCACCCTCCGTACCCACCTCGCGGGCCACGCGGGTCACCTCGGAGGAGAACGAGGAGAGCTGGTCCACCATCGTGTTCACGGTGTTCTTCAGCTGCAGCATCTCGCCGGCCACGTGCACCGTGACCTTGCGCGACAGATCGCCCTTGGCCACCGCCGTCGTCACGAGAGCGATGTCACGCACCTGAGCGGTGAGCCGGTACGCCATCGTGTTGACGGAGTCGGTCAGGTCCTTCCAGGACCCGGACATCCCGCGCACCTGCGCCTGGCCGCCGAGCTTGCCCTCGGTACCCACCTCCAGCGCCACCCGCGTCACCTCGTCGGTGAACGCGGAGAGCTGGTCGACCAGGTTGTTGACCGTCCGCCCGACCTTCAGGAACTCCCCGCGCAGCGGGTGCCCGGCACCCTCCGCGGCCTGGGTCCGCAGGTCCATGCGCTGGTCGAGATCACCCTCCGCGACCGCCGACAGCACCCGGCCCACCTCGGACACCGGCCGGGCCAGATCGTCCACCAGCTGGTTCGAGGCATCGATCGCGGCCGCCCAGGAGCCCTCGCAGGCACCTGTTTCCAGCCGTTCGCTGAGCTTGCCCTCGCGGCCCACCATCCGCCGCACCCGGGACAGCTCCCCGGTCAGGTGGAGATTGCGGTCGGCGACCTCGTTGTAGACGGCGGCGATCTCCGCCATCACCCCGTCGCCGGACACCGTCAGGCGCTTGCGGAAGTTACCGTCCCGCATCGACACCAAGGCCGTGAGCAGCCTGTTCAGGGCCGCGGTATCGACCTCCGTCGTCGTGCCCCGCCGGGAGCGACCTCCCTTAGGGCGCGTTCCCGTACGCCGCACCGCCGCGCCAGCCTCCACCGTGTCCCTCCCGAAGGGGTCATCCTCTGTTCCACCGGGCATCTTGCTCATCAGACTGCGCCCACTTACGCCGTGCCCATCTACGCCGTGCCCGTTTACGCCGTGCCCATGTACTGCCCGACTTCAAGCCTGCCCAGTGTTTCACCCTGGCCGAACCCGGCCATAACACTCCGGCACCATCGCACACCGTCCGCACCCTGCGGGTGGATTCCCGGACGACGGCACCATGGCGACCGCGAAGGTAAGTAACCTGGCATCCGTTGTCCACCGCGTCGAAGGAGACTTGTGATCACGGCACGGGCGGCTGCCAGTTTCGATCCACAGGGGCGTTCGGTCGCTGCTGCCCGCGCATTCGTCCGCGACACCCTCCAGGGCTGGGGCTTCGGGGACATCATCGACGACGCGGTCGTCCTCACCAGCGAGCTCGTCACCAACGCCGTGGTCCACGCCGGAACCCGCGCCGAGGTCCTGTGCCTGCGCACCGAGGACGGCGTACGGGTCGAGGTCGCCGACCGCTACCCGGAGCGCGAGCTCCCCCTCCAGCACCCGGGCGACCGCCCGTACGCCGATCCCGACCGCGAGAACGGCCGCGGGCTCATGCTCTGCGCCGCCCTCGCCACCCGCTGGGGCGTCGAGTACACGGCCACGCACAAGCACGTCTGGTTCCGGCTCGACATGCCGGACCGTCCGGTCGGTACCCGCTCCGCGGGACCCGTCGTCCCCGACCAGCTCCTCCCCCTGGCCGACAGCCGGGTCCGCGTCGCCGTCCTGCAGATCGACTCCGCGGGCACCGTCTCCGCCTGGAACGAGGACGCCGAGATCATCTTCGGCCACCTCGCCTCGAAGGCGGTCGGCCGCCCGCTCGCCGAGCTCGCCGCCTGGCCGCAGACCCCCGGCACCGGCACCGGCATCGCCGAGGCCCTGCGCCTGTCCCGCTGGGAGGGCAGCTACGGCATCCGCGGCGCCGACGGCCGCGTCATCCCGATCTACGCCTCCCACCTGCGGGTCCGTGATGCCCACGGCGAGCCCTCCATCGTCTGCCTCCTCGTGCACGACGACGAGCGCGCCCTGCTGCAGAGCCCCGTACGGGCCCCCATGGACGGCGGCCACCTCACCGAGACCCGCCCCACGGACCCCTTCGAGATCTTCATCGGCTCCCCCGCCCCCGACGACCTCGACGGCCTGCTCCAGCGCACCGTGGAACGCGCCCGCGACCTCCTCGACGCCGACTCCGCCTTCCTCCTCCTCGCCACCGACGACGAGACCGAGCTCGAAGTCCGCGCCACCACCGGCCTGCCGTCCACCCGCCAGCGCTTCGCCCGCGTCCCCGTCGAAGCCGGCACCAACCGGTACGGCAGCGCCCGCATGCCCGCCGTCCACGAGGACCTCGTCGTCGTCCCCGGCGCGGTACCCCTCCTGGAAGCCACCGGCATGCGCTCCGCCATCACCGTCCCCCTCAAGGTCGAGGGCCGCCTCACCGGTTCCCTCGGAGTCGCCGCCGAGATGCCCGGCCGCTACTCCAACGACGACGCCCTGCGCCTGCAGTTCGCCGCGGACCGCATCGCCCTCGCCGTGGAATCCGCCCGCCTCGGCGAGCTCGAACGACTGCGCCGCGGCTCCCTCTCCTTCCTCGTGGAGGCCTCCGACCTGCTCGCCGGCACCCTGGACCGGGACCAGACCCTGGCCCTCATGGCCCAGATGACCGTCCCCACCCTCGCCACCTGGTGCGCCGTCTACACCATCGCCGACCAGGCCTCCGACCCGTTCCTCTCGTACGTCCTGCACGAGGACGAGGAACGCATCGACGGGCTCAAGGCCCTGCTCGCCCAGGTCAGCCCGCCCGAGCCGGTCCGCGAGTCCGGCGCCCGCCCCTGGCCCGAGACCTCCCTCGCGGTCGGCGGCGAGACCGTGGTCCTCCCGCTCCTCGCCCGCAACCGGGTCATCGGCATGCTGACCCTCGGCAAGCCCTCCGAGGAGCACTTCCGGCAGGAGATCCTCGAACTCGCCGAAGACCTCTCCCGCCGCGCCGCCCTCGCCCTGGACAACGCCCGCCTGTACTCCGAGCGCACCGCGATCAGCCGCTCGCTCCAGCGCAGCCTGCTGCCGCCCGGCTCCCCCACCATCCCCGGCATCGAGGTCGAGGTCATCTACCGCGCGGCGGGCGAGGGCAACGAGGTGGGCGGCGACTTCTACGACGTCTTCCCCATCCGCCCCGGCGTCTACGGGTTCGCCATCGGCGACGTCTGCGGTACGGGCCCCGAGGCGGCCGCCGTCACCGGCCTGGCCCGCCACGCCCTGCGCCTCCTGGCCCGCGAAGGCCTCGGCGGCCCGGCCGTACTGGAACGCCTCAACGCGGCGATCCTCGACGAGGGCGACCGCAGCCGCTTCCTCACCCTCCTCTACGGCGAGCTGCACCCGCAGCCCGACGGCGGCGCCCACATGAAGGTCGTCTGCGCGGGCCACCCGCTGCCGCTGCGCCTGCGCCCGAACGGCGAGGTCATCCCCGCCGCCGACCCGCAGCCCCTCCTCGGCGTCCTCGACGACCTGGAGCTCTACGAGCAGACCCTCACCCTGGACCCGGGCGACGTCCTCCTCTGCGTCACGGACGGCGTCACGGAACGCCGCGAGGGCACTCGCATGCTCGGCGACGACGGCCTCGCCGAGGTCCTCACCACCTGTACGGGCCTCACCGCCGGCGCCGTCGCCTCCCGCGTCCTGCGCGCGGTGGAACGCTTCGCCGCCGAACCGGCCTCCGACGACATGGCCATCCTGGCCTTCCGCATCCCCCGGCAGCGCGACGGCGACTGAGCACCGCCGCGCCACTCGCCCTAACGGCGGGGCCCCGCGACCAGGATCATGAACGACGGGGCCGCCATTTCCCCGGTCCAGGGCGCACTGCCCGTCTCCACGACCGAATCCCGGCCGGTGTCGGACAGGGAAGCGGACCGGGACGGCTGCACGGACGGGGAGGCGGCGTCACCGGCCAGAGCGATCCTGACAGTGTGGGCGAGATATCGAATCCGTTCGTTGTTCATGAGCTTTCCTCCCGTGGATCGAAGGCCTGGGAACTCCTGCTGATCCCATTGCGCCCCGGCCCCCACCCCCGGTCACGGCCCGAAGATTCGGGGCTTGACGAGGAGCCCCGGACCCCCATCACGCACAAAGGGCCCCCGCCACAAGGCGGAGGCCCTCCTTTACGCCGTCCCTCGGACCCTCAGACGTCGTCCCGGCGCGTCAGCGCGATCCCGAGCACGTCCCGGACGTACAGCTCGAGGAACTCGGGCAGCCAGGGATCACTTGCCATCCGGTCGAAGACCTTCACCAGCCGCTCGTCAGGCTCATCCGTCAGCAGGACGATCCGCCAGGTATTGAGCGGCCGCTCATCCGTACCGGCGACCCCGTGCTGTACGTGGAACAGCGGCTGCCGGCCGTCCGCGCGCAGGGGCACGCCCCGCACGTCGGAGAAGGTCTCCCGGCCCAGGAAGGTGACCACCTGCCGGTCATGGTTCAGGTACGTCTCCTCGAGCACGAGTCCGTACTCGTCCGGCTCCAGCCACAGCCTCTGCCGCGACTGCCGGACGAACTCGGCCCCCAGGTCCGCCCCCGCCCGGCCCGGAACCCAGGCGGAGGCAGAGCCTTCCTGGATGACGTACGGAATGAAGGCACCGGGATTGCCGGCCTTCCGGACCTCCATGTCCCAGATCCCCGCCCGGTCCAATACCACCGGCTCCGCGCCGACGTACCGCTCCCCCAGGATCCGGTTGACATCCACGGCCGGCAGAACCGCCCGGGTATACCTCCCGTCGGCCCAGGCCTGCTCGAACTCGGCCTCGGCCGGAGTCTGATCCGACATCACGCGTCCCTCCCCAGCAAAACCCTCAAGATCATTCCAACCCGAAGGATACTCAGGAGGAGATCGCGGAAAGGGTGGGGGAAACGCAAAAAGGCCCCCGCCATTGGCGGGGGCCTTCTCGTTTTGGAGCCCTTTAACGGAATCGAACCGTTGACCTTCTCCTTACCATGGAGACGCTCTACCGACTGAGCTAAAAGGGCGGGTTGTTCGGCGGCGTCCTACTCTCCCACAGGGTCCCCCCTGCAGTACCATCGGCGCTGAAAGGCTTAGCTTCCGGGTTCGGAATGTAAACCGGGCG